>CAIUMP010000062.1 GCA_903900335.1 uncultured Ignavibacteriota bacterium | reverse complement strand
GGTCCGGCAGAGCGGTTCTTCGGCATTGGCACGAAAAATCGCGTATTTTTGTGTGACGACGTTGTAACAAACCACCATGGGACGGATTCTTATTGCTTCAGGATCATCCCATATCCTGACCGTTATCCGATCGTAAGACGGCTGCGGTTCTGATCATTCTATGCAAGTGCGCTATATGAACTCTTCCAAAATCATTCGGGGTCTTCTGCTCCTCGTTTTCGCTCTTCTCGGCTCTGCGCCATCCTTCGCGCAGGATTCGACCAAGCTTTCGGTCGACCACACGCAGATCACTGGCTGGAATTTCAGTGTGAGCAACGGCAATCCTTCGAAATTTGACATTAAGCATATCGGATTGAAGATCCTGACACCGGGAATTGCATTTCTTGCAAGTGGAACAAGCGGAGGAGCCTCCGACTGGGTAGCAACATCCCCCGTTGGAACCGACACTACGCAGGTCTCGTACGACTATGTCTCTACCACGATCAAGACAGGTCAGACCCTTTCAGCATTCTCCTTTTCCCTCGATGTTCCCTATCAGTTATACGATAAACCTGTCGTGATCCAGTGGAAGACCTCGTGGATAAACGACCTGACGACCGGGACATGGACGGTTACTCCTACACTCTATCAGAGCTATACCGCACTTGATCAAGTTTCCCTGACAGCAGCAATTCTGCCAAATGGGGACCCGGGTTTTACCTTCGATGTAAAATCGCTCAATTCACCGAGTTATGCTATCAAGGCGCTTAGCATTCAGTTACTCGATCCCTCACGCGGCCAATTCCGGCCACTTGATGCACACGCACCCTCGGGATGGACACTCGACTCCGTGTTGTCATACACCGCGTATTTCCATACTGACGGGCAGGGCATCTCCTCCGGGCACGACCTGAACGGCTTCATGCTTGGCCTTCGCAGTGACCAGCAGCCGAAGATCTTCTCTTTCGTCTGGCGTGCCTATAACACCCAGGTGCTTGCCGATAGCGGTGCCTTCATCGATCGCGATACTATCTCCTCAACAAGCCTCACTCCGGGTATTGGCTCCGTCGCGAACAATGCAGATTCTGTGCATGTCTCGAATACCACGAAGGCCTGCACTTTCAATACTCTGCTTTCCAATTATCATATCTCGAACAGCAGGCCGCCCTCACCGATCGGGGGTTTGATTCTGAACATCGCGACTTCTGGAGTCACATTCAACTCGGCCACCGCGCCCAATGCCGATTGGGGTAAGTCCATTTCGGCTGATAAGAAATCCGTCACGTTTGTAGCGAGTGATCCCTCGCTTGCATTCGGAGGCGGTACGACCAGCTCTTTTGGAACGTTCGTCGATAATCCCTCCGGCAACAATTTCACGATCAACTGGCTTGCGCTCGGTGCAGCGCTCGATACGATCGATCAGGGTTCATACACCGACTCTTGCGTCACGGTCGTACCGAAACCTGATGTTGCTACCCTGACCCCGATGGGAAGCTGCGATTACAAGTTAACGATCAAAAATACCCATGTACCTAACTCCAGTTTGCATTCTGTCGGACTGCAGATTGCGGCTGCGGATGGCAAATTCGCAACGGGGACTGGAATAGCAACGCAAGGCAAGTGGGCAGTAAGTCAAGCGGGTGCGCCACAATCTCTGCTATTTTATGATACGTCCAAGGGTAATGTTTCGGAACTTGGGCTCGGTCAGAGCGTCGACATCATGTTCTCTATTGTGCCTAAGACGCCTGGCGCCAACGTGCCGATCCGCTGCTTGACATTCGACCTTGCAAATGGCACTACCCCGGTCGGTATTGATACCGTCAATGCCACCTGCACCATCGCACCGAAGTGCGACAGCGTTCGTGGCACCTATTCCGATTGTACCGGCATGCTTACCGTACAGAATAATCGCGGCACCGGAAAGGCCGTCACGAAGATCCTCGTCACACCACTCGGGGGAAGAACAGTACTTTCCGCATCCGCAAATGTTGGTTGGACGCATGACATCGCGCCGGACAATTCTACGGCGGCCTTCACTTCATCCACCGGTATCTCCGATGGCACGCAGCAGACCAACTTCGTCGTGAATTTCCACAGCTCCGTCTCTGGTAAGTTTGGAGTCCAGATCGCCACGACGGATGTAGATAATAATGTTTGTACGAAGATCGACAGCTTGTCCTGCACCGCGAGCGGTGTTGCGCCAAGTGTCGCCGCCCAAATGCTGGCGATGTCCGTTTCACCCAATCCATTCTCCGGAAGGACTGATGTCACCTTCACCCTTGCGGACCGTGACCACACCAGCATCGTTCTACTCGATGTGCTTGGCCGCGTTCAGCAGACTGTGCAGGATGGCGCTCTTGACATGGGCACGCACTCGATCATGGTGGACGGCTCCTCCATCCGCCCCGGCACCTACTACCTGCGGCTTGAGACATCCTCTGGCCGGGTAACGAAGAAACTGGTGGTGAATAAATAACCACCAGTTCAAGCAAGTAGCAACAAAAAGGGCGGACGCTGTAAGCAGCGTCCGCCCTTTTCCGTAAAAGGTAAAAAGCTTAAGCCATGTGAGGGGTCAGCTTGGCCAGCATCTTCTCCTTGCCCACCGCGCCGATGATCTGGTCGACGACCTGTCCGCCTTTGAAGATGAGCATCGTCGGTACCGAACGGATACCGTATGTCATCGCCGTTTCTGGGTTCTCGTCAACATCGACCTTGCCGATGACGGCGCGGCCCTGATACTCGTTGGCGAGCTCCTCGATGATCGGTGCGATCACGCGACATGGCCCGCACCATGTTGCGGTGAAATCTACAAGCGCCGGCTTGTCACTATTGATGACATCACGCTCGAATGTTGCGTCGGTAAGGTGAAGTGGGGCGACTGTGCCTGCTGTTGTTGTCATAACTCTCCTGAAATCTACGTTTTCGCTATTCTTAGCAATTCAATTACGCTGGTTATTTACGTCTGATTCCAGCGTTGGTTTCAACAGGGCGCACCATTATGCAATTCCCTGAAGTTGGATCGGGCCGTGCGACAACCTCGTCCCTTTCCACGTCGCCTATAACCTTCCGCCATCACTCAGACTCCGGCCAATCCACTAGATGAGATGGTATTTCCCACTTAGCGGATGCATCTGGAATATGAGCGACTGGCTTGACGTCCCCGCGCCATGCAACACCCATGATCTGAGAGGTATGAAAGATCCGAGTTTTCCATCCGCGGTAACGATAGTACTGCAGGCCTTCGGCAACATGAGGAGAGAGCAGATCGTGGAAGAGAATCATGGAGTCCGGCTCGCAGTACCGCTCACACACCACTGCATCTTTTACCGGACCAGGAAAATCATGATTGCCATCAATAAAGACCAAAGACCATCGTTTTCCCTGCTCGCTCGCAAGTCTTTCCACTCCTTCAGGACTCGTACCTACGCATAACTGAACCGATCCACGTACACCTGCGTGGGACAAGGACGCTTGTACACTCTCCAGATATCCAGGGTCACCCAACGTCGGGTCGATTACATCCAGACTCACTCCCCCAAGCGCCAAGTGGCATGCCGACCAGCCAAGAAAGCACCCGATCTCCAATGCTGATTTTCCTCGAAAGTTAATGGCAGCATTATACAGAATATGCGCTTCATCTCTGTTCGCAAATCCAATATTCGGCAAGCGCTGATCTCTATACCAGTTGTGCTGTCCCGTCCGACGCAAATACTGCCACCCGCATGTCGAGGGATCAGAAACGATCATGTTCGGAAAGCTGGCATCCGGCTTTATACATTGGAAGCCTGGCGAGACATAGTCCTTCGCTGGAAATTCGACTTCGATCATTCCGTAAGTCCAATCGATTGATAAAACTCATACATTCGGCATTGACGATTTTGATACGTAATGACCGCGTTGGAGTTGGAGAGGTGTGCGACGGCGATCTTCCTTCCCGATTCCTGCGGGCTCACCCAATCCCCTGTTAGTGTATCATGATACGGCGTGCTGAAACAGCAGAGCCAGTTGTGCGTGCTCGGCGCGTGCTTAATGGAGCCTACCTCTGCAATTGATACATTCAACGCATCCTGTTCACGCCCCCAATGTGCACCGAGCCGCATGCTGATCTGTAAATTTCGCTCGTAGCGTGCCCAGATCGGTGAATCTGCCCTCGCTCCAAAGATCCCGGCGTTGTACAGCTTGAAGTACCGCAAATACTCAGCGATCTCTACTCCGAATTCATCTTTCATCCGCTGGAAATTATCTTCATGATACCGCCTGCCCCATCCCGGATCGATATTGTAGCTGTACGTCGGCTCTGTCTCATGCGCAATCACGAGCGAATAGCCCGGGTTCAAGGCGTGCTCCCCATAGAAGAGAAGCCCTTCGGGCCGAAGAAAACGGATATCACAATCAACCCACACATAGGCGCGATAGCCAGGAAATACCTTAGGGATTACCGGACGACACGTCATTCCAATCAGGTGCCTAGACCCGGCACTGAATTGCGGGAACACGCTGAGATCCGTCGTTACTCGAACTCCCGATTCGTTCAACCACGACAACTGCTGGGGCTCAAGGTCTATCCCGATAAGACGGATGTCAAAGGAAAACGGCAGCGGCCACTTCCGAATGCTAGCAAGGCACTGCTGAAACTGGTGGAAGAAATTCGCGTCGCACGCCAGGACAACGCAAAGGTCCTTCTGTCCCTCTGCGGCCTGTTGCTGAATGCCATTACCCATCGTTGTGCTTCCTTTGCCTCCACATCATTGCATTAAATGCGTTCAAGCTATTTCTTGAGTTTGAATCCAATTCCACAGGCTTTCGTTCTTCGTGAAATTAGTGACTAAATCTTCTACCTGTCGTCCTACGCATCAGAATGCCAAGAGTACTCGTCTGCATCCTCACAAGCTCCCGCCCGGCACTTGCGCGACTCTGTTGGGAGAGTGTCGCCTCGCAGCAAAACCACCGACTGTCCTTTGACGTGGTCATGCTCGTGAACTCGATCGACCCCGGCCACCACTCCAATATCCTCCAGGTTATGCAAGGCACCCCTGTCAGGGTCGTCGTGTCCGATTCCAATGGAAGACCGGGCCGCGGCCATAACAGCGTGCTCGCTCTGTTCCAGGAGCTTACAGAATACGATTACCTCATCCCAATCGACGGCGACGACTTCCTCTATCCAACGGCATTTCACCAAATTGAGAAGACGCTCTCCGATCCCGTGCACTGCCTAGCGGTACAAACGAATGACTCCCTTACACGCGAAAAGCGGCTCGTGCGCCACGTCGGGCTTGGAAACGACTGGCGGCTCGTCTCGTGGTTCGACGATTGTGAGAATTGGTGGCTCACTCACCAGATGAAGAATCCATTCCTTGAGCATATTCAACAGTGTGCAACTCCGGCTCGCCCGATTCTGCTGCACCGCACCGCACTCGCCCATTTTCCACGCAGCGCGTACGGCGAAGATTTTCGACTTTACGATGACATGATGTTCTTCCTCAATGCTTGCGAAGCATGGTACCGCCGGCCAACGGAATTCCGCCTGTTCTTCACTTCGAACACCTACATCTATCTGCATAACGACATGAACCCGGCAAGCGCATCCAATGCTGCCGTGGATTACGATTTCGAGCAGAAGCTCTTCACGGCAGCCACAACCTCCGGCTTCGACCACATCAAGCGATGGCAACTGGCGGAACTGCCCCACTGTCAGCTCTCCAACCCGAGTGGGTTCAACTCCAATGACAAGATTGCGTTTGCTAAGAAGCAGACGGAAGCGCTGGATAAACTGAATTAATCAGGCAACAATCGATTAGACCTACCTACAAAACAACAGCCGATTCGTCCCGAACATCCTATCGCATTCCTTCACCAATTCGTCCGTAGGATTGACTTTGAAATTATCACCCAATTTATAGCGTCGTGTTGCACCCTGTGCGGTCTCGATGGTGATGAAGGTATTACACTCGCCTTTGTATCGCGCACAGATGCTCTTCACATCCTGTATTGCTTTCTGTTGGTCTTCGCCTTCATACATACGCAGCAGAACACCACGCGTCATCTTCTTGCGCATGGAGGTGATCTCGGATGCTTCATCTGCGACAAGACTCGGCGCTTCGTCGGGACCGCCTCTGCGAATCTTGCCACGAACGAAGACGGGCTTCTCATCCTGAATAAGCGATTCGAATTTCTTGTATGCGTCGCTCCAGAAGATGCATTCTATCTTCCCCGTGAAATCTTCCAGCTTCACGATCGCAAAATGATTGCCGTTGCGATCCATCTTGCGCGTGATGGCAACGATTACACCTCCCGCGAGTACAACCTCATTCTGCTGAACATCTGCAAGTCCGCTGGCTTTGTGCGTAGCAAAGCTTGCAATGTCCGTGCGATAGGGTTCGAGCGGATGTCCGCTTACATAGTAACCGATAGACTTCTTCTCATGCGTAAGCATCTCAGATTCCGTCCACCGCTTCAATGCTTCGACTAGCGGCGGCGGCGGGAGAATGTGTGGAGTGTCGGAGTCACCGAAGAGCGAATCCTGTGGGCTCGCCTTCTCATCGCGGACCTTTGTCCCGTATTGCAAGGCGAGTTCAATATTCTCGAAGAGATCAGCGCGATACGCTGAAGGCACCTTCCCATCCGCATTGCAGGAATCGAACGCGCCGGCTTCAACCAGCGCTTCGATTGCACGCCGATTGACTAATCGCGTATCGAGTCGCGATGTGAAATCGAAGATGGTTGAGTATGTCCCATTCCTTGCGCGCTCCTGCACGATCTCATCAACGGCCTTCTCCCCCACGTTCTTAATACCCGCAAGCCCGAAGCGAATACCATCGGATGTTGCGGTAAACGGAATGCCACCGAGATTCACGTCCGGCGCAAAGGTGCGAATATTATACTTCTTTGCTTCGTCGATGAGCTGCACGACGTAATCAGTGGAGTTCATCTCGTGCGTCATATTCGCCGCGAGAAACTCCGCCGTGTAATGCGCTTTGAGATACGCAGTCTGATAACTGATCAGCGAATAGGCAAGACTGTGGGATTTGTTAAATCCATAGGACGCAAACTTTGCGAGCCGTTCGAATATCTCCTTCGCAATCTTATCCGGCACCCCATTCGCAACACATCCCTTGATGAAGACCTCTTTCATCGTCTCCATTTTCGCGAGGTCTTTCTTTCCCATCGCGCGGCGCATCTCATCGGCTTTTGCGAGGGAGAACCCAGCGAGATCGCGCGCGATACGCATCACCTGCTCCTGCACGACGATAACGCCATAGGTCTCGGCGAGAATCGGCTCCAGCTTCGGATGCAAATACTCCACTTTCTTCCGCCCATGCTTCCGCTCGATGAACTCCGGGATGTGCTCCATGGGGCCCGGACGATACAGCGCATTCATAGAAGAGAGATCTTCCATGTTTTCGGGTTTCAGCGCACGCATGTAGTTCTGCATCGGCGGCGAATCGAACTGGAAGACTGCGATGGTGTCTCCGCGACCAAACAACTCGTATGTCTCCTTATCATCAAGCGGAATCTCGTCGATGTCGATCTTTACGCCATGGTTCTGCTCGATCAGCGCGAGAGTCGAATCAATGATGGACAACGTCCGCAGACCGAGGAAGTCCATCTTGAGAAGACCGGCCTCCTCCACGTCCTTCATGTTGAACTGCGTCACAGACGAATCGAGCGACGGCGTTTTATAGAGCGGGACGTAATTCGAAATGTCTCCCGGTGCGATAACCACCCCTGCCGCGTGCTTCGAGGCCGCGCGCGCAAATCCTTCGAGTATCAGGGAATACTCCAGCAGCTTCTCTATCAGTGGATCACCGCTTCGCGCATTCAGAATCGCCTTCATCTCCGGCAACTCGATCGCTTCTTTGAGCGGCGTTACGCGACCCATGATGACCGGGATACACTTCGTCAGATCATTGATCGTACCAAGCGGCACACCGAGCACACGACCAACATCCTTCAGCACCGCGCGCGCGGAGAGCGTGGAGAATGTAATGATCTGCGCGACGGACTCTCGCCCATACTTCTCGCGCACGTAATCAATGACAAGCTCGCGCTTGTCATCCGAGAAGTCGATGTCAATATCGGGCATCGACACGCGCTCGGGATTCAGGAAGCGCTCGAAGAGCAGATTGTACTTGATCGGATCGACATTCGTAATGCCCAGCGCGAACGCCACCATCGAACCCGCCGCCGAACCGCGCCCCGGTCCGACGCTCACGCCCATCTTTCGCGCTTCCGCGATGAAGTCCTGCACGATGAGGAAATACCCTGCGAAGCCCATCGTGTTGATAACGCCAAGCTCGAACTCCGTCCGCTCTTCGATCTCCCTCGTCATCACCTTAAAGCGACGGTCGAGACCCTTCTTCGTGAGATGTTCGAGATAGCCCTCAAGGGTTGTAATGCCCGTCTCCTCCGGTATCGGAAACTTCGGCATCTTGAAATCTTTCGAGAGTGTGATGTTACACTTCTCCTCGATTTCCAGCGTGGACTCGATCGACTCCGGCCACTTCTGGAACAGCTTCGTCATCTCCAAAGACGAGCGGAAGTAGTTCTGATCGGTGCCGTATTTCAGGACGTTCAGATCGGTCTTGTCCTTGCTGCCGGCGTCGCGGATGTGGAGCAGAACATTGTGCGCCATTGCGTGACGCTGCTCAATATAATGGCAGTCGTTCGTGGCGACGAGCTTGATCCCCAACTCCTTCGCAAGACGTGGCGCGGACTCGCGCACTTTCTCTTCATACGCAAGCCCGTGATCCTGAATCTCGATATAAAAATCATCGCCGAAGAGATCTTTGAACTTCGTGCTGATGCGCCGCGCCTTGTCGTAATCGCCGGAGATGAGATGCGGACTGATAATGCCGCCCGCGCAGGCCGTCATTGCGAGCAGGCCCTCCTGATGCTCTTCGAGCATCGTCATATCGATGCGCGGCTTATAGTAGAAGCCCTCCGTGTGCCCGCGCGAAACGAGCTTCATCAGGTTTTGGTATCCGACCTCGTTTTTGGCAAGCAGGATAAGGTGATTGTAGGCTTTGTTCTTGCCCTCGGCGTCCTGAAACCGCTCGCGCTCGGTGGCCGAACCATCGTTGACAAAATACACTTCGCAGCCGATGATCGGCTTGATACCGGCGGCCTTCGCGGTCTTGTAAAACTCGAACGCGCCAAAGAGCACGCCATGATCCGTCAGCGCGACGGACTTCATGTCGTTCGCCTTCGCCGCGCCCACCAACGCCGGAATGCTACACGCCCCATCTAAGAGCGAGTAGTACGTGTGATTATGTAAATGGACAAACTCTGCCATAATGCCGCGACGTGCCGAAGCCCGTCAAACTTTTCCTCCAGATGTTAAATGATTCGCCTCTCCGCTACGCGAGACACGAACGCGAAAGTGCGGGGAGTAGTGGCAGGAAAGAGAGGGAACGTGGAATCAGGAAAAGACTTCTTGGGAGAAGAACTCGCTGCGATTTGCAGGATCGGATGCAGCCTTCTCCAAACGAGCTTTACGCGCTTCTGCAATGCGTCGAATCGTCTCCTCGCGCTGAGGATTAGTGATAATCCCGCCGCTTCTAATTATGCGCAAAAACCGCTTGGCCTGCTCCCCTGTGACGGGTGTGGAAGTGGTGTGTGCTGGGTATTTCATGAAACTAAGTGCCGAAGTTCAGATGCGATTTAGTACTTTGCCAATCGCAAGTAAAGAAAACGTGATAGGTTCAAAAAACATTTCAGGGACATTTCTAATTCGGTTTCTGCGATGTGCGTATATTGGTACGAAACTGATAGGCACCTATTTCAATAGGGTAATAAAGGTACTATTCGAAAAAATGTAGTGTTGGCTTTTGGTCAACCACTTTAGGGCTTGTTACACTTAACTCGGTGAACCCGGCTATGGAATTTCGACTCGGCGAATTATTTTGCGGACCCGGAGGGATTGCGATGGGAGCACAATCCCTTGCAGTTACGAACGGTGCTGAAGAATTCAGCATTAAGCACGCATGGGCGACTGATTATCATCCGGACACTTGCGAGACGTATCGCAGGAACATCTGTCCTGACGATCCACGGAGTGTGGTCTGCCATGACATCTTGACCCTTGATTATGACAGGCTTTCGGAAATCTCGGCGATCGACGGGCTGGCGTTCGGTTTTCCCTGCAACGACTTCAGCATCGTCGGTGAGCAGAAGGGTATCAACGGAACATTCGGGCCGCTTTATAGCTATGGAGTGAAGGCACTGAAGCGATTTCAGCCGATGTGGTTTGTTGCGGAGAACGTTGGAGGATTGCGTAATTCCAACGAGGGTGGGGCGCTAAAAACGATCTTAAGAGAACTTGAAGGAGCGGGCTATAATTTATTCCCGCACCTCTATAAGTTTGAGGAATACGGAATACCGCAAGCTCGTCATCGTTTCATTATCGTCGGCATTAGAAAGGACATCGACGTGACTTTCAAAATTCCTGCGCCGACGTATGAGATGCGGACAGCGAAACAGGCGCTTTGCGATCCACCAATCCCACCAGGTGCTTCGAATCACGAGTATACCGCGCAGTCGAAATCTGTGGTTGAACGATTGAAGCACATTAAACCAGGACAGAACGCCTTTACGGCAACAATGCCCGACGAGCTACGCCTAAAAGTTAAGGCAGTCCGCATAAGTCAGATTTATAAGCGGCTTGACCCCCAAAAGCCTTCATATACGATCACGGGTAGCGGCGGCGGCGGAACGCATGTTTACCATTGGTCTGAGAATCGGGCTTTGACTAATCGGGAACGCGCAAGGATTCAGACATTCCCTGATGATTTTGAATTCTATGGGTCAAAGGAGAGCGTACGTAGGCAAATCGGAATGGCCGTGCCGCCGATGGGTGCCAGGGTAATCTTTAAAGCCCTTCTTAACTCCTTTGCCGGAATAAGTTACCCTTCAGTGGCAGTCGCAAAGCCCCACGTTGCCACTCTACCGCGGTTGATGAAGGCACCAATTAATCAACTTTCACTCGCTACCGTTTGAACTGATCTGTCCTCGGTTTGCAAGTCAACAACCTCTATAAGACCGTTTTAATCGACCCCGCAGACGGGGCCAATACTCTCTTCATTGTTAGCGGGTACGCATCCGCTACATTCACGCGTCGCCACCTCGTCGAATTGATGCGGAATAACAAGAAAGTACTTGTTAACTTGATTATCGGTATGCCGGGGGAGAAAAATGATGATGTAGCGTTCAAATCGCTACACAACGAGTTCAGGGGTCGCTTCAAGGGCTACTACCTTTTCGAAACGCCGCCAGTCCATAGCAAGGTTTACTCTTGGTACAAGGATGACCGCCCAATCGTTGGTTTTGCTGGCTCTGCGAACTATAGCCAGTTTGGATTCTTCAGCGAGAGTCAGATTAATCAGATTAGCGACGAACACCCTGTAGAAATTCGAGCATTCTACGACGAGCTACTGCGACGGTCAGTCTATATCCCCGATCACAAAAAGGAGATTCCTCTCGGGCATCGTCCTCCGCTTCTTACGGGTAGCGTTCCTCCAGGCGACATCGAGTGGGAAATTCCTGATCAGCGTGTACGTATAAGCTTCCTTGATCGGAGGGGTCAAGTACCGGGGGCATCTGGCCTAAATTGGGGTCAGGGCAAAGGGAGGTTGACTCGGCGGCACGGGGAAGAAATCTATATTCCGAGGGAGCCAAACGAAGCGTATCTTAGCCTAAAGGGTGATTCGCGCAAAGAGGGCTTTCTTCCTGAGAAGGCGTATAATTTCTCGCTTATTACCGATGATGGTAAAAGTTTTGATTGCGTGGTAGCGCAAGATGGCAGAAAAGGGATCGAATCTACTAATGACAACAGGGAGCTTGGAAGGTATCTGCGGCAGCGTTTTGGTTTGCCCCAGGGAGCGTTCATTAAACCGGAGGATTTAGAGGCTTATGGAAGGACCGATTTTACAATTGAAAAGATAGACGATGAAACGGTACTTTTGGATTTGTCTGTCACACATTAATCGTCGGTTCTCCGGGAACCGCAAAATAATTATGGAAAACTATTTCTGTCTCACGGACAAAAAGCCGTAAGTCGTTGAATTATATGGAGAGTTCATGAAGCACAGATGTAAAACACCCACTCCACCACCATCCGCTTCACCTCGCCCGAGGGCGGTGCGGCGCGCGTCAGTATTGTGAATCTCCTCGGCGAGGAAGTCTCGCGGTTGTTCGAGGGGGAGTTAGCCGCCGGGGAGCACACCTTCACCTGGGAGCCGGGTGTCGGGCCAGCAGCGCCGCGCCACGCGGGAGTGTATTGGTGCGAAGTGCGCATGAATGGGCGTGTGCAGCGCGCGGGGATGGTGGTGGAGGGAGAGTGAGCCATGGAATGAAACCAGCCTGGAAAACCGTTACGATTTAGAAAGGAGACTTACATAATGACGACGACATTCCGGCTACACCCGGGTGAACTGAATGAAAGTTTTTTGGAAAAGCTTCGAGCGATGTTTCGAGACCGCGAATTGGAAGTTGTTGTCCATGAAACGGACGAGGAGACTGCGGCAGATTATCCGTTCGATAATCCTGCTCAAGTGGAGTTTCTTGAACAGCAAATACGGCATGTCGAGGATGGCGGCAAGATGGTCAGAATGACGCTTGATGAGCTGCATGCGATTGCATGATGAGGAATTTCGCTTTCACGCCTCGAGCCTTCGCGGAGTTCAACGAATGGTCACAACTTGATCCGGAGATTTATCGCAAGATAGTCCGACTTCTTGAAGACATTACGCGTCAGCCATTTACGGGACTCGGGAAGCCGGAGCCGCTGAAAGGTCAATTCAGAGGTCGCTGGTCTCGAAGAATTACGCAGACAGATCGTCTCGTATACCAGTTAAATAATGAGGAGATTGTGATCTTCTCCTGCAAGGATCATTATTGATCGTGGGTCATTGGCGGGAAGCATAGCCGCACGCGATAGTGTTTTGGTGCGAAGTGCGCATGAATGGGAGTGTGCAGCGCGCGGGGATGGTGGTGCAAGGAAGCTGATCTTATATATTTCCCGCCGCATCCCTATCCACAAACCACCTTACATCCCCCTCTACCCTCGCCGCCGGATACTTCGTTTCCTCATCCCCCCTGCTCTCTAACACTTCCAGCAATATCCCCGCCTTCTCCTTGCCCGATACAAGGAAGAATACATGCCTCGCATGATTGATGAGTGCGAGCGTCAGTGATATTCGCACAGGCGGCACGAACGGTGCATTCGTGACGATTGCTACTTTGTCCGCATCCTTATCCAAATCCATTCCGGGAAAGAGTGATGCTGTGTGACCATCGGGTCCGAGACCGAGGAGGATGAGATCGAAGGTTGGGTGCTTTTCGCCAAATGCAGATTGGAGTGTAGTGGAATAAGTTTGAGCAGCGACCTCGGGATTTGGGTTCCTGGTTGGAATCGGAAAGACATTCTCCGCCGGTATAGGGATGAAGTCGAGAAGAGATTCTTTGACTAACCGAAAATTGCTCGCGGGGTCATCGTGAGGGACGTAGCGTTCATCTCCCCAGAACAGCAGGACATTCTTCCAGTCGATTGCATCCTTATAGTCCTCTGCGAGAATCGCGTACAGCGCACGGGGCGTGCTCCCCCCCGAAAGCGCTAGAGTAAATCTTCCCCGCTCGGCGATAGCCTGCGCCGAAATGCGTGCGATCTCGCTGGCAGCCGCAGCAGCGGCATCCGGGAGATTCGGGTAAATTTCGATACCATCCTTATTCATTCAAGAAGAATCAACAGAGCGGGAAGCATTCTGTTCCGGGGTGTGTTCATTTCTGAGGACAAAAGTGTGAAATTCATTCGAAATGGGCTTTTTCGTCTGATTTGATATTGATTTCTTCACATTTGTTCGAGAATTGTTAATGGGAATCGCGCCCTGTTGTTGGCCCTCGTTGGGCTGCTTCGGGCCGCTCTGACAAAGCGGGTTCTCGGCTTCTCTTCAAAGGGGTCGGATTGTGCGACGACTTTTACCAAACCACATTACACTAACACCTCGGATAGACCGGAAAGGCCGGTTGCTTCGAGAGTTGATACAGCAGTTGTTCGACAAACGGTACCCCGCCGCGACGCTCCGCGTTTCGGTTACGGTGCTCCTAACGAGGACTATTTCGCCCTGCCGTGTGCAGGGTAGCCTGAATGCAGAACGGAAAACCCATGCCCCCGTTTCTGTCTGCTTTTGGGAATGAGTCCTGAAGACACTTCGGTCGATGAAGTTCGTTTATTATCTCCTGATCATCCTCAACCGGTTCGGATCCGCAGGCCTCTTTCGTGGCCGATGGATTCGGAGCGCCGCGCGTTTCGCGAACGTTCTTCTTGGAACGGTTCGTGAACGCGGTGCTTCCTCGTGGAACGCAGGTTGTGAGAGTCCTCTCCCATCGCCGGTAACCGGCGATGCCCGAGCAGGCCACGCATCATGGAAGATTCAACGCTCGTTCCGCCGTTCACTTCCACTCGCTCTGAGTGGGTCTGTTCGTCGGTTGCTTCTTAGCGATCCCTTCAGGCACGACGCCGCACTCTCTCGCCGCGGCCATCTCCACACACCACGCAACACTCGCTCTGCTCTGCGTTGGTCTTGGTGGAAATCCTTCTGCTCAACATCAACTCTTGCTCACCCAGCACTGACGTAGTCATCACGAGGATTCGAGACACAACTGATTACAGCCGTGACCCCGGCTGGCGCTACTCGTTTGATCGTCATGCACTATGACCGATCATCGGTAGAAAATCCAAACGCCACGATGGGGAGTACGCTGCAACCCGAAGGCACCGTGAGCTACAACACAGCACGACTCCGCAAAGAGATCATCATTAACGCACAGACCGAGAATGAGATCCGCATTGCAATAACAGAAGACAACCACCTCGTCGAACTCTTCGTCGAGACTCCCGAAACCGAGCGCCACGTAGGCGACATTTATCTCGGACGCGTCGCGAAAGTCATCCCCGGAATGAACGCCGCGTTCGTCGATGTCGGACTCGAACAAGACGCATTCCTCCACTTCTCCGATGTCGGCGATTCCTACGAAAGCTCCTCCGCATTTTTAGCTGGAGAAGAGGCCGAGATCAGCGACGACGATGAAGACGAGGAAGAGTATCTCGTCGAGGAAGGCGCAACAGCCGCCGAGCAAAAAGTGTATCGTCCTCGTGGCGGACGCGGTGGACGCCCCTCGCGCTCGAACGATCGCGGGCTCGCACAAAAGAACGCTCCGAAGCCGATAGAACTCGGCGCTGGCTCCGACAAGAAGATCGAACTCCGTCTCGCAAATCAGCGGACTGGCCCGGCAACAAAGACTCCGTATGGTTCGCGACCTGTCCCCTCGTTGCTCGGCAACAATGTTTCGCTGGAGCCGGATCAATCTATTCTTGTGCAGGTAACACGAGAAGCATTTGCGAACAAGGGCGTTCGTGTTACGAGCCGCATTTCTCTGCCGGGCAGATTCGTCGTTCTCGTGCCATTCGAGCCGGGTATTGGTATTAGCCGCAAGGTTTATTCAGTTCGCGAGCGCACGCGTTTGCGCCGCATTGTCCGCTCCCTCAAGCCACGCGAGTTGGGTGTTATCATTCGCACTGTCGCGGAAAACAAGGAAGAGTCTGCGCTTCGCGAGGACTTGGAAAAACTTCTCGAACAATGGCGAGAGATCGAGCGCAAAGTGCGTGAGACGAAGCCTCCGCAGCTTGTCTATCAGGATTCCAGCCTCACATCGAGCGTCATGCGCGATCTCTTCACGCCGGACATCACCCGCATCGTCATCGACTCCAAGAAGATGTACCGCGAGGTGATGGATTACGTCGAGTGGGCTGCGCCAAATTTGACTGGCACAGTCGAGCAATACAAAGGCACGCGTGCTATCTTTGATGGCTTCAATATCGAAAGCCAAATTGAACAGACTTTGACAAGAAAAATACCTCTGCGATCCGGTGGCTATTTGTTTATAGAGCACACCGAAGCGATGGTCGTCATCGACGTTAATTCCGGGCGTTACGCCGCGCGGCGTGAACAGGAGTTGAACTCGCTGAAGACGAATCTCGAATCCGCACGAGAGGTTGCGCGGCAGTTGAGACTGCGTGACATCGGCGGCATCATCGTCATCGACTTCATCGACATGGCCGAAGAGCGCAATCGGAAGAAGGTCTATGATGAGATGAAGAAGGAGCTTCGCAAAGATCGTGCGAAGAGCTCGATTTTGCCGCTCACCGAATTCGGTTTGATGCAGATCACGCGTCAGCGTATTCGTCAGTCAATTGTTCAGACGCTATCTGATACCTGTCCCGTCTGTGGCGGCACAGGACTGCTCGTCAGCAAGACGACGCTCACGCACCAGATCGAGCGCTGGCTCGAACGCTTCCGCGCTGGCTCGAACGAGCGTCGATTGATCCTGCACGTCCACCCCATGTTGCGCGACATGCTTACGGCCGGATTCAAGTCCCCGCTGTTCAATTTGCAGCTTAAGTATTTGATGCGCATCAAGCTGGTGCTGGATGATAAGCTGACTGGCGATGCATTCCGCTTCTTTAGTCCAAAGCATAACAAGGACATCACCGACGCCTACTCCGCCACGGCCGGCGATGAGAACGAGGAGAAAGAGGGTCTCTCCGATTTTGACCTCATGGACGAACCCGAAGAGCGCGAGGAGCCGGAAATGCAGGATGAGGAAATCGAAACCTCGCCGAACATGCCGCGCCTTCGCAAGCGCGAGCATCGGCATATTTCCAGTGATCGGGACTAATCCCTCTGTAAAGGATCACTGATCCAATATCCGTAAATGCGGATATTGCACACGGTAAGCCCGAAAGCTATTATGTATGCGATTTCATCGCTTTCCATCTGGCTTGGGGAATTTTTGAAAGCGGCAAAAGCATTGTATTATCTGAAAGGTCAATGAGGCTTAGGCCCGTGACCTAATGTGGTGAAGGTGAAAGAAGCGCGTGTAGCCTGGGGCGGGAGCCTCGGGCTATATGCGTTTTTAGCAGGTTCGATTGCGTTAACACTTCCATTTCGTTCTCCCGCATAGGACTAGTATGTTCGCGAAACGACCTCACATTGCGTGCCTGAGGTAAAGAATTCTTACGAGACAATAAGGAAACTTTACTAAATGCAGACCGCCGTAAGGATATTTGCTTGAATTTCGTCTCGGTATGATTCTTTCACTCCCCTTTTGGAGTAAAGAAACCGATATGTCCACTCCCGCCGCCTCAGCGTATCAGCCGTTCGAGATCCTCGCTCGTGAGGACTATTCCCCAGTCACGTACATGCTTGAAGTCCATCACCCGCAGATGGCCCGCGCCGCACAGCCAGGGCAGTTTGTGATCGTGATGTCGCACGCCACCGGCGAACGGGTACCGCTCACCATCGCCGACTTCGATCGCGAAAAAGGCACCATTACCCTCGTCATTCAAGCCGTTGGCAAAACGACGATGGAGATGCAGCAGACGTGTCAGGTTGGCACCGTGCTGCACGGCATGGCGGGGCCAATGGGAATTCCGAGTCATCTCTCTGGAGCAAAGAAAGTCATCTGCGTTGGTGGCGGACTTGGTGTTGCTCCAGTCTATCCGCAAGCGCGCGCTTGGAAAGAGAGCGGTGCGTATGTCATTGGGGTGCTCGGCTTCCGCTCGAATGATCTCGTCTTTTGGGAGGACAAATTCCGCGCGATCTGCGATGAACTTATCATTTGCACCGATGATGGTAGCGCCGGAATACATGGCTTCGTGACAGACGGTATCAAGCAAGCGATGGAGCAGCATTCCGATATTAAAGAAGTTGTCGCTATCGGCCCACCCGTCATGATGAAGGCGAGCGCAAACGCAACACGCGCTGCTGGTATAAAGACGATGGTCAGCCTCAATCCCATTATGGTCGATGGCACTGGCATGTGCGGCGGATGCAGAGTAAAGGTTGGCGAGACCGTGAAGTTCGCTTGTGTCGATGGCCCCGACTTCGACGGTCATCAAGTCGATTTCGACGATCTCATAATTCGCCTGAAGCGCTACAAAGAAGAGGAGCGTGTCGCAACGGAGCGCTGGACGGCATCGTGTCGAATGAATGAACCCAGTCTGGCGACAGCATGATACTGCAAGTACGATAGACAACAGAGCAAGAAGCTAATGGCAAAGAAGCGCACGGTACGAACGATCCACCAGGAACGCACACCGGTACGAGAACTCGATCCCCTCATCCGCAATCGCAACTTTGAAGAAGTCAATTGCGGCTACACAGAACTGGAGGCCATTCGCGAGTCCGAACGCTGCCTCTTCTGCCCCGACCCCAAGTGCATCGCCGGTTGCCCCGTCTCCATCAACATCCCGGACTTCATCCAAAAGATCGGCGAGAAGGATTATCGTGGCGCATACAATATCATCACCGCGACCAATCTGCTCCCTGCCGTCTGTGGACGAGTGTGTCCGCAAGAGAATCAGTGCGAGGGTGTCTGCACCGTTGGCGAGAACCTTGTTCCCGTTGCGATCGGTCGCATGGAGCGGTTCATCGGTGATCTGGCAATAACGAACGGCTGGGTGAACAAACCATACATACAGCCAACCAAGAGCGCGAACGGCTCTTCATTTAAGATTGGCATTGTCGGTTCGGGCCCATCCGGAATGGCGTGCGCTGCGGATATGGCGAAGGCAGGATGCGACGTCACGGTTTTCGAGGCCTTCCACGAAGCGGGTGGCGTGCTTCGCTATGGCATTCCTGATTTCCGTTTGCCGAATACTGTAGTTGATGCTGAGATCGAAAAGCTAAAGGAGCTTGGAGTGAAGTTCGAGTGCAACGTGCTCGTGGGTCGGCTCTTTACCATTGAGGCGATGATCGAGGAGTTGGGATTCCATGCCGTATTCATCGGCACTGGTGCGGGTTACCCAACCATGCTCGGCATTCCTGGTGATTCACTCAACGGCGTACTCTCCGCGAACGAGCTTCTCACGCGCTGCAACCTCATGCGCGCCCGTGATTTCCCGAACGTTGACACACCGCTTCCGCTTGGCAAGCATGTCGTAGTAGTTGGTGCAGGCAACACTGCGATGGATGCGCTGCGAGTGAGCAAGCGATTAGGAGCGGAGACCGTTGCGTGTGTGTATCGCCGCTCGAAGGCAGAGTGCCCCGCGCGTGCGGAGGAAGTGCATCATGCAGAGCAGGAAGGCATCGAATTCCACTGGCTATCGAATCCCATCGAGATCATTGATGATGGCGAGGGCTCCGTCCATGCTATTCGATGCATTCGCATGGAGCTTGGCGCGCCGGATGATTCCGGTCGCCGCCGCCCGGTGCCAATTCCCGGAAGCGAGTTTGAGATCGAGACCGATGAAGTGGTCTATGCTATCGGTACGAATGCGAATCCGATCATCGGACAGACCTCCAAACTCAAGCTGAACAAGCGGGGGTACATTGAGACGGATAAGAATCTAATGACATCGCTTGCAGGCGTATTCGCTGGCGGTGATATTGTCACAGGTGCGGCAACGGTGATCGAAGCGATGGGCGCGGGCCGTAAGGCGGCGCGTGGGATGAAGGCGTATCTCGGAATACGAGATGTCGGGCCACTGAGAGTTGATGGTTCGCTATTTGGAATCGACGCACGAGAGCATAATTTTACGAGAGTGAGGGCTATGGTATGATGGAAGTGGAAGAACTGACCAAGGTTAAGAAAGAGAAGACGAACGGGCATGGTGTTCCCGCAACGGGCATGGGGCCATCCGCCTATATGGGTAAGGTGACGCGGCTCAACGAGCACCTCGTCGAGATCATAAGCGATTCTGGTGAAGGCGCACAGAAATGTGGGCAGTCCTTTGGTTCAATCGTCGCGCAAATGGGCTTAGGCGTTTGGACGACGGAGATCATCCCGGCAGAGATACGTCCGCCAGCTCGGAGCGTTGCCGGCGCGAGTGGCAACCGAATCCGTTTTGGATCGAAGCGTGTAACAAACGGCGGCAACGAGACGGATCTTGTCATCGCGTTCAACGAGCAGGTGTTGCTCGGCAGAGTTCGCTCGAAGGAGCTGAAGCCTGGTTGTACGATCCTACTGGAATCCATGTGGCGCGATGATAAGCGCGTGGCGAAGTCCTACACCGATGCCGTCGAGCAGCTCATCTCCGCTGGATACAAAGTATATGAGATCCCGATGGATAAGGAGTGCCGCAAGATCGTCTCCGATCCGCGGAAGGGCAAGAACATGTTCGCGCTCGGCGTTCTGTGTGGATTGTATAGCCTTGATCTTCAATCGGCGCGCGATCAGGTCGTGCTTACATTCGGCAAGAAGGCTGCGAAAGTCATTGAGAGCAACATTGCATTGCTCGATGCTGGCTACGCATGGGCTGATGCGAATCTTGATTTCAAATACGAGATCCCTGCCGAAAAGTCAACCGAACCACAAATTGTCGTCAACGGCAACACGGCTCTCGCGCTTGGTGTGCTGGCTTCCGGCATGGAGATCTGCGCGATGTATCCGATCACTCCGGCAACGTCTGCGTCACACTATTTGAGCGATGCCTTCGAAGAAGTTGGTGGCATCGTGCATCAGGCGGAGGATGAAATTGCGGCGTGTTGCTTTGCAATCGGTGCATCGTATGCTGGAAAGTGTACGGTTACGATCACCTCTGGCCCTGGATATTCTCTCAAGCAAGAAGCGATCGGCTTGGCAGTGATGGGTGAGATTCCGCTCGTGGTCGTCAACGTTATGCGCGGCGGACCAAGTACAGGTCAACCGACGAAGACAGAGCAAGGCGATCTGATGACGACGATCTTCGGCAGCCATGGCGACGCGCCGAAAGTCGTCATCGCTCCGGCGACAATAGAAGATTGTTTTTATTCGATGATCACCGCCCGCAAAATTGCGGAGACCTTCAACATGGTTGTCGTCATTCTAACGGACGCCAATCTTGCAAGCTCGCAACAGCCATTCAAGCGCCCAGTGTTCGATGAAGGCTGGCTTGCTCCACCGATCGATCAAAGTGCAATTCCTCCCGGTGCAAAGCCCTACGATTGGGATCCGAAGACGGGCCTCGCGCGTCGTTTCATTCCGGGTCAACCGGGCGGAATGCACACACTGACGGGACTCGCACATGACGAGAACAGTCACGTCGCGTACGATCCCGAGATCAACCAGCGCTCGATGCGCGCGCGCAGCTTGAAGCTCGCCACACTTCAAAAGACATTGAACCCGCCACCCATCTTCGGTGATCCGACTGGTGACATGCTGGTCATCGGATGGGGAAGCACGAAGGGGGCGATCGAGGAAGCTGTTGAATTGCTTAGGCAAGAGGGCAAGAAGGTATCCTCATTGCATCTGACTTTCATTCAGCCACTCCCGCCCGGAATAAAGGAAATACTTGCGGGATTCAAGAAGTGCATCACCATCGAAAACAATTGGAGCGATTCACCCAACGACGAGATGATAGACGGAAGTAATCGCCGCTACTCCGCGCTTGCTATTCTTCTTCGCTCGCGTTATCTTGTCGACATCGACTGCTGGAGCGAGTGCCGTGGCACACCGCTCAAACCCAACACTGTGCGCCGCGTAATCGAGGAGGCAATGGCATGAACAACATTAGCTTGAATGTACTGAATGGCAACGGAGCGGCAACCGAACCGCTCAATGTGAATGACTGCTTGCTTCAACTCTACGAGGAGCATTACGAGCTGGAAGATTACCAGAAGGGTGTGCCCCGCTGGTGCACGGGTTGCGGTGATAACGCGATCCTCACTGCCGTGCAGCGCCTCTGCCGTGATGAGGCATTGCCACCGGAGAAGACCGTGTTCGTTTCCGGTATTGGTTGCTCAAGCCGATTACCGCATTACATGAACACCTACGGCTTTCATAGTCTGCATGGTCGTGCATTGCCGGTTGCGGAGGGCATTCGTCTCGCGCGCCCTGATCTCAAAGTGTTCGTGAACATGGGCGATGGTGACTGCTGCTCCATCGGCGCAGCGCATTGGATACACGCCATTCGCTACAACATGAACATGACTGCGATGTTGCACGATAACAACATCTACGGCCTGACGAAAAAGCAAGCATCGCCGACATCTCCGATTGGACTAAAGACAAACACAACCCCACGCGGCAGTTATCTCGATGCGCTCAATCCGCTGACGGTTACACTTGGCGTATCGAATGTCTCCTTCGTTGCACAAGTGGTGGACTGGATTCCGAAGCTGCTTTATCAGACGATCCAGGCCGCGTATCATCATAAAGGCTTCGCGTTCATCCGCGTCATCCAACGCTGCCCGGAGTGGCTGCCGACGCACATGGAAGCATACATGCAAGACCCCACCCGAGTGTTGCTTCTGCATCATGAGAATGGCCTTCACGTCGATGATGAGCTGGCGAAGCGGTACACGAAGATGCAAGAGCATGATCCGTCCGACATCAATCGCGCGCGCGAGATCGCCTCAGGCAGCGATCCCATCCCGGTAGGCATTCTCTATCGCAACGATGAGGTGCCGTGCTATGAAGATGTGCGCTTCGACTCACGGCTCCGCACGACGAGCCTCGTGAAGAATGGACTCGAAGCCGAGTTCGACAAATTCACCATCTGGCCAGATGGGCACGCACACGTTAGTCGCAATTGACCGGAATCGACTCACAACGAAGAACGACAATGGAAGTGAAAGCTCAGGATCAAATCGCATTCTACCTCACGGGTCACCATAATGGCTCCGGCCTACTACCGCTGACGAATCGCAGCTACCGACCCGCGCTCTTTGCCCGTCATGCAGATCTCACGGCGCTACGATACGACTTTCCGCTCATACTGAACGTGGAAGGGCCACCAGAACGCGCTGTGCTTTCTTTGAGCGGACTCGTTGATGAGGCAGTCGATGCATTGCAGAATGACGCTGATCGTGATCGAATCGCACAACACGGTTACCAACTTGAGCGCGAACTCCGGCGGGGTCTCTCTGGGCATCACACGACTGGCACTGTGCTGGATTTTGCGACGATGTGGAACAAGGCAGCGGCAAAGCTTGGTAAAGAAGACGCCACGATTGCAGACTCCGCCAAGAGATTGTGGATGCTGTTCAAGGCCAACGGCGAGCTTGTTGATGTGGATTTTGCGTTGCCCTCTCGCGTTGTGCGTCATGTGTGGAATGTCGTGCAAGCAGATAAGGCCAGGATCTTTCACGAAAGGGCAGATCGCCTCGTACTGAAACTGCATAGTATTCTCGATGCGGAAGCAGCGGGTTCTAATGCTGGCCGGTCCCCGGAGAAATTGAGGTCTGGTCTCGCAGGGCAGTCTGGTACCTCGTTCTCAACGACGTTCAACTTTGATGCGATGTCTCGCATTTTGGTTGGGGCAAAACCAAGTCAGAATCTGTCTGAGACTCGCCGCCGCCGTATCCAAAGCGTGTTGGACACCATCGAGCGACAGCACTTCCACGCGCCCGCTTCAAAGACGGACACTCCACTTCACAGCTTTGCATTCTACCGTTGTGCAAGCGCACTTCAAGCATACAAGGAGCGTCGCAACGAAGCTATCGAATTGCTTAAAGCGATGGCAATCGCGGAGTTGGAAGTCAGCGGCGAATACCGAGAAGCAGGCAGCGGTAAAGGTGTCGCCGACCATGATGCCATATTCGCGGACTTTGGCGTCGGTGGAATTGACGCAAGTATGCTCGCAACGCTCCCGGATTATCTCGTCTGTCAGAATAGCTCGGAGCTTGGTGCGGAAGAGACGTTGGAGATAGTCGAGGCATTGTCCACGGGACTTCCCGTTCGCGTGCTGGTGCAGACGGATGACCTGTTGGAGCCATCCGGTATTTCGCGCGCGTCGCTTGCCGCACCGGAACGCCACCTTGCGCTTGCGTCCCGCTCACGGCACATGCTCGATACAGCCATTGGTTTGACAGATGTGTTCGTACTGCAATCCTCCGCTGCACAGCTATTCCGGTTGCAAAATGCGATGCTTCGCGGCATGTCCTATGCGGGGCCGTGCTTCTTCAGCGTATTCTCGGGCTCAACAGGACACAACGGCGATGTACCTGCGTACCTCGTCGCTGCCGCCGCTACGGAATCGCGTGCGTTTCCATCCATTGTCTTCGATCCATCTGCGGGCTCTGACTGGGCGACGCGGTTGGTCGTCGATAGCAACCCAAGCCCTCACGACCCATGGCCGGTCTATCCTTTCGAATATGAGAGCGGGACGCTGGAAATGCACTCTGAGGATCTGGCGTTCACCCTCGCCGACTTCATGGCGATGGATGAGCGATACGGTGAGCAATTCGCGATTGTGCCGCAATCTGGTTGGAGCGATGTGATGACGACAATTTCGGACTCACTTTCCAATTCAAAGACATCGAAGGGACAGGTAAACGGTCGCACTGGGCTTCCCAACGCGGTTCCTTGCATCTCGCTCGTCGATGGCGAAGGACGTTTGCAACGAGCGATCGTCAATCGTCGTGCACTCGAAGAGACGCGCCGTTCGCAAAGCATGTGGCGCAGCTTGCAAGAGTTGGGTGGAATTAACAACTCGCACGCGAGAATTGCAGAGCTTCGTGCTGACGAGCGGTTTGCTTCTCAGATCACCTCCAACCCTGCTACAACTGCCACACCGGTGCAGCCGGCGAAAGCACAGGCCGCCATCCCAGTGTTATCGGAGCCTGTTACTGCATCTGATATTGCTGTCAGCATTACTGCGGAAAGCCATGGTGATGACCCCTATATCGAGACGCCACGCTGCACGACGTGCAACGAATGCACACAGGTCAACGACAAGCTGTTCGTCTATAATGCAGAGAGACAAGCGAGCATCGGTGATGTGACGGCCGGTACATTCCGCCAACTCGTTGAAGCCGCCGAGGGATGTCAAGTATCCATCATCCATCCGGGAAAGCCGCGCAATTTGAAGGAGCCGGGAATAGAAGACTTGATGAAACGCGCCGCGCAGTTCAATTAAGTGCTATTCCCTTCGATTAAGTGCCATTCCCTTCGATTTGACATTGACCCCCTTCTGCTACAGAAGGGGGTTAGATTTTGGCAGAAATCGTTAAATCCATCCGCGATACCGATAATTGCACGAAATCAGCAAGGTCGGAGCAAACCGTCACGTATCGTTGTTCTTCGCACCGCTGCCATCTTTGGCACGCCCAAGCGCCTTAAAATTCACTGAATGACACGAATTAACGATTTTGCTATAAAGCTCGCGAACGTCAACGGTACTGGTTCGGCGAGTGCCAATGGGCTGCTCATGCAGTCCATGTTCCGTATGGGGATCCCCGTTGCGGGCAAGAACTTGTTCCCATCGAATATTCAGGGCCTGCCCACGTGGTACGAGATTCGCGTGAGCAAAGATGGATACGGCGCCCGTGCGCTGGATTACGACCTGATGGTCGCAATGGACGCACAGACCTACGGTCGTGACGTTCACGAGGTGCGCGTCGGCGGCTATGTCCTGTACGACTCAACCTGGCCCTTGCACGAGGACTTACATCGAAGCTATGTCACCTTTCTCGGCGTGCCGCTGGCTAAGATGTGCAATGACAATTTTCAGGATGCGCGCACGCGTATTCTACTGAAGAACATCATGTACACGGGCACTCTTGCAGCGCTACTAAATCTCGACATGGAGATCGTCGGCGAGCTCATTAAGGAATCGTATGGTCGCAAACCGGCCCTCCTCGAAGCAAATAGCAAAGCGCTTCAGCTTGGCTACGATTATGCAAAAGCAAATTTTGAGTGCCCGCTTCCCTTCCATTGCACGAAGATGGATGCCAATAGTAACAAGATCCTGATCGACGGCAACACGGCGACTGCGCTCGGAGCTGTTTATGCGGGTGCGACGGTTGCTGGATGGTATCCGATCACACCTGCCACCTCAGTGATGGACGCATTCAAGTCCTTCTGCGAGAAGTATCGTGTTGATCCGGTCACAAAGAAGAACAACTACGCATTCCTTCAAGCCGAAGACGAACTCGCTGCTATCGGCATGGTCATCGGCGCTTCGTGGGCCGGCGCACGGTCGTTCACCTCGACTGCCGGACCTGGGATTTCCTTGATGAACGAGCTCATCGGCCTCGCCTATTATGCCGAGATTCCCGCAGTAATTGTGGATGTGCAACGCACTGGCCCCTCAACTGGGATGCCAACGCGGACACAGCAATCGGACATCCTGCTCTGCGCCTACGCTTCTCACGGCGATACCAAGCACATTCTCCTCTTCCCCTCTAATCCGGCAGAATGCTTTGACTTCGCCGTCCGATCCTTTGATCTTGCCGAACAGTTTCAAACACCTGTCTTCCTGCTGAGTGACCTTGATATTGGCATGAATGACTGGGTTGTCGATCGCCTGGAATGGGATGACAACTACAAACCCAATCGTGGCAAGGTTTTGACCTCCGATGAACTGGATCAACTTCAGGCTTATTACCGCTACTCGCCGGTCGATGAGAACTTCGTCGCGGCACGCACGCTGCCAGGAGTGAACGCCAAAGGCTCCTTCTTCACGCGCGGATCTGGACACAACCAACTTGGTGGTTACACAGAGACACCCTCGGAGTACCAGGAGGTGATGGATCGACTCCTCAAGAAACATAAAGCAGCGGCTCAGTTCGTGCCTGAAGCGATCATCAAGCACAAGCAGGGCGCAACGTTTGGTATCATCTCCGTCGGTGGTTGTGATCAGGCCTGTCTCGAAGCCATCGACATCCTTGAGGGCGATGGTATCCACGCAAATTACATGCGAGTGCGTGGATTTCCGTTCGGCAAAGAAGTAGAGAAGTTCATAATGGAGCAGGATTTCTGCTACGTCGTCGAGCAAAATCGCGACGGACAACTTAAGACTCTCCTTGTGCTCGAAACACGTGTACCAAAGGAGAAATTGCTCTCGATCCTCTCCTATGGTGGATTCCCACTGTCTGCGAAAACAGTCGTGGACGGAATTCAGCATAAACGCACAAAAAAGAAGACCGAACCCAAACATGAGGTAGCAATGGAAGAATAAGGGAAGTGCTCTACGCTCCCCTTTTCAGAATTCATCATTTTTACTTCATAATTTTCCGAGATGCCTTCAATCGCAAAACCAATCGTTACTCATCCCAGTCTAGCCAAAAACGCACTGGGTCTCACCGTTCGCGCTTATGAGGGCGCTATGTCAACACTGTGTGCCGGTTGCGGACATGACTCCGTGACGGCCGCCATCATTCGTGCTGTCTGGGAGTTGTCACTTCCACCTCACATGATCGGCAAGTTCTCAGGTATCGGGTGCTCATCGAAGACTCCGACCTATTTTGTAGGCGGTGCGCACGGTTTTAACTCAGCGCACGGACGTATGCCAGCGATCGCGACCGGTGCTGGCGCAGCGAATCGCTCGCTGGTTGCCATCGGAATCTCAGGCGACGGCGATTCCCTCTCCATCGGTCTTGGACAGATGGGCCATGTCATCCGACGCAATCTCAACATGGTCTATATCATCGAGAATAATGGCGTGTACGGTCTTACGAAAGGACAATTCTCGGCTTCCGCTGACGTTGGCTCCAAGAGTAAGAAGGGTGAAGCAAACCGCACATCCCCGATTGATCCCATTCTTCTGGGGCTGAGCCTCGGCGCGACATTCATAGCGCGTAGCTTTTCAGGGGATAAGGAGCAGTTGATCCCGCTTATTCAGGCAGGGATGAAGCACAACGGCCTGGCGTTGATCGACGTGATCTCCCCCTGCGTTACGTTCAACGACCACGAGGGATCGACAAAGAGCTACGCCTATACGCGCAAACACGAGTTCTCTGCTACTGAATCGAACTTCGTCATCGGTGCTGACGAGATCACCGCGAACATCAAGAAGAACGGCCTGACCGCAGTTACGATGCACGACGGCTCCGTCATGCAGTTTACCCGTACTCCGGATGGCTACGACCCTACGGACCGCGCAAAGGTCTTCTCCTACGTACAGGAACATCTAAGCGAAGGGAAAGTACCGACCGGCCTTTTGTACATCGACGAATCGTCCGCCGATATGCACGATGTCATGGACACAACCGAGACCCCGCTTAGCACGCTACCGTACGACACCCTCTGCCCAGGCAAAAGCGCACTGGACAGCTTGATGGAAGACTTTAGATAAGAAATATCCCAATACCCCAAGCCCGTGATACCTACATCACGGGCTTTTCTATTTTCATTTGCTCGCTTACTTGCGTATTATGAGAGTAGATCGGCCATTGACCGTTACCTCGTAGCTGCCAGCAGGTAGTTTAGAAAGATCGATCTTCAAAGAGACGGATGATTCAGGCGTGCAGGTACGCACAGAACGCTGTTGCTCCCTACCAAGAATATCCTTGACGCTAACTGAAAGCATTCCTTCTGCGGCACCGCTCCGGAGGGTCAATGTCGCTACACCATCTGTCGGGTTTGGATAGACGCCAAGGAGACCCTCTGACATCGCCACAGATAGTGCCGAGACCTCCAATGGTGAATCACCCATCGTACCGATAATGAACTGTGCATAACTGCTTCCACTATCGGTCATTGGAAAGCCAACTGTCGCGGGAGTCACAGCAAATTGCTGAAGCGCGCTTGCTGGTGCGGAGTGCCAACTATTCCGAAATCCATTTGACGGGCGCGTGAAGAGACGTAAATTTTGCGCCTCATCTGCCGAGTCGTGTCCGCTTATTTGACCGATAGAACTAAAGAGAAGGGTGTCACTTCCCTTCGCGCTCTTCCCCCAGTTGCGGACGATCCAATAGTTGTTTGTGAATTTTGTAATCCCAGTGAGTTCGGGTATCGAGTCCGGTTGCGCGAAAAGCCGGTAAGCAACCACATCGTTGTTTGGAAGTGTATCGGTTGCACCATAGCGCAACGCAACTCCCGTTTGTGTAAAGTCCTGCACGCCAGCCGAAGCGACATGTATCCGACTGCTCGTCCCCGTCGCGACCGGCGCCGTGGAAGCAACCCGCAGTCCACCGCTGCTGGCCGCGTGCATATCTCCGGTACGATCATAGATAAGCGACGGACTCTTCTCATCAAACTGATAATACGCAACAAGACCAGTTTCCCCAGCAGGGTAAATGAGGTGCATCCTCTCGCGGATCTCCTGCGCTGTGAGCGCGCGATTATAGAATTTCAGTTCATCCATCACACCATCGAATCTGCCCCCTTGGCCCGGCAGTCCGCTACCGATGACGAATGGAGTGGATGCGAGGTCGAAATTTCGAAAGCTACCAGGATAGACCCAAGGCACTCCGTCCTTGTAGAGGGTAACTTTATCAGGCTCAACGGTTATTGCCACGTTCGTCCAGACATTCGTATCGAGATCAAAAGGTGAGGTGAGTTGATAGGGTACCTTCTGCCAGTAGAAGGTGAGATTCGTATTCGCCTTATAGCCTTCAAACGCAAATCCAAAGGAGAAGCCAACATTGCTAGACCAATTGCTCACGATCTGTGAGAATGACTTCTGTACATGCGCGAGCTTTACCCACGCGCTGATCGTGAAGGCGGTGTCTCCTGCCATCGCTGGTATCGCACTAATGGATGCGGAGGAATTTGCAGGAGTGAGGTCCAGGGCCGCATTGGCGAAGGAATCCACGCCACACTGGCTTGGGAGTACGGTGACCATATTCGTAATGGTGCGCGTGCTGGTTCCGAATGTATTCGCGACTGTCAGCGTCACTGAGTACTTTCCTGGTACGGCGTAGACGACTTTCGGATTCCTCACAGAACTAGACGAGGTAAATGACGCTCCGGGAAAACTCCACTGCCACGTCTGGTTATCGTAGAGTAGCGATGAGTAGTCATCGAAGTAGAACGTATCCCGAATGCAAGCGCTCGTGAGTTTATCCACCATTGGTTGGGCGACGGGTTTCGATGGCTCGTAAAATGCACTCTCCCAGATGCCCAGGTTGGACCCGGCACGCAACTTACCATCACGATAAAGCGGCTTCAGCGCACGAGTCGCCTCACCGACTGGCAATCCTGTGTAAAACGGCTGCCAATCACTTAGAGTATGATTGCGATAAAAAACTTGCCCCCCAGCAGCAGAAACATAGACTCCACCATCCGTGCCAATTTGGTGGAGAATATCTGAAATAGAAGAATTGGCAAGTGTTGCCGTGGTTAGGTTTTCCCAAGTCTTTCCGCCATCCGTGGAATGAAAAACTTTGTTCGTCTTTCCTCCATTCTTCAGACCTGCCCAAATCTCATTCTCGTCCGTCCCGCTGACGGCAATGTTCATGACACGGCGTTCGCTGCCACTTGTGCCGGGAAACTTGCTCAGTGTATCCCACGTCGTGCCGCCATCCTTCGATTTCCATATCCACCCGTCATAGGTTGTGTTCGAGCGCACGGTGACGTACATGTAATCAGGATTGCTTCTTGCGATCTCGATGTGCTCCACCCATGCGGTGGTGTCCTTGACACCAAATATGGAATCGTACGCTGCCCCTCCATTTGTGCTACGCCATAAAGAGTTCTTAGCTCCGATCCACACGGTGTTGTAACAGCGCGGATCCCATGCCATGCGGCTGCACTCCAATTGATAGTAGCTCTCATTCGGCCACTTGCCAATGGCGACGTTGCTCAACGTGCTGGAGAAGGTATCTGGAATGATGTACGCGCCGATATCAGAGAAATAGGTGATATTCGGCCGCATTGGGTTCACGTAGCCGGTCGGAGCTTCCCCACCTCCCATTCTCATGAAGCGTCCGCCATACTTCTCGCTGATCGCCGTATTGCCATTGTGATAGCGGCCCCCAACCATGATATCCTGATTCCAACCAGCATCAAATCCCCAGAAGTCCGAGCCATCTATCCCTCGAACTCGTGCATGAGCATTACCGGGGCTCGCGAAAAAGTCTGTCGATAGCGTCATCCCGCCATCCGTCGAGATCCAGGTGTCGTTGCCGATGGCGTGCATGTCCTGAATATCGGGGTGGATCGGAAATGGACCACTATAGCCTCCAAGTGTAGTGAAAGATTGTCCGCCATTCGTACTCCGATACGCCGTCGTGGTTGCGACGATCAAATTGTCAGCGTTCTGCGGCGAAGCCAGAATGGAGAGATCATAGTATCCTTGACCATTCGTCAATGGCAGGCTATCGGTCTTGCCTGTCGCCATAATGAGCCAGGATTCTCCGGCATCATTACTCCGCAATATTTGCGGATTCTTCGGCGTCAAAAGCACCGCGTAAACTCTCTGAGGATCTGCGACAGAGACAGTCATTCTCCCACCAGCGTTGGAACTGTCGGTGTACCAGCCGGTTGACTTGAGCGTAAAGGTTGCTCCTGCGTCCATCGACTTCCAGAACTGGTAGTGAATCTTCGCTGCATCCATTACCATGGCATAGACGACCGTTGGGTCGGTGGGATTCAGCGCCAATTCGCATGTCGCGGTGTTCAAGATAGCATTCCACGAAGCACCGCCATCCATCGAGCGATACAGCCCAGCGTTCGTAGCTGCAATGACGATATTAGGATCGCTCGGCGAAATCACGATTCGATAGCTCCACACATTCGCGAGTGTAAAGACTGATTTCCACGTTGCTCCCGCATCGGTTGATTTGCGAATTGCCCCGCTCGTCCCGATGTAAATCGTGTTCGGGTCTTTGGGATGGATCGCGATTGCTTCGGTCTGAAGGAGGTAGTCCTTTCCGATCTGCGTCCAGTTAAGTCCTTTGTCAGTCGTTCTATAAATGCCACCAGGTTCAGATCCAGCAACGAGAATACTCGGATCGGAGGGTGCAATCGCGAAGCCGTAGATATTCGCCTGCCATGGACAGCTTGTGTCCTGTCCTGGCGGATAGGTGTTCATCGAGATGTTCGTCCACGCACTGCCTCCTTGCACTTGTGCGGCTTTCGCCGTGCGAGGCCGATACTGCCGCTCAAGCTCGTCTGGCGAGGCCGTCTTCAGGGTTCCATCCTGCTGAATGTAGTTCTCGGCAAGGTGACGCCACCGTTTGTAGTACTTTGTGTAGAGATTCTTCTCTGGGGCATGCGTCCGTTGATAGGCGGCAAGCGCGCTATCGATCTGGAAGATACTGACTGGCTCTACATAGAGCAGATTCGCCCACTCGGGCATTGTGCTGGACTTAAGCGGTCGATTTAGCTCTCCGAAAAGCTGTGCCTTCGCGGAGGGAGCCAGCCAGAGGCTTACGATCAAAAGGGTCGGGACGAGTATTCGATTCATGCGTGATAGTGCTCTGAAATTGTGAGGATCCCGGATTCAACACCGTCATAATTTTGACGGTTCTGCCATGCGATGCATTGTGTGATAAGAGAAATCGGAAATAATTGAAGGCCCGGTATCTGAATGGCCAAAATTACTGTTACCCCCCGGTTCGAACAATTTGACACTTACATACCATGGATAGCTGGGATTTCATCTTCGGGTTTGTCATTATTCTCGTTTCTGTACTCACCATCATCGGGATCTGGTATTCCGTAAAAAAACACGGCTCACTCTACTATCGCGACAATGGCACGCCGCCTGCCGACGAGCCCCCGATTCCACCGCCCGTGATCTATGGTGCATGGCAGGGTCACTCCATGGGTACGACAACCATGGAGCCTGGGGATCTTACACGAATTGAGAAAGAACTTCGGGATGCAGGCCCCAAATCGGATTGAGACGATGGAAGGGTTTTGATCTACGGCGCCCCTTCAACTCTTACTGCACTTGGAAGCTCATGATGGCCGTGAAGCTTGCAACGGCAACGATCACCCACAAGATAACACCGGCCGCCAGCGGCCTGACACCGACCTTTTTTAGCGCAGCCCGCGATAGCCCCACCCCAATCAAGAAAAGAGTTAGAGAAAGTAGCGCCTTTGCCGTGACGATTATTCCGGCGAAGACCTGCTCCTGACCAGGCAAGAGCGAACGAACAACGGAAGCGATCACAAACAGGCCAATGAACCATGGGATCTGTACCTTTGGCTTCTTCGTACCGTCATGAGCATTGTGCTTCACATCGAACTGCTGCTGCAGATACGCAAAGATGAATGCAACGGGAATGATCCACAAGGCTCGCGTGAGCTTGACAGTTGTTCCGGTTTCCAAAGCATGTTTGCCGTATGCCGAGGCAGCGCCAACCACGCTCGAAGTGTCGTGAATTGCCAAAGCGGCCCACAGCCCAAAGGCATTCTCAGACATTCCGCCCCAATGCCCGATCATCGGAAAGACAAAGAGAGCGATCGCATTCAAAATGAACACTGTACCAAGCGAAACGGACATCTCCTCGTCACTAGCTTTGATAACAGGACCTACTGCCGCAATGGCGCTGCCACCGCAGATCGCGGTGCCTACGGAAATCAGCATTGCGGATTTGCGCTCAACCTTGAGTGCTAAGCCAATAAGCATTCCGAGTGCAAGGGTTAAGCTGATCGTTACCAGCGTAAGTATGAATCCCTGACTCCCTACCCGCCAGATGGTGTTGAGATCCAACCCGAATCCAAGCCCGACTACAGCCGCCTGAAGCGTATATTTTGAAACGAGTTTCGATTGCTTTGAAAAAGGGTTAGTGAGCGTCAATGCAAATGCTAACCCTAGGAGAAGGGACGATGCTGGGCTACTCCACGGGCTCAGTGCGAAGGCCGCTAGAAAAAAGAATGATGCAATCCGTAGTTCACGCATAGAGTGTCGCTCGAATGGTCGAAAAACACTAAAGCAGCGTGGCGGCTGGAAGGTTCAATTCCGTCTCCGCTCGGAACCTGATTACGCCTTATCCGGCGGCACAAGCCTTGCAGCACACCCTACCAACTCGGGAGGGTGATGTGAAAAGAATGAAGTAGCCGTAGGTGTTACATCTGGGCCTTGACGAACTCCAGCTCAATAGGATTACCCCACTGGTGTTTCCCAAGATGGAGTGTATCCAACTGCCCCGTCAACTTAAGACGTAGCCCCTCCTTGTGAAAGGCTGGGTCAAGATTGGCGGGTTCATATTGGCGACCGTTATCGGCTAAGATCCCAAAAAATCCACCATCACGTTCGCGAAAAACGACTTCGCCTCCGATCGAAACCGGTATTGTTGCGAGCTTTGCTTGTCCCGAGGCCTTTTCAGGTCCGATATCATAGCAACTTGCGAGTCCTATCGCACCGAGAAGGACCGCGATTCCGAGTTTGTATCGAGTACTCATAATAGTACCTCTTCAAAATAATAGAGAGTTTTGCATTTAACGACCGTTGTCCAAAAGAAGCGAATTCGTGAAACTCGCCTTTTCTGCGATGACCAGAAGCTCTTGCGAGCTTCGTTAGGAGGGGTGCCAGTTAGAGCGCCCCCTCTATGGATAAGAACCCATCGAACAGGCAGAAGTTACACCCGAATCTTCGAATATTCCTACTTATTTTCTACTCAATCCAGTTCGTCGCACAACGATCAGCCTAGATAGGAATAGGCCGCCGCTTCCCAAAAGCAAGATCGCTAGAAACTGGAAGGTCAGTTTCAAAGTGGTAATAGGAAAATTAGGGCTTTCCTTGTCATGGATGATAAATCGCCTATCTGAAGAACCTAGCATTATCATCCGGACTCCCCGGGTTGCTCGTAAAGGGAGGTGGTCGAGCAGGCTGGAAAGGGGCATAAAAATGCCATATCGATGATCAAAACGCGAGCGGAAATCGTTATTCGCGTGAACCATAGCACATGGCGCAAGGTAGCGAAGTTCGGCTAGAATATTGGCTGTCGGGCGATCCTTATCCGAGCTAACATATCTAACGATGTGCAGAGATGTGTCCGAGGCCAGCAGTGAACGGCGAAGCAGCGAAAAGCCGATGGGAATCGAATCGGAGCCAAGGGTGAAGAAGCAACGGTAGTATGGGTCGAGAACTCTCCACGTACCCCTCTCCCCGTCTCTGACTTCAAGCAGATTGTGACCAAATCCACCGAGTTCGGTAGGGCCATTCATGTCCCACATTCGTGCTGGTATTCCCTGCCGAGCCAAAAGCTGGCAAGCGCATATGTCCACATTGTAGCAATGCAGCTTACGTCCTTGCGCAAGATATGCGGTGCAACTATCCGGGTCGTCTATTGCTGGAAGATCGTCCCCATCTGCGGGCGGATGCTGTCGAACGAAATCCGAAAGAATGGATACCGCCGCTGTGAATCCGAGTTGTTGAACAGAAGAATCAATTGAAACTCCGGGCATGAAGCGCATCTCACCGGGCTCGCTCAATCGCGCATCAAACTGGGCGACCGAGTCAATTTCCTTATAGGAGCCAAAGATCAACCGCACTCGGTGCTGCGAACTTAGGAGCACGCCGAGCCCAACGACACAGATCGTTGCGATTATGGCTGATTGATTCTTCCAACGGGCAAAGGGCATACTACTACCTAACACGATCAATGGCAAAGTCTCACATTGATGGACGGACTACCCAACGTGCAAATAGGACTCTGCGTCCCGGTATAATCGCAGAAATTCTGTTCGTGTTTCTTGGTTTGCAGGCGTACGCAACTGGGGGTCCTCGTTCAGTAGTGCTTCTGCATCCAACAGCGTTTGTTGCACAATCTCCACATCGGTCGCGAGATTGGCAATTTTCAAGATCACTTTCCCGGACTGCTTGAGCCCAAGAACTTCGCCAGAGCCGCGAAACGCGAGGTCCGCCTTCGCGAGTTCAAATCCGTCTGAGATCGCCACGAGGGTTTTCAAGCGTTCCAATGCAAGCGACGCCTGCTCCAATTGGTCGCTGGTTTCGAAGGCACTCCCCCGCTCTTCGAGTGACGTTCGCTCGTCAGCGGTTGCGAGCTTCTGACTTGCTACCAGCACACACGCGGAGTCAGCACTACCCCGCCCCACGCGTCCACGGAGCTGATGTAACTGGGCCAAACCAAACCGGTCGGCGTGTTGAACGATCATCACAGTCGCGTTCGGGATATCGACCCCGACCTCGATAACCGTGGTGGCCACCAACACATCGAATTCTCTCTCGCGAAACTTCCGCATGGCTTCTTGCTTCTGATCGGATGACATCTTGCCGTGGATCAGACCGACCTTGAATTCTTTGAAGTCATTTGATTGCAGCTGCTCAAAACCTTTTTCCGCCGCTTCAGAATCTACTTTCTCCGATTTCTCTCTCAGTGGATACACGATGAAGACTTGCTCGCCTTTCTGTCTTATCCGACGTTTAGCGGCCTCGTACACTTTCGGAAGATCGTGTTCGAAGAAGAGCATTGTCTTGATCGGCTTCCGACCTTTCGGCATCTGACGGATCGTTGAGACATCCATGTCCCCATAGAGCGTCAGGGCAAGCGTTCGGGGGATGGGAGTTGCAGTCATGATCAGTACATCCGGTGAAACAGGGTGCGCAATAGATCTCGATCGGAACATATCGTTAGTATCTATATCGGCTTCCGGCTGATCGAAGCTTTTCTCGATTAAGGCCCGCCGCTGTGCAACGCCAAAGCGGTGCTGCTCGTCGGTTACAACAAATCCCAGTCGCTGGAATTTGACTCCTTTCTCGATCAGCGCGTGTGTGCCAACCACGATGTGCGTCTCCCCTGCTGCTATCGCTTCCAGAATCCCTTTACGAAGTCCTTTGCCCTGCCCACCCATCAGCAAACTCGTTTGGACATACGTATTCTTCAAAAGCTTCGACAGTGTGTCGTAGTGTTGGGCCGCAAGTACCTCTGTTGGCGCCATGAATGCACACTGATAGCCGTTCTCGACAGCAACCAACATTGCCAACAGCGCAACGATCGTCTTCCCGCTTCCTACGTCGCCTTGCAACAGCCGGTTCATCGGATAACTTCTACCACCTGCTTTGGACATGTCCGTCAGGAATTCCTGCAATGATCGTTCCTGATCAGCAGTAAGCTTCCACGGAAGCGCAGCTAGGACTTGCTCAGCTGGGCCAGCATCAAGCAGAGGTTGACCGGCAAGTACCCGCTGCAATCGGGAGACATCCATTCGCACAACTCCCTTTATGGCCTTGCGCATCCGCATCCTTTCAACTGCTAGCCGAAGCTGCAGGAAAAACACCTCCTCATACTTGAGTCGCCAGCGCGCTTTATCAAGGCGTTCGGGGCTCTCCGGCTGATGAACTTCTCGGATCGCATCCGTCCGCCGCATCATGTTCCCATGTTCGACCAGCGGGATCGGTAGAATCTCGGTGAGTAATCCGAGCTCCTCTGCGCGATCTACGGATTTGTGAATGATCTCTCGAAATTGCTTCTCACGCAGTCCGGCCTTCCTGAGGGTCATCGGCAAAGAATAGAGCGGGAGCATTTTACCTTCCGCAAAATCTTCGGGCGTTGAGATCTGCTCTATGAATGGCGGCTGGACGATCTGCAAAACGTTGCGATACATCCCTACATAACCAGCAACAAGATACTCTTGACCAGGCACGAAGCTCTTTACCCTCCATTCTGGGAAATCAAAATAGACAAGTTGCAGCACTCCACCCGAATCATCCTTCAACACGATCGCCGCCCGCGAGCGCATGCGACCCGGAATGAGCTGCGAAGTGAGCACCTGCGCTCGGATGCTTACCGGCTTCATCAGGTGCTTCCGTACATCCCGCAAAGGAACAAGCTGACGGGCGTCCAGATATCGGGTGGGATAGTGGAAGACCAGATCCTCGATAGACTCAAAGCCTGCCGCTATGAGTGCGTCAATCTTTTTGTTCTGGAGCCCCTTTATCGAACGAAGAAATTGGCGGAGCTGCTTAAGGTGGACATCAGCAACGAACGTCTCTTCGGATGTTGCTCGTTGATTCGCTTCACCCACGAGCGACCGCAATGCGCCCTCGATCGTGTCTTCGAAGGTCTGCTGTTTCCTGGGGATGGCTTTTCGCGTAGTTGTTGTATCGGACATTCGACAAGGCTAACAGTAAGTATAGCATCCTTTATCCCCCCCGCGCATTCCGCTCCCAAGATTTTTTCGCCATTCGGAAACCATTTATTTCTGCGAACGTTAAAGCACTTTGTAATACAAAGTGCTTTTTACCACCAAATCGGAATGACCACAATGAACAGCACACAACTGAATACTACCGGAAACCCGGACGAGGAACTCGCCTTCATTCGCAAGATCATCGAAGATAGCCGTCGCAGCTTTTCTGAAGATGGAAAGCCGTACATTGTCTGGGGACTCGTCGTTGCCATGGGCATGACGATCACCTACCTCTCCGCCCTGTTGAACCAGGACTTCTATGTCGGCTATATTTGGATAGGTCTCATGGTGATCGGATATGGATACATCGCCTGGATGGTGCGGCAGAACAAGGGAAAAAGACGTACGAAGAACTTCGTAGATCGAATGCAGGGTGCCATTTGGGGTGCTTGCGGTTCGGCACTGGGCCTCGGGGTATTCCTGTGCAATGTGCAAATCAGTCATGGGCCTGATAGTTTCCCGCCAATTCACCCCTACTACGCTTGCTTCGTGGCCGCCCTCATTTTGGGAATTGCCTATTTTCTTAGTGGATTTGCAATGGAAATCCCTTGGCTCCGAAATATCGGAGTCGTCTGGTGGGTGGGCGCGGTGGCAATGTACCTTTTCCCAAGCATCCACATGCTCGGGCTCTATGCGGGTATGCTGATCTGCTTCCAGGTGGTCCCAGGGGTTCTTCTGAATCGACGATATCGTCATGAGCAATTGACGCTAGGTCAGGAGGCGTGAATTATGCAGGACTTCAATCATCAGCAGCTTGATGACCTTATCCACTCACGTATTCGGCTCGCAATAATGTCCGTGCTCGTGACCCTGGATGAGGCAGAATTTAACTTTCTTAAAGAGAAGGTACAAACAACGGACGGCAATCTCAGTATCCACCTCAGCAAGCTCGAGGAAGCGGGGTACGTTGCTGTAACAAAGCAATTCGTTGGGAAGAAACCCGTCTCCTCCTACAAACTCACACGCAAGGGGCGCAAGGCGTTTGAGACATACGTCGATAGGCTGGAGGCAATGATAAAGCGGCCCTGATCTGCCGTCGTGAATGTTTTGAGGTTCATTAGCATTTCACTAATCCATTTCCCAATTCTTAGACTGTGAATGAACCGACGAACCTTCATCCAATTGACCGCTGCTTCGGCAGCGGCAAGCACCCTGTTGTTACGTGAGTCCGCTGTGGCGGGCTCCGTTTACGCAGCCGAAATGGATCTCGCCACGCCTAGTTTGTCTGAGACGAATGAGGGTGAGAAATATTGGGAATCCATTCGCGAAGAATTTCCTATCGTTCACGATCAGCTTTACCTGAACAACGGAACGATGGGCCCAAGCCCGCGAGAAGTGACCGAGCGCGTCACAAAGCGCATTCAGCACGTGGATTCCACCGGAGATTACGGCGGTGATCACGAGGCAATTAAGCGAGCGATTGCGGGCGTCATCAACGCGGAGAGTGCAGACCGCATTGCCTACACGCATAACGTGAGCGAGGCGATTTCCATTGTATCCAGTGGCATCGACATGCGAGTCGGTGATGAAGTCATCTTGACAGATCAGGAGCACGCTGGCAATGCGATTCCCTGGTTGGCACGAAAGAAACGCGATGGTATCGAGGTCAAGTTCGTGACACTTGTTCCGAACGACGACGAGTTGATGCAACGGTTTTCGGACGCGATCACGCCGCGAACGCGCGCTATCTCTGTACCGCATCTTACCTGTACGACGGGGCAACTTCTTCCGATCAAACGTCTTTCTGCGCTCGCGCGAGAAAAGGGCGTGTGGCTTCTGGCTGACGGTGCACATCCTCCGGGCATGCTTCGCACAGATGTGCAGGAACTGGGAGTGCATGCCTACGCATCATGCGGACACAAATGGCTCTGCGGCCCTAAAGGCGTCGGATTCCTTTACATCGCGCCCGACTTTCAAGACCACGTCATCCCCACCTGGGCAGGTGGGGAGGTTGACAAACATTGGGATTATCAGGGCAACCTCGATTTCCTCGACACCGCCTCTCGCTACGATTTCGCTACCCAGAATTTTGCGCTCTACGATGGCCTTCTCGGCGCGATCCAGTTCATGCAGAAGATCGGTTTCGAAAAGATCGAGAAGCGCATCCAGCATCTCACAACGATGCTTCGCACCGGCCTTCAATCAATCAGCAACGGTCGCTTCCATTTCTTAACACCCGCTACATCTGTTACCGGAATCACTACCTTAAAACTTGACAACAAGCTGAGTTGTCAGGATTTCGCTAACGAACTGATGGGAAAGCACAAGGTTCGCACGCGGGTCGTGCACGAAAGCGGACTAAATGCCAATCGCTTAAGCAATCATATCTACACTTCAGAGGCCGATATTCAAGCGTTTTTGGATGCCGTTAAGGATGTGCTAGGGTAATGTATTTTCACGCATCCGGAGTCAATGCGAGGAAGGTTCTTGCGATTAACGAAGCAATCCATTATCGAAGAACAACCCTCTCCTCGAGTGTTTATCGCTCTGCTCCGCTTCGACGCGATAGGGATGACAGCCATATAATCGGGCTAAACTGAGGTCTCACGAAGCTCACATCCCCCATTGCGCCGTGCCCTGAAATCCGTTGACCATTCGGATCCGTTGTTCCGTAGGCATAATAAATTCCGTGTGCTGGTACCCCCCAATAAGCGTCATTAGAGGGGTCAGCCGAAGACCAAGGCCTGCGGTTCCGGAAATATAGGCCCTAGCGTTCATGGTTGCCTGTAGTTCGGAATAGACAAATATCGCACGTTCGGAGGATTGGAATTTCATTCTTGCGAACGGGGCAGTAACGAACGGTTCTTCTCTACTATTGCCTGTCTGGTAGGTGGCAAGCCCAGCGGTCACAAGGAACATACCGTCATTATTGATATCGCTCGTCATTCCCGCAGAGTAGAGCAGGAGATGATGAGCAACATGGAGCGCTTGAATGGCGAACCCAAACTTGCTGCCGTCGATCAGTGCGAGATTATTGTATTCCAGCGTTAGCCGCCCATACTTAGCAAGTTCGTAGGGATCTGCTGGCATGTCGGATGCAGGTGGCGCGAGCGAAATTTCGAACCGTAAACCCGTGAGTGGGCTGAGATACGGAACCATGAACTTCATACGAGAATACACCGGATCGACGAGGACCCCTTCCTCACGCGCTAAATTCTCGGCACGTTCGGCGAGGAAACGATCCAGCGCGAGTTTCGCTGCAGGCACTTCCGTCGCTGGCACTTCCGTTGGTGGTGTAAGAGCCTTACTCCCCTGCGGAAGAAAAACCGCGAGGCCCAGAACCAAACCAATGCAGTATCTCGTGCGAACGAGTCTCATTTCACAACTTTCTGGTGATCAGTATTCATGGGGTCCGCCTTCCGCAAATACAGACGAAATTTGTGCCACAGTAGTTTTAAACAAATCTTGAATTCCCACGTATTGCCCACCAAAATATCTTCGTTGCAACAGCGAGGCGAAAGCATCGTTTTTGCCAGACATTTGTTAACCCGCCCGAGCCGAAACCCGGCACTGGCAGATAACACAGCGATTTCACGATAGTAACAGACTTTCATGGCTTCTTTCGATTATGATGTGATCGTGCTCGGCGGTGGGCCGGGCGGATACCCAGCGGCGATTCGCTCCTCTCAACTTGGACTTAAAGTCGCATGCGTCGAGCGCGACAAACTCGGTGGCGTCTGCCTCAACTGGGGCTGCATCCCGACCAAGGCACTGCTCAAGAACGCCGAGATTTATCACACCATGCAGATCGCCCCGGAAGAGTGGGGCATCGGCTACGATAATCTCCGTGTGGATTTTTCTCGTGTCGTGAAGCGCTCACGCGATGTGTCCGACCGCGTCGTGAAAGGCATCGAATTCCTCTTCCGCAAGAACAAGATCGATCACGTCAAGGGCTTCGGCACGCTCACGGGCAAGAATTCCATTGAAGTCACTGCGACCGATGGATCGAAGAAGACGGTCAGTGGAAAGAATATCGTCATCGCTACCGGTGCACGTGCTCGGCAACTTCCGAATCTGAAACCTGATGGCAAGCAAGTTCTCTCCTCCACAGAGGCGATGATCATGGATCACATTCCGGAGTCGATGGTCGTCATCGGCGCGGGTGCGATCGGTATGGAGTTCGCGTATTTTTACAAGACGTTCGGCACGAAGGTCTCCGTCGTCGAGATGATGCCGAATCTTCTTCCGGTCGAGGATACGGAGGTCTCCGTCGAGATCGAAAAGATCTACAAGAAGCAGGGCTATTCGATCTTCACGAAGCACAAAGTTAACGGTGTGACACTGGAGAAGAAAGGTGTGAAAGTCGAGATCGAAGCTGTTGATGGCGGCGCAAAGCAGACCATCGAAGCGGAGTGTGTGCTTGTCGCCATCGGCGTCCAAGGCAACACGGAGAACATCGGACTCGAAAAGCTCGGCATCAAGATGACCAAGGGCTTCATTGATGTTGATGAGTACATGCAGACGGGTGTGCAAGGTATCTATGCCGTCGGTGATGTTGCAGGCCCGCCGTGGCTCGCGCACGTTGCGACGCACGAAGGCATCATCGCGGCCGAGCATCTCGGTGGACATCATCCGCACTCACTGGATTACGACAACATCCCCGGCTGTACCTATTGCCAGCCGCAAGTTGCCAGCACCGGCATGACCGAACGCGCCGCAAAGGAAGCGGGCATCGAGTACAAAATCGGTAAATTCCCATTCACAGCTCTCGGCAAGGCCCGTGCCGCTGGAGAAACAGATGGCTTCGTCAAACTCATCATCGGCGCGAAGTACGACGAGATTTTAGGCGCGCACATCATTGGCAACGAAGCGACGGAGATGCTGCAAGAGCTTGTCATCGCCCGCGCTCATGGCGCGACGGGCATGTCCATCACGAAGACGATCCATCCGCATCCGACCTTCTCCGAAGCCATCATGGAAGCGGCTTCTGTGGCGGAGGGTGAGCCGATACATCTGTAAGACCGGAGCACGGCGTCCCTCGTGAAAGTCCTCATAATCGGCACCGCATTTCCGCTTCGCGGCGGCATCGCGCACTATGTTTCGCTGCTCTACCGAACACTGGAGAAGCGCGGGCATTCGGTGGGGATCATCTCGTTCTCGCGGCAGTATCCGAAGTTTCTCTTTCCGGGCAAGTCGCAGGATGAACCCACCGGGTCATCCACCCCCCAGCCCCCTCCTCTTGCAGAGGTGGGGGAGCCCGTGATTGACTCCGTCAATCCCGTCTCTTGGTTCAAGGCCGGGATGATCGCGGCAAAACAGCAGCCCGATCTCCTCATCTTCAAATTCTGGCTGCCGTTCTTTGCTCCGGCATATGGCGTAATCGCTCGCGTTGCAAAACGCATTACGCGGAAGCAAGGTAAAGAGTGCAAAGTCATCTTCATCGCGGATAATGTCATTCCGCACGAGAAGCGACCGGGTGATCTGGCGTTTACGAAGTTCGCTTTCCGCGCAGTCGATTACTTCATCGTACAGTCGGATTCTGTCGAGCGTGACTTGATCATCGTGGCACCATCTGCGAAGTACATCAAGCTCGCGCATCCTATCTACGAGATATTTGGTGAGCGGATGGATCGTAGCGAAGCCCGTTCCGCGCTCGGAATTCCAGACGACGCTCCCGCAATTCTTTTCTTCGGTTTTATCCGAAAGTATAAGGGACTCGACATCATCCTCCGCGCAATGCCTGCGATGCTAAAAGTGCAGCCGGAGCTTAGGTTGATCGTCGCGGGGGAATATTACACAGATAAGGACGAGTACATCGCTCTCATCAAAGAGCTTGGCATTCCTGAGAAGAATCTTGTTCTCGCAACGGATTACATCGCGAACGAAGAAGTCGCAAAGTATTTCAGCGCGGCGAATGTTACGGTGCTGCCGTACCGAAGCGCGACGCAATCCGGGATCGTTCAGATCGCGTACAACTTCGACACGCCCGTCATCGCGACGAATGTTGGCGGACTGCCGGAGGTGGTGATCCACGAGAAGAGTGGGCTTATCATGGATGAGGCAACGCCCGAAGCGGTTACGGCGGGCGTTCTGCGATTCTTCAATGAAGGTATGGAGCAGAAATTAACCGCTGGCGTCATCGAGGAAAAGAAGAAATATTCGTGGGATACGTTTGTTGAAGGCATCGAGAAACTTGTAACGACATAACTGTGGCGATCGAACTCGGCAAGCCCGCCGATTATGGGCAATTTATTTTGGAGCGGCGCTTTCGCTTAGCGAAATCGCTCGCGCCCGCCGCGTTCGCGCATGGCGGCGCGTATCTCGATGTCGGTTGCGGCAATGGTGCGCAGACGATCCTCTTTGCCGAGCATTTCTCTCCGTGGACTGCCGTGGATGTCGAAGAGCAACGCCTCGCTGAATTCCGCGCTGAACTTACGCGCGGCAACTATGCTGCAGCAAAAGCCCCACACGATATTCTTTTCTATGATGGCGAACGCATTCCTGTCGCCGACGAAAGCATCGACTTCCTAACCTGTATAGAAGTCATCGAACATACGCGGAGCGATACGAACACGATTCAGGAGCTCTTCCGCGTGCTAAAACCGGGTGGCACCGCCCTCATCACGGTGCCGAACAAATGGTGGATCTTCGAGACTCATGGAGCAAACCTTCCGCTGCTTCCGTGGAATCGCGTCCCGCTTTTTTCGTGGCTGCCGAAGTTCATTCACTCTAAGTACTCGAAGGCGAGAATCTATCGAAAGCGGGAGATCGTGCGACTGATGAAACACGCAGGATTTCACGTTCACGCATCCCGCTACGTCACCGCACCAATGGATATGCTGAAGCCCGAGGCGCTGCAACTCGCCGTTCGAAATGCGATCTTTCGGAACGATGAGACCGCGATTCCTTTTCTCTCTACTTCCGTGATGATCGTCGCCACTAAGCCAAGCAAGTAATCCGCATGTCACAGACTGCCACCGAGCTAGCCCGCGTAAAACAACTCGAACCCGTTGCCGGAATCACCGCCAACGACCGCTATTATTTTGGGTATCAGTATGGGCTTGGAACAAGCTATATCGTCCCCTATCTTCGGTCGAAGGGTGTGCCGTTCGCGGGCAAGTCGCTATGCGAGATTGGCTGCGGTGAAGGCGGAGTGCTTGCCGCGCTTGCAGATGAAGGCGCTAGCTACTCGCTCGGCATCGACATCCGCCAGGAGGCCATCGACCGCGCGAAGATCATATTCAACGCACTCGACATCCCATCCGATTTCAAGATCCACGACGTAACCAACGAAGCAACCCCACCCGAGTGGCGCGAGAAATTCGATTTCGTTACGCTCCGCGATGTAATGGAGCATCTCGACGACACCGTCGGCAGCCTCCGCAATGTAATGGAGTTCATGCGTCCCGGTGCATATCTCTACGTCGTCTTCCCGCCCTACTATTCCCCCTATGGCGGACACCAACACGCGCTCAATAATCTCTGGGGCAAGCTCCCCTTCATTCAATTCCTGCCAGATGCTCTCTTCAAGCCGCTCATTAGCTCCGGCCGCTCATTGGACATCGACGAGGTCACGCGGCTGCGAGATATTCGCTTAACGATAGACAAATTTCGCGATGCTGTCAGTACGGTTGGATTGCAGCTCGTCGATGAAGAGTTATTCTTCTTGCGACCTGTATTCAAACTCAAGTTTGGATTGCCTGCGCTGAAGGTCAATGCGCTGAAGCATGTGCCATTCCTGAGAGAGGTTGGGGCGCTGGAGGCTTCGTATCTGTTGAGAAAAGTCTGATTCCGTTACCGTCATTGCGAGGCAACCCCAAAGGGGTGACAAGCAATCTGTTGGTGAGGAGCACAACAATAATGGTATGCAGCCTTGTCACTTCGTTAGCGCTCGCAATGCCCTAGAGTGACCCGTGTCGATCCGAAACAACCCCGGCGAAACGGCACGCAAGAATCCCGCCTCCACCCCTTCTGAGATCGCGCCCCTATATTCCTCCCCAAATATCGCCAAATATTGCGGTCGTTCATCCAACAGTGTCTTCAGCAATCCTCGCTCCGGTCCAAGCGTTCGCGCATTCTCATTCGGCCCCTTCGTTAGGTGCCCGCTGATGTCAATCACGCGCCGGTCGGACATCCACCCTATTGCACCGATCGAGTTCGTCGCGATCACATCCGTTGGTGCGGTGATACTTGCAATTGTCTTCGCCAAACCGAGATGCTGCGTATTCATTTCGCGAACATTCGCACCGAAGTCGTTCGCCGTTCGCGGGAGTTCGGTGAGATTCCACGCAAGCGCGATGAGGAGAGCAGCACGCAGTATGCGAATCATCGGCTCTGGAAGTTGCGGGCCCTCCTCGCGTCCGTCTGTGATCGTGAACGTCAGCTTCTCGCGCTCCTCCTCCGTCACAAAAAACGGCTGCTCCTTCTTCCATAGCGTAATACCAACGTGTCGTAAACCTACAACAGCAAGAAGGCCTGTAAAGAATAGGACGAGGACGTAATCGACGATGGGTGGGATCGCTGCGAACGATGGAGCGGAATCGGATCGCGATAGAAGATAGACTGCGGATGTGATAACGCTAGCGATGCACATCCACATCACGAGTGCTTTCTGACCAAACATTCGAAAGAGTCCATACCGCACTACAATGCGCAGCGATGTAACTCCCGCAAGGAGATAGACCGGCAACAGGAAATGCATCCATCTTCCATATTCGCCGAATCTGTCGTCGGTGCCGAGTGTAAGTGCCCGCAGATACGGGAATGCAAGTAGCACGAGCACGCTGAACGTTAAGAGCTGATCGCTCCTATCACGCACGATCAAGGGATTCTTCCGCCGAAGCCACAGAGCGCCGCCGATTGTCACGATCCAGAGTGGGCCGGCGGGAAGATAGACTTGCCCAATACACATCGGGATGCTCTGCAAACCAAGCACAATCCGCTTCCCGAGTTCAACGAATTCTCCATGACGTATTAAGCGCACGAGCGAATGATTGCTCAGTCCCGCGTAGAAAGTCTCCGGCACAATCGCACCACTAATGGCCAGATTGGTTACTGCAACGGGCAGAAGCACAACGATGAAGACCAACAACATAAATGCTTCCCCTCTCGCAAAGCCAGCGCTCACGATCCCCTGCTTGCGATCCGAGCGGTTCTTAGCTATCTCATACCGCAGCAGTAATGCAAATATCAGCGCGGTCTCGGGTCGTGTCAGTGCGGCAAGCGCGAAAATGGCACCAGTAATCGCTCGTCGCCATCCGTTCGGATTTGCGAAGTACCACCACATCCCGCCAACGACAAGCGCCGCTGATAGCGTAGATTCCAGGCCGGACAACTCCGACCACGCGAGTTGCGAAACAGTAACGATCAATACTCCGCCAAGCAACGACGAACCATAATCGTTGCCAACCGTACGCAGCAGGCGGAACGCATAGTAGCCCGTCAAGAAAAGAAATATCGTGCCGAGCAGTTTGCCTGCTATGATCGGATCGTGAAACAGCGCGACCGCCATCGAAACGCCGACAACCCAGAATGGCGCGGTCGGCCCAACAGTCCGCTCACCTTGATTAAACTCGAACGACAAATTGTGGAAGAGATTGCGAGCATAGACTTGGTCTATCCACGACTCATCCGTAGGGTAACCAAGCTTCCCGGCAATGGTCAGTTCGTGCAGGAGGAAGAATACTGCAATGGCGGAGGCAAGCAGAACAAAGATCGTCGAAGGCGAAATGCGTTTCCACCATGGGGCATCCGGGTAGGGCGCGGAGCCGAGTATTGCCAGCGGATCATCATACCCGAGCGAGGATAGCGTGGTCGCATTCGATGCGTGAACGCTCGCCGTCGAAGCGGAATTGGTGGATAGATCAGTCTGGCTGGTAACGGACATCGGGTGATTAACGAGACTACGCGCGGTGTTGTTCAGTCTGTTCCTGGTGCGCTACCCGAACCCTCTCTGCGCATCAGTTGTATTATTCCCCAATGCCAGAAGCAAAGAAATACGTTCTCATCGTCACCTATTACTTCCCGCCAGCCGGTGGGCCGGGTGTGCAGCGCGTGCTCAAGTTCATCAAGTACTTGAAGGATTTCGGCTGGACGCCAATCGTGCTCGTCCCGGAGAACCCCGAGTACCCCGCGCGCGATGAATCGCTGCTGAAAGAACTTCCCTCCGATCTTATCATCCGCCGCGCACCGATCTTCGAGCCGTACAGTATCTATCGCAAGTTCACAGGCAAAGCAAAGGGTGTTTCGCTGGATGTGAATGTCATTAAAGAAGCTGGCGCAAAGCTCGGGAAGCGCGAGCGTCTTGCAGAGCTGATTCGCGAAACACTCTTCATTCCTGATGCTCGCATCGGTTGGTTCTGGAGTGCAGTCAAAGAGGGCAAGCAGATTCTGAAGGAGTATCCTGTCAGCGCAATCTACTCTTCCTCTCCACCGTACACCCCTGCACTCATCGCTCGCGCATTGCATCGTATCTCGAAGCTCCCATGGATCGCCGGTTTCCGCGACCCGTGGACGGGCTTTCACAATACGCCGAACCGCTGGGCACTGCCACGCAAGATAGATCGCTCACTCGAACACTCTGTCTTCTCCGAAGCAAATCTCGTCGAAGTGGCATGGAAGGGAATTGCGGAAGATGCGCTCGGTAAATACCTAGATATTCCGCGCGATAAGTTCATCCACATCCCAAACGGCTTCGACGGAGCAGACTATCCCGAGCCGGACATCACGAAGCGCGCGGCAATGCCACGCAATGCGCTTTGCACTATCACCTACTCAGGTTCTCTATACGGTCCACGCAATCCACTCAGCTTCTTGAAAGCTGTAGAGCAACTCATCGGAAGCAAAGCGATTGATCCATCGAAGATGAAGCTCCGTTTTGTCGGACGCTTCGGTGCGGAGATCCACGAAATGCTGGACAGGCCACTCATCAAACCAATGATCGAGAAGATCGAGTACGTCCCCCACGCCCGTGCCGTTGAGCTGCTCGCCGATAGCGACGCGCTCTTGCTTATCGTTGATGAAGTGCCAAGTGTTGCGCAGATCGTACCCGGTAAAGTGTATGAGTATCTCGGTGCGATGCGTCCGCTCATCGCCATCGCACCACCGAATGGGGCTATTGGAGATCTTCTTCGCGAGACCGAAGCGGGTGAAGCCGTCGCCAACGCGGACATCAACGGACAAGCGCGGCTCATCAAACAGATCTACAATGGCTGGTCAAACAGTACGTCGGCGTTTGCGATGAAGCCCGCAGTCATCTCGCAGTACGAGCGCCGCGAAGCAACGCGCAAACTCGCGGGACTCCTGGATTCGCTCACAAACAAATGACCTGGGAGCAACTCATCGCTTACGCCACGACGAGGCTCGACAACGCCGGAGTCGCTGATGCTCGTGTCAATGCAGAATATCTCGCCGCGCACGCGCAAGGGCTTTCGGAGAAGTCGCAATTGCGGTGGTTGCTTGGGAAGAAGATTCGGTACGATCACGCGGTCGCATTTGCGCAGTCCATCTACCTTCGGGAGCAGCGAGAACCTCTACAATACATCCTTGGTGAGTGGGAGTTCTATGGCCTCCCGATGAAGGTCAATCGCAGCGTACTCATCCCGCGTCCCGAAACGGAAACGCTGGTAGAAGAGGCGTTGAAGGAAGCTGCTACGTTCGGTGACGATCTACGCATCCTTGACATCGGCACAGGCTCCGGCGCTATTGCAATTGCGCTCGCATCGCGACTGCCTCGTGCGCGGGTCGTTGGAATCGACATCAGCGCAGATGCACTCAAGCTCGCAAAGCAAAATGCGCAGGGCTTAGACTTGACGAATGTCTCATTCCAAACTGCTGATGTGTTATCAGACAACTGGCCCCGAACGCACGCACCCAAGTTCGATCTTATCGTAAGCAACCCGCCGTATGTCACGATCCAAGACTTTGCCTCGCTCGATCCGGAACTGCGCCTCTACGAGCCCCGCATTGCGCTGACGGATGAATCCGATGGACTGCGGTTCTATCGGCGCATTGCCGAGATCATGCCACGGATGCTCTCAAAGCCAGATGGCAAACTGTGCTTGGAAATTGGTTATTCTCAAGCATCAGCTATCGCTCACATTATTACGGATTCGCGAATGCGCGTATTCCGTGTTGTGAATGATCTTGCGTCCATTCCGCGGGTGATCGTGGCGGGGTGGTAATACCGGGGATCGATTCGGACCTTCAAGAGTGAGCATCGACCCTCAACTTCCACTGCCCTTACTGGACGGTTATATGAATCGGCTGAGCCTCCACGTTGAACAGATCCACTGGCCCAAATCTCATTCTCTGGGAGCCTTCCTTCACGCGCAGTAGTTGGTAATGAGTTGAATTATTTGTCCTTTCGTTGAACCATATCATGCTGAAGTCCGACCGGTTCATTATCACTCTTCTGACAAGCAGCCGGCTACTAACCCGCCTTGTTTTCTCAGCACTTACCTCGGCCACTCTGCTTTGCGCCGCAGGTGCTGCAGAGGCACAGGTGGTATTTACAATTGGTCAGCCAAATGTGGATAGCTTCCCCATCGTCCGTACAGGGGTGTACGTCACGAATAACGGAGGTCCCGCCTCGCTTGTCATTGCTCAGAACTTCGGTGTCGTGGAGGATGGACTTCCTGTGGGAGCGTTTTCCCTAACCGGTTGCGGGGGCACCTCCAGCGTTGCAATGGCGATCGTCATGGATACTAGCGAGTCCATGGATGCGAGTATCGGCACAGGAGGACTGAGCAATCGCTCGTTTGCAGCATTCTATGAGGGCATCTCTCGATTTCTCGCGAGTATTCCTGGGCCATCGCAACTTGCGCTTGTACCCTTTGCGAATATGTCGCTCTATTCGTATCCTGGGAATGCAAAAAACTATTTTTATAGCTCCGCAAGCAGTACGGACACGGCCCAGTTCATGCAGCGCGTGACGGCGCTCGAATTCAATGGCAAGGGTACCAGCGTGGATTCTGGGATCTGGAATGCGGCCTCGGTGCTTGCCAACAGCACCCTCCCCCGCCGCGTGATGATCCTCATCACGGATGATGCCGTTCACGATGCGGCGTACACCCAGGCCTTGCTGCAGGCCGCAGGAATCACTCTACTCGTTCTAGAAGTGGCTCGCGATTCCATTAACATCAATTTCGCGAACCGGGACATCGCAGTGGCAACTGGTGGCGACTATTATGCCGCCTACGACACGAATCTCTACACCCCGTACCTACAAGCCATTTCCCAGCGGATCTTCAGCGAGCATTGCACCCTTCGCTACGTAAGCAATCTCCCGTGCCCGTGGCATCAGAAGCATACTGTACAGATCCATTTGAATTATCGAGGCAATCTTTTTACCGAGAACGGGGAATACCTCCTAGCTGGTGCAACCCACGATTCCATTCCCCCCAGGTTATCTTTGGATACGATCGGCCTCCTCGGGCGAGCCGTTCGCGCGGCTGATCCCTATCCGTGCGAATCTGGAATTAGGTCGCTGGTGGATTCAGCATTGACAAATCTCTGGAAAACCTTCTCAGCAGCAGGAGGAATACTCGCCACCGATTCACTGGTCGTGACTGACTCGATGTACCCAGCCGATGGGTACTTTATTGCAACCGACTCGGCAGGCAATCGCTCACGACTGCACGTCCATTACGCCCCGAGACCGGATACTCACGCTCCGCAATTTAGTCCCGTTCAGTGGGTCGGCAGCGGCGTGCTTACAATGGACGTTGCCGAGAAACTTCCGTGGGACCGTGGCATCCAGTCTATCATTGTTCGTCCAGGAACTCCTAATCTCGTCTTCGATAGTATAGCCTATCTTAACAGCCATTTTGCACGATCCTACTTTCATCTGATCAATATCCAAGGCAGCGGCAACTGTTGCCTTTATGCACAGGACTCTGCCGGAAACCTTGACACTGCTTGTGTGATCTGGACCGGTGACACCAGCGACATCTTTCCACCTACATTCGTCCAGGTCCCCTATACCCCGGTCGTCGCAATGATGGCGGGGGACGTCTATGAAACTCGCTTGTTTGATCGTGGTATAAAATCGGTCGTGGTCACGCCACTATACAATTCTGGCGTCCCCTGGGTGTCACCGCTATCGCCCCAGCGTTGGTTGGTGAGTGCCATTATTGCAGATTCGCTCTATGCGGCCGCAGCCATGGTCGAAGCCTATGACAGTGTCGGCCACTACATGAGGGATACAATGTGGTACAAACCGCAACCTGATACTGCCGCACCCATTCTTGTTTATTCCAATACGATTGCGACAGCGTTCAACTTCACTGCAAGCGACAGCCGTGCCTGGGATCGGGGCCTCGCATCGTTGATAATGCTTCCCACCTCCGTGAATGTTACGGCAACTCCCCCCGTATTCGCAGATGCTCATACTGCGAACTTCACCGTGCAGGTTACAGATCCAACACAGGATGGCACAGTCATCGTGGAGGCAACCGACAGCGTCGGTCATCGTGCCGACGTTACTGCAATCTATCACGGGTTCTCTGTTTCTCCGCTCGGGACAAGCGTTGTTGACTTTGGAACGGTAGCTGCACCATCCCTTCCCACGTACACTCGCTCAATAAGTGTTACCAATCCGAACACTTTTTCTGCCAGTATTTCTCTCAGGCCTCTCAAGGGTGATGCAAATTTATTTCGCATCCTTACACCCAGCCCGGTAGCGTTCGCCCCCAAGCAGACGCAGACACTCACGTTCGAATTCGACCCTGCACTTCTGGGTACGTGGAGCGCATCAACCAGCTTTCTCATGGGAGACACACTCCCCATGGGTGGAGTTACCCTCCTGGGAAAGACAACTGGCCAGTACCGACTTGCGCTCGATACCGCTGCAGTTGCAGCGCCGGAGCAAGCGAGCGTACTTCACTTGTCCATCGATGCTGACCCCAAGCCTATCAACCTGGACACGATCGCATTCGCCGTTACTTACGACCCCGACGTTTTGTCTCTTGGTAATTTCAGTGCTTGCCCCGCCGGCTCGCTGGACACTGGTCTCTGTTTGTATAATGCCAGCTGGGTTGGCGGCGTCGACGGGAACCGCCAAGGGTTACTAGTGCGAAGTAATCTCTCGCAAGTAACGACGCTCAGTTTTGGACGTTCGATCCTCTCCATCCCGTTCGTGGGTCATCTCGCTAAGGATAGCAGCACCGTGCTGCACTTAACCGCGAAAAGCTCGAACGACATCACCGCAGCACAAACTTCGGACGGACTTGTGACAGTAGGTAGCATTTGCGGCACACCTCACATTCGTTACTTCTTGCAAGGCACATTCATTCTCCACGTTGATGGAATCGCTCCGAATCCAGCCAACGGCACGGTCGCCATTCACCTCCACAGTGAAGCGGAGACCGACGCCGTTATCCGCATTATATCCGTACTCGGAAGTACTGTGAAGGAAATCCCTGTACATGTACAGAACGGCGATCAATCCATCACGATATCCGATCTGCCAAACACCTCCGGCACCTATGAAGTCGTCGTTCACGCCGCCGGGTTTGATTGTGGTCGTCAGCGATTCGAATTATTGAGGTAAACCCGCTCGATGTCAAAGACAAGAACCAACTTCGTTTGCCAAACCTGCGGCTACATTTCTCCACGATGGATCGGAAAGTGCGCGGAGTGCGGTACGTGGAACAGCTTCGTCGAAGAGAAGACGACGATCGGTGGAGGCGAGAGTGAGAAAGCGAAAGGGGTGCGTTCGTTGAACGCTGCCGCGTCCTCGAAACCAGTGCGGCTTTCGGAAATCGCGATCAACGTCGAGGAGCGCATCACGACCGGAATTGCGGAGTTCGATCGTACGCTCGGCGGTGGTATTATGCCCGGTTCTATCGTACTTGTTGGGGGCGATCCCGGTATCGGCAAATCCACACTGATGATGCAGATGGTGCGCGGATTACTTGGTTCGACGACGCTGTACGTTTCCGGTGAAGAATCTGCACGGCAGTTGAAATCGCGTGCCGAGCGCCTCGGACTCATCAACGACAACCTTTACATCCTTTCCGAAACGAACGTCGAAACGGTTCTCGATGCCATTCGCAACATGACGCCGGACATTGTCATCGTTGACTCGATACAAACGATGTATCGCCCAATGATCGAGTCCGCGCCGGGAAGCGTCTCGCAAGTGCGCGAATGTACCGCACTGCTGATGCAAGTCGCAAAGATGACCGGAATTCCGGTTTTCGTTATCGGGCACGTCACGAAGGAAGGGGCGATCGCGGGACCGAAAGTGCTCGAACACATTGTCGATACCGTTCTGCAATTCGAGGGCGAACGCACACACGCGTATCGTATCCTGCGCGCGGCGAAGAATCGGTATGGCTCGACGAACGAGATCGGCGTCTTCTCAATGACTTCAAAAGGGTTGGAGGAAGTGCCGAATCCATCGGCAGTGTTCCTTTCGGAGCGGCAGTATGGATCTTCGGGCTCTGCAGTGACATCTGTGATGGAAGGCACGCGACCGGTGATGCTGGAGATCCAGGCGCTTGTCACGAATTCAAGTTACTCGTACCCACAGCGCACGGTAACGGGTTACGATCCCAAGCGTGTTGCATTGCTCCTCGCGGTGCTCGAAAAGCGACTCGGTGCAAAGCTCTCGCACAGCGATGTCTTCATCAATATCGCCGGTGGACTCTTCATAGACGAACCTGCGGCCGACCTTGCAATCGCAATGGCAGTGCTCAGCAATCATGCGGATATTCCGGTGGATTCCACTGCGTGTCTAATTGGCGAAGTTGGTTTAGGCGGAGAAGTCCGCGCCGTGCCGCTGGCGGAGCTTCGCATTGCCGAAGCGATCAAACTGGGATTCGAGCACATCGTCTTTCCGAAGGCGAATCTGAAATCGGTGCCGAAGGTAGTGGATAAGATTCGCCTGAGTCCTGTGGATCATTTAAAGGATGTGAAGAATTTGGTACTCTGAGGCCGTTCACGGCATCACGCAGAGCGGTGCAACCGACGATCCAGCAACAACTCGAAGTAAACCGCTGACTCTTGTCGGCAGTGGAAGCGTCTCACTGGACGCTGAGACATTGAATTCCGCAACAATTCGGCCCAACACATCTTCGATGTATGCACCCCCACTATTCGGAGTTAATCCTGAAATGTGTAGCGTGCTGCCTGCTCGAACCGGATTCGGATAGATCTGAAGCTCTTTGGATTGATCTCCCATTCGCCGAACGGCTGCAGGACTTACGTTGACCCATGTCGTAGCCCAGTTTCCAAACGTATCTCCACTGCGCGCTCGTACACGAATAAAGAATTGACCCGCTGGCAAACCGGTCGCTAAATACGATGTGGTCAGAAGATCCTGTTTATCAACGATGGGTGCACTCGATGAGTTGTTCGATTGAATCTGAATATCATACGATAAGGCACCATTGACTGGTAGCCAATCGACTTGAGCGGAACCAGTACACGCAGCAGAGGGCAACGGATCGACAATTACCGGCTTCGCAAGAAGCGGACTCGCGACGTAACTCATAAAGTAACCCCCGTCGCAACCAACAATTCCTTTCGATGAATCAAGGAGCACGACGGAGATTAGAGCGTGTAAATCCTGCTGATCGAACTCTGCATCCTCCGCGAACCAGGTCCGTCCACGGTCGGTACTCCGAAACAAAATGTCATTTGTGCCTACCGCCTCAGCCGTCCGACCGGTAGCGTAATCGAACGACATATCCATGAACGCAGCGCCTTGACCAACGCTCCCTTGCAGAACGGCGCTCCACGTTTGACCGCTGTCCAGCGATTCGAAGATCGTCGGAATGTATGCTGAGTACCCATTCTTGGTCACCATCCCAACTGCGAAGGCGTGTTGGGGAGTGAGAAAAACCATGCGTTCAAACGTGCTTGTGTCCATTGGCTGCTCTGACCAATGCTCACCAAGATCGCTTGTGATGTAGAGTGAATTATGGTGAGTTATTCGATTGTGTGATTGCATAATGATTGTTTGCGGCAACAGATAGGCGATGGCGTTGCAACCCCCAAAGCTTGTGTCGGGATATTCCTTGACAGCCCACGACAAACCGCCATCCGAGCTGAGGGCAATGCCAGCTCGGTTCATCGGACAAGCAAGGTGATTGTTGTCGAAAGCAGCCAACTGATGGCTGAGGCTGGAGGAGGGGGCATTGATATCGATATGCCCGAGAGGGTTCGCCGACCAATTCTTGCCACCATCGAACGTCGTAAAGAGGACGGCCGATTCGAGAATTGTCGTGGTATTCCCTTGGGTAACTGCGCCGTTGCTATCAGCCAGGAAGACGATGTGATCTGGCCCCAGATAAGCGATTTTTTCAACAAAGAGCACCTTTCCCGGTTCATTCGAATATATCTGCTCCCACGTCTTACCAGCGTCCGATGAAAGATACACACCGTCCCCGCCGATTCCATAACCCGCTGCACACACGCGATTGGAATCGAGCGCGCTCAGAGATTCGAGCGAAAGGGCCGACTTTTGTGGAATCATCATGTTGTGAAGCCAGTGGTTCTGGGCCTGGAGAACAGATGGAACGAACACACAGAGGAATGCGATGAAGATGTTTCTCATGCGGATGTAATGAATAGGTCGGCCTAGGAACACTTGAACACAGCCACGGTTGCGCAATACATGAAGATTATTCTCGCCACCCACAATCCACACAAGCGCGAAGAATTACGCTCTGTTCTTCGTTCGGAATTTTCGGACTCCATCGAAGTGCTCACCCTCGAAGACATTCACCCGCCCATCGGCGACATCGAAGAGACGGGCACTACTCTAGAAGAGAACGCCCTCATCAAGGCACGAGCTGTGCATGCTCAGGCCAAGTTACCAACAATTGCCGACGACACTGGGCTTGAAGTAACCGCCCTCGGGGGCGCTCCGGGTGTATTCAGCGCGCGATATGCCGGGGAGAATGCAACGTATGCCGACAACGTACACAAACTACTCGATGCTCTTCGCGGCGAGACAAACCGCAGCGCGAAATTCTCAACAGTCATCGCCTACATCAACAAGCACGGCGCAGAGCACCTCTTCCGTGGAGAAGTAGAGGGCACGATCACAGATTCACCGCGTGGTACAAATGGCTTCGGCTACGATCCCATCTTCGCACCGACTGAAGACCTCTCGAAACGTACATTCGCAGAAATGTCTGATGCAGAAAAGAATGCGATGAGTCATCGGGGACGGGCACTGAGGGCCTTCGCACAATCGTTGCGGTCGTGAGCAAACGGTCCCCATTACAACTCACTTCGTATCCAAGTACTCCTGCAACACGATCCGCGCGGCTTCTTCATCGCGGAGGGACTTTTCCTCTCGCTTACCTTTTGGGAGTCCGCGCTGTGAGATATTGAAGTTCGCCATGATGGATGTTAGGCGTTCATCGCGCGTCTCAAGCGGTACACCGACTGCCTCCAAAGCAACTGTAAGTTTGTCTTTGAACTTCAATACTTGCGTTGTCATCTGGCTGTCTGTGTTGTTCAATGTTCTTGGAATTCCGAGGATAACGACGCGAACATTCTCCTTTTGCACAAGCTGCACGATCTGCTTGATCATATCCGGCCCGTTGCTGATCACACCTCGCGGAGAGGCGAGCATTCGTAACTCATCGGAAATTGCAACGCCGATACGCTTCGTGCCAAAGTCGAGCGCGAGGACTCGGCCAGGATAGGGCGCTCGGCTGTCGGGCGTTAAGTTTGTCAATTATTCCTCGAATCGTTCAACGCTGGTTACGCCACGCACTTTGCGAAGCTTCTCGGTCAATCTGGCAAGATGATAGGTGTTCTTTACGAAGACCGTAACTTTTCCATCGAACATCGCATCTTTCGAGTCGATATTGACCGAGCGTATATTGGTATTATTGTAGGTGGAAATGACATGCGTCAAGTCACTGAGCATTCCAGGTCGATCCTCCCCAAATATACGAATGCCGACGAGGTAGTCAGCCCCCTCGTCAGTGCCGGGCCAGGACACATCGATCAAGCGTTCTTCGGAATCGGCCTGAAGCTTCAGGATATTCTTGCACGTCGCTCGATGGATCTTCACGCCCTTTCCGATCGTGACGACTCCGAGTACATCATCCCCCGGCACAGGGTTACAGCACTTCGCATAGCTGTAGAGCATGTTATCGCGCTTACCTTGGATAAGGATACCGCTCGTCATACGCGAGGTATCCATGTAGGTAACCGGCGCGGCCTCGTCGTTCTCGGTGAGGCGTCGCTCGATCTGCCCGGAGCTTCCCGGCCGCACAAATTCTCTTAGCTTCCTAACGTACTCTTCGATGTCGATGTCCGCAGCGGCGATCGAAGAATAGAAGTTGCTAAGTGTCCCGAGTGTGGTCGAGGCTGCAAACTGGATCAGTTTGTCATCGTTGACATGCAACTTCGCCTTATCCATTCGCTTGCGGAACATCTCACGACCAGAGACGATGCGAAGCCGGTATTCTTCGTTCAGATACTTGCGTATCTGTTGTCGGGCCTTGTGTGTGGCGACCAGTTTCTCCCAATCTGGGGTCGGCGTTTGATTTTTAGAGGTAATGATCTCGACTTGATCGCCCGAGGACAACTTCGCATGAAGAGGGACAATGCGGCCATTAACCTTGGCACCGATCGTTCGCAGCCCCACTTGTGAATGAATGTCGAATGCAAAATCTACCGCAGTCGCGCCCTTCGGTAAAATGCGCAACTCACCCTTCGGGGTAAAAACATAGATCTCATCCTGATAAAGATTGAGCTTGAAGCTTTCCAACAACACACTCGGTGCATCTTCGCCGTGTTGTTCGAAGACATCCCGCACCCACTTCACCCACTCTTCCAGATCGGGATCCGCGGTGGTGATATGCTCCTTGTACTTCCAATGTGCCGCGACGCCCTTCTCCGCGATCTCGTGCATCGCGCGCGTCCGAATTTGCACCTCAACCATCCTTCCGCCAGGGCCGATCACGGTCGTATGAATGGATTGATATCCATTCTTTTTGGGTACGGAGATGTAATTCTTAAATCGCTCTGGTACAGGGACATAGATTGATGAAACCAGGCCGAAGACCGAGAAACAGTCATTGTCATTCGGTGTGTCGAGAAGGATGCGAATGGCAAAAAGATCATACACTTCATCGAGCGACTTCCCCTGCCGGACCATCTTGTTATGGATGGAGAAGATATGCTTGGGACGACCGACGATCTCAAACTTAAAGTTCTGCTCCTTCATCTCCTTCACGATCGGCTCGATGAAGCTGGCGATGTACGTTTCTCGCTCGATGCGCTTTTCGGCAAGCGACTTCTTAATATCGTTGAATGACTCCCGGTTGAGCACCTTAAACGCAAGGTCTTCCATCTCCCAGCGTATCTTACCAAGCCCAAATCGGTTCGCAAAGGGAGCATAAATATCCAGCGTCTCCTTCGCCATTCGGAACTGGCGCTCTGGAGAAAGATACTCGATCGTTCGCATATTGTGCAGGCGATCCGCGAACTTCACGAGCATAACGCGCACATCGCCGACCATCGAAAGCAACAACTTACGATAACTCTCTGCCTGGGTTATCTCTCGCGATTTGAAAATATCGGTGATCTTCGTCGCCCCGTCAACGATCTCCGCAACCTCTCGCCCAAACTCTTCTCGGATCTCCTCCAACTGATATACCGTATCCTCAACCACATCATGGAGGAGCGCGGCCACGATGGAAATATCATCGAGCGGAATTTCCTGCGCGACGATCATCGAGACTTCGAATGGATGAATGAAGTACGGCTCGCCGGACGCACGCCGATCATTTTTATGCGCTTCGTAGCATAGCCTGAATGCACGAATGACCAGGGACTCGTCCAGTGAGCGGAGATTCTTACGACATGCAGCTAATAGGTCGTTGAGCTTATCAGCATAAACCTCGTCATTCGTCGCGCTGCTCCAGCGTACGGCAAGTGCTGGACCCTTCGGGGTGATTTCGCGCGGAGCGGTACGAACCTTTGCCTCCGGCGGTTGGGAGGGTGAAGAGCCGGGTTCCTCTATCGACGGTTCGAATGCCATGAGTTGCTAAAAATAGGACCGTGGGTTTGGGATTATCGACTTCCAAGCAACCCAACGTATCCGCTTCTGGGCAAGGTTTCATCTAAAAAAACGCGAATCAGTCCACCCCCTACTGCATTGCAACATCCTATCAGACCTTCACTCGAGGGACTCCGAACCAGCCATAATAGAGGGTGAAACCGATGTTCAAGTGGGTCATGATGATCTGCTGTCTGTCAGGAGCAAAGACAAAACCATTGTCCTGATTCTCCCCAGATAACGCACTGATCGCTGCAATCTGTGCAAATGGCTCGATCGTCATCCCCTGCCCAAGCTCGAAATCATGGCGCATACCAAACAACACCTTGATGGACCCGCGGCTCCAAAGCTGTTGAAAGGTACTCAATTCAGGCGCAGGTGTGACGGAGTCCTTCATCACATGGTATGTCTGGGTGTTGTTAAAGGCGATATGCGTATATCCCAATCCGAGATAGAAACTAAGCCACGCGGTGGGCTGGGTAATTACGTACCGAAAATCAAATGATAATAGAGAAATTCCCAAATCCTCGCCGTTAAGGAGCCACGTGACACCCTTTGGATCGGAATTGAATGTCTTGCGAGGGTTGTAGCGAAACGAAGGGAATGTTCCGGGTCCGTAACTATAGACCGAATCCATGGGGAACACGTCGGAAACCTTCATATAAGAATACCCAACCTCGAAATCGAGCCGACGTGTGATCGCGGTAGAAGCCTGGAATCCATAGACCAGCACGGAGGTGGGTGATAAGGTTGGTTTGTTGACCGATATCTGAGTGCTACCAATACCCGCTCCCCCACCGATACCGATCGCTCGCCACGGCATTGGCGTCAAAAGGAATAACCTATTGCGCTCCTCTTCCGCGAGCCGCTCTACGATCCTGATCGAATCTTGACGGGACTGCTCACGAGCCTTCGCCATAATGGCTTCTTGCTCCAACTCCGCCTGCCTAATGCTATCCTGACGATGAAGCTCCGCCTCCTTAGCAAGCTCCAATTCCTGCTTCTTGCGCAATTCCTCGGCTTTGCGGCGTTCGGCTGTCAGGACCGAATCCGGGGGTGCTTTGCCTGCTGGGTCGCCGCGCTGGGCGAAGCCCGGTGTCGAAACTGAAAGCGCCGTCAGAATAGCGAACAGCATTACGGCGGCTCGGGGTATCGAAAATAACTTCAAAGCGTTGTCAAAACTTGATTTCATTACAATGGACACGTCGATTGCCTTGATCTCCGCAATCTTCTCAGCAATGATACGCAAAAAGAGCGGAGAGTTGCGTTTGCCGCGAAATGGGGTTGGCGCGAGATACGGTGAGTCCGTCTCTATCATGAAATGCGTAAGCGGAACCAGCCGGACAACTTCGTCCAGCGTGCTTTTCTTGAACGTAATATTTCCGGTAAAGCTCACCATAAATCCGAGCGAAATGGCCTTTTCCATTGCAGCAACGTCCCCAGAAAAGCAGTGAAAATGACCATTCATGCCTGTCCGGGGCTCCATCTCGCTGCCCGCGACTAGCTCACCATAATGCTCTTCCACAATCCGAAACACATCCTCGTCCGACTCCCGAGTATGGATGATGATCGGCTTCCCAAGACCCTGTGCTAGTTCGATTTGCTCCGAGAAAGACTTTCGCTGAACATCCCGGGGTGAGAAATCGTAGTGATAATCAAGCCCAATCTCCCCTATCGCCCTAACTTTCGGATTCCGCCCTATTTCGTGAGCGATCCGATCCCGAACTGAAGCATTCCATTCCATTGCACTATGCGGATGGATTCCGAGTGCACAATATGTATTCTGATGCTTCTCAGCGATATCGAGTGTGCCAGCAAAACTCGCCGTATCAGTGGCAGGGACGATAAAATGGCTCACGCCGGCCGCTATGGATTCCGCAATGACAGCATCGCGATCGGCGTCGAAGGCATCGGCTTGGAGATGACAGTGGGTATCGAACATTAGCCGCTAAACCGTGGAAAGTGGACTTTGCTTCCGGTTCTTAGGGTTGCATCAGAATTTGTAAGAAATCAACAAGGTCTAAGTCTGCAAATCTGCAAACTTAGACCTTGTACCTTGGAAGGCCTGACTTCCGAAATCAACGTATCACATCCGCTTGATGATCTCATCCCCAAACTCACTCGTCTTCACCTCCGTCGCACCATCCATTTGGCGGGCGAAATCGTAGGTAACGCGCTTGCTGGCGATGGCGGCGTCGAGGCCACTGATGATGAGATCGGCGGCTTCGGTCCAGCCCATGTAGCGGAGCATCATCTCGCCGGAAAGAATCACGCTGCCGGGATTGACCTTATCGAGATTCGCATACTTCGGCGCCGTCCCGTGCGTCGCTTCGAAGATAGCAGCACCAGTTACATAATTGATGTTCGCACCAGGAGCAATACCAATTCCGCCGACCTGCGCTGCAAGAGCATCCGACAAATAATCACCATTGAGATTGAGTGTCGCGATCACATCGAAATCCTCGGGACGCGTAAGCACCTGCTGTAGCGTGATGTCCGCAATCGCATCCTTAATGACGATTCCCGCGCCCGGTAAACCATCCGGGATCTTGCACCACGGGCCACCATCGATCTCCACCGCACCGAACTTCTTCTTCGCAACCTCATAGCCCCAATCGCGGAACGCGCCTTCGGTGAACTTCATGATGTTGCCCTTGTGCACGATCGTCACACTCTTGCGCTTGTTCGCGATCGCATACTCAATGGCCGAGGTAACGATACGCGTTGTGCCTTCCTGGCTGACCGTCTTAATGCCCACGCCCACATGCGGTGCGTTCGCAACATCGCCCACACCCGCCTGCGCCGACCACTCCTTGGCCTTCGCTTCCGTACCAAAACGAATCTTCCCAAACGCCTTCGGGAATTCCGCCTCGATGAACTTCAGCATCTTGTTGGCTTCTGGCGTACCAGCGGCCCACTCGATGCCAGCATAAATATCCTCCGTGTTCTCGCGGAAGATAACCATGTCAACAGCTTCCGGCTTCTTCACTGGCGATGGCACGCCCGCGAAGTAGCGCACGGGGCGCAGACAAACATACAGATCAAGCTGCTGACGAAGCGCAACATTGAGGCTCGTAATGCCGCCACCAACGGGTGTTGTCAACGGACCCTTGATGCCGATGGAATACTCGCGGATAGCATCGAGCGTCTCGGTCGGCAGCCACGTATTCGCACCATAGACCTGATTGGCCTTCTCACCAGCATAGACCTCATACCACGAGATCTTCCGCGAGCCGTTGTACGCCTTCTCGACCGCCGCGTCGATCACGCGAACGGACGCGCGCCAAATATCCGCGCCAGTGCCGTCGCCTTCGATGAATGGGATGATCGGCTCACTCGGCACATTAAGGCCGGTGGCCGTCATGGTGATCTTCTCGCCGCGAGTAGGTGCTTTCAGTATCTTTGCGTCAACGCTCATGGAGTCGGTAGATTAGGTTGTGATCGTTCGTGAGTTCTGAACGGGATAGACCCGGATAATTCTGCGCGCGCAAACAGATTTGAGCAGGAGTATGCTCCCGGCCTGTTGCCCCAAACAAAAAGGCCGCTTCTTTCGAAGTGGCCTTTTCTCGACGCATCAACCTTTTCGGTAAGATGGATTTGTATAAATAAACTTGATGTGTGTGTCCGGAAAATGTTCATGAACAGACGACTCCTTCCGTGAGAAATGTTTTCCTCGTTTTTTCTAATTGCAAGACATTGAGATGGATTTTTCACAACGCTACCAAACACAAAAAACGCCCGAGAAGTTCCCGCAAAGTACACTTATTTTGATAATAATAGCATTCCAGATGCAGACTATTGTGGTTTATGCCGCGATGCCCCGCGTAGAGCCTGCCCTGAACTTGCCGTAGGGCGGGCATCCCCTCCCGACGGCCCCACCTCAGTGCCGGAGGCACGAAGTACCCGCAGCCCAGGGTGGAGCGCAGCGCAACCCTGGGTTGACACGTAACAAGGAGCGATAAGCCCCGAAGCGGGCGATGTAAAAACGCGCGGCAGGGTACTCCGTCCTTCCAGCACTTCCCATTCTAAACGGTTTCGCTAACCCAGCATTCCGCTGCGCTACATGCCGGGCTGCGAGTACGCCGTCGCTCCGCGACTAAACCATCCCCAGTGGCGGAGCCACGAAGTACCCGCAGCCCAGGGTGGAGCGCAGTGCAACCCTGGGTTTCGGATTACCCCAAAAACAACATTAGCCCCGAATGGGGCGCTGTAAAACGCGCGGCTGCCAGCCCTCGGATAGACGAGGTCGGTGAGAGACAAGGGGCGCAAGGGGATTAGGCTTCGCGGTTACTTTTAGCTCGATTGCAATACCTATGGGATAGCTGAGCATTACTCATCTCCGTAGGACCACCTTTGGAGAAGGGAATAATGTGGTCAACCTCGGCGTCATCAATCAAAATGATTTGATTGTTGCAAAGCTTACAAGTTTGGTCAGCATCGAACAGGAGCTTCTTCTCATTCCAAGTGAACGCTCGTTGTTCCACACGTGGTGGCCCAAGGATCTCGTCTATCTTGTTCATCCACTTTTTGAAACGGATCGTCATCTGATCCTTTCCGCTAGTCTGAAGGAGTATTGACCGTATGAACTCTTCATCTTCGGTCATAAGCTTCATCAGTCCTTCGCGCAGCTCATCCGCCTTCGGATAAATTTGATTCTTAGAATAGTTGACAAATCCAGACATCTGGATGTCGAACAAGGCCATGTTGATGCGACTCCCCGCCCACTTACCGTTTACATCGTCGGCAGTGCCAGGAATGAAACGCCTGAAAGCCTTGTCGCCGAAAACAGTGGAGACAAGGTCAACGCAATGTTCAAACCGCTGATTGTACTCGACGGCCTTCTCATCGGTTAAATTCCGATTGTCGCGCAGCTCCTTGTTGCAAAACTGTTTGATGTTTTCCTTGTAATTAATATAGGTCTTTTCAGAAAGAGCGAAGAATCGAAGTATCATTCCCCGGTAGATCATTCTAGTCCGGAAATTTTCCTTGCCGACAAGCGCATGAAACTTGTCGTTGTTTTCGAGTTTGGCGAGTAAGTCGATATATGGGCCTCGATATACTGTATTTCTAATCTCATCCTCATTGAGCTTAATCGAGCCCGTGTTTAGCCGCTCGAAGATCTCGAACTTGATGTCTTCGTTAGATTCCTTCTTAATTATGATCGTGTGAATGGTGGTGGTACGAATCTTCTGTTGCAGCTCCTTGTCCAACTCTGAAAAGTGTTTTTTGTTCAAATCCAACACCTTCAAGCCGGTGAGACTAAATGGCTTGTGATTAGGGAACGACCCGTCCACGTATGAGATAAACGAGGTTAATCGCTGCTGACCGTCAATCACGCTAAACGAGGCATCTTTCTCCTCTGCCAGGTATATGACGGGTATAGGCACATCCATTAGAATCGACTCTACTAGCTTGCTCGCCAGCTTCGTGTCCATTACGTATTTCCGTTGATAGGAGGGTTGCAAATTGAGAGTACCCTCTTGCTTCATCGACTGAAACTCACGAATGCTGAAGTCCTTAGCCTGCCAAATGATCTTCCTCGAATCCGCAGGGTCAAGGTGTAACACGTCACCCTCTCCGTTTTGATCGTCGTATTCCTTGTCGTCAACAATATCCGACGCTTGCAGTACCAATTGAGAAGTCTCTTCTTCGGTCAATATTGCTTCCATGTTATTCCCTTTAATAATTATCGGGTGATTGCTTTCGTCATCTTTCACCTTTGGATTTTCAATTCGCCATCTTCGGTATCCTTCCGCTGCGGCCTCGTTCAAGGCCTCAGGACTCAGCGCCGTGGCATTTTCGCCCTCAGTTGTAATGCGCCAAACGCCAGCATCCTTAGTTAGATACCCTGCTTTGACAGCATTGACAGAATAAAAGTGGAGAATGGACTGCCACCGGATGTATCCCGTCTTTTCATATCGCTCCTTTTCGTAATCGTCCAGTGGCACCCGCTGTCCGACGAGTTCAATAACTTTATCAACAGGCAGAGCCCCGCCCTTCTCCTTCAGGACTGAGAGAGCTGCGTGTAGTACTTTCGCTGCTGTGTCTTTTGATCTTCCCATAATGTTTTACAATAACCTCCCCTGCTCCCCGCCCCCATCCTCCACCGCCGCCCGCTTAAACGTGGAAGGGGTGGTCTGAACTGGGATTGTTGGGATGGATTGATGAAGCGCGGGCGCTCGCCCCATGGACTAAGCCCTTTCGCACCCAGCTCCGTAGGAGCGAAATATGTGTAGCCCCCGGCGTGAGCCGGGGGTTGTGGAAGCAAAGAGAACAAATAGCTCCGTAGGAGCGGCATAATATCCACGGGAAATATTTCGCTCCTACGGAGCTAATAATAATTCACATGCGCGTTGACCCCGCGCTAACGCACGCGGCTACAAAAATAACGCTCCTAACGGAGCTAACTTCGCACCGCATAATCCCCAACATCCTCCTCATCCCAAAGATCCCAGTTCAGACTCGCATCCCCCCATAAATCCTCCTCAATATCTCATTCTTCACATCCGAAGCTTTCGAAAACTCTGTCACCTTGAGAATCAACTGCATCGTCGCGCCGGAGGCGGCAAATGGCGTTGCGAGCGAGGTGTAGCGAAGGGTCGGTTCGCCTTCGGTGATGTCCGGCATTGCGAGCATCACTTCCTTCGCGGCCGCAAGCGCAACGGCTTCGAATCGCGCGGCGTCTGCGGTTGGAAAGGTGCCTAATTTGATAAGTACTTACCCCAACTGGGAATTGCCAAAGCAGGTAGTCGACACGCTGGAGAATATGTACACAAAGATAACTAATGGCTGAGCCGTGCTAACGCCATTGTTGCAAGCTTCATAGCCCCTTCCAGCTTCGTCATCGGCGCCTTCGCTTGCGAGATTCCCACATCAATCAGCATCCCGCCTTTCACAACCACCAGATCGCCAGAAACTCTGTTCTCTTTCCAGAACGCCTTATCCCCGATCCCCGCAACATCTTGCTTATACTCCCCGCTCTTCTTGGCGAGGTTCAATCCGTAGTCGTAATCGGCGGGATCACAAGCGCGAGCCGAGAAGATCAACGCTTCGAGGAACGGGGTTCCATTCTCCGGGTAGTAGCGAATGATGGAGAGATCAGCTGAGACGATCTTCGGCTCCTTCATCGTCCCGCCAAGGATGCCTTCGATCTCGGCTCTAGTGAAGGTGTGGGTTACGTCGAAGCCGGTGGGAGCGGCCACGTTTGCGTGGTTGGCGAAGGTGAATCCTGCTGCCAGGATGGAAATTATAGGGAGGAGTATGAGTTGCTTCATAGCTAAGAATGAAACATTGTGACGTGAACACACTCCCGCTAATATAACACATTCGCAACCGCCGGGACGAAACATTAACATGCCGGTTGGGGTTAAGCGCGAACAAGCTAACGGTCACACGCGCGTAAGTTATTAATTTGTAATGGTTTACAAGGCTTTCACTATCGGGGCCGCGCATTTTTTTAGGATTTGAAGAAGTATTACTATGTCGGAAAAGCAGCACGCAACATCACGCGAGGATATTCGCAACATCGCAATTATCGCGCACGTCGATCATGGCAAAACCACGCTCGTCGATATGATGCTGCGTCAATCGGGCACATTCCGCACGAATGAGCACCTCACCGATCGCGTCATGGATTCGAACGATCTCGAACGCGAGAAAGGTATCACGATCATGGCCAAGAACACCTCGGTTCACTGGGGTGGTAAGAAGCTGAATATCGTTGACACCCCTGGTCACGCGGATTTCGGTGGAGAGGTCGAGCGCATTTTGAAGATGGTCGATGGCGTGCTTCTGCTCGTCGATGCCGCGGAGGGATGTTTACCGCAGACCAAGTTCGTGCTCAAGAAGAGCCTTCAGCTTGGGCTCAAGCCGATCGTTGTCATTAACAAGATCGACCGCAAGGATTCGCGCCCTCAGGAAGTTCTGGATGAAGTCTTCGAACTGTTTATGTCGCTTGGCGCAACATACGAGCAGTTGGAATTCCCGATTGTATATGCAATCGGCAAAGCCGGATTGGCTGGGCTCACTCTGAAGGAAGAGATGACCGATTTGGCACCGATGTTCCGCATGATCATCGACTGCGTGCCCGCGCCTCCTGGCGAGAAGGACGCACCATTCCAGATGCTCGTCGCCAATGTGGATTGGTCGGATTACCTTGGTCGTCTTGCCGTGGGACGCATTTTCCGTGGCACGGTTCGCCCCGGCGATTGGATCACACGTATTAAGCACGATGGTTCCATCGAGAAGGCGAAGATCTCGAAGCTCTATGCCTTTGAGGGATTGAAGCGCGTGGAGATCGACGAAGCATACGCAGGTGAGATCGTGCAGATCGCCGGACTCGAAGATGTGCGCATAGGCGAAACAGTTGCTGATCCGAACACACCAGAGGCGTTGCCGATCATCAATGTGGATGAGCCGACGATCTCGATGAATTTCGTCGTTAACGACTCCCCTCTCGCCGGACGCGAAGGGAAGTTCGTGACAAGCCGACATCTTCGCGAGCGCCTCATGCGTGAACTGAGAAAGAACATTTCGATTCACGTCGAAGATATTACCCCTGATACATTCAAAGTAGCAGCGCGTGGTGAGTTGCAGCTCGCTATTCTCATCGAGACAATGCGCCGCGAGGGTTACGAGTTCGCGGTTTCCAAGCCAGAGGTTATTCTGCAAGTCGTCGATGGTGACACGATGGAGCCGATCGAGCAGGTCGTTATCGACGTGCCGGAAGAGTATGTCGGCGGAGTGATCGAGGCGCTCGGAATGCGCAAGGGGCAGATGCTCAACATGGCGACGCTCAACGGGCAGTCGCATCTCGACTACCATGTGCCCAGCCGTGGCATGATCGGCTTCCGTGGTGAATTCATGACCATGACGCGCGGCACCGGCATTCTTAATCAGCTCTTCTTCGATTACGAATCGTACAAAGGACCAATTGCCGGACGTAATCGTGGCGCACTCGTCTCCCTTGATGATGGCGATGCAACTCCGTACGCGATGGAGAATTTGCAGGAGCGTTCGGTCTTCTTCGTGCATCCTGGCACGAAGATCTACAAGGGCATGATCGTGGGTGAGAACGCGCGCGATGAGGACATGATCGTCAACATCACGAAGAAGAAGCATCTCACCAATATGCGTGCCTCTGGTTCCGACGGCACCATCCAACTTGATCCACCGCGCCAGATGTCGCTCGAACAGCAGATCGAGTGGCTCTCGGACGACGAATTCCTCGAAGTAACGCCTGAGTCCACCCGCTTCCGCAAGAAGATCCTGGATGCGACCGAGCGCCATCGGACCAAGAAGAAGGCGGATCAGATGGTGTCGGCATAGGTAAGAAATATCATGCTTCAGGGAGACCTAGATTGGTCCCTCCCGTAGATTCTCGTAAGCACCCTGTCAAGCGGAAGTTAAGCACTTCTCTTGACAGGGTGTTGTTTTTGGCTGCCTAATCCACAAACGAGAATCGACGACCCGTCAACCTATGTTCCTCTCCCCCTACCTCATCGCCGGCGATCGCATCCTGCTTACCTTCTCATGGATCCTCGCGGTGCTCGTAATATTCTACGGCGGCGACTCCTGTACTGCAGGATTCATTAGCGCTGCCAGCATCGTGCTCGCCGCGATGGTCATCCCCTGGCTCCGCGAGCGGTATGGTAATAACGGGCTGCGACTATTACACATCCTATACATCATTCCGGCGCTCTATGTCCTCTACCCACCTGCGATCCAGGTTGGGCGCAATTTGCACTCGCACGATTTTGACGCCACCATCATCTCAATCGATCGTTTCCTTTTCGCTGGCGCTGACCCCACGCGCTGGCTTTACCAGCATATTCACATTCCACCGCTCTCTGTTGAAGTTCTCCAGATCTGCTACTATGCACACTATCTCTATCCATTGATTTTGGGAACCGAGCTCTTCATACGCCGCAAAGAACTGGAGATCGAACGTTATAGGATGCTGATGGTCTATGGCTCTAGCTTTTCATTCGTTGGCAACATGCTCGTACCGGCAATTGGACCAAGGATCACGCTTCACGAGTTCGCGAATCTTGGAGCAGAATTACCGGGACTCTGGCTCACGACTCCTATGAGGGCAATGCTGAACACCGCGGAAGGCATCAGCGCAACAATGACCAGCAGCGTCGCAGCGCTTACCGTCTTCCGCGATGCCTTCCCGAGCGGACACACCATGCTTACACTCTTTACGCTCTGGACGGCCTTCCATGTTCGTGCCAGAGTTCGCTGGTTCCTCCTCCCGCTTGGGACGGGACTCATCATCTCAACCGTCCTTCTGCGCTATCATTATGTGACGGATGTTCTTGCTGGTTTCGTGTTTGCTGCGTTTGTGATCTGGACTGCGCCGACGGTGGCGAAAGTACTAGGAAAGAAATTCTAAACTGACCTCTACAATCAATCTGGAAGAGCCCCCCAACTCAACTATACACCAAACTGCTTCAAATGATGATCTGTGTGCTTGTATGCCAGCTTACCGTATTGCTTAGCCGATAATTTACCCATAAGTGGATGAATCGGCCACTCCTGCTGCTTGCGTTGGCCAGCGAGGCGCTCGATCAGTTGCGGGAAGCGCGCTTTTTCGGTATCGATGCTGTAAGTGACTCCACCGACAAGTGGCATCTCTATGGGAGTCCGTGCTCGCGGAATCGGGAGTGGGGAAAGGGTCCTTAGCTTCCGGACTGTTCTACCCAATATGCCAATGGGCGGCGGAGACTTCACGTCCCCCAAATACATTTGCAGCTCTGTGTTGATATGGTTTAACCCCTGGTCGGGACGCATCGAGCCATACTTGATTCTGGAATCCGCAGTTATCCTGTTGACTCGCTCAATTAACCCCATCCGAACTTCGGGATCAAAGATCGTTTTCATAATTTCGCTCACATCAATGGAGATGTATCACGGCTCCCACCTTGTTTGACCAGATCTGCTATTAGGGAAGTTATTCAAGTTTCCCTGTCGTATTAGGTCGAGGGAAAACTAAACTCCAAACTGCTTTAGATGATGATCGGTGTGCTTGTACGCCAGTTTGCCGTACTTCTCTCCTGTTAATCTTCCAAAAACCGGACTGATCGGCCAATCCTTCTGCGCGGAGAGAGCACCAACACGTTCGATCAGACTTCCAAATCGGCCCTTCTCTGTCTCGATGCTATAGGAACCACCAGCAACGAACTCCGGGGGTGTTTGGGCGCGCTCCGGTGGAATCGGCAGTGGCGAGAATGTAAACCACCGGAAGATCGCTTCCTTCACCGGATTGGCGGTACGCTTTGTTTTGACCTCATCAAGATACGCTTGCAGGGCGGTGTTGATGTGATGAATTCCCTGGTCAGGACGCATTGTCCCGAACTTCCGCTCGGACTTGGCAGAGAGCTTGTTCACCCGCTCGATTAACTCTTTTCTGACCGCAGTATCAAAAACTGTTTTCATTATTCCGTATATTTGAAGGCTCCACTATCCGTACCGATACTTAAACCGCGTTTTTGCATGGAAGTTCATTCCCGGTCCCGTTTCCCGACTCGCAGCATCTTCAGCGCCGCCGTGATCGTCTCCGCGCTTGGCTATCTGGTTGATATCTACGATCTGCTGCTCTTCTCGATCATTCGTGTTCCGAGCCTGAAATCACTCGGCCTGACGGGGCCAGCACTGCTGGACACTGGCATCTACCTGCTAAACATTCAGATGGTCGGAATGCTAATCGGCGGCATTGCCTGGGGTGTCCTTGGCGATAAGAAGGGCAGACTCTCAGTGCTATTTGGATCGATCATCCTGTACTCGATCGCGAACATCGCAAATGGATTTGTGCAAACCGTTGAGCAATACGCTGTCCTGCGATTCATTGCCGGCATCGGTCTCGCCGGTGAGCTTGGCGCGGGTGTCACGCTCGTCTCGGAGTTGTTGCCGAAAGAGCATCGCGGATACGGCACCGCGCTTATCACCGCTGTCGGCATGGCTGGCGCGCTTCTGGCGTGGGCGATCGCACAGGTTTATGGCTGGCAAACTTGCTTCTTTATCGGCGGCGGACTGGGGTTCTTGCTATTGACGCTTCGCGTCGGAGTATTGGAGTCCGGCATGTTCCACAAGATGAGTGTGCTGAACGTCAAGCGCGGGCAGATCTTGAGCCTCTTCACAAACCGGAAGCGCTTTGGCAAATATGTTCGGTGCATCCTGATAGCGCTCCCAACCTGGTACCTCATCGGCATACTCATGACCTTCGCGCCAGAATTTGCCAAAGCTCTCGGTGTGAAGGGTACGATCACCGGTGGCGAGGCCGTTTTCTGGTGCTATCTTGGACAGGCGGTCGGCGGGATGACGAGCGGCATCACCAGTCAGTTCATGCGCTCTCGAAAGAAGGTGATTGGAATGTTCATTGTGGCCCTGAGCCTTTTTGTGTCTGCGTTCTTCCTGCAGGGATCTTCCACTCCCTCGACATTCTACGCGATCTGCGGGTTGCTGGGAATCGCGAATGGTTACTGGGCGCTCTTTATCACCGTCGCCGCTGAGCAGTTCGGTACGAATCTCCGCGCCACCGTCGCGACCACAGTGCCAAATTTCGTGAGAGCCTCTTTGGTCCCGATCGCGCTCAGCTTCCAATCTCTGAAAGGATATCTCTCCGTGAGTTATGGCCCAGATAACGGGATTATTTATGCGGGGATCATCATCGGAGCCGTTGCAATCATGATCGCTCTGGCATCGCTGCGCGGATTGGATGAAACATTCGGGAAAGATCTGGATTATCTCGAGACGTGAGCTTGTTCTCCTCCGCAAGTTCGATCTCTTAAGCTTTTATTCCACGTACGTATAGAATGTTATCGCCACTGCCCGGCGTCACTTTTGCTGGTTTTCTACATTCCCCTACTGGGATCGGAGTCGCAGGTCAAGGGACTTTACTGGGTCTTGCAGCGGCGAATATCCCCTTCGAGACGCTCGATATCCGACCGGAGAGCGTATCGCCTAACGTCACCAAGAGCCGATTCCCGATCAATCTGCTCCATGTGAACCCTGATATTATCATGCGGATTAGGAGTGGTGCCGCTCCCTATCAGCACTATTCTGGCTTCTTGGGGCGCAACACGAGCATCGCTTTTTGGGCATGGGAAATTGAGAATAGCCTTCCAGAGAACTTCCGACAGGTCGCGCCCCTGTTCCGTGAGATTTGGGTGCCCAGCGAATTCACGAAGCGAAGCCTTTCGAGCTTGAGCACACCCGTGCACGTTGTGCCGCATGTCGTCGAACCCCCTTCTGCACTGCGCGACCGTACATTTTTCGGCATTTCGAATGATGCCACCGTCTTCCTATACATGTTCGACGGCCACAGCAATTTCGAGCGCAAGAATCCGCTTGGATTGATACGTGCCTATCTGCTTGCCTTCCCTGTTGCCTCCGCAGCGACAACGCTGCTCTTGAAGGTCAAGAACTTGACGCCAGATGAATCCAGTTTGCTTTCGTCTGCAAGAATGGGCCGTGCGGATATTCGCATTTTGGAACAGGATATGAGTTCGCAGGAGCTTCACTCCCTTATTTCGTCCTCCGATTGCTATGTATCGCTTCACCGCTCCGAAGGGTTCGGTCTGACGATGGCCGAAGCGATGTATCACGGCAAGCCGGTGATAGCAACGGGCTACTCTGGCAATCTGGATTTCATGACATTGGGAAACAGCCTCCTTTTGCCCTATACCCTAACAGAACTCAAGCAGAACAGCGGATACTACCAAGCGGGAAGCCGCTGGGCCGAACCTAGCGTTGAGCAAGCTGCCCAACGGATGTTGCAGGTTGCTCATGCTCCACAGTGGGCCTCGGCGATAGGTGAGCGCGCTGCACGTTCCATTCGGGAACAGCTTAATACGGCGGTCGTTGGCGAGGCGATGCGGACAAGACTAGAACGTGTTTGGACTGTTATTCAACAGAATCAACCGGCTCTTTCCCCACCCACTTTGCCTATGTGCGTAACGGCCAGCAGAGCGGAATCGCTGCTGCCATCGGTGCTTATCCTAACCCCGGTCAAAAATGCGGCTCGAAACATTGACAAACATTTTGAGCTGCTTAAAAGGCTATCGTATCCGCATGACCGCATCTCATTAGGTTTTTTGGATGGCGATAGCACGGACGGCACTTTTGAGCTCCTCAAAGCCAAGGCGAGTTTGATGCAAGAGGAGTTTGCATCCATCTCATTATCACAGCGCAACTTCGGATTCAATCCACCCGGACCGAGATGGGCGCCAGAAATTCAGCGTCAGAGAAGAGACATTCTCGCAAGGTCAAGAAATCTGCTCCTATTCTCGGCACTTCGCGACCAAGATTGGGTGCTTTGGATAGACTCCGACATGATTGACTACCCCACCGATCTCATTCAGCAGTTGCTCGCTGCAAAGAAATCCATACTCACTCCACATACCGTGCTGCCAAACGGTAAGTCGTATGATCTAAATACGTTCATCCTCGATTACCCTACCGGCACTCCCGAGAAACCAGAGTATTTAGTTGGCGATATTTTCTTGTCACCCGTTGGCGCAGGAAGACACTACCTAGACAGCCACAAACACGAGTCACTCATTCAAGTTGATGGCGTGGGTGGGACGATCCTGTTGGTAGAAGCCGATCTTCATAGACAGGGACTCATCTTTCCTGCTTACTCGCATCGTGGCTACATTGAGACTGAAGGGCTTGCGATGATGGCAAAAGACATGGGTGTTACAAGTTGGGCAATGCCGCAGCTTTACGCAACTCACGCGAATGCGTAATTAGCCACCCTCTTTTCTTTCCTCACTGAGCTCAATCGGCTCCGGCGTCGAGAGTGGTGTCGTAGGCTTCGCGCGACTGCCTCCGCGTCCCACCAACGCACGAATCGCTGCGATCTCCCCCTTCGAAAAGAAGCGCGCGAAAAGAATCAGAACAACGACTCCGAATATCAATGCTCGAAGAAGAAGGAGCGTGGTCGAGCCTGTCAGTATTTGAGACATCGTTATCAATCGCTCAACCACATACCCCAAAAGTACAACCCCCGCCAGCAACCCCACTCTCGCCCAATCATACGGCACAGGATACACCTTCTGCGACTGACGGTAGATCGCGGCCGCCATTGCCATATAGGCAAAAAGCGTTGCCAACGCCGCACCCATAATTCCCATGATCGGAATGAGCACGATGTTCGTCACAATGTTGACGCCAGCACCAATCCCCGTAATGGCGGGTAGCACCTTGTTGTGCTCCTTGATATAAATACCGGCGATAAAGTTCGTGTACATCCCCTGGAAAATGTACGCCGCGAGGATAACTGGGATGATGCTTAGCCCATCTAGATATTCTTTCTTTTGAAAGATTGCATGGTGGATGATCGGTAAACGAACCGTTAGCATCTCTGGAAGGAAGAACGCAAGCAGGAGAAATGCAAGACATGCTATGAGCATGAAATAGGTGAACACACGGGAGAAGAGTTGGCGAGCGCGAGCGTCGTTGGTGCGGGCTTCGCGGAGGAAGAAGGGTCGCCACGCATATTCGAAGAGACTCACGAAGACCATCATGACGAATCCCATGCGGTAATTCGCCTGATAGATGCCGAGAACGGCGAGACCAAGATACGCCTGCACGATCGGTCTATCAATGACTTGCACCATCATTGCGCTTATGTATGCTGGTACATTTGTGAGTCCGAATGGCAGCAGCTTCTTCATCACGGGCCGCGCGATCTTTAATTCGAAGCGCCGCCAGATTGTCGGTCCGAGCATCACCATCATCGCAGCGGAAGCGATGAGGTTCGCAACGAAGATGCCCTCGACGCCTTTATGCATCCCGAGAATAAAGAGGAAGTTGAGAGCAAGGGTAAGCGCAATTCCCGTCAATCGGATTGCCCCGAACCACTTCGCGCGGCGGTCAATACGCAGCGCCGCGAAGGGGATGACGTTGAGGCTATCGAGTAGTATGATAACCGCACTGATTCGGAGAAGAAGCGTTAACGATGGCACCCACGGCGTAATGTCGGATTTGGGATCACGGAAGATGAGCCAAACGAGTTGGGGTGCGAAGAGCATCGCGATCGCGGTTAGCACACCACCAAAGATCAGTACGAATAGAAACGGACTGCTGAATAACTCTCTCTCCTCTTTGTCACTGCGCTTCTCCCCTTCGCCCTTTGATGCGTAGCGGAAGTACGCCGCTTCAAGTCCCAGCGTGTAGATGATATTGATGAAGCTGATGTAGGCGTACATCGAGGTCGAGACGCCGTACATCTTCGGGTCGAGGACGTTGATGTAGAAGGGGACGAGCAGGAAATTCAGGAAGCGGCCAACGACAGTCGTCGTGCCGTAGATCAGCGTCTCCTTCGACAGGGCTTTGAGTTGCTCGAGCACTTACTTGATCGCAGAGTGTATTGCCACGATACCCGCCGTTCGCGTCTCCCACTTCACCTCGCGGAAACCCGCTTTGGTCATGATTTCGCCAAGCGCTTCGAGATCGGGAAACTTGCGGAGTGAGTCCGGTAAATACTTGTATGCGGAGTTGTGACGAGAAAAGAGCGTCCCCACAAGTGGCAAAAGAGAATCGAAATAGAAACGATAAAGCTGCTTCATCGGAAAGGCTCGCGGCTTTGCGAGTTCGAGATTGACGAAGACGCCTCCCGGTTTGAGCACGCGATGAATCTCCGTGAACGCGATGAGCAAGTCGGTAAAGTTACGCGTTCCGAATCCGATTGTTGCGCCGTCGAAGGAATTGTCGGCATAGTGCAGAGCTTCCACGTCGCCCTTTTCGATGGTGATCGTGAGGTGTTTCTCCGCCGCCTTTTGCGCAAAGAGATCGAGCATCGGTTGGGCGAGATCCATGCCAGTGATTTGCGCGCCAGGCATCTGCGTCAGCGATTCGAATGCTAAATCACCCGTACCGCACGCGATGTCAAGTATCGCGGGGGAATCCACCCCCCGGCCCCCTCCTCCTGCGGAGGTGGGGGAGTTCGGGAAACGTGAGCGTAGAACTTGAATAGCTCGCCGGCGCCAGCTATAATCAAAGCCAACGGAGAGGAAATGGTTGAAGAAATCGTAGCGGCGGGCGATCTGGCCGAACATGCGTTCGACGTACTTCTTCTTATCGGCTCGGTCTTGGAAAGTGAAATCGGTTGTCATTGGTGCAAAAATACGACGCTAAGTGGTACAGCACATGCTTTAGTCCTTGCCCAGCATCAAAAGCCATCAAGAAGTGTTGTTAAAAGCATGAAAGGCAACTCTCTCACTCTTTCTAAGGTCATCCTCGCCGCGTTCGTTGGGTTGTTCTCTTCCTGCACGCAATCCACCCATCTGAACAGCCCTCAGATTAGCCCGTTCGATACGACTCGCTATGGATTTGCGAGATTGGTCGTTCACGGTCTCCCCGGTGTGGAGAACGCTCAGTCTATTCTGGATTGGTGCAATCCCGCTTATTCGATTGTGCATGATACCGTCTTCCAAACCGAGATTCAGAAGACTGATAGCTTGCGCGGAATCCCATGCAGATTCATCAAGGACACGTTGACTATTCAAGATCAGCTCCACACGGATACCGATTCGATCGCATGGTGTTTTAGACTCGTGTTGGATTCAACCAGAACTCGGATTAAATCTGCGACTTATTCCCGGCAATCCGATAGATGGGATTTCATTTTCGACAAATGGTGGACTTCGACTTCCGATACCGCCTTCGACCTACCGTTCACCGTGAAGTCTGATGGTTCGTTGGTTGCGCACTTACCCAGTTGCCGTGTAGGTTGCTCGTCGGATTCTATGGATTATTCCGATTATAAAGGCTGTCACCAAATCACTTCCAGGGCAAATTCCATCGGAATTGCCGGTTCGGATTCGTATATTGACCTTGAAATATCGCCCCGATAGTCTTTCTTACCTTCGGGACTAATCTCCCCTCCCCCCGCGTTTACGCCCGCCGCTATGGACTTACTCGACAAACTCTATCAGGTTCACCTGAAATACGTGGGCATGGAACGGGATCTGGAAGACCCGGCTATTTCCTCGGATATGGATAAGCTGCGCACTATTTCGAAGGAGAAGCGGCAGCTTCAGCCTATCGAAGAGGCGTATCAAAGTTATAGCAAGGCGCGGCGAAATCTCGCTGGCGCGGCAGAGGTATTGCGCGACACGCGTGATGCCGATATGCGCGAAATGGCCGAAGAAGAAATGCGTGCGCTCGAAGCCGAGACCGCGAAGATGGAGGAGGCAATCAAGATTCTTCTCATTCCACCCGATCCCAACGACTCCCGCAATTCCATTCTCGAAATCCGCTCCGGCACCGGCGGCGATGAGGCCGCGCTGTTTGCGGGTGATCTTTACCGCATGTATATGCGCTACGCCGAGCGGCATGGGTGGAAAGTCGAAGTGAACGAGGTGAGCGAGGCCTCGATTGGTGGCTATAAGGAAGTCTCGTTCACGCTCATGGGCGATGACGTGTACGCCAAGATGAAGTACGAGTCAGGCGTTCATCGTGTGCAGCGTGTGCCGCAGACGGAGACGCAGGGGCGGGTTCATACGAGCGCCGCGACTGTTGCGGTATTGCCGGAAGTTGAAGATGTTGACATCGTGATCAACCCCAATGACATCCGCACGGATATCTTCCGCTCGGGCGGAAAGGGCGGGCAGAATGTGAATAAGGTGGAGACGGCCGTTCGCCTCACACACATCCCGACGGGCGTTGTTGTGAGCTGCCAGGAAGAGCGTTCGCAGTTGAAGAATAAGAATAAGGCGATGAAGGTCTTGCGCGCGCGGCTCTACGAGAAGGCGCGGAGCGAGGCAGATGAGAAGTATTCTGCTGAGCGCAAATCCCTTATTGGGCATGGAGATCGCTCTGAGAAGATTCGCACGTATAACTTCCCCCAAAACCGCCTTACCGATCACCGTATCAATCTTACAGTATATAATCTCTCCGATGTGATGGAAGGTGAATTGGACGGCATTATCGAGGCGCTCAGGATAGCGGATCTCGCGGAGAAACTGGCCCACGTTGGCTAACCGGATTGTTTCTCGGACTGATTTTCGATTCCGTGCCGTTCTTCTTTCACCCGTCACAACGCGATCATATACGTTCGAGCCGCCACTATTAATGAATCTTGATGCAACTCGCCGATGCGGGAGAATAGTCTTAGGTATCACCTTCCTACTACTATTCTATTCTGTAAGCTCGCACGCTCAGCACACCACCGGCGAGCGCTCGACAGTCTTCGAGCCTACGTTTGACGAGAAAATCGAACATACCCTCAGTACGTATCAACAGGAAGCGCTGCAGGGACTCGGCTCCCGGACCTTTGAAGAATTGCAGAAAGAATACCTCCAGGTTTTTGGACGGGAGGAGACTCTTCTCTCGCTCAACCTTTTTCGATCGTTGCACGAATACTATCGCGGCCGTCCCTATGCGGTGCAGTCGATCACTGATCGCACGCTTTCAAAGGCTGCTCCCGGTAATCGGACGAAGGCGCACTCCGCGCTTCTTTCTGCTTTGGCGTTCTACGCCCATTCCCCTCTGCGCCGAGCAGATGTGAAGGCAGGGTTGGCTCGACTGACTGCGATAACGAGTATCAGCGGAGCCTCCGCTCCTGTTCAACCAGAGATCTACTTTTGGCGCGCAGAAGGCTTTCGCGCCCTCGGTGAACTGAGCCCTGCCGAAGAACAGTATCGCAGAGCGCTCTCGACAGCGTTCGATCAAAAGCTTCGGGCACTCACGGAATTCCGGCTCGCCGAACTCCTCGAACGCCAGCAACGCTATGCCTCGGCAGACTCTGCTTTCAGGGTCGTATCACGGATTCCCGAGAGTCCGCTTATGCTGATCGCAACAATTCGCCGTGCGGCCGTGCAACGCTCGATGAAATCGTTTCGGAGTGTTCTTCAGACATTGGATGCCGCCGACTCGTTATTGAAGGGCAGCGGCATTCGCGTTGTCACTTCAGCTAGAGATGTTAATTACACCTCTCCATTAATCCAGTCTATCTTGGCTGGATCCTCCGATGTGGAGAAGCCAGATATATCAAGTACAACAGATTCCCAATCTGCTCGGACACATCCCACCCCTCAACTTCTGACTCTCTTTTCCGCAAGCGATTGCGCATTGCTACGCGGCAGCGCATTGAGTGAACTTGGGGAGTATCAACAAGCTACGTCAATTCTAAGAGTCGGCGAGTCGCTTGTGGATCGCATTCCTGATTCTTCGCTCAGCAACCCGTCACTTCGCGAGCAAGCACGATTTGAATCTGATGCCCTGCGCTTTGAAGAGGCCTGGTCGCTATTCCAGCAAGCGAAGTATGAGGTGGCCGCGGGTGCATTTCTTCAACTTGCAGTTAATGATAGCATCCGACGGCAACGATTGCTGGTGCAGTCCCCTGCCGCACTTCGCGAGCAGGGTAAATTCTTCGATCCGTTTCTTAATGATTCTACTTCCCTCCACTCCTCTCCCGACATAGACCGCTCGGTGCTGGCCAAGCAGGATGTGGACACCTCGCTTTTCTTCTATAACGACTTCCCGGAGCGTGCCAGATTCTACGCCGGTATCGCGTTGGCGCGCGCTGGAATGCTCACCGAGGCCAGCGATGTGCTGCTAAAGCCAACGCTGGATAAATCCATGCTTTACTCGGATCGGGCACAGTATCAACTCGCACTCATTCGATTCGCTCAGCATAGCTATGAAGCTTTGAAACTGTTAGAGCCCATCGCCTTCGAGCAGAGCATTCGCGGAGCCTACGCATCGCTATTGCTGGGCGAGCTCTCGTATCGAAAGAAATTCTACGAAAAGGCCGAATCCTACTTCGCTAATTCCTACGCAAATCTTCCGTTGGAAGATACGGCTTCGCGTGCTTCAGCACACTTAGAGCGCGGGCTCTCGCTCATCCCACTTGGAAACTGGACAGAAGCGGCCCGCGAGCTTCATGCGTTTCTCGCTACCTCGAACAAGCCGGAAACGGGCAAGACGGACGAGGCGCTCTACTGGCTGGGCAAATCCTACTTTCGCAGCAAGCAGTATGATTCGGCACGGGTGACACTCCGGAAAGTGCTCCTGGATTTCCCGACAAGCGAGCGCAAGGTAGATGCACAGTATGGCTATGCCTGGACGCTGTTTGAAGCCAACGAATTCAAGCTCGCGGAGCCAGAGTTCGAGAAGGTGATCGCACTGGACTCCAACACGCGCTATTCCTATGATGCCCTCTCCCGTGCTGGGGACTGCTACTACGCGATTGGCGATTACACCAAAGCTGCCATTATCTACAATCAAGCAGTTGATCAACCTGCCTTCAATGACTATCGCACGACGCGCGCGAATATGATGCTTGGGCTTACGCGTATGCGGCTTGACAGTGGCCGAAGTGCCATGAATGGTTTTGGATATGTCGCTTCAAAATATTCAAAGGCCGAGGTTGTGGATGCGGCATACCTTAATAAGGCACTTTCGGCCTACTCCATCAATCAAACAGAGGCAGCGGAGCAGAGTATTGATAAGCTTGTCTCGCTCTATCACTCCTCTCCTCTATCTGCTCGCGGGCTCTTCATCGCTGGAGAGGAACGCGTAAGGCGTGACGATCTGCTTGGGGCGACAGGATATTACAAGCGCGTTATCAAGGAGTATCCGCGCTCAACGGAAGCAGGCCGAGCACTTTTCGCTTTGCAGGATGCCCTCGTTCAATTAAAGCGTTCAGGGGAAGCGCTTGCAATAGCGGACAGCTTCGTCAATCGTTATCCCGATCACAGCTTGCGCTCCGAGATCATTCTCCACTCTGGCCAATTGAAATTGCAGGTTGGTGATGGCCCCAGCGCACTCCGAAGCTTTCAGCAGTTCCTCGCCAACTACCCAACAAGCCCAGACCGTCCGCATGCGGAGTTGGGCGTGACGCGCGCAATGCTGCTCTCCAAAGACACCACAGCCGCACTGGCCGCTATTCGATCCTTCGTTTCGACGTATGACACAATGGACATTGCTTCATCGGCATATCTGGAACGTGCGCGAGTGTTCAGAGCAAGGAAGATGGTAGATTCCGCCGCAAGAGACTTTCAGGCCGCGTTTGACCCAAAGTACTATTCGAGCGATGCCGCACCCCAAGCAATGTTTGAGTATGCCGGAATGCTCTCTGAGACAAAGCGCATTGATTCAGCGATCACGATCTACGTCGATCTTTCGACCCACTACCCACTTGAGGCAACGATAAGTACACGTGGCGCACTACGTGCAGGTGAATTGCTTGAATCGAAAGGACGACACAAAGAGGCCCGAACACAATTTGACAGAATTGCTCTCGCGCATCCAACGGATGTGTGGGGCGGGGCCGCGAAGGTTCGCGCTGGCGAGAGCTTCCTCGCTCAGGGGGAAGAGAGACACGCGGCAGACGCATTTGACTCGGCGCGGGAGAACTGGAGTCTGTCCACGGACGCGGCGATCCGAGCCCTCTACGGTCTCGCGCGAGCGAATGCACGGCTCGGTAAGAAAGCCGACGCTATTCGAAATCTGCGTGAACTGTTAGAAATGCGTGGACTCTCAGCAGAGTCGAGAGACAATGCAACTTCTCTCCTTCTCGAACTTCAGCCAAGGAAGCAGAAGAAGCACTCCAAAGGGAGGGTCGCAGAATGAATGCACGTTGCTTACTCTCGCTCCTCGTGGCGTTCATCTGGTGTTGCAACTCCACGGAATTCGCCCAGGCTCAATCTACAGCGCCGAATCGCCAAGTGGACTCGAGTTCGGTCACTCATACTGAATCGCAAATCATCTCGTTCGAGATCGCCAAACCGGAAGATCTGAAACCACGGGACTCGGTCCGAAAGACACCACCGACAGTTGCGTTAAGCGCCAAACGCCAATTGCCACCATCCATTCTCGCAGAGTTACGCCGCTCCCAACGAGGGCGAACGCTTATCTATCACGATACGCTTCGTGGCACAGACCTCACCAGTGCACACTTGAACGACAGCGTTGAGCGCGAATACTCCGACTCCGCTCTCGCCATAGTGGACACGGCTGTCTCCCTATCACACAAGGAGTGGCTTGATTCCGAGATGGTGGAGATTCCCGAGCTTAGTCGCTTCGGAAGCAAAGTACATTTTGAGTATCCCCCATCGATCATGACGGAAACGGATCTCTCCCCTGTCCCATTCGACACCACATTGCTATCCGGCATGAATCCTGTAACGCGGGAGAACCTGCCATTCTTCGATCAGTCACCGATCCCAATGCCACTCGCTTCACCCACGCCAATGGAGGCGTTTGTGGAGGCAGGAGCGGGAAATGTATACCAACCGACGGTGAGTGGATGGGTCGAGCGAACGATCAGCGAACGAACTGCAATCGATGCGATGCTGGACTACCGCAATCTCACCGGCACGCCGCTTCACAGCTACCTCAACGCTACCGCCACAGTTAACACGGAACTTGGGGCCGATCCTGCCATAGAAGCGTATCGTTCGAGCAATCTCAAGTTCGCGCTTGGATATTCTCGTAAATCGCTCGCCGCCCCAGAATTTCCGTACATTAATCTTCCGTTGGTCGATCACACAGTTTCCGAATTCGATGCTTCCCTGCTGTATGCCAACAACATCACCGATCAACTCCATTACGAGGCATCCATATCCGACGATGAGTGGAGCAATCAGACCGCCTTTACCCAATTCGAGTCTTCCCAAACCGTAAATGGATCGTTCCGATACACTCCTGACCATTCCTGGTGGCGTCTCATTGGAGAAGCGGCGTACTCACACACTGGGAGCCTTTTCGACGCAGGAGGACAAGACATAGGCGCTGAAAACATCAATGTTCTCTTCGGTGATCGCCATGGGGACAGCCTTGAATGGCTCCTGGGTGCGACCATACTCGGAGCGAATGACAATCTCATCCATTATCGGCAAACTCCTGTTCGAGGGAGTAGCGTTCAGCTCCTTCCCTTAATCCGATTGCAGGTTCCTCTAAATGCGACATGGTCTTTCGGAGCGAACTACGAACCCGAGGTCCATGTAAGTTCGTGGCGCACCCTCGTTGCCACAAATCCCTTTGTGAGTACCACCGATCTCCACATTTCAGACGCGATCTACGAACCACGAAGCGTCGTGATGGACAAGACCAATGTCGGTGTGTTTGTGAATTACTCTCTCTCTCAGGAAGACAACATTCGAATCGAGGGACGTTTCATCACGAGATCACATGATCCATTCTTCTATCAACTGCAGGCCAACGATAGTGCTGTGCGTTCGTTTATGGCAGTGTCGGACAACGATTCACGCCAGTTAACGACTACCATCTCTGCTCGCCTCCACGCTTTCTCGCACGATGTGCTTACCGCGTCGTTTTCACTACTGCATGTTGACAGACAGAATGACAATAGTCAATACCTCGTTTTACCTGAGTCTATCGAACCAACGATAAAAGCCGACTTCACCTATCATTTCAATTCCATCTCGAATTCCATCTTCCCCTCAATCGAATTCCGTTCTGTATCTTCGACGGTTCGAACAATCAACCTCCTGAACGCCGAGGCTCGGATCGTCTTGATGCCACAAGTTGACCTGTTCGTGAGAACCGAAAATATTCTTGGAAGCGCAAGCGACTTCTGGCCAGGGTATCCTGAATATCCACGCTCAGTTTGGGCGAGTGTGCGGTATCGTATTGAGTAGATGCGTGGCTGTAGGTTGGTTGTGCCAATCCAGTGGCAGTTTTTCCTTCGAACTATAAGCGCAGACTATCCCGTTTTGCACCCTGATCATGCCAGAACAACCAAACCCCATCGGCCAGGAGAACCCGTTGCAGTCCCTCGCGACTCGGTATGGCATGACCACATCCGATATCGAGGACATTTTGCGTGGCACGAACGAAGAGTATCGGAAGCCCGCCCCATCGAATTCGATTGAGACAATTTCTACTCCAACGGCCACCGCTCCCGAAAGCGCTCTGCCCCCTTCGGCAGTCTCTAGTGTTAAAGCGGCAGGATTTGACGAAGAATTGCATCGAAGCAGGCCCCTAAGCGGCGGATTCATGATAGCACTGTACACTGTGCTCTTGATCGTATTGGGAATTGCATTCTCGTTTCGTCGGGGTTGCTTTGAGCAACGCGCTGAACGAGCTGCATCAAAGCCGATAGACACCATCCAGAATCTTCTCAATCAGCAAACAGCAAAGGCTTCAACTCCGCCCGTGACGCCAGCGGATGTAACCCCCGACCAGTTACCACCAGAGGCCGTGGAGATCCCCCGCGAAACTCCTCCACCCAGTCCGCACACCAAAGCGGTTCGGAAGCAGGAGCACACCGCTCCAGTTACTTCAATTAGGCCCGTGCTTGAAACATCCAGCAGCTATGAAGCTGAAGAGCAATTAGCCGAGCTAAAGGCGGATGGGCAGTCCAAAGCGCACATTTCCAAGGTGACGAAGAACGGCGCGACGCGGTATCGACTGTTTGCGAAGTAGCGCTCGTTAGAACCGGACCGACATCGCTATCCCGGCTCCGCCCGGCTCATAGATTGGAACAAGCGTTGCCTGGTCGAGCAGTTTGCTTAGTCCAGTGGCTCCAACGTCCTTTTTCTTCGCGGGTTCTGTGACCGACACGTCCTCGTTTGGATTCGGTGAGAGCAGTGAGCCAAATCCGTATCCGAGTGCGATCGCAAGAGGATAATCGCTCCACCAGTGAATGCTGGTTGAGACCAACCCGAGGGCAATTCCAGTGCAAGCCACGTAGCCGACGGGAGCTATCCAACTTTGCTCGGGATAATTACGCGCGATCACCGTCAGTGTGGCAAGAGCCGTAGTAAGATGTCCGGACGGGAAGGCATCAAAGTGCGGAACATTGTTGGCGTAGGTGATCTGATTTGGAAAGAATTGCCAGCGGCCAGTTGGGGTGGTTGAGACGATCGGGCTTTCCCGCCCAGTTGTATGCTTCAGAAATTGCACGACAGCGCCTGCTGCGAGAATCACTTCGCATACCTGGGACGCCGTTCGCAGTGCACGCTTGTCGCTTGCGATCAATCCGTAGCCCGCAAAGGCTCCGGCAACGCCGAACTGGAATTTCCCATCTCCCATATCAACAAACCTATTGGCCAGGGTATTTATGGTAGGGTATTTCTCGTAGAGCTTTTTGAATGGCACCCACATCTGGTTGTCATAGACGATCATCGCTGCAGTAGAGACAGTGACTGCTGCCATGATGGGCCAATTCGAAAGCCTTGCCGTTTGAAGGTACCAATCCCGCCAATCCGATGGGAGGTTAGTAATCATGTCGAAGAACCCTGGCTCCAACCTTCTGTCCGTGCCTACCGAGACAGGAGTGGAAATCGACGACCTTTGTAGAGAGTCAGCTGTGCTGGGAATCGCAAGCCTACTCGACGAATCAACGGACACGGAGTCCGTGCGGGCTGGGTCAGCGGCGAGCGTGGGCTCCGCCTGAACCGCTCGACCGACTGATAGCATGAAAATCAGCGCAATAAGCAGCCGCCAATTGGTAATCAATAATCTCACACCCAAGGTTGCTTCTCTTAGACTTCGTATATTTGAACGTAGCACATCCGACGAATGCTCCTGTCGCGCAGAGCATGGCTTCCGACCGCGCCTTTAAGGGGCGACACGGTGAAAGCGGTCGTCTCCACAGAAAGTTTCTAATTTACTCTAAACAGACAATGTTTCAACGCCCTTCCCTTCTCAGCACAAAGATCACCGACGAATCTTTCGGCGGAGTAACCTATCACCTTGAAGGTGAGCTCGTACCTGTGCTAACAATTGAGCTCAATCACACACCGGTCTATTTTGAGCATCACATTCTGCTATGGAAGCATCCCTCTGTGCAGATCGGAATTCGCCCGATGAAAGGCATGGTCAAACGCCTCATCGCCGGAATGCAAATATTTATCACCGAAGCCACTGGCGACGGTGCCATCGCGTTCAGCCGTGATGGCGCGGGGCACATTGTGCCGATCCACATGAAGCCAGGCGATGAGTGGCACGTACGCGAACACCAATTCCTTGCAGCTACCGGAGCAATCGACTATACCTTCGAGCGCGTGAAGGGATTTTCCAACATGCTCTTCGGCGGCACAGGCTTCTTTATCGATCGATTCCGTGCCGAGCGTGAGGGCATTCTGTGGCTGCATGGCTATGGCAACGTGTTCGAGAAGACGCTCGAGGTCGGTGAAGTCATTGATGTCGAGCCTGGAGGATGGCTCTACAAAGAGGCGACAGTGGATATGCGCACGATGGTAACGAATCTTTCCACGGGGATATTCGGCAGCATGAATTTCGTCGTCAATCGCTTCACGGGACCCGGTAGGATCGCGCTGCAATCCATGTACCTTCATGCCGGAACAGGCGCGGATGACTCCGACCAGGGCGGCCAGGGCCTGATCGGCGGACTCATGGGGCTCGGTGGGCAGATCTTTGGCGATAGATAGCACCAAGAGTTTCCATGCGACCAAATCCACTGCGATCATTGTTGACGGCTGCACTATGAAGATACCCAAGATCATCCATCAAGCCTGGAAGACGCTCGACGTTCCCGTCGAACTCGCCCATCCTTTCCATTCCTGGAAGACGCATCATCCCGATTGGCACGCTGCCGGATGGAGCGACGAGCTGCTCGGGAATTTTGCTGCAAAAGAGTATCCACAATACCTCGATCTTCTGAACTCCTACGCGCTCGACATTAATCGTGTCAACCTACTGCGCTATTTGATTCTGAAGAAATACGGCGGTGTTTTCGTCGATCTCGATCTGGAGTGCTTGAAACCCATTGATCTGTTGCTAGGGGATCACTCCTTGATCGTTGGACGCGAGCCGGATTCCCACGCCGGGCATCCCGTCGCGAAGGAACGACAGATGCCAAAGGTCGTTGGGACCGCATTCATCGCATCCGTTCCGGGCCATCCGTTTTGGGATCATCTTCTGCGGCTCGTCCCCCACTTTGCTGGCGAGCAGGACCCACTCGTCGCGACAGGCTCCATCTTCCTGACAACGGCGATCGCGACCTATCCCCAAAACGCAACCATCTCTGTCGCAGCGCCAACACTGCTCTACCCATTCGACCGCACCCAGATCTGGAGCGGCATGGCATCAAATGCGGCGATACGGCAGCAGGCAACCGCACAATCGTTCACACTCCATTTTTGGCTTGGTACTTGGCGGGATCGTCGGCCACAACCAATCCCCGGGGATGCCAAAGCAATCGCCTGATGGCGCATCCGAAATGGGTACAACTGTGCGACGAGAAGCATCTATGAATGGAGCAATAGGATTACACACAGCATGAAACGCGCACTCATAACAGGCATCACTGGGCAGGACGGCGCGTATCTCGCCGAGCTGCTTATCGAGAAGGGCTATGAGGTCCATGGAATTAAGCGGCGAACCTCGCTTATCAACACGCAGCGGATAGATCATCTCTATCAGGATCCGCACGAATCGGATCTGCGGATGGTGCTGCATTACGGGGACCTTACCGACTCTACTAATCTTATTCGAATTATCCAGTCTGTTCAGCCGGACGAGATATACAATCTTGGAGCGATGAGCCACGTTCACGTCAGCTTCGATGAGCCGGAATACGTTGCCAACACAGACGGCGTCGGAACGCTTCGGCTGCTGGAGGCAATACGCATTCTCGGCTTGATCGACAAGACGCGCATCTACCAAGCGTCCAGCTCTGAGCTATATGGGGATGTGCGGGAGACGCCGCAGACAGAGGCGACCCCCTTCTACCCCCGTTCGCCATACGGTGTGGCTAAGCTATATGCCTACTGGATCACCGTGAACTACCGGGAGGCGTACGGAATGTTCGCCTGTAACGGAATCCTATTCAACCATGAAAGCCCAATGCGCGGCGAGACGTTCGTCACGCGGAAGATCACGCGCGGAGTCTCCGAGATCGCATTGGGACTTAAGAAGAAATTGTACCTCGGGAATCTCGACGCCAAGCGAGATTGGGGCCACGCTAAAGACTACGTTGAGGCCATGTGGCTCATGTTGCAGCATCCCACACCAGAAGATTTCGTCATCGCCACCGGCGTTTCAACATCCGTTCGCGAATTCCTGCGATTGGCCTTTGCACATGCCGGGATCGAACTGGAATTTGTCGGCTCAGGCGTCAGTGAGAGAGCGGTGGTCTGCGGGTTGACAAACCCCGAATGTGATGTCTCGATCGGCGACACCGTCGTTGAGGTTGATCCACGTTTCTTCCGGCCAACAGAGGTTGACATGCTGCTCGGCGATGCCTCTAAGGCGCGGACAAAGCTCGGATGGGAGCCAAAGCACACGCTTCAGCAACTCGTCGAAGAGATGGTGGCATCCGATCTACATATCTTCAGCCGGGAAAAGCTTGCGCATCAAGCGGGTTACCGCATTCTAAACCAATTCGAATGATGCGACCAGACTCGAAGATATTTGTCGCAGGTCATCGCGGGATGGTGGGCTCTGCGATCGTTGGACGACTGCGGCAGGATGGATTCAACAATATCCTTACTGCTGGGTCTGATGCGTTAGACCTGCGCGATCAGCGTGCCGTCAATGATTTCTTTGCGGCGAACAGGCCTGAATTCGTCTTCATGGCTGCGGCGAAAGTCGGAGGTATCCTCGCAAACAATACCTATCGCGCCGAGTTCATCTACGACAACCTCAGCATGACGACCAACGTCATTCATGCTGCGTACACTTCCGGAGTGCAGAAGTTGCTCTTCCTTGGCAGCTCCTGTATCTATCCAAAGTTGGCGGCGCAACCCATCCAGGAGGCATCGCTGCTGACCGGTCCGCTCGAACCGACGAACGAGTTTTACGCAATCGCAAAGATCGCTGGCATCAAACTGTGCGAGGCCTATCGCGACCAGTACGGTTGCAACTTCATCTCGTGTATGCCGACGAATCTTTACGGCCTAGGTGATAATTATCATCCAATGAACTCTCATGTTATCCCAGGCATGATCCGCAAATTCCACGAGGCGAAGAATGCCAACGCGGACTCGGTCACGCTATGGGGTACCGGCACTCCGCTTAGGGAATTTATGTACGTGGATGACCTTGCCGATGCATGCTACTTTCTAATGAAGAATTATGACGAGCGGCAATTCCTCAATGTCGGCAGCGGACAAGAAGTGACCATCAAGCAACTTGCAGAGTTGATCCAAGCGGTCACAGGATTCACTGGCAGCGTTCAGTTCGACGACACAAAGCCAGACGGCACACCACGGAAGCTGATGGACAGCACGCGCCTGCACAAGATGGGATGGCTGCCCAAGACGCAGCTTCGTGATGGCCTTGCTTTGGCATATTCTGATTTTCTAACGACCGCGCAGTAACGAATGAGAGTTTACCTTAACCAGGAGGAGAACCCACAGACTCCACTGATAACGATCATTACGCCCTCGATCGGCAGACCGAATTTATGGAGACTCATTCAGAGCATTGATGATCAGCCGGTCCCCTTCTGTCACATCATTCTTTTTGATGACTACCGAGCAGAGAAGGCACTACCACCGGAGCAATACTGTGACGCCCCGCCGCATGGTAAGCGCTACCAGATTACAATCCCTGGGAATTTCGTCAAAAAGCCAACGGCGGGCGCAGCACTGCGGGCTGTTGGAATAATGGCGGCGGACACCCCGTGGGTCGCCTTTCAAGATGATGATTGCTGGATAGAACGCGATCACTACACTGCCCTGCTTAGTGCGGTTGAAGGTAAGAACTGGGGTTTCTCGCGGAGGAAGATCTGGCATCCGAACGGCACATTCATCGGCAAAGACGATTTTGAGAGCATCGGGATGGGCAACAAGTTAGGCTACGACCTCGTGGATGGCAACACCTATTTGATCCGACGGGAGTTAGCGGTGGCGATGGCACCGCGGTATCGCGAAACGCTCAGCTATAACGATGATAGACTCGCGCTAGAATTCCTTTCAAAGCTTGGAGGCGAGCCAGGACAATCCAACCACCATACCGTCAATCAGACGTGCCCGGACAAGTTAATCGGGATGTTTCAAGCCTACTGCACGAACGATTAAGGGAGGCAGGTGCAGTCTGCGGCGCTAGCGGAACGGTTTCTTGCCTGTACACATTAACCCCAACTTCTGCAGTACTCACTTTTGAGCTACGTTCAACACCACTAAGCGACCATATTGATGCCTTCGGCTCAGATTTGTCTCGTCCTCGCCTCTGATTCAAACTACTTTGGGTACCTACGGGATACTTTGGAGAGTATCGTGCGATTTCCGCTCGGTCGGACGTTCGACATCAAAGTGATCTCGATTGGAATGATCGCCGAACATCAAGCTTGGCTGCGGCAGAACGGTATTGAGGTGCTGACCGATCTTAGCCGGTTTCCTCAATTTTCAACCGGCGAAAAGCACTATGTTGCAATGACGTGTCGCCCGTATATTCCGGAGACATTCCCCGGATACGCGGCGTACGTGTGGATCGATTCTGACATCCGCTTTTTGCAGCCCGATGGTCTGCAATTTTACGTGAATCACGCTTTGAATCCCGCGAACTCTGTCGTGATAGCGCATGAGTCGGAATCGACCTACTCCTTCAATGCGAATCCGATTTCAAATCGAGAGCACCACTCGGACGCATTTCAGAGACTCTCCGACGAATTTGGAGTAGAGATCGCCCAGTATTTTCAATACTACAACATGTTCAATGCTGGGCTCTTCGCTGCGCGAGCCGATTCTCCGCTGTGGGCGCGCTACAAGCGCAACCTCAGCATAACAATGCCCCACGGCGTTCACTGGGGACGTGAACAGGATGCCATGAACGTTGCTATCGCAGAAGTCGGCAATCCAATGATAGCACCACCGACGTACAATTGGCTTTGCAGATACAGCATGCCAGTCTGGAATGCCGCCGTGCGAGCATGGGTTACTCCGGCGGAGCCAGAGAGAAAGATTGCCGTCGCTCACCTCGTGAACTCCAACCAGTTGGTCACGTTTCAGGAGCAGACTGTTAGGATGTATGAGATCTACAAGCAGATCGGGCTTACCACGTAATCCTACCAAGCAGCACCACCTAAAATCCTCGATTCGCTCATGACCGATATTGAATTCCCCGTTGGTGATTACGTTTCTCCTGGATTCCTCAGGGTACGACCTGACGCAAGTTTCCCCAACCTGACCATAGGCGACACCTCTGCCTGTAGCTGGAAATATTTACGACGAACCGGGAACCACAATTGGTACTGCGACCGCCGGAAGCCGAACGTAGGATTTGCGAACCGAGATGAGGCGCACATTTTGTACAACACTGCACGCCTCTTTCAGGGCAAAGAAGCGCTGGAGATCGGTTGTTTTATGGGGTGGTCTGCCTGCCACCTGGCTCTAGGGGGTGTGGCGTTGGACGTCATTGATCCGCTGCTCGCGGACTCGTCTTACTTCGAAAGCGTTAGCAGCTCGATCAACAAGGCCGGTGTCCCAACACCAGTGAGGCTTTACACAGGCTCCAGCCCAGATGCAGTAGTAGAACTGGTGAGACGAACCAATAAGCGATGGTCGCTCATGTTCATTGATGGCAACCATGATTTCCCCGGCCCGGTGAACGACGCGGTGGTCTGCGAACGCTATTGCGCACCCGACGCAATGGTTCTCTTTCACGACTTGCTCTCCCCTCACGTTGCTGAAGGGCTTCAGTATTTCCGGTATCGAGGATGGAAGACACGCATCTTCCATACATCTCAGATAATGGGCGTTGCCTGGCGCGGGAATGTGCAGCCCGTCCATCACATCCCCGATCCTGCTGCGAACTGGGAAATTCCCGCGCATCTTCTGGGATGGCCAGAAGCACAATTAGAGTGGGAACATGATCGAAATGCAACCGGGCAGAGCGATGATCCGAATGGGGTGGCACAGGTTGATCTGACAAACGCCGATCAAACCACAATAAAACTGTTCCGCAATAGTGGGATTTGGTCTGTTGACGAAGCCCGTACCGGCCATTACATAGACGAATCACTCGCCGATGCGATAATTAGAGAATTTCCCATAGCCCCAGAATCCGTTGCCGATCTTGGATGTGGGCTCGGGCAGTATTGTCGTCATTTTACCAACCGAGCCGGGTGGAATGTCCAGGGATATGAGGGATTGGCGGAAGCCAAGGATATGGGTATCTATGAACGAATCGAACAGGTCGATCTTAGTCAGCCCCAGCATAAGATTCCGGAATACGAATTAGTCCTCTGTTTAGAGGTCGGTGAGCACATACCGAAACAATTTGAGGCAAATTTCCTCGACAATGTGACCTCGATCGCGAAAAAGAATCTGATCCTGAGTTGGGCAATTCCGGGACAGGGGGGCACCGGCCACTTCAACGAGCGTGAGAATCCCTATGTCGTCCAGCAAATTGAAGAACATGGGTTTCGCTTCAATCCTGAAAGAACAGCGCGGCTGCGTAAAGCAGCGACACTTTGGTGGTTCGAAGCGACTCTCATGGCGTTTGAACGAGTAACCTGAATCCATGGATCAACGGTATATCATTACTACGGGTTTTTTTTGCGGGAAGAATTGGCGGAACACCGGCAGTCAGGCCGAAGCCAACCGTATCTGCGCGTTCTTCGATATCTGGTTGAAGAATACAACAATGTTCGCTCGCCCCGTTGATATTATCACCATCGCCGCTCCGAGCGACCAATTGCCTGCGCCAGAACTTAGGAAAGGCCAGTGGCTGTACCTTCAGCACAACTTAGGTCATGCGCACGATCTCGACAGCATGGATATTTCGCCAAAATTTTGTGGCTGGTCGGCAGCGTACATCCTCGGTGCAATGACGGCCTATGCGAACAATTGCGATTATATCTTCAAGGAACAAGATTGTCTCGCGTTTGGCCCTTGGGTTGATCTAATGTATCGAACACTCGACGAAACTGGATGCGAGATGCTTGTCGGCCGTGAAAACGTCATGGGAATGAGACTCGAACAGAGCTTGACGATTATCAAGCATTCCTTTATCCTTGAATTCGTGAAATTGTTTTTGGAATGGCCCGGGAGTGATGGTGGGAAAGGCAAATACAAAAGACCGGAAATTAAGTTCGCCGAAATTATGGACTACAGTATGGGGAAAATCGGCCACCTACCATTTGGGTACGGGAGAACGCGCCCATCGTTTGGAATTGACACCCGCAAGCCATTCTATCTTCAACAGATCACACCTCAGGAATTGGAAATCCTACGAAACGGCAAACTTGTGTGACCAAATTCAATTTGGGATGCAGGGCGATTCTATCCCAGGTTGGATTAATCATGCCATCTAAACTTGCAGCAACCAGGAAGGCAGCGGTGTAACGTGATCCTGATCTATCGGAACAACGAGTTTCTCGGCGACGAACTCATGGCCGCCCAGATGGTCGCAATCCTCAACGACTTCGGAACCGAAGCCTGTTGGTGGCACGATAACCCGGCGTTTCGCGCGCTCGTTGACGTGCCACTATGGGACGGCACGGAAATGAAATCATGGCGTTTCAATTATGGCCAAGCACCAAAATGGGACGGGCGAACTATGCTTCGGACAGCTCTCGACAATTTCAGCGCGGATTTTGTCCTTCCCCCAATCCCTATCAGCAGACCTACCGTGCCGGTCAGGTATCACGATGACCCATCCATCATCGGAACCGATGTCGTGATCTGTTCGGAGGTCTCCGTTCATAGCAAGTATCGCGAATATCCGCGAATGAATGAAATCAAGCAGCTACTAAACCAGCGAGGAGTGAGGTGGAAGGATCTCAGCATTGATAAGATTCGCGGCAATGCCGTGCTCAATTGGGTGAAGAAAAGTAAACTCTATCTCGGACTGGATACGGGTATGAGTCACTATGTTGCCGGGGTTGTGAATAAAGGTCTCATTCTCCAAAGCGGGTATAGCAATTATTACCACTGGGGAGCTACCTACCCTTATGAGGCACTGTTCCTGCCGGTAGAGTGTCGCAACTGCTTTCTCCGCACTGGCTGCCCAAACAACCACAAGTGCATGATGTTAATCGAGCCACGCGATGTAGTTGACAAGATTTGCAAATATCTATGATTCCCAATGTGGTTCACGACGCTATTCGTGTTCAGGCAAACGTGAATGCCTTCATCCTTTACCGCGTTCGAAGACCATTAGTGTATTCTTAAACCATCTGAACGTCGCTCCCTCTCGAAGATGATTGCTCGCTGGCACATTGAGCGTCAAACCTCGTGCCTGCACCTGCTGGATGATGTAGTCATTGGGCTGTTCGTTGAAATGCCCGTATCCACCTTGCCCCGGAACTGCCCAACTTAAGATCAAGGTGCCAGCGGCCATCGCACAGACATTATCCAAGAAATTTGCCTCAAACTCCTTCGGAATGTGCTCCCCCACTTCCAGCGACATCACGAACGGATGCTTTGGGAGCGATTCATCCCTCACGCTCAGATCTTGTGTAATGATTCGACGATAGTGTCCTAATTCGCTCGCTCCAGGCGTTCCTTCATACCCTTGGGCGTCCCACCCTTTAGCGGCGAAGTACTCACAATAAAATCCGGGTCCGCAGCCAAGATCGGCCATAGAGGCAGGCTTTTGCGGAAACAGTTGGCTGATGGCAATTGCAAGACTCTCATCGAACATGTGCTCGGATCGCGCTTCCTGGAAGGTCCAGATACCGTGCCTCACGTATGCCTCATTACCTCTGTACCTGTCCGTATCGACCAGCAGTGGAGCTTCCTTCCAACTGTCCTCTTTAATGAGGTAGGTCACACCTGAGTATGGGGTCTGCCGAATTCGAGAAACGGATCCTTCCTCGCTAAGGTAATCATGCACTGCCCGAGCGCATCCGTCCCATGTCTGGTAGTCATCAATGATAATTACACCGCCTGGGACGACGAGCGGAAAAAGCCGTTGGAGGCACTCCATTGTTGATTCATACCAGTCCCCATCGAGCCTGAGTGTGGCGATGGGTTGTCTAGGGAAATCCTTCAAAGTATCCTTAAACCAGCCTCTGTGAATATGAACACGCTCGCTGGGAATAGGTTGTTGTGCAAGGAGAGAGCGGAATTCCTCATAGTTAGCAGTGCAGTTATTGTAATACTCTACACTATCTGTTTTGGCTTGCCATCCCACTGCGGCGGGGCCGTCAATTGTCTGCACCGGCGGCAGTCCTTCGAAGGAATCGAAGAAATGGTAATCCCGATTAGGGCCACCGATGTTCATCATGGCGGCCGACATTCCGCCCTTCCACGTCCCGCACTCGACAAATGCTCCAGCCATCTGTGTCCCGAGGTGCTGAATAATAGCCAGGTTCTCAATGAAGTGCCACTGTGATATCATTGTGTATGGCGAAAAGCGATTCCACATTTCCAAGTACACAGTTGGAAATTTGATCTCCGTTTGCAATACTTCGTTCAACGTCTGCTTCATTCGTTGTCTTCTTAATGAGGTTCTTTAGAACCCAATTGTACACCTATAATTACAGTCGCGAATCATCTAACGCATCTCCGTCATGGGATAGATCCGTTCGCAATGCTTCAGTCACAATTTGGCTTCCATTTCCAAACGTATAAGTCCCCTGTGGTTCACGAAGCCAGTGGCAGCTCGAGATCATCCATTGGAGCGGTTCAATATGGAAGAATGAACATACCAGTCATCCGCGCCGGAAAAGCTTTCGAATACGCGCACATACCCTTTTGCGGTCAGAAGTGAAAACAGACCTGCACGCTCAGTCTCGGTGTAATTGTGCTCTACCGTGATGACATTAAACTGATACTTTTCAAAATCGAAGGTCTCGAGAATGACGAGTTCTGATCCTTCGGTGTCTATAGAGAGGTAGTCAACGACCTTCGGTGCGTTGTGGAAATCCAGCAGGTCAGTCAGAGAGATCGTCTCCACCTCGTAGCGCTTCCCTGTCACTCGTTCGGCACTGTGGCTATCTACGTCGCTAAAGGCGTTCACCGTTGCTATCATCGCATCTTCAGTATCGTTAAAGGTCAGCGCTTCTCCGGATCGACTCCATACGCATCGTGTATCAATCGTAGCGCGTCGGCCACTGGCCTGGAGTATCGCCTTCCAGCTTCGTGCCGGTTCTGCTAGAATTCCGTTCCAGCCCATGCGCCGCTCCAGCAAGAGCGAATTGCTTATATAGAGCCCATTGGCGGCCCCGAACTCCACGAAGAATCCCTCCCTCTTGTTATCGAGCACAAAGAGTACAAACAGATCCTGAAAATTCTGAGAAGGAGACTGCATCAAGTTCGCTGCACAAAACGCGACAAACCGTGCTTGCGCATCCCCCGGATGCGCTTGCACGTAGCTTCGGAGTGACTCCAATAGTATGAGCATCTGCTCCATCGTAACTTGCTTGTCTTCTGCCATTTGTGGAGGTGAAATAGTAATCCAAATTTATTCAAACGTGTAAGACCACATGTGGTTCACAATGACTTTCGGCAGGCGGGGGATCACCCTTCGGAGCGGCTCAGGATGGAAGAATGAAGATACCAGTCATCCCATCGGGAGAAATTTTCGAAGACGCGTGAATAGCCCTTTGCCGTTAGGAGTGCAAGCAATCTTGACCGCGCTGGCTCTGCATAATTATGCTCCACAGTGATGATACTGAACCGATACTTATCAAAATCGAAGTTCTCGAGAATAACGAGTTCCGAGCCTTCCGTGTCTATAGAAAGATAGTCTATGACCGTCGGGGCATCGTGGAAATCGAGCAGGTCCGTCAGCGAGATTGTTTCCACATCGTATCGCTCCCCCGTTGAGCGAGCGGCACTGTGCATGTCTGTATCACTAAACGAGTTAACCGTAGAAAGCGCTGCATCCTCCGTTTGGTTGAACGTGAGGGTTTCGCCAGATCGGGACCAGACGCAGCGCGTATCAATGATCGCCGTCCGATTGCCAGCCTTAAGAGCAGCATGCCATGTGCGCGCCGGTTCCGCGAGTATGCCACGCCATCCTCGATTGCGCTCCAACAAGAATGTGTTGCTTAGAAATACGCCATCGGCGGCTCCGAACTCTACAAAATAACCGGCCTTCTTATCGTTGAGAACGAACAGAACGAAGAGATCCTGAAACAACTGCGCACGAGAGGCGCTGTGATACGTCGCGCAATAACTTGTGAACCGCGCCTGAATGTCACCCGGGTGAGCCTGAAGTTGGGTTCGCACCTTGTCTATGACACCGACGATCGTGCTGAACGTCAAAGTGGGCGCTGAATTCGATTGGCTCGCGTTTACCGCAAGGTTCTGTTGCACCATGGATGCCACGATGTTCTGTTGAAATTGCGTTCGGACATAGAGGGCGTCCCCCCAAGTGTCACCTTCCCAATCTGTTTCGATTCTCACAAATCCCTGGCTCGACAAGAGAATATCCATTTCCTGGATCGTTGTGCAGCCTTCATAGAGTTCTTGTCGATTCACCTCCGTGATGACGAAGTCCATCGTCCCGAGCACATTTAGCCCACCCTCGATGACATACTTCTCATACCCCTGCACGTCGATCACGAGCATATTATAGTGCTCGATGGACTCCGTCTGGAAGACCTCATCGAGCCGCGCTTGCCTCACCGTTTCCTGACCAGTAAATTGAATCGCTGGATATTGTTGCAGGACGGTCTTTGGTCGCAGTATGGATGAGGACATGCCCTGGTTGGCCGTCTCCGTGTGCATAGTGATCTGGCCCGCTTCCGTTCCCAAAGCGAGGTGATGCGTTATAAGATGTGATTGGCCTTCATTCCTTTCGCAGCGCTCCGCATACTGCCCAAATCCCAAATTCCTGAGGAGCCCCAGATAGCTAGCTTGCATCGGCTCGAAGAACATGAGATTCGGATTCCCGAGCGTACGATACTCACTATATTCCTGGCCAAAATGTGCTCCTACATGGATGATCCCACGGATCGCCATGCCGTACCTTGAAACAAGTTCGCTTACCTTCATTGAATCGCTTCGTTGCAATAATACGCGTTAAGATCACCCAAACGTGTAAGACCCCGTGTGGTTCACGATGACGTTGGTGTTCAGATAGACCGGAATGCCACTATCCCTGCACATCGTGCAAAATGCCCAATCCTCGCTTTCGAGGATCTTATCGCGAACACGCACCGGAAAGAAATCCCAGACTTCTCCACCGATCGTGCCAAGCTCCAGGTGTCGATAGGTTTCGGCCTTGGATTTCAGTGCGTGCAATACCCGGACGTCGATCATGAGGAAGCCCGTCGGAAGGTGCAGCACTTCGATCTCCCCGGTGGCTGGGTCGGCGAGTGATCTCAATAACGCATGGTCTGCGGGGTTCCTTCGGTTGTGGTTGGCGAAGGCCGTCCGGTGCAAGGGAAGCACATTGTAGTTGTACTCGATCGGAAGCGATTTCTTCGGGTAAGTGCCGCCGATAACAGGTTTGTCGCTGCGGATCAGCGCTTCCAGATCTTCCCACTTCCACGAAACGTCTGCGTCGATAAACATGAGTTTGTCGTACTTTTCGTGCATCGCTACCGCAGCGCATGTATTGCGTGCTCGTGAGATCAGCGCCTCATTCGCGATCGTAGTGAGCCCAAACTCAACCCCTAGGCGTTGAAGTCCGAAAAAGCTTTGATAGAGGCTCTGCAGGTAAGGCGTCGTGACAAGGCCGCCGTACGCGGGTGTTGCAATCAGAAGGCGCATGTGCTAGGCTTGGAAATTTGGACTTTGTGGAGGCTCTGTAGCTGGATCCCGTAACGCGGTCAGTGCTTGCTCACTAAATTACACGCCACCCCTCGCAGTTGATATCTTTGGTACTTAACTCGTCGGAGCCAAACCAGGTTTTCGGTGAAATCACGATCTTGTCCGGATTTGCGTTGAGCCATGCTGCCCACCAGCTATAGCTGGAGTTGCCAATGATATTGTGCTCTGCGGTGGCCATGAGGAAGAAATCCGAGATGTATTGACTCGGCGTAACATACTCGTGATTCGGTCCCAGCAGTTTGTGCGCAGCATCCGGCTCATCGCTAAAAACAACAAATCGTGTGCCGCCGGGGAGCAGCGCCATTGCCTTCCTGTAGTAGTCCGCGCCCATACGCAAATGTAGCTTGCCGTCGTAATCGCCAAGCCGGATATGAACGGCGCACGTCCCTGCACCGAGTGGTGACTCGACCGGACGTCTTGGAGTGAAAAACGCGCGAATAATCTTGGGACAATGTCGAAAATACCGCTCGCTTTGAAGATGGCCAAAGATCGAGAAGTCACCTTCGCCAAGCTTAATATCACTGAATCCGAATTCTACCACGACCTCTTCGAAGTTCAGTGCTCGTGGTATCAAGGGCAGTGGCCGAGCGAAATGTTCTTGAACATTGCCATCGGTCCCCCCTGTTCTGAAATTCTGATCATGATTGAACCAAAAGGGAAACGCGAATTGGTGTCCGTTTTGCGTTGCAATTCCAATGGTAGAAGCGATCTGGAAAAGCTGATTGCCGAATCTTCCATGCTTACCAAGCTTGAGAAACGTCACCATGCGGATTCTGATATTAGCCGCCGTAGACAAAGCTACCAGTGTGGCTTACCACCACAGCGGTGTTAAGGTAGACTGGAATTCCGTGCTCGCGGCACAGTGAACAGAATGCCCAATCCTCTGATTCGAGGATGCCATCACGCACTCTAACAGGAAAGAAATCGCTAACGCTTTGGGTGGGCAGTCCGATACGGTAATCCGTATAGGCCGCTACTTTCTCCCGCAATGCACGCAAGACGCGGGTATCGATCACCATGAATCCTGTAGGAATATCTCGGACGGCTATTTCACGGGTGGATGGGTCTGAGAGTTTCCCAAATTCGGCATGAGCTTCATAGCTTTTTACACCATTCTGCGCAAACAAACGCTCGTGCTCGGGGAAGACATTGTAATTGAGTGAAAGCGGAAGTTGCTTCAGAGGGTACGTGCCGCCGACTACCAACTTATCGCTGCGCAAGAGTGCGGCAAGTTGCTCCCACTTCCATCCGATGTCGGAATCAATGAATACCAGTTTGTCATAGCCCTTTTCCATGGCCATCGTTGCGCTGATATTCCGGGCGCGCGAGATGAGCGATTCGTTCGCGATCGTCAGTACGTTGTATTCTACCCGCTCTTGAAAGAAACGCGCGATCGTATCGAGCATGCTGCTCAAGTAGTTGACAGTCAGAAGCCCGCCATAGGCAGGCGTAGAGATCATGACACGCATTGCTTATACCGCTGGAAATGGACGGGGAACATCAAAGGTGTAGGAGCCCGTGTGGTCAACTATCACATTCGTATTCAGGTAGACCGGAATTCCGTTCTCGCGACAAATCGTGCAAAACGCCCAATCTTCCGACTCCATAAACCCGTTGAGAACGCGAACGGGGAAGAAATCGCTGACCTTTTTTGGCATATCACCATAGCCATCGCGATTAATGTAGAACGGGACTTTGTCCGCAAGCTGATGGAACACGCTAACATCGATCTTCATAAAGCCGGTGGCAATGTGAGCGACTTCTAACTCTGCCGTCACTGGGTCAGCGTACTGACGCAGTAATTTGTGATCCTCGAAGCTTTTCCGGCGATTATCAAAATTTGGTACGCTATTGGGAATGACGTTATAATTCAGCGAGATGGGCAGGCTTTTTTTCGGATATGTTCCACCGACGACCCGCTTGTTACTCCGTATTATCGCGAGCAGATCCGGCCAGTGCCAGCCGATGTCCCCATCAATGAAAACCAACTGATCGAAGCCATGCTCCATTGCGATCGCGGCACACGTGTTCCGAGCACGATTAATGAGCGACTCGTTATGCATGGTGTACAACCCCAGTTCCAAATCCCCCTCTCGAAGAGAGCCGTAGATGGACTCCCGGATGCCGTGGACGTATTTCGTGGTTAACATCCCGCCATATGCGGGGGTCGCGATCAAAATTCGCATCGTAAAGGATTAAATAGTATGCTCTATTCAGGGGCCGGGCCACAACTGTTGCAACCGCGTGCATTCTATCAAATTATGAGAAAATAGCGTTCCGCTCTCGGCCAGTTGTTTGAACTCGGAAGCCACAAAACTCATCGAGGAACATCGAATGTGTATTGACCCGTATGCTCTAGGATCACGTTAGTATTCAAGTAGACGGGAATTCCGTTCTCCCTGCAGATCGAGGAGAATGCCTGGTCCACAGGCTGAATCTCTCCGTTGACCACGCGAATCGGGAAGAAATCGCGGATTTCCTTCAACGTGTCACTGGAACCGTCCAGGTCCACGTACGAGGCCACTTTGTCGGCGAGCTGATGGAATACACTGACGTCGATCTGTAGAAAGCCCGTAGGAACATGTGCCACTTCCAACTCCCCCGTAAGCTGATCGGCAAGCTTGCGTAGCATCTCGTGCTTCTCACGGCCATCCTTCGCGAACCGAACGGAGGCCGCCTGCTCTGGAAAGAGACCGTAGTTCAGTGATATCGGCAGATGCTTTCTCGGGTAGGCAGCCCCGACGACCCGCTTGTTACTCCGGATTATCGCAAGCAGATCCGGCCAGTGCCATCCAATGTCCCCATCTATGAACAACAGCCGGTCATACTTGTGCTCGATCGCCATACTGGCAAAATTATTCCTTGCACGATTAATCAGGGATTCGTTATGAATCGTCGTAAGGACGAGTTGCAGATCCTTCTCCATCAAGGATCCATAAATGGATTCTCGAATCCCGTGAACGTATTTCGTCGTAATCATTCCGCCGTAAGCGGGTGTGGCGATCAGGATGCGCATTCGAACTGACGTTGTAGAAGTGACAGGTCGTTCCAGCTCCCTTGTGAAGAAAGTTGTGTCAGTGCTATCACACAGTTGCAAAATAGCGTTCCTTCCAAATCGTCCGATGGTTACTTATTCTTCACGCAACAATGCTTAAACCCCGGACGTACTACCGGCTCCAACATGGCCAATCTACAACCAGGCTTTGCTGCTCCTATCAGACCATTTTAGGTGTGTTCGGTCCACGAACGGGCGAATCTTGGCAGTCAGCGTTTGTTAACACGGCACTCTGAAACCAGAGTGGCTCGTATCGTATTGTATGGGCCGAAGCATTAGCGGATCGTCAATAGTCTGCTTACGCACCATTCCCGGCCAACCCGCTGCGGTGGCTAGTACATCGGTCAGATACCATCGTATCAGATATTGTAGTCTATGAATAGAGCCGTCAAGTATTCCCTTATCGCGCTCGTCGGGCTGGCCACCGTGGCGTTTATCGTCTATCGGGTCATCTCCGCGGCGAAACCACCGGAGCAGAAGAAGCAGGCAACGCCGCTGGTTCGCATTGCGCTACCTGAACGCCGCGACATCACTTACAAGCTCGAGTATGACGGGGACGTCCTACCTGTTTTACAAGCGAACATTTTCAGCAAGGTCGCCGGAACGCTCGAATCGGTTCTCACCGACATGGGTAAGTCTGTTCGTGCAGGCCAGTTGATTGCAGTTATTGACACAACTGAGGCCTATCAAACGGAGGAGCAGGCGGCTGCCGTGTATTTTAACGCAAAGGCGACGGAATCTCGAACGCGCACTTTGGTCTCGAAGAATCTCGCTGCAAAACAGGATCTGGATAACGCGGAGGCAGCGCTAAAATCTGCGGAGGCAAGCTACAACGCAACGCGGATTCGGCTTGACTATGCGAAGATCCGCGCACCGTTCCATGGCTACGTCACAAAGCGGTTCCTCGATCCGGGTTCGGTGGTCTCGACGAGTACGACGGTCTCCGCAACGCCAACGAATGGCGCTCCCGGCAGCAACACGACGCTGTTTACGATAATGGATATTGATACGGTCAAGATCGACATCAATGTTCTGGATCGCGATATTCCTCAGCTGCCGAATGCTAAGCGCGCGGTCATTTCATTGAGTACGCTGCCCGGGCGTGAATTCTATGGCACCGTCTCCAGAACGGCCCAGTCCATCAATACTACTACTCGGACCATGGCGGTGGAAATTGTGATCCCCAATCATGATGAAGCGATCAAGCCAGGCTCGTTTGCACATGTGTCACTCGCGCTGGGGCAGCATCCGAATGCGATCACGGTTCCAACCGAAGCCGTGCTGCCAGATAAGGATGGCAGTTATGTGCTCGCGGTCGTGGACACGCTTGCAAAGCGCATTCCAGTTCAGACAGGTGTGGCGGAGAACGGGCGCACAGAGATTCTATCCGGCCTTGACGGCACCGAACAGGTTATCGTGACCGGCCAGACCTTTGCAAAGCCGAACGGAAAAGTTATCGTTGTGAAGAACTAGTCGTTTCAAGTACAAACTATGTGGCTAACTCGACTCGCGCTTAAGTACCCGATCTCAACCTTTCTCATCGGGTTCACGATCCTCGTGCTCGGCTGGGTATCGCTCTCGCAGTTGCCGATCGACTTGCTTCCGAATATCACTGTACCGGTGGTTACAACGATCACGTATTATCCTGGTGCTGGCCCGTTGGATATGGAGCAATCGGTGACGGCCATCGTCGAGCGTGGCGTGACCTCGGTCAACGATGTGGATTATGTGCAATCGACCACGCGCGAGGGTGTCTCGCAGGTTCGCATCAACTTCAATTGGAATGCGAACGTCGATGTGGGCCTGATCGACGTGATCCAGCGTATGAATCGCGTTTACAACCAGCTTCCAACCGGCGTTTCGACACCGATCGCACTCCGATTTGACATTACGAATCTCCCGGTGATTACGCTGGCGGTCTCTGGCGACATGGATCAGCGGGATATGTATGATCTCGCTTACAACACGATCGAGCCGCAGCTGGAGCATCTTCCGGGTGTGGCCTCTGCTCAAGTCACAGGAGGACGTATCCGCGAGATCCATATCGTGCTGGATAGGGATCGGATTCAGGCGATCGGACTGCCGATTGCCGATGTGTTGAAGGCTGTTGGAAATTCGAACCTCATCATACCAAGCGGAGACATCAAGAGCGGTGTGTTCGACTATTCCTTGAAGACGGAGAGCCGGTTCAACGTCGTCCAACCTATGGGCGATATCGTCGTGAAGATCGTCAACGGTGTGCCTATTCACATTCGTGATGTGAGCACTGTGGAGGATGGCTATCAAGAACAGACCGAGTTGATCCGCGTGAACGGTACGCCAGGGTTGACGCTGCGAGTGCAGAAGCTGGCGGGCGCCAACACGGTAACCGTGGTTGACAACGTCATGAAGGCCATCCCGAAGCTAACGGGAATTCCCTCGAACGTCCACATCGCGCTCTCATTCGACCAATCACTCTACATCCGACAAACGATCTCGGGGCTTTCTCGCGAAGCGATCATTGGTGCATTGCTGGCAATGCTGATCATTATGATCTTCCTACGCAATATTCGTGGGACGATCATCATCATCGTCGCGATCCCGATGTCGATCCTCATCACCTTCATCATGTTCCGCTTCGGCAATATCACGCTGAACATCATGACTTTCGGTGGCTTGGCACTCGCTGTCGGTAGATTGGTCGATGATTCCATCGTCGAATTGGAAGCTATTAGTCGCCACTACAACGAGCGGAAAAAGGGACAATCCAAGATAGAGGCGACTCTGGCAGCCGCAAGCGAAGTGGCTACACCGATCTTCGTCTCTACCCTGACTACAGTGATCGTATTCCTGCCCGTTGTCTTTCTATCCGGCATTGCAAAGCTCCTTTTCATACCACTGACAATTACCATCGCGGTCGCGCTCTTTGGATCGTTCTTCATTTCAAGGACCATTACCCCCCTGCTCTGTCTCAAGTTCTTACCTCCAGAGAAGGAGCTTGATCGCACCTCGACGAAGCTCCCAGACCGACTGCGTGTTCTCTTTCATGACAAGATCGAAGCGATAGACCATGGCTATGCCAGGATGCTCGAGTGGGCGCTTGCGCATCGGAAGACGATCGTCTTTAGCATTCTTGGTATCGCAGCGGTTTCGGTGTTTCTCTTCAAGTTCATTGGTACGGAGTTCTTCCCGGATCAGGACGAGGGTGTGTTCACCGTCACGATGAAGCTTCCCGTAGGGACGCGCGCGGAGGAAACGGAGAAGGCCGTAATTCAAATGGAGAATATTCTTAGGAAGAACATTCCAGAGATGCAGGCGATGGTCTCGGATATTGGCGTGCCTTCTGCTCGAAGCGGTAACTTCTTTGGGCGTAATTCGGGCTCACACGCAGCCAATATCCAGGTCTCTCTGGTTCCACCGGAAGAACGTAAACGGACGATCTTCGAGGTGATGGATTCCATTCGCCCGAAAGTGTCCAACTTCCTTGGCGCATCGGTCTATACATCCCCGAGTGGCTTCCTCCGATTCCTGCTGAACTTTGGTTCGACCGCACCGATCGACATTGAAATTCGCGGATTCGATCTTGCCACCGGGACAGCCCTGTCGAAGGAGATATTGGCAGCGGTGCGGTCGACGCCTGGGACAGTCAACGTGCAATCTTCTCGTGAGGACAACCTTCCCGAACTGCGGGTGAACATCGATCGCAACAAGGCCGGCATTCTCGGAATTGATGTTGCGCAGGTCTCGAACACGATCAGCGCTGGTATGAACGGTGCGGTAGCATCCTTGTACACCGATCCTGTCAGCGGCAATCAATATAATATCCTCGTTCGACTCCACGAAGATTATCGGCGCAACATAGATGACTTGCGCAAGTTGCTTGTGACGACGCCAACTGGTGATCAGGTGTTACTTGGCTCCATCGCGGATATCAAGCAGGATGCCTCGCCCGTGCAGATCGACCGCAAGTACCAACAGCGCATCATTGATGTCACCTCTGAGGTCAACGGTCGCGATCTGGGTAGCGTCGCGAGCGATATTCGCGCCAAGCTCGATAAGATTCCTGTGCCACCCGGCTTCGAAGTCAAACTCGGAGGTAATGTGGAACAGCAGCAGAAGACGTTCAGTGATCTCACGATGGCATTCGCGCTTGCAATTCTGCTCGTGTATGTCGTGATGGCCTCACAATTTCAGTCCCTGATGGATCCATTCATCATCATGTTTACCGTTCCGTTTGGAATCGTGGGCGTGATGTGGGCACTGTTCCTAAGCAGCACGACGCTGTCTGTGACGTCCTTCCAGGGTATTATCGTGATGGTTGGAATCGTGGTCAGCAATGGTATCCTGCTAATCGATTACACCAACCACCTCCGCATGAAGGGTGAGAGTTTGCATGATGCAGTCATTGACGGTGGACGAACACGTCTCAAGCCGATCCTTATGACATCACTCGCAACGGTGCTTGGTCTTATCCCAATGGCCATTGGTGTCGGCGGTGAGAAGACGCAAGCTCCGCTGGCCATTGCTGTTATCGGGGGACTCTCCCTTTCGACACTACTGACTCTCTTTTTTGTGCCAACGATCTACACGATATTTGAAGAGCGCTTCAGGAAGAATGTTATCGCGCCGGAAGGGCGACTGCATGATGGTGAGGAGCAGCCGCAGACTGCCCTGACATAATTCGGATTATGACGTTACGTTAGTGGCCTCACCAGTATCCAATCGCGATGCGAGGGACGGTGGGGCTACCGATGTGTCACAATTAGAAGAAATAGTCCCGATTGAGGGAAAAGCAGAAATGGAAGGATGTGCCCCCCGAGCGACTTTTAGGCAGGAGGCGTGTTCCTGCCCCATTATTCGCAGACCATAATGTTTACTTCCTTTTCCTGCCATAGGCTTTCTGCGCTGATCGTGATTTTCTGCTTCACTGCAACAGCTCAGTCGCAACCCCAAAACGTCCACGTTTCTGCCGATACGGTGTCGCGGTATAGTCCATGTGAAGTTAGTATCGCGATCAACCCGCGCAATCCACTCGCGATCGTCGCTGGTTCGAATGCGCAATGGCTCTATACCTCATCGGACGGCGGTCAGACATGGGCAAGCGCGATGCTCCGCACAGACTTCGGCAGCGGCTGCGACCCCTCGCTTGCCTTTGATGATGAAAGTAACTTGTACTTTGCAAGCCTTGGTACCGGGATAGGCATCAGCCGCTCGAGGGACGGCGGCATGAGTTTCGATACCGGAGCAACTGTTGGTCTAGAAGCAGGAGTACAAGACAAACCAACTCTGGCCGTGGACAAACGAGCAGGATCTGGAAACACTCTTGCACTTGCCTGGACACGATTCGATCATTACAACAGCCGCAAGAACAGCGATACATCACGCATCCTCTGCTCGATTTCGCATGACCGGGGACTAACATGGAGCACGCCCGTTCGCGTAGATGACGCAGGTGGTGACTGCTTAGACAGCAGCAACACCGCAGAAGGCGCTGTCCCGGCGTTCGGTCCGAACGGAGAACTTTACATCGTGTGGTCCGCGCGCGACACTATCTTTTTTGATAAGTCCTTGGACGGCGGCGTGACCTTTGGCCGGGATAAGGTGATTGCCGTACAGCCAGGCGGATGGAATATTACGGAGAAGCGGATATTCCGAGCCAATGGAATACCGGTTGCCGTCTGCGATCAGTTTTCTGCAAGTTTCAAGGGCCGAATCTATGTCCTTTGGGGCGAAGTGGATGATCGGTCATCCACCCGGCACGGCGTACCCGACGCCTACTTCATCTGCTCGGCTGACGGCGGCCAAACATGGAGCCAACCGCAGAATCTGACCAGTGCAGACACAGCGCAGCATCTCTTCCCCACCTTGGCCGTTGATCCGATAACCGGGCACCTGTTTGTTGCCTACTACTCCATGCACCCCGAGAATGGATATTCAACCGACGTCTATCTCGCTTGCTCGACAGACGGCGGCGGCAGTTTCACAACAAGCAAGGTGAGTGAATCGCAATTCTATCCAGGGAATGGTGCTTTCCTCGGTGATTATATTTCCGTTGCAGCCTACAACCGTCACGTCGTCCCGATCTGGACGCGTGCAGATAAGAACAAGACCTCGATATGGGCCGCTCTCGTGTTTGATACTGCCGATGCGGGAGCATCAGGCGTAAGGATGACCGAAGACGAGAATCCGACCCAACTTAGGGTCAATACAAGTTGCCCGTTAGGACTCGAACTTGTCCTTCCCGCTTCAGCACGTCTCACGATTGAGGTATTCGATGCGCTCGGAAGGAAGTGTGGGCCAAAGTATAGAGGAAAATTCGATGCTGGTAAACACCGCATCCCGCTCTATACAAATTTGTCAAACGGGCCGTATTTGATCACAATCCTTGACGAGGAACGAGGTGCGGCATGGTCTTGGAAATTTTTGTTTCTGCGATAGCAATAAGCAGAGCTCATCCCTGCTTTGGCTTATAAACGGCGATCTTCTGGTTCAGAAAGTACTTCCCACCCCAGCCAAACTTTGCGCGGATGAAGTAGCGAATATCCGGTGAGTACCAATACGTAGTACCGTTTCGATATTCCTTCCCTTCAAAAACCTTCACTTCCACGAGCAGAAGTTTGATACAATCATAATTTTTGCCATCGAGCGTCACCTTCTCGTGGCCAATGACGGAAAGTTCGCGGTGATCCATCATCTCATAATGATGCCCGAGTGCCGTTCCAGTATCGAGGACAGGATCGGTCTTCATCACTTTTCCCTGCTTCAATCCAAATGGAAGGTACTCCCACTTCCCTGGGTGGTTCGTGTTGAGGAGGTAGAGATCGCCATTTTTCGCGAAGAAGTAGACGTTGCTATCGCCGTGGTTCGGTCCAGTAAGGACAGTGCAGTCCTGCCGACCATACAGATGTGCACCTGTCCTAACGACCACCTGCGTGTCGTCACCGGGCACGTCGGCATCGACAGCGCTATTCTGCACGAGCGCATCTGCAGAATCGGTGACATAGTAAACATTAACGAAGGTCGTGCCCAGTTTCAGCGGATCAGCGGCTGCCCCGCGATCCTCTGTTACGTGTTGGGAAAAGGCGGCCATCGGCGCGAGGAGAAGTAGAACGAGAATCTTGACCATGAGAACGGTAGTTAAGATTTAGAAGAATCTTTTGACGATCGATTGAGAAACGCAGCAATCCCCTTCTTTGTGTCTTCGGTGCCGCGGGCCAGAGCGTTCATGGAAGCAGCATATTCCAATCCTGCCTCCAGGCTCATGCCATGTTGGGCCGCGATGAGCGATTTAGTAAGAGCAATTGCCGAGGGAGAATTCTTCGAGACCTGCATTGCATAAGCCTGCACGGACTCCGCGAGCGAGCCGCACGGCACGACATACTGCACAAGACCAAGCGAATATGCCTCCTCAGCAGTAATGCGCCGCGCACTCAACAGTAACTCACGCGCATGTTGCTCCCCTATCTTCCGAACGAGGAAGACGGAGACGAGCGCGGGGATAAATCCGATGCCGGTTTCCGTGTAGCCGAATTTCGAATCGTCTGCGGCGAAGATGACATCGCAGACGGTGGCGAGTCCGCAGCCACCGGCAAGCGCCGCGCCGTGGACTTGCGCGATGGTAAAACGCGGGAAGGTGTAGATCTTCCAGAGCAGATCGCGGAGGCGGCGGGAATCGGCGAGATTCTCTTCCGGGCCGAACTCGGTGATCTTCTGGATGTACTCCAGATCGGCACCGGCGCTGAACGTGTTGCCCTGCCCCGTGAGAATGACGACGCGCACGTCTTCATCTCCGGCAAGCTCATCGAACGCCTGCGAAAGCTCGCCGATGAGTTCTGGCGAGAGTGCGTTGCGCTTCTCCTCTCGCGTCATGGTGATCGTCGCGAGGGGGTGGGATTTGGTGATGGTGAGGAGTTGGTACATGTTTTGAAAACGAGTCAGATGCCTTATAGTTCTCGATACCACAAAAACTGAATCTCATCCGGAATCGAAGGATAAATCCCTTCCCGAACGAACCGCAATTCGCAACCCATCCTGGCATAGAAATTACACGCTGCGACATTGATGTTCTGCGTCTCGATTTTCAACTCACGACATCCTCTCTCCCGTGCCCATTGCACTGCTCGCTCAATGAGCATCGAGCCGATACCGTGCCGTCGGAATTCCGGAGCAACCCGAAGATCCCAGAGAACCGTTAGATCGCTTCGGCCTTCCAACAAGTGGATACCCCGCGTGTTGAACGCGAGGAGTGCTCCGCCAACTCGTCGATCACCAACAAACGCGGAGAGGATTGCACAATTGGAAAGATCGAAGTCTAATGCCCATTCGTAGTAATCGTAATCTTTTGTATAAGGCTCCGCAACCGGCCGCTCCTGCAAATCCCAACCGCCATCGGGTCTTGGGTGGGGTTCGAACTGAGCATTCACAAGAAACGCTATCGGTACCTCGCAATACCGTGCGATGACTTCCTGGGTGGCGGGTTCTTCGCGAATCTCGATCACGCCGGTTGAAAATTCTCCACTTCCTCGAGGAGCGTCGCGACGATCTCATCCTCGCGGATGCGCTTGATCATCACGCCCTTGCGATAAAGAATGCCGACGCCCTTCCCTGCTGCGATGCCGATGTCCGCTTCGCTGGCTTCGCCGGGACCGTTGACGACGCAGCCGAGCAGCGCGATTTTCACTGGCTTCTTGATATGTGCAACGGCGGCCTCCAGTTCGCGAGTAACCTTGAAGAGATCGATGTCCAAACGGCCACAGGTCGGGCACGCTATAATCTCGACAGCGCGCGTTGCCAAACCGAGTGTGCGCAAAATTTCCTTGCCAACTTCGATCTCCTTTTCCGGTTCGTCCGTGAGGGAAACGCGGATTGTGTCGCCAATCCCCTGTGAGAGCAACGAGCCAATGCCGACGGAGGATTTAATCGAGCCAACCCGGGTCGTGCCCGCCTCGGTAACTCCAAGATGTAGCGGGAAATCCGTACGCTCGGCGACGAGCTTGTAGGCGTCGATCATCAGGCGCACATCGGTGGACTTGACGCTGATGAGCACATCCTCGAAGCCAAAGTCTTCGCAGATCTGTACATGCCGCATTGCGGATTCGAACAGCGCCTCGGCGGTCGGGTAGCCGTGCTTATCCAAAATATCCTTTTCGAGCGAGCCGGAGTTAACGCCAATACGAATCGGAATGCGCTTCTCTTTCGCTTGTGCGAGGACTTCGTGGATGCGCGCAATTGAACCGATGTTGCCCGGATTCAGCCGCACCTTCGCGACATTCGCTTCGATCGCCTTCAGTGCGAAGACGTGATTGATATGAATATCCGCAACGACGGGGATATTCGATTGCCGGACGATCTCCGCGATACCATCGGCTGCTTCCCAGTCATTGACCGTCACGCGGACGATATCGCAGCCAGCTTCTTCCAATCGATGGATTTGCGCGACCGTGGCATCAACATCTCCCGTCTTCGTCTTGGTCATGGATTGCACGCTGATCGGCGCGCCGTCGCCGACGGGGATGTTACCGATCATCACCCGGCGCGATTTGCGGCGGGTGTGCTCGATGGGTGCGTCGAGCAGTGTTTCAGAATAGAGTGGTAGTGATAGATCCATAATAATTGATTCTGGCGACGAAAACAGGCGTTCTTCCGAATTACTTCCGCTCTTCCATTCTCCGCGACGCTTCGAAGAGAATGTCGCGCTCTTGGGTAGTCAGGTTCTGGTATCCGCTTGCGGCGATCTTATCGAGTATGCGGTCAATTTCTTCCTGGGTGATGACCAGGCTCTGCTTCACATCGGCAACAGGATGTTGGATGATATTCTGCGAGTCAATGTCTTGATACTCTGCGTCCACGGGGTTTTGTCCGCGTGGATTCTTGTTGAACATCCCGCCTCCCATGCCTCGCCACGGATTCGCGGATGGCTTATCTACTGGTGGTATCCCACCATTCCAAGATGTGGCCGCTCCTGTCCCCGCCCGTTTGGTTGAGAGAATGCGGCCTCCTGTTGAGATGATCAAGAAGAGTATGCCCGTGACTGCGCCGCCAAGATGCGCGAGATGGCTGACGTTGTCGTTCGAAGAATATGTTGAATAGACTTCAAGCGCGATGTAGAAGCCGACAAAGTACTTCGCCTTGACGGGAAAGAACACCAATGGGAAGAAATAGACTGAGCGATCTGGAAAGGTCAAGCCGAAGGCAACGAGCACACCGAAGATCGCACCCGAGGCACCCAACAGCGGACCACCCTGCTCGGCACCCATCAACCCTGACATGATCATATGCGCCACAGCGCCGCCGAGACCGCAGAGGAAATAGTAGGTCATGAATTTCTTCGTGCCCATCGTGGTCTCCACTTCCGCGCCGAACATCCATAGCGCGAACATGTTGAAGAGGATGTGCGTGAAGCCATCATGCAGGAACATGTAGCTCAGGAATTGCCACGGATAAAAATGCCCCGAGCCGATGGGCCAAAGGGCAAAGTACTCGACGATGCTTTCCGTAAGAGACGGGCCATTCCCGGCGTGGAAACTACCAAAGAGCAACTCGGCGAGAAATATCGCGCCGTTGCTCATGAGCAAGAACTTGATCGCGGGTGGAAAGAACGAGAAACCGCCCCGCTGCGGTCGCTGATATTGCTGCTGAGGATTCCAGGCCATTATGCGTAGTTAAGTATCAGGAATGATCCATTCAGAAGGATGACGTTTCTGGGAGGGAAAATTGTCGCTCCGAGACGATTTCTCAATGAGTTATTCCTAACGACAGGCGGAACATCAATTCCGGCAGATTCGCGCCAACCGCGACGTATCCGGCGACCGCCTGCCATTTTCTACGGCCTTTTGGAGGATAGTTACGAGTTGGAATCGCTTCGAGACTGTCATTCCCGCGAACGCGGGAATCCAGCCGTTCGGAAAATGGATTCCCGCTTTCGCGGGAATGACAATGGGAGACCGGGGTGGTAACAGTGGGACCGGTTGCCGCTACTCATCCAATCAATGCTCCGGCGGAGCACCCTCGCCACCTCTGGCAACAAAGACGTCTATCGTCGCTCCCTCATTGACCAGCTCGCCCGGCTGTGGATATTGATCGAGCACGCTGCTCTCCGGCGAGCCATTCTGATAGGTGACCTTCCCCAACTCCAATTTGACGCTCTTCAGCTTTTCGATGGCCTGAGCCAGCGTCAGCTTTTTCACATCTGGTACGGGCACACGGCCAACGAGGGGACCTTGAGAAACGACGACGCTCACCTGTGTGCTCGCGCTTGTCTTGCTGCCCGGCGGAGGAGTTTGCTGAAAGACCGTACCATTCCCCGCGCTGTCGGTGTAGCCATAGGCGATATTGCCGACGGTCATGTTCGCTTTCAGGAGCATCATCTTGGCATCGCGGAGGGAGCGGCCACGAAGATCGGGGACGACCGCCATCTCCTTGCCACCGGAGATGATGAGATAGATCTTCCGGCCCGGCTTGGTCTCCTCGCCGCCTTCCGGGGTTTGGCGGACGATCGTGCCCTCGATTCCCTTTTCGTCGAAGCGGACTTCATACTCCACCGGCTCGTATCCGGCATCGCTTAGCTTCTTCTTCGCATCATCCTTCTTCATCCCCACCACCTGCGGCACCGTGGCGACAGAGCCGCGCTTGACATAGAGCGGCATGATCACATTATCCAGCAGAATTATGAGCAGGATGAACGCACCAAACGAGACCGCCGCAACCTTCACCCAGCGGCGCTGATAGAACGCCACGGGACGAAGGCTCCGCGCAACCGGATGTGCGTGCGGAGTGGCCTCGGCCATGGCCGATGGCTCTGGCTGCTGAAATTCCGGCTGCTGCTCCTCTACTTCATTGCTCATACAGATGCCTCTAATAGTACCACAGCCTGGGCCAACATTGCCAGCGAGAATTTCATGCCGCACGCCGGGGGCAAGCAGCACTCCCGAAACGCACAAGCCCGCTCGGGATGGGAGCGGGCTTGTGCGGTGCGGTGCAAGGGCTTGCTCTCGCTATTTCTTCACTAACTTCAACGTTTGCGTATCTCCATGCCCCGTTGTAAGGCGCGCATAGTATGTACCGGAAGGAGCCGAACTGATATCAACCGGGATGGAATGAACCCCGCCCACGAACACTTTCCGTTCGCTCGAAAAGACTTTCGACCCCAGCAGATCAAAGATTTCGATCTGAGCAGCATCAATCTCGCCCAGTTCGAAGCTAATTTCATTCTCACGACGGAAAGGATTCTCCGTCGCTGCGAATGAAATAATCTCCTGCCCAAGGTGAGGAGTATAAGCCTCTGGAACACCACTCAATAACACACCAAGCCCGATGCTCTGAAGAGAGGGTAGGGTGGTATCGATAGGAGTAGCAAGCGAATCATGCACGCTATCTTGGTAAAACATAATCTGGAAGCGACGAAGCTTCGCCCGTGTCGCACCAAGATCAGCGAAGGTAGCACCACACCGACCTGTGCTAATGATGAAATCAATGAAGGCAACACCTGCGTTGTAATCATAGGGCCAATACTTCTCAAAGGTATGTTCTATTTCGTCGAGGTCCGAGCAATAATAGTCTGTTGTCTTATTCAGATAGAGCACGGATTTCAGCCAATCCCGATAGGTTAGAAAGCGGGAGTATGAACTGCTCATGATATCTACTGCGGTGCCCAAATCGCCAAACGCCATCCCAGACAAAGGAAGAGCAGCACAAGTCTCGATGTAAAGGCGGAGTGTATCGTATGCCTTCATCGCGTTTGGTTTATAATTTGCATTCAAAGACCCATATCTGTACAACCGCGTAGACTGACTCTCAGAATCTGCACTCAAGGAGGCAAACCCTTTGCTTCCTTTATGATACGGGATTGAGCTACCTTCGCCACAGGAGGATGAAGGAGCCGTGTTCACGGAAACATCATTGTTCGGATCCAGATTGTACGTAATACTGCCACTCAGTAGGGTACTATTGCTGGTGCCAGCGCGTAGGTCGAGCGTCCTCGCTCGACAGGTTGGGGATTGCGCAGAACTTGTCGTCATCCCGCAGAGCGCGTACAGGCTGAAGAGCACTATCGCACTAGAGATGTATGCTTTCATGGCAATTGGATACGTGTTCAATCTATCACCGCGAGATGTCGAGCGAGGACTCTCGACCAACGGTAGAATCTGAACCACAGCGGACTCCGATTCATTCATTGGGGGAATTCCTATCCAATACAACCACGGGTACTCGAAGGGCGATGCTGCAAGACCATTCTTAACAGCATTATATAGAATGTACTGCAGCTTCTCGAAATAGCATTCGAACCCGAGGTTAACTTCCGCCGTTTGAAATGACACGTCGTCATTTGATATGAGAGCAAACCACTGCTGTGCAATCGCAAGCTTCACCTTGTTTACGCTGTGCGGAATGGCGTCAAGCTTTGCACAATCCCCGGAGAGTCGAGCGAGGACGCTCGACCTACGCGCTTCTGTAAATACCGTCGATCTTTCAGGCGCGTCTGGTTTTACGGGTCGTAACACCATAAAATCAACAACAACGTTTGAACAGGGTGGGCCTTTGATTTTTGTCGATAACGTCTCTCATCTTCTCTTGGACGGAGGTCACAATAACATTTTCCAGTGCGATGTGGGGTCCGGCATTCCCCCATGTCAGCCTACGAGCGATGCTTATGGAATCATCATAGCCGGAACCGGTGCTTCTCCGACCGCGCTGGGCGATATCGATCATAACTTCTTTGGGCTTGACGGGTCAAGCAATCCTATCGACCCTGCTAACGAAGCGACGCTCGGCGCTCATTTTTGGAATGACGATATTCATACCCAGTCCTCTGCTGACAATATCACCTTCACGTCCCCTTCGAATACCGAATCCTCTGTGCAGGACAAAAACGCTACGGAGTGCGGCTCGTTTGCAGCAGTCTCGCATCCAAAGATGAACAGCCACGCACTCTCCCTCCGTTCGTCAGACAGCGTATCCAACTGCGATAGCTCATATCAGCGAGGGGTGAAGTATTTCAGGGCTGCGCAGTGGAAGCTGATGTACGACACGCTTTGCGCATTTGTGCAGCGGTGTCCGACAAATCCCAATGCTCCTGCTGCGATTGGCAACTTATCGACGGCCGTACAGGCGGGTGGAAACGGCCCCTTTCCCGGCTGCTATCCGTCGTTCAAGAAATGGCTTCTGTCTGCCTTTGCCTGGAACCCGCACAATTCCCAATACTTCTGCGCTATCGTAGATGTGCTTTCCGGCTCATTGACAGAGAACAATGACACGGGCTATCAGGCACTGAATACAGCGACGAATAAGGGGTTATCAGTATTCTACTGGATCATTCATAATCCGCTATGCACTACGCATAGTGACAGTCAATCATATACTAATGGTCGTGGCTCCCAGCGGGAAGACTGGTGGAGTACACAAGATACCACGAAGGTTAAACTAGATACAACCATCTACTCGCTTCATGACCTCGGCCTTGACAGTGTGTTGAAATATGCGTCTATGCTGGGAGTTCATAATTCAAGTGGGCCAGGCATCATCACCAATGCCTCGGCGAACCCAAACCCCTTGAACGAGGGAACAGTGATTTCCTTCGGGCTTAAGCAAGAGGCTTACGTTAAGATCGAGATCTATGATCTTCTTGGTAACGTCGTAGCATCGAATGGGTTTGAGAGCGTGCTTGAGCCGAAGAATTACTCGATACCCATTTCGCTCCACGGTTTGCCATCCGGCACCTACTTTGCCCGTATTTTGAGCACCTATGGCGAGGCGCAGACAGTGAAACTTGTTAAGGAGTAGTTTGGGAAGTCAAGGGCGGGCAAATCCCGCCCTTTCTTTTTTGGCGGGTGGGCGGTTTCGAAGTTGGAACCTCGCTCTAAACAAAACGGGGTGTGTCGGGCTGCACCGTCCTGCGCGAGGCAGGGAGCGCCGCTGCGGGTGGTTGTGGAAAGATGATGGCCGCCGTGCAGCGCGGCCCCTTCGGCTGGCTCAGGGCATGGTTTAGTCTGCGGATTGGGTCACAGACTAAAGTCTGTGCTACACGGGGAGGCGGGGAAAAATTTTCGGGTTTCTACCGAATTCCTGGTCGGTTCGGGAACCGCAAAATATTTATGGAAAGCGTTTTCTGTCTTATAGACAAAATGCTGTAAGTTGTTGATTTATATGAGAAGTTCATGAATTATGAATTGACACACGCGCACAAAAGTATTTGCGCTGGCTTTGGGAAAGCGCTTTGGTGTCGGGATGGGCGGCGCAGCAGGCCTGAATTAACGCACACCTCGCCAATAATAAATCGGGTAGATACCGGCACAGCGCTTCCGAAGGCTTAGCAGAATTTCATCCGTGGATGCGAACAGGGAGTGTCGTTTGCGGGTTTTGGAAGAGGACTACTTCATGCCAACCAAAGCCGCCCAGCTCATCGCTTTCTTATCGGTCTTCCTCGTTTCGGCGGGGCTGCATCGTTTTGTCTATGTGAATCTGAAGCGGGTGATCCTGCGGGATTACCCCCGGCTGGGGCCTCGGCTGGCGCGCTATGCGGCTGCCCTTTTTGTGGTGATGGACACTCCTTTCGTCTTCCTCTTCTACCGCAATCGGATTCGAGTCGATGTGAATCTGCTGACCCAGCTGATCATCTACCCTTTTTCCATCTGGCAAGCAATAATGTTGATGTGGGTGATGATATTGCTGCCGTTTATGGTGTGGCGTCGGGGGGTGAAGAGATTCGCGAAGAAGCTGGTCTCCGCAGTGCGGCGTCCGGCTGAGAATAGCGATCCAGAGCCAGCCTTTGAAGGGGTAAGTGAATAGGGATGAATGGTATGTTGGGACTTGGTGATATGAATGATATGCAGGTGGTTGGTGATGGCTCCGGGATTGAGCCTGGCCCGGCTTCGACTCCGCTCAGTATGACGCGGCGGGCGTTCCTTCATACGACTATTCTCGGCGTGAGCGGCATCGCGCTCGCGAGCTGTACGACCGGGATCGTGGATCGGAATGACATCGAGATCACGCATCGGTCGTTTGAGATCCCGAACCTGCCTGAAGCATGGAATGGGAGGACTGTGACGTTCCTGAGTGATATCCATTCTGGGCCTTTTATGGACGTGAACGAGCTGCGAAATGTGGTTCGGCTTGTGAATGGGTTGAAGAGTGATGTTATTGTGATGCCGGGGGATTTCGTGACGTCGCATACGAATGAGATCCCGCCATTTTTGGAGGCGATGTCGGAGTTGAAGGCGGAGCATGGAGTCTATGCCTGCACCGGCAACCATGATTACTATGCTGGAGTGGATGCTGTGAGCAAAGCTGTGGAGGAAATTAACTTCAAGCTGCTGCGAAATGAGAATGCTCGCCTTACGATTGGTGGCGAGTCCCTCTACATGATCGGCGTTGATGACGATGATGCCAAAGAGGTGAAGTCTTTCGTTCAAGGGAAGCCGGCAAGCCACATCGAGGCAGCGTACAAGGGCGTGCCAGAAAAATCGGCTTCGATTCTGCTATGCCATAAGCCTTACTACTTCGAGGAGTACTCCAAGACTAATGTTGGCTTAATGCTTTCGGGCCATACGCATGGCGGGCAGATCGTACTCGGCCGTATTGGTAGAAGTGTCATGACCTTCAGCTCCCTCGCCTCCGAGTACGTGGAGGGGACATATACACCGCAGGAATCGAACTCAAAGACGCAGTTGTATGTCTCACGTGGAATCGGGGTGGTTGGTGTTCCAATCAGGATCAATTGCCCGCCAGAGATCACCCAGATCACGCTTCGCCGTCCGACAGTCTAGGCCCGGCAACAACTCCGATCCCCCACTTCTGACTATTATCTGACTATTAACGGAATAGCGTCCCTTCATGACACGCCCACCCCACATCACTATCTACACCGATGGAGCTTGCTCTGGAAACCCCGGCCCTGGTGGCTTCGCGGCCGTGCTACTGGATTCCCACGGGCGCCGGCGTGAGATCTCCGGCGGCTTTCGAAACACGACGAATAATAGGATGGAGTTGTTGGGGGTGATCTCCGCGCTTGAGGCACTCAAGCGGCCCTGCGATGTGACGCTGTTCTCGGACTCAGAGTACGTCGTCAATGCTGTTACTAAGGGATGGCTGAAGTCGTGGCGGGCGAAAGGCTGGAAGAAGTCTGATAAGCAGCCCGTGAAGAATATCGACATGTGGGAACGCCTGATCCCGCTGCTCGAAGAGCACAACATCGAATTCAGGTGGACAAAGGGGCATGCGGGCAACCCCGAGAATGAGCGTTGTGACGAGTTAGCAGTAGTCGCCTCGAAACAGGATAACCTACCGCAAGATGAGCGATAATCATTATCGGAGAAAGGGCTAACCTACTTTATTCTCAATGGGATCAGTGCTGACGAGATTGCCAGCTATCATATTGGAATACTAATGACTTCTCGGGCTCTTGGGAGCTGGTCAATGCCATCCGATAGTAGAGCTCCGTCTGGTCAGCGTCCCAGAAGATCACCGGTAGTTTCTCGCCGAGATAAGAGCCGTTGCTCGACTCATATTGACCGCTGGTGAAGAACCCATCTGCCACCGTGTAAAACATCCACGGTCCTGAATTTTTGTAACGGTAAAAGCCAAGAGACGTGAGGTCGTCAAATTCGAACTTGACCTCACCCATCAGTTTTCCACCCTCCTTATAGAGCCGCTTCCGGACATTCTTCATCCCCTTATTCTCTAACTCGATCTTTCGCCCCTGATAATACTCGGCAATTAAGGTATTAAAATCTTCGCGGATGAGGGCAATCGAGTCCCCAGGGCTACTCGATATGCCTGTGAACGTGATTACGCCAGAACCACTCTTGCCGTCAGCATTGAGGGTAATTCGAAATTCCTTCTTCTCTGCGGTAAGACAGCCGCCGAGTAAGGTGCTGCACAGAACTAGGAGCAGAAGGCGATGGAGTGGTCTGCGATTGGTCACGTAGAGTAGAATTGTCCGAGGAAGTCGATCTTTCCTTAAATGGGGTGCTATACCTGAATGGAGATGCGTAAACCCATATAGACGAAATTTTCGTGCCCCTTATTTGTTAACTCATCCCAATGAACGATACCACACGGCCTTCATCGGCATCCGCCAGCTTGAAAAAAACCTCAATTCGCGCAATTCGTTACATTCCTGAGCAACACGAGGCGCTCTGGGATAACTTTGTGAGGGGCTCGATGAATGGGACGGTCTTCCATGAGCAGCGCTTTCTCCGATACCATCCTGCGGGCCGGTTTAACTTCTGCCACCTAATGTTTTTCCGAGGCGATCGCTTGGTGGCAGTTGTGCCAGGCGGGCTTCGTGACGGTGGCCGCGTGTTCGAATCCCCCGCTGGCGCAAGCTATGGCTCCTTCGTGACCGAAGACATTAGCGCTCAGACAGCGCTTGATGTTGTTGCCGCATTTGAAGAATTTGTCCGGCAAGAGAATATCGAGGAAGTCTACCTGACAAGTGCGCCAGTTATCTATCAACCCGTACTTACCCAGAACCTGGACTTTGCTTTACTGTATCGTGGTTTTTACTATCAGCGCCATTATATTTCTCATGCCATTGATTTGACAAAGGATGGCAACCCATTCGAGCGATTCAAACCAGCTGCCCGAAAGGATATTCGACGAGTTACCCGACGGTACCCGGAATTGCGAATCGAGGAATCAACGCCGGAGACGATCCAGTCAATGCTTCGGGAAGTGTACCCGGTCCTCCTGGAGAACAAGGCAAAACATCGCGCGATACCCACGCACTCACTGGAAGAACTTCTAAAGCTGAACGAGTTGGTGCCAGAGTTGATGAAGCTTTTTATTGTTCGGGTTGGTGATGAGCCTATTGCAGGATCGCTACTCTTTCTTGCCAACGAAAGAGTCTCCCTTATCTTTTATCACATGTTGCGCTACGCTTTCGATGATTACCGGCCGATATTCCTCTTGATGGATCGTGTCACGCAGTGGTCGAAAGAGAATGGATTTCAGTTCGTCGATATTGGTGTCTCACAGGACACAAGTGATGAGAATCCGATGACGCCGTCACTCAAACTCATTCACTTCAAGGAGAAGTTTGACTCGCGTGGCGTGCTTCGCTCGACCATGCACAAGAAGTACCCTCGTGGCGCAAAATAAGAGGAAGATACTCCTTCTATTCCTCGGCGATGCTACTTTGGATCGGCGCGTGCAGAGCTTTCAGAAGTACTTTGAGCAGAATGGGTGGAGTGTCGAACTGCTTGCTATACCCACAGTTCATTCACACGGCCCGCGCAAGTTTCTGGAATACCACCGCAAACTTATTGAGGGCGTCCGATCTAAAAATGTGGACGTAGTACTTGCATGCGATCTGTATTCGCTCTCTGCTGCTGCCTGGATGCGGAAGCATGGACATGCAACTCTTGCCCTCTACGATGCTAGAGAAGTCTATACCGAGCTGCCGTCCGTTGCAAAGAGACCGCTCGTGCAGATGATCTGGAAACGATTGGAAAAGAGAGGGCTTGCGGTTACCGATGTCATCCTCGTAACGGCTCCACACGACTTGGAGGCCATTCTCGAAGTACATCGATTCGCACCAAGAAGTCTGCTCGTTCGCAATCTCCCCTGGCGTGACCTCTCCCTTTCACCAGACCGCAGTCTCCTCGACCAATTCTCCATTCCACCGGACACGAAGGTCTTTGTTTACGTAGGCGGCCTCCAACGGGGCCGCGGGTTGGAGGCCTTCTTTACCGCAATGCAGAATGAAGCGATGCATCTGCTCCTTGTCGGCGACGGCGCAATTCGCGCCAACCTGGAAACGCTCGCCCACATCTTGGGAATTGCGAATCGAACGCATTTTGCAGGTGCAGTCGAATCTGCGAAGGCACTTTCACTTGCGGCCGCATGCGATTTCGGTGTTGTACTTATTGAATCGGTCTCAAAAAGTTACGAGCTGGCGCTCCCGAGTAAAGTGTTCGAATATATGATGGCAGGATTGCCCATCCTTTCCAGTAAGATGCGGCATGTGACTGAACTGTTTGAGGGTGAAGAGTGGATCATATTCGCTGACGTGGAGGATATTAACTCTATAAAGGATGGTATCCGACGGTTGATACAGATGTCGCACGACCGAGCTCTGCGCGGACGCGAAAGAGCTCTTTCTCTCGAACACTATCATTTTGAACGGGATGCTGCGCCGTTGCTTTCGCTTATCAATTCAAAGCTTGCTAATACTTAACTGTGATCTATTTCTTCTTAGTACTTCAACAGCTGATTGGCAGCTCAACGCACATCATCGCGCAGTCCGCAAGCCACGCTGTCCCTCCGGGTGTGATCCTACTCTTTCGGTCGTGTGGTGCATCCGTCCTTTTCATTCCCATTTTGTTTGTAACTGAGCGCAAGTGGAACGTCTTCTCCCGAATCGAGCGACAAGATTACTCCCGTCTGTTCCTCGTTGGCTTGCTTAATGTCCCAATGAACCAATTGCTCTATTTGCACGGGGTAAGATATACCACTCCAGCAAATAGCGCCCTTCTCTATGCCATGACCCCGGCCATGGTCTTCATTCTAACCCTTGTGATCCATAGCGAGCGCCCATCGAGCAGAAAGATAGTCGGCATCGCAATGGCATTTATCGGAGCTGCCATAATAATGTTTGAGAGAGGGGCCGCCCTTAGGTCGGAGCATACCGTCGGGAACATCCTTATCTTCATCGCGGTGATTGCATGGTCGTTGTTTACAATGCTGGGACGTCCGCTGGTACTTAAATATGGCGCTGTGTACGTAACTGCAGTAAACATGATGATTGGAACGCTGCTCTACCTCCCCTTCGGATTGTTCACAACAAGGGTGAGTGACGTCACAGCGATTTCGACCTCATCTTGGCTGGAGATAGCATACCTTGCTGCAATCGCGTCGGTCCTAAACTACATCCTGTGGTACACCGCGCTAGCCAAACTGGAGACGACTAAAGTCGCCATCTTCCAAAATCTCCAACCCGTAATGACTACATTCCTGGCAATGCTGCTTGGGCGAGTCATACTCACCGAGCAACTTGTTGGCGGCGGTATCCTAACCCTTATTGGTGTTCTGGTCGTGCAGTTTGGATAAGTATGACAGCTACCCCTTGATTGCGCCCGCCGTAAATCCAGCAATGATCTTTCGCTGGAAGACGGCAAAGAGCACAAGCACCGGAATAGCGCTAAGTCCCGCACCTGCCATGAGATGGCCCCAATCAATGGATTGCTTTCCTTGATAGAACGCCAGCCCCACCGGCAGCGTCCTCATACTAGCTTTGTTAACAAACAAAAATGGAAACAGAAACGCATTCCAGGTCGTAAGGAACTGGTAGATAAAGAGTACGACCAGCATAGGCGTAGCGAGTGGAAAGATAATGCCGCGCAAAATGCCAAGTGTTTTCGCCCCGTCAATTCGTGCAGCTTCTTCCAATTCCTTGGGCAATGCTTCAATGTATTGCCGCATCAGGAATATCCCAAAAGGTGTAACGATGAACGGCAACGTTAATGCAAGATAGGTATTGATCCACCCAAACCTCACGATCTCCCGATACAGCGGTATCATCACTACATGCGGCGGCACCATCAGCACACCCAGTACGCTGGCAAACATCAAGCCCTTCAACCGAAACTCGCGACGAGCAAAGGCGTAGGCAACTGTCGTCGAGAATAGGCAACTCCCCGCAGCAACGACAGTGCTGACAATTACAGAGTTCAGAAAATATATCCCAAATTGATCGGACTGAAGAGCGTCAGTGAAATTCGTTAGCACCCACGTATTGTGCAAAAGCTCTCGAATCGTGGCATTTCCTGGCGGGTTATCATTTAAGGAGAGCAGGATCATCCAAAGCAAGGGGAAGAACATCGTGACGGAACCCACAATCAGTAGCGTGTGCGCCGCAACGCCTGCTTTACCGCGAAATGATGTTATCATTTACTTGCGTAGAGTTCGTGATCCGAAATGTACTCAGCTACCGCCTCCGGTACCAAGTATCGGATAGACTTTCTGGCTTGCAGCCTTTGACGAATATCCGTGGAGGAAATCTCGAGCAGCGGTATCCTAAGAACCTGCACTCTGGCTAGAATTGAGGGGTCCACTCTGTCAAGGCCATGCGAGGGACGTAGCATTGCAACAACGCTCGATTCCTCAAGTACCTCATTCGATTTGTACCAGGCACCGAATGTCTCCAAATGATCCAAACCTATGAAGAGGAGTAGCTTCTCAGGGTTGAACTGCTTCCGAATTTGCCTAATTGTGTCTATCGTGTAGGAGATCCCCTCACGCGCTATCTCAATGTCCGAAACGCCAAAGTGAGGATTATGTTGAGTGGCTAATCGAGTCATCGCAAGGCGATGCAATGCAGGGACGACAAAATCGCATTCAGCCTTATGAGGGGGTATATTCGCGGGGACAAACAATAATCGATCAAGCGTACACTCCTCCACAGCTCGCTCCCCTCCGATCAGGTGTGCAAGATGCGGAGGATTGAATGTCGCTCCGAGAATGCCGAGACGGTTGATTTTCATCCAGCGGTAGAACAGAACTCTCGCGATATTTATTCACGAAGAGACGCGCCCGATATGCACCGATCGGACGAAGCAATCGATCTAACTACTTAAGGAATCGGAACTCCGTCCGCCTATTTTTTTGCCTTCCCTCTTCGGTTGCATTCGTGTCCATGGGCTTTGTTGCGCCATATCCACGTGCAGTAACTCGTTTAGCGTTTATACCTTGCTGCACCATATATGTCCGTACGGCATTCGCGCGAGCTTCCGAAAGCTTCAGGTTATAAATCGGTGTGCCCACGCTATCTGTGTGCCCATCGATCTCAATGCGATAGGTAGTGTGTTCTTTCATCAGCTCGATTAGGTAGCGAAGCTCCGTGTGCGATTCAGGCCTTAGATCGCTTTTGTTGAAATCAAAAAAGATATTGTGCAGTGCAATCGGCTCCCCAATTGGCTGGCTAGATCCGGTCGTCTTCTGCTCTTTGCCGGCACGCTTGCCAGAGTCCAGCGGCACGCTCACAACGGACCCGGAACCAATATTCCGACCAGCACCAGAATTGGTGGTCGCAGTCCCAGGGTTTGGGGAGCTATTTTCCTTTCCTCCGTTCTGAGCTAACGTACTGTTGCCATTGCCAAGAGCACCAGAATCTGAGCCCTTGTCCACATAGTCCGGTAGTCTGTCCAGCGGCAGATCATGTGTTACCTCACGATAAGATATAGTATCAGGGACAAGGTAGTTATCCGAATAATGCACGTAACCAGGGGCCTGCGCGGTGATTCCGTACATCTTGCCAGTGCCGAGGGTAATATAGAACTTACCGGTCACCTTATTGGACCGATAGGATGCAACGACCTGGTCGGCCTTTAGATCGTTCACTTCGATCTTCGCACCCACGGGCTTATGGGTCTTCTTATCATAGACAGTCCCAGCTACGAGCGTTATCGGGCCAGGGCGGAATGCCAAAGGCAATACAGCCTCGTAGAGATTCAGATCTCCTCGCGCGTTTGCGCGCTGACTCGAATAGATAACCTTGTCACCGCGAGCAGGGATGGTCAGAAATGCATCGTCCCCATAAGAGTTGATCGGTGAGCCAAGATTTATAGGCTCGCTCCATGTCCCGTCATCCATCATACGCGCCATGAACAGATCATGATTGCCAAAACCAGGGTGACCATTGGAGGAAAAGTAGAGGGTCTTCCCATCGGCCGAGATGAACGGCGAACGCTCATTAAAGCGCGTATTCACGGGTTCGCCAATGTTCTGCGGTGTCGTCCAGGTTCCACCCGGGCTCTTGTAACTTACATAAATATCCTCGGAACCGTCGATCGAACCTCGCCGCCTGCTGGAGAAATACATAGTGTTGCCATCAGCGGTAACAGTTGGTTGTGCATCCCAGGACTCCGAATTGAGTGGCCGCCCATAATTTGAAGGCTTCGTCCACTGATCTCCCACGAGCTCAGAGTGGTACAGATCACAATCCCCGATGCCATCCGGTCTTCTGCACAAACTAAAGTACAGCGATTGCCCGTCTGCGCTGACTGTGGAAGCACCTTCGTCGTCAGAAGAATTCACCGGCGGTGGTAAGGTGACAGGCTTAGACCAATGGCCCGAGGTATCACGATGTGAAACGAAGAGGTCGTCGCCAAAATCCTTCGTCTCTATCTGCTGCTTATCGTTGGTGCCAGGGCGACGCGAGGTGAAATAAAGGGTAAGCCCATCTGCCGTCACGGTAGGTCCAAAATCATCGTACGAACTGTTTAACTCCGTGAGCGCAACAGGCTCATCAGTATTCTTCGCCTTTGCTTTTTCAACAATACATCCTAAATTGAACTTGATCCACCAATCCGCATCCTTCATCGCCACTGAGTCCGAATGGTTAATGGGATCCATTCTGTGAAGGAATTCGCGTAATGCGCTCACCGCGCTGTCGTGTTTCTCCACGATGCGATATGCCAATCCCAAGTTGTAGTAGTTATACACATCGAAATTGGAGTCGAGTTTGATCGCCTTCTGATAAAAGGCTATTGCAAGTTTGTAGTTCTTCAGAACTTGATACATCCCGCCTGTTCGCTCCACGGGGTAGGGGTAAGTTGGATCTAGCTTGGAGGCCGTGTCGTACTCGAAAAGAGCAAGTTGATACTGGCGCTTTTGCTCGTAGTCAAATCCAGCACGAGCGTGCTTCAACGCCTCCGGCTTCGGGGAAATCTGCTGTGCAAGCAGTGACCCCTCGGAGAGCATTTGGCCAACGAAGCCGACGAGAACGAGTAGAAGCTTTGAGAGGCGGGAATACGAAAAATATGGCATGAGTAGCTTGCTTCGAAGTAAGATCAATTGTAGACTGCTAATTCGTCGCAAATTTCATGCTTTTCCGTTTAAATTGGGGTTCTCCAAATTACCCACTTCCTCGAATCGAACCTGTGATACGTTCATCGGTCCTTTTTCCGTAACAACAATTTTTACACCCTGTGTTTCGCGGCTCTCTCCGATCTCCGGAATGTGTCCGAATAGCTTATTGACATACCCGCTGACCGATTCGTACTCCTCGTCCTCCGGAATGTGGAAGTCCGAGAAGATCGCCTCCAACTCCTGGTTTGCATCACCGATTGAATAATCTGCGGATAGTCCGACTGACTTTCTATCCTCACCCACCTGAACCTCACGCCGCTCCTCGTCGTATTCGTCATGGATCTCTCCGACTATCTCCTCTAGAATATCTTCCAAAGTAGTTATTCCGGCGGTCCCACCAAATTCATCTACGATGATAGCCATGTGGAGTTTCTCCCGCTGAAACTCGCGTAGAAGCTCTGCAATCAGCTTTGTCTCTGGGACGAAGCTTACTGGTCGAATTATGTCATAAAGAACGATCAGATCTGGATGCTCAATCAGTGCTAGTACATCCTTGGAATTGATCACACCGACAATGTTGTCAAGAGTATCTTGATAAACCGGAAGCCGGGTAAAACCTTCTGAGATGATCCTATCAATCACCTGTTCGCGCGGCATCCCGAGATCGATCGCTGTAATCTTGATTCGCGGCACCATGATCTCACGAGCAGTAGTGTCTCGAAAGTCGAAGATGTTCTCAATGAGCTCGTTCTCAGTCTTATCGAGCACCCCGCTTCGTGCACCTTCCTCAAGCATTACTCGGAATTCCTCTTCCGAGATCCGGCTTTCGATGAAACTAGTATGGTCACGGAACGGGCGAAGCACCATATTTGAGATCATCACTGGGATGTGAATGATCGGGCGGAGAATCTTGAGTAAGAGGCTGAGTGTCGGAGCCAATGTACTTGAAATCAGCTCCGAGCGATGAATCGCGATCGACTTAGGAATCAGTGCACCGAAAGTTAGATCAAGTATCGTGACAGCGAGTATCATCACGATAAAAGCAACGGCCAGGCTCAATCCCGATGGTAGCCCTGAAGCTGATTGGAGAATCGGCCACAAATGTTGATAACCGATAAAGATCGAGTAAGTAGCCGCGAGGAAGCTGAAGAAAACGGATCCCGACTGCACCGTAGCAATGAAGCCCTCTGGGTTGAGCTTCATCGACAAGATCATACGTGCCCGGCGATGCTTCCACTCTGGCAAATCCTCGTCGTCCAATATTTCGCGCAACCTGCTTTTGCGCACATTGAGTACACTTGTTTCTGCCAGCGAGAAGAACGCGTGCAAAACAAGGAATACGACCACCAAAACGATCTCTGCGCCCAGCGGTATCATCGCGATTACATGCTCTCCGGTGCTGCTATGCCAAGAATGGCGCAGCCATTAGCGAGGACCTGCTTGGAAGCAAGGGCGAGTGCAAGTCGAGCAGACTGAACGGGCTCCGAACTGCCCACAATGCGGCAATCGTGATAGAACTTGTGGAATTGCGCCGCCACATCACGCACATATTCGCAAAGATGGTGAGGGGCACACGAGGTGGCCGATCGCTCCACAAGCTCAGGAAATCGAAGAAGGATCTTTATGAGATTGAGCTCCTCCGGGTGGACGAGAGCGGTTAGATCCGTCTCCGGGTGCAGCCCTGCCCGCAATCCTTGCTGGTCCGCGAAACGCAATATACTTGCTATGCGCGCATGGGCATATTGCACATAGTACACCGGGTTCTTTTCCGATTGCTCCTTCGCGAGAGCAACATCAAACTCAAGGTGCGTTCCGGCCGCCCTCATATTGAAGAAGAACTTCACGGCGTCAGTCCCCACGTCGTCAATTAACTCCTCAAGGGTGTACGTCCCGCCACTGCGCTTTGAAAACTTGATAACCTCTTCACCGGAAACAAAGGACACCATCTGGTGAATGATCACGCGGACCCTTGAAGTATCATATCCCAAAGCGCGTAGCCCCGCTAATACATCGGGAATTGTTGCTATGTGATCAGCACCAAAGATATCAATGATTTCATCATAACCGCGAGCTAACTTATTCCGGTGATAAGCGATGTCCGGTAAGCGATAGGTCGGATCTCCTGACGACTTGACAATCACTCGATCTTCCTTCTCTCCCATCTCGGAAAGCTTCAGCCAGACAGCGCCATCCCTGTCGTAAGCGAGCTCCCTGTCACGGAATGCTTGAATTGTCTCGGTTACAGCACCGGAATCATAGAGGGAGTTCTCGTTGAAAAACACGTCATGATGCACACCAAGGCGATCCAAGGTTCGACGGATGCTCTTGAAGTTAGCCTGTTCACCGTATGATTGGAAGAACGCAAGCGGAGCGCCCCTCTTGGACTCGCCAAACTCCTGTACGATTCCCTTTGCGATCTCGATGATCTCAATGCCACGATAACCATCTTCCTCAAGTTCGACAGAATCACCCAACTCCTGGAGATAACGGGTTCTGACGGACTTCGCCAGATTTGTCATCTGGTTACCCGCGTTGTTAAAGTAATACTCTCGAGTCAGAGAGTAGCCAGTCCATTCGAGGAGGTTGCCGATCACCTGTCCGAGGCAAACTTGCCGACCGTGGCCGGCGTGCAGATTCCCCGTGGGGTTCGCACTGACCCACTCAAGGTTTACGGTCTTGCCTTTGTTGAGGTTCGACCGGCCAAAGTTTGCACCGCCTGAGATCAAGACTTTTAGCTGATCGGTCAAGCAAGTTGGCGAGAACGTGATGTTGATGAAACCAGGCCCGGCAATATTTATGGACTGGACGTAACGATGATCTGCCTTCAGCAGCGCAACTAGCTCCTCCGCAAGTGCGCGCGGCTGCCGCTTGAGCTGCTTTGCAAGCACCATTGCTATGTTCGTCGAGACATCACCGTGCGAGGCATTCTGTGGCACATCGAATTTGATGACCGCATCCACTGGCGCACCCAAGTTATCGAGAGCGGCACGAAAGAGCGTTTGAAGATACCCATCCATTATCTCTGTGCTCCTCCGACTTCCTGAAAGTCGCTTATGACACGAATACTAGAAGGCGGTTTTGTGGTCGTAGATACTTTTGCTTTCTTTGGTGCTTTTGCCTTCGGAAGAGTATCTTCTACTTCTACAGTTGGTGCATCGGCCCACAATCGCTCGATATTGTAAAAGTGCCGAGATTCCGTCTGGAATACATGTACGACGAAATCCACGAAGTCGATCACGATCCATTGTAGTGCATCCCACCCTTCGCTCCGCCATGGACTGACACCCTCAAGGTCGCGCATACTCGCAATGACATTCTCTGCGATCGCTTTCACCTGCCGGTCGCTATCTCCACTGGCAACAACAAAGAAGTCTGTCATGGACGTAATGCCGGTCAGATCTAGCATTTTGACCTCGCTAGCTTTCCTCTCAATCGCATACTGAGCCGCCGCGAGAGCCGCCTTTCGAACCTCTGCGAATTGGTCGGCAGGCTTGCGGGCCGGTCGTTTTGCTGCCGACTTCTTTGAAGCAGTGATCTTCACCGCGGCTGGCTTCACACTGGAGGCCTTGGTTGTGACTGCCTTTGTGGTGCGTGGCTTAACGCCAGACTTTGGCGCCGCAACTTTTTTTGCAGCAGCAATCTTGTTTTTGGCTGCCGGAGCGGCCTTCGCAGTGCCTTTCGAAACCGTCTTTTTCGTCGTTAATTTTGCCATTCAAAATATAAATCACTTCATCGGCTTTAATAACGGATAATCCTTGCCGATGACAATATCCGCCTGAACGTACTCTTCAGTATCAACTTCCGTACGAACAAACTTATCTTCTACTCCAAGCGCGTAAGCAATCTTGCGTGCAGACGCGCTATCGTGCATTCTGTCAACGATGTAGGTGTGCTCAACATTGGTATCAGTAAAGTTGTCACTGTGTACCACATCAAATTTTCTTGCCCGAAGAAAGTCGGTGAACTTCTGCGCGATCCCCTTCCTGCCAGAGCCATTGAGCACGTTGATTTGGATTCGTTCTCCCTTGTGGACTTCCATAGCCGCCTTGTCCATCTCCCCGGAGATCGGATGGGAAAGCATTGTGCGGCTCACGAACTGCCCGAGTAAAAGCAACACGAAAAGAACCACCATGCCTACGAACAGCCAGGATACGAGATGAACGGCAGTCCGCTTGCGTTTTTCTCGCTCCCGCTCACCAACGCCTACTAGACGATCCAGCAAGTTCCTCCTAGCCATGATCAGCGCAAGCAACGGTGTGAAATACTAATGGCTGGAATCCGCATACGCAGAGCCAGCCAATCCGAGAACGCGCTGCATGAATGCCGAACGTACAGGCACTATGTGAAAAGCATAGCTCGACCAACTCCGTATTAATGTCCGGGAAACTTCGGTGTCGACGACGTCGCCGGAGTAAACGGCGATGGGGTGGAATAGGGATTGTAGAATGGATTGTACCCCCCGTTCAAGCTATTTCCCGGCCCCCCCACATACTCGACTCTCATAAAGGTGTTTTCACCCAATCTCCAGTCCAGCCGTGCATTGTTCAAATAGATCCCATTTAACGACTTGCTGAACTCGCTTCCGAACGAACTAAATGGGGAATAAACGGCGGAAACGTCAGCAGAAATGAATAGATTATCGGCAGCCTTGTAGCTAAACGTGTTCGTAAACATGCTAAGTCCTGTGCTACCACCTCCACCGGAGAAAAAGCTCATCGAATAGCTCTGATGCATGCTAAACCGCGCGGGATCGAAGAGCTGGGACAAAAAGGAATCCCCGCCCTTCATCGCGTCCAGAGTGTTTAACTTTTCATCAGCTCCTGGAGCGAGTTCATTGCGGAATTGTGCTTGCGCCAATCCACTTGTTGCAAGCAGAACGATAAGAGAAGCAAACAGTCGTTTCATAATCAAACCGGGTTTTTTCACTGCTCCCGGAACCGTTAATAAAAGCGATTAGCAGGTCAAGAAGTTTCAATTCCGAGCCCAATATCACTGAATTCGGCTTCACCCTCATCACTCACCGGAGGAGGGTCCAGTTCTCCTTAAATACTCAGCTTCCAATTCCTCCAATTGGATCTTAGTATTCACACCAGCTACCTCCGCCTCATCCCCAGTTAGTTCTACCGCAACACTGTCAGAGCCATACCGAGCGGCGATGAGGGCCAGCGTGTCAGTCAAGTAATACTCCCCCTGTGCATTCCGCCGATCAACGAACTTCAAAGCGTCAAACAGTGCTCGGCAATCAAATACGTAAATCCCGGTATTTATCTCACGAAGGGCACGTTCTTCGGAACTTGCATCCTTCTCTTCCACGATCCTCTCAAGATTGCCGGTCTTATTCCGGACAATTCTCCCATATCCTGTGGGATCGGATAACCGAACCGCAAGTACTGTTGCTAGCGCGCACTTCAACCTATGAGTCATGATCAGTCGTCGGACTGTCTCAATTGAAAGCAATGGAACATCACCGGAAAGAACCAGCACATCTCCCTCAAAATTAAGCATTTCCGGCTCTGCTTGTTGAACAGCATGACCGGTTCCAAGTTGCTCCTGTTGAATTGCGATTAACACACCTGGGAATTCAGTTTGGACATACTGCGCAACGTGTTCCCTCGCAAATCCTACGATGCAGATGCTCCTTGCGCACTCTAACTTGCTGCACAGCGTAAGGACGTGCCCCAACATTGGTTTTCCAGCGAGTGGATAAAGCACTTTTGCTTTGCTTGGATCCTGCATTCGCTTTCCCTGGCCAGCTGCCATGATAATTACCGCGAGGGGTTTGTCGGACATTGTGAGAAGTGGGTACTTATATCAAAAAAGAACCCCCTCCTTTTTGAAGGAGAGGGTACCGGCAAGTAATGCTGAAGTCCTAATTCACAAAAGTAAACGCTTCGATGGTCCGATTGACATTCTTGATCTTATTAGACTTGTCAACCTGCACGACTGTGGGCTTATGATAGCGAAGCTCGTCGGAATCTTCGTACTCACCATACGTAATTATGATGATTTCATCCCCCACAGCGCCTTTTCGTGCCGCAGCCCCATTCAAGCAAACGACGCCGGAGCCCGCCGGGCCTTCGATGAGATACGTTTCGAATCGCTCACCGTTATTGTTGTTCACCACCGCGATCTTCTCAAACGGCAACATATCTGCCGCGCGCATGAGATCCGCATCGAGCGTGAGCGAGCCTTCGTAGTACAGCTCCGCCTGCGTCACTGTCGCCCGGTGTACTTTCGACTTGAACAAAATCCGTTTCATACTCTCGATTTCTCGTCTGTAGACTTACGTATCGATCTTCATATTATCGATCAATCGCGTTGAGCCGAAGCGCGCGGCAATTATGATCGTTACTGGAGCACCAACCCGTTCAAACGAGGGTACTGATTGAAATGTTTCGGAGTGGACAATATCCAGGTAATCAAGCTTCCCATGGGTAGCAATTCGCTCGAATTTTGCGATACCTGCACGCTTCGCTGCTTCCGGGTCATCTCCAAGAAAAACCCGATTTCGGACAGTCTGAAGTGCAGCATATAAAGCATCCGATTCAGACAGCGCTTCCTCATCCAACATCCGATTGCGGGAGCTGAGCGCCAACCCTCGTCCTTCGCGAACCGTCTCCCCAACCGTTATCATAACAGGCAAACGGAGGTCCTGAACCATCCGCTTGAGTACTGCGACCTGTTGCGCATCTTTCTGTCCCAAAAACAGAATCGTAGGCTCAACCTCATGCATTAGCAAGTACACTACCGTGGCTACTCCGTCAAAGTGTCCAGGCCGAATGGCGCCCTCGTACAACTCCGTCACGCCTGAGACATGGACGCTTGTCGCGAACCCTTTCGGATACATCTCCGCTGCATCGGGAAGGAAGAGTAACTCAACCTTCTCCTCAAGCAGGATCTTCGCATCACTTTCTAGCGTACGAGGGTAGCGATCGAAATCCTCGCCCTGAGCAAACTGTGTAGGATTTACAAAAATGCTCACGACGGTAACATCCGTCTGCTGCTTTGAAAGTCGCACGAGCGACCGATGGCCTTCATGCAAAGCACCCATCGTTGGCACAAATCCGATAGTTCTCCCTTGACTTCGGACGAACGCGAGCTCCTCGCGAAGTTCAGCATTGCTGTGTACTGTCTTCATCATCAGAGGATCCTCTTCCCCATACTACTCGCGATCAGATCTGCAGCGAACTCTGCGCTCGCATTCTTATTATCCAAAATTGGATTGACTTCTGCAACCTCCATGGAAGCCATGTAGCCAGTATCTGCTATTGCTTCCATGATCAGATGCGCCTCCCGATAAGTCAAACCACCGGGTACCGGAGTGCCCACACCGCTCGCCACCATGGGATCAACTGAATCTAGATCGAAGCTAACATGCAGATGATCCACCTTGGCGCGAAGCGACGTCACCGCTTTCATGATGAGTCGATGTACACCGTGCTTATCGAGATCAGCCATCGTGTGCGCCTCGATCTTCAACTTCCGGATAAGTGAACGCTCGCCTTCATCGACAGAACGCAACCCGATGTAGACGAGCTGATGGGGAAGCAACTTCGGAAAATCGCCAGCAATTGCAGTTAATTCTTTAGGACCATACCCGAGCGAAACGGCAACAGGCATTCCATGAATGTTGCCGCTTGGGGAAGTTTCTGGAATGTTGATATCGGTGTGAGCATCTATCCAGATGACCCCGAGCCGCTTGTCAGTGCGCTTGCAATGTGCAGCAATACCTGCAAGAGTACCGATCGACATGGAATGGTCACCGCCTAGGACCAAAGGAAATTCATCGTGATCGAGTGCGGCCTCCACTTCAGCCGCAAGCAGAGTGCAGGCCTTGGAAATCTCCGGCAGATACCGAAGCTTCGGATCCTCTATCTCCTGCGATTCTGCCGTCCGTATCTCAATATCACCGGCGTCGATCACGTTGTAACCTAGTGCACGGAGCTTATCACTGACACCAGCAATACGAATTGCCGATGGTCCCATATCAACTCCGCGCCGACCAGCACCCAGATCCATCGGAAAACCGATGATCCGCACATTCCAACCGGATCCAGTAAGGGAGGATGATGATGTTAATGGCATTCTCTAATGGTAATTTGACATGCGGGATGGGCCATGGGTGCTAACAGCTTGACACTTGGCCAGCATCTGAAGCCCACTTCCGGCCACTACACTAAGTGTTTCAGGACACCAGCAATTGTCGCCTTGAGTTCTTTACGATGGGAGATGATATCAATGAATCCATGCTCCTGAACAAATTCTGACCGCTGAAAGCCGGGGGGAAGTTTCTTGCGGATTGTTTGCTCAACGACGCGTGGACCTGCAAACGCGATGAGCGCCTTCGGCTCGGCGATATTCACGTCACCAAGCATCGCAAAGCTCGCCGTAACTCCGCCTGTGGTCGGGTCAGTTAGTACAGATATATAGGGAAGCTTTGCCTCGGCGAGCTGCGCAAGTTTAGCGCTGGTCTTAGCAAGTTGCATAAGCGAGATGGCGGCCTCCTGCATTCGGGCGCCTCCAGAGCTTGAAACCATGATGTAAGGACGGCGATCCGCGATAGCCCTATCGACTGCGCGGGAGAACTTCTCTCCGACGACGGACCCCATGGATCCACCAACGAAGGCAAAATCCATTACCCCGACCGCAACTGGCTGCGAATCAAGATTCCCGAGTGCAACCCGCATCGCTTCGTTCAGGTGCGTCTTGCGCGTTGCATCAGCGACCCGAGACGGGTATGGCTTTGAATCAACGAAGGAAAGCGGATCGGCAGGCACGAGATGAGCAGCGATCTCTTCCTCTACGCCCTTATCCAGCAGTATGTCGAAGTACTCGCGGCTGCCAATGCGAAAATGCTTTTGACAGGTCGGGCACGTGAATAAATTTTCCTCAATTACCTTGCGGTACAAAATCGACTTACATTCCGAGCATTTTGCCCAAACGCCGTCCGGCATTGTGTCGTCGCCTTTAGGGCGAGTCTCAATATTTCTCTTTGATCGTGTAAACCAAGCCATGTATTGATCAGAATTCAGCCGTCCTCTAACGAGATTCTGTCCAGGTTGAGTCCTTCCCTCGAAACTTCCCTTCGAACCGCAGTTGGGGTCACGCTCCGACGGGGCTGGAGACAATCTCAATAATATTGCCAGCCGGGTCATACAAACGGAACCAGTGGCTCCCCCCTCCCATGTCCTGCGGGCTATCATGAACGAATCTTATTCCCTGCTCACGAAGTTCGTGATGTGCATCAATGGCGGAATCCACCAGCAACATAAAGGATACCCCAGTCGCACCGGCACCATGATCTACCCTTACGTGGCCGCCTTCAAGATAGATTGCATTCGAGTTATCATTCAATCTGAGAAAACAAGCGCTATCACTCACATCCTTCGACTTTTCAAGTCCAAGCGAATGACAGTAGAAATCAACCGCCTCTCGAAAGTCGTCCACGTAAACGCACACCGACATTACCTCTCTGCCAATAATCCTTGCCATTTGCTACTGCTGGTTGATTTACCGAAAAACACGAGGCCGTGAATAGCCCCAAATGAATCGAGGCAGTAGAACATACTGCCTCGATGAGAGAATTCTTCTAAACTACCAGCGTCGGCCACCACCACCGCCGCCATCGCGGTCACGTCCGCCGCCGCCGCCGCGGCCCCCACCGCCGCCGCGGTAACCGCCGCCTCCGCCGCTACGTCCGCCGCCGCCGCGACCGCCGCGTTCTTCCATCGGCCGCGCCTCATTCACCGTGATCGTACGACCGCCTAACTCTGCACCCTGCAATTCTTCAATTGCTTTCTTGGCTGCTTCGTCATCCGGCATCTCCACAAAACCAAACCCCTTGCTACGACCGGTTTCGCGATCCGTAATTACGTTCGCGCTAACAACCTCGCCATAGCCAGAAAACATTTCGGATAGCTGGGCCTCATCCGTTTGATACGGAAGGCCACCGATGTAAATCCTCATTCGCTGACTTTAAGTAAATAGAAACAAACGACTACCATTCGAGATGCGCAATGCGGGGTTCGAAAACGGTTCTATCCTCGAAACACACAACCCAAAGGAAGCATGAATTCCATTTGAAAATGCTAGGCCCGTTAAATAAGTTCTTTCGGTTTCTCTTGGTGATTCCACAGAGAAAGGCGTCAGATCGCCTGGCCGAACTGTAGCAAATAGCCGTTATTATCGAATACCGCGAACTCCCGCATCCCGTATTTGAAATTTTCGATCGGATAACAGATACTGCACCGGTCTTTCAGATGGCTCCACACTGCGTCAACATTATCGCTGCGGAGGTACAACGAGCCACTTAGGATCGGTGCTTTTATGTTTCGATGAGCATTCGGGAAGGAAAACATGATCCTCACGCCATCTCGTTTTAGAGAAGCCCACCGCGCCTCCGCCGAATAGGAGTCACAAGTGAACCCAATAGTCTCCACATAGAACTTGATAGTCCCCGCCAGGTCAAGCGTCTCCAGCATCGGTGTGAGACTCACGTACTTGAAGTTCATCCTTTATACGCTATGTATACACTATGCAAGATTGGCCACACAATGCTCAATACGTAGGAGGCTCTCCTGTTTTCCAATCAGGGTAAGAAGCTCAAACAGACCGGGCCCCATTCCTCTGCCTGTGACCGCCAAGCGAATGGGATGGATCAGTTTGCCCGCGCTCAAACTCTTTGACTCCGCAAAAACGCGCACTATTCCTTCGAGCGAATCGTGTGACCAGGATTCGACGGCCTGAAACAGCGGAAGCAATTCGCGAAGATTCTCCTTCGCAGCGTCGTTCCAATGTTTAGCTTTGTACTTCTCGTCATATTCCGTGGGAGCCACATAGAAGTAACTAGCGAAGTCGACGAAGTCCGGCAAGGTGCGGGCACGTTCCTGCATGAGGCGAACGACGCTTACCAAATAATCGTCCGTTGCGAAATACCCACGTGTCTCAAGAATGGGTCGAACAAGAAGGGCGAGATACTCCGGCGTCATCTTCCGTATGTACTCAGCATTCACCCAATCCAATTTCTCGCGATTGAAGATCGCTCCAGCCTTATTGACACGCTCTAAATCGAAGTCGCGAATAAGCTCCTCTATGGTGAAAATCTCCTGAAATGCGCTCGGATTCCAACCTAATAACGCTAGGAAATTAATCAGAGCCTCAGGAAGATAGCCCTTGTCCTTATAATCCTCCACCGCAACATCACCCTGGCGCTTTGATAATTTGCTTCGATCGGCATTCAATAGCAGTGGCAAGTGTGCAAACTTCGGCGGCTCCCATCCAAATGCCTGATATAACAAAATATGCTTTGGAGTCGAGGAGACCCACTCTTCTCCGCGAATGACGTGGGTGATCTCCATCAGATGATCATCCACGATGTTGGCAAGGTGGTACGTTGGGAAGCCATCTGACTTGAGAAGGACCTGATCGTCGATCGTCCTCGAGTCGAACTCTATGTTGCCACGAACCAGATCGTGGAAATGGACCGTCTCCCCGATCGGCACGCGCAAGCGTATGACATGTGGCTCACCAGCGGCGATCCTGGCACTCACTTCGGTTGTGGTTAGATTACGGCACAACCGATCATACATTGGTGGTGTGCCCGTCGCTTGCTGTGACTTGCGGACAAGGTCGAGTCGCTCGGATGTGCAGAAGCAGGGATATGCGTTGCCGCTGGTGACGAGTTCATCGGAGTATTTCCTGTAAAGGTCGGTTCGCTCAGACTGGACATACGGCCCGTATTTTCCACCCTCGATCGGGCCCTCGTCAAACGTCACTCCCGCCCACCGCATCGTCCTGTAAAGACCATCGACAGCACCCTCAACCAAGCGCGTTCGATCCGTATCCTCGATTCGAAGTATGTTCACACCGCCATGGTGCCGAGCAAAAAGGTAGTTATAGAGCGCTGTGCGAAGCGATCCTACATGCACGAACCCCGTAGGAGAAGGGGCAAATCTGACGCGAACCATTGAGTAGCGAGTGTTGAGTAATGAGTTCCGAGTGTCCCAAAAGTAAAGAGTGGATGAGTAATGAGAGACGAGCGGGGCGTTTGATTCCACTCGTTTTTCGCTACGCATCCACTCGATACTCGCTACTCAGCACTCGTTACTGAGTTTGTGGGGTGAGTGATGGGGTTCGAACCCACGACCTCCTGGGCCACAACCAGGCGCTCTAACCGACTGAGCTACACCCACCATGTTTGTCTCGCGCGCCCGGCTGGACTCGAACCAGCGACCCACAGCTTAGAAGGCTGTTGCTCTATCCAACTGAGCTACGGGCGCTTCCTGCTGGACAATCGCTCGTCTCAGCCGCCCTTCCGCGACGCAGAAGCCATCAAACAGGCCCACCCATTAACAAGTTGCACAATTGGAGTTTCAGCGTGATGATTCGAAGCGAATTGCCAGAACGGTGATATCGTCCTCAACCGTAATTCGAGGAGATTCCACCAGTTGACGCAATGCTTCCCCGAGATCCCCCTCCCGCATCGCAGGATGCCGTAGTACCTCTTCGATTCCCTGTGAACCGACCATTGACTGGCCGTACTTTGCCTCCGAAAGCCCGTCGGTGTAGAACAGCAAAAGAGCACCCTTCGGCAAACTGTACGACTTCGATTCGTAGGGGAAAGTCGGTACTATCCCCAGTGGAATACCGGTGCTCTCTATATGGATGATCTGCTCGTCCTCCAGACCGATCGCCGGATTTGGGTGGCCACAGACCACACACTCAAACTTACGGCGATTCACGTCGAGAACTCCAATAACAGCAGTAATGAATCGGTCTGGGGCGGTACTTTCACACATCAGGCGATTGAGTTCCTTCACAACGTTCAGAAGACTCAGATGGCCTCCCCGAAGTATTCCAACCAACGCCCTCAAAGCCGCTTGCATGTTTGACATCGTCAGAGCGGCTGCGATCCCCTTTCCGACTACGTCAGCTATACAGACCAGTACACTATCATCCCCAAGAGAAATGATGTCGTAATAGTCTCCCCCGACCCATTCGGATGGCCTGCTTACGGCAGCAAACTCAACCCCGTCTATCTCTGGAAATCCTTGTGGCAGGAGCGACTGCTGAATATCCCGTGCGAGCCCTAGCTCGGATTCTAGGCGTTCCCGCTCCTTTTCTCGTTCGAATAGCCAAGCATTTGTCAGCGCAATCGAAGTAAGCGCCGCAAGCGACGCCAAATAGACCGCTTCCGTCTCATCACGGAGATTCGGATTGATGGATGGCCCAAATCCCAACAGTCCCAAATAACTCCTCCCATCGGAAGAGACTAGTGGAACAAGCGTAGCGGACGCAGGACCACCCATGAGAGTTGCTTCGAATGCCTCGGTGTTCAAGAACGGACGAAGTGACGATGTGGAAAAGCCCGCGAGGTTGACAAGCTCAAATCCTTGGGATGTCGGATCTTCGAGGTAAGCAAACGCCTCTTTTATGAGTGAGCGACCCATGACTGTTCGCAGGACGCTACGAATGATGCCCTTTGGGCCAAGGTCTGGGGTTAGAGTGCGAGCAAACTCCAAGAGTGAGCTAAGTGCATAGCGCTCCTGGGAAAGTTGGGTTTCGAGCTCTTGAGTAGTGGACGCCACAATTGGGGTTAGCTGTTAGGACTCGCTGGGAATTGAGAACACAGAAGTAGAGTCATAAATGTCCCAGTGAATAGCCGGTCGTATCGTCGAGGTCGGGAGCAAGGTCATGCCAAGGGTCAGCAAGCCCACAATCCTGGCATGACCATTCGCTCCACTGACGCGAAGGCATTAGCCCTTCGGATAGGTGTAATTCACCATCCACTGGATTTCGTACTTATCAAAGAGCATTCCCCAATAGGCGCCCCACGGTGCGTCGGCGATCGGCACTTCAACTTTCCCGCCAGCGCCGAGCGCATTGAAGAGCCGATCTGCTTCTTCTTTGCTATCCGCTTCGAGTGCCAGCGTGATCCTATTTCCGTTCTTGATCGACTGCCCGGTAGATGCCAGCATGTCCGTCGCCATCATGGTATTGCCCTTCCCGACAGGCAGCGCAACGTGCATGATCTTGCTCTGGTCCTCGACTGGGATGTTCCCGCCGCCAGCAGCAGACATATCGCTAAAGCGTACGAAGCTGCTGAACTCTCCGCCGAAAACGGATTTGTAGAAATTGAATGCTTCCTCGGTGTTACCCTGGAAATTGAGGTATGGATTGAGTGTTGCCATAGAGTATACTGAGTTGTATGAATGAATGTTGAGTGAAATTCAATACGCGCAATAAAGAGGAACATATCATTCCCGCGGATGCGGGAATCCAGGTTTTGGCTTTAGCACACCGCTGGATCTGGATTCCCGCTTTCGCGGGAATGACAGTTCAATAAGTTTACGCCGCATCGAATGCGGCCTGCAATTCAGCACTGTCGATCTTCGACATCTGCATCATCGCCTGCATCGCCGCACCAGCCTTAGCGCGATTTGAATCGCTGAAGAGTCTGCCTAGCAATGTGGGAATGACCTGCCACGAGACGCCGAATTTATCCTGCAGCCATCCGCAGCGATCGTAACGACCACCATCGCCAAGCTTCTCCCAGAAGAAGTCGACTTCCTCCGCTGTATCGCAATTGATGAAGAGCGAAATACCCGGTGTGAACTCGATCGGTGATGGCATGTGCGCATCCATTGCGGCGAAGCTCTGACCGTTGAGCATGAAGCCGGCGTGCTTGATCTGCCCCTTTGGTCCGGGCTCGCCATCTTCATAGCGCGATTTGTGCTCGACGCTCGAATTTGGGAAGAGCGATACGTAGAGATCAACAGCCTCCTCGGCGCGGCCTTGCATATTGCCTGTGTACATCAGCGTTGGCTCGATCGAGTGCGGCGTTTGCACTCCCATCGTACCAATCCCGATCTGCCACGAAACACCATACTTATCCTCCACCCACCCGTAGTGCGCACTCCATGGGTACGTATCGAGCGCCATCATCACCTTGCCCTCTGTTGATAGCGCATTCCAGATCGAATCGACCTGATCGTTCGATTCGCAATGGACGTAGAAGGAGATCGATGGATTGGGATGATATCGCGGTCCGCCATTGAGCAGGATAAACGTTTGTCCGGCCAACTCAATGGTGACGCCCATCGGCTTGCCACCGGGACCGGGCATGGTGCTCACGGTCTTGCTCTTGCTGAATGCGCTTGTATAAAACTCTGCCGCTTCAACAGAGTTGTCGTTAAACCACAGGAATGGGTTGATCTTTTGCATGTAGTGTTTCTAAGTTAAACTTTTGTCGTTTGAAAAAATGGTGCGATGACTCACTCACCGCGATACGCCGCTTCGAGTTTCGCAAGATCGAGCTTCCGCATCTCCAGCATCGCACGCATGACGCGCCCCGCTTTCGCAGCATCCTCATCACGCTGCATCTCCATGAGCTGCTTCGGCAAGACCTGCCACGAAAGGCCGTACTTATCCTTGAGCCATCCGCACTGACTCTCTTCGCCTCCATTGGCAGTAAGTCCGTACCAATAGTGGTCGATCTCTTTCTGCGTCTCGCATTCGATCATAAAGGAGACCGACTCGTTGAACTTGAAGATCGGCCCTCCGTTAAGCGCGGCGAACTTCTCGCCGTCAAGTTCGAATTCGACGAAGAGCACGCTTCCCACCGGCATTCCGGAAGGCTCCGAGGCCGCTGCATCGGTCATGAGGACGCTCGTTATCTTTGAATTCGGGAAGAGCGAAATGTAGAACTTCGCCGCCTCTTCCGCCTGCCTGTCGAACCACAGGCAGGGTGAAATTTTTTGGATAGCCATGATTATTGTCCCATGCGATTTGGCTGCAACATGCTCGCGCGGTTTCCTTCGGTATCATAGAAGGATACCCACATTCCGACGCCGGGAATATCCATCGGCTCACCGATGATCTTCCCACCCGCTGCCGTAACCTTGGCAATATGATCCTGAATATTCTCAACGCCGATCACGATGGACGGCGCGTGCGAAATGGGATCCTCCGTCCTGTCATAAAAACCACCGTTGATACCCTGTCTCGGGCGACCATTCTCATCGCTCTCGGCAGTACTAACGACCATGTAATTGCCCATATCCTCGCCGAACTGCTGCGTCTTCCAGCCGAAGGTCTTGGTGTAGAAGTCGCCCATGCGCTTCTTGTCCACGGCCGGCATTTCGAAGTGTACTACTGGATTCATGGTTATACTCCTTAGAATAGGTTATTCGTGAAATCGAAAATCAGTAGCCCCTCTCCCAGCGGGAGAGGGGTTGGGGAGAGGCAGGATTGGTCGTTTTGCGGTCCTGCCTCTCCCCCCCAACCCCCCTCTCCCGTTTGGAGAGGGGGGCTTAAACATTTCCTTGTACTTTGACCAACCGAGCATCTTCCTCATGCAAAGCTCCCCGTGCCAACTTCGCCTGCTCGCCGGTAATTCGCGAAGATCACTCCCTTCGGCGAGATCATGCTTTTCGTTAGCTCGAACACCGCTGGTATCGCGCCGTCTTCGAAGAGCCGCTTGCCGGGGCCGAGCGTCAGCGGAAAGATCTTGAGCCACAGCTCATCGACAAGATCATTCTTGAGCAACGTCTGGATGAAGTTGCCGCTGCCATGAACCTGCAACTCCGGCCCATCTTGCGCCTTGAGCTTCCGCACGCCTTCTACGACATCGCCCTCAATTCGATGGGAGTTTGCCCACTCAAGCGTCAACGGCGAGTGCGTCGCAACATACTTCCGCGTCCTGTTGAATGGCTCAGCAACGAAATTATCGACGCTCGCGGTTGGCCAGTACGCGGCGAAAATGTTGTAGGTCTTGCGTCCGAGCAGCAGCTCGAAATCATGACCTAATTGCTCCATCATTTCTGCGCCCGTCACTTCATCGGAGAGCGGGAAGCTCCATCCGCCATACTTAAAGCCACCGCTGGTGTCCTCCTCCGGTCCGCCGGGGGCTTGCATCACGCCATCAAGTGTGATAAACGATAAGACGATCAGTTTTCGCATGGCTGGTAGAATGAACGGTGGTGAAGAAATCAAAATCCGGAAGATGTCTCGGATCCCCGAAATGGGATGAGAGCTGCCACTCGGTTTTCGCGCAAGTACAAGCCTCCCCACAGCAGCACCCCCACATAGACGGGAGATAGGGCTGTGCTCAACAGCGGTGCGCCAATGCGAAATTGTAGCGCCATCGCCCCACCCAGCCAGCCCGTCATCAGCACAGCACCAAATACGGCGGTGCGGGGAATCACATACAGAACCAAGCAAATGAGCTGGACAATGCCTAGCGCTTGTATCGTCTCCAAAGGAAAGCCGAGTTGCTTGCACGAGTCAATAACCGGCTGGGGTGCGAGGATATGAATAGTACTATCGAAAAGCAAGAATAGTATTGCTATCCCGCTCAGAACCCAGGATATCCATAGCCTCGATTTTGATGTGGACGATTGTTCCATGAGATGTTTACTTTAACTAATCCGATTCAATGATTACCAACGCGACGATACTATCGATCAAAAGCACGAGCAGAGAAATACTACTCAGCGCCCGCACCATCCAAGGGCGACGCCTCCGTTGTGGAACCTGTTGAGTGGTATTTTCCATCGTTACGATCTTGTCGCTTCCAATTCTTTCCATAATTCCATTTCGCGCTCCATCGCTGGCCCCTGCACGAAATCCTCTGGCTCGAAGAATCGGCGCAGTTCCACTTCACCCTCTTTGAATGGTATGCGCTTCGCCCATTCGATCGCTTCCTCTTTCGAGTCCGCTTTGATGATCCAATATCCCGCGAGAAGCGACTCCGGCTCACCAAACGGACCTGGAATCACGGTCGGCTTTCCGCCGCTAAACTTCACACGCGCTCCATCCGAACTCGCGTGCAATCCGGCACCATCGAGCAGCATGCCCGCCTTTACGAGCTGCTCGTTGTAGGTCCCCATCTCGGCAAGCTGCTCCTCCGTCGGCATAATGCCAGCCTCCGATTCCTCATTAGCTTTTACGATCATCAAGAATCTCATGGTTTGTCCCTTTTCAATTACTGAATCAAATATCTTTCTGTGTAAATGTTCGGCATAATTTTCGATTTACAATTCCATTTGAAAAGGTGCCCCTATTCTCTCAATTGAGTGTTCATTTAATGAACAGCCTCCTCTTTCGAGTGTTTGGAGCGCACTTCCCAAAGAAACACGGTGCCCATCTCTTCACCAGCAAGTTACTACTTTCAAATCGCGGATGCAATAGTTTTCTCGTTCTTTCTACGGAAGTCCCTGCAATTTCTTATCGTAGTTCAGCATCCAACGAATGCCAAACCTGTCATTAAATACACCGAACGTCGCGCCCCAAAACTCCACCCTCAACGGATGAATGACGCTGCCTCCCTCAGAGAGCCTCGCGAAAAATAGATTGATCTCCTCCTCGCTGCTGCAATTGAGTGACAGCGCCATGTTTGTCCCCTTGGTGTACCCTTCAGGGCCAATCATATCAGTACCCATGAGGAGCAGTGGATCCTTGGTCAAAGCGGAGTGAAGTATCTGTCCTTTCATTGCCTCCGGGCACTGCGCTTCAATTGCCGAGCCTTCGACCGTTTGAAGTTCAAGCTCGCCGCCGATGCACTCTTGGTAAAAAGTCATCGCCTCGCGGCACTTGCCGTTGAAGGTTATGTAAGCATTAATCTGTGTCATTGTTGCATGTTAAACTTAACGATACAAAATTACGGAATCGGCACCCGCCGAGGTGAGGCGTAAAAACGGCATTGTGAGGGGTTGATTACGACACAAAGAATGTCGTATATTTGTAATGTAAATCTCACGAATCCCCGAAATCCACCCAAATCATGGTTCACACAATGAAGCGCATCTCCATCCTCGTCCCTCGCGGTGCAACCTCGCTTGGTTGTATCGAGGGATCGTTCATCGGATTCTCGCGTGCGAACGAAGTCCTCGAAAAGCTCGGCAGGCCACCACTATTCGATGTCAAGCTCGTCGGCATGACGAAGGAGCCGCAGATATACGACCGCCTCTTCACTGTCCGCCCGGACTTCGCAATAGCTGAAGTTGCGAAGACCGACCTCATCATCATCCCTGCCGTCAATGGCAACATGGATGAGGTTATCGCCGCGAACAAGGGCTTCTTCCCCTGGATCGTCGAGCAATACAAAAACGGAGCCGAAGTCGCGAGCTTATGCGTCGGCGCGTTCCTCCTTGCAGCCACAGGACTCGTCGAAGGAAAGAAGTGCGCAACGCACTGGCTCGCACAAAACGAATTCCGCCGGATGTTCCCGAATGTGAATCTCGTCTCCGAAAAAGTCATTACAGATGAGAAGGGCGTCTATTCCAGCGGTGGTGCAAACTCGTTCTGGAATCTCATCATGTACTTGATCGACAAGTACGCTGGCCGCGAGGTTGCCATCATGTGCGCGAAGATCTACGAGATCGAGATCGAGCGCGACAGCCAAGCGCCGTTCGTCATCTTCTCTGGACAGAAGAACCACGACGACGAACCGATCAAAGAGGTTCAGTCCTTCATCGAAAGCAACTTTCACAAGAAGATCACCATCGAACAGCTCGCCGCGATGTCCGCCATGGGCCGCCGTACATTCGAACGCCGATTTAAGAAGGCGACAACGAACACCGTCGTCGAATACATGCAGCGCGTGAAGATCGAAGCTGCAAAGAAGAGCCTCGAAACGAATCGCAAAAATGTCAATGAAGTGATGTACGACGTTGGCTACACCGACACGAAAGCGTTTCGGACGACCTTTAAGAAGATCACGGGCCTATCGCCGATTGATTACCGGAACAAGTATAATTGACCTACGGGCTGGAATCCCCGACAACGCGTAGGTCGGTGCTTCCAGCCCGACCTCCCCTACCCGTTCTCGGCAAGCATCGCTTCCAGCCTATCATAGCTCGAATTAGCGCCCTCTTCCATCCCATACTGCACAACCATATCGCGGTCTTGAACGGACTGATACAGTTGTTGCTGAGTCATCTTTGTCCTGCCACCTAAGTCTTCGAATGTTGTCGTTTCGAGCATGACTTTTCCGGGCATGAATTCCATCGTACGAATCGCTCGTTCAGGTGCTGTGGCGGTATGGAATACGCCGAACATACGAACATCCCATCCATTCGCGGCCTTGAAGCTCGTCGCCCAGGAGCCACCCGGCTTCGCATCGAACTGCTCTACCTTCGCGCCATCGCCCCACCATTTCGGAATGGCCTCGGCTCCGAACATCGCGTTGAAGACTTTGTCCCTTGGCGCATCGAACTCGCGTGTGTGGATCGCTTCGTGCTTGCCTGTTTCGACAACAATGGTTAGCTTGTTTTTCTGAGACATGATGATTATTTCTGTGTGATTGAATTACGTTTGGCGATAACGATATGCGTCGTCAGACTTGTCGGAACGTGTTCCGTACACTCATAGCCAAGCGAGGGTAAGTCGATATTGGTGAGCAGATGCTCACCCTGTCCGAGCAGCACCGGTGAAATGGCAAGATGCATCTCGTCGATCAGACCGGCCTGCAGGTACTGCCGAATCGTTTCCGCGCCGCCGCCGATCCGAATATCTTTGCCGCCCGCCGCCGCTTTCGCTCGTTCGAGAGCCGCATGCATGCCATCGGTAACGAAATGGAATGTAGTGTCACCCTCCATCTTCAAAGAAGGGCGGGCATAATGTGTAAGAACGAATGCATCGCAATGATACGGCGGGTTTTTGCCCCACCATCCTTTCCATTCTTCATCGGGCCAGGGGCCGCGGACGGGCCCGAACATATTGCGGCCCAGAATCCAGGCTCCGATGTTCTCGAAGCCCCGCTTCGTGAAGTCGTCGTCTATTCCTGTGATCCCACCTTCCATTCCAAGATGCTCGCGGAATGCTCGGGACTCGAATATCCACGTGTGCAGCCCGAATCCGCCGACTCCAAGCGGATTATCGAGATCCTGATTCGGGCCTGCTCCGTAGCCATCGACTGAAAGTGAAAATGCGTGTACTCGTATTTTAGACATCGTTTTTGTTTGCGACAATTCTTAATTACGTGGTGAAAAAGTCTTTACATATTCATCAAGGCGCCCAAGATGCTGCTCGCCACCTTCGATCGCATGATACTTCTCGACGACCAGCTTCCGCTGATGCGCGGTCTTGAATAGCGATCTCATCGTCAGCCGGGTCTTGCCATCTTCATCGTCAAAAGTGACCGTCACGTGAAACGGTGCGTCGGTGACACCTTCATCATCTCCGCCACCCTGCGAATACTCCAGGCGTTCTGGAGGTACGATTAATTCGTAATTGATCTCATTCGGGAAGTCGGTGCCGTCTGGTCCATGCATGGTGTGAATCCAATTCCCGCCCGGCTTGAAATCAAATGCTTTCGTCGTAGTGGAGAAGCCGTTCGGTCCCCACCATTTTTCCAAGTGCTTGCGATCGGTCCACACTTCGAACACAAGTTCGCGCGGTGCATGAATGAGGCGCGAGATGATTATCTCGCGATCTGATTTATTAAGATACTCCATGTTAGCCCTCCAAGTACTTTTTCAGTGATGTGCCGATGATCGAATTCCATCCGTCGGCAAAGTTATGCGCATCGAAATCGTGATTGTTATTGACACCGAATGTATCAAGCTCCGAGTGCGTCAGTCGCAGCTTCGTGCCATTACCTTCCGGCGATAGCTCAATGGTGACGATCGAGTTGCCCTCGTATCCATCATAGCACCACGAATACGCGAGCTTCTTCTGCGGTATTACCTCGACCACCTTGCATTTGTGCAAGTAGGTCCGCTCCGGCGGCCCACCCCCGAATTCAAACTCAAACCCAACTTCAGGCCGGAATTCCGGAAGCTTGAAAAACCATTGGTTCATCGCATCGTTATTGGTGATTGCGTCCCATACCTGTTCTATCGGTGCCTTATATATACGTTCGACGACGACCGTCTTATTCGACTCCGGTTTAAGAAATGTATCAAGCCGTTCGAGAATTTGGCGCCAGCCCTCTTCCATGCCGGTCTTACTATAGGCATCTCTAATTGCGTCGGTCTCGAATTTCGCGTGAATTGTGAGTTTGGTCTTGCCACCAAGATCGTCGAAGGTAATGGCCGTGGTCGCAAGAAGAAAATTCGCTTCGTGTGGATTTTCGATGTTGCTGCGGATCAACTCTTTCCAACTTTCGGGATGCGCCTCCATGTTGCTTGTATAGACGAGCCGCTCCGGACGCGCAAACTCAAGATATTCGCCAAACATGGGAAGATCTTCGTTCGCGTACGGTTCGGGCGGCGCGTCCCGGCTCCCCTTTGAATCGCCGGGGGTACCGTGCATTGTGATGCGGTAGATGCCGCCCACGCGTGGATCGGTCTCGGCAGTGCATCGAAACCCATCCGGCGCGAACCACCGTGCGAGGTGCTCCGCCTTCGTGAACGCATCGAAGACAAGCCCGCGCGGAGCGTTGATAACTCGGCTGATGATTACTTCTCGCGGTGCGGTAGCAACGGTCATTTCATTTTTTTCTGCCATGTTACTTTGTCGTCGTGTTCTATTGTTCGATGGATTATCATTTCGCAAGTAGCTCTTCGAGCTTATCGAGACTTCCGCTCCAGCCTTCACCCATCTGAAGCTTGAGGTATCCATCTCGAATCGCATTGGACTCGAATCGATTACGGATCGTCAAGTTGGTATCGCCGTTCACTTCTTCGAACGTAATCGTGACGAGGGACGTGAGAAAGCTCTCGCTCCCGAGGCCCGCGATGCTGCGCTTCAGCATATCCTTCCAGCTTTGCGGGTGGTCGGATAGGTCGCTGGTATAGACGAGTCGCTCGGGGCGGACGACTTCGCGATATTCGCCCTTTATCGGGAACGGGCCGCGCATCTCGGGCGGGCCGTTCTCGGGACCGTGCATAGCGAGCGTATAGCGGCCACCCACGCGAGGATCGGTCTCGGCGGTGGCCGTGAAGATTCGTGGGCCGAACCACTTCGCCAGTTGCGAGGCATCAGTAAAGGCGTCGAAGACAAGCTCGCGCGGCGCGGCAATTCGGCGTCGGATGATGACTTCGCACGGCGCTGTTTCGACGCTGGTGTTATTTTTTGTTGCCATGTTTTTTCACGTTGGTGTGTGCAGTAACTTTCGGATTGTCCTTTGCTTGCAACTCCGCAAGATAGACTTCCAACGCATCGAACTTCGCCTCCCAAAATTGGCGGTATTGTTCGAGCCAATCGGAGACCTCGTTCAATTTTTCCATCTTCGCCTCGCAGTATCGTTCGCGCCCCTCCTGTCGGATTTGCACGAGCCCACACTCCGACAAGATCTTGATATGCTTCGAGATCGCGGGCCGCGACACATCGAAATTCTCCGCGACTGCATTTAGAGTAAGCGCGTGCGTTGCCAGCAGCCCCAGTATGGCGCGGCGTGTCGGATCAGCGATAGCCTGAAATACGTCTCGTCTCATAGTCTCTATATGCGTAACTGAACGGTTACAACTTGTCATGTAACCGTTCGGTTCCGCGATTGGATTTTCTCTTAATAAGTCGAGTCGGAAGTACCATGCTGTACTTCGACAAATCCGATACCAGGAGGAAACTGTACTATTTTTGCACTCCACTCTAGTCGTCTCAAACAATCTAACCTAGGAGGAAATATGCTCAGTGAATTGAGAGTCCACGCAACAGTCGCCGTCAAGGATTTGGACCGCGCGCAGAAGTTCTACGCGGAGAAGCTCGGTCTGCTACCGTACCTGGATATGCCCAGCGGCCTGATGTACGAAGTTGGCGAAGGCACGCATTTCTTGCTCTTCCCCACCCCGAGCGCCGGCACTGCCCAGAACACGGTCATGGGCTTCACGACGCCAGACATCGAAGCGGAAGTGCGTAACTTGCGCGCGAACGGCGTCGTCTTTGAGGAGTACGATTATTCAACTCTGAAAACCGAAAACGGCATCGCGAACACACCGGTCGGCAAGTCTGCATGGTTCAAGGATAGTGAGGGCAACTACATCGGATTGGTTGAGTTCGCAAAGTAACCCGAACGGCAAACTTTCTAGACCATTCGCGCGAACACGCGTAAGATTCTTGCTCGTGCTCGCGTAAGGTTTTGTCGTTAATACGGCTTCTGCTTGGTAGCAAGTAGCAGCCTATCTTTCAAAAAGTGGAACGGAGATCGAGGGCATGATTCTCGCGATACTATTGGAAAGTAGTGCGGACTACCAATCGCTTGTCAGTTATGATCTCAAGAAAGGCCTTCACGTTAACTCTTCTCTTCCTTAACAGCATCGGTGCGATCTTCGGCGGATATACGCTGATCGCAAACCCGGACGGAAGCGGATTTGGAATCCCGCTTAGCGCGCTTCAGTACTCTCCTTTCCCGGATTTTCTTATTCCAGGCATCGTATTGTTCGCAACGATCGGCATTGGAAGCTTTGTGGCATTCGTAGCGGTGCTACGGTCGGTCGGGGCATATCCGTGGTATGTAATCGCAGAGGGTGTCCTCCTTTCGGGTTGGATCATTATCGAAGTCCTCTTCCTCCGCGAGGTGGCGGCGCTGCATTTGATCTACCTGACAGTAGGTATCGTGTTGATCGCTTTAGGGTATAATATCGTATCGAACCCGACTTCACCACAACCGATCCATCAATCGCCGCAGCCGATCCTTCAAAAGGGCAAATCCTGATCGAGCGGATTCGGAGCACCCCGCTCTTCCAACTCCCATCGCTCTACGCCGAAGATATCGCGCTTTGCCCGTACCTCTGAAATAGTATCCGGTGTGGTACCGCAGCACCCGCCAACCATCACGGCCCCAGCTTCCATCCACTTGAGTGTGCAATCAACAATTTGTTCGTTCGTCGATGCGAGTAAATTCCACGATCCATCCACATTCTTTTCCGAGGCGTTCGGATAACACCCAAACCACACTCCCGCACGCTTGGCCGCCTTCGCAAAAAGTGGAAGCGCATCATTCATCACGCTAACCGGCGCACAGTTGAGTGAGACCAGATGAGCGCCACCCTCCTTCAATTGCGCAATGGCATAATCTAACGGCGTACCATCCAGCATAGAATCACCATCCTTCGGAACAAGAGAGACCCACACATATTTCTCGCTCTCCGCCTTTGCTGCTTCTAATGCACACAGGGCCTCACGAAGCGAATTCATCGTCTCGATCAGAATAATATCAACACCAGCTTCATCCAACCATCGCGCCATGATGCGGTGCTCCTCAATGAGCCCGGCATCGCTCGGTGGGACCAAATCTGGGGAGAAGCAATCTTCAACAGGTGCAATCGATCCCGCAACACGAATGAGCGGATTCTTCTCGCGCCGCGCCTTTCGTGCAATGCGAACGGCCTTCTTCGTCAGCGCCTCTGCATCAAGACCTGTACCTTTGAGTGCGCGCGGATTTGTCCGAAACGTGTTCGCCGTAACAATGTCCGCGCCTTCCCAAAGGTAATCGCGATGCACCCGGTAGATCAGATCAGCATTAGACACAAGCCCCTTCGCCGTCCAGCTCTTGCCGGTTGTGTTCACACCTCGTCCTTCTAAGACGGTGCCAAGTGCGCCATCGAGCACGAGTGGACGAACGCGGAAGGCGTTATCGAGATCGCGGGTCATAAGAATTCAGTTGGGGAACTGGTGACTGGCATTTGCTTCTTGTTGAAGTCGTTCTGCAAGAACCAATTACCCACCCCGGAAAGTTGAGAGATTTATGAACGAACTAATTTTCTTAATCGAGGACGCCGTCGAGGGCGGCTATAATGCTCGGGCACTCGGTGTATCGATCTTTACGCAGGCCGACACAATTGAGGAGCTTCGGGTCAATGTCCGCGATGCCGTCGAGTGTTTCTACGGAGACGATGTAGCTGTAGAGACAATTCGAATCCAAGCGTAACCTACGCAGCTTCCGCCTTCTTCCCCATCCGATGCTTCAGCGTCTTATGCGCCGCAACCTCCCACAAGAACGTATCGAATAACCGTCCCGCAAACTTGCTCTCGTAATCCATCCGCTCTGGATGCCATTGCACCGCGAGGAAGAACGGTTTGCCAGTAGGATCAGCCCACTCGACTGCTTCAATCGTAGCATCCTCGGCAGCGCGCGCACTCGCCACGAGCCCCTCACCAAGCGTATCTACTGCCTGGTGATGCGCGCTATTGATCTCTCCAGCGCTCTCGCCAACAACTTTCCGCAAGTGAGAACCCGCAGCTATGTTTACCTGATGGTGATTATCCTCACCATCGATCTTTTTATGATTTCTCCCGCCGAATGATGCAATATCGGTGACAAGCGTACCACCGTGATACACATTCAGGAGTTGTGTGCCACGACATATCCCGAGCGTTGGTAGTCCGTTCTCCTCGGCTGCCTTTGCGATTGCAAATTCTGCCGAATCTCGCTTGACATCAATGTCATCACCGCACAAATTTCGTTCGCTATCCTTGCCGTATCGGAGCGGATCTATGTCCGCGCCGCCAGTAAAAAGGATGCCATCCAACATCGCGACGCACGAGGGATCCCTCCATGCATCGACGAACTCGACTTCGTACCCACCAGCGGCGGCAGCTTTCTGAATTGCATTGCGGTAATTGCCATACACGGCCTTACCTTCGGGCACGAAAGAAATACCAATAGTTAATTTCATAATAGACGTTCAATAGCGGCATAGAAACTTCGCTCGCCACTTAAGAATTCAATCTTCTGCGAAAGAACGAAAACGGGAATGCGCGACTCCACTCGCAAAAAATATTCACGCGACTTCACAATATCCTTCTGGGTCGTAATAATCATCTCCGCTCCCGATCCTTCGGCACCGCGGAGTATCGTCTCCACAAGCGCGCGGGAGTACCCGGCGTGGTCGCCGAGATTGCGATAAATAACCTCCGCTCCAGCTTCCTCCAGCATCTTGATAAGGCTCTGCGGCGATGCGACCGAGCTTACGGCCATTACTCTACGACCTCTCAGCGTGGATAGCTCGACTGACGAATTGTTCTCAACGGAGATTAACGCATCTCCAACAGTTTGTAGTGTCGATCCGATTACCTCTGCTTTGCAATTGGGCTCTAATTGCTCCCAGCAACGCCTCGTTCGCGTCTTGTCCTCAGCATGACTAAGCACGAGAACATCGGCGTCCTCCGCCGAGTAGAGTGGCTCGCGGAATCGCCCGAATGGAATGACTGGTGAGAGCGCGCGGCGTGTGTCCACAAGCAGAATGTTCAAATCACGTTGGATGCGAAGATGCTGGTAGCCATCATCTAACACAACGATCTCCGCACCAAGCGCCTTCGCCCTCTTAGCACCGCGAACTCTATCCTCATCGACAATCACAATTGCCTGCGGAACAAGCTGCGCAAACATCTGTGCCTCATCTCCGGATGAATCAACATCAGCAAGTATTGTCTTTCCATCGCTTACAAGTACGAATCCCTTCGAACTTCGTCGATACCCGCGTGAGACAATTGCCACCCGCTTTCCGCATTGAGCAATCAGATACTTAGCAACATCCATCACGAGCGGCGACTTCCCGCTTCCACCCATCGAAAGATTGCCGATGCTAATGACAGGAATACCCGGATGTTCCGATTTCAACCACCCACGACGATACATCCAGCGGCGCGCCAGCATGATGTATGCGTAGGGATTGATGATGTCGAGCAGCGCCATGAAGTTATTTCGGAGGCCAGACATCTTCAATCCGGTCGAGCCATGCAGTTTGAAACTCTATTTCATTCAACTGCAAAAGCCACTGATTCTGCGCCTCTTTGTCGCTTGCGGGAAATGACGAAAGATTGATCGGAAACATCTTTATTGACACGCGCGAAAATGGCAGCGGAAGTTCAAACTGATCCCAACTTCGCTGAAAGATGAAGCGATTATGATAATGGACGCGAACCATATACAACGGTATGTCAAGCGTTCGGGCAGCGATGAACGCACCGCGCTTAAAATTGTGCAGCGGACCGCGCGGGCCGTCGGGAGTAATAACGAGAGTATCGGCCTCGCCGCGACGAACAACATCCATCGCCTCTGTCAGCGCTTCCATCCCTTTCTTGCCGCTGGAGCCACGTGCGAGTTTGTACTTCCAGTGAGCGAGCACCGAGGATAACAGATTCCCATCCTTGCTGCTACTCACTAACGCGACGGGCTTCCGCTCGCTCATCGCATACCACCCGGCGAACATCTTCCCATGCCAGAACATAACGACCGCGCGAGCAGGCAACTCTTGCCCACTACGATTCAGACGCAGCGTCCGCGAGAGGAGCGTCGCCGCAATCGGTAGTAATCGTTCAATCACGATGCAAGAAGGATATCGGCGACGCGCCGCGATGGAGATGCACCACTTTGCCGCAGTGTTGCGGCGAGACCTTCGAGTGATTGCCTGAAGGCATCATAGCCACGCAACACCCCCTCAAGCTCGCTGCACATCGTAGTTGGATTGACATCCGTTTGCAATAGCTCCGGATATAACTTCCGCCCGAGCACAATATTAGCAAGCCCAATGAACTTGAGCTTAACCAGCCGTTTGCCGATCGCGAACGTGAGCGGGTGCGTCTTGTAACAAATGATGCCGGGAAGCGCGATCAGCGCGGCTTCGAGCGTCGTCGTGCCGCTCTTGAGAATTCCGAGCTGTGCGTGGTGCATCAGTTCGTGTGTGGCGTTCGAGTCGCGAAAGCGTGTGATGATCGCGGCATCATTGCCTGCAAATGCGCTTGCATCAATGGATGGAGACTCCACAACTATCGCCTGCATCCCATGTTGTTTCGCAAACTGCGTAGCAGCGGCGGTCATCGCTGGCAATAATCTTCGCACTTCTTCCGAACGGCTCCCCGGAAAAACCAGCAACCACTCGCGCGATGCGTCGAGTCCATGCCGTGCCGCGAACTCAACTTTGCTGCCCCAACGCTCTCGCTCTGCATCGATGCGTTCGACAAGCGGATGTCCGACGAAGTGTGTGCTCGCAAGTCCCGCGTCGCGGTAGATCTTCTCCTCAAACGGAAAGATCACCAGCATCTCGCTCACAACTTCCTTCAACTCCTTGATGCGAGATGCATGCCACGCCCACACCTGTGGACTTACATAGTACACCACCCGGATTCCCCGCTTCTTCGCCTCGCGTGCCAGCCGAATGTTGAAACCGGGATAATCAATAAGCAGCAATGTATCTGGTCTGCGAGTATCAAGCAACGAAGCCATGTCGCGAAGCACATTTTTGAAGAAGGAGAAGCGACGAGCGACCTCTACAATTCCTACAACCGACATCTCCCGCGCCGTGTGATAACACTCCACTCCCTCCGCCGCGCACTCGTCACCTCCGATGCCGAAGAACGAGACTGAGTTGCCCCGCTCCTCCGCAAGCGCTCTCGTCGCGCGAATGGCGCTCGCTGCGATTCTATCACCGGACGCTTCTCCGGCGATCAGCATGATCTTATGCATGCTCATAAGTATGTCGCTCGCTTCAGCAATGGGGCGAGGTATTGGCCTGTGTACGAATTCGGCGTCGCCGCAATCTTTTCCGGCGTCCCCTCCGCGATGATCATCCCACCAGCTGCGCCCGCCTCCGGCCCGAGATCGATCACCCAATCCGCTGCTTTTACCACATCGAGGTTGTGCTCGATAACGATCACCGAATGACCTCGTTCAACAAGCGCATTCAGTGCTCGAAGTAGCTTCGCAATATCATCGAAGTGAAGACCGGTCGTTGGTTCATCGAAGATGAAGAGCGTGTGTTCCTCGGTTGAATCAGCGAGGTGCGATGCAAGCTTCACGCGCTGGGCTTCGCCACCCGAGAGCGTTGTCGCGGGTTGGCCTAATCGCATGTAACCGAGACCGACATCATCCAGCACCTGCAATCGTTGGCGAATTCGGTCGTGCTCGGTGAAGAATTCTATCGCTTCCGCAACGGTCATCTCCAGCACATCGACGATGCTCATCCCGTTTAACGTTGCGTCGATTACTTCCTGCTTATATCGCTTGCCGTTGCATGAATCACAGAGCAGATACATATCCGCGAGGAATTGCATCTCCACCTTTACAAAGCCCTCTCCCTGACATGCCTCGCAGCGTCCGCCGGGAATGTTGAAGGAGAAATATCCCGGTGCCCAGCCACGCTGCTTGGCATACACCGTCCGGCTGAATGCCTCGCGAACAAGATCGAACACCTTCACATACGTCGCGGGATTGGAGCGCGGTGTGCGACCAATCGGCGATTGATCGACAAGCTCGATGTTCGTTACATGGTCAACACCTTCGATGGAGCCATGCGAGCCAACAGCGCCAACGCTCTCGCCTTTCAGTTTCTTCGATCCCGCATATAGGATCGAATGCACCAGCGTGGATTTTCCCGAACCCGACACGCCTGTCACGGCAACGAATGTCTCCAACGGAAAGGAGACATCGATATACTTAAGGTTATTCTCGCTTGCGCCCTTGACTACTATCGCATATCGAGGGTCGATCCTTCTTCGCTTAAGCGGTACGGGAATGCTCATCTCATCGCGAAGGTATTTCCCGGTTAGCGATCTGCTCGCCGTGTCTTGCTCAAGCTCCGCGACGGAGCCTTGATACAAAATCTCTCCGCCATTCTCTCCGGCGTGCGGACCAAAATCCACCAGATCATCCGCAGCGCGAATAACCTCTTCATCGTGCTCAACAACAATCACCGTGTTGCCGAGATCGCGAACGCGCTCCAATATCTTGAGCAGCTTTGCCGTGTCGCGCTGATGAAGTCCGATGCTTGGTTCGTCGAGGACATACAGCGTTCCCGTAAGCGCACTGCCGAGTGAGGTTGCAAGATTGATACGCTGCGATTCACCACCGGAGAGCGTGTTCGAGAGTCTATCAAGGGTGATATACGTCAGTCCCACCTCATCGAGATAACCGCTGCGCTTACGAAGCTCTGTCAAGATTCGTGCGCCGATTGCGAGATCGTAATCCGAGAGATTCAGCTCATCGAAATATCGCCGTGCTTCGACGGTCGTCATCTTCACGATGTCGTGAATCGTCTTCCCGCCGACCTTCACATTCATTGCCGCCGGACGCAAGCGTGAGCCGTGACACTTCGGGCAAACCGTGTATCCGCGGAAGCGCGAGAGCATCACACGATAATGCAGCTTGTACGTCGCCTTCTCGAGTTCGTTGAAGAACGCGTTGATTCCTTCATACCGGCCATATCCATCCCAGACCAGTTGTAGTTCGCGCTCGGTCAGCGAACCGAATGGAATATCAACATCGATCTTCGCTTCCTTCGCTATCGAAAGCAACTCGCGATAATGATCGGAGAACTTCGGTCCGCTCCAACAGACGATCGCGCCAGCACGAAGTGAGCGTCCTTGATCCGGCACAACGAGATTTGGATCAATGCCAATTGCGCGACCAAATCCCTGACACTCCGGGCACGCACCGAATGGATTGTTGAAGGAGAAGAGACGCGGTTCCGGCTCCTCGTATGCCAGGCCATCGTTCGCGCATTCGAATAGCTCTGAGAATTTTTCTTCCTCGGTCGTGCCATCGTCTCTTAGGTAGGCGATGATCACACGTCCACCACCTTCACGGAATGCCGCTTCGATGGAATCAGCAACGCGGGATCGGAAATCCGCGTCATCGGCCCGCCAGATCAGGCGATCCACAACAATGCGCAGAGTGTCCGGCAAAAGCTGCTTCGGATTTTCTTCGGAGAGATCAAGGATGCGTGCTTCGCCAACCAGATTTAGTCGGAAAAATCCTTGCGAGCGGAGATTATCCCACTCCTCATCCAACTTCCGCGTCTCGTGGCGGTGCATCGGGAAGAGAATGTAAAACTTATCGCCTTCTTTCGCTCGCTTGGCGATTGATGCAATTACAGACTGGGGAGTGTCCTTCATCACCTCACGTCCGCAGCGGACGCAATACGTGTGACCCACGCGCGCGAAGAGCAACCGCAGATAATCGTAAATCTCTGTCGTTGTGCCAACAGTCGAACGCGGGTTGCGGGTCAGCGTCTTCTGCTCAATCGCAATCGCGGGACTGATTCCCATAATTGAATCAACATCCGGCTTTTGCATCCGCTCCAAAAACTGACGCGCATAGACCGAAAGACTCTCTACATATCGCCGTTGACCCTCTGCGTAGAGCGTGTCAAATGCCAACGAGGATTTTCCAGAACCACTAACGCCCGTGAAGACGTGCAGCTTGTTGCGCTCGAGAGATAGCGAAATGTTCTTCAAATTGTGAAGCCGAGCCCCGCGAATAACAATTGGTCGCTTTGATGAGGGCAGAGCTGTCTTCGAAGCCCCGTTGGACGTTGTCGTCGTGGCCTTCAGGCCACGCTCGCGCAACACCGTGCCATCCCCGTTAGTCGAAACCACCGGAGAAACCGCCACCGTCCCTACTTCAGATTTAACTCGCTTCGGAGCTTTAGCCACGCAACAATTGGAGGATTATCGAACAAAGAAATCACCAGAACCCGGTAAAATGCTTTTTTCGGGGGAAGAGTTGTCGTTGTAGCGAAGTAGGATCATAATCGCCCGTGGATGGCTTCGCCTCGGCCTACGAATTTCCAAAAAAAAATGATGATGGCGATAACGCCACCATCATTTCTTGTCTCACGAAGAGCGGGAGACGGGATTCGAACCCGCGACATCAACCTTGGCAAGGTTGCACTCTACCAACTGAGTTACTCCCGCGTATCTGCTAATCCCGGCGCATTCCAGCCTTTTTCAATTAGGCGAGACCCGACAGGGCACTTAGAACAACGGCTTTTATCGCAGAAGTTTCGCTTCAGCAAAAGAGCGCCTTGCTCTGAGCGCACGCTCTTAACGCTTTCCGATTCCAGAAGTTCCTCACTTATCGTTTTTAAGTATTTTGCACTCGCCTGGGTCCGTGTATCTCCCCATGATTTTCTCAATTCCGCCTCAAGGGATTTTGCCGATCCTTCACCCCCGGTCAATCTCAATCTCGCGATGCGTGCAGGCAGCACTACATTCAACCAGAACGCCGACCTGCGTTCATCTCCTAGGAGAATCTGAGGCGAATCAAGCCGTGATGAGAACGAACTTCCGTACTCCCAAAACGGACTGTCCCCCATTTCCGTCACCGGTCCGACATGAAAGAAGTCATCACGGAAGTTCCAATCCTCGCGCGAGAAGTACTTCGCGGCGAGGAGCGCCGCCAAAGCGAGACGACGATACGGAGTGTTTGCAGGCCTTATTCGAAAAAATGCCCAATCGGATTCAGCGAGTACTTCCGGAAAAGGAAGAGAGACTTGTAGAGCACTCCAATTTGCGGAGAGTTCCAGAATGTATTCATTTGTTTCGGAATCGAAGTCTAAGGAAGGCTTTGGTATTAGGCCGGCAATACCGAAATAAAGTGCCTCGAAAGCGTGACGGCTCCCGGCGAGCATCTTCCGCACAAACCGTAATCGTTCAAGCGGTAGTAGTGCGGAGAGTTCGCGAAAGGGAATCCTGTTCTGTGCATAGCCCAGAGCGTCCATCGTGAGCTGGTATGTCCTCTCAAGCAGTTGGGCTTCCGTGACGACATCGCCATTCTGAACCGAAACGCGGTCAATAAGCTCGTCGAGTCGCGCTTCACCAAATTTCTCCAGAACCTTGTGTTTGAAGCGCATCGGTACCTGGAGATTGAGTGGAAAACATGGAAGTTCTGGCGAGCGATCATATAGTCGCCTGAACAGTGCCTCCCACAAGTCTCGTCGATCAAATACAAGGTTGTCGCGAAGAACCAGCGTCGGAATTGGAGGAGCCGGATGCTCCGCTTCACCACCTTCTGCCTCAAGTACAACGTGAAGAATCACGTTCGAGTAGCGTGCGTCACCTCCGTGTTGGTGTACATGCCACAATTCGGGTGATCTATGAATCTCGACGTCCCCACTCACGGCCACATTATCGATCGCTATCCGCGCACCAAGAAAATCCGGACCTCCACGGTGGGTGTTATCCACACCAGATTGGAGAACCTCAACCCTGGATCCATCCGACAAGGTTAGCGGATTCATCAGAAAGCTGCCAGGGTCTTTCCAAATCTCCTGGAGAAGGTGCTCCGGTATCACGATGGAATTCGGCTTAATTGGCGCATCTGCTCGACATACTTCAATGCCGATGCTCTTGCGGCCTCTGCGAAATCTGAATTCTTCGAAGCACCAGCAATGCCTCGACTTATGTTGATTAGTGCAACCCCATCCCCATTTGCTGCGAGGACCTCCTCGAGTGATCCCCCTTGCGCCCCAACACCAGGAATGAGGAAGGGTAACTCCGGTGCTCGCCGGCGTAACTCCCGCAACTCCTCAGGCTTCGTGGCCCCAACTACGATCCCCAGATTCCTTTTGGAGGCATTCCACTCGCGGGCACGGTCGGTTATTTCTTCATAAAGCCGCTTCCCGTTGGTTAACTCTAGATATTCGAAGTCGCGAGCGCCAGGATTCGAAGTGAGTCCCAGTATGAAGACTCCCCGATCCTCACGTCGAAGGAATGGCTCAACGGCATCATACCCCATCAACGGGTTGATCGTAATAGCATCGAACGGAAGCATCTCTTGGTACGCGTAACTATACAGTTCACTCGTTGCCCCAATATCCCCTCGCTTAACGTCGCCAATTGTCAGTACCTGGGTCGGGATGTGTTCCAGGGTGCCGTGCGCGGCCTGCAATCCCAGCTCACCATTGGCTTCGTAATAGGCCATTTGCAGCTTGTAGCAGCAAGCCAGATCGCTTGTAGCATCAATGATCGCTTTGTTGAAAGTAAGGACCGGATTGGATTCAGATTTTAGAATTTCCGGCAGTGTTCGCCAATCTGTATCAAGTCCGACACAGAGTAACGATTGGTTCTGCCTCTGGGCGTGTTTGGTTTTTTCGATAAATGTCATGGTGCAAAGATACGAAGCAATATTGACGCCGCCTTCTACAAGGCTAATTCAAGATCCTATCGCCTGCCAGAAACCCCCTACCAATGCAAATCTCTTCGACCGAAAGGAAGCCACTTCCGTTGCTAACAAGCGTAGATGCCGTACTTTTTGACATCGACGGTACCCTGCTAAATACCTTCGACTTCATTTACGGCGCCTTCGAACATGCATTCGAAGTTCACGCCATTGACGCCCTTTCTCGAAGGGACATCTCGCAGCTGATGGGAGGCCCTCTTGAAGAGGTCTACGGGACGATGGCACCCAAGCACGATCCCGCGGCGCTCGCAGAGACCCACAGGAATTTTCAGACGAACAACCTTCACCTTGCGTCGCTCTTTCCGGCAACCCTTGAGGTGCTCGAAGAGCTAAAGAATCGTAAATTGAAAATTGGTGCGATCACAACCCGGTCGCTGCGAACTTCCATTCGGTCACTTGAGACAACTGGGATTGCTCACTTTTTTGATGTAGTCATATCAGCAGAAGATGTTGTCCGTCACAAGCCAGATCCTGAACCGATACTGAAAGGGCTTGCCGCGATGGGGATTTCTACCGCAGATGCCGTAATGGTCGGTGACACAGCCGCGGACATTTTGGCCGGCAAGAATTCTGGAACGCGCACAGTGGCCGCACTCTATGGTTTTGGTGGCGAGAGCCTCTTGGATCTGAAGCCGGATTATGCAATCAGGGACTTGAAGGAGTTTCTACTGCTGTGAAGCGGCGCCGGCGCACAGTCTCGGAACCGCAAGACGGCCAGCAAAGACATTCGCTTTACGATTCTAGCCCAGGTATCCCTGCAACGGGCGTGTCTTCGGCGTGTGGCGCAAACGTCGGATGGCCTTTTCTTTTATCTGACGGACGCGTTCACGCGTCAGGGCGAACTTCTCGCCGATTTCTTCGAGTGTGAGCGGGTGAACGTCATTGAGGCCGTAGTACAGTTCGATGACCTCGCGCTCCCGAGTGGATAACGCTGTCAGCGCACGCTGAACTTCAACCTTAAGCGAATCGCTCATGAGTACCGAATCTGGCGGGGTCTGAGCTAAGTCTTGGAGTACGTCGAGAAGTCTGTTATCTTCACCGACAGAGAACGGCTGATCCACCGAAAGGTGGCGTCCCGAAATCTTGAGTGTCTCCGAAACCTCGGAGGTGGTCATGTCAAGCTTGTCAGCAAGCTCTGAGGCCGTTGGCTCGCGCTCGAACTCCTGCTCCAACTGAGAGAATTTCTTTGAAATCTTATTCAGCGCACCGACCCTATTAAGCGGGAGACGGACGATACGCGACTGTTCGGCAAGTGCCTGCAAAATGGACTGACGGATCCACCAGACGGCGTAGGAAATGAACTTAAAACCTCGTGTTTCATCAAACCTACGTGCTGCTTTGATCAGGCCAAGATTCCCTTCATTGATCAGGTCTCCCAGTGAGAGTCCCTGGTTTTGATATTGCTTTGCGACGGAGACGACAAAACGCAAATTCGCCTTCACGAGTATCTCGAGCGCTCTCTGGGATCCAAGCCCCTCCTCTTTGATCTTCTTGGCGAGAGTGATCTCCATCTCTGAGTTGAGAAGGTCCACCTTGCCGATCTCCTGGAGGTACATGTCTAAAGACTGACTCTCACGGTTCGTGTATTGTTTCGAGATTCTCATGCGTGGTCTTTAGTGAGTCCGTGACAATATTGGTCGGAAATTCTGATTCAAGCCTGCGGGTGCAACCAATGTGCGCGCGGCCGCGAAGACGTTTTCGAGTACCGGCGACTCCAGTGAGCTTTCGACAATAAGAATTCCAAGCTGCCCGGAAGCCCAGAGATCTGCGTCAAGCGGTAATGACAGTTTTGGAGCCGGCATCAACAGGATTTTGAGTTACGTTCTCCGTATCCGAGGAATGATCCTCTCGTTCCAACGAGGCGACTGCGACAATTCCATTCCATTTCGAGGTCTCATGAACAGAACACGCCGTACTGTCAGGCTCGAATATTAAGGCTCGTTATCTCCGTTATTGAGTTAATTGGGCCAGTTTTATCCGAAGTACGTTCCATGAACGACCCGAAATTTTCGTTCGTTCCGAAGAACATTTGGATTTCGATTGAAAATGTCGTATATTGTCGGAACGGGCAAGGGCGTTTTCAGTACACGATCACATTGTTGCCACCGACCTCACGGGCCCGCTCCAGTGCCAACTCTGCCCCAGCGATCAACTCATCCACTGTGCCATCCCTTCTTGCGCCAGACACTCCGATCGAGACGGTTACCGAAAAGCTCCGCTTCCCGATCGCAATCACTTCGCTCACGATCATCTTCCGCATCTTCTCGCTCCACAGGTAGGCTTCCTCATCAGTCATCCTGATGAGCATGACAGCAAAGGTGAAATCGCCAGTTCGGGCGATCACATCGAAGGTTCTTCCGCTAAATCGCAGCAATCGCGTTAGTGCCAGCACGATGGTATCAGAATCCTCCTGAGAAAAACGGGACGCAAACTCGGAGGCACCATCGATCTCGAATAAGACGAATGTAAGCGGTTCATCAAATTCCATTGCTCGGGTAAGCTCTTCCTTCGCGCGCATTACGAGACCTCGTTTGTTGAACGTGTTTGTCAACAGGTCTGTCATGGATCTCTCACCCACAATTTCGCTGAGCGCAATGATCTCAAGAGCAGCGGCGGCACTTCGTGCCAGGTGCTCCAGAGTTTCTACGTCCGCGTCCGTATAGCGCGCCTTGTCTGAGTGCTCGATGGCGAGAGCGCCATAGTTCTTATTGGTTGTTCGAATCGGGATCACGAGAAAGGAATGCCCGACAGCGGATGAGCGATCTTCTTCGATATTAAAGCGAATACTCTGGGCTCCGAGTGCATCGTGCCGCATACTCTTCCCGCTCTGCAGACATTTTCCCACGAAGCTCTCTGTTAGCGATATCGCGGTCATTGGGGGTACGTAGGCACCGCCACGCTTCGATTGAAGACTTGAGATAGACCACTGCCGGCGAGTTTCATCGAACGACGTAGCGGCAAGCCAATCCCAATCAATGATCTCACCAGCGGCCTCCGTAAGCGCTCGTAGGACATAGTCTGGATTCTTGCGCTGATCCCGCAAGCGAACCGAGGAATCCGGGCTCACTATTTGGTGCAACTTTCGCGCGGCATCCAGCGTCCGCGCCGAGGACAGCAAATCGTACTGCTCAATGTAGGAGCGGATGAGGCCAGAGATGAGCTTCGAGTGATTCGTCAGTATCCGAAGGGTCTCCGCGGTGAAGTTCTCTTCTACCTCCGAATCTACCGTCAGGACAGCGACAATCCCATCACCGAAGAGTACTGGCATCCCGGCAAACGAAGCGATGCCAAATGCCTCCCGATAATAGGGTATGAGGTCGAGCTCCGCCTGTGCTGGAATGGAAGAAAGCAACTCCGGCTTACGACGATTAACGATACGACTCACCGCGTCCAACTCGATCGGAAAGCGTTTGTCAGAGGCCAGGAATTGGTATGCGCGGTCGTCAAGCGCCGCCGACTCCAGCACTAACTGCTGGCGCTTTGAATTGACCCAGAAGAACATCGCACTCGTGGCATCGACCTGCTCACGAAGGATGTCGAGCAGTTCACCAAGTAATACTACAAAGTCGGCACGCGGATCTCTGGCTTCGTGAGCGCGACGGGGCACGGAATCAAATGAGCGAAGAGAATCCAAGAAGGCTTTGTGCGTTGGTTCAATTTTGGGCTCAAGAGGTATCTCAAACTCCGGTTGTTCGAACTGCTCGACAATCTCGGGTGCGACTTCCTCAGCATCCATCTGAAAATCCACCGCTGGCTCGCGGCTAACTGCGTCTATTGATGACTCAACCGAGAAATCAGTTTCCAATTCAAAGGCAACCTCAGAATCGTCTGCCTCTTCAAAATCCTCTTCTTCTTCCGCGAATGGTTCTTCCACAAAATTCTCCTCCTCCTCCGAGACCTCGTCGACGAAATCATCTTCGGCAGAAGTACCGATTGGATCTTCAATGTGGGTTTTAACGTGAGCGGGGTCAGCAGAGCCCGCGCCTTGCATAACTTCCTTCCGCATTTCCTGTTGTTCGCGCAACCCAGACGCAGCCGGGGCAGTGGTTGCTCGTGGTTCTGCGGATGGTGTGGCTCGACTTACTCTTACGACAGATCTTTCGTGCTCCGCAAAGAATGGCTCCTGCGAACCGCTCACGATACTCTCATTTAATTGTTCTGGTCTGGCTACTTCATCCCGTTGGTTACGGCGAAGGAAGGGCAATTTATTCTGCACTCCAAGCATCTCATCCTTCAACGATTTAATTCGGGGTACCGCGAAGCGGAACAGCCCTGATTTCTGCTGTTCCACGCGCTCCTCTCGTTCTTTCCAAACACGCCGCTCCTCCTCAACCTGAGCGGTCTGCTCGGATCGGGTAATTTGGAAATCATCGAAAACAATTTTCTTCGGAGCCTTTGACCCTTTCTCCGTTCGGCCTCTGGAGCGGGTTTCCTCGGAATCGTTCGACATGTACGGACGGTGGTCTGGCTTTCGTTTATATTGGAGTAGTCACGATCGAAGCACGCCAGGTGAGGGGGGAAACGATCCTAACACAAAAGGAAAGCTTTCCAACCAAGCGCGTCTCTATGGTACGAACCTCCAATGCAAGCTAGGAATTCCGTTGTTTGTAGTATCGGGGTAAAATAATTAACCCTGGACAAACTATTCAATCAATTCGGCGGTCATCGTCTCGGAGCCATCTTGCGAGATCAGTCGCTTCTCAGATGGGTGCTGCTTGCTTTCGATCAAGAACGTAAAGCTTCGTTTCTCCTCCGTGGTTCGATGGACGAGTAAACCTGTCGCATCCTCGATGCGAGTAACACTTCGAGAACTCGCCGCGAAGTTGTTGACGGTAGCTTTCGCCTCTCCTTCGTCGATGACTGTTTGCTTCGGTGTGCTAGAGGTATGGTCTTCCAGCACGGCAAGAACTTTGTCCCCACGCTTTTCCAATCCGTGAACTGTTTCGGAGGCATCAACGGTAACTGGGAAGCTCAGGCCGCGGGCGACTTCGAGGTTAACTTCTGAGACATTGTGCCATGTGGTGTCCTTCACAAGCGCCCTTGTGGGACTATGCGCAAGTATGTGCATCACGTAGGAATTGATAACCTGACCGATCAACTCCTTCGCCAACTGTGTGGCCTTGGCTTTCACTTCAGGCTTCGTACGAATCGTGTCTGGAGCGCTCGCTAAGAGAGCGCTTTCTACGTTCTTAGAATCGGTAATGCTGTCGGGATCGCCATATTTATTTGTAGAAATCGAAAACTCCTTGCCGAGCAAGAGATTGAATTCATGAAAACGGTCATCCTTCCGGTCAGCGGCCTTGCCGCTAGAATAGTGAACCTTCATCGTGTCGCGCTCTGAGCGCAATTCAATAGAATCAACCCGGTAGGTGAGTTCAACGCTACTGTCCTTCCCGACCGATTTCACCGTTTGGCGTACATAGAAATCGGTTGTGTTCGTCACGGTCTGCTTGGTGATCTTACCGTCAGGCATTTGATCACTAAACGTCCGGGTCATCCGATCAACGATGTGATATCTGCCAATGGTACCTACCACCGGATGAAAGAACAGGTGATGATTGGCGTCTGCTATCTTGACCAGTTCTGCTTTCTGGTTCGTGTCGACGACGGCCTTCCCACCCGCGTGTTCTGGGGCGGCGTCTTTCTTGCCGCATTGGGCAAACAGGAGTGAACTTGTCAGTACAAGGCTGAGGAAAATGCGATGAGTAGTCAAACGAGTATGCTTTGGATGAATAAAAAATTTTCTATTTAGGATCGGGCATCGGCTGCGACTTAACTGTCGAATCCTGCCCGCTAGTTGGCAGAGCGTTACGTTTCGATGGCCGGACAAACTTTCCAGTTGCGGGGTCGAGGATGATGTCTGGCTCATTCTCGGGGGGTCTTTTCACGATGCCTCGGTGGCTCTCAATTTCTTTCACCGTGATCTTATTTCCCCGAAGCACCGGAACGGAGCTGACCTCCGTCGTTACGACGCGTGTGATTTCTTCAGGCACGGTATCAACATCCACTGCGAGCACAACGTTGGCAGTGTCACAGTAGCGTGAGTTGGCGATGAACCCATCCTTAAAAGTTAGCTCTCCGGAGCCACCCCCTTCAAACTTCATTATCCCCATTGGAGTCGCGATCCCCTCCAAATATTCAATCCTAGCAGGAGGATTGGAATATTTAGCGCGAAGCACCAGAGTATGGTTGTCCTTTAGTCTGGAGTGAACTTCTCGCAAAATGGAAATTTCTGTAGCGGTGGAAGAAGATCTGTACGTTCCTTCGAGTCCAGCGAGCCCGCCTGCCCCTAATTCCAGCATCTGTCCAACCCGTAAGGAGTCTGACAGAGAAAGCATCGCGTGGACTACATCGTAGTCATACCCCTTACCGACAGCATTATCATGGAAAGCGCTAAGATTCTGAAAATCATGTACGGTCCCATCAGGTCGCATCGTAAATCGGATGGTTTGTCCAAGAAACTGGGCACGAGGGAGCGTCTTTATGTCGTGGAACGTGTGTTGAATATCCCAGTCAACCGCCGAGTTAAAATGGAAGAAATCTTCCGCATCCTTGCCTTCGCCGATAGTAATAGTCGTAGTAAACGAGTCTAGCGAAGCACCGATAATAGCTGAGCCATCGGGCAGGAGCTTCTCGACGGTCTCCGTAAACGAATAATTCGAGGTTCGGACGCTCGGCTTGGCATCTCCGGCCTCGACCTGAGGAAAGTGCATCATCAGTCGAAGTATCTCCGTTAGTTGCACACGACGTACATCACCCTCGTGAAAATGCAAGCGGAAATCCGGCTTCCCTCCCGCCTGCTTCTGCCCGTGAGCGGAAGCTGCGAATCCTAATAGTAAGAATACGACTGTAATTTTGACCTGGCGCATATTTTTTGTTCAGCGGCTTTATCAACGTGATTTAGAGAGGTCCGTTCCGAAGCAGTAGAGGCTGAAAGCCGCAAGTGTCATTCCGTCCCATATCTCTCCCTGCTGTATTAGACCACTGAGTTCTTCAAAGGTAACAGCGACTGGCTCAAATTCTTCACTTATTTCTGGTTTAGAGATTGCTGGAGTGAGTCCGCGCGCAACAAAGACGTGGCATTCCTCGTCGCTTGCACCATTCATGGGGTTGAACCAACCAAGAGGGATCAGTTCTGCGGCTTCATATCCACCCTCTTCCAGGAGTTCCTCCCGCGCCGCTTGCTCGTGCGTCAATTCGGCCTTCAGTCCCCCGCCGACAAACTCCAACGATATCCGCTGATTCAAATACCGGAATTGCCGGAGCATCAGCACGCGGCCATCCGGTAGCTCGGGAATAACGAAAACTGCTCCCGGCGTGTGAATGTAGAAAAACTCGCCTTCTGAGTCATCAGGATGCAGATAACGGTCGTGTCGGTATTCCCACCACGGATTTTTGTGGAGGACTTCCTGGGTAAGCCGACGAAGCCGTTTTAGCATCTGTGAAGTGAACTGAGTATACCACCCAGTTCACATTGATCGGGAGTTCTCGAAGATACGACGCAGATAGCTTACGCGAGATCCGCTAACTCAGCTTCAGTAAAGAAGAAAGCAATCTCCCTTAAACCATTTTCTACGGAGTCAGAGCCGTGAACGGCGTTCTCGCCTTTGTTCTTGGCGTAGAGCTTACGGATGGTGCCGTCGGCGGCTTCGGCGGGGTCAGTGGAGCCGATGACGCGGCGCCACTCGGCAATCGCATTCTCCTTTTCGAGAGCGATCGGCACACAGGCGCCACTGGACATGAACTCTACCAGACCGGCATAAAATGGGCGCTCTTTGTGGACCTCGTAAAACTTGCTGGCAGCCTTGCCAGAGAGCGCGACCATCTTCAGACCAAGAATGCGAAAGCCTTCCTTCTGGATGTGCGCGATGATATTGCCGGTATTGCCCGCGCTAACGGCGTCAGGCTTGAGAATGCAAAGTGTTCTTTCGATCATGGGTAGTAACGGGTGATGGGTAACGAGTAACGAGTGATTTGTGACGGTAACTTTCGTACAATTCGAGCGGCCCTAACGCAATCTTTCCCCAACTCGTTACCCGTTACTCGTTACTCATTCCCCGAGTAGGGTAGCGAATCGACCCCGGCTCCACATCCGCCGTTGCAATCCGCCATTTCCGAACAAGATCCTCATTGATTCTGGATATGCTGTGCATCACATCCGAAATCTCCCACCACTTCAGGAGCACGACACCGACCAGTCCTCCGGCCAGCAGACCAATATCCAGTGGTGTATTGGGGCTGCCCTTTATTAGTCGGACGGCACCGACCACCGAAGCGGATAAGCTCCCCAATCTGGCGACCGAAAATGCGATACCTGTAATTGGCCTGTTGACATAGGCCTCTCCCGCAACCGGCAACATCGCTGCCGACATTCCCATATCATAGCTGTATAGCTCTGCCTGATAGGTCGCCAATCGGCCTGCATACTTCGCGACAGAATCACGATACACAGGGGACCAGTATGCGGGGGTATCAATCGCTGCAACGCGGTGAGAGTCTATCGGACTCAGTTGCAGTGCAGCGGAGGCGAGTAGGGCGGCTAAAAGCACGTCAGTCGCCGCTTTCCATTTCTTTGCCCGATGCCTTGAACGCCTTGAATCCGCCATCGACGGAAACGACATTCGTGTAGCCCATCTGCTGCAATGCATCGGCAGCGAGAGCGGAGCGGAAGCCGCCGCCGCAATAGAGCAGGAGCTCGGTGGCTTTTTCCGGGACGAGCTTCTCGATGTCCCGCTCTATGACGCCCTTGCCGATGTGCGTCGCGCCCTTCACATGCTCAGTGCGGAATTCGTCGTCCTCCCGAACGTCAACGAGAATTGCAGATGGATTCGCGGCTATCCGCGCATCCGCACCGGCAATATCCGTCTCGCGAACGCGTGCCTTCGACGCGTTCACGATCTTCAGGAAGCCCTCACCGTGCGTGTGCGCTGCCATTACTTGCCGAGTGCTTTGCGGACAGTCTCGCCCAACAGCGCAGGCGAATCCACAACCATAATTCCGTTCTCCACCATCGTCTTCATCTTCTCATCGGCTGTGCCCTTGCCGCCGGAGATGATCGCACCAGCATGACCCATTCGGCGTCCGGGAGGAGCCGTGCGGCCAGCGATGAAGCCGACAACCGGCTTCTTGAAGTTCTTACCGATCCAGTTTGCGGCTTCTTCCTCGGCGGTGCCGCCGATCTCGCCGATCATGATGACGGCATCGGTATCCGCATCATCCGCGAACAGCTTGATGGCGTCGATGAACTTCGTACCGATGATCGGATCGCCGCCAATACCAATTGCGGTGGATTGTCCGAGACCCTCATCCGTAAGCTGCTTCACGGCCTCATACGTGAGCGTACCGGAGCGAGATATAATACCCACACGACCCGGCATGTGGATGAATCCCGGCATGATGCCGATCTTCGCCTCGCCGGGAGTGATAACGCCGGGGCAGTTCGGTCCGATCAGCACCGTTTTCGAACGCTTGACCTTGGCATAAACCGAGATCATATCCTTGACCGGAATGCCTTCGGTGATGCAGACAACAAGCGGAATCTCGCTGTCGATCGCCTCTAAAATCGCATCTGCCGCGAAGGGAGGGGGCACAAAGATACAGGAGGCATTTGCGCCCGTCTCGCGGACGGCGTCGGCAACCGTGTTGAACACAGGCACGCCTTCATGCATTGTCCCGCCCTTGCCGGGAGTAACGCCCGCGACGACGTTTGTGCCGTATTCGCGCATTTGCCCGGTGTGAAAAGCGCCTTCGCTGCCAGTGATGCCCTGTACCACAAGGCGTGTATTCTTATTGACTAATACGCTCATTAATTCTTGATTGATCTAATGTGGTTTAACCGGACCCCTAATGTCCAAGTGTTCCAACGTTTGATGGGAAGCCTAGAGTGCAAAAATACGACTTTTCTCTAAGGGCACTTTGCATCTGGCCTTCTGTTCATAATCGGAATTCACGCGATTGAGCGTTATACAAACGGATACCCAAGAATGTTCAGAAAATTCCTCTTCATCCTGCTGTTCACTTGTTGGTCCTCGGTTTCCTTCGCGGGCCCGATTTTCCCCACTCGCGGCTTCCTATTGCATCCAAAATGGTTCGGCAAGGCCGATACCACTTCCATTTTCGATCACGATGGCTATTGGGCCCAGGTCCAGCGCGGCTTTGGCAGCGACAGCGACCGATGGGGATGGTCCATCACAACGGGTGCGGCGTTTGAATTTGCGCGTTACGGCGGCGACAAATCCCTGTTTGGTTTCGCTGGAATGGAACTCATCGCCGACACGCACAACGACATCACCTTTAACCCCCACGGAGCGATGTGGGAGGAGGGGCTGGTATACGCCGTTCATGAGAGTGATCGCTTCGATTGGCAACTCGGCACCATCTACCGCTGCCGTCATGACATTGACAACGGTGATCCCGGCCAGTACAGTGACGTCTTTGGTGGTAGAACACTCATTTACTGCTCTCTCTCCGCCAAAGCCATCTGGAACTCTCCGACGCTGCTTGGAATGCATGTCCCGACACGAGCGTGGCTGCACAGCGACGCCTATCTCATTCGGGAAGACTATCGGCTCCCCTTTTCTGACTCTGGCATCGGCACGGAGTTCAACCATCTCGCGTGGTCGTTTGGTGAGTCGATTTGCTCGAAGATTGCAGAATGGGAGCGTAGCTCCGTTTATTTGATGGTGAATTCGAATTTTTCTGCCTTCAGCCCGAATTCAGGTTTTCTCAATCGGTTCGGATCCGTCTCGAAACTGGTCACGGATTACCATGGAGAATTAGGATACTCTTATGAAGGTCGCGCCAGCCGAATCCAGTTCTATCTTGGCTCAGAGCGCTGGCAAGACGATGGGCAGACACCGATCCCTCGCTCGACGGAGTACTTTCTCCTAGGTGTGCGAGTTTCGGCAAATGAAATGATTACCTTCTGAGGTACTAATTCTCACTCTGATTCCAATGCCTTTTCGAGGGCCAGGGTCACAGTCTCTATCTCATGCGCCACGCGGTCGACCTCCCTGCGTTCGTTCTCAAGCGCATGAGCTTCCTGCTCTGCAAAGTTCAGTGCCGTCAGTACGGCGAGGGTGGTCGTGGATTGTGCGGGCAGCTTGGCCTGAAACTCCCGAAGTTGGGAATCCACGTCGGCAGCAAGCTGCAGAGTAAGTACTTCATCATTCGAGCGCAAGGGATACTCAGCCCCGAGAATACTTACTTTTACTGTTTGTGCCATTGCTTAATTGTTCAATTATTCTCTACACCAGCTACGATCCGGGACTCCATCACGCCGAGTTGATCCAACACCGCATCGATTGCGGTAGCTGCAAGGTCACGCTCTTCTGATGTCAACTTCAGGGCAAATCGCGCGTCCTCGCTCTCCCGCTTAGACCGATCGGCCACAAGCGCATCCCGCTCGGCTTCGGTAGCCTCCAAATGGCTCTCCAACTGAGTTACTCTAGAGCGCCACTCCTCCATCTCGTTCTTCCAAGCAGCTTCCAATTCTACTCGGTCCCGCAATTGTCCCGCCCTATTCGCCAGTTCTTCTTCTAATTGGCTAATCATGCTCAACTGCTCATTCATCAGGCGATCCTGATCATTTAGGCGAGCAGTAAGTTCTTGAAAAGCTTTAACACGCTCTTCTGCCTCTGACTTGGAGCTAGAAAGAAGCGCCACTCTCTGCTCAAAATTCGAGCGCTCCTGGTCAAAGAGTTTGCTCAGATCTGATAGGCGCTTTTCCAGCCCGAGCTTCTCCTGACGAAGCCCAGATATGGTCTCGACGGCATCCCGCGAAACGCGTTCGAATTTCGTGATAGCTCGAGCCAAACGCTCGCGGCTCAGGGACAAGGTGATCTCTCTCGATTCAGCAGGTGTCATTCCTCGGAAAGTTGGAAATTTCAGGAAGCTTTGCGCTCTTCTAAACGCGAAGGCGCGCGTGAAGTTCGGACTCTAACCGCTTTATTATTAAAAAGATAAGGTCGTCCACCTCGCGTTCTTCCAAGGTCCGATCTTCCGAGCGAAAGACTAGATTGAGTGCAAGACTCCTCTCCCCCATCGTCTTCATTTCCGGGGAGCGAAATTCGTCGAATAAGCGAACGCTTTGGAGTAGCTTACTGGGGCTCGCAGAATGAATACACTCTTCCACACTTCTCGCTGTAACGTCTGATTTAAGGACGAGCGCGATGTCGCGTTCAACCGATGGATACTTCGGCAGAGGATTCACTTGCTTTGGCTTAAGCCGAGCGTTACGAGCAAGTTGAAAAAGTAGTTCATAATCAAAGAGTCCGATCCAGGCATTCTGACGAAGGTCGTACTCTTTGGATACCGCCGCAGAGAGCCTCCCGATGTTTCCGATCCGTATCTCCCCAGCGCAGACACCCAAGCTCTCATTCGGCTCCAAATAGCGTTCACTTGATACCTCGTACCGGAGAGGACCAATTCCCGCTCGTGCGGCCAAAGCTTCCGTGAGGCCTTTCATCATCTGAATGTCGGCTCCTATCGAGGTGGCATTATACGCGGTCTTGGGCTCCTGAACTCCAGTTATCAATACCCCAAGCTCTGCCCCCTGCTTAACATTTCCAAGTGCCTCTGGGCTGCTTGAATAGTGGAAGACATTTCCAGTCTCAAAGAGGCGCTGGCCTTGTGCTCCAAATCGCTGATTATGTCTTGCTGCGTCCAGCAAGTTGATAGCGATGCTACTGCGCATCCTGTCCTTCTCTTCGTTCAGTGGATTGATCAGCTCGACGGGATGCTCATGGAAATTCTTTGCATCCTTTGCACTGACAAGCGGGACCGATACGCATTCGATGGCGCCAAGGGCAAGCAACGTCGAACGGAGAATCTCATCGAACTCCTTTCGTTTCAGGGGGTCGCGAAGCCCCGTAAGTGGCGCGCGCTCGAACGTGCTGATCGGAATTTGGTCGTATCCCACAACGCGGGCAATTTCTTCGATTGCATCCTCTTCGCGCTCTAGGTCAACACGGTATGATGGGATATGCAATTCCCATAAGTCCTCGTTCATCTGCTCTAACTCAATATCGAGACGAGCAAAGACCTCCTGCATTCGCTGGCGGGGGACAGCGAATCCCAATAATAGATCGGCCCTCGATGGGCGAAATTTGAACTCCTTGTGCACTAGAGCAGTCGGATACTTGTCAATCAAGCCTTCGACGATCTCCCCGCCGCCCAATTCAACTATCATATGTGCCGCCCGCTCAGCGGCTCCCATCAACACATCAAAGTTCGTACCGCGCTCAAAGCGGTATGATGCATCGGTCGAGAGCCCCATTTGTTTAGCGGTCCTGCGAATAGAGCTTGGATTGAAATAGGCGGACTCGATCAAAACATTGGTGGTAGTGTCTCGAATCTCCGAATTCTCTCCACCCATTATCCCAGCAATGCCAAGCGGTTTCTTGCCGTCTGTAATAAGGAGTGCATCCGAGGGAAGCTTTCGCGTTTTGCCGTCAAGGGTAACATACTCCGTTGCAAAGCCAGCAGCAGTCCGGACTACGATCTCCCCCTTCTCGACCGTATCGAAGTCAAATGCGTGCAGCGGATGACCACACTCCATTAACACGAAGTTCGTCACATCCACAACATTGTTTCTCGGCCGGAGCCCCACGGCCTCCAGTCTCCGCTGAAGCCATTCCGGGGACGGCCTCACCGTCACACCTCTTATCATCTTCGCGACATACCTCGGGCAAAGATCCGGTTGCGGAAGTGAGATTCGGACTTCATTCGCGAGCGCCCCACCAATATTTGCGATCGTTGGTGCCGGAAGTGTGAGTTTCTCGCCAGTGATCGCTCTTACTTCTCGCGCAATACCAATATGGCTAAGGCAGTCAGCTCGATTTGGAGTGATACCGATTTCGAAAACGGTATCATTCAAGCCCAGGGCAACTGCGAGGTTGCTTCCGACAGCAAGCTCCCGTGGCAACACCCAAATTCCTTCGTGCTTCTCTGAAATGCCCAGCTCCCGCTCAGAACATATCATCCCCTCGCTCGTCTCGCCCCTGATTTTCGACTTCTTAATTATGAAGCCTTCACCCAGATCTGCGCCGATCAGTGCCACTGGTACTTTTTGTCCCACAGCCACATTTGGCGCCCCACAGACGATCCTAAGCGGGGTTTCGGCGCCCACTGAAACCCGTGCCAGCCGTAGCTTATCCGCGTTTGGATGCGGGGTAAGTTCGACAACTTCCCCGACCACAACCTTATCCATCCGCTCCCCCGGGCGCTCGATGGCGTCAATTTCGAGGCCAAGCATCGTCAATCGCTCCGCAAGTTCGTCCGGAGTAAATGGGATCCTGATGTAGTCGGAAAGCCAGTTCAGTGAGATTCGCATTAGTTCAAATATACGACACGCTTGCCAACGCCGACCGCTTCGGCTACTGGGCTTATCGGAAATCCACCCGAGACAGGGAACGTTCATCCCCTTCCATAAATTATCGCACCATCAAACGCACAAACCGCATTCACCGTTTATCGCCAGCGAATATTTTCATACTCTCATTATGATTGAGCCGAAGTGTACATTAGACGTTCAAGCTATCCGAAAGCACTTCCCTTCGATCACGAAAGGGCGCATCGTCACAAATAACGCGGCCAGTACGCAGCCCCCAAAGAAACTCGCGGATCTTTACCGCCAACTCTCCCCCGATTACGAGAATGTCCACCGGGGGCAGTCAACCGCGTCGCGGGAGATGACTGAGCTGTTCGAGAAGGCATATGATACCATCGCGGACTTCATCGGTGCGCCTAGCCGCCGAAATATCGTAATCGGCCGAAACACGACGGAAGCCCATAATCTGGTGATGTACTCCATGCTGACCGAGTTCCGGGATGGGGACAACATCGTCACCACGATGATGGAGCACAATTCGAATTTCGTCCCGTGGTATGCGATGTGCCGCGAGATTTTGCCGAAGTTCGCTAGGAATGTTGAGTATCGGATCGTCAATGTTGATGCGGAGACGGGTGAACTTGATCTCGATCATATGGCCTCCCTTGTGGACGATCGTACGAAGCTGGTCTGCGCCAGCGGGGCCTCCAATTTTTATGGTACGAAGAACCCCGTAAAGAAAATTCGCGAGATTGCAAACGCTAGTGGCTATCGGCAGCCAAACGGCGAGCGGAAGTCCTGGCTCCTCATTGATGGCGCGCAGCTTGTCCCTAGCACGTACGTCGATGTCGTGGATCTGGACGTTGATTTCATGTCCTTTTCCTTCCACAAGATTCTGGCGCCGTTTGGAGTAGGAGTGCTCTATGGCAAAGAGCACCTGCTTGAACAGATGAATCCGTTTCTCTACGGCGGCGATATGGTCGGCAACGGGCAAGTCTCTCCTGAACGAGTTGGCTACAATGAGTTGCCATGGAAATTCAGTGCCGGGACTCCCAATATACTTGGTGCCATTGTTTCTGCACAGGCATTCCGAATCCTCCTCGATCTCGCGCTCAATCCCGGTGAGGATGTCTATTTCATGTCGGACAAGAAGATAGAACGGGAAGCTGTTCGAGAAGCGATGGATCGGATCACCTCTTATAACTGCTCACTAACGGAGCGCGCACTGGAAAAGCTGTCGGAGATCGAGGGGCTGCAAATCTACGGGTCAAAAGTAGCCAAACGCCGTACTTCACTGGTGGCATTCAACGTAGATGGACGAAGCGCGCATGGATTGGCTGAGGCGCTCAACGAATTCGGGGTGGAGTCGCGTGCAGGCTGCCACTGTGCAGCGCTCGCACATCACTCCCTCGTGATCCCAGCAAGCTGCCGCTTAAGTTTTTACTTCTACAACACACTCGAAGAGGTGGATACCGCCGTGGACATCCTCGCCAAGATCGTTCGCGAAGATATTTACGCAAAAACCCCGTTCCCTTTTGTACAGGCGCTGGCAGGGAGCTAACCCCCGATGAAAAATCTCATTTAAAACTAACGGAGCATGTAAGCCGTCAGGCCTGCAACCGCGCCCCGGTTTGCGTTCAGGACGGGCGAATACTCGACAAACCCCTTCATGCCAACATATCCAAGAGCTGGCAAGAAGATGAATTGCACACCCTTCTGATAATTGGGCTTGGAAGAAGGACCGTAGGTGCCAGTTTGCACGATTTGAAGGATCGAGCCTGGAAATTGTCGTGACCCGACGGTAATCGTGGTATCACCCAAGTAGCTTCCCACTATTTCCAGATGTAGTTTGATCGCACCGCCGTTTACCATCGTGTCACCGGTAAACAGCGAGACGTTCGTAGAGTGTGAGCCCATTGGAAGAGTCCACCATCCCGATCCGAAAAATACGTTTTTCGCAGCTGGCGCTCCATCTCCATACATGAATACATCCCCATTTGGCAGGATCTTGTAGTACCCATCATGTGGGCCAGGATCACTCACTTCGATGAGTCCACCTTGTCCGGCAAATGTTGCGTTCGTCGAACGGATAGTATCGAAGTGGAAGCCTGGTGCCCCAATGAAGACCGTCTTCCTTGTTGCAGGATCAAGAGAATCAACCGCCGCGAAAAATGTATAAACGGAGCCAACTCCAGGTGTGTAGCGAAGGCCGTTTCCGCTCGTTGTAATGGTCAGGATAGAGTCCGAAGTCGCATTACTGGCAACGGTAATAGTACCAGCAACTACTCCCAATTGCATCGGACAGAACCGTAATCGAGCCAAGCCTGAGTCACCGGGCGCGATGGTATGCGACCAGGAAATCACAGTGAACCATGGCGGCTGCGCTGTGACGGAAGAGATTCGGAGGGTATCGTTGCCACTATTGCGCATTACAAGCAAGGTGTCGCGCGGCATGCCGAGCATTGAATCCTCGCATAATCCAAGGCGAACGCTTCCAAAATCAATGGTAGCCGGCATGGAAAGCGTCCGGGTCAATGCGATTCCGCCCCCGTGGAGCGCCATTACGGTTGCGCCGGCGTTGGAGTTGATCGTATCATTCGCGGCAACAGAGTTCGAGTCTGTCGGCATGAATCGAATCCTGACATCCTGATAGCCGCCAGCATCTATCTTCAGCGTTCGCTGCGATGTATCTGCCAGCCTGAACTGAGAGGCGCTGAATCCTTGCGAGGTGATCGAGAGCGCATCCGTGCCATTGTTCGTAAATCGCACGCTTGTGTCTTTGGTCAAGCCTACCCTAACTTTGCCAAACTCGATCGTTGCTGGTACGCTCAGCTTAGGAGAATTCGCAGGAGGCGACACCGTGCTGGAACAGCCTGCCATAACCAGGAACGATGAAGAAACCAGAACGGTCGCTAGCAATAGAGATGCTTTCATAACACACTCAGTTTTTTTGTGTAGTAAAGGCGTTAGATTAGCAAGTTGCTACGAGGTTTAGTTTCGTTCCAGCGCACCTCAAAATTGCTCCAAAAAGCGGTAATCGTTTTCGAAGAAGTCGCGGATGTCACTGACCCCGTATCGCATCATTGCCGTGCGGTCAATGCCGAAGCCGAAGGCGTATCCGGTGTAGATTTCCGGGTCGATGCCACATGCCGTGAGCACGTTGGGATGAACCATCCCCGATCCCACGATCTCCAACCATCCGGAATTCTTGCACACGCGGCATCCTTTGCCGCCACAGATGTAACAGCTCACGTCCACCTCTGCACTCGGCTCTGTGAACGGGAAGAAGCTCGGTCGGAGTCGAATCTTTACGTCGCTACCGAAGAACTGCCGTGCGAATGATAGCAATACACCTTTCAGATCTGCCATACTGACGCCCTTGTCAATGACAAGACCCTCCAGTTGGAAGAACGCCACACCACTTCTCGCGCTGATGGCTTCGTTGCGATAGACTCGTCCAGGCATGATCGCCCGAATGGGTGGGGCTTGTCGCTCCATCAGGCGAATTTGCACCGGCGAGGTGTGGGTCCTCAGAAGCAATGGCGCAGTCTCCCCCGCCTTCCAATCTGCAGAAGGCTTCACGAAGAAGGTATCCTGCATGTCCCGCGCAGGATGATCGGGCGCGAAATTAAGCTTCCCGAAATTGTGCTCGTCGTCCTCTACCTCGGGCCCGTACTCCACGGCAAACCCCAGCCGCTCGAAGATCGAAATCATCTCATTTAGCGTCTTCATCAGCGGGTGCTCATGACCTGGGGAAGTGACAGGCACGGTCCTCGCGGGCATCGTCAGGTCAATTGTTGAGCGAGTGCTGGCACTAGTAGTCGCACCAAGGAGCGACTCCTTCTCTTTGTACCGCTCCTCGACAAGCTGGCGCAGCGCATTCAGCTCTTTGCCGGCAAAAGGCTTCTCCTCTTTTGGCACATCGCGGAGCTGGTCGAACATGGATGCGATGGTGCCTTTGCGCGTGAGATGGGCAAGTTGGAATGCCACAAGCTGGTCCGCGCCAGTAAGAGTGTCGAGATCCGCAAGAAGCTTCTCGCGGACTGAGGAAATTTCGTTGAGTGTCATGGAAGGGGATAACAGAGAACCGGTCAATTTACTCCTTATTGATTGCTCTCATTGCCGGATCGGGAGCTTTTGAAAGGGTCCCTACACATTTAGCGCATACCTATCCTGCGCAAGATTGAACAGCCGTCGCCAAACAAACTTGTTCAGCAGTACCACCATCAAACAGAGCGTGAAAATTCCCGCACCGAGCAGTGCATATTGGCCTGATTGGTAAGCCGCAGTTAGGTAGGCACCAATTCCATGAGCCGCGTAGGTCTTCTGGTTATACGCAACAAACTCAGCAACAATGCTCGCATTCCACGCGCCACCAGCCGCTGTGATCGCGCCGGTTACAATTGATGGGAAGATGGCGGGTAAGATCAGCTTTAGCCACCACTCTTTTCTCGGTAAGTTGTAGCTGTGAAACATCTCCTGCAAATCGGTTGGAACCGAGCTTGCGCCAGCCATCACGTTGAAGAGCATATACCACTGGGTGCCAAGTAGCATGAGGAAGATCGAGCCATACTCGATGGATATTCCCCAATGCACAAAGAGGAAAATAAACAATGGGAAGAACATTGGCGCAGGAAACGAAGACAAGAACTGCGCGACAGGCTGCAGCTTGCGCGAATAGCGGGGGTTCATCCCTATCACCACACCGAGTGGAATCGTCCAGACGGCACCGAGAATAACTGCTGCGAGCACACGGACCAGGGTAAGAAGCGAATCGCCGAGTATGGTGATCCAATCTGGACCGCTGACTTCAGTAGAAAAGACAATTGCGAGGCGGAAGATGCCGTATGCCAGCGCACCGAAGACCATCGTCATCAAACCGACGCCCAGCACCTTACGGAATTGTGATTCCACGGCCACTGGGGCATCGAATGCTTCGTGTAGGAGTTCATCTCTCATATTGGCAAACTCCTGCACCGAACGCCGCTCTTGCCTGCGTCTGCGCCGCTGTTCGAACGAACGATTCAATAATTGAAGGACTTCCGATTTCTGCACAATATCCAATACGAACGATTTGCCCTCGACCTCGCTCGAAAGCTCTTCCACTCGGAATTTGGTGCTCCAAATTACCAAGGGGCGCCATAAGACACGATCGAGAAAAATAATCATCAGCCCCATCGCGACGACGGCACCGATCATTGCCGGCACATTGCCCTTATCCACGGCAACCGACATATAACTGCCAATACCCGGCAATCGGAAGTCCCGACCGCCATAAGTAAAGGCCTCGCTGAGTGAGAGGAAGAACCAGCCGCCAGCCATGGACATCATGGAGTTCCAGATCAACGGGATGGCGCTGGCGGGCAGCTCTAGCCGCCACAGCGTCTCCCCTTTGCTGAGATGATAGCTCTCGGATGCATCACGAAGGTCGGTTGGAATGGCTTTCAACGAGTGATAAAATGCGAACGTCATGTTCCAGACCTGACCGGTGAAGATCGTTATCACTGAGGCGCTTTCGAGGCCGATATTTGAGTGCGGAAAGAGATAAACAAATACGAGCACTAACTCCGGCAGGAATGCGACAATCGGGACGCTCTGAAAGATATCGAGCAACGAAAGCATGAGCTTCTCCGCGCGCTTCGAGTGCGCCATCGTATAACCATAGGCGATTGTGAATAGAAGCGAAATAATATACGCTCCAAGCCCACGAGAGAGGGAGTAGAGAGTGTAGAGCGGGAGGTAACGGAATTCAATATGGATGATATTCTGCGGTTGCAGGCCACTCGTCCACTCCCGCGAAATCAGGACGAGCCAATACAGGACGCCCCCGAGGGCACCGAAGACCACCACATCAGCGTAACCAATACGCCGCGGGAAGCTAAGAACGTCGCGTACAAAGCTCATGATTGAAATGGAAAGTGATCAACGAAAAGTGGATAGTTGGGAAAACGATTCCTCAACTATCCACTTTCCAAGATTAAACTTTCCTTACTACTCTTAGGCCTTAGTGTCGCGTTTCCTTCTTGTTAACACATTGAAGGGATTTGTGCCGCCCTGAGCAGCTGCAGCATCGGGGCTCATCTTCGCATGACTTCCACCAATCAGTTTCTCATAGGCTCGCTCAGCACGCTGAATGGCAACAAGCGCCTCGCGTCTACGACGAACGACGGCAAAACCGAAGCCGAGAACGAGGGTAAGAATGCCAGCCCACACAAGATTAATGTACGGCTTCAAAAATGCCTCGACCGTGATGACCTCGGTAGGTGGCGGAGGTGGATTCTTATCATCGAAGTACCGCAATACGACTCGTGACTTCGCTGGATTCTGCATGTCCGGCAGAAGCGATCCAAGCTGCACATGGTAGCTCGTACCTGGGACTACAATGTCATCTTCCTTTGCCTCTTGGGTTGCGAGGTTCCTCGTTACCCCAAGCGTCAACGGAATCGGTTTAGGGTCCTTTGCATCCAGCTCTGTGGCCTCAATGCTCGCTGTAACGTGGAAGGCCTTTTGCGACATCATCTTCGCCTTCTCCTCCGCAGGAAAATCAAAATTGATGAACTTGATCTGTAACTTGCCATCCAGCACCTTGATGCTCTGCTCCTTACCCAAAGTATCCGAGGGCGTTCCACCTTCAAGCTCAGATGAATTCAAAGTAAAGTACAAATCCCGCGAGGCGAACTTCACAATTCCGGGATTTCGGATCGGCGATTCATGCTGATTGAAATCCGTCATAAACGTGAGGGGGCGCGCAGTACCGAGGTACTTCTTGTCCTTGTCGGTGATTCCAATGAGCCAATACGTGTGCTCATTGGCTTCCTCTTTGTTCCCTTGCCAGCGTAGGGAATACTTCCCACCAAAAGCCGCAACGGACGTATTGATAGGCAATCGGATGATCTCACGAGAGGTATAACCCGCCGAGGCGACCACACCGAGGATAAACACCGCGAGCCCCAGATGAGCCACATAGGCACCTAAAAACTTTGTATCAAAGATAAATCGGGGATAACCGACGGTAACAAATATGACGAGAAGTGCCGCGAAGAGCAGGACGGGGTAAGTCCAAAAGCTTTGGATAGCTGGTAGGAAAAGATTGTAGTCGCCAGCAGTTCCGATCAGCAGCAGCAGTACACCAAGGATGGCCGTAATACCGAACGCGGTAATCAAGCGGCGAAGATAGTCCTTCCCCGTGGTCAAGGTACGCTCATAGCTAAGCGACCAATGCCCCTTGAGTATCTTGGACCCCACCTCGATGTTTACACTCAAGGCAAAGAAGGCAGATCCAACGATCGCAATGTATCGCGGATCGTGAACACCAAGCAGGATAACGGCCACTGTAAAAAGCGCCGTGACGATAAGTGATCGAATTGATTTCTTCAAAACATCGGAGCCGTTTGATTGTCTCCACTTCAGCAACAGAGACAGCCCGTTGACCAGCAGCAGAATAACGACGATCGGGATGTGTAGATTGTTGTAGAAATCGATGTCCACCTTCTTCTTAAGTAGGGGTGCACTCGTTCCGATAAAAACGACAAGAGCACTCGCACCCAAAACCGCTGACGCAATCGACAAGCTAGTTTCCCGCGAGAGGATCCTGTAGTCCTGTCCAAATCCGGACATGTCCCGCCATCTCCAGAAGAAGAATCCGAAGGGTACCAACACGAACACTGCCAAAGCACTTACGAGCATCGTAAAGGCCAGATATCCCGGGTCGGCAAAAGAATGAACCGATGCTTCCCCCAATATCCCTGAGCGTGTTAGGAATGAGCCGTACAACACGAGTGCGAACGCCAACAGCGTCATCGCGATGTTCGTCTTGATCAGACCGCCCGTTCGCTTCTGTGTGAGCATCGTGTGCGACGCCGCAACCGTCACGAGCCACGGAAGCAAACTTGCATTCTCAACAGGGTCCCAACCCCAGAAGCCACCCCAGCCAAGCGTTTCATACGCCCAGAAACCACCCAGCATGACGCCAAAACCTAAGATCATAGCGGCGCCGAGTGTCCATGGCATGGAGGTTACCACCCATCCCTGATAATCCCGCTTGATCAATCCGGCCAGTGCAAATGAGAACGGCACAGCTAAGAGTGAGAACCCGAGGAACAGCATAGGAGGATGAATGACGATCCAGAGATTCTCCAGTGATGGGTTTAGTCCTTTGCCGTCCGGAGGGACAAACCCCTTTATCGCTTCCCCGGGATGCGCGGAGTAGATCGTCTCAAATGGGCTCTTGGCGATGAGCATCATCGAGATGAAAACGAGCACAGAGAGGAAAATTGCCATGACGTGGGCTTCATACCGCTGCCGCCGAGCATAGCCGATAAGAAAGCAGGCAATCACGGCCGTCCAGAGCCCCCAGAGCATAAAGCTACCTTCCTGGCTCGCATAGAAGACCGAAAATAGTAGAGGTTTGCTTAGCTTGCGCGAAGCGTGCTCATAGACATAATTGATGTCAAATCGATAATTGAAAATATAATAGAGCAGCGTCGCGCAGGCTACAAAAATGCCCATCAACGCAAGCTGAGTGGAGATTCGAGCGGGAAGAAGCAACTCTGTCTTACCGCGGGCAGCTAAAGCGTAAAGCAGCATCCCAGCGAGGGAGGCGGTAAAGGTGATGGTGAGAGCAATATTACCGAGCATTGGCGAATTAGATTGTGCGTTTTCGGCTATGACTGCCCTTCAGTCTTCATCTTTCCAGACCCCTCATACCGCGACGGACACTTTGTTTGGATATCACTGGCTTCAAACACACCGCCCTCGACCTTGCCCACACAAACGACACTCGGAGCAAGTTCAAAATTATTTGGCTTCACGCCGACGAACTTCACCGGCATCTCACGACCCTGATGGTCTTTCATGAAAAATGTGAAGGTGTTTGACTTAATGTCATACTGGGAGCCTTTATCCTTGTCATACGTGCCGGAGACTTGGGCGCGACGGCCATTGGCGGCAGCTTTCTCGAAGTCGGAATAGTCGATCTTGTTATCAACGAGAGCATAGGCGGCGACAGCGATGAAGCCGATCGCAACAACAAGGGCGAGGATGTGCTTGCGTTTCATGGGAGGAGAGTCCTTTCTTCAAAAATCTAACGGAATTACAGAAGACAGAAACAGTTAGCCCCGTTTGCAAGTTCGGTGAAAGCGAGTACATCCTCCCCTCAAATCGACTGGCAAATCACTGGTTCTCCAGCTTACGCACCCTGCGTTCCATCCCAAACATGAAGAAGAACAACCCCAGCCAAATCACGGCAGAGATAATACCGACGACGTAGAGCGCGTTGTGTTCGAGGAAATTCATAGTAGTGTTCGATTAATTTTCTTCCGTTTGCTTATCCTGTAAGCGCAGGATCCGGGTATATACGTCTTTCAGCCATAGAAAGACAAACAAGAACAGGAAGACGGACACCCAGTGCATGTTCAATAGTGTGCGATCCGTATGTACCTTGCCAGAAAGATTGATGATCGGTGCTTCTCCGCCGGCCATTCCCCCACCGCCGCCTGGGTGCAGACTCTGTGTGATTCGGGGGAGTATAAACATGAGAAACGGCACCGTGACAAACGCGATGATATTATAGACCGCGGCAATGCGCGCCTTCTTGTCCTCGCTCTCCTCAAGCAGCGAACGGAGCATAAAGTATGCTCCATAAATAAGAAGCAATATAAAGATGGATGTTTCGCGAGGGTCCCAATTCCAGAAGGTCCCCCAGCTAAAGCGCGCCCAAATGCTGCCTGTGATCGTTGCGAGCGCGGTGAAGAGTAATCCTGCCGCGGAGGATGCACGAGCCCTTCGGTCGTAGTCGAAATCCTTCTTAATGAGGTAGAGTATGGAGTAGATCGTCCCCATAAGGAAGGCGATGAATGCCACCATGGACATAGGTACGTGAAAGAGCATGTTGCGACCAAGCTCGCCGAGTCCCTGTATCATTGGAAACGTCATCATCGGATTGACGCGGATGAGGTCCACGAGATTGTTCGTCGCCGTTTGCTTATCGTACGCAACGCTCATCACAAGCACGTCGCCCACGGCGGCCTTCGTAGCATATGCCTTGTCAGACATCACGACGTGGCCTGTGTCATCGTAGAGATCACGGAAGCGGCCTAACTTCGTGACGGGATCATAAGAGAGCAGCGTAGCTTTGATGGGTGTCACGTCCTGCACACCGTTCATCGCGAGCATCTTCGCATCACTGAAGCTGCCACCGATCGGAGTCTCGAACGCGATGTACACCTGGATCGCGAGAGCAATACCGAGGCACCAGAGAAATATGTTAGAGCGAAATAACTTCATTCCAAAAATCCCTTAAAACCCGTTAATCACGTTGCTGACTTAATCTCTCCAGATCACATCGAAGAGCACATAGCTGACGAGCACCATCGCCATGTCAAACGACACAAGGATGAGAATGTCTCCCCGAACGCCGTCCCAAGCGTTTGAAACTTCAAGCGTGATACGCATTGCGTCTGTAGCCGCGATCACCAGCGGCATGAGCACTGGTAAAGCCACGATGGGTAACAAGGCCCCCTTCTGTGATGCTCGACCGATCAACGCTGATAAGATGGTTGAGACGGCAGCCACTCCGATGGCACCAAGCGAGAGCTGGAGCAAGAACATCGGCCAGTCCCGGATGTGGAAGTCGCGGGCGAAGAAGAATTCGAAGAAGAGCAGCGCAGAAGCGGCCAGAGTCAACATCAACCCGACATTATACACCAGCTTCCCAAGGAACACACTCTCCCCAGATGCATAGAGCCGCAACAACAACGATGTGCCCCGCTCCTCCTCCGCAATGAACGAACGCGAAAGGCCAGTCATCGCACCAAAGAAAAGAGCTATCCACATCAGCGCGCTTAGGATACTCGGCTGCAACTGTTCGCCGGGAGTCGAATACAAAATTACCGCCACGGTAATGAGCAAAAACATGATCACGGCGCTAAGTCCGTATCGTGTACGAAACTCGATCGCGAGATCTTTTCGGAGAACGCCCTGCCAGGATGACATCAGGCCGTGCCGGTTTCGTCCCCCAGATGGCGGCCGGTAACGAGATAATTCTGCACATAATCGCGAACGGCCTCGGAAAGAGGGGTGATCGCACTCATATATCCTGTCGCGCGAAGCTTCGCAATGTCCGCTTGTGTGAAGTACTGGTACTTTTCCCGCAACTCACTGGGCATGTCGATATACGCGATGTTCGTTGTCCGCCCCAACGCCGCGAAGACTGCGCCTGCTAGTTCATTCCATGTATGTGCCTCGCCTCCGCCAATATTGTAAAGGCCTGTTGCATCACTTTCGGCAAGGTGCAGAGTCATCTCGACGGCATCTTTGATATAGAGAAAGTCTCGCTTCTGCTCGCCGTCAGCATAGTCAGGTCGGTAACTTCGGAAGAGACGAATCACCCCTGACTTTTGGATTTGTGAGAAGCTTTTGTTGACCAAGCTTCGCATTTCCTCCTTGTGGCCCTCATTTGGTCCGAAGATATTGAAATATTTTAGACCAACAATCTCCGACAGCAGCCCGCGGCGATCGGCAAAGCTATCGAAGAGGTGCTTCGAGTACCCGTATGCGTTCAGCGGCCGGAGTTTGCCAAGATCCGTGTCGATGTCACTCATGCCGAGCGAACCATCACCATACGTAGCTGCGGATGAAGCATAGACAAAGCGGGCGTTATTCTTCTGAGCCCATGAAGCAAGCTCCCTGGTAAATTCGTAGTTGTTGTGAATGAGATATTCCATGTTCCGCTCCGTGGTTGAGGAACATGCTCCCATGTGGAGAATATGATCAAATTTTCCAAGATTGCCGGAAGCCAACTTCGACAGAAGACCGTCAGCCTCAAGGTATGAATCGAACCGAAGCGGGACAAGATTGCGCCATTTCTCGGATGTGCCAAGAAAATCGGCAATAACAATCTCTTGGCACCCACGCTTATTGAGAGCCCATACGAGCGCGCTGCCTATGAATCCGGCACCACCCGTGACGAGTACCCTTCGATTCTTCCACTCCTTCATTGCGTCACCAGTTCAAGACGTGTGCGAAAACAAGCGGTGCAACGATCGTCGCATCCGATTCAATAATAAACTTCGGAGTATTTGCAGCAAGTTTACCCCACGTGATCTTCTCGTTAGGCACTGCACCACTGTAACTTCCGTAGCTCGTTGTCGAGTCGCTGATCTGGCAGAAATAACCCCAGAGTGGCACATCCGTTCTGCGAAGATCCTGGTGAAGCATCGGCACAACGCAAATTGGAAAATCACCCGCGATACCACCACCGATTTGGAAGAAGCCAATGGAGTGATCGAAGGCGGTCTTCGTGTACCAATCCGCCAATTCGATCATATACTCGATGCCTGTCCGAACGGTGTGGACATTCTTCACATCCCCCTCGATTACGTGACCAGCATACATATTACCCAGCGTGGAATCTTCCCAACCGGGCACGATCATCGGGAGATTCTTCTCCGCTGCTGCGAGCAGCCAACTGTTCTTGGGGTCGATCTGATAGTAGTGTTCGATCGCACCGCTCTTGAGAAGTCTGAAGAAGAACTCGTGCGGGAAATACCGCTCTCCTTTGGCATCGGCATCCATCCATTCTTTGAGGATAGCCGTCTCAATTCGGCGCATGGCTTCGCCTTCCGGAATGCAGGTGTCTGTAACGCGATTCATGTGGCGCGCCAGAAGCGCCTCCTCGTCGTTGGCGCTTAATTCTCTATAGTGTGGCACACGCTCGTAGTGATCATGAGCAACAAGATTGAAGACGTCCTCTTCCAGATTTGCCCCGGTACACACAATCGCATGAACCTTATCCTTGCGAATCATTTCCGCCAATGACAACCCAAGCTCGGCTGTGCTCATCGCTCCGGCAAGTGTAACAAGCATGTAGCCACCCGAATCCACATGGCTCGAGAACGCATACGAAGCGTCCTTCAAAACAGCCGAATTGAAATGTCGGTAATGATGATCGATAAATTGAGAAACTGGTCCGCGAGTCGAAGAGGAAGTTGAAGGCATATTGAGATTTATGAAATTCCGAGTTTCTTAAACGCAGAGGGAAGCATTCTAATTACATCGGTGGCAGTCATCCCGTGCATAGTTTTTTCAAGTGCAGCGAAATCACCAGCGAGGCCATCAAGATAGACGGCTGTCATTGCCGCCATCCCCGGTGATTCGGGATTCTGGGCGAGCATGGTCGCGGTGATTCCCGCGAGAACATCACCTGTTCCTGCAGTTCCCATTCCAGGATTTCCAGTAGTGTTAATGTAGGTCGTTCCATCTTGGTCGACTGTGTATTCCGGCACTCCCTTCGCAACAACGGTGGCGGAGTAATTCGTAGCAACCTCCCGCGCAGTCTCAAGAAGATTCCTTTCAACATCCGCTCGTGGCCTTTCGGCAAGTGCTGCGAGTTCTCCAACATTTGGAGTCAGAATTGTAGGAGCCGTGCGACCGCGTAGAATATCGAAATGACCAGCGATAGACCGTAGGGCTCCACCATCTATGATCATCGGCTTATCGACTTCCAAGACAACCTTACGAACGAACGCGGCCGTCTCCTCAAACGGGCGATACCCGCAGCCGATCAACACGACATCGCTCTTCTCAACCTCGTCTTTAACGTCCTCCCATGCTGCGAGCGATGGACTGCCATCCGCTTGCTCTGCGATCCCGATGGTGAGCAACTCCGGCATTGCTTGGGCAACGATCTGACGCTCTGAATGCGGTATCCCAACAGTCACATACCCCGCACCTGATTTCAGCGCCGCACTTGCTGACATGATAGCCGCGCCGGACATTCCGCGCGAACCGCATAGTGCGAGGATGCGACCGCGAGTAAACTTGGAGGAGGTATATGGAAACGGATGAATCTGGGAGGCGACATCGGTCGCCGAGACCAAATAGGTTGGCGGTTGCGTTCCAAATAGCCCATTCGGGTACGGTGCACCAAGCGGTACGACCGTGACATCGCCAGTGAACACTCTCGATTCGCGCTGATAGAATCCAACCTTCGGCGCGCCCATTGTCGCGGTCCTATCCGCTCTGACGATCAGATGTGCACCTTCACCGGATTCGAATGCACCCGCGTCAGCATTAAGACCGGTAGGAATATCAATCGACAGTATTTGGGCACCGCCCTCCTGTAGCGATTGGATTGCTCTCACCCCCTCGGCAATTACGCCAGTCGGAACGCCTTTTGAACCCGTTCCGAGAAGTGCATCGACGACCATCCCAGCGCTATCGGCGAGTTCGAGAATTTCTTCTGCGTTATCGAATGAGTATATCTCGTCGGGGTCGAGTATTGCCGACAAAGCATCGTATTGAGCGCGCGCATCCCTCGATAGCTTCTCCCTATCACCTGCGAGAAATGTTGTTACATTGTGCTTACGCTCTATGAGCAGACGAGAGAGAGCTAATCCATCTCCGCCATTATTGCCGAGTCCGCACACAACTACGATTTCGGTACCATCATCCAGCCAATCCTTGATGGCGTCAAGCGATCCCCGCGCTGCATTCTCCATCAGCACAAGCGATGGAATCCCTATCTCCTCAGTCAGGTATTTGTCGAAAGCTCGGGATTGGTCAGCGGTGAGTACGGGCTGCATCGGGGAAATGATGATTTATGAATGATGAATTGCGAAGGTCATCATTTCCGCCTCAGGATCCTAATGCAGATAGAACGTCTTCGCGAGGTTCGTGAGGATCATCGGCAGCAAGCCGAGAACGGAGATGCCGATTGTTGCGATGGCGAGCGCAGCCCATGCGCTAATGTTCCCGGTCGTGGATAGAGCAATCCCTCCGCCGCCGCTAACTTGCAGTGCCGGTTCTTCCGCATCGCGGAAGTACATGACGACCATTACGCGAAGGTAGAAATAGACGGAGATAAGCGTCGCGATCATGCCGAGAATCGCGTAACCTGTGAGACCACTCTGAATCGCCGCAGTGAAGAGATAATACTTTGCGAAGAATCCACCGAATGGCGGAATGCCCGTTAGCGAAAGCATCATGATCGACATCACGAAGGCGAGAACTGGTTTGCGACGACCAAGCCCCGCGTAATCGCTCAGGTTAAGCCCGACTCCGCCCTGCTTCTCAAGCAACCCGACCACACCGAACGCGCCCATCTGCATGAAAGTATAAACTGTCAAATAAAGCGTCACCGAAGTTGCGCCTGCCTGAGACATAGCCGCAACACCAAGCAACATGTAGCCCGCGTGAGCGATGCTCGAATACGCAAGCATACGCTTGATGTTCATCTGCGAAAGAGCGGTGATATTACCGTAGAACATCGAGGCCAGCGCGAGAACACCAATGAGAGTCTGCATCTTATTCAAGGCAGCAGGGTTGCCTGTCATCGGTGCCATTGCAATATTCACGATGAGCACCAGCGCCCCAAACGCCCCTGCCTTACCTGCCGTGGACATGAAGCCTGTAACAACCGTCGGAGCACCTTCATACACGTCCGGCGCCCACTGATGGAATGGGAATGCCGCCACCTTGAATGCAAATCCGACGATGAGCATACCCATACCCATCCAAAACATCGGGCTGGCTAAGACGCTCGCTGATTTGGCGGGAATTGAGAGAGCCGCGGTGATACCGTCAAGATTCGTCGTGCCGAATGATCCGTAAAGGAGCGCGATTCCGTAGAGGAAAAAGCCTGTCGAAAAAGCGCCGAGGAGAAAATACTTGAGCGCCGCTTCGTTCGATTCCTGTCGGCGGCGGAAGAGTCCCGCGAGAACGTAGAACGCGATGGACATCGTCTCCAAGCCGAGGAAGGTCACGATGAGGTCGTTACCGGAAGCAAGCATGATCATGCCACAGGCGGCGAAGAGCGTGAGCGCGCTGTATTCGCCAATCAACACTTCTTCATCCTTCAAGTATCGCTCCGCGAGCAATACCGCAATCACAACCGCGACCGAGAACAGCGCCGAATAGAAATTCGAGTAGCCGTTATTCAGGATCATGCCATTGAAGACACGTCCCGTATTTTCGATATTGATGATGCCCGTCGCTCCGGCGGCAAGCGCGCCGAGAACGGTCAGGAGCAAAGGAATCCGCGTAGGGACCTTCTCGAAGGCATCCCACATGAGCACGACCAGCCCTGTCCCCGCAAGGATGAGGAGCGGCATCACACCATAAATATCTCGCGCGCTGATTTGAAATCCTGATATCATCGTCTCAAATTACTTTGCTGCCTGCTGAACCGGCGTCACTGATCCCGTCTTCATCTTCAATAGATCATCCGACATCTGATACATCGTCTTCTCACTCACTTTCAGGAAGTGCATCGGCTGAATGCCGATCCAGATCATGAAGCCGACAAGCGGAACGACTGCCACAATTTCTCTCCAAGAGAGATCTAGCAGCTTGTGACCGTGGTCGCCGTGATCCTCATGCGCCGAATGATCGTCGTGTCCGTGGCCCGATGGCGCTGGCGCACCCGCCGCGCGTCCGAAGACGAAGCGCTGATACATCCACAGAAGGTAGACTGCCGCGAGAATGACTCCGCTTGCACTCCAGATCGCATACGACCACGTATTCAGTACGGGCGAATAATACGCGCCCATCATCGTCAGATACTCACCGATGAAGCCATTCAGACCCGGAAGGCCGACGCTGGAAAAGACTGCAATGCCGAAAAATGTCGCGAAGAGAGGCACAGACTTAGCGAGTCCGCCGTACTCCTTGATCTCCCGCGTGTGGCGGCGGTCGTACATCATGCCGAACATCATGAAGAGCATGCCCGTCGAAAGTCCGTGACCGATCATCTGGATGACCGCACCCTGCAAACCTTCGCGCGTCATCGAAAAGATGCCGAGCACGATGAAGCCCATGTGAGCGACAGATGAATAGGCGATGAGCTTCTTAATATCTGTCTGCACCATCGAAACGAGTGCCCCGTATATGATGCCGATTACTCCGAGCACCGAGAACAGTGTCGAGTATTCGAAGGCCGCCTGCGGAAAGAGTCCGAGGCAGAAACGGATGAGGCCATACGTGCCCATCTTCAAAAGCACACCAGCAAGGATGACTGAACCAGCAGTAGGTGCCTCAACGTGAGCATCCGGCAGCCAAGTATGCAGCGGGAAGATCGGTACTTTGATCGCGAAGCTAAGTGCGAAAGCGAGGAAGAGATACTCTTGAACATCGAGCGGGAGCTGATGCGCGACGGCGTAGAGCTTTGTGAGATCGGTCGTGAAGTGACCTGTGACGCGCCCCGCTTCAATGCCAAGCCAGATGATCGCAACGAGCATTAGCAGCGATCCGGCCATCGTATAGATAAAGAACTTGACTGCCGCGTATATGCGTCGCTTGCCGCCCCAAACTCCAATGATGAAGTACATCGGAATGAGAATCACTTCCCATAGCACATAGAACAGGAAGAGATCGAGCGAGCAGAACACGCCGATCATGCCGGTCTCTAGCACCATGAGCAGCGCCATGAATGCCGGGACGGCCTTCGAGAGCGAATTCCATGTGCCGATGATCGTGATGATCATCAGGAAGGTCGTCAGCAGCACGAGCATCATCGACATCCCATCGACGCCGACGAAGTACGTGAACGTCAGCCCCTGCGAGACGACCCACGGCATCTGCTCCGTCAACTGATAGCCCGGCAAGCCCTGGTTGAACTGGAGGTACGCGACGAGCGAGATCACGAACGTGACGATCGACGTAAGAAGCGCAACCCACTTCGCGGCTTCGTCCTTGCGTACGATCAAGGCGCCGAGAGCGCCCACGAGCGGGAAGAAAATTAGGATGGATAGAATGCCCATGCCGGGAAATTATGAATTATGAATGATGAATTATGAACGTGTTCTTAAAACATCACTAAATATCCCACCAAAACGAACAGCCCGACCACGATCATCACGGCATAATTCTGCACAATGCCGGTCTGGATGCGGCGGATGCTGCCGGAGCCGATCTCCGCGATGTGCGCGAGGCCGTTGATGATGCCGTCAATCACCTTCACATCGACGATCTTCCAAAGGAAGCTCTCGCTCGTTTTGAAGATCGGCTGGATGATCGCCTTGTCGTAAATCTCGTCAACGTAAAACTTGTTGTGCATCAGTTGGTAACCAGCACCGAGAGAGGCTTCATCGCGGGCGAGCGTGTTGCGGGTCTTGTAGAATCGCATCGCGAGCAGAATGCCACAGAGTGCAATTACAACCGAGACGACCATCAGCGCGATCTCTAATCCCGCGCCTTCAGAAGCACCAGCGACGAGAGAAAGCTGCTCTCCTTTCGCGAGAACCGGATCAAGCCATGTCTCGAACGCATTGCCAGCTCCGAAGACTTTTGGCATTCCGAGGAAGCCACCAACAACGGCAAGTCCGGCAAGGACGACGAGCGGCAACCACATCTTCCAATCGACTTCGTGCGGCGGATGATGCTCGGCATCGAAGCGAGGCTTACCGTAGAACGTCAGGAAAACAGCGCGGAACATATAGAATGCCGTCATCAGCGCGGCGATGGCTCCGATCAACCAGAGAATCACGGAGCCACGACTGAATGCCTGCCAGAGAATTTCGTCCTTCGAGAAGAATCCGGCGAACGGTGGGATACCGGCGATGGCAAGCGTCGCGAGGAAGAAGGTCCAGAAGGTGATCGGGAGATATTTTTTCAGTCCGCCCATCTTCTGCATATCCTGCTCGTGGTGCATAGCGTGGATGACCGCGCCGGAACCGAGGAAGAGACATGCTTTGAAGAATGCGTGCGTGACAACGTGGAAGACGCCAGCCGTAAAGGCTCCGACGCCAAGCGCGAGAAACATGTACCCAAGCTGAGAGACAGTGGAGTACGCGAGCACCTTCTTAATATCGTTCTGGAAAATACCGATCATCGCGGCGAAGATGGCAGTCATCGCACCAACCGCTGCCACGACACTTAGCGCCACTGGCGACATCGCGAACAAGATGTTTGAGCGAGCCACGAGGAAGATTCCGCTCGTGACCATCGTTGCAGCGTGGATGAGCGCGGAAACTGGTGTTGGGCCAGCCATAGCATCAGGGAGCCAAACATAAAGGGGAATCTGCGCGCTCTTTCCTGTGCAACCGAGAAAGAGCATGAGCGCGATGATCGTTATAATGGAGGAGCCTGCGGCAAGTCCACCGACCATACCGACGTGGTGTGTACCATCAACGATGTTGCTGCCCGAACCGAGCACATCGAGGTAATTCAGCGAGCCAAACTGGTAGAGCATGGCGCCCATCGCAACCAGGAAGCCGAAATCGCCAATACGATTTACGATAAATGCTTTCTTGGCCGCGTCCGTATTCTTCTTATCCTCGTACCAGAATCCGATGAGCAGATAGCTGCAAAGTCCCACACCCTCCCAGCCGACGAACGTCCAGAGGTAATTATCGGCCATGACGAGCTGGAGCATCATGACGATAAAGAGATTCAGATAAACGAAGAAGCGCCAGAAGCTGCGGTCGCCCTTCATGTAGCTGATACTGTAAAGATGGATCAGCGAGCCGATGCCCGTAATGACAAGCATGAAGACGATCGAAAGCTGGTCGATGAGGAACGCGATGTTTACTTGAATGCGCCCAACGTGAATCCAGTCGAGCATCGTGTAATGGATCGCACGCTCCTCGGCCGGCCGGCCCATCATCTCGAAGAAGAGTCCGGCGGTGATGACGAAGCTTACGACGACGGCGAGGGTCGCCAGCCAACCGGCTATCGCCTGGTTTTTGAACCGGGAGCCGAAAAACGCATTGATAATAAAGGCCGCAAGCGGCGCAAGGACGATAATAGGTATGAGATCGGTCACTGCGTTACCACTTTAGAATGTTGACCTTGGAAACATCGACGGTCTGCTTATTGCGGAAGAGCGAAATCACGATGGCGAGCCCAACCGCCGCTTCCGCTGCCGCGACAGTCATCACGAAGAAGACGAGGATCTGCCCCGTCTGGTCTCCCAAAAATTGTGAGAACGCGATTAGCGTCAGGTTCACCGCGTTGAGCATGAGCTCTACGCACATGAAAATAATTATTGCGTTTCGGCGGAAGAGGACGCCAGCCGTGCCAATCATGAAGAGGACGGCGGATACAGTGAGGTAATGCGATAACGGAACCATCAAGCCTCGGAGGATTAAGTGAGTCGTTTTTTCGCGAGAACGACCGCGCCCACTGCGGCCGAAATGAGTATTAGGGAAGCCATTTCAAACGGGAAGGAGTAAGCGGTGTAGAGCGTGCGTCCTACGGACTCCGTTGTCCCAAGAATTGCAGCGTTAGGGCTGATCGTTTTCGGAAATTTGTCCTGTGACATGAAGATCATTGCTAACACCTGCGCAAGCACGCCCATCGCGGCAAGTAATCCAACGACCGCTTTCCAATTTTTCGAGACGTGAATATCCTCACTCTCCAAATTAAGCAGCATGATCACGAATAGCACAAGCACCATGATCGCCCCCGCGTAGACCGCGACTTGCACCACAGCTAGGAACTGTGCGCTGAGCGTCAGGTAAAGCGCCGCCAGAAAACAGAAGGTAAGGACTAACATCAGCGCGCTAACAACAGCGGATTTCCGCGTGATCGTCAGTAGAGCGAATGTGATCGCCCCGGCGCTCAGGAGATAGAAAGCAATTTCACCGTTTTGCATCGCGCGGTAAAACGCGAAGTAGGTAGGAAGTCGTTCGGAAAATTTCACAACGAATTCCAAATCGTTGACTTCTTTTACCTAAAGTAGTAATGTACCCCCCCGGAGGCAGATGGAATGAACTCTCCAGTCGGTTGATAAGAAACGAACACCAGATCAGCTAGAATGCAGAAATCATCCCCGATGAGGTTCGTCTCGATCCCAAACCCACCCCCAAGCCGGGTAGGTCCGGTAAAGGTATTGCCAGAAAAAGCATCATACTGACTTCCGTCCGCCGAATTGTAGGCCGTAAATCGCTGGTTACCATAATAGTAACTCGCTCCACCGAGGACATAGAATCGAACTCTATCCTTCAGGATCAGATCGTACTGTAATTCCAATCCGTATGAATAGTTGGAGCCATCTGTCGTCTTCGCATAATAGCCGTCGACCATCCAAGAAAGCTTTGCGGCAAGATGTTGCCGGACGGACAATCCCATACCGCTAAGAGGACTGAAATTAGCCCCAAGCCCAAAGACTGACTCCAAAATGTTGGCGCGATTCCCCGTGTCGGAAGCACTGGTCCCTGTTTGCGCTTGGGAGAGCTCGGTCCACGCCATCACTGAGACGAATGCGAGGATAAGTGCCCTGGAAGTCGTAGCAAAGTAAAACGGTTTGGGCTTCATACGATTGAAGAAAAGAATTACCGGAAATAGACAAGGATTCCTGCCGATGGCAGTGGTAAGATATCGCCGCTCGGCTCGAAGAATGTTATCATCAGGTTACAATAAACACCTACACTTCTGCTCAGTTGCCCTTCGTATCCAACTCCTCCCCCGAATCGGGTTGCCCCTCCGGTGGACGACGAATTGAAATTTACCGGATAATACCCCCCGCCCGCAAGTGCGTACAGTCTACTTGAGGCCACAGAAAGATCGTATTGGAACTCGCCACCAATATCACCAATCGTCGTGCCGCTGGATTTCCATATTCCACCCGAAATTTGATAGGCAAGTGGACTCTGTCCGAAATGCTCGCGAAAACTTAATCCCATGCCGGTGCAGACGCTTGCATTAACTCCAACACCGAAGACGTTTGAGGCGAACTCAGTTTTGGTACCGGCTTCGGCGACAGTTTCGGTTGTTTGGGAAGATGCAGTTCGGGCCAGCAGTAGAATGAATCCAAAGACGATTCTGCGGACCGATCGAAGGATGACGAGTGGAATATTTTTGCGATGTAGCATTTAGCGGAATTTTGCAAGCATGGGCTTAAGGCCAGATACGTGTAAGTGTCCTTGGAAACGGAATTGCTTCTCGGATATGCTCCAAATCGCAAACCCACATAACTAAGCGTTCAAGTCCCAGGCCAAACCCGGCGTGTGGCACGGAGCCATAACGACGAAGATCGAGATACCACTCGAAAGCGGCCATCGGCAGCCCATGTTCCTCGATACGGCTAACCAGCACATCGTAATTATCCTCGCGCTGGGAGCCCCCGATGATCTCGCCAAATCCTGGGAATAGAACGTCCATGGCGAGCGCCTTGTCCGGTTCATTCGGGTCGCGCTTCATATAGAAGGCTTTGACCGCGGCCGGATAGTGGTGGACGATTACGGGTGCATCATATAAGGATGTAAGTGCAACCTCATCGTAGGCTCCGAAATCATCACCGTATTCAAATCGCTTGAACGTGGGCGGTAGCTCTTCGCCAGAAGCAAGCTTCTCATCCCAGTATTTGTCCAGGATCTTCGCCGCTTCATCGTAATGCATTCGCACGAATGGTTTGAGCACTTGCTCGCATCTTTGTACCAATCGCCCACTTCCCTCGTCAAGTATGGAAAGCTCGCTCCTCCGCTCTGCCAGAACCTTACCAACGACGTAATGCACGAACTCCTGTGCCAACTCCATATCCCCCTCGAGATCCATGAAAGCGACTTCGGGCTCAACCATCCAAAATTCGTTGAGATGTCGCTTTGTCTTCGAACGCTCCGCGCGGAACGTTGGGCCGAAGACATAGACTTTGCCGAATGCCATCGCACCGGCCTCACCATATAGTTGACCAGACTGTGAGAGATAGGCCATTCCCTCATCGAAATACTTCGTCTCGAAGAGTGTGCTCGTCCCCTCGGCAGCGTTCGGGGTGAGGATCGGTGAGTCAAAGCAGATGAAGCCGCGTTCGTGGAAGAAGTTACGAATGGCGACGATGAGCGTGTCGCGAACCCGCATTGTGGCCCACGGCCGTTGGGAGCGCAGCCAGAGATGCCGATGTTCCATGAGGTACTCCACCCCATGCTCTTTTGGCGTGATAGGATAATCTCCTCCAGCACCCATGATATCTACTTTGGTAACGGACAGCTCGAAGCCACCGGGTGCCTTCTCCGTGGCCTGGACGATGCCAGTAACAGCTATAGCGGATTCCTGTGATATCGTGTCGCACGACGCAAACATCTCAGCACCAACAACGTTCTTGACAACCACGCACTGGCAAATGCCGGTACCATCACGCAATAGCTCAAACTGTATCTTGCCGCTTGAACGCTTATTGTAGAGCCAACCTCGCAGAGTGACCTCTTGACCGACTTTCGCGCTCAAATCCTGTACGTAATCCCGCTGCATCATTCGATTATTTTCCGATAATTCCGATTCTTATTACAAATAGAGAAAAGGGTAACACTCCTCTCTCGCGAGAAATTGCCACTATTGTCGCAATGTCGAGGAAGTGGAGAGCTGCCGAAGGACGGTCATATTGTCTTGAAAACAGGAAACGTAGCACAGCGCTCCCACGTTTGCCTCCCGTCTCGTTTAGAGAGATCCCGTAGCTCAGTTGGTTAGAGCATCTCACTTTTAATGAGAGGGTCGTCGGTTCGAGTCCGCCCGGGGTCACTTTGGGTATTTTACGAATGATGAAACCGGAGGCGGAGAGATCCACCTTCTAAGTCTTCTTATTCATTACCCGGCAGTATTCAGTTTGCACCTGAAAGGCCAAAATATTTCAATAATCTAGCGCCTGCTCTGCTCCGCTATTTATCCACGGAACAGCCACAGGTTTTCTCATTAATTCACAACGATCAATATGATTTCATTTCGTAAGCTATCACTCGGCATCACGGTTGCTGCACTTAGTCTGAACCTCGCCGCTTGCAGCAAGAAGGACGCAGCACTCGAAACGGACTATGCCGCCAAGAAGGCTTCGGCCGAAACCCTTACCGGTCAAATTACCGCCGCAAAGGCAGGTATGATGACCGATCACGATACGTGGATGAAGGCTCTGACAGAGGCCTCCGCGCAAAAGGGCGCGGATACAACCAAGATCAAGTCGCTCATGACCGATCTTGACAAGCATATGGCGGACGGTCAGGCGCTTGCAGCGCTTCAGGACAGCGTCAAGGCCTATTCGAATGCAACGCCAGACCAGGCCGAGGCATTCAAGAATGCCGACGAGCGCCTTGGAACAAACTTCACTGACTTAGAGTCAAAGTGGAAGAGCTTCCAGGATGCCCATGCCAATCTCGGTAAGACGATTAGCGCAATGGCCGTTACTGCCTCTGCGGCCCCGATGAAGGACGCCGTCAAGGCCACGGAAGAGATCAAGAAGCCCGTGCCTGCGAAGAAGGAAGCTGCGAAGCCGGCCGAGAAGCCAGTAGAGCATCATGGAACGCCGGGTAAGATGACCCAGTGAGACCATAACTATAGTCGACAAATGCAAAGAGCGGAGCCAAACGGCTCCGCTCTTTTTTTGCTAGCTCTGGGTATCGACTAGTGTTGAACGATTAGTCTGGCTTCACTCACACCACCTGCAGAATTCTCTACCCTGACGAAGTAACTCCCGCTCGCCAGCCCACCCACCGAAACTTCGGTCGTGTGGTCACCGGCACTGAGGATACCCAGCGGGGTGCTTCGAACTTCGCGGCCCGACGCATCAAATATGCGAATTGTTGCGGCCATTGTAGCTGCCATTTGCAGTTGGATAGCAGCTACTTCCTTTGCTGGATTTGGGCTGACCATTATCGAGAAGCTTTCTTTGCCACGATCTTGAGCCACAGCTCCCTTTACACCACCCGTATCAAGCTTCCCTACCCCGTGACCAGTCATTGAAACGGTAAGCGCTGACTTATCATCGAGTGTGAAGGTCAGAGTACCAGACTGATCTCCTGCCTTCTTTGGTGAGAAGGTTATGTCGACTCCAAGAGAGTCACCGGCCTTCACGCTGGCAGTAGCGGGCGCGTTGGAGGAAAAATCGGTGCCACTTGATGTTAAACTCGCAGAGGTCACCGAAACCGAAGCGGAACCCGTGTTCTTCAATGTCACGTGAAGCGTTTTGCTCTTACTGGAGTCAACATTCCCAAACGCCAGCGCGGTCGGTGCCAATGATAACGCTCCCTTAAGCCCTGTTCCTGATAGACTGATCGTGCGATTCGGAGCACTGTTGTCATCCGTTGATAGCGTGAGGACTCCAGTATAGGATGTCGCCGCGATCGGAGCGAATCCAATGATCACCTTGCTCGTAGAGTTCGCCTTGACCTGTTTCGCAGTCGAATCAGCGACAATGAACGCGGCCGTCGTCGAGAGTAGGTGGTACCCAGCGATGTTGACTGCAGCGGTGCCGGTGTTGCTCATCAAGACGGTATCGTAAACGGTCATACCAACCGGCACCGACCCAAAATCTACGCTTGATGGCGATAGAGAAAGTGAGCTATTGATAGCACTCCCCTTCAAATAAATGGTGTCTGCAGGATTGGACGGATCATCTCCCGCCACGACGAGCGAGCCAGCATAATTACCCGGAGCTAACGGCACAAAGCTGACCGTAACCGAGCCAGAGCCGCCTGCCGACACTGTGCTGCTCTTCGCAGCGATACCGAATGGGGCGGGGCCTGCGGCAGTTCCGCTTCCAAGTGTGAGTACATCGCCTCCATTATTATTGATCATGAATAGGCGCGAGGTGACATCAGACACCTTGATCGTCCCCATGTCCACTGTATCGTGGTCAGCAAGCGCCATGTGGGGCAGAAGTCCAGATCCAATGACCGTGATCGTGGGGAAATTACTTGTCGGGTCATCCGTAGTGACATGGATCGTCGCTGAATCAACGCGCTCTGCGGTTGGGAGGTAATTGATGTGAATCGTCCCTTGAGCATTTGGAGCTAAGGTGGCATCGTACGCACCTAAGGAGAATTTCGTCCCGGTCTGGGTCAATGAACCGTTTGAGAGGTGAAGCGTGTCATTGCCGACATTCTTGATGTTGATAACCGCCGCGAGATTCGAGCCCACTCGTATGCCACCGATTCCCTGAGGAGTCGTGTAAGAAATCTGCGGGACAACGCCGTTCCCCGACAGTGAAATAGCCGGAGCTGAAACTCCATTGGAAGCGGCGAAGGTCAAGGTGCCTGAGTACAATTGCTTTGCGGTCGATGCGAACTGTACGATCACGGTGTCGTACGCATTCGGCAAGAGCCACAGTTGATGTGGTTGCTGCGTGAGCGTAAATCCACTACCTGAAATGGTAGGCGTGGATATGAAAAGCGTATCATCCCCAGAATTGTAGAACGGGAAGGCCAGCTTCTTCGTCTGATTGATCCGCAAGTTCCCAAAGTTCAAACTGGAATTTGCATTTGAAAATACCGCTTGAATCCCGGTACCAGTGACGAATACTCCCTTCCTCTGATCCGGAATGGTATCAGAGTTCGTCGTAAATAGTACAGAGTCTGTGATCGTACCTCTTGAAACAGGCTGGAATATCACACTGTCCATCTCAACGCTCGGAGGCACCAGCAACCTGCCCGACGTACCGGGACTGTAAAACGTATATGGTGCACTTCCTTTCATCCCGCTCGCATTGACCGTTATCGCAGCCTGTCCGGTCGAGGTAACGTGCAAGCTATCCGCTTTGCGCGTCCCCACTCGAACCGACCCCATATTCATCGAAGTTCTGCCAAATTCAAAGCGTCTCGAAGTGGTGGGTACAACCGTATGGATGATGAACTTCGAAGCGTGGTTCCACTCATCCGTACAGCTGGGGGAACTCCCATGGACGGCTTGCCCCGTGGCATAAATGGTGTCCCAACCTGTCGAGGAGCCCGATGTGTACGTAAACGTCCAGCTCGCCGATCCTCCCGAAAGGATCTTTGGTGAACTATGAGTCAATTCGCTTGAGGACAGATACAACCCCGAACCGGCCGTCAGTCCGGTTCCTGAATAGGTTGCGACGTTAATTCCAGCGTGGTCTTCGTTGCTATTACTGGTCGCCACCGTCACCGTGAACGAGTAGGAAGTACTCGGCGATGCTGTGAATGGCGAAGAACCACTGGAGCAGGTCAGCGACACGGTCGTGTTGGAACCGGCAGAGCTACAATGGCACCCAAATCCCCCGCAGCCCGGAGCCGATGATTTCTGCGTCTGTCCAACGATCCCGAACTGGTGGCCATTCACCTCATGAATCGCATATCCACCAACTAACATCAGGCACGCAATCAACAAAGCACCACCTCGTTTGATAAATCGCATCCGACCCACCAAATTCATAAACGAAACCGTAGAAATTTTCATACCTAGCTGGATTACAAAGAATATTATGACAACCAGGGCTCAGCGACATCCTGAGACACTCCCTGACAACAATAGACACACTTCTCATACCCTAAGTTACAATTGCACACGCTCATTTTTGTGTGTCTGAAACCCATGTGCGTTGAAATTCTCTAATCATGAGCTTGTCCGTTACCCCCGCGCGTTACTTTTCCGTCCGCACGCTCCTGTCTTCCTCTTGTGTGATGTAAATTCGCGATTCATGAACTTCTCATATAAATCAACAACTTACAGCTTTCTGTCTATAAGACAGAAAGCGCTTTCCATAAATTTTTTGCTGTTCCCGAAATTCCAAATCAGCATGAGAATTCTTTCGGTATCGCAACCGCGGCCTGGAAATCTAGCTCGATTCTCCTAACACCTCCATCACAACCTCGCCCTGGGTTCGCAGGGAAATGCTTTGAATGCCTCTGGGGTTGTTCTGCCATAAGAATCGCCGGTGGCCTTCTGCCGTATTGTTCCTTCCGAAATGGCTGACATCTTCATTTCCTACTCCCGACAAGACTCCGAGCAGGCTAACCTGCTGACGGAGTTGCTCACCTCCGCCGGACTTTCCGTTTGGATCGACCGCTCCAGTATTGAGGCGGCATCGAGTTGGTCTGGCGAAATTGTGGACGCGATAGATGCGTGCAAGGCGCTGATCGTGATGCTCTCGCCGAATTCGGTGGCATCGAAGAATGTCGTGCGCGAAGTTGCGCTCGCCACAGAGCGAGATAAAAAGGTGCTGCCGCTCGATCTCGAACCTGTGACGCTGTCTCGGGATCTCGCGTATCATCTCGCCGGAATTCAACGGACGCCGATGACCAATATCGATGCGATCATTCGCGCGCTAGGCAAGCTGGGTTTAGAAGCAACCCAGGCGCCGAGCATCCAGCTCGTCAAGGAGAGTGACGCTCGGAAAAGCTTGATGATATTGCCATTCGAAGATATGTCCCCAACGGGCGATAACGGTTGGTTCGCGGATGGGCTTGCCAGCGAGTTGATCTCCGCGCTATCGAATGTGAAGGCTCTGCGTGTCGCAGACCCGCAAGCAACGAAAGATTTCAAACGGTACCAAGGCACGCTTCCGAAGTATGCTCACGAGATGAACTATCGCTTTTTCGTTCAGGGGGATGTTCGCAAATTCGGGGATCAGATCAAGATAACAACGCGATTGCTTGACGTTGAGACTGGCGACTTTCTCTGGCAAGATGTGCACAAAGGCACGATGAACGACATCTTCGAGATTCAGGAAGCGGTGGCGCTCAAGGTTGTCGAGGGGCTGAAGGTTCATCTCGTCACAGCCGAAAAGAAGAAGCTCGCCGAGCGCGGAACGGAGAATGCCGAGGCGTATGAATTACATCTCAAAGCTGGCGAGTATTTCGCCCGGCAGACCAAAGAAGGCTTCCAGCTTGCGGCACAGCTTTATTCTGAAGCGATCGCGCTTGACCCCGCGTATGCCATTGCTTGTGTAAACAGAGCGAATGCGCTTGGTGCTCTTTACCGCAATTACACCCGCGATCCCGCGCAGTTGGAAGAGGGGCTCGCACTCATCAACCAGGCACGCCGGTTGAAGCCCGATTTGTGGGCGGTCTATCACCCGCTTTCCGACATTCTCTTGCTCCAGGGCAAGGAGGCCGAAGCGGAGGCCGCCGCGCAGGATTATATCTGCAACGCGCCGGAGGATCACATCAGCCATTTCACGCTCGGATTTTTTTATAGTAGTACCGGTCAGGCTGCCAAAGCGATCGCACCTTTCGAAGAATCGCTGAAACGCAAGCCGGAATTCTTGGTTGCCTTATTCAATCTTGTTATTGCCTGCAACGGCGCGAAGGAAGAGGAGAGGCGGGAGCATTGGGCGTCCATTGCCATTCCACTTTATGAAAAGCGCCTGAAGCTCTTTCCGGACGAGGAAGATAATCCGGTCAGTTATGCCGTGCTCCTGTATTTTGCGGGCCGGGATGACGAAGCGCGAGGCGCCGCCCGAAAGCTGAATGATCTTCGGGATGGAAGTGCACTCTACAATACCGCCTGCCTGCAATGCATGCTGAAAGACTATTCTGCCGGTCTACTCACGTTTCGCAAAGCGATCGGGGCGGGATTTCGAAATATGCAAGCCATAAAATCATTTCTGTACGATGAGGATGGCGGCATCGGCACGCTTAAAGGCACTCTGGAGTGGCAAGCGACGCGGGAGTTGGTGGAGAAAATAGAACAAGAGGCGGAATCGAATGGCTGACATCTTCATCTCCTACTCCCGTCAAGATTCCGAGCAGGCCAACCTGCTGACGGAGTTGCTCACCTCCGCCGGACTTTCCGTTTGGATAGACCGCAGTGGCATCGAGGCCGCGACAAGTTGGTCCGAGGAGATTGTGGACGCGCTCGACTCATGCAAGGCATTCATCGTGATGCTCTCCCCTGCGTCCGTCGCGTCGCACAATGTGGTCAAGGAGGTCTCGCTCGCAAGTGAAAAGCGAAAGAAGATATTGCCGCTCGATCTCGAACCGGTCGAGCTTCCGAAGAACATGCAGTACGCCCTCGCCGGTATCCAGCGAGCACCGATGACGAACATCGACGCCGTGATCCGTGCGCTCGGCAAGCTGGGTTTAGAAGCAACGCAGGCACCGAGTATTCAGCTCGTCAAGGAGACCGATGCTCGAAAGAGCTTGATGATCCTTCCCTTCGAAGATATGTCACCAACAGGAGACAACGGCTGGTTCGCTGATGGGCTTGCAAGCGAGTTGATCTCGGCGCTTTCGAATGTGAAGGCTTTGCGTGTTGCTGACCCACAAGCGACGAAGGAATTTAAGAGCTACAAAGGGCAACTCCCGATCTATGCGAAGGAGATGTCTATTCGCTACTTCGTGCAGGGCGATGTCCGCAAGTTTGGCGACAACATTAAGATTACGACGCGATTACTGGATGTCGAGACAGGCGACTTTCTCTGGCAAGACGTGCATAAGGGCACGATGAACGACATCTTCGAAATTCAGGAAACGGTGGCCCTGAATGTTGTCGAAGGGCTGAAAGTCCATCTCGCCTCCGACGAAAAGAAGAAGCTCGCCGAGCGCGGGACGGAGAATGCCGAAGCGTATGAATTATACATGAAGGCAAGTGAATACTACTCTCGCCAGACGAAGGACGGATTCCAGCTTGCCGTTCAGCTCTTAATAGAAGCGATCAAGCTCGATACAGGCTATGCAGAGGCCTATCGCTTGCAGGCTCTTGCCCTGACGAACCTCTACCGCGTCTTCGACAGCAATTCCTCACTCTTGGATGAAGCGGAAGTACTCTGTAATCAGGTGCTGAGGCTGAGGCCCGACTTGTTCTCTGTCTACTTGCCACTCTCAATGATTCATCTGTTCCGCGGCCGGACCGTCGAAGCTGAGGAAGCCGCAACGGAATTCACCCGGAAAGATCCTCTAAACTTTTATAGTCATTTCGCGCTCGGATTTTTCTATGGCATTTCGGGCCAATCTGCCAAAGCGATCGCTCCGTTTGAGGAATCGGCCCGTCTGAAGCCGGATAATCTTTCAACCCTGTTCAATCTGCCCCTTAGTTGCGGTGAGGACCAGCGGGAGAAACGCGAGCACTGGGCCAAAGTGGCGCTACCGTATTTCGAACGTCATCTCAAGCTCCATCCCGATGATGAGCACAACTTGGTTAGACATGCCGAGCTGCTCTTCATGGCCGACAAAACACAAGCTGCTCGTGCAGCTGCGTTAAGACTAAGGAGTCTTAAGGATTGCACTTCCCTCTTCGACCTTGCTGGCGTCTTCGCTGTGCTTGGCGACGCGTCAGAATCGCTCGAAGCCTACCGCAAAGCGATGGAAGCAGGGTACAAGAATACACGGAATCTGAGGAGTAATCTCTTGGATAAGCCGGGCGATCCCGTTATGCTTGCCGATGAGCCGGGATACGAGGAGGTGATGCGAATGGTGGAGCAGATCGAACAGGAGGCAAAAGCCAATGGCTGACATCTTCATCTCCTACTCCCGCCAAGACTCCGAGCAGGCAAATCTGCTGACGGAGCTGCTCGCTTCTGCCGGACTTTCGGTGTGGATCGATCAATCTGGGATTGATGTGGCTACAAGTTGGTCGGGCGAAATTGTGGATGCGATCAACGAGTGCAAGGCGTTCGTTGTGCTGCTTTCGCCGAATTCAATGGATTCGCACAATGTGATGAAGGAGGTGTCGCTGGCCTCTGAGAAGCGGAAGAAGATATTGCCGCTCGATCTCGAACCGGTTACACTCACGCGCGATTTCGAATATCAGTTGGCGGGCATTCAGCGCGCGCCGATGACGAACATCGATGCGATCATTCGCGCACTCGGGAAGCTGGGGTTGCAGGCGACGAGCGCACCAAGCTACCAAATTGTAAAGGACCGTGTAGCACAGACTTTAGTATGTGATCCCGCAACGGATGCGCAGAATAAAGTCCGCTCCACGCAGGATGAGCGGAAGCCGTTGATGATCCTCCCCTTCGAGGACCTGTCCCCAACCGCCGACAACGGCTGGTTCGCAGATGGCATCGTCAGCGAGATGATATCCGCGCTTTCTAATGTAAAGGCGCTCCGCGTTGCAGATCAACAGGCGACGAAGGATTACAAACGGTATCAAGGCACGCTACCAGTGTATGCTCGCGAAATGGGGATCCGTTATTTCGTACAGGGCGATGTCCGCAAGTTCGGCGACAACATCAAGATCACCTCCCGTCTTCTCGACATCGAAACCGGCGACCATCTCTGGCAGGATTCGATGAAGGGAGTGATGAATGACATTTTTGAAATTCAGGAGGCAGTGGCGCTAAAGGTTGTCGAAGGGTTGAAAGTACATCTCGCTTTCGACGAAAAGAAGAAGCTTGCTGAGCGCGGCACAGAAAATGCTGAGGCCTATGAGTTCTTTCTAAAAGCAGATGAGTATTTTCAGCGCCAGACCAAAGAAGACCTACTGCTTGCGGTACAACTTTATTCTGAAGCGATCGCGCTCGATCCCACGTATGCGACTGCGCACTCAGCCAAAGCGAATTCACTTGCAGCACTTTACCGCGATTACACTCGCGATCCCGCCCTGCTCGAAGAGGGGATCGCGCTTATCAAGGAGGCGCGCCGGCTGAAACCTGATCTATGGAAAGCCAGTAACCCGCTTGTCGCCGTTCTCATGCTTCAGGGCAAACTAGAGGAAGCCGAGGTCGCCGCACAGGAATACAGGCAGAACGCACCCGAGGATTTCCTAAGCCATTTTTCGCTCGGTTTTTTTTACCAAAATACCGATCAGGATGCCCGCGCGATCGCACCATTCGAAGAGTCACTGAAACGAAATCCGGAGTACTTGCCTACCTTATTCAATCTCGCGCTTTCCTGCAACAGTGCGAAGGAGAGGGAGAAACAGGCGCACTGGTCGTCCATCGCTATTCCCCTTTACGAGAAGCGACTGAAACTCTTTCCGGACGAGGAAACGACTCGCATCTCCCATGCCTCGCTGCTTTACTATGCTGGTCGGGATGACGATGCCCGGGCCGCCGCGAGAAAGCTGGAAAATCTTCGGGATGGGCTGGCCCTGTTCAATACCGCCTGCCTGCAACGAATGGTGAAAGACTATGGCGCAGCTCAACAAACCTTTGGCAGATCGATCGAGGCGGGTTTTCGAAACATCCGTGCCATACGATCATTTCTCGACGCCGAAAACGAGCGCATTGGCACCCTCAATGGCACGCCGGAGTGGGAGGCGGTGCGGGAGTTGGTGGAGAAGATTGAGGCGGAGCAAGCAGCGGCTAAGGAGGTGAACGCGAATGGCTGACATCTTCATCTCCTACTCCCGACAAGACTCCGAGCAGGCAAACCTGCTGTCGGAGTTGCTTGCCTCTGCCGGACTCTCGGTGTGGATCGATCAATCTGGGATTGATGTGGCAACGAGTTGGTCTGGAGAGATCGTGGATGCGATCAACGAGTGCAAGGCGTTCGTTGTGCTGCTATCGCCGAGCTCGATGGAGTCGCACAATGTGATGAAGGAGGTATCGCTGGCGTCCGAAAAGCGGAAGAAAATATTGCCGCTCGATCTGGAGCCGGTCGCGCTCACCCGCGATTTCGAATATCAGTTGGCTGGCATTCAGCGCGCGCCGATGACGAACATTGATGCGATCATTCGCGCGCTGGGGAAGCTGGGGTTGCAGGCCACGAGTGCGCCGAGTTATCAAATAGTAAAAGACCGCGTGGCTGGTGCCGCCCTCGGCACCAGCATTCGGAGCAGCAGCACCAAAGGGGGGGAGGTTGTGCCGGGGGCGGCACAACCCACGCGGGAAGGGCGGAAGAGTTTGATGATATTGCCATTCGAAGACCTTTCTCCAACGGGTGACAACGGTTGGTTCGCCGATGGTATCGTGACAGAACTGATCGGG
>CAIUMP010000061.1 GCA_903900335.1 uncultured Ignavibacteriota bacterium | reverse complement strand
CGCGATTCCGAAGGTGGCACGAGTTTGCATGTATTCGTAAGCAGAATGAAGAACTGAGGGTTCGTGGGGTTCTCGAAATGCCTCTTAACCGCGGGCTTTAAGTTGAGAATCTCTTTCTCTTAAGGAGTGGGGCGGCGAAAGCCGCTCAATGGTTCTGGTAACACAGTACCGACAGGCGTCTCGTGGGGGGATGCCTGTTTTTTTTGTACCCAGCGAAAGTTGTGGACGAGGAGAAGCGGTCGGACTTAAATCAATCAGGCTGATTTTTCTTTATCTAGGCGGGAGTAGAGTGTTTGCTTTGAGATCTCCAAGATTCTAGCGGCTTCCGTGCGATTGCCATTGACGCCTCGAAGCACCCGCCGAATGTGGTCCATCTCGATCTCCGCCAATGGTCGCCGCCAATTCTCGTCTATCTGCGGGGCTTCGTCGCGGGCGATACCCTGAGGCTCCGGCAAATACTCCTGTTGAAGCACATCGGATTTGGTCAAGACGATCGCGCGAGTAAGCACATTCTCCAACTCACGGACGTTACCCGGCCAGTCGTGAGCCAAGATCCGTTGCATTGCGGCTTCGCTGAGTTTCCAGACGTGTGTGTGCAACTCCGTGTTGATCTTTCGGAGAAGATGTTTTACGATGATAACGATGTCTTCCTTACGCTCACGTAGAGGAGGGACCGAAATGCCGACGACATTCAGCCGATAGTAAAGGTCTTCGCGAAAGGTCCCCTTTCGCACGGCGGATTGGAGATCCTTGTTCGTCGCAGCTACAATGCGTGCGTTCATCTTTAGGGTGGCGCTATCGCCCACACGCTCGAACTCTCGTTGTTGTAGGACACGGAGAAGTTTGACCTGCAACGGTGCAGACAACTCCCCAATTTCATCTAAGAAGATAGTACCCGAACCCGCCTGCTCGAATCTCCCGGCTTTGTCGTTGACTGCTCCCGTAAAGCTGCCTCGGACGTGGCCGAAGAGCTCGGACTCCAGAAGGGATTCAGTCAGTGCGGTACAGTTGACGGCGATGAACGGCTCTGCTTTCCACAAAGAGTTGAAATGCACACCGCGCGCGATCAGTTCTTTACCCGTGCCGGACTCCCCTTGAATAAGCACGGTCACCTGCGTTTGCGACACGCTTCCGATGGTCTTATAGATCTGAACCATGGCGTGACTCCTACCCACGAGTACACTCTCTAAATTCTTCTCCGACTGACTTTCGCTCAGTGTCACTGAGAGATTCTGCCGGAGAAGCTGTCCCTCGAAAAGATTCGAGAGCACAGAGCCCAGACGGTCGAAGTCAAGCGGTTTCGTAAGGTAATCATATGCGCCTAGCTGCATGGCTTGCACGGCAAGCGCCATGTCATCATTCGAGGCGGTGATCATGATGATCGGTAACTCCGGGGCCCGCTGCCGGACAGAGGTGAGCACGTCCAGCCCGTTGTCATCTCCGAGATCGATGTCACAAAGCATAGCGTCTGGCTGATCTAAGGCAATCGCCAGTAACGTTTCGTCCGCTGTTTTCGCGGTCACCGTTTCATAGCCGCTTGTTTTCAGCCATGTGCCGATGATCTTCAGCGTCATCGCGTCGTCATCGGTTATGAGTATCCGCTTAGGCATCAAAACTTGTGCATTTTAAGATGAATACCAACGCTTGGGGTTAAAGCGAAGGTGCCCGAAGTGACTGCCCCATTTCGCTCTGGCTTCTGACCAGTTTGGTGACTAATTCCCGAAGGGTGCTGTTAGTAGCCCTGTCCGTTCTTCCTGCCATGATCGCAACTATTTAGTGAAGCTAGCTGGCGGGCCTCTAGTTGGAATCCAAACATGACAATTCCCCCCATTAAGTCCGCTTCTGCTCCCTCCGCCCCATTCCATTCGTGGCGGATCCTTGTCGCGGAAGACAGTCCAGTAATCCAAAAATTAGTGCTTGGGCAGTTGCAGAAACTTGGACACTCCGCGGACTTCGTTGGTGATGGTAGCGAAGCGATAGCATTAGCATTGGCGACCGAGTATGATTTGATTCTGATGGATTGCCAAATGCCTGGGGTTGATGGTTATGAGGCAACTCGGCAGATTCGCATGAGCGAGGCACGAGAGCGCCATGCACCGATCATTGCGGTGACGGCACATGTCCAGCAGGCCGACCGCGAGAAGTGCCTAGAAGCAGGAATGGATGACTACGTGACAAAGCCGTTGCGGTTCAGCGAGTTGATCCGTATTTTCGAGGAGTTCGAAATTCCGTTCCTTTCCCAAACGGACAGCATCAACGTGGAGGTAGGTGGAGCAGATTCTTTGATACGGCTCAACCCGGCTACCATCAGGTCACTTAATCAGCTAAAGATACTTGATGAAGTGGTTGATCTTTTTCTCGCGGACACATTGAAACGATTGGAGAGCTTGACCTCCGCGCTCGCGGGGAATTTCGCCACGGAAGCGCGATCCTCAGCTCACAGCATAAAGGGTAGTTCACTAATTATTGGAGCCGAGGAGTTTGCGAGGATCGCAGGGACGATCGAGGATCTCATTCGAAAGAAGAAGCTGGCGGCCGCACGGGATCTTCTTCCAAGCTTAGAGTGTGAATTCAAAGAACTGCGTTCCGCACTCCACATGGCGGTGAGAAACCGATAGCCCGCACTTTGGCTGTCGAAATGCTCTCGTATCGCTCCTCCCTGCGAGAAACATCTTCCAGCCGACGGTAGATAAGTATTTTTCCTGCCGCTCTGGCCTTGAGTTGAGTACTTTGACAAAATGTTTACTAACGGAAGGAAAGCTAACGGCCCCGAATCAGACCCATGGCCCTTGTTGGGTGGAATTACCCTTTCCATAGCGTCGAATGGAAGTTGCCAACTTTACTACCTGGGAACTGGAAGTTTGCAGATAGTGCACCCCAGTTTGAGCGTGGTTCAGAAAGCAGAACACGATTCCATCGTTGGAACAGAAACGTTCGCCGTTGGAACAGGGAATGTTCGATGTTGGAACAGGGAACTACAGAAGGGAATTAGTGATTAGGCGGCATGGTTGTCTGGATTCACCAGTCGCATTCGTGCGTCGGGTTGGTTATCCGGGTAATTTTGTAGTTCTATCTCTTTATGCTGAGACGAGGCGATTGCGGAATCCTTATAGGATTCATCTCTTGAGCTTTTAATCGGCAAGTAGTTCTTCTTTCTTTTTGCATAGTTGGGTCGGGTAACGGGGGTGCGGGAGCAATTTCGTTGCGTGATTTGAGCTATCAATTAACAACTAGAGCGTGGTGATGTCTATGTTCGCGCTGTGAGCCTCTTACGGGCGCTAGCGGATTAGATATCCACTCTCAACTCTTTCTCAATCTCGTCGGTGGTGAATTAAGGCGCCATCCTCGAAAATCGAAATCTTACGTCAGCTAGCCACCTCCCCACGACGTGGCCACGAACGCTTTGAGCTTTTCGTGCAGAGGTTTATTGCCTCCTGCAGAAGGCCGCCGCACACGTGCTTTTCTTAACGTAAGGTTCTTTAGAAAGTACCTGTCCTGATGGGCAAGGATACCTCTCTCGTGAATACGAGAAGCTTGAATTTGCTGTTCTTCAAGAACGGGCGGGGGCGCGTATGCCTTTCTGCCCTTTTGGTGTTTTTTGCCCTTTCCAGCCCTGCCAGTGCTCAAATTCGCCAAACTAAGCTCTTTTTGGATGACGGGGCAAGTTTGTTCACGATCCTGATGTCCCCGCACTTAAGCGGCGGCAACCAAATTATCACCTTTCCGAACCTCAACGGCGGCCATGCCGACTTTATTCTATCCAACTCAATCGCCGGGCAGACCATCGACAATGGGCTCAGGATCAACGGTGGCTTGTCATTAGGGACAATGCTCGCCCCTCAGTACGGCGGTACTGGTATTGATGGCAGCACTGCTCCCAATGGTTCGATCCTGATCGGCAACGGGGCTGGGTATGAACTCAACACCATTACGGGTGCGGCGAATCAGGTCACTGTCACCAATGGGCCGGGCACGATCACTCTTGGAATCGCTCAGGACATCGCCCCGACGAGCAGCCCTACGTTTGCTGGTCTAACCCTTGGCTCCAACGGCGCCTCGCCAGTTGCGGGTTCGGTAACCTTCGCAGATGGTGCGGGCCCAACAGGGCATGCGGCGACAATTACTACTGCACCGATGGGTGAAAATCGGACGATCACCATTCCAGATCCCGGCGCAAACGCTTCCGTCGTGACCACCGAGGGTAACCAGACAATCAACGGAAATAAGACGCTGACAGGGACAACCAGTCTGGAAATGCTCGTCGGCGCTGGTACTAACCATTTTGCAGGCACGGTCGAACTCGCAGTCGGCCAGCTTACCGCAGTTGTGCCCCACACCGGGGTCCAACTAAACTCGACAATTATTCTTACCTACGAGGATCTGAATAATTCGGGGATGATGGGACAATACGTGAAGGCGAAGAACCCTGGGGTTAGCTTCACGGTGATGTTGATGTCCCCCGTTCCGGATGGGGCGAATGCACGTCTGCACTACCTAATTGTGAATCCATAGTGAAAAAGAGAGTCTCTATGAAGAACTCGCCAAGAAATTCTGAGAATTCCTCCCCCCTCAATCCGAGGCGCGCGGACTTCTCGACCTGTACTAACACAATCTAACTCAATTAACAAAATGAAACGATTTCTAACATTGCTCGCCCTTGGGGCCGTCGCGGTCGGTGGACCGGGTATGGCACATTCGCAGAGCAGAGACATGAGGATGCAACGCATGGTCCTCGACGATCCGGGCTCCCATCGGCTGATCAAATTCCAAGCCGCGGGCAGCTTACTCGGAAATGGGACCTACACATTCCCCGTACCGAGTGCCGGTATTGCCTTCAGTGATGCAAACGGAAACATCTCTTTCGGTGGTGTTCTGGGCGTCACGATGGGTGGTACGGGAACAAGCACTCAGTTCACTGCGAACAACATCGTATTTGCGGGACTCAATGGGGTTTACACGCAGAATAGCGCGTTCTCCTTCGATCCAAGCTCAAACACACTCTCCGTCCCGAATATCAGTATGGGGGCTGGTGGATCACTGTCCACGAAGGATCTCACGGTGACGGGCAATGCATCTGTGGCCGGCACGCTCGGCGTTACCGGCGCGACAAGCCTCGGTAGTACGCTTGACGTTGCGGGCAACTACACCTCTACCAATGGAAGTCTGACTCTGACCAATGGCAATTCGGCGGTCGGTGGCAACTCCTCGGTCGGCGGTAACCTTGGCGTGACAGGTAATTCCGTTCTTGGTGGTACCCTCGGTGTGACAGGCGCTGCGACTCTCGGCAGCACATTGGACGTGTCAAGCAGCGCAACAGTTGGTGGCAGCCTTGGGGTGACGGGTAATTATACCTCAACCAACGGCAGCATGACGTTGACGAATGGCAATCTTGCTCTGACCAATGGCAATTCAACAGTCGGTGGCAATTCTGTAGTCGGTGGCACGCTCGGCGTAACAGGTGCAACAACCCTTGGCAGCACCTTGGATGTCACGAGCAGCGCAACAGTTGGTGGCAGCCTTGGTGTGACGGGTAATTATACCTCAACCAATGGCAGCATGACGCTGACCAATGGCAATCTTGCATTGACCAATGGCAATTCAACGGTCGGTGGCAATTCGATCGTTGGCGGCACGCTTGGGGTAACAGGCGCAACCACCCTTGGCAGCACCTTGGATGTCACGAGCAGCGCAACCGTTGGCGGCAGCCTTGGCGTGACAGGTAACTACACCTCTACAAACGGCAGTATGACGTTGACCAATGGCAATCTTGCATTGACCAATGGCAATTCAACGGTCGGTGGCAATTCGATCGTTGGCGGCACGCTTGGTGTAACAGGCGCAACCACGCTTGGCAGCACCTTGGATGTGACCGGCAACTACACCTCTACCAATGGCAACATGACATTGACCAACGGCACGTTCAGTGGGAATGGCTCCGGGCTGACAAACTTGAACGCGAACAATGTCTCGACGGGTACGCTCGCGGACGCTCGGCTTTCAAGCAATGTCGCCTTGAAGAACATCAACAACAACTTTTCCGCCGACCAAACGGTCAACGGGAATGTGCAAGCCAATGGTAATCTTGGTGTTACGGGTGCCGGAACGTTGGGTTCGCTCGGCGTAACCGGAGCGACGACGTTACACAGTACCTTAGATGTGACAAGCAACACGACGGTCGGTGGCACACTTGGTGTGACCGGTACGACGACGCTCAATGGTCTCACGAACTCGACCGGCAACATCACGAACAACGGCAATTACACATCCCCCGCTGGTGACCTGACACTGACGAGTGGTAATGCCACCGTCGGTGGTAACCTCGGTGTGACCGGTGCAGCGACCCTCGGCAGCACGCTGGATGTCACGGGCAACTACACTTCGACGAACGGCAATCTCTCACTCACGAATGGCAACGCCGCAGTTGGTGGGGCTCTTGGTGTGACCGGTGCGACAACGCTTGGCAGCACCTTGGATGTGACGGGCAACTATACCTCAACCAACGGTAGCATGACGCTGACCAACGGTACCTTTACAGGCAACGGCTCAGGATTGACCAACCTCAATGCGAGCAACGTCTCTTCAGGCACTCTCAATGATTCACGTCTTTCGAGCAATGTTGCGCTGAAGAACATCAACAACAGCTTCTCTGCCGACCAAACGGTCAACGGGAATGTGCAAGCCAATGGTAATCTTGGTGTGACAGGTGCTGGAACGCTTGGTTCGCTTGGCGTAACCGGTGCCACGACGCTCCACAGCACATTGGATGTGACGGGGAACACCACGATGGGTGGTAACCTCGGCGTGACCGGCACGACCACACTCAACGGCTTCACAAATTCAACGGGCAACATCACAAACAACGGCAACTACACCTCCTCCACTGGTGATCTGACACTGACGAGCGGCAACGCATCGGTTGGTGGCAACCTCGGTGTGACGGGTACCACCACGCTGAGCGCGGTTAACGGTGCACAATTGCTTGCTGGTAATGCTGCGGATCCGAATACGTTAGGCCCTCCTGCTGGCGTCATTTCGGGTACGAACACCGGCTTCTCGGGCGTCATTACGCTCTATAATGGTACGTACGACTATTACGTCAATAACACCAACGTAAAAGCCGGCTCTGCCATTATTGCCACGTATGACGATCCGAATGGCGGCGATATCCTTACTCCTTACGTCAGCAAGAAGGAGGCGGGTACGGGCTTCAGGATCACCGTCTCAGGGGACGCACCATCCGGCGCTACACATGCGACCGTCAACTACATTATTATCAATCCGTAATAATTAGTTCGTTTCATATTTAGAGTTAGACCCGGGTCCCGGTGCCACAGCGCACCGGGACTCACAGGTCAACCCTTAATGAAACAAGCAACCACCATATCACGGCTGAATCGCGCTTATGGAAGCGTGCTTGTCTGCGCGTTCCTTGCTCTTTGGGCAAGTGCAACCGTAGCGCAAACGCGTAACTTCCGAACCCAGCGTCTCGTCCTTGACGATGGATTGAGTCATACCCTCACATTAAAGACCGGTTCTCTCTCCGGCAACGGTTCCTACACATTCCCATTACCAGGCGCAGGACTTTTCCAAAGCGATGCGAGCGGCGTCATCTCGATAACGGCCCCAAGTACGAGCGGGAATATCCTGATGAGCAATGGCTCGGCATGGCAATCGGTCGCGCAAACCAATATTACCTCAGTCGGTACCATCACAACCGGTACCTGGCACGGCAGCACTATCGGAGCAGGCTACGGAGGCACAGGCCTCGCAAGCTATACGATAGGGGACATGCTCTATGCATCTGGCACCACGACGCTCTCCAAGCTCGCGGTCGGTACGACGAACCAGGTGCTCGGCACGAATGCTGGTGTACCCGCCTGGACGCAAAACGGCGCAACGATCACCAACACCTCGGCCACTCCGACGGCCCTCTCGACAGGCACGAACGACTATGCGATTGGCGCATCGCAGACCTACATCCGGCTGAACAATACGAGCGGCAGCGCTATTAATTTTACTGGCATAGACCACACGGGTGTTTCCGACGGACGGAATATTACCCTCGTCAACATCGGCGCAGATCCGATCGTGGTAAAGCACCAGAGCGGCTTGTCCTCTTCTGGCAATAAGATCGACCTTCCCGGCGGCGCTGACATCATACTCTCCGCCCGTGGAACAGCAACATTCATCTACGATAGCGCTTTGGGATACTGGGAGCTGCTTTCCACGAACTAACAAGTTTAACTAGACACTCTACTCTTATGTTATATTCGATTGAACATTCTCTTAAGGACAACATGACACACTTCATGAGGAAACTCAGGGTGACTGTCCCCACATCCCTCATCGCGCTCTTCTCGATCGCAATGACCGGACTGACAGCCGAGGCGCAGACGTACAAACCCGACTGGACCACGAAGATCGTGATGGCCGGTAGTGGTACTAGCGTTACTAACACCACCACCATCACAGCCGGGGCGAATGCCGCTCCGCTGACCTGGACGCTACCACCGAACAACGGTGCTGCAGCGAACTACGTCCTGCAAAACGACGGAAGCGGAATCCTGACGTGGGTGAATCCCTCGGCAGCAGTAACGCTTGCCGGTGACGTAACAGGTGCAGCGAACGCTAACACCGTCGTCTCCGTGCAGGCGACCTCGTCCACGGGTAACTCTATCGTGACTTCTATCAACGCTGGTACAACAGCGGTGGGTGCAACGCACGGAGGTACGGGGCAGACAGGTTATACCGTCGGAGACATCCTGTATGCCAGTAGTACCACCGCCCTCTCGAAACTCGGGATTGGCGCTACAGGGACTGTGCTACACGGTGGAACAACGCCGAGCTACAGCGCGGTAAGCTTGACTGCCGATGTAAGCGGAATCCTTCCGATAGCGAACGGCGGTACGGGTTCGTCGACACAGAACTTCGTGGACTTGAGCACCACGCAATCTTCGATTGGTGGTGCGAAGACCTTCACCGGAGGGTTGACTTCGAGCGGAACCCTAACGGCGAGCGCCACTGGCGGTCTGGCTCTGACGAATGCAACGCAACCTGTAATCTCCTTGACCGATACGAAGGGCTTGAACTTCACGGACGGCACGAACACGCTCGTCAGTATCATCGACAACGGAACAACTGGTGCGGTCGCCGCTGCTCTCTTCAGTGGCGCAGATGTCGCGGCGGGAACTGCTACCACTTTCCGTGCTGGTAACACTACATCCACTGGTTCGGGCGTCGGAGTCTCCCTACTGGGCGGCACGGCGAACACGACGGGCGCTGGCGGCGGGGTGACGATCACGGCGCAGCCTGGTGTCGGCACAAACCAAAATGGTGGTGGCATCACGGAGAGCGCGGGCGCGGCTACAGGATCTGGAACCGCAGGTACACTCTCCTACACTGCTGGTGCTGGTGGCACGGGAGTTGGTGGAACGGCCTCGTTCACTGGTGGTACCGGTGGTACGAACAATAATGGCGGCGCTGTCACAATCGCTGGCGGTAACGCGACCGGTACGGGTTCGGGCGGACAAGCCAACCTTAATGGAGGAACGGCGGCGGCAACTGCGGGTAGCGCAGGCGGTGCTGTCTCTATCGCAGCAGCGGCAGGCTCTGCCACGGGTGCAGGCGGCAACGGCGGCAGCGTTACAATTGCTGGCGGTGCGGGTCAGGGAACGGGCCCAACAAACGGCGGATCGGTCAGCATCAACGCTGGTGTGGCAGTTGGCGCGGGAACGGCCGGTGCGGTCAATATCAACACCACGACGAATCTTGCGACCAATATCAACACTGGGACATCGAGCGGTGCGGTGACCATTGGTAATTCCACCGCGGGCACCACCTCGATAACCGGTGGCACGGCTTGGAGCATCACGGCCGCAGGTAATGCTACATTCAATTCTATTCCTGCCCCGGGAGCAATTGGTGGCACAACCCCGAACACGGTTAAGACCACGGGACTCACACTCAGCAGCACAACTTCCCCGATCACGTTGAACGCTTCGGTCGGTACATCCGGTCAGGTCCTGATCAGCGCTGGCGCGGGTGCAACACCGACCTGGACAACCAACATCGCGGGTAACGCGGCGAACGTCACTGGGACCGTTGCCGTAGCTAACGGTGGAACGGGGCTGACGACGATCACCGCACACGGCGTGGTGATTGGCGAAGGCGCAAGCAATGTTGCGGCCACCAGTGCAGGTACGGCTGGTCAAATCTTGGCTTCTGGTGGTGCGTCAGCCGATCCGGGTTGGATTACGACTCTTCCAGTGGCTAATGGCGGCACTGGCCTTAGCTCTGGTACAAGCGGTGGAATTCCTTATTTCTCTGGATCAACGACGATCGCCAGTTCAGGCGCGTTGACGGCGAGCGCAATTGTGCTTGGTGGTGGAGCAGGCGCCGCGCCGACAACCCTTGGTTCGCTCGGAACGACGTCAACGGTCCTGCATGGCAATGCCGCTGGTGCGCCAACATTCGGAGCGGTCGCGTTGACAACTGATGTCTCAGGTACTCTTCCTGTCGGCAATGGCGGAACGGGGGCGACCACGCTTGCAAGCAATGGTGTTGTATACGGTAACGGTACAAGTGCCGTTGGTGTGACCGCCGCGCCGAGCGCGAATAACGTGCTCGTCTCGACCGGCGGCGCACCGGCTTTCCAGACGCTCGCGACGGACGCTACACTCCAAGGTAATGGCGTCGGAACGAGCTTTGGGTTGAAGCTTTCGAATGCAAACACATGGACAGGCACACAGACGCTCGGTGGCGCGGCGCTCACTGCCAGCACTCCAACCGCACTCGCAGCGAACACGAATGACTGGGCTCTGAGCGCATCGAACTCGTATTTCCTGATATCCGCCAGTACACCGGTAAACGTGACCGGTATTGCGAGCCCCGCTGCTGGCAGAGTTATCGTGCTCGTTAACACAGGGAGCAGCGCGATTACCATCGTCAGCGATGATGGGGCTAGTTCCACGGCAGCGAACCGATTCAAACTGCAGGGTGGTTCAAACGTCATCCTCGCGGCAGATGGCACAGCGACCTTTATTTACGACGGCACTGCGACCCGCTGGCGCATGATTTCCGGTGACTAACAGCGCCTCTGGCAGTGATTACTTTGGCGCAACCTAAGAGAATGAATCAATCGAATAAGGCAACAATGAGGCGTCATCGAATGATACAGAGAAGCTGGATTGTCTTTGCAATACTGCTGGGGAAGTGTGTCTCCCCGGCAGCAGCGCAGACGTATGATGATGCCCGCGCACGTCGCCTCATCTTGGCGGGTGGTAGTACGGACATTACGCACCTGCTGACCATTCAGGCCCCGACGCTCACGGGTAGTTCCTCCCTCACGCTTCCCGCTGCAAATGCGAGTGGCGGACTAATCAATGATGGCACCGGAATACTTTCCTGGTCAGCTATCGTGACGAATCCGATGACGACGCTTGGGGACATGATCTCCGGTGGCGCTTCAGGGGCGGCTGTTCGACTTGCTGGTCAAACAACGATCGCCCGTGCATTTTTGACTCAAACTGAGTCGGGTGGTACTCCCGCCGCACCCGGGTGGTTCGATCTATTCGGCACGGCGAATACTTTTTCCGCTCTTCAGACTGGTACTGCAGGTCTAACGATCACCGGGGCTACCGTTAGCTTGAATGCCTCTTCAAACTTCAACACGAATATTAACACGGGCACTTCGACGGGTGCAATAGGCATTGGTAACTCCGCAGCAACAGGTATTACCGCGAACGTTGGGACGGGAAATTTCAGTCTTGATGGCACAACGGGCTCTACCTACACGATCGGTGCTTCCACTACCACGGGTACCATGACGATCGGTGGAACGGCGGAAACAGGAACGATGACACTGGGCTCCAGCTCTGGCACGAACACCCTGAACATTGCCAACGGAGCCGGTGCTACTACTCTCAATCTTGCCAATGTGCAGACAGCCGGAGCGGTAAACATTGGAGCGGGTATGACAACCGGTACTATTACGATCGGTGGCACGGGTCTTCAGACGGGCACGATCGGAATTGGCACCGGCACTGGAGCGCAAACGATCAATCTTGGCACGGGCGGCACAGGCGTGAAGACGGTCAACATCGCCACCGGAAGCGTCGCAGACCTGGTTACGATTGGATCGTCTTCGGTTGCGGTCGGCGTTGGAACCGCTCCCACATCAAACATGCTCACGGTCAATGGAAATATCCAAATGGCCAACTCGACGAATAACAAGATCACCACAAATAACACCGATCTTGTACTCGAACAGACGGGAGATACCTACGGGACAACGCGCTTACACATTCAGAATCGCAACGGATCCAACAGTGCACTTTTTGAGCAGGCGGGAACAGTGAACTTGTGTGATTTCGGATTCAAGCCGGGCACTGGCGCTCAGTCGAATCTACGTCTCGAGGCCAGAGCTGGTACGATTCGAAACACGGCGAACAATGCCGTTGGCGAATTTGAGTTTTTCATGGGTACAACCACGACGCCGGTCTATAATTTTGAGACTGGCGAAGGTGCTACGGCCTTCGAACTTGGCAATGTAGGAATTGGGATGGTCAATCCCACGCAAAAGTTACAAGTCCAGGATGGGGACGTATTGCTTTCGAATAGTGCCGGCAACCCTGATACGCTAAGTTTTCAGGGCACATCCACAGGGGTAAGCGGGTTCAGAGCCGGGGCCCAAGGATCGACGAACATTTACTACACGCTTCCAACTGCCGCTCCAACTGCCAACGGTTCTGTACTCCAGTCAACTACGGCTGGTACGATGAGTTGGGTTGCACCACCGACGTATGTTCAGACGGCCGCGGGCTCGGGACTCAGTCCTACGGGTGCCAATACAACAGAGAAGATGATGGGGATGGGGAGTACATTCACCTACACTCCCACCGTTAGCACCAACGCACTGATTATCATGACTGGGACACTGAATAACAACACTGGGGATGATGGCGCCACGGTTCAAATGCGGTACGGTACTGGATCAGCCCCGGCGAACCAAGCTACGCCGCTTGTTGGTACCGCCGTCGGCGCAAAATTTTCCGGGGAGGCTACTACAAGCGGCTCCGGAGGCACGATTCCACATCTTCCGTTTTCCTGTACAGCCATAGTGACGGGTCTGACGCTAAACACTGCGATCTGGATCGATGCATCGGTTGCAGCAGTGACCGGAGGGACTGGAACAATCACTGGAGTTATCATATCGGTGGTTCCATTGCCACAGTGATGAACCGGAGGCAGTGTATGCCTTGGCAGTGCATCTGACGCTTCGCGAAGTAGGCGCCGGTTCTGATTCAATTGAGAATTTGATTGCCATCCGCAGGAGAAAACTTTGCATGGTCAAGGTGGATCAAGCGCTTGTTCTGAAGCAGCACTTCGTGAAATTTGATTTATCCCGCGGTGGCTGATGCGGCGAGAGTCCTTCGTTGCATCGCGGCCCGTCGAAAATGAATGCTTAGGAGCGTCGGTAGCTTCAGTGAGTACTCCCCTCACGAAGATCTCGACAAATAGTGACCCGCGCGATATTTGGGTCAAACTGAAGACTCTCGGTTGGAGAGATTTGCCAAGTGATACAATATGGTCACAACTGCACGGATCATCCTCCTTCTTGCCCTCGTGTGCACGGCGAGCGAAGCGTTCGCACAAACCTGGGAACACAAGTTCAGTGATACGCTGACGCTTTCGAGCGGCGGCACCGATGAGACAAAGCGACTTTCATTGGTTGCACCGACGCTTGGGTCCAGCGCGAACGTTATCCTTCCGGGTGCAAATCTCACGTTCCCATCCGCGAATGGGAGCGGAGTGCTTACCAATCCCGGAACAGGGATACTCACGTGGTCCGCCATCGGTGTCTCCAGTCTCGCTGCCGGATCGAATAACACCTTTCTCACGACAGGGAATACGGGGACTGTTGGTTGGTCGGGAATCAGTATTGATGGCTCCCTGACGGGCAACGGCATAGGTTCGACGCTTGGTATCAATCTCGCGAACGGCAATATCTGGACAGCGGCACCGACTGTGAAGAAGGACGCGATCGGGGTATCGTCAACAGATGGCGTCATACTGACGAATAGCACCGTCGCAGCCGCAGGGGCACAGCAATACTCACCGCGACTGCGCCTTACGGGTCAGGGTTGGAAGACAACGGCGACGGCCGCGAGCCAAACCGTTGACTGGATGTTGCAAACTGTACCCGTTCAAGGAGCGACCAATCCAACGTCCTACTTGGATTTTGAGGATCAGATCAATGGCGGCGGTTATGGTACCAACCTTGCGCTTTTTTCAAGCGGCGCTGCTTCGCTTGGTTCTATAACTGATCCTGGCGCTGCCGGCGTGCTCAATGTGAACACAGGACTCCGTGTGGCAAATGCGGCGGCTTCTGGAAACTACCTTCGTGGGAATGGGACGAACTTTGTTTCCTCTGCGATCCAGGCAGGAGATTTGCCCGGGTCCTTTAATGGATTTGCCAATCCAAGCACAAGCGTCGGGCTCTCCACGGTGAACGGTTCCGCAAGCACGGCGATGCGTTCTGATGCAGCTCCAGCCATTGACCAAACGATCACCCCAACATGAACGGGAGCGCACACCCACCAGAATAATGGGATCGCAACGACGTTCACTAATGCGGAACTGCTGGTGAACACGACTGCCGCTACGAGTGGTGTGCCGGTGCAGCAATCACCCTCGCTCTTGTTTCGAAGCCATGTTTGGAACACGGCTGCCACCGCAGCGGACTCGACAGTGGATGCTCGGTTGACGCTTATCCCCGTCTCGGGTTCAGGAAATACGACTACGGTGAATTCGGCATTGCAACTTGCGTTCGGCAACACGGCAGCGGCAAACACGAAGAACCTGACGATCACGAGCCGAAAGATCTCCACTTCTGATTCCGATATGGTCTTGGAACAGACGGGCGACCAATACGGAACCACTCGCCTTCATCTTCAGAACCGAAATGGCTCGAATAGTGCGCTCTTCGAGCAAGCCGGCACCGTGAACCTGTGCGATTTCGGTTTCAAACCCGGCACTGGTGTGCAGTCGAATCTACGGCTTGAGGCCAGGGTCGGGACAATCAGAAACACCGCGAACAACGCGGTTGGTGAGTTCGAGTTCTTCATGGGCACCACAACCACACCCGCCTATAATTTTTCGACAGGCCAGGGCGCGACTTCCATCGAGCTTGGAAACGTAGGAATTGGGTTACTCAACCCAACGCAGAAGCTGCAGATCCAGAATGGAGATGTGCTGCTGTCCAATAGCAGCGGCAATGTGGATAGTTTGAGCTTCCAGGGCACCTCCACCGGCATTAGCTCCTTCTTCGCGGGGGCACAAGGCTCAACCAATTTCAACTATACTCTTCCGATAACAACACCAACAGCGAATCAGGTGCTTGCCGCCACTGTGGTGACTGCACCGGCCATAACCCTTGGCTGGTCAACAGTCATGACCAACCCGATGACGACGCTCGGGGATATGGTTTCCGGTGGCGCTTCGGGTGTTCCAACCCGGCTTATCGGGCAGACCACAATTGCGACGCGGGGATTTCTGACTCAAACCGAATCAGGAAGCGTTGCTGCGGCCCCGGCGTGGTTCGATCTTTTTGGTACAGCGAACACCTTCTCCGCGCTGCAAACAGGTACGGCAGGCCTAACCATTAGTGGGGCCTTGGTTAGCCTTAACGTCTCTTCGAATTTCAACACGAATATCAATACCGGCACATCTACCGGAGCGGTTGCGATCGGTAACTCGGTAGCGACAGGAATCACTGAAAATGTTGGTACCGGCAACTATAGTCTGGACGGGACCACTGGATCGACATACACAATCGGTGCATCTACAACGACGGGCGCAACAACCATTGGCGGCACAGCCCAAACGGGCACGATCACTCTCGGCTCTTCCTCAGGCACAAACGTCGTGAATGTTGGAACGGGTGCGGGCGCGACGACTGTAAACGTTGCAACGGGTGCCACGAATGCCAAGACCGTTCATATTGCCGATGGTGCCGTTGCGAACGTGGTGACCGTTGGTTCAACCACTGGAGCTGCGTCCGCGACGATCAATTCCGGCACAGGCGGCATTGCATTGGTCACCGGCGCTGCAACACCTGCCACTGTCACGCTGGGTACTACTGGAAGTGCGGTAATTGCATCCTCGACTAGCGGCTCTGACAAGATCGCGATACAACCGCAATCCACCACAACCACCGCCTCATTTACCGGCACGCTTACCTCTGCGGACTTGACTGCTGCAAGAACATACACCTTGCCCGACGCCAGCGGCACGCTGTCGTTCGGTTTAGCAAGCGTGCAGGTGCTTACCTCTGGCACTTCATACACGACTCCAGCAGGTGTACGAGCAATAGTAGTGGATCTTGTTGGCGGCGGAGGAGGTAGCGGTGGAGCGGTTGCTAGTACTACTAATCAATGGGGATCGTCCGCAGGTGGTGGTGGTGGAGGAGCCTATACGCGGAAGGTAATTATCGGTCCAAGTACCTCCTATACCTACGCGATTGGCGGCGGCGGCACAGCTGGTACGAGCACAGGGGGTAATGGCGGCGCAGGCGGCGCTACGACTTTCAACGCAGGTGCGATCACTGCTCAGGGAGGTGGTGGCGGTACAGGGGATCCTAACCAGAATCAGGGCTCCTCCTCGGCCGGTGGCGCGGGAGGTGCAGTGGGCATTGGCGGAGATGTCATGATCCAAGGTGGAGCCGGCAGCCCTGGATTTAACGCGCGGTATGTTACGGTCGCGGGCAAGGGTGGTGCTTCATTCCTTGGCGGTGATGCGGCCGGTGGAGTAACGAGCGCATCCGGGATATTCGCGGGCACGGCTGGCAGTCAGTACGGAGGCGGAGCTTCCGGCACGTACTCGCTGTGGTTGTCAGGCGGTGGTACCCAAGCCAATACGGCTGGAGCTGCTGGAGGGGCAGGTGTCATCATTGTCTATGAGTACAAATAATCCGGTTCTGCTGGCGCCTTTGGTGAGGCTCCGCGTGGTGGCGAATCTCCATCCCATTATTGCCTCGCAAGAACTTCGTATTTTTGCACAGAGTGGAAACGGATGACACTGAATACCGTACTGGCTCGGCAGCCGGGGCCACGATTTGGACCGTCCTCCTTTTGTTGAATTACGTATTTCTCAAACCAAATGAAAATTACCGTTATCGGCGCCGGAAATGTCGGCGCAACAACAGCACAGCGCATCGCGGATAAAGAGCTCGCAGAGCAGGTAGTATTAGTCGATGTCGTTGACGGCGTCCCGCAAGGCAAGGCCCTCGATATGTGGGAATCCGCACCGGTCGAGATGACCGACACGATGATCATCGGCACCAACGGCTACGAAGAGACCGCTGGCTCGGACATCGTCGTCATCACCGCCGGGCTCGCGCGCAAGCCGGGTATGTCTCGCGATGACTTGCTCATGAAGAATGCAGAGATCGTCGGAAGCTGCGCCGAGAATGCGGTGAAGGTTAGCCCGAACGCGATCTTTATCATCGTCTCCAATCCGCTCGATGTGATGACCTATGTCACGATGAAGCGCACGGGCCTCGATCGCTCTCGCGTACTCGGTATGGCTGGCGTGCTGGATAGCGCCCGCTTCCGTTCGTTCGTTGCTATGGAGCTGAACGTCTCCGTTGAAGACGTGACGGCCTTCGTGCTCGGCGGACATGGCGATTCCATGGTGCCGCTTCCACGTTTCTCGACAGTTGCTGGCATTCCGCTTCCAGAGCTTATTCCGGCGGATCGTTTGGCCGAGATCGTGACTCGCACACGCAACGGTGGGATCGAGATCGTGAACTTCCTGAAGACCGGCAGCGCATATTACGCTCCCTCGGCGAGCGCAGTGCAGATGGTCGAGTCCATCGTAAAGAACAAGCGCCGCATTCTGCCATGCGCCGTGTGGCTCGATGGCGAGTATGGTTTGAAGGATACCGTCGCCGGTGTGCCTGTCAAGATCGGAAAGAACGGTATGGAGAAGATCATCGAGATCACGCTTCTGCCAGAAGAGGCCGCCGCTCTCGCCGCCAGTGCTGCGGATGTCCGGGAGAACATTGCAAAACTGAAACTCTAAGGCGAACGGATTTGCATTTTGTTCGAAGTCGGCTGATTGCGCAGATGGGGGGCAAGGAAACGCTCTCCTGCGAAATCAGCCGATTTTCGCAATGTTCCTTCGACAGACTCTTACTTCTAATTAATTTTTGTAACTTTTGGTCCCGAGCGTGGTTCTACTATTAGTCAACGCTTTTATTTCTTAGTAGAAAACCACTCAATTATGCGCATTTTCAAGAGTCTGGCAGTTCTTGCCCTCGCAATGTCTTCATTTCAGGGATGCAGCAGCAGCACATCCACGCCTAATCCTGTAACACCAACGAGCGTCACCTACACTGTGAACGCCGCTTATACATACAAGCAGAATCGGCTTGACACCGCGAATGGCGCGTACGGTCAGGATAAAATGGATCCCACAATGACGGACACGATCACATCCACTGTCGTGGCGCTGAACCAGACCTTCCAATTAAAGACGGGGGTAACCTACATTCAGAACAAACACAGCCTGACTGGTTTGATGGATACGACGTACATCGCGCAGGAGAATGGAAACTACTGGCATTACAACTATGGCCTGGAGTCAGTCAATAACAATCCGGCGGTGATAGGCTTCATTGGTGCACCGGTTCAAAATGGGTGGGTGCTTCAGGCGAAGTTAGGTGCAGTCAAGGGAGACACCTGGTTATCAGACTCCACCACTGTTACTATCGGCTCCTTTGGAAATGCGGACCTAACCCTGCACGCTGTTGAGCAGGCGGACACGACGATCATGGTCAACGGCGCCTCCGTCGCTGCGAAGCATGTCTTTCACACGCTCGTGCTAAAGAGCTTCGTCACTGTTACCGGTTACGTAGACACCTACGTATCGGCAAGCACTGGAATGACCCTCAACGTCGTGCACTCCTCTGCAGCGATTCCTCCAGTTTATAATAAGCAGATCTCTGGCAGCCAGACGTTGCTTCTCAGTCACTGACCATACTCGCTGTGGTAATGGGCCGAGCCTATTCCGCTTCCGTTTTAGCTAAACTCTCGACCGGCGACCTACCAAAGCGCCGGTCGAGTTCGTCTATGGCCAGTTTAATGACGATCGGACGCCCGTGCGGACAGACATAGGGCATCTGCGTTTCGAAGAGCTGCTCGATTAGTACATGCATCTCCTCCTGCGACAGTTTATCCCCGGCCTTTATCGCCGCTTTGCACGCGAATGTCGCGGCAATGTTGTCGCGAGTAGGGCCGGGTTTTGTTTCGCCTGATTCTTCGTAACCCTCCAGCACTTCTCGCAAGATCACCTCTTCGCGGCCCGTGCGCACGTCCGCCGGAATGCCATCGATGATGAGGCTCATGCCGCCAAAGAAACGGAGTTGGAATCCGATCTTCTCAAGCTCGGGTAAAATATCGCGAACGAGTGCCAGCTCGCGCGGAAGCAGATCTATGTGTTGCGGAAAGAGTAGCTGTTGCGAGTTCGGATGATTGTCTTCCATCGAACGCAACGCGCGCTCATACAGAATTCGCTCGTGCGCGACATGCTGATCGACGATCATCAGTCCCGACTTGATCTGCGAGAAGATATACTTGTTATGAAGCTGCCAGAGGACGGGCTTGTCCCGAAGCACTTCTGCTGCGAGACCAGTGCGCTCTGGTGTCTGGAAGCGCTGCATCGTTGTGCCGCCGTTGCCGGACATGGGGAGTGTGTCGATGTCCTTGCCACGGAAGAGATCGGTTGACTTAGCTCCGAAGAGACGTTCGAGCGTGCCGAGGCCTTCTCCCGTATCTTGTTTCGAATAGTCTGCTCCGCCCGATTCGCGGCTTCCGCCCTGCCCGTTTGGACCTGGCGTTGCGTAATCCGGAAAGCGCATACGTGCTGGGTCGGAGCCTGCGTTCAGTACGTCCGGCATCGTCATCTCCGGGGCGAGCGCGCCCTCGGTGGCACTTGCGGATGTTGCGCGGGAGAGCGCGGATTGAAGGGCATGGCGAACTTCCTCCATCACAGTCCGTTCATCCTCGAACTTCACTTCTAACTTTTGCGGATGTACATTGACATCAATGTGCGATGGGTCGATCGTGATCGAAAGAAACGTCGAAGGAAACGCGCCCTTCTCAACCAAATGCTCGTACGAACTCGCCACTGCATACGACAGGCCGCGCGATTGCACCGGACGGTTATTGACGAAGAAGAACTGCTCCGTCCGCACGCGCTTGACAAAGCTTGGCGCGCTGATAAATCCGTGAACATGAAGAGCAGGGGAGACACTCTCCACCGGCAGCAAAGCACCACGCAGGCGAGAACCGAAGATCTGTTCTATCCTTTCCGGAAGCGGCACGAATGCAGGAAGATCGAAAATGATGTCGCCATCGGAAACGAGGATGAAGTGAATCTCCGTGTGCGCGAGGGCGGCCTTCGTGACGGAATCCACGATGTGCTTGAACTCCGTCGCCTCGCTCTTCATAAACTTGCGGCGTGCCGGAATATTGAAGAAGAGGTTTCGAACCGCGAGAGATGTGCCCTCATCGCATGCGATAGATTCACACTTGCGGAGAATGCTGCCCTCGACCTCTATCAACGTTCCAAGCTCTTCGCTTGCTTGCCGGGTGCGCATCTCGAATTGAGAGACGGAAGCAATTGCCGCAAGCGCCTCACCACGGAAGCCATAGGTAAGAAGGCTTTCGAGATCGTCGAATTCCTTCAGTTTCGATGTCGCGTGGCGCTCGATGGATGTGCGGGCATCTTCACGCGACATGCCAAGGCCGTCATCTACGATCTGAATCAGTGTGCGTCCTGCATCCTTGAGGATGATGGTGATATTCTGTGCTTTCGCGTCGATGGAGTTTTCGACCAATTCCTTGACGACCGACTCCGGCCGCGTGACGACTTCGCCAGCGGCTATCTTTTGGGCTATTGATTCTGGTAAGCGCCTAATTATTGACATTCTTTAGTGGTAACGAGTAACGAGTAGCGGGTAACGAGTAACGAGTGGGGAGTTAGGAATTGGGGGTTACTTTCGGGGTGGATTCTTCTTGTTTTCGACGGAGACGCGCAAAGCACCGACGATTCTACCTACTTGATCCGCATAATCTAGCAAACTCGTGAACGAATCGGTATCAATGTGGCCAACGTCGAGTGCGGAATACAATTGTGAGCGAACTTCCGCGCAGGAGCCCTTGGCGATCATCAAGAACCGAATGAACTCCTGTTTAGAGCCGCGTTCAAATCCTTCCGCGATATTCGAACTCACTGATAGCGCAGCCGATTGAATCTGGCTACAAAACTTGTAGTCTTTCGCGAAATTTCCCTTAGAGCTGACGAAATAGACTCGTTTGACAAGTTCACGGGCCATTTGCCAAGCCTGCAATTCTTCAAATCGAAGTATCATAACAACTCTATTTCCTCGAACTCGTTACTCGTTACTCGTTACTCGTTACTCGTTACTCGTTACTTCCTCACCTTGGAACATCGCGTCTCCAAACATTATCTTCGCAAATTCCAACGGATCGAACGGCTGCAAATCATCTATCTTCTCGCCCACGCCGATGTAGCGCACGGGTACCTTCAGCTCGTTCGTTAATGCGACGACAATGCCACCCTTGGCTGTGCCATCGAGCTTCGTCAGTACGAGTCCTGTAATGGGAGCAACCTTCGTAAACTCACGCGCTTGTTGCAATGCATTTTGTCCGGTTGTCGCATCGAGCACAAGATAGACTTCATGCGGCACATCTGGCATGAGCTTGCGCATGACGCGTGTCATCTTTTCAAGCTCGGCCATGAGGTTCTGCTTGTTGTGCAGGCGGCCTGCGGTGTCGATGAGTACGACATCGGCATTGCGGCTGATCGCGGATTGAATCGTATCAAAGGCAACGGCCGATGGATCAGCGCCCGGATGCTGCTGGATGATCTCCACGCCAGCGCGCTTTGACCAGATCTCTAACTGTGTGTTCGCCGCGGCTCGAAATGTATCTGCCGCACCGATGATAACGTTCTTCCCTGCACTCTTATAGTTATGGGCAAGCTTCCCGATAGTCGTCGTTTTTCCAACGCCATTTACACCGACGATGAGAATGACATACGGCTTCTTACCTGGCGGCAGAGTGAAGGGATCATCCGGCAATTTCAATTCGCCGTTTCGGGTGAGCGCCTCGCCAATTTGCACTCGAAGTTCATCGCGAAGCTCGGATGCCTCCGACCATTTCTTGAATTGGATCTGATCGACCAGATGCTCCATGATGCGGTCCGTAGTGGCAACGCCAACGTCGGAAAGCAGTAGCGTCTCCTCGATCTCAGCCATGAGGCCGTCGTCGATCTTCCGAGACGAATAAAAGACACGATTGATCTTCCGGACGAACTCATCGTGCGTCTTCTGAAGTCCTTCGCGGAGTTTAGAAAGTTTGAATTTGTCGAAAAAACCCACGGGGTAGTGAAGTGGTGAGTGCTAAACGCTAAAGTGCTGAGAATTTCTCTTGTAGGTCATTGCGAGGAAACCCCATAGGGGTGACGAAGCAATCCGTCTTTTATTTTCGCGCGGCCGAAAGAAGTGATGAAAGTCGCATTCCATAGACGACCACAGATACCACCATCAGCGCCACGCTGAGCCATTCCATGAACACAATGGCGTTCCCTGTTACTCCGCAAACGATGAGAAGAAGGGTGAGTGCCATAGAGAACACGGCGGCTTTGCCAGGATAATTCGATGGCAAAACCACGCCAAGTTTACGCTTTGCCCAGACACCAACCGAAACAATAAGCAGGTCGCGGGCCAATATGGTGACCAGAAACCAGATGGGGATCATCCCATAGGCAGCCATTGTGATCACCACAAACCCGACGAATATCTTGTCGGCGAGAGGGTCAATGACTTTGCCGATTTCGCTCACCGTGTTGGTCTTTCTGGCAACGAAACCGTCGAGCAGATCGGAGAGAAACGCTGTGATGAAGATCGCCCCGACGAGCAGATTCAAGTGGGCGACCAGCGCAAAAATCGCAGGAAAGACCATCATCACGCGCATCATGCTGATGATGTTGGACGGGGTAAAGATGGAGTCCGCTGCGCGGAATTTGGCAACGGCCTCAGGCAGTTGCCCCGGCCCCGAAACTGGTTCGATCTTCAGCGGATCGTTGTCGCGAGTTTGTGTCATGCGCGTCTAACCGTCGAGGGGTGGGTTCGGGTGCCCCGGCGGACCGGAGGATTCGAAACGATTTGAATCTGCAAGATCTGATGAGTACCAAATTCCTCCGAATCAACGATGATTTGCTAAATAGCCTCATCATTCTATTATATTTGCACAAAACCAGTTGCGCTGCGGTTCGCATTCCTTTCAGGTAATTCGCAGACGGACTAACGTTCTCAATTCTATTTACTATGACCCTCGTTAAGACAGCCCTGCTTGTGGCGATTCTCAGCCTGGTACCGATTGCCGTCGGCGCGCAGTCCATTTCCGGAAGCTGGTCCACTGCCAGCTCCAAAGGCTTTACGCCTCGCAGTGGGTTATCGACGGTGGTTATTGGTGGCAAGATTTATGCGGTGGGGGGGGACACAGTTGAGTACTCCCCATCAACTGGTAATGTTGCCGTAGCTACTGGTCACTTCGAGGTCTTTGATCCGTTGTTGAATTCATGGAGCACACCGGCTAGCATCGGTAGTTTCTTCGACTCCGCTTCAAATGAACCGGCGGCTTGTGTTGTAGATGGGAAGATTTTCACGATTGAATACAGGTCGGACACAGCCCCAGGGCAATGGCATCCGGTTATCCACATGTACGATCCTACTAAGAATAGCTGGGTTGTTGTGCAATCGACGGGAGAAAGCCATTGGAGAATTCTTTCTACTCTGAACGTCGTCGGTAGCAAGATCTATGTGGTGGGCGGATTCAATGATAGCGGAATGGTCTACTCGGTTGATGTCTTTGATCCCGCGACTAATTCTTGGAGTTCTCCAACACTCTCAGGCGCGATGAGTGCTCGAGGAGAGTTTGCCTCGGCGGTAGTAAACAACAAGATCTATGTGGTTGGCGGTGGAGTCACCGATTCCGTTGACGTATTTGACCCTTCCATAAACAGTTGGAGTATCCTAAAGACGACGGGGACATTTACTAACCGCACCGCTTTGAGCGCATGCGTATTGAATGGGAAGATTTTCGCAATTGGGGGGCTCTATCGAACTGCTACAGAGGTCATTTATCTCAACATTGTCGAGGTTTTTGATCCAAACACTAACAGCTGGAGCACCCCAACAACCACTGGAACACTTACGCCGCGACGCTTTCTTTCAACCGCAGTGGTTAATGGTAAAATCTATGTGATGGGTGGTGAGAACGGCGATGGTGTGGTCATTACAGTACTCAACACCAACGAGGTCTTTACACCGTCGACGAGTGGTGTCGCGAACCAGCAGCCGATGGGTGAGCTTGAAGTATCTCCGAATCCAACAACGGGAAGAGTGTTCGTGAGTGGTGGAGCGGGGGTCACAAGCACCACTGTTTTCAACCTTCTTGGGGAGAAGCTGTTTGACGTTGAGGCGATAGATCGCGAGAACGGGACGATAGACCTTTCCCGTCTCAGCCCGGGCACCTACTACCTGCGGATTGGAACCGTGGATGGGATGAAAACCAAAGTTGTTGTGCGGGAATAGGATCCCCAAGTCGAGGATTTCCAGTGGTGAGTAACCTAATGTCGAATTGAAGGAAAGCACCCGGTCCGAACTGTCATCATATCAGAATTGCGGATTCCTCGCTTTGGGGGTACAGGAGGGACTAGACTCGATAGCCTTCCGTGATAGTAGGACGCGTTACTCGTTCCGCCAGGCTCTCTTCTGGCTTGTTGCTGCGGTGTGTGTCGCTTTCTTTGGCACAGCTTGCCGGGCCCAGCAACCATCTATTCCGGACTCGTCGATCCGCACCAGCAAAATGCTCGACGTAAGTCTCGGCTTCGTGCAATTGAAAGAACGATTGCTTCGAGGTTTGGTCCATACTGGACTTAATGCCGCGTTGCAGTATCATTCTCAGACCTTTGGGCCGAGGAGCATATTTGATTGGAGTATCGCTGTTGCGCCTGGCTGGCTTCGGTGGCACGGATCGACAGATCTTTCATTCGATGTCGCACCGATGGACGTGGGTTACGCCATGTGGTATCACTCTCCGATGCCGACGGTGCGAATGTATGTCGGGGGCTACGCAAGGCTACAAACCAACTACACGCAATACATCCAGCTTGATGGGCAGCATCCCTATTGGTGTACGCTCGATCAGTTGGGCATTCGGCACTGGTTCGACTGGCGCTCAGCCGGTGGCAGTGAGCTAATGGTGGAATCGGATCTTTCACTGGTCGCACTTGCATCGCGGCCGCCAGAGTGGCGGGACTATTCTACGACAGCACTCAACGCATGGGGCATTGTACAACGAGTCTATAGTTCGCCGAGGATCGTCACGTTATTCGATGGGTTACGGTTCATGACCCGCGCGCAATACCAGCCATCTTCCGAGAGCAGTCGTTCACTGGTGTACTATTACCAGTTCGAGTACAACATGGTTGACATTCCTTCCACCTACACGAATATCCAATCAAGACTCGGTGTTGGTATTCCTCTATCGCAATAATGATGCACATTCGAGTCATACGGTTCAAGCTCCTTTTTAGCACTGCACTGGCGGTGTTGCTTGTGGGCTGCATGCACGACGACCCGTTGAAGCTCTCCTATCCCGGTTATGTGCCGAGTGCGGGAAGTGACGGTTGGAGCACCGCGTCCCCGAGCGATGCAGGGATGGATTCTGTGAAATTGGATTCGGCGTATCGTCGGCTCTATACGAGCGGTGACTTCACGTCGGCAAGAAGCATGGTGGTCGTTCGGCGAGGGAAGTTGGTAGGGGAGGCCTACTGCACAGATTTGCTCGACAGAACCCGGCCGAATGCGATCTGGAGTTGCACGAAGAGCGTCACATCGCTCGTGACCGGATTCGCACTGCGTGACGGATACATTGATAGTCTTGACGATCCGATAGAGAAGTATTTGCCCCAACAATTGAACAAGCACCCCGAACACAAGGGGATTACGATCCGCAACCTTTTAACGATGCGAGCGGGCATTGACTTCAATGCTGGACTTGATGAGCAGACTGGCCAATTGCTCAGCGAGATCCCAGATGATTGCGTTGACTATATTCTGAGCAACAAGCAGATCGACGCACCCGGCCCGGTGTTCTCCTACAACAATGGTGTGCCCACCCTCTTATCTGCTGTTATACAAAGCCGTGCAGCGATGAATTTGGGCGACTATGCCCGCAAGAAGCTCTTCGAACCGCTCGGTATTTCCAACTACAAATGGGATAACTATCGGGATGGGGTGACGCTTGGCGCGTACGGACTTTGGATGATACCTCGTGATCTCGCGAAGATCGGTTGGATGGTGTGCGATACAGGCAAGTGGGCAGGAAGGCAGATCGTTTCACCTGATTGGATATGGCAATCTGCAACTGGAATAATGGCTACGACCACCAGCTTATACGGATTCTATTGGTGGATCGACGCTGGAGCGCAGTGCGTCTATATGGCGGGGCACGGAGGTCAGTTTGTCTTCGTCGTGCCGGAGAAACAACTTGTCGTGGTCATCACATCGGATGCGTTCACGCAGGGTGCGTTTGAGTTAGCGCTTGATAAGGCGCAGGCACTGTTACACTTGGCGATAGAGTCTTGTAGGTGATGAATTGAATTCTGTGGTCTAATACACTTCATCATGATTGCCAATGTCTGTAAACATTGCTTCATCTGGAGCCACCATTCAAAACACCGCGCGGATTTGAGTGGTGATCTTTATAGCTCGGTACTGCCTCATGTCGCCCTTGAGCTTGTGATTCCTTAACGAGATATGATGAGGTGCCGACGAAAAGAGCACAATTGCCTCTTCGAAATCATGCTCGATACTGGGCTGCTCCTTCTTGAGCTTCGAGTACGCCCTGTTAAATGAAGTTGAGAATGAGGCTCTCATTACGCGGAGCGTAGGCGTCTTCTCAATTCTTCGGGGTCATCTGTAGCAGGAAGCAGCGTACCGGCATCGTATTCGCGCATGCTCGCTTCACCATTCCTTAATATTTCATCTCTGCGATGTTGGACAGCAAAGTGTTTAGCCAACTCGGCAATGTCCACGAGTTCGTCGATGCTTCGTTCATGCAGCTCATCTACCAACTCTTCGTATGTCAATTTCATACTTTCCCCCTCGTGATTCTATGCGACCGCTAAGCTATTCTTCTTCACTCCATTCGAAATATGGGCAGGGATAGGTGCACCCGCTGGCCAACTGCTCGGGTAAATTAGGCAGCGGACGGTGTGGCCTTGCGCCTCGTCCGTGAGTTCAGGATGTGCAACGGAGCACTCCGGCATGACCTGCGGGCAGCGCGGATGGAAATAGCAGCCGCTTGGCACGTTCGCTGGTGAGGGAACGTCACCTGTCAGCACAATGCGCTCGCGCTTGCCGCGTGGGTTTGCGACCGGCACTGCGGAAAGCAACGCCTGCGTATAGGGTCCTTTCGGATCAGCATAGAGCGTCTTGTAATCGGTGATCTCGACGATCTCGCCTAAGTACATGACGGCCACGCGGTCGGAGATGTGCTTGACGACGGATAGGTCGTGCGCGATGAAGAGATAGGTAAGCCCGAGGCGCTGCTGCAGATCCATCAGGAGATTAAGCACCTGCGATTGAATGGATACATCGAGAGCGGAAACGGGCTCGTCGCAGACGATAAATTTGGGTTCAACCGAAAGTGCGCGGGCAATGCCGATGCGTTGGCGCTGTCCGCCGGAGAACTCATGCGGATAGCGGCGGGCGTGAAGTGGGCTGAGTCCGACGGTCTCCAGCAACTCGTTGACGCGGTCCTTGATGTCGTTCTCGGAGGTGCGAAGTCCGTGCACTTTGAGGATCTCGGAGAGCATTCCACCGACCGTAATGCGCGGGTTGAGCGAGCTATACGGATCCTGGAAAATGATCTGCATATTGCGGCGCATCTCGCGGAGGCGATTGCCGGACATTTCTGTCACTTCCTCACCTTCGAACTTGATGGAGCCTGCGGTGGGCTCGATAAGACGCAAAATGGAGCGCCCTGCGGTGGTTTTGCCGCAACCGGATTCACCCACCAGACCCAGCGTTTCGCCGCGCTTGATCGTAAAAGAGACGTCATCGACCGCCTTGACGTGCCCGACTGTCTTCGAAAACAGGCCGCGCTTGATCGGGAAGTACTTTTTGAGTCCCTTGACTTCTAAGAGATTGTCGCTCATCCGGTCGTTATGTTGTTCGTGCAGGGTAGAAAGTGCTGGGTGGTCTGTGGAAAGACAAAGTCCCGTCGAAACAGGTCAGGCGATAACGCGGTAGTGGGGGGAGAGAGTTCGGAACGAGGGGGAAAACGAAGGGCGGGTTCTGTACCCGCCCTGTTACATAAGATCTATTTCTTCACCAGCTTCACCGTGCGCACTTCGCCGGTACCGAGTGTAATGCTGAGATAATAGGTGCCCGCAGGATAATTGCTGATGTCTATGGAGACGCGGTGATCTCCGACGCTCAGTATCTTCCCAACGGCATCCCCGGAAACGAGGCGGCCAAGCACATCATGGACCTCCACATTAACATACGCATCCGAACCAAGCGTGAAGCGAAGCTCCGTTGCCCCGTCGGTTGGGTTCTTGGTAACGTTGTACGAGTTTACGATGCGGGAGAAATTATCCGGGCCACCTTTTACCAAGGCATACTGGAAGTGCTTTGCAAGCACCGTGTCAAGCCCCCACTTGCTCAGAGGAGGCAGCGTTGTGTCAAGTACGTATGCGTTGGGATTATTCGCCCATTGGCGACGCTGATCCGTCCTTGTTTGATGATATGCCAGCCAAAGCGAGGGTGTGTCGCATGTCGTGTTGAGTAATAGCCAATGAATGACTGAAAGACTCATGTTCGTATTCCGTGACACATTGCCCGGTGCATTATCGACAGGGTAAGGCAGCGCACCAGCAATTTGCTGCACGCAAGCACAGAAATACTCGGGTTGAATCGTATTCAGGTAAAGGACTGATTCGAGCCACTTTAAATAGCCGTCGCGAAATAGGCTGTCACCATGATCGAGATGCCCCATCGCACCGCCCAACTGAGGGAAGGCAGATGGAGAGCTTGGGTTGAGCGGACAGGTTTCGACGAAACGCTTTAATGTGTCAAGCGCACCCTGCCATTGTGAATTCCTTCCCAATAGATATCCGGATAGGTACATTTGGGTGCATGCCTTCGAGCTATCCTCCGTTACGCTCATTGTGCGGTTCTGTACAGGTTTCCTTGGAACTGCACCACCCCAACCATCACCACAGGAGACATCGGGAGGGGCTATCCAAATCAGGCTTGCCGCACCAACAGTTGCAGTATAGGAGAGAGTACCTGACCAAGTTTGCGCGCTGACTATTGTCCCACTCCCATCCCAAAAACAGTCAGTACAGCCGGAAGTGCCGAGGTAAGGGTCAAACCCACCCCAGTAATTCCTATCGACATTGAGCAAGTCAACAGCGCGTAGGTCGGGCGTCCTCGCACGACAGGTTGGGGATTGCGCAGAACTTGTCGTAATCCCGCAGAGCGCGAACAGGCTGAGGAGCACTATCACACTAGAGATGTATGCTTTCATGGCAATTGGATACGTGTTCAATCTATCGCCGCGAGATGTCGAGCGAGGACGCTCGACCTACGGTAGAATCTGAACCACAGCGGACTCCGATTCATTCATTGGGGGCATTCCGATCCAATACAACCACGGGTACTCGAACGGCGATGCTGCAAGACCGTTCTTGACAGCATAATGCAAAATGTACTGCAGCTTCTCGAGATAGCATTCGAACCCGAGGTTAACTTCCGCCGTTTGAAATGACACGTCTTCATTTGATATGAGATCAAACCCCTATTGTGCAATCGCAATCTTCACAGTGCTTACGCTGTGCGGAATGGCGTCAAGCTTTGCACAATCCCCGGAGAGTCGAGCGAGGACGCTCGACCTCCGCGCTTGCGAACTGCTCCTCAACAACGGTCAAGAGTCAGGGATAATTGAAAGCCGCTACCGCGCCTCTTATGATACCTTGACTAAATTCATCGAAACCTGTGCCGATGATCCGAACTCTTGGAGTGCGTTTGGAACAATGAGTGTAGACGTTGACGCATTAAGCTCTGATAAGAACCGATATGTCACTTTTCGCGAATGGTTAAAGAAAGTTCTTTACCTCAATCTGAGTCAACGTTATTATTGCTCTGATGTGAATGTTATGCTAAACACCTTCACGTTTTTTGATTCCACACGTGGCTACGATATCAATGGTCGGTGTGCAGTTCTGAAGTATCTGCTTCAGAGCGGAAAGTGTCCCGAGGATGCTAGCTCTGACAGTGAAGCTTACGCATACGACCGACAAAGCCAACACCGGCATTGGTTAGATACAACCGCCCATGCCGGCAAAGATACCAATATTTACAAACTTGATACGACTCTTCCCTCTCTTGAGCAGCTTGGCCTAACGATTCTCTATGGCCCTAACGGTTCGGTAACGCCCTCCGTTGAAGCTCCGAATCTTCTGAGCGGTGTTCGCATCTCCGATAATCCCTTCGCGCAAACGACAGATGTAGTCTATGAATTATCGAAGGACGCCGCTGTTGAGATTGAAGTTTTCGATGTGCTGGGCCGCGCAATAACTGGTGATGATCGTGTGAAATTGCAAACGCCGGGTGTTCATCGTGTGCCGTTGGATTTGCACAGCTCTCCAAGTGGGGATTATTATGTGCGTTTGAGTGTGAACGGGCGTTCTACTACCCTGAAGATGCAGAAGAAATAACTTAGGAGCAAGGGCTGGCACAACCCGCCCTTTCTTTTTTGGCGGGTGGTCGGTTTCGAAGTTGGAACCTCGCTCTAAACAAAACGTGGTGTGTAGGGCTGCACTGTCCTGCGCGAGGCAGGAAGCGCCGCTGCGGGTGGTTGTGGAAAGATGATGGCCGCTCGTGCAGCGCGGCCCCTTCGGCTGGCTCATGGCATGCTTTAGTCTGCGGATTGGGTCACAGACTAAAGTCTGTGCTACACGGGGAGATGGGTAGAAATTTTCGGGTTTCTACCGAATTCCTGGTCGGTTTGGGAACCGCAAAAATTTTATGGAAAGCGTTTTCTGTCCTATAGACAAAAAGCTGCAAGTTGTTGATTTATATGAGAAGTTCATGAATAATGAATTGACACACACAACAAAATGTGTTTGCGGCGCGCGTAGGTCGGGCGGGGTATGGGGTGTAGGGTATGGGGTGTAGGGTATGGGGTATGGAGGTTTGAAATCTGGATATTTCGGACCTCACGATTTTTGGGTTGGGTCATGCAGATTTCTGGTGTGATCGGGAACTCGGGGATTGGCAAAGCGGCAGTTGTCTTATAGCAGAGAAATATGAATATACATTGCACACAAAATATTTTGATTTAGCTTTCCTGTTGGCGCGAAGCATGTGCATTCTCATAGGAGCCTATTTGGTAGGAATCAAATGGTATGGGATATTGCTGTTATCCCCACAAATCATTCTACATCGGCTCCCGACACCGGAGTCACGTCCCACAAATGCCCGTTTAGTGGTGCCATAGTGCTCATATGACCTGCCGCCATGCTCTATGAATTCCTGACCCGAGAGAGAGAGCCCATCCTCGCACAATGCGAGCAAGAAATTCTGAAGTTTGGCGGAGCCTTGCGGCTTTCGCGTGTTCCCACGGACGGTTGGAATATTTTTTACGATGAGTTGATCGACCTGCTGGCTCGGGATCAGCCTTTCGAGTTTCACACGGAGTTGGGCATTCATACCGCTGGGGCAGTCAAGAGAGGCAAAGAGTATTTGCGGCTCGGGTACACTGTCTCGGAGGTGGTTCATAGCTATGGAGTCATCTGTCAGGCGATCACGGAGTTCGCTGCAAAGCTGAACTACCCGATCAGTCAGCGTGAATTTCGGCAGCTTAACCTTTCGCTTGATACTGTTATCGCCGAAGCTGTCACAGAATTCGAGAAGGGTAAGTCAGAGCAGCGAGATGTAAAAGAGACGGAGCGGCTGGGATTCCTCGCGCATGAACTTCGTAACAGCCTTCAGTCTGCAACGATCGCGATGGAGATGCTCGAGGGTGGAAGTTTCGGTGCGCGTAGTAACACGGGCGGAGTGCTTCAGAACAGCTTGCAACGAATGGCCGAGTTGATCGATACGGCATTGACCGAAGTCCGAATGCGAATCGAACCAGCGGTTAATCTCCAGAGGATCCGTGCTTTCGAGATCATGAACGAAGTCGGAATGACCGCTGGGTTTCAAGCGCGAACGAGGAATCTGACGTTGCAGATGCAAGGGTTCTCGGATCTGGAAGTGATGGCCGACAAGCAGTTGGTGGTGTCTGCACTCGCGAATCTCGTGCAGAACGCATTGAAGTTCACCCATGCTGGTGGCCTTGTGCAAGTTCGTTCGAGGAGAGACCGAGACCGTGTTCTGATTGAGGTTGAAGACCAATGCGGCGGGCTAAAGAAGGAGATCCTTGAGGATATGTTTCAGCCATTCGTACAGAAGTCGGCAGACCGAACCGGCGTTGGGCTGGGATTGACGATCAGCCGAAGGGCGGTTGAGTTGAGCAAAGGCAGGCTCCGAGTAGAAAATCTACCAGGCGAGGGATGTATTTTCGTTATCGACCTCCCGGAAGCCTAAGATAGCCTGTATCAGGCGTAATTTTTGCATAAAATATCTTAGCGGCCTAGAACTTGTCATGTGGCGGATAGTTCGGCTTCGTGCTACGCCGTTGATGAGTGTTGCGCTTCTCTCATAGAGAAAGCGCGGACAACTACCAGCGGTTGAAGCTGTTGACTCTCTTTCTATAAATCTGCTGCTATGCTCCATGACTTCATGACACAAGAGCGCCACACGATCCTGACTGTGGCAAAGACTAAGGCGCTGGAAACGCAAGGGACCCGCATGACATCGGATGCCGTGGAGGCAGGATGGGGTATCTTTTACGATGAGCTTGTTGGATTACTGAAACGTGATCAGCCGTTCGAGTTTCACGGTGAGAAGGGGCTTCATACTGCCGAGGCAGAGAAACAAGGCAAAGAATATTTACGGCTCGGTTACACTGTGTCGGAGGTTGTGCATAGTTATGGTATCCTCTGTCAGGCGATAACCGAGCTTGCGACGAAACTTGGAGTTGAGATCACTTCCCGCGAGTTCCGACAACTCAATCTGTCTCTTGACACTGCGATCGCCGAATCTGTTTCGGAGTTCGAGAAGACGAGGCGAATGGGTGTGAATCGGGCGGAAATCAAGCGGCTCGGAGTCCTTTCTTTGGAGCTTCGAAATTGCTTACAGAGTGCGACGATCTCATTGGAAATGATTCAGAGCGGTATGGTTGGAGTGCTAAGCAAGACTGGCACTGTGCTTCAGGAAAGTCTGAAGAAGATGGCGGATCTGATCGACACTGCGCTGACTGAAGTGCGGTTGCGTTCGGAGCCGGAATGCTATATCGAGCGGATACCTGTTTTTGAGATCATGAGCGAGGTTGGTGTAACTGCGGGTCTCGAAGCACGCTTCCGAAATCAAATATTGCAAGTGCAAGGATTCTCGAACCTGGAGGTCAATGTAGATCGGCAGTTATGTGTCTCAGCACTTGCAAATCTGGTGCAAAACGGAATGAAGTTCACCTCACCTGGCGGGACGATTCAAGTTCGTACACACGCAGAGGGATCTCGCATCTTGATCGAAGTAGAAGATGAGTGCGGCGGTCTTTCAGATCAGAAGATGGAAGAACTGTTCGAACCCGGCAGCCTTCAATTAGGTGATTCAAACACTGGCGTCGTTCACGGCCTTGCGATCTGCCGTCGAGCTGTTGAGCTGAACGGCGGGGAGCTTCGAGTGAAGAACCTCCCTGGTAAGGGCTGTATATTCAGTATCGACTTGCCAGCCCCGAAGCCGGAAGTTGCGTAATATTCCGTCTACTAGAATGGGATTTCAAGTCCCGTCATCCCACACCATGTTGGCTGTGAGTTAGTTCAACTAATTACGGCTCCTTCCCCAACCGCCATGCTCCACGATTTTCTTGCGACCGAACGAAGCGCCATTCTGTTGGCGGCTAAACAACGCGCAATTGAAATACGCGGGGTGCGCATCACATCGGATGCCGTGGAGTTGGGGTGGAGCATGTTCTTCGATGAATTGGTAGGACTGCTGCAACGCGACCAGCCGTTCGAGTACCAAGCGGAGCGGGGACTCCATACCGCTGAGGCAGAGAAACAAGGCACGGAGTATCTTCGACTTGGGTACACCCTTTCGGAGGTTGTTCATAGCTATGGTGCGCTTTGTCAAGCGATCACTGGGTGGGCGACGAAGCTCAATTATGAGATTACTCCCCGTGAGTTTCGTCAACTGAATTTGTCGCTAGATACTGTGATCGCCGAGGCCGTTTCGGAATTTGAGCGGCTGCGCCGGAAGAACGTAGAGTCCTCTGAAGTGGAGCGGTTAGGTTTCCTCGCGCACGAGCTTCGGAACTGCTTACAGAGCGCCACAATCTCTCTTGAGATGATCGAGACCGGCGCGGTTAGTGTCCGGAGCAGTACAGGCAGTATGCTTCACAAGAGCCTGAAAAAGATGGCGGACCTTATCGACACGGCGTTGACAGAGGTCCGTTTGCGCTCCGAGCCTCAGTGGAATCCCGAGCGTGTGCGCGTCCTCGAACTCATGCGCGAAGTTGGAGTGACCGCTGGTTTCTCCGCACGATCGCGAAATATCCTTTTGGAGTTGCAGGGACATTCCGATCTTGAGGTCCAGGTCGATCGACAACTATTCGTCTCCGCCCTTGCAAACCTTGTCCAGAATGCCATAAAGTTTTCCATCCCTGGTAGAACCATCTCTGTGCGAATCCGCGAAGAGGGCGACCGTATCCTCACCGAAGTGGAAGATGCGTGTGGAGGATTACCCGAGGGGAAGATCGAGGAGTTGTTTCAAGCAGGAGTTCAGAAAGACAAGGACAAGACCGGGATGGGACTTGGCCTGTCGATCAGCAGACAGGCCATTGAGCGCAACCATGGCCGAATTCTCGTGGAGAATCTTCCAGGTAAGGGATGCATCTTCACCATCGACCTGCCCAGGGTCACAAATTAAGCGGTCCTCCCTAAACCACGCGTCGTCCCTGAATGACGCGAATGAGCAGAACGACTACTGCGACGACCAACAGAATGTGAATAATGCCACCCATGGTGTATGAGGTGATCATTCCCAGCATCCATAGCAAGAGCGCGACAACGATGATTGTAGTAAGCATGTCGGATTTTTTTGATTGACTGTGCCGAAACAGTACGCTGTTTCGGGAAAGACTCAAAGGAACGAGCGTCTACTGCATGACTTTCATGCGCTTCACGCCTTCCTTCCTGGATAGCTACCTACGAATAAATTCATCTGAGTAGTCGATATTGGGACTCGGTTTGAAGTTGGTGAACTGTGCCCGCGTTTCGGGGACCGTGCAACTCATCCAGACCTGTCGGTATAGATAGCACTGCTTGCGATGAGCGTTCGAGGCAATCCTATTAGGATGTTCCTGTACGGATGGCTTAGAGCCATAAGCGTGCCATGACACAGGCAGCCGATCGTATGGATGCGATGGCGGCTGCGCTGCCTTCGCGTGCGCAACCCTCCTCATTGGGATACGGACTGTTCTTCGGATTCGATCATGCTGGTATGAAAATGTCGAACCTTGCACCCGATCCAAGCTCACTTGTCGCGGTGATGATCCCGTTGTGATTCTCCACGATCTTCTTTACGATTGCCAGCCCAATCCCGGTACCAGTGTATTCTTCCTTGTCATGCAGTTTTTGGAAGACTTCAAAGATTCGCTCACTGAATTTTGACTCAAAGCCGATCCCGTTGTCCGTAACGGTGATGTGGCAGTAGGATTTGTCCGGTGATAACTTGTCATTCTTCAAGGCGCTGCCTTTCGCGATCTTGCTCATTATGGTAATATGAGCTGGAACATCTGGGCGGGAGAATTTCAAGGCATTCGCTATCAAGTTGTAGATAAGCTGTCGAAACTGGAAACGAATGACATTCGCCGGGCATAGCTCCGTGGCTTCGATGATCGCATGCTTCTCCTCGATAGTATCTTTCAGTTCTGTCTTGACCTCTTCGATAATGAGATCGAGACTCGTGCTTACGAAGATCCTCTCGGCCGTGTTGACGCGCGAGAATGCCAGGAGATCTTCGATCAAGGTTTGCATCCGCTTTGCAGATTCCATGATCCGTTGGAAATATTCTTTCCCTTTCTCAGAGAGGTTCGCACCCTCGCTCTCGGCAATACGACTTACGAATGTTTGGATCTTGCGGAGTGGCTCCTGCAGATCGTGGCTTGAGACGTAGGTGAAGGCCAGCAGTTCTTTATTGGCGATACTCAGTTCCTCAGCACGCTTTTCCTTCTCATCGTTTTGGAACGCAAGCTCTTTGTTTGCAATGATGAGTTCTGCTGCACGTTTCTCTTTCTCATCATTTTGAAATGCCAATTCCTCGTTGGCGATGATAAGCTCGGCCGCCCGTTTTTCCTTTTCTGCCGCGCGCTTTTCTTTGTCCAAATTCTGGACCGCTAGCTCAGCATTGGCAATAATGAGCTCGGCTGCGCGCTTTTCCTTCTCGTCGTTCTGGTATGCTAGCTCGATGTTGGCGATATTCAGCTCTGCCGCTCGCTTCTCCTTCTCATGATTTTGGAATGCGAGCTCGTCATTGGCCACGACGAGCTCCGCCGCGCGCTTTTCCTTAACCTGGTTTTGGTAAGCTAGCTCTTTGTTTGCGACATCGAGTTCTTGCGCGCGTTTCTCCTTCTGATCGTTTTGAAAGGCAAGTTCTTTGTTTGCGATGATAAGCTCAGCAGCGCGCTTCTCCTTTTCCTTGTTTTGGAATGCAAGTTCTTTATTCGCAACGCTCAGTTCTGCCGCGCGCTTCTCTTTTTCGGCATTTTGGAACGCCAGCTCGTTGTTGGCAATGCTTAGCTCTGCCGCACGCTTTTCTTTCTCATTGTTTTGGTAGGCAAGTTCGATGTTGGCGATGTTCAACTCCGCCGCTCGCTTTTCCTTTTCGTCATTTTGGAAGGCGAGTTCTTCGTTGGCAATAACTAACTCAGCGGCCCGCTTCTCCTTTACCTGATTTTGATACGCTAGCTCCTTGTTGGCAATGACCAGCTCTTCGGCGCGTTTTTCCTTCTGATCGCTTTGGAAGGCTAGCTCCTTGTTGGCAATACTTAGCTCTGCTTCCCGCTTCGCCTTCTCTTTGTTCTGGTAGGCCAATTCTTTGTTTGCGATACTGAACTCGGCAGCGCGCTTCTCTTTCTCATCATTTTGGTAAGCGAGCTCGATGTTGGCGATGTTCAGTTCGGCAGCGCGCTTCTCTTTCTCATCATTCTGATAGGCCAGCTCTTCGTTCGCAATGAGAAGCTCTGCTGCCCGCTTTTCCTTCTCATCGTTTTGGTAGGCAAGCTCCTCGTTCGCGATCACGAGCTCCGCGGCCCGCTCTTCCTTTTCGACAGCGCGCTGCTCCTTTTCTACGTTCTGCACTACGATCTTCCTATTTGCAAGGACAAGCTCTGCAGTACGTTTCTCTTTTTCCTCGCTTTGGAAGGCGAGCTCTTTGTTAGCGATGTTCAACTCGTAGGAGCGGTTCTTAGCCATATCTGTTTTGGAAAAGAAATGAGGGAATGGATGTCTCTCGTGTGAGAGGAAGAGATTGACCTGCTGGTGACTTGTGTAAGCGGTCCGCAGGAATGGTACTACGTGGCAAGTGGATTGCGACCCGTGATAACGAATTGGTCTCTGTCCGGCTGAGAGGTCTTGCCCTCCGCGATGAGCGTTAGCGCTTCGAGGATGACATTCTTGAGCTGGGAGAATTCGGCAGGCTTACGAATGTAATATTGGCCGCCCTTCTTGTAGAGGAGGTTTACCACATCCTGCTCGAAGGAGGTGGAGAAGATAATTACTGGCAGACTCTTAAGCCTGTCGTCCAGCTTTAGCTCAGAGAGGCACTCGAAGCCGTTCTTACGGGGCATGTTCAGATCGAGAAACAGGACATGTGGTAAGGTGTCTTTGCTTTCGCCGAGTAATTGCATGAGCTGCTCGCCATTATGCACGGTCGTGAGCTCGGCCTGCACTGGCAATTCTTCAAGCGCGTCTCTAAAGAAGAGGCAATCGTCTTTGTCGTCGTCGGCAAGGAGAAGATTAAAATGTTCTAAGAGCATGCTAAGTAGTCGTGAAAGGTCGTGTTGGCTGTCTTCGGAAGAAGTATCACTTGTAAGTCGTGCGGTGTGCATATTGGATCAAATGGTCTTATCGCTCATTGTGAGGAATGAGTGATTGAAGAAGAGCCGGATTCTTTCGGATCTCCGGTTGATCCTGAAGCCACTCCAGAGGTATCGGACTGAGGCCGTTTGCGACATCGAGGTATAATGGGTTCTCTGTGGCATTTCGGACAAATCGCTCGAAGAGTATCCGATAGGTGTCCTTCACCCCATCCTCATGGTGCATTCGTTGTTGTTCTTCTTCGAAGCGTATGTGCCGCTGTTCCCTCTCTTCGCTTCGTTGGTCCTGGACGCGCAATCGTTCGTAGAGTGCATCCCAGCGCTTCTCTTCTTTTGCTTCCTTGATGTGGCGCGACTCCAGGTCATCAGATGCCAATCCCTTCCGCATCACTTCACCTTCGTCCTTGATGTCTTTTACCTGTTGCGCGACGAGCAGTCTCTCTTCTGTGGCTAATTCTACTGTTTCCTTTTGAAGACGGAGAGACTCGTTCAGCATTTCCCACCGCTCATCTTCTTTCCGGTCTTTCCGATCTCGAGCCTTCAGGTCATCAAGCGCCAGCCCAATGCGAATTACTTCTCGCTCGTCCTTTACATCTTTGACCTGCTGCGCAACGAGGAGCCGTTCTTCCGACGCGAACTCCTCGGAGACCTTCTGCAGACGAAGCGATTCATTCAGTAAATCCCAACGCTTGTCTTCCTTAAGATCCTTGACATGACGCGCCTCCAGATCATCCGAGACCAACCCTTTTCGCATTATTTCCCCTTCATCCTTGATCTCCTTGACTTGTTGTGCGACCAAGAGCCGTTCTTCGGTGGCTAGCTCCACGGTTTCCTTTTGGAGTCGGAGCGACTCGTTCAGCAGGTCCCATCGTTCATCTTCTTTCTTGTCCTTTACAATGCGAGCGGTGCGATCGCCTGTGGCCACTTCTTCGCGCCGGACAATCTCGCGTTCTTCTTTCTCCTGCATCACGTGCAGGGCTTCTAAATCTCCGTGTGCGATGTGCTGAAGGCGAGCCTCCTCAATTTCTTCGCGCTTACGAATTCTTGGAGCACGTGCTAGCGTAATAAGGTAGAGTGCAAGGGTTGGGGTGAGGCCAACAATGCAACCCGTCAGTAACGTGCGAGTAACTATGGATTCAATTCCTGCCGCGACTTTAAGGTAGTTCAGGATGAGCGGGAAGGTCGTGACTGTCAGCGCGATGCTCTTCACCAAAAATGCGGTCGGGAAGAACTTGAACGCGATGCTGAACAAACTGTGGCGTTTGCCTGGTGGAAGCACGGGAAGCGGCCTTTCTTGCCATTTTAAAACCATGGTATCTGTCAATCGATCTTCAGGCTGGTATCATCGCAAAGGAGCCCCGCCGTTTGGCGGTGCTCCTCGTGCGTTTACCGGGTAATAGTTTGTTGCGGGAGCAGCGATTTGGCTTATCGCGTGGATTCATTGTTGCACGTTTCGACGACCTTGACCGCGATACGTCTATTCTGAGCGCGCTCGGCTTCAAGGACTTTCGCTGAAACATCATGGCGTTCGACGACGGCTGTGTGCGTTTCTCCAAATCCGACCGTTCGTGCAATCTTATTTGAGCTTACGCCTTGCTCCATAAGCCAGCTCTTGATGCGATTGGCGCGGCGTTCGGAGAGCTCCATGTTGTGCTCGGGTGTGCCTTCTTCGCTAGCGTATCCTTGGATCTCCACGCGCAGCGCCGGGCATTGGTCGACCAAACGTTTGATCTGGAGCAGGTTCCCGATGTTGTTTGGCTCCGTTGTGTTGAACTGATCCGTGTTCACGATGAACAGCGTACCTGGAAAATTGAAGATCGTATTGATCTTCGGATTTGAGATATAGACGGTATCCGCTGGGGACTGCACAAAGACAGTGTCTGTGTGATAAACGTTATTCTGCACCACGTCATGCACGACATCGTGTGTGATGATCGTCCGCTCGGTCACCGTCGGTTCCGTAGGAATTGGCTCTGGTGCATCGGGCACGAAGATGTAATAACTGAATCCGACACCCATGTTGAGGAATGCATCCTGAGCGTAGGTGGAGTTGCCAACCTGGGTGCCACCGGAACCAGGAGCCGATGTATTTCCCGTGGAGTAATCGTCGATCCAATCGGTACCGGTCAAATGTAAGAGTACTTTGCCGTTAAAGGTTACCTTAGGTGAAATATACAATTCAAAACCGACACCGAAGACGCCGCCCATGACATTTTTCGAATATGCTGCGATCGCATTGCCCTTTAGATTCTTATCATTCGCATCGTTTGGCTCAAAATTGAGCGCCTCGATACCACCGATGAAATAAGGGACGAATGTCTGCGATGGGAATACGTTAACTGAAGCCATCAGGTCCCAGCCACCGACACGGGTGTGATTGACTGTGCCATCTGTGCCGGCACTACCAATGCTTCCAGCCCCGAATAGGGCATTCTCATTTGCAACGCTCTTGTCTGTCGTTGCTTTATACTTCAGTTCTCCGCCATTATATGCAGCATGCAACGAAAGCCAATCTAGGATATTCCAACGGATGAAGGCGTCACCCTGGAAGGCAAATTGGTTGTCGGTATAGTTACCATAGTATTTGTTACCACCGCCGTCAAATCCAAAGGAAATGCGGCCTGCTTTGCTCTGAGCGTGCGCAGTGTGGCTCAGGCTTGTAAGCCCGATAAGGCCGATAACGAGCAGCGCGACGCTGCGATTGATGATGTGTTTCATAAAATTCATAAGTGATTGTTGGTACAAACTCGATGTGTCAAAACTGTGTGAAAGCGAAGAACTACCTGGGAGCCTTATGACAACTCCACAAAGGCACGACACTCGTACCAGTGGTATTGCTCATCGGATCCGCTGACAGGAAGACGATTCGGAAGTGGAAGGGACTAGAGGTGTAAGCTCGGGTCGATTCTGCTCTAGTAGGTCTCGCGTGTAAGGAACAACGTAAATGGAAGTCCTCGGTTAAGCATGCATCCAGAAGCGTGCCAAGTATTGCGCGAAGCAGTTTCTGAGTACGGGCGGTCCCAGGGGATAGCGGCGAGTTGGAATTCAGCGAGCGTTAGCTGGGGAGTTACATGGGGGTATCAGCAAATAGCAAGTACTTGTGTGAAGTTGAGAGGCTGTCGGATGCTCGAGAGTGAGGTGCGCAAAAAAAAGCGCCTCTTCTGCATAAGCAGAAGAGGCGCCGCGCTTCGAAAATAAAGCTTATTGGTGGCCTAGCAAGAACGTCTCGGTGTAGGTGTGGCAATCGGTGAACTGCCAGTGGAAGGTCCTGGAGTTGTATCCGTCCTTGGAGATGGTGACGATGTAGGTCGTGTGGCCACACAGTCCGTCGGTCGTGTAGTTGCCGCCGTCCGTGGTAGTGCCGGTGCGTAAGTTGTCATTATTGCCGTCGATGCGGATAGTGACAGTTGCGCCAGCAAGAACAGTATCGTGGTGGACGGAGTCCTCAACATGCATAGACATAATAGCAGTGCAGCAGTTATCGGTGTGCACCGCGTTGAGCGCCACAGGGTATCCGTGGGTGGCGTTGCAGGTCTCGGCAAACTCGATCACGGTATCCACGTAGCCATCACGATGAACAACCATGCGGTAGTTGCCCGTGCAGAGGCTACCAAAACGGACGCTGCCATTATCAGTGGATGTCGCTGTGAGAGTGGTCATACCACTTCTGGTCATCGTTACCGAAGCAGCACCGAGCGGATGCGTGGTAGAGGCATCAGTGATGCTAAGCTCAACGACTCCGTTGCAGCAATCGTGGAGGGCTGCCATGGTGTGGCCGGCAGAGCGATGTTGGTTGCATGATAGTGGCTCGACAGCGAACTCGACGGGGGCATAGCCATCGTGCGAAAGGCTGAAGGAGTACGCTCCGGTATCAAGACCTTCCCAAACGGCAGTCGTACCCATCGCCTTCGAAGAAACGAGATGCCCGTTGTGATACAGGTTGGCAGTTCCTCCAGTGATCAATGCGTTCGTGGCTGAATCGTGCACTTCCAGTGTGATTCGACCAGAATGGCAATCACCTGTTGTCGTGTTCGATGGCACTGCAAACAGCGTCATCGTTGCATGCGTCGTATCGTTGCAAGTCATCTCGATAACGGTGGATGCGGTATGATATCCATCCTTCGCGGCATGAATTTCATAGCGACCCGGGCACAATTCACGGAAGGCTGTTGCGCCATCGCCATTGGTGGTCTCGGGGCCTCGGGTGACGGTGGTGCCATCGGTCGTGGTCCCATTGAGCGTCACGGCTGCTCCGCTGATGTGATTGCCAGCAGAATCAAGCGCGAGAATTCCGATCACGCCGTGGCAACAATCATTCGTAGATGCCGGGGGCTGGATGGGAGAATCATGTCGGCAGGCTCCGAGCAGTGCGGCAATTGCAAGTACACAAAGAACGCGAATCGTCGAAAAACTTTGGATTTTCATAGATTTCAGGTGGTAAGCGATAGTTGGACAACTAATATCCGAATACATAACGAAGTGAAATGGGAATAGTCACATCGTCGGTTCCTATTTTCTCAACAAGCGGTTGCACTTAGAAAACCCCAAGGGTGCGATGGCCGGAATTCTACGAATTCTGCTGCGTGAAATGCTGTCAGCACCTTAATTGCGGGCCACTCGTTCTGTAGCAGCCATTTCCGATTCTGCAAGAACGAACGAGCTTTTAACGACAGATCCTGACTTCCCAGATGATAACCCAGATTCGCTTTTTTAGACTTTTGGCACTCATACCCGCTCTCATTGGCTTGTTAGGGACCGGGTTTGCGCAGGCGCAAAACTCGCCTGACCCGCCCAACGGTTACGTACCGCCTATTTACGGTGAAAAGCTGTCTCACTACAGCTCGCATCCAGAAATGCGGCTTGTGATGGTGACACGGCAAGGGACGATAAAATGCCAATTATTCGACAAGCTCGCGCCAAACCATGTCGCGCAAATTGTGCGGCTTGCAAAGAGCGGATTTTATGATGGCACCACGTTTCATCGGGTCATTCCCTGGTTCATGATACAAGGCGGCGAGCCAAGCACGAAGAAGGATCCGTTCGACCTCAACGGACCGAACCCGGAGCCGAGGCTCAAGCCAGAGTTCAATGAAGTGCATCACGTGCGCGGTATCTGCTCAATGGCTCGCACGAATGACACCAATTCTGCTTCAACGGGATTCTTCATCGTCTCGTACAATTCGCTGTTCCTCGACCGGCAGTACACCGCATGGGGACAAGTGACCGAAGGAATTGATGTAGTTGATAGGATCGTCAGCCTAAAGGATCTCTCGAAACGCACGCCGAAAGAAGTTCAGGATCAGGGTGTGAATCCCGGCATTGAATCGCAAGTGCTGAGGATGTACATCGAGAACAAGTGATCCGTGAATGTCCTTTCAGGGAACTGAAAACCCCTGCTGGGCCTATCTAATGTCATTGTTATTCAAAATCCCATCTGTGGGACATTCTCTTAACCGTTTTCTGTTCAATTGATGAAGACATTCAAATTTTCGACAGCGCTCGCTGCACTCCTCGTCTGGTTTGCGGCAGCATTTACCCCAAACCTAACTCACGCGAATACCTCCATGGAACCAGCCTCCGACTACAAGCCACCGGTTTCCGGAACCGCACTTGATAAAGCGACTGCCCATCCAAAACGCCATCTGGTTATCGTCACAAAGCAAGGTACGATCAAGGTTCAGCTTTTCGAAAAGGTCGCTCCGAATCACGTTGCACAGATCATCAAGTTAACCAAGACGCACGTCTATGATGGCACCACGTTCCACCGCGTCATTCCTGGCTTTATGATCCAGGGCGGTGATCCGAACTCGAAGGATGACGATCTTTCAAATGATGGTATGGGCGGCACAGGCACCCCACTCAAGGCGGAGTTTAACGACATTCACCACGCACGTGGTATCTGCTCCATGGCGCGCACGAACGATCCGAACTCCGCAACCAGTCAGTTCTTCATCTGTCATGGAGACGCGGGCTTCCTTGACAAGAACTACACCGTTTGGGGTCAAGTCACCGACGGCATCGAAGTTGTTGACAAGATCGTAAACCTGCCGAAGCTTCAGGGCGATAATCCGGGCAAGGCCGCACAGATCATCAAGATGACGGTCGAAGGCGAATAATTCTTTCTAATCGATCCTATTATGGCCGCACTCCTCTGGATTGCGGCCATTCTTTTATATGGCAAAGCAAACTCACGAACCACTCCTCGGTGCGCACGTCTCCACCACCGGTGGTCTCTCGACGGCGTTCGATCGCGCAGATAAGCTTGGTATCAATACCTTCCAACTATTCGTCAAAAGCAACCGGCAGTGGTTTGCGCCGAAGAAGTTGACTGTTGAAGAGATCGCGGAGTTCACGGAGCGGCGAAAACTTTGGAAGAGATCTGGGCCGCTTGTGGCTCATGCGTGCTACCTTCTGAATCTCGCCTCATCAAATCCAGAAACAGAGGAGAAATCGCGCAATAGCTTTTTGAAAGAGTTGGAGCGGGCCGATCAACTTGGTATCGAGTATCTTGTCTTTCATCCGGGTTCGCACGTTGGTATTGGCGAAGAGGAGGGCGTTGCGAATGTGGTGAAGGGACTCGACTGGGTGCATGAGCGATCGGAGGGGTTCGCAACCAAGCCGGTGATCGAAATCACAGCAGGCCAGGGAGCATCGATCGGATGCCGCTTCGAACATCTCGAGGAGATCATCAACAAAGTCACGCAACCCGAGCGCGTGTCAGTGTGCCTCGATACATGCCACATGTTTGCGGCTGGGTATGACATCCGCACCGCCGAAACATGGGACACGACATTCAAGGAATTTGAAAAGCGGATTGGCTTTGACAAACTCGTCTGTGTTCACACCAACGATTCGAAGAAAGGACTCGCGAGCCGCGTGGATCGACATGAGCAAATTGGTGAAGGTGAGATCGGAATAGAAGCCTTTCGCTTGCTGATGAATGACAAGCGATTCAAGAATATCCCGAAGATCCTCGAAACTCCCAAAGATGAGGAGATGACCGAGGATTACGTCAATCTTAAGCTATTAAGAGGATTGATCGCCACATAGCATGGTGTGTGGTGCGGACGGGGTTTGGCATGGCACGTTTGTTGCCCCAATGCCAAACTCAGTCTCAGTAATAACACCAAACATCATGCGTCGAACATTCCTGCTCCCTGCGCTCTTCCTGTTTATTTCCGTCTCGCCTGTCTCTGCACAACTAAAGTACGATTTCCCGCAATTCTGGCACGAGACGGGCTCTTTTGCTTCGACACCTTTTAACTGGCAGACTCAGGATTGGCTGAATGTCGGTCTGGTAGGCGTTGGTACGCTGTTCGCGCTACAAGCCGATGTCACCGTTCGCAAAGATGTGCTCGCAACCAATGGTAAGTATTTCAATGCATTGGAACCGGGCAGAATGTATGGCGAGATCTATTCTCCTCCCATCTTCTTCGGTGCCTTCGCCGCGTATTCGCTTATAGCGAATGATATGAAGGCCAGAAAGATCGCGTATGAGATTGGCCAGGCCTCTCTTTACGGAGCTGCGGTTGTGTTTGCCGCAAAAGTGATCGTTGGAAGATCGCGACCCAACGTATCGGACAGTGCACAATCATTTTCACCATTCAAGCTCTTCAGTTTCGGTGACGATTATCACTCGTTCCCAAGTGGGCACACGACCGTCGCATTCATTCTTTCAACAGTGCTCTCGCGGAATATCGAGCCAATGTGGGGAAAGATATTAGCGTACGCACCAGCGATCTACACTGCGGCAGCCCGCGTTGGTCAGAATTACCATTGGACTTCCGACGTATTTGCCGGAGCCTTTGTGGGATACTTCATTGCAAAATGGGCTGTTGATCTGCACGAACGAGGTGAGACAAAGGCAGCAGATCAGGGGGCACTTCAACAGTCGAGCTTCCAGCTATCATCTGTATTCCCGCTCACCATCACCATCCCGATCAATTAGCCATCGGACAGGGAGAATCAGAACGACCACAGAAACGTGAGGTTGGTCGGGCCCGGTACTATAAGCAGCCCCGTCTGCTTCGCTTCGTAGTGTTCGTCCTGATGCGCAACCCAATAGCCCGTAGCCGTGCCTATGACGCTTGCGAGGAATGTATCGCTCAGCCAGTGCTCGTCGGAGTAGAGTCGAGAAAAGACCGTGGCCCCTGCGAATGTGTACAGCGCAGCGGATGCCCACGGGTTGTCTATATCGGCGGCGAGCGTTTCACTCAAGGCTGTGGCTACTGTCACATGTCCGGATGGCATCGAGTTCCATGCGTTGTCGATGGAAAATCCGCGGTAGTCGAACGTGCCTTGATTTAAATACGGCCGGTTACGTCCTGCAATGAATTTGATTGCGGTCGTAGTGAGTCCTGCGTAGAGAAAGGACTGAAATACATGCCGCCCCATCAGGCGAAGCTTATTGTTGTCTGTTTCAAGTCCGATAGCGTATAGCGAACCTCCGGCAAGCACAGTTGCCATGCCGTTGCCATAAAAGTTATTCCCAAACCAAGCAAGCTTGTCCCCAAAGCTGCCTTGATTATGCTGCATAAAGTCGCGTACCATCTGGTCGTCCGCAAGTTCAACGACGGCCGTAATACCAACGCCAGTGGCGATGATAGCCCACTCACGCGAATCCCAGTGAAATGGTTGCTGAACGTACTTACCACCCACGAATGCCGACTCCTTGAGGTCTTGCCAGATGGTACCGACTCTCGATGAGCCAGCGATAGGACGAGTCGCGGCGGAGTCGATTCGATGTGAACTCGAATCAATCGACTGATGAGCAAGGATCCTCTGCGAGGAGGATAGAAGGAGCAGCAGAAGAAAAAGGGCGCGGGTCATCCGAATTTGCAAATGAGCTTCACAATATGGGGCTCCATTCCGTTCCTGTGCAAAAAGAGAGCGATTGCATTGCAATCGCTCTCTTTCTGTGCAAAGTGCTGGTCCCTGGTGGTGCCCTGCGGGTGGCTGGCTACTTCGTTTCACCTTCTGCCTTTTCGTGGGCCGCGTGTTTGACTTTTGCTTTGTGGATCGCTTTTCCCGGAGCGTTCACAACCTTGTGATAGGCCTTCTTCACACCAGTCTTCGTGTCCGCTGCTGCTTTCTTGACAACGTGCTTGCGATGTGCACGTTCGACCTTGTCTGCTTTGTCATCTGGTGTTTGGCTCATTCCCTGAAGCGGGGCAATCGATAGAACCAATACGATGCCGAGTAAGTACTGTAGTGTTCTTTTCATTATGTAATGGATGTTGATCGTAAAAAATGGTGCTGCGTTCGAGGGATCATCATACGGTTGAGGCCAAATCAATTATAGTGGCCGGATCGTTGAGGGTCTTCCATGTAAAGCATCAGGAACAGCTTTTGCTCTGTGCGAACGGTGTGTATGGCTCCCAAATCACGTAGGTAACGGTCGCCGAAGTAGATCATCTGTTCGAATCCGAGGCTGAGCTGATCGTAGATCGCAAAGGTTACCCTCGGAGTCAGCATCGTGATGAAGTTATTGCCAGGAAGGCCGACATAGGTATGCACCCAAAAACAATAAGCGATGAGTCTTGCGGTAGCGACATTCCCAAGGGTGAGTGTCGTTTCGAATTTTCCTTCGAGTCCACCGCCATAGTTGTAGTCTCGCACTTGCGACGTATCATTCGGACCATAGATCGAGCTGTTACCTGCAATGGGCACGACCGCCACGTGGAGTGCCGTATAGAGATTAAGCGTCTTTAGGAATGGGTACTTATTTATGACGCCGACGCCGACGCCGAGCGTTCCAAGCTCGAATGTACTGTTGTCCCAGAAGTCATAGTATTGAAATGCTCCGACGAGCGTCGAGACTTCCTTACCGGGAGCGTTGACACCATAGAGAATGCCGTAGCCGGTCACGTTATCAATGATCTTCCTGCCCGCCGCGAAGCTAAGATCGGCACGCAGACGAAAGAAATCAAATGGTTTACGGTCAATGTTCTCGAATGGGTTGCCATAATCGAGTTGGAGATTCGCCATGAGGTTGGCGTGGCCCGTGAGCAGCTTTGCACCATCGTTGACCAATTGGGTGCCCGCATAGAGTGTAACGTTGAGCGGCTCCTTCTCGTAGATCTGCATTGGCACGTCGCGCCATAGTGCCCCCTGTATGAGGCGTGTGAGAAATCGTGTCGGAGCAATGATCGCCGAGCCTGCTTCGCGGAAGAATCGCTCCGCACCGCTCGTGCGGTCATCCAGTAATTGAGAGCTTAAGCGATATAGAATCTCGCCGCCGAACGTGCCGGCGATAGTCGTTTCCATCAAGTCACTATAGGATGGACGAGTGTTCTCTCCAAAATATTCCCACATCAGACTTCCCCCGGCGGCAAACGGTATAGACTCCCAGAACGTGTAGCCTGTTGATCTGGCGGCATTGAAATACGCCGCACCTGTGTATGGGTGGAAGAAGAAGTTCATTCCGAACCGGTCCTGGTCCCATTCCCATCCGTTCTTAATATTATAGGCCCAGGAGTTTAGTCCGATGACCGAAAAATCTGAGTTCAATAGAAATTTGTCAACAGCAAAAGTGAAGAGGTTTGAACCGACAACCTTTATCGCCGGGATGTACCATGGTGAGCGGGGGGTGTAAACAGGATCATCGTTGCGGAGAAGCCCATACATGTTGTAGCGGGAAGAATCGGGTACTTTTGCTCGCGAAGAATCCGGAGCTTTGCCTGTGTCCGCGAGTGTAAGTGAACTTATGCTTGCAACAGGTTGCAAAGCACGAATGGGATCGAGAATTGCAGGATGTGACGACGACAGATGGACGTTCGTGGGAATCACTGAGAGGGTTGCAGTCCCCCCCTCTGCTGGTCCGGTGAGTTGCGCAAGCGCAGATTGCGCAGGTGCAAATAGAAGACACACTAATGCGATGATTCGGGTATTCATTGTTTCTGGCTCGTTCCAATGTAGCTATTGCATCCTAGCGACGCAATGTAATATTGACGAGACGAAGGGGCAAGGATTGGGCCAACCCACTTGAGAGCCCGGAAAGGTGGTAATTAGAGCTTAATCAACAGTCCGGCGCATGCAGCCAGGGCGATAAGCAATGGCTCTTCTACTTTGAATTTCACGAGGAGGAGTGCGCTCCCGATCAGAATCAGCGTCGTTGGAAGATCTGTGATCGCGGACTTGCCAAGAAGTAAGATAGCCCCAGAAATTGCTCCTGTTGCTACTGCCGTCACTCCGCGTACAAATGATTTCACATGCTCATTCTCTGATACTTTCTCGAACACTGGTGCGAGAAATATCACAAACAGATAGACAGGTACAAATACCCCAAGTGCGGCAGCGGCAGCGCCATCAAAGCCGTGAACAAGGTACCCAATAAAAGCCACCGTAATGACAACAGGCCCAGGCGTAATCATCGCAACGGCGACCGCATCTATAAATTGTCGAGCCGTCAGCCAATGGTATTCATCGACAACCCCGCCGCGAAGGAACGGGACGATAGCAAGACCGCTGCCAAATACAACGAATCCAGCTTTTAGAAAATAGAAGAGAATATCAAGGAAGGATCGATTCTCTGCAACAGAATTCAGCTGTAACAGCAGTGTGGGCAAGACGACAATATTTAATTGCTGCTTTCGCTTACGTCCGTGGTTGATATAGGAGAGCAGCAGCGCCACTCCTCCGCCGGCGACGAACGTCCACAACATCTCCGTCCCGGCAAGCACGGTCGCCGCAAACGAGAAAGCAAAGATGGACCACAGCGTGATATCCTTTTTCAGCGTCGTTTTCGTCAGCTTCCACGACGAACGAAGAATAATGGCGATCACTGCGGCGCCTACACCGTAAAACGCGGAACCGATCCAGGTGAGCTGGCCGTACTGAACATACAGTGCACCGAGCAGCACCACCAGGATAAATGAGGGAAGTATGAAGGCAATGCCTACGAGCGTCGCGCCGAGAACGCGTCCGCGAAGAAAGCCGAGATACATTGCAAGTTGTGTTGCCATCGGACCAGGTGCCAGCTGCGAGAAGGCGAGGCCGCTGACGTACTCTTCGTTTGTGAACCAACCACGTTGCTGCACCAGATCGCGGTTCATAAAGCCAACAAGCGCGATCGGCCCACCGAAGCCGGTGGTGCCGAGGCGCAAGAAGTAGAGGACCAGCGCTCGCAGTGAATAACGCGAAGTACTCACTTCTTCCATCCTTGTGTGACTAAGGCACTCATTTCTGCACGTGGGTGTGGGCCATAGACCTCCTCGATCTTTTGGGCGAGTAAACTGACAATCACTTCTGGTGCCTCGGGATCTGCACGTTGTATGTGGTTGAGGATCGGTCCACCGAAGATCGCAGCGCGTGCAGAGGCATGATGATTCTTGTGCTCTTCGAAGCGAGTCACTTTCTCTACGGAGACATCGATGAATCCGGCGGAGGTAACGAGAGCCTCCAAGTCACCTGGCTCGCTCATAGAGTGCGCAACGTCTGAGATCGGAAGAGCACCGCCAAGATACTCTGTGATGACCGCCGTGCGTAAACCGGCAACGGGGCTTGCGCCAATGGCATCCCAGGTATTGAACAGTAATGATCCGCCCCGCCTCAGGACGCGATATGCTTCCTGCATTGCCTTTTGTTTGTCGTCGGCGAACATGTAGCCGAATTGACAAATGACCAGATCGAAACTTCTATCTTTAAATGGCAGTGATTGAGAGTCAGCACGTTGCCATTCGATCCGTTCACCGGTGAGGGCATTCTGAGCAAAGTCCATCATGTCGACGCTAATATCGGTAGCGACGATCCTGACTGTATCTGGCAAAGTTGCTCTCAGTAATCGCGTCACGCGGCCCGTGCCGCAGGCGATCTCCAGAACGTCGGAGAGTGTCCGCGATCGCAAACGTTCGACAAGATCTAGAGCAAATTGTTCGAAACTTGGACCGCGATACTTGTCGTAACGCGCAGGCACATCCCCTGAAAAAGTGATACTGTCTTGCGCCATCCGTGACTGCACTATTTTTGAGAGTGTGGTAGCCTCGGCAGGACTCGAACCTGCGACACCCAGTTTAGGAAACTGATGTTCTATCCAACTGAACTACGAGGCCGCGTGTGGGAAAGGATGAATGACGAAAGATGCATGGTGCATGGTGCAACGGACATCCATCCAAAGAGCCTAACACCGGGCTGTCGCATCTAATTTCGGCGGGATGTTGGCCAGCTTCCAAGCTTGTAAAACGCGTCACTTGCCGTATCGCTCGATGACACGTTCCACAATACCCGAAGTCGAGCGTCCTTCGGTGAATTTGATAGTCGTGACACTGCCGCCGTTCGCTTCGACGATATCCGCGCCGACAATAGTATCGCGGGTGTAATCGCCCCCTTTTACCATGATGTCGGGTATCAGAAACTTAACGATCTCGAAAGGAGTCGTTTCATCGAAAATAACGACCGCATCCGTGGCTCGAAGGGCCGCAAGCAGGTCCGCCCGATCCAGCTCTTCTTGAAGTGGACGATTGGGGCCTTTGATCTCGCGAACAGAGGAATCCGAATTCAATCCAATGATAAGTGCGTCGCCGAGATTCCGTGCATCCAGCAGGTAGGATACGTGTCCAGCGTGAAGAATGTCGAAAACGCCATTGGTAAAGACAAGTGTCTTTCCAGAGTTGCGCATTTCCCTCCTCCACGAGAGCAGCTTTACACGATCCTCCTCCTCGCGGAAGCAGAAAACAGGGGCGGATGAGATTCTTGTATCACCCATAAAATTATTCCTGCATGGAAGCCATGTCTTCCAACACAGCTTGAATGAGTTGTTCTCGGTAGATCGGGACAATACCCAATTCTTCGATAACGAGTCCCGCGGCGCGATTGGCTAACTCTGCGGCTTCTCGGATGCTTAGTCCGCATGCCATAGCGACGGAGAGCGTGGCTATCACAGTATCGCCCGCTCCAGAGACGTCAGCAACGTCGCGGGCACGCGTGGGGATCGCGAAGAGTTCGTCTCCTTCGTGCGGATTTCGCTCGAAGAGCATCATTCCTTTTTCGCCGAGAGTCAAGAGGATGTTATCCGCGTTGAGCATTTCGAGCAGTCGTAGACCAGCGGCAGTCGTGTCGGACTCATCGCTCAATCGCATGCCAAGCGCGTCTTCCACCTCCTTCTTGTTCGGTTTGAAGACGGTACACTGCTGATATTCAAAGAAATTCTGTGCCTTTGGATCGACGAAGACAGGTTTGCCAAACTCGCGCCCAAGCGCAATTACTCGGTTGATCACACTCTTCGTTACGACACCTTTGTTGTAATCTTCCAGTATGATCCCATCCAGATCGTCGATGTTGTTGGAAAGCGCGGCGATGAGTCTGTCCTCGGTCTCTCGGGAGATCTCGTGCTTCACCTCGTGATCCATACGAAGCATCTGCTGACTGCCAGCGATGACGCGCGTTTTTACGGTTGTGGGCCGGTCCGGATCGGTAATGATACCGTCGAGTGGGAAGCCAAGATCGGTAAAGATTCCTTTGAGGATAAGCCCGGAGGTGTCATCGCCAACAACGCCAAGCATGAGCGGTGTCGCGCCGAGCCCGAGGATGTTATGCCCGACATTCGCCGCTCCGCCCAGGCGGGCCTGTTCACTTTCGATCTCGAGTACGGGCACCGGCGCTTCGGGTGAAATACGCGAAACGCTTCCGAAGGTGTAGCGATCCAGCATCAGATCACCGACGACGGCTATCCGCGCATGTTGGAAGGCATTCGAAAGGGCTTCGAGTTGGGTCGGGTTGAGTTGGAGCATTCAGGAATAAAGCCGCTGAGTAATTGCCCATGGGGCCAAAGTGCAAGTCGGGAGAACAGGATGTGCGGTCAGAAAATTGCCATTTGCTTAGTCGAACAGCCCGACGAACAATTTCCGGACTTCCTCTTCAGTGTTGTAGAAGTGGGGTGCTGCTCTCAGGCGACCCGCACGCAGTGAGAGGATGATATTCTGTGAGGTTAGTCGCTCAAAGACTGCGGCAGCTTCTGGTACAATGAAGGATACGATTCCGGATCGTTCTGCTCCTGACTTGGGTGTCACGACTTCGATCCCGCGCATTTCCAATCGGTCGATGAGGTAGCCCGAAAGGTCGAGGACGGCACGTTCCATCTCGCGGAATCCAAATTCCTGAAAGAACTTCATCGACGCATGCAGAGCCGCAATTCCGGTGTAATTCTGGGTGCCGTTCTCGAATCTGGCGGCACCGGTTCGCAGTCGCTCCGGATGCGGCAAAAAATCGAATGGATCGTCAACGCTCGTCCAGCCGAGGTAAGGCTGCTCAATGGCCGCCAGAGCGCGGTCGCTCGCAAAGACGAAGGCAGCGCCTTCGGCGGACATCATCCATTTGTGGGAGCCGCACGAGAGGAAGTCTATCTTATCGCGTTCGACATCGATGGAGGAGTGTGGCAGCGATTGAATCGCATCCACGGCGAACAGGATGTTTTGCTCACGACAGAGTTTTCCGAGAGCAGTAAGATTGACCTTTGCGCCTGTAGAGAATTGCACATGGCTGATCGAGAGGAGCTTTGTACGATCCGTAATCGCCTTGGCAATCTGGTCTGAGGTTATCTTATGATCGACCGCCTGGATCATGTCAATCTCAACTCCTTGCTTTCGAAGATTGAGGAATGGATAGACATTCGCGGGAAATTCAAGATTGTTGATGAGGATCCTGTCCCCCGGTCGCCAGTCGAGACCTTGAGCAAGAATATTCAGCCCATCGCTGGTATTCATTGCGAAGGCTATCTGATCCGCGCGACTGCCGATCATGTTCGCGAGCATCTCCCGCGTTTCCTGCGCCATTTTCATCGCCCAGGGATACGGTTCAATGCCCTTGAGGGCGCGTCGCGTTTGGTAGCGATCGACCGCATCACGAACGCGAAAACTTAACGGCGCAACGGCTGCATGGTTCAGATAAACTATATCCGTCCATGTGTGCGGGAATTCGCGGCGGGCTTGCTCGACGGTCATTCCAGTCCCTGCTCCTCAATGATGCGCTCCACCTTGATGACGTCAGCAGGAGTGTCCACCGCGACCGACTCGTAATCAACTTGCACACACCGAATGGGAATACCGGCTTCGAGAAGTCTTAGTTGTTCCAGCCGCTCAGCTTGTTCGAGGCGGCTGACACCGAGCGCGACGAATTGCTTCAGAACCTCCGCGCGATAGGCATATACTCCGATGTGTTTGAAAAATGGGAAGGCGTTCATCCAGAGATGAATGTCATCATCACCAAGGTCGCGGATGTACGGAATTGTTTGGCGTGAGAAATAAAGCGCATTGCGGTTCGTGTCCATCACGACTTTCACGACAGATGGATCGGTCAGGTCACTCGGATTCTTCAGTAGTGAAATTGGGGTGGCAACCAATATTGATGGGTCTTCACGCATTGCAGTGGCAAGTGCAGTAATCACCGAGGGCTCGATCAGCGGTTCATCCCCTTGCACGTTGATTACAATATCATCGTCAAGCGAAAGCGCTCGCGCGGCGGCTGCCACGCGGTCAGTTCCGGAAGGACATTCGGGAGATGTCATGATGACCTCTCCGCCGTGGCGCTCTACCTCGTCCGCGATGGAGATGTGGTCCGTTGCTACATACACGCCATCGAGTCCTTCGGCAAGCTTGACCCGTTCATAGACCCGTTCGATGAGGGTTTTACCGTGGATTCTTGCCAACGGCTTTGCGGGCAGTCGTTCAGATGCGTAACGCGAGGGGATTATTACGATCGTTTTCAAGTCGGGAATTGGGTTGTAGTGCCGATTTATTGCCCACTCCGGGCGTTGCGAGAATAATTAACGTAGTTTTGCACGTACCGTTTCAACCAAAAAAGACTATGAAGACCCGTTCCATACTCGCTTTCCTTCCTTTTCTGCTTGTATTTGCTCTGAGTTGCGGCAAGAACTCCGGTGGTTCGGCATATCAGAACAGCCGTGTTGTCGCATTCGAACTCTCCGATTTTCAGGCACTCAATCCGTTCAACTCCACCGATGCCGAAGCGACCTACTGCGAGGAGATGATCTTTCAGCGACTCATGGCACCAAATCGCAAGACGATGAACTACGATGTGCCTTGGCTCGCGGAGTCGATGCCAGTAGTCTCGGCAGACAACCTGACATACGATTTCACCCTCCGCAAAGATGTGAAGTGGGCAGACGGCCAGCCGCTGACTGGTGCGGACGTGATCTTCAGCACAAAGGCGCTGAAGAATCCATTCAATATTTTGTCAGCTCAGAAGCGCGTGTACGTGGATGCGATTCACAGCTGTGAATTGATCGACGGTGATCCCTATCGCGTTCGATTCAAATTCTGGAAGCCATATTTCCTTGCAATGCAAGCCGGATTTGGTGATGCGCTCTACATTTTGCCGAAGCATATCTTCGATCCAAAGTCGCTGACCGATCAATACTCGTGGGACGACATCGGCGCGATCGTGGAATCCGCTGGCAACAAGCAGATCGACAGCGTGCTCTTAACAAAGCACATGAATGCAGCGATGAACGAGTTTGCAACGTGGTTTGCGAAGCCCGAGCTTTCGCGGGACGCGAAGTACATTCAAGGAAGTGGACCGTACAAACTTTCGGAGTGGCAGACGCAGCAATTTGTGCGGCTCGTTCGCAACCCGAATTATGTCAATCATTGGGGGCCTGCCGGCGAAGCAAATCCAGATACCTTGGTCTATAAGACGATCCTGAATTTTCCTTCCGCGGTTACCGCACTTAAGGCTCATGATGTTGATCTGCTGGGCTCCATCCAGCCGCAGTTTTGGGTGGGGATCGATACGAACAAGACCGGTTTGGCACGCGTCGGTTTCCCGCTTGGTGCATTTAGCTACGTAGGCTTCAACCAGAAGAGCCCGATCTTTCGCGATCCGGGGGTGCGATGGGTAATGGCCTATGCGATCGACCGCAGGACCATTATTGACAAGTTGATCTATGGCATGGCGCGCATTACTGAATCGCCCATCTCCTCGACTCGACCAGAGTACAACGGAGATCTCCCAATCATCCCGTTCGATCCCGCAAAAGCCAGTCACATGCTGGACTCCCTCGGTTGGACAGACCACGATGGCGACGGCATTCGCGACAAGGTAATTGATGGAAAGAGCGTACCATTCAAATTCACCTTCTATGTGAACGCCGGCAACGAAACGCGCATGAAGGTTCTGTTGATCTATACCGAGACACTCCGCAAGATCGGTATCAAGGCAGAGGTCAGCGCACTCGAATGGAGCGTCTATATAGACCGTCTGCGCGATCACAAACTGGATGCGCATATCGGTGCTTGGATCAACGATCCGTATGAATCGGATAGCTATCAGCTCTATCATTCATCGCAGGCACGTAATCGTGGCTCGAACTATGATAGTTACAACAGCCCGAAGGCGGACAAGATCATGGAAGACATTCGACAGGAGTTCGACCCAGCCAAGCGCATGCTTTTGCAGCGTCAGTTACAGCAAGTCATGTACGATGAGCAGGCAAATCTATTTTTATGGGAGCCACTGAACACGTCGGCCTGGGTGGATCGGTTTGACAACGTGTCGTGGGATGGTTACCGTCCCGGATACAATATCGCGTTGTGGAAGATCCGTGGCGGTGGTGCCGGAGGTGGTATCAAAGCGGCGTGGTGATCAATGTTTGGTAGTCGCAATCTAGTGGTTGCGGCTACCATCCGCGAAGAGCACTCGGCTTATCAACAGGCCACACTCGAACGATTAGGCCCTGTTCTTGCTCTATTTCGTTCTCTCGTTGCCAATCGTTCATTGTTTCAAGAGAGGGGATAATCCCCGTGCCAATTTGCTCCGGCACCGCGGACTGGTGAATGCGCAGCGGATGGAGAGCCAAGTCTATACCGTTACTCTCAGTGGAAGCAATATTGCGCTTCTTTTCTAGAGACTCCAACGTGTGCTCCAGTTTCTCAATCTCTTTGGACATCGAGGTGGCGCTCCACTTCAGACTAGAGAGTGTACAGTCGGTCTGATCCACCAGGGCAAAGACAAACTCAAAGGCTGCGGCTCTTCCGCTATCCGTAGAAAGCTCCAAGTCTTTCAATTTCGTTGAAGCCTGGCGCATACGACCATCCGCATCCTGACGGCTCCATTTAGATAGGGAGTCGAGCCGATGGATCGTGCTACTCAAGCTCTGAAGCGTACGTTTCAAGCTATCCCGTATCGTGGTACTCTGCGCTTCAGACTTTTGTTGCGCGATCGATGACGAGGAATCGAAAAGAGAGACGGTGGTTATGAGGAGTACCGCTCGCAATGGCCAACCAAATATATTCTCCATACTTCCTATACAGTAAGACCAAGCTGTTGTCCCAGCAACTACTTATCGCTTCGGCCAAATCTCCACTGGTGCGTTCAACTCTATCGGTTCACTGACTTCGGAGTTGTTGATGAAGTACCGTGTGTGGCCATCTGAGTAATAGTGCTTCGTTACAACCGGAGTGTTGTCGAGCGGCGGCAACGAGCCTGATGCAATGATCGGGTCATTGAGATTACCGACAAAAACATCTCCAGGGCTGGTGAGGATGAAGTCTCCGCTAACGGTGCCATCCGCGGTCACGGCGTTGCGGCTGGTGAGAATATCGCCACTGGTGATGTTGCCGTTGTTATCAATGACAAGTTGGGAGTTGTCACGAGTATCAATGTACGCCCCCATGTCTGATCCCTCTCCTTTAGGAATCACACCTTTTGGTATCTGGATTCGTGGGATGTTTATCTCTGGATTGCGGATCTCCGGTAGAGTGGTCTTCTGCATGTGAAACGGCCCGAAGGACATGGAGTCGAGTCGCAGTTCGGGGTGGTTCTTCTTCAAAAGGTCCATCTCGCTATCAACCTCACGAAGAGAATTGCGAAGCGAAGTAGCATTCGGAGAATTCAGCTCTGTCTCCATTTCCCGCATTGCCGCATTGAGCTCGGCCATTGCACTGTCATACTCTGCGCCGGATGCACTCATGACCCGCTTAGAAGCCTTGCGATCTGCTTCGATGGCATGTTTGAACTCCGAGGCAAATTCCGCGTTGAGCTTTCGCATCGTCTCGTTGAGCGTGCGAATGGCAACCTCAAGACTATCGGTCAGTTTGCCGATACGTGTGTTTGGCGTGATGGCACCGCTCTCTTGAGCCGCAGCTGGTAAGCCATGCAGCAATGTCACGGCAAGGGCAAGTGCAAATATCTGGAAAATCCGACTGAATGAAGAGTTCATAATTCCTCCTGATTGGAGTGAAGCTCCTATTTCCAGCGATTAATTCCCGTTCAGGATTCAGAGATTTAGGCTATGCCCCGCCACGTTCTGAGAGCCACATAATACCAACGACAAGAATTGACACAGCAAAGCCTAACACAATAAGCGCAACTGTGCCCACTGTGCTTAGCCCGTCGCTTGTCTTTAGCCGGAACATGATAACGCTATCGATAGGATAGGCTGCTTTTTTGCCGGATGCAAGCAGCCCTTCGACAAGCGATCTATTCACATCGCATCGTCCAGAGGCATCTTCGAACTCAACAACATCGCCGCTGACGAGTTGAAGTGCGTCGATGCGTGGCAGAGTGGGAAGTTCGTCCAACTTGACCCAATCGGATCGTGTGGCACAAGCCGACAGGATGAGCCAGCCGACTAACGACAATACTCTTGCCGCTCGGCTACCCATTCAGAATGCTTCTCATCTCCTGCATTATCGCGTCGATCTCCTCCAGCGTATTGTAGAAATGCGGGGCGATTCGGATACCGAGCGGAGGGCGATAATCAACGATGAATCTGCGGCGGATAAGCTCATCACAGACTTCTTTGGTGGTAAGTGTTGAGCCAGCTTTCACTGGATCAATTGTCAGGGCACCACCTCGCCGCTCGGGTTGGCGAGGGGAATTCACGGTGAAGCCATGTTCGTCCGCGCGTTGGATCAGGCGGTCCGTGAGCAGCAGGGACTTTGCTCGGATAGCTTCCAGTCCAATCTCATTGAACATCCGGAGTGCCGGACGCGCGGTGTGCAGGCATGGTACCTGAATGCTCGATGTCAGGAAGCGGTGCATTCCATCTGCGAAATCCACATTCGGCATATGGAATTCGAACGGTTCCTTATCACCGAGCCAGCCGCGAATTGCGGGACGGAATTGCTCGTGCAAGTCACGTCGAACATACATAAATGCGGCTCCCGGTCCGCCACACAACCATTTCAGTACACCCGTTGCGAGAATATCGCAATTCAATTCCTTCACGTCAATGGGAATAACCCCCGCCGCCTGATAGGAATCCACCATCACAAGCGCGCCCATCTTGTGTGCGTGGTCTATGATGGGCTTAATGTTTTGCAACCCGCCAGATCGGAAATACACATGCGAGAGTGCGACGAGCTTTGTGTTCTCATCAATGGCATTGATGTAGCGTTCGGTCTCAGTCCAGATACCATCGCTTGGAATGACGACTGGCTGCGCGCCGTATTTCGACCAGCCTTGCCACAGATAGGAGATGGTGGGGAAGTGCAGATCGGAATAGACGATCTTATTGCGCTTACCAGTGAAATCCAGACAGCTTCCGATGAGTGCCGAACCGACGGTGAGATTGTGGATGAGCGTCACCTCGTCGGACGCCGCGCCGATGAGATTTGCGACAAGCCCGCTCACTTCATCCACGAACGGAAACCACTCGTGCCAGGCCTCCACGCCCTCGCGCTGCCAGATGTCGGTGTATTGTTTCAGTTCATCCTCGACCTGGCGCGGCATCGCGCCGAGGGAGTTCGAGATGAGATAGGTGCTCGTTTCGAGAATGGGGAAGTGCTTGCGATATGTGGCGGCGAGTTGATCCATAAGAATTTCGTAGATTGATTCGGAAGGTAACAATCTAGGCTGGCGGTTATGTCCCTTTCAACGAGAATTCTCACTGTCTTAACTATTAGTCATCTTCAATCGAAGCTTAGAGAGGGTTATACTAACTCGCATCCGTATTTCTGATCTAATTCGTCAATGTGCATCTATGAAGTGGCCATCTAGTATTACGGCGGGATTGCTTGCGGCATTTCTCGCCTCCTGTTCATCCGGCCCCATGGTTCTCAGCCAATGGCAATCCAAACCCGTCGTCGTCGATGGCTACGCTTCCGAATGGGATCGCCCGCTGGCTTACTACGACAAGGATTCTAAGCTGAACTACTCTATCACGAACGATAGCGCCAAGCTGTATCTCTGTGTTCAGGTGTATGACATCGAAACGCAAATGAAGCTGCTGAGAGCCGGGCTGCAGTTGTGGTTGGATACCTCCGGTGGTTCAGCGAAGGAGATCGGCGTGCTGTATCCGGTCGCCGGTACGATGATCCGCTCAGGTTGGAGCGAGTCTCCACAGCTTGAGGGCGGTTTATCGGATTATGATCCTGTCGGTCGAATGCGGCGAAACTTCCTTCGATCGCAAGGAGAGATTGAACTGCAGGGATTCAAGTCACCGATCGGCGGCATGGTGCCCCTGAAGAACGCCTTTGGGATCGAGGTTCGTATCAACTGGGATACCATAAACAATGTGCTAAACTACGAGGCAGGAATTCCCTTTTCCGCATTCTATCATCCACGGGTTCAACCTCAGGACAGCCTTTTGACTCTTGGAATACAATTCGTCGTTAACGGAGTGGAGCGGTCCCAACGGAACGGTAGCCGGGAAGCCGGTGAAGGGCGCGAGGGAATCGGCGGTGGTGGCGTCCCTGGCGGCGGGGTCGGCATTCCGGGGAGCGGTGGCGGATATGGAGGCGGGCTTCGTCCCGGTGGTGGGGGCGGCGGAATGGGGCGCGGAGGCGGAAAACGCGGCGGTGGCGGCCAATCTGGGGCCTCGGGTAGGGATCTCTCGCACTCCGAAACATTCAAGATAAGGGTGAGGCTTGCAGCTCCTGCTTCCAGGTAATCGCCACACAGACGGATCCGCTTAGATGGTTGTCTCTTAGCGGATACCGGGAAATCAGTTTGGGATGCGCTGTGTTTAACCAGCAGAATTATCGCGAGAGCGAACGAGATTTATCCTGGTTCTCCCCGCAGTTGCAGCAGGTTCGATTTTGTTCCTGCACCAAAACCGAAAACTCAAGAACTTGACTACCACCCCGAGAACCCATCCTCCCATCATCCAGGGGGGTATGGGAATTGCTGTATCCGGCTGGCGCTTGGCGAACGCCGTTTCGCGTAATAAGCAGCTCGGAGTTGTGTCCGGGACAGCCCTGAACATCGTTTTCGCCCAGCGGCTCCAGGATGGCGATGAAGGTGGGAATCTGCGCAGGGCGCTATCCCACTTTCCATTCCCAGCGGTTGCAGAGAAAATACTCGCTACCCACTTTAGCAAAGGACGCTCGACGGGCAGGCATGCCCTGCATAGCGTACCGATGTTCACCATCAATCCAAGTGACGACCTGCTGGCTCTAACAATTGCTGCGAATTTCTGCGAAGTCTATCTCGCTAAAGAGGGACACGATGGAGTCGTCGGTATCAACCTATTGGAGAAGGTGCAGCTCCCAAACCTGTCGTCTCTATACGGCGCGATCTTGGGTGGTGTTGATTATGTATTGATGGGTGCTGGGATCCCAAAAGAGATTCCCGGTATTCTCGATCGACTCGCTCAACATGCCCGGACCACTATGAGGATCCATGTTGAGGATGCTTCGCCGGAGAAGGAATTTCATGCCGTGCTCGATCCGAAGGCGCTCTTCGGCGATGAGCTCCCTCAGGTAAAGCGACCAGATTTTTTGGCGATCGTTTCTTCGGATGTTTTGGCACAAATGCTGGTGCAAAAGGCCAACGGTAAGATCAATGGGTTTGTGATCGAAGGACCGCTCGCTGGCGGACATAACGCACCGCCACGCGGACAGTTGAAGCTGACGGAGGCGGGCGAGCCCGTGTATGGCGTACGCGATGTACCCAACCTGGACAAATTCAGGGAGATCGGGTTGCCGTTCTGGCTTGCAGGTGACTCCGGCTCCCCGGAAGGTTTGCAGCGCGCGTTGGCGGAGGGAGCGGTTGGCATTCAGGTCGGTACCCCATTTGCCTTCTGTGACGAATCGGGGCTTGAAGAGAGTTTGAAGCGACAGTCACTCAAACTCGTATCGCAAGGGAAAGCGAAAGTATTTACTGATCCAATAGCCTCACCGACGGGCTTCCCATTTAAGGTTGTGGAGTTAGAAGGTACGGTCTCTGAACTTGAGCAGTACGAGGAGCGTCCGCGCCTTTGCCAACTTGGCTTCCTGCGCTCCAGCTACGAAAAGGCGAACGGGACTGTCGGTTACCGCTGCCCCGCAGAACCAGAGAGCAACTTTGTAAAGAAGGGTGGCAAGCTCGAAGGCACGATCGGTAAGAAGTGCCTATGCAACGCGCTCATGGTAAACGTCGGGCTAGCGCAGGAGCAGCTTTCTGGGTACGTAGAGAAGGCACTCGTAACTGCTGGTGATTCGCTTGAGAAGCTGAGCCACTTTGTGCGAGACGGGGTCAATAGCTACACAGCAATTGATGTGATCGAGTATTTGCTTTCAGGTATGCCAAAGGCTGCGATGGCGTGAGGAGTGTGGATCTGGACCGGTCTTCGGCACGGCGAGCTGGTGATATGTGGATGGGGAGCTGCGAATTGTGTCGCGCTCCTTGTAGTTAGGGAGATGGTCAGTCTTTTGTCCTAATCGAATCTCTGGTTATGAGGTGTAAAGCCATTGTCGGATCGCTGCTCGCGATTTGCCTCTTTTCTAGCGTCGGCTTCACACAACCGAATTATGTTGTGAAAGTTACGATCACAGATAGCACGCCGAGGTTTGGCGCGACGAGTCAGATCGGTACCTATGAAATTGCGATGGCCGATACCTCGAAGTGCAGCATTGGAATGGTTCTAAGCGGCGATAGTCATCGTGGATTTGTTTCCCTTGAGCCTCGTTACGTCGTTGATAATTCCTACGTCGAACTTCCAACAAACGGTACCATCGTGTATCACGGAGGGTTCATCGGTCGATTGACCTTTCGGCTTCCGGTCATCGTAAATGGGAATTGTGGTTTGGAGTATGATACAGCAAAGTTCACGATTAGCGCGATCAGTGATTCCGGAATTTCCATACTTCCCTATGGCTGGACGCTTTCGATGGTGTCCGATTCCTCGCACCGATACTACACTGCGACCTGCACGTCGACATTCGATAATAATGTTTTTGACTCGACATTGTTTTACGGCTTTACAGCGATACCTTATAGCGGCGGCATCGTTAAATTGCAAGTGTTTGATAGCTTAACTCCAATCACCTCTTATCTCGCGCCGCCATATGCAAGGAAGAAACCGCTCACGCTTGTTTTTTCAAGCGTGTTCTTTCATGCCTTCGACAGCGTTCTCTTCTCGACTCGATTGAGAAATCATTCATTGGATTCAGTCATAAGCTACTTCTTACCCGTCACATGGGCAGCTCCCGCAAGTGTCGCGCAAGTCCCATCTCATGGTGAGAGCTTTGCACTCCCGAACCCCTTCACATCCCACGCGACCATCGGCTTCACTCTTACGAAGCCGGAGTTGGTCAAACTCCAGCTCTTCGATTTTGGCGGACGCGCGATTCGGATGACCGAACGTAAAGGTGCTGTAGGCACGAACGAAATTGAAGTCGACACGCGCGATGTGCTGCCGGGCTGCTACTGGTACATAGTACAAGGGGGCGAGTGGCAGCGGAGCGGAGCGTTGGTGAAGGTCGTAGAGTAGGGCGTGCTGTGTAAGCTCCAGGTCGGCGCTAGATATCAAGACAATTTCAGGAATGACGGGAAATGTATTTCTCTGATTGAGAAGGATGTGGGAATGTTCGCGAGTGGGCACGCTCCTTGTACTAAGCCCTCCCAGTTAGAACAAATCGTTTTGGCTCAACTCACCAATCTATTGGGAATTCCTATTATGTCGAACACAACCGAATCAACAACACCCGTTTCATCGAGCACAGAGCAGAAGAGCAGCACACAGCCGATGTCCGGTGTTGTTGGTGGCTCGAGCTCGAACACCTCATCGGCAAGCACGCCAGTTGGCAGCAGCTCCAGTTCAAGCACCAACTCGAACACGAGCAAGAGTTCGAACGGTAGCAGCACGCCTTCCGGACAGAACAACTCGTCGCATCAGAATACGACGACCAACTCTAACACACCAAGCCAGCCTTCAAAGAGCCAAACCCCACAAGGCACGAACTCTGGAACGAGCACGACCGCACCGTCAAGCTCAAGCACATCGACAACATCAGGCCACAAGTCCTGAGTCGGTAGTGTAGTGTCGTGAGCACGTGCGAACACTTAAAAAGCGCACGGTCCACCGACCGTGCGCTTTTGCTTTTGACGCAAGATCCATGCTACTGCGCATTGAGACCCAGAGTGGGGCTAAGCGTGCGCCGACGATACGGTCACAGACAAATCTCTCAGCAGTCCATCCTTAATTCCGTAGATCCAGCCATGCACGTGAAGCTCTTGCCCGCGCTGCCAAGCTTCTTCCACGATCGTCGTGTTTGCAACGTTCTTCACTTGTTCAATAACATTGAGTTCGCAGAGTCGATCGGCTTGCATGTTCTTGTTCGGCAATGCATTCAATTCTGCCTGATGGCTCGAGGCCGTTACACGGATATCTCGAAGCCAGTTGTCAATAAGTCCGTGACGTTTTTCTTCGAGCGCGGCGAGGACACCACAGCAGCCGTAGTGTCCACATACGATAATGTGCTTGACTTTTAGCACATCCACAGCAAACTGAACGACCGAGAGGCAGTTCATGTCGCTATGACCCACCAAATTGGAGACATTGCGATGAACGAAGAGCTCACCCGGCATCAGGCCAACGATCTCGTTGGCAGGTACACGGCTATCGGAACAGCCGATCCAAAGGTATTCGGGGGATTGCTGCTTGGCGAGCGTTTCGAAGAATTCGGCGTTGGTTTTGCGGATGTTCTCCGACCACGCAAGATTGTTGGCGAAAAGGTGTGGTAATGTATTCATAGTGTCGCTGAATAACGAAATGCGGGGCATATCCGCTCCTGAACCAGCTCGTGGAGCGCCACCCACCGCTCTTGACTTCTTCTTATCAAGTTCATCGAAATCGGGAGTTGTGCGGGACAATAGACTGTTAGCGTGGCGGTATGACTCAAAATCCTCCTCCAGCACCCGTCCTTCGCGGTGCTCCGGCCACGAACGGCCACCTCTCTGGTGCTCCCATGCATGTGCGTGGCACGACCGCATTCCCTATCGGACAAGAATTGCTCCGGAATCCCACCTTGAACAAGGGTACCGCATTTACCGAAGAAGAGCGGGACGCCCTCGGGCTCCGTGGGCTTCTTCCAGCAAGGGTAGATACGCAGGATCTCCAAGTGCTTCGCGTGATGGATAACGTCCGAAGCAAAACCACCGACTTAGAGCAGTACAATTATCTTATCGGACTACAGGATCGAAATCAGACGCTTTTCTATCGCGTCCTGATGGATAATCTGACGGAGTTGATGCCGATCATTTACACGCCGACCATCGGCCTCGCGTGTCAGGAGTACGGCCACATTTTCCGTCGCTCACGCGGAATTTACATCTCTGATCGGGATCGCGGCTCCATCGCGAAGGTGCTGGCGAACTGGCCAGTGGATGATGTTCGCGTGATCGTAGTCACGGATGGCGAGCGTATTCTTGGGCTCGGTGATCTTGGTGCGAATGGGATGGGAATTCCTGTTGGCAAGCTTTCGCTCTATACTGCATGCGCAGGCGTTGCGCCGTCGCTGTGTCTGCCGGTCATGCTGGATGTTGGCACAGATAACCAGGCGCTGCTTGACGATCCACTCTATCTTGGTCTACCACACCGCAGGCTTCGCGGTGCAGAGTATGATGCCTTCTTCGATGAGTTCATGGTCGCCGTTCGAGATCGCTTTCCTGGGGTCTTGGTGCAACTGGAGGACTTCGGAAATGCAAATGCTTTCCGACTGTTGGAGAAGTATGAGGACAACGCTTGTGTCTTCAATGACGACATTCAGGGCACGGCAGCGGTAAGTTTGGCGGGATTATACTCTGCCATTCGCGCCATTGGTGGCAGGCTGTCCGATCAGACGATCGTTCTCTATGGTGCCGGGGAGGCAGCAGCAGGAATTTGCGGTCTGATCTCTCATGCGATGCAGCATGAGGGACTCAGTGAATCCGATGCGCGCGCGCGGTTGTGGATGATGGATTCGAAAGGTCTCGTCGTGAAGAGTCGTAGTGGGTTGGCGCACCACAAGCTGCCGTATGCTCACGATCACGCGCCATTACTCGATCTTCTCTCGGTTGTAAAGGATCTGAAGCCAACCGCGATCGTCGGCGCGTCCTCTCAAACTGGTGCATTCACCCCAGAGGTGATCCAGATAATGGCAGCCAATAACGATCGCCCGATCATCTTTTCGCTTTCCAATCCGACATCACAATCGGAGTGCACAGCAGAAGAAGCATACACACATTCCAATGGTAAGGCAGTCTTTGCAAGTGGAAGCCCTTTCCCGAACGTGACGTATGATGGGCAGGTGCTTCACCCGGGCCAGGCAAACAACGCCTATATCTTTCCTGGCGTTGGCCTTGGTACAATCGTCTCGCGCGCCAAGCATGTGACGAAGGAGATGTTCTACGTTGCAGCACGGACGCTCGCCGATGAAGTTTGCGATGCGGATCTCGCACTTGGTAGGATTTTCCCGTCTCTCGAACGAATACGGGAGGTGTCGCTCAAGATAGCGATCGCTGTCGCGCGCGTCGCCTTTGACACTGGTCTGGCCACAATTCCCGAACCAGAGGATTTGGGAAGCACCATCGCCGCTGCAGTATACAAGCCGGAGTATCACTCCTACGTGTAGCTCGCTTCATACGCGACCGTCTTATCAATAAGAGTAGCACAAAATAGAAATGGCCCCCGAATTTCGGGGGCCATTTCTATTTTGAGTACAAACTTGCTCTTACTGGAGCGGCAGGTGCTGCCACGCTGCGCCATCCCACAACAGCTGCCAAGCTGCATTGTTCGGAATCGCGAACGCACCAGTTGCGAGGCCAGCACCGGTGGTGTTCCACACAGTGATGATCTGGCCGGTTGCCACGCCCGCGCCTGGCATCGTGACGCCGGTGGTACCGCCGCCGGTAAGCTTTACCGTGTAGTCGCTCGTCGCGACTGCCACATTTCCAGCTGCGCTTGCTGAACGGTATGGCATGGAGACATCGGTAGATGAAAGATTGACGGCCGCCGCAGTGACCGCACCGCTACCGTTGGTGTGAAGCACACCAGAAGTGTATGTGCTCAGCGTGAGCGAGCCAGCGGTGGTCAGTGTCATTAGAACGGTCCCAGCGAGATTCGGCTGGCCCTGTCCAGAGGTTTGCGCAAAGGTCAGTTTGCCGTCGCCCTTATTATAGAGAGAAATGTTCCCTCCAATAATATCATTGAACTTGACTTCTGAGCCAGTGTTTGCGCCACCACCAAGGTAAAGAAGGGAATTAGCTCCGTTGACTAAGAACTGCGTCTTGTTCGTCGCGTCGTAACCGAAGTTATTGTTCGAGGTATAGACGCCGCTTGCTCCAGCGTACACGATGTTGCCGGCATTGAAGGCGGTGGAAGTTCCCGTACCCCCGTTAGCAACGCCAAGGATCCCGGTCACATCTGCTCCACCTAGTGCGACGGCAGAACTGGTAATAGCTCCGGCAGCGCCCGAGTGCAAAATGCCGGTTGTGTAACCACTAAAGGTGAGCGCACCAGCAACATCCGAAATGGAGGAATTTGCAATTGTAGACGCGCCTGTAAATTTCGGCAGGGTATTCGTGGTACCTGTACCGCTGGTTGTGACTCCTGCACCAGCACTGTAATTCCAGTAGCCCTGTGAGCCGCCACCGCCACCGGGTGCAACCCAAACCAACGTCTGTCCTGCGGATGTGCCAGGTACGACAAAGCCCGCATTGGCACCGGAAGAAGGAGGAATCGGAATCTTCCAATTCAATGTGCCACCAGCGATCCATGATGCATAGCCCGGATCTCCGACTTGTGGCGTTGAGATCGTCATGTAATGGCCGGCGCCATCATTGAGTTGTAGTACGCCGATGTTCGTTGTGGTAGGAGCCTGTGCATTTGCCGAGGCGGCCAGGCCGACCGTAAGAGCAAGTGTTGCGAACCTTCCGAGTAGATTCTTCATGTATGTGGAGTTAAGTTAATGTTTAGAAAACCTTGGGTGCTGCCAGGAGAAACCGGATGGTAAACAACCTTGGGTGCCAACAATACGGCAACGACCCATCCTAATAAACCGCCACAAAGATAACCAATTTTTCGCTTGCTAGGATGATTTTTCAAAGCACGGGCTTCGCTGCGATGAGGGAGTTGCGATAGATCTCTTCCCATTAGCGGTCGACCTGAATGGAGACCTGCCAGCGTCAAAGGCATCCAGGTAGAAGGGCTTTTTCACGGCGGGCCGGATTATTTGCTTATATTTGGAGTGCTTTGCTAGGCATCCTTCGCTGACGTTGAGCTTTGAGGGATTCTAAAGCATTACCAAATGCGTGAATTCGGCCCCTTTTTGTGGGGTCAGGGCGTTCAGACCTGGTTGCGTATCTCCCCGCAGTGAAGTACACCGCGTGTGATGGGTAGCCGGGGTTCGTGTTCTTGAAGCGCGATCGTGTGGTTCGTAACGAGAATTAATTTTTCGGTCGTCGGTACTGCACATCATCGATATCGTTTCATCGGGGCGCGTTGTTTACTGCTGTATGGCGTTTATGACCTCGCCGGATAGGCATACGTCGGAAGAGCAGGAAATCTTGCTGCCGTACCTTTCGGCCCACGTATAGGTTGTTCATTTTTTGAATTTTCTTCAATACCGGTTTTGACGCGGCCTTGCTGCACAGTACCCCACTGACTGGGCACGCACTTGGTAGCGCAGACGACCAGCTTTCGAGGGGTTCCCCCACACCTCTTCGCAAGCGGGTCCTGCAGTGTGTCATCGGCACTGCCCCTTCAGGCGGGCCGCGTTGCATTCGTTAAGATTTAGTCAACTCGATTCTTCATTCATAAATTAGAGGCTCATCATGAGACGTTTTCTACTTGCATTAACTGTTGGTGCCGCGCTCCTCGCAGGTAGCAGCAGCAGCTCGTTCGCGCAGCTCACTGCTCCGGCGACGCACAGCATTGACATTCCAAAGACCCTGTCCTATCAGGGATTGATCACAAGCAAGGACGGTCAGCCCGTGAAGGATGGCGATTACTCGATCACCGTCAATCTCTACTCGGACAAGAACGGCTCCCACTCCGTATGGCAGGATACCTATCTGACACATGTGCAGAACGGCGTATTCTCCATCGAGCTGGGTTCGGGTGCCACGCCGCTTCCGGCTGCTGGAACACTCGATGGTGCGCTCTTCGCGGGCGTCACGATCGGTGGCGAGCAGATGCTCCCACTCACACCACTCTCAACGGTGCCTTACGCAATGAACGTCGCCGATGGCGCGATCACGGCAAAGAAGATGGGAATGGACTACGTCGGTTCACTCTCCATCAATGGACAGAAGGTCAACACCAAGGGTGGTGATGTGAACATCGTAACGGATGGCATCGAAGCCAGCGTGGATCCGAGCACGAACACGCTCATGCTCAAGGGCGGCATGCCAAGCGGCATGACCATGACAAAGGGTGAGGGCGCACAGGCCAACCTTACGGTCACAGGCAACCTCACGGTTACGGGCACATCCTCACTCCAGGGTAACACCGCCATCGGTGGTACACTGAGCATGGGTAGTCATGTCATTCACGCAGTTGGCACCCCAGTTGCCACCGATGATGCCGCAACCAAGGCCTATGTTGATTCGCATACAGGCGGCTCGGCCGTGCTGCTTGATCCAGCTGTGACACAGGGGTCTGGCACGGGGAATTCGATTGATATCACCAAGGGGAGTGATGTCGGGAGCTTCTTAATGTTCAACAACGGTAGCCAAAGCTTCAACTGGGCTGCAGATGGGAACATTAACACGGGGGGTGTCAATGTTGATAATATTGGCAGCTTTACTCCTGGCAACCAAATTGGAATCTTCGCCGATTTGCTGGAAGTGGGAAATTTTGACTTGAGTGGAGATCTCTCAGTCGGGAACGTTACACTTACTGGCAATCTCGCGGGTGCGAATGCGACTCTGAGTGGCAATCTCAGTGTGACAGGCACGATAAACGGTTATCACTTCCCTTCGACATCGACGACCTCTGGCTATGTGCTCTCGAACAACGGTTCGGGTACACTTTCCTGGATCACGCCTCAGTCCGGCCCAACAGGCCCGACCGGCCCACAGGGTCCAATTGGTAACACCGGTGCAACAGGCCCACAAGGCCCGATCGGTAACACAGGCCCGCGAGGCGCCACTGGCCCACAGGGCCCAATCGGCAACACTGGTGCTACAGGCCCACAAGGCCCGATCGGTAACACTGGTTCGACAGGCCCGCAAGGCCCAATTGGTAACACTGGTGCGACAGGCCCCCAAGGCCCGATCGGTAACACTGGTCCGACAGGCCCGCAAGGCCCAATTGGTAACACTGGTGCGACAGGCCCACAAGGCCCGATCGGTAACACTGGTCCGACAGGTCCGCAAGGCCCGATCGGTAACACCGGTTCGACAGGGCCACAGGGTCCCATCGGTAACACTGGTGCGACAGGCCCACAGGGTCCAATTGGTAACACTGGTTCGACCGGCCCACAAGGCCCGATCGGTAACACTGGTGCGACAGGCCCACAGGGTCCAATCGGTAACACTGGTTCGACAGGCCCACAAGGCCCGATCGGTAACACTGGTCCGACAGGCCCACAAGGCCCGACAGGTAACACTGGCGCCACGGGTCCGCAAGGTAATGTTGGTGCAACCGGTCCTGCGGGTCCGAACACACCGGCAACCAACGGTACCATCGATCTTGGTGATGCAACGCACCAGTGGCGCAACATCTACGCCTCTGGCACAGTGAACTTCGCGAATGGTGCGATCTCGAATGCAGAACTCGCGAATAGCGCCGTGACAGTCAATGCGGGCAGCGGTCTTTCAACGACGAATGCTTCGGTTTCTCTCGGTGGAAGCTCCACGCTCAGCCTCGACGTCGCGAACTCGAACACATGGACTGGCGATCAGTATCTACCGACCAGCAGCAGCGCGCAGGGTAATAACCTTATCAGCGCGATCAACTCCGGTAACACGACGATCAACAGTGCGCGCTTGAATGCCAACCCGACGTTCACCACCCTGACCGCAACGACTGTCCAGGCTCCCGTGAGCGGCAACGGTACGTCCGGCAGTCATGGAACGGCGTTCGCAGGGCAGGCCTTCTTCACGCCGACCGGCGTGAACCCGACCTCGATCACCGCTGTGATCTACAATGACAATATCACGAACAACAGCATCATTACCTTCAATATGGTCGGTAGTGTCGGCAGCACAGGGCCGTATGTTGGTGAGATCACTGTACCGCCGAACGGAACAAACCACAACTTCACGATCCGCCTCTCGCGCATCGGTGCAGGTGTGCTCAGCACAAGCAACCCTGGCCCGGATACGGTCACGGTCAACTACGTCATCATCAACTAATTTGGTGTGACGGCGGGTAACGAAATCATCCTTCGGAGCGGACTGTGAAATTCCAGTCCGCTCCACCGATGAAGCGATTGCCTGACAAGTGTTAATTAATTAATTTCTCCCCGCTCCTCTGCAAAGGGGACGGGCGTCGGAGAGAGTTCGCATGAAGGCCTCGGCAATTCGCCGGGGCCTTTGTGTTAATGGACTCAAGCTTTACAGTATCGCTCGATCTCCGAATCAATAAATCCGTACGAACGCAACTCATGTTCAGCGAATCCGATCAGCTCCGGCTCGGTAAATAGATGCAGCCCCGTCTTATGCTGGACGATCTTTCGCACTTCCTGCACGAGCGTAAGCACATCCGCCGCCGAAGCCTTCCCCGTTACATTCAACACCACTACTGGCTGTGAGGGATTGAGCATCACATCTCCGATGCGGAAGCCTTTGAGACCGCATGCTTCGAGGATGAATGCGCTGGGGATCTTGAATCGGGTATCGAAGGCAAGGGGAATCGTGTTTCCGAACCTGCTTGAGATCTCGTGGAAGCGGGCAAGCGAGTCTGGAAGATTTCGTTCGAAGCAACGCTCTAGTTCGAGAAGCTCCGGAGCCGTCAGTGCTGAATTTTTGAAGAACGACCCTGCATTCCCTTCCACCGACTCCGCCGGAAAAGGAAATTTCTTATCTCGTATCTCCTTGATCGCCTCTCGAATCTGCTGCTGAGTCGGCTCAGGGTTCACTTCGAAGCGCTTGCGTACATCCGGGTAGGAGAAATTGCGAAGCGGGACGGTTGAAAGGCGAAGTCTCGTTGAGAGAATTACGTATCGATCCTTTTCTGTCGAATTGAAGATGCTGGAGCGATAGCGGAACAGGCACTCCTCGTTGCTTAGGGTTCGGAATTCGTTCTGCTTCCTATCGTACACCTCCACGGAGACAATGACATTCCTCGCCTCCTGTCCATACGCCCCAACGTTCTGCACTGCGAGAGACCCCGCTTGCCCGGGAATTCGCGACAGATTCTCGATGCCCCACAAATAATTCTCCACCGAGAACTTCACAACATCATCCCACACTTCTCCTGATGCCACTCGAAGCAGCTTGTGTGTCTCATCGTCGGGTAGCCGTTCAATGCCACGATTCGCAACCTGGATGACGAGGCCATCGAATCCGGCATCGGAGACGAGCATATTGCTACCACCTCCGAGCACGAGCACCTTTACCCCGCGTTGCTCAGCGTGCTTCAACGCGGCTGGAACCTCCATGGAATCCACGATTCGTGCGAATTCCCGTGCTGGGCCGCCGATCTTGAACGTGGTGAGCGGTGCGAGCGATTTGTTCGTTTCGATTTGCATGGCGGAGCAAAGAACAACTCGTACAGCAACATCCTTCCGCCCGACTTGTCCTTGCCGAATTGCGAATCGGGGGAACCGTGCCTTCATACCGGAAGGTTATGGGGCCTCCCGACGAAGACTGTTGGGAAAATGTGCCCGTTTTGGGCTCGTAGCTCAGTTGGTAGAGCGCTTGAATGGCATTCAAGAGGTCAGGAGTTCGATTCTCCTCGGGTCCACGTTTTCAATGAAGTATTGAAAATTAAGAATTAAGAATTCGGGTGTGGGATTTGGAAGAACTTACTCAGGCTCTTGCAAGTTGAACGCCGCGCAAGAATTAATCCTTAGTTCTGATTTGAAAAGGAGTGGTAGTTCAGTTGGTTAGAACGCCTGCCTGTCACGTAGGAGGTCGCGGGTTCGAGTCCCGTCCGCTCCGCATTCTGAATAGCGATATTCCAAAACGTCCCTGCGCAAGCGGGGACGTTTTGTTTTGTGCCGCTCGTTCTGCCAAGCAGCTTCCGCTCCCCGCGATGAATCACCATGAATAATGTTTACTGAAACAATCGCAGACATCGCTGGTAACATAGATTGAATTCTCAATCCACTATTACTAACAGTATCATGACAAGCTTGAAACGCACCGGACTATTTGGCGCATTCGTCGCATTGCTTCTCGGGGCCGCCGTTCTTTCATCGACGTTAAGCTCCTGCGCTGCGCTGAATGCCTTGGCCGGCGTCTCACGCATTCAATTCAAGCTTAACGATGTGGCTTCCGTCCGTCTGGCAGGGATCGACATCGCGAACAAGCATAGCGTTTCCGATTTCAGCATCATGGACGGTGTGAATCTTCTCGGCGCATTTAGCTCGGGAAAATTCCCGCTGACTTTTACGCTGAACGTCGCGGCAAAGAATCCGAACCAGCCAACGCAGGGCAGCACGGTGCTTAGTTCCCTGCAAGTCTCCGAGTTTCCGTGGAGACTTTTGATCGACAACCATGAGACGATCTCCGGTGGAATCGGTGCACCAGTCGGTGTACCGGCTGGCGGCACCACCGTGATAATGCCGCTGCAAGTAACGGTAGATCTCAAGCAGTTCTTCGCAGATAAAGGCTATAACGATATGCTCAATCTCGCGCTTGCCATTTCTGGACAAGGCGCGTCGCGCATTCAACTCAAAGCGCAACCGACGATGTCCACTCCGATTGGCAGCATCAAGTATCCGAATGAGCTGACGATTGTGAACACGCAATTCAGCAGCTAAGAGCAACGAGTTTTTCAGTAACGGGTAACGAGTCTGTTTGCGAACGACTCGTTACCCGTTTCTCGTTACCCATCCACTTACAAAAACGCTTGCGCAAGAACGGAATAATCATAGCGATCGATGGCCCTGTTGGGTCAGGCAAGAGCTCGACGGCCAAACGAGTCGCCGAGCGATTGGGCTTTCTGCACCTAAACACTGGCGCGATGTACCGAGCCTTCGCACTGCTTGTCCGGCGCAGAGATCACGGCGGGCACGATCCCGAGCGCCTCCACCAACTCATCTCCGAAGCGCAAATTGGTTTTAGCGACACAGGGAAGATTCTACTCGATGGCGTTGATGTATCCCGCGAAATTCAAGAGCCGGACATTGCACTCCTCGCGAGCGAGCTTTCGACGAATCCCGAAGTCCGCGCGAAGCTGGTAGAGAAACAACGGGAGATCGGCAAGGATGGAGGAGTAGTGTTGGAAGGCCGTGATATTGGCACCGTTGTCTTCCCGGACGCCGAACTCAAGATATTTCTCGTCGCAGACCAACTGGTCCGCGCTGAGCGCAGGATGTTGGAGTATGACAATCTCGGCACGCACATCCCATTGAACGAACTCGCCAATCAAATCGCCGAACGTGATAAGCGCGACCGCGAGCGCGCGATCAGTCCGTTGGTTCAAGCTGAGGATGCCGTTGTCGTGGATACGACGAACCTGACGTTTGAGGGGCAGGTAAAGAGGGTGTTGGAACTTGCACAGGCCCGGCTCGGTATAACTCAGGACTTAGCACTTACCACTTTAGCACATTGATCGTCACCGTCGATAAAAATTCTGGATTCTGCTGGGGCGTCGTCCGAGCCGTTAACTTCGCCGAGGCGGAGCTTAATGGTCAACGCGTAGGTCGGGCGTCCTCGCCCGACTCGCCCATGCCCGAGGTGCAACTCTACTCCCTCGGCGACATCATCCACAACCCCGTCGAAGTCCGCCGCCTGCAGGATGAAGGATTGACCACGATCACCCACGCCGATTTCGAGCGCATTGCCGAAGAGAACAAGACCGCCGCAATTCCCGCGAAGATTCTCATCCGCGCACACGGCGAGCCGCCATCAACCTATGCAAAGATGCGCGAGCTTGGACTCGAAGCCATCGACGCAACATGCCCCGTCGTTTCGAAAGTGCAAGAGCGCATTGTAAAGTTTTACGAGAAGGGATTTCAGATCGTCATCTTCGGGAAGAAGGATCATGCCGAAGTGATTGGCTTGCGCGGCGTTGTCAATGACGAAGCGATTGTGGTGAAATCGGTGGAAGAGGCGCTGGCGAAAGTGAGCTTCGACCGCCCGACTGTCATCTTCTCGCAGACGACAATGGACCGCCCCACCTTCCGCGAAATCCGCGACCGATTGAAAGAGCGCATCGCCGAGCTTGTCGAAGGCACGATGGAGGAGACCGCGGTTGAATTCCACGCGAAGGACACCATCTGCGGACAAGTCTCGGGCCGCGAAACCAAGCTCGCCGAGCTTGCGCGCTCGCAGGATGTGATGATCTTCGTCGCCGGACGCAACAGCTCGAACGGCTGGGTGCTGTATCACGTAGCACACGATGCGAACCCGCGCACGTACTTCATCGAAGATGAACGCGAGATCGACCCGGCCTGGCTCGAAGGCGCGGAGAACGTCGCCGTCACCGGCGCGACATCGACACCGCAATGGCTGATGCAGCGCGTCGCGGATGCGATCTACCGGATGGTCGGTGAGCCGGAAAAGGCGGAGTTGCTGCCGATATTAGCTTAGACAATGCTACTGCGCTTCCTTCTTTCTGCTATTCTGCTATTTGTTCTGGCCCCAGCTTCGCAATCGGGTAAGATAGGTGATCCGTTTGAGGCGCTTAGGGAAGGAATGCTGAAGCACTCGGATTCTCGGATGCAAGTGTTCTTTGAATCGTGGTTTCAGTTGTCCAAACCGCTTCGCAAAAAACCAAAAACTCATCTTCAAAAGGAAGCTGAAGTTGTTTTAGAAACGATTTGGAACCCAGCAAATCGCCACACCTTGTCGTGGGGATGGGATGCAGATTCGATCACCCATCAATCACTTCCCCCGTTCATTGTTCTCTGGCCATCCGTTCAAATCTTCAACGATTCGGACGCTAAACCTACTGATTCGCTTGTGGACATGTTCCCAACAATGCTGCATGGTGCAACGACATTAGTTTATGATGAGACCTATGTTGCTTCCCTGAATAAGTACTTGCGATATGATTCGGAGCATCGTGAGGAGAATCAAAACTATATCTCAAAATTCACTTCCTTCTCCTGTCACTTGTCCGGATGTGGTGTCAGGGGCGAGCCGATCATTTCCTCGATCGCGTTTAAGAAAGATCGCCACGAAGCACTAGTCCACCTCTGGATGGAAGAAATGGAAATTAGCACAACCCTCCGGAAGGACCATCTGAAATGGAAGATTCTTGGTCGACAAATAAATGGAGAAGAATGAGCCTTATGCTGCCGCCTCCTTCAACGCCGCTTTAATCAACGCCTCCACCGTTTTCCCCGCATCCGGCTTATCCCGCACGACATCGCGAATCGCCTTCTCCGCCACCGCCCTCTGATAACCAAGCGCCAGCAGCGCCTGCAACGCATCATTGCGAATCCCCGCGTGGGGAGTGCCGCCCTCGGCACTCCGACCAGTGTCAACAAACTCTTCCTTCAATAACTTATCTCGAAGCTCGACGATCAATCGCTCTGCCGTCTTCCGACCAATTCCTGGTATGCCGATAAGCCGGTGCACATCGCTCGCACGAATAGCCTCACGCAGATGCGCCGCACCGACACCGGAGAGAATTGCGATGCCTGTCTTCGGGCCGATACCGCTGACGCTGGTTATGAGATCGAACAGCGCGCGCTCTTCCATGCTGGCAAAACCGAAGAGCGTCATCGAGTCCTCGCGGACGACAAGGCGCGTCCAGATCTCGTACTCCGTCCCAACGGCAGGCGCGCTCTCGTATGCCTCTTGTGTACACAGCACATCATAGCCAACACCCCCGGCATCAATGACGACGGTATTCTGCGAACGGTGGCGGACGGTGCCGCGAAGTAGGGAGATCAAGGTGGTAACGAGTGATGAGTAACGGGTAACGAGTTGGGGAATTCACAGGTACGCCTTTCGTGTCATTCCCGCGAAAGCGGGAATCCATTCTTCGGGGTTTGGATTCCCGCTTTCGCGGGAATGACATTAGTGGGGCGACTATTAATCCGGCGCCCTTAGTTGAAATCACAAACACAAAACCCTCGTTACTCGTTACTCATCACCCGTTACCCAAAGACCCTTGATCGACGCGCTCAAAAAATACTTCGGCTTCGACACGTTCCGTCCGCTTCAGCAAGAGATTGTCGAAGCGGTCTTGTCGGGCAACGATGTCTTCGCCCTCATGCCGACTGGCGCAGGCAAATCGCTCTGCTTTCAATTGCCGGCGGTGCTACTGCCGGGAGTGACGATTGTTATCAGTCCGCTTATTGCGCTGATGAAAGATCAGGTCGATGGATTGAACTCCGCTGGTATTCCCGCCACGTTCTTGAATAGCTCGCTCGAATCGCGCGAGCAGTATGACCGAATGCGTGGTCTGGAGTCCGGTGAATACAAACTTCTCTATATCGCGCCCGAGCGATTCCCCGTCCCCGGCTTTCTCGATTTTCTCCGACGTCTCGAAGTCTCGCTGTGTGTTGTTGATGAAGCACATTGCATCAGCGAATGGGGACATGATTTCCGCGCGGACTATCGCAATCTCCGAGTGTTGCGCGATAGCTTCCCGTCTGCGCCGATCATGGCTGTCACGGCTACTGCGACGGAGCGCGTGCTCGAAGACATTCTCGAACAACTGCACTTTCGCGAGAACGCGAAGATCTTTCGCGCGAGCTTCAATCGACACAATCTGATCTACCAAGTCTGGCCGAAGAAGGCGGCAATGCAGCAGCTTACCGGATATTTGAAGAGCAAGAAGGGCGATTCCGGCATCATCTATTGCCTCAGCCGCGATGGCACCGAGCGCATGGCAGAGCGATTGAAAGCCGAGGGCCACAACGCCATGCCCTATCATGCCGGACTCGAAAAAGACGTGCGCTCGAAAACGCAAGAGTTGTTCGATCACGACAAAGTCGATGTGATCTGCGCGACGATCGCGTTCGGTATGGGTATCGACAAGCCCAACGTTCGATATGTGATCCACTACGACATTCCGAAGAGCATTCCGTCCTACTATCAGGAGACGGGGCGCGCAGGACGCGACGGCCTGCCGAGCGATTGCATCATGTTCTACCAAAACGGCGACCGCCAGAAGTACATGAAGTTCTTCGATGAGAAGCCGCCGGAAGAGCGGGTTCGGGCCATTGAAGAGTTGGATAAAGTTGTCGATCTCGCTGAGCTATCAACCTGCCGCCGCAGAGAACTGCTCGGATACTTTGGCGAGACGTACAGCGGTGATAATTGTGGCACATGCGATAATTGTCTCTCGAATCAAACTGCCGAGACGTTCGACGGGACGCGGGTTGCGCAGATGTTTCTGTCGTGTGTTGCTCGGGTAAAGGAAGAATTCGGACAGGCGCATGTAATCAACGTGCTGCGTGGTTCAGAGAATGAGAAGGTACTGAGTTGGTCGCACAACAAACTCTCGACGTATGGTATTGGCAAGGAATACTCGGCGGTAGAGTGGCGACACTATGCGAACGAGTTTCGCCGACAGAGTCTCATTCGGCAGGATCACGATCATTATAGCATTCTCAAGATCATGCCGAAAGGCTGGGAGGTCTTGAAGAATGCGCGCACCGTTACCCTGAACCGCCCGAAAGACATTGAGCAGCATGGGGCCGAAGCAATCGAACTCCCGCCGCTTAACCGCGAACTCTTCGAAGTGCTTCGCAAGCTTCGCCGCGATCTTGCCGAGATTCGCGAAGTACCGCCGTATGTTATATTCAATGATTACACGCTGAAGGAAATCGCTGGAAAGATGCCAATCGATGGACGAGGATTCCTCGCTATCTCCGGCGTCGGCGAACTTAAAGCGAAGCAATACGGCACTGAGTTTCTCCGTGCGATTCGCACATTTCGAAAAGAGCACCCGGAGACAGCCCCGCTTGAAAACATTGATCACGCGCCCCGTGAGCCGCTTATCAATACGAGCATGTTGGAGACCCTGAAGTATTACAAGCGAGGACTTCCGCTTAAAGGCATCGCCGATATGCGCGGCTTCTCGCTCAGCACAGTCTGCACACACATCGCCGCGCTCGTGCAGAACGGGGATATTGCAGATTTGGAGCTCCTCGTCCCAGCGGAGAAGATTGCTCCCATTCGTGAGGCATTCTCGCGGTTGGGATATGCAACGCTTGGGACTGTGAAGGAAGCGCTTGGGGAGGCGTATGCGTATGAGGAGTTGCGGTTTGTGCGGGCGTTTGATGAACGGGAGAAGACAAAGCCTCCGCAAGAAAATAATACTGTAATCCCTCCCAAAGTACATACACTCCGTCCCTCCTCGATTCCGAAGGAATCGCAAGCTCCCCCACCTCGGTACGAGGAGGGGGCTAGGGGGTGGACACGGTCAGGAGGACTACACACTACTACGACAACCGAACGCCGTCGCGAGTTGCGCAACCGCCCTACCGATGCCGAACACCGCATGTGGTATGTGTTGCGTGATTCTCAACTCGACGGTCGCAAATTCCGCCGTCAGCACGGCATCGGCCCCTACATTGTGGATTTCTACTGCGCCGAAGAGAAGCTTGTTGTTGAACTCGACGGCAACATTCATGACGAACCGGATGTGAGGGTGCATGATCGAATTCGCGATGAATATCTGCGCACTCAAGGATGCACGGTCTTGCGTTTTGATAATGTTCATGCGCTTGGGGACCCCTCGCTCATGATCGAGAAAATTCGCTCCGTGTGGAAGGGAAGAGAGCGGTAGTCGGTTTAAGTGTCGTTACCACGCATGGGGGAGTCCACCCCCCAGCCCCCTCCTCGTACCGAGGTGGGGGAGCACGTTTTACTTAGTGACAAGATTTCATGGCAAACGAACCACGCACCGGCTGGCGCAATACGCAGCCGATTCAGAGAGAGTCCATTAGCGTTCAGCATTTCTACGATTGGGCGCGCGAGCGTTTCCGCCTGACGCTCGTCGCGGGTGGGGATGGGATGCACAATCTCATCACGGAGAAGAATTTGCATCGTCCAGGACTGGCGCTCGCTGGGTACGTCGAGCTCTTTACACATCGACGAATTCAGATCTTCGGTAACACGGAGATCTTCTACTTGCGCTCGCGGTCGCTGGAAGAGCGAGTGAAGGCGTTCGCGATGCTCGCCTCGTTTGATATTCCGTGTATCATCACGACCAATGGAAATGCGCTCGATGCTGAGTTGCTAGCTATATGCAATGAGCAGAAGATACCCGTCTTCGTAACAAAATTCGAGACGACGAAGGCTGTCTATTACCTCAGTGATTTCCTCGAAGACCAATTTAATCCGCAGACGGTCATTCACGGAGCCTTCGTGGATGTTTATGGTGTGGGGCTTCTTTTCGTTGGGCGAAGCGGAATTGGCAAGTCGGAGGTCGCGTTGGATCTGATCGAGCGTGGACATCGGCTCGTCGCCGACGATGTGGTGATGGTCACGCAAAAGGGCGAGAGCATCCTCATGGGCGCTGGCACTGATCTCGTCCGGCATTTCATGGAGATACGCGGACTTGGCCTCATCAATGTGCGAGAAATGTTTGGCATCCGCGCCATTCGTTTTCAGAAAAGGGTGGAGGTCGTCGTAGAGTTGGAAGAATGGCGCGCGGATGGGGAGTATACACGCACAGGTCTGGACGAATCGACGACCTCGCTCATTGGTGTCGAGCTTCCTCATGTGAAACTGCCGATCGTTACAGGAAAGAATATCACGGTCATCGCGGAGGTGATAGCGCTGAACTACTTGCTAAAGCATTATGGATACGATGCGAGCAAAGAGTTCGCTTCGAAGCTCGAACAGGTGCTGCTGAAGCGCGGCTCCGAACGAGTTGCTGGTGGTGAACGTGTGATACCATACTTCGAGCATGATTTTGAGTAGGAGGCAATGACTCTTTCGGTGACCGTGCCAGTAGGGCCGGCGTGGGCTCTGGTTGTACACCACCCAAGACTCTTAACTCGCGCTCCGTTCTTAAAGCCGCAGGCTTTCCCATGGAAGCAATAGAATTGCTGTTTTTGTCCAGTTTTGGCTAAGTGCAATTCTTTCCCGGCTGGGAAGGGCCAGAGTTTGAACGAATTCGAAAAAAAGTTCGTATATTTACAGATTGGAATTTGCCTACCTTGTGCAGATTCGTGAAAACGCCTCGCCAATGCAGTCTTTATTGTATCAAACAAACATTTGAGGTCTTATGCTGAAGAGATTTACAACCTTCCTCACGCTAGTGGTGGCGTTCTCCTCGCTACCTAGTGTGGTTCCCGGCGGTGCTGGCCAGGTTCTGGCACAGAATCGTCGTATTATGCTCGAAGAATTCACCGGTGCTTGGTGCGGCTGGTGCGTTCGTGGTGCGCTTGCGATCAAGCAGCTTGACGAGAAGTATCCTGGTCAGGTTTCCCCTGTGGCTGTTCATGGACCGATGTCCTACAGCGAGCCGATGGCGACACTTCAGGGTGACTCCCTCATCGCAGGCACGGGTGGCGCAATGGGTGACCCGAATGGTTATCCGGATGGTTGGACAGCACGAAGTGGCAGCAACTGGAATGTTGATCCAGGAACTTGGATCGATACCCTCAACGGCACTGGAATCGTCGATGGGCTCGTCGGACAGCCTGCAGACGCCTCCGTCTTAGTTGATGGCGTTAGCTATGATGCGAACAGCCAGACGATCAGTGCAACCGTTCATGTTACCTTCAATACCGCAACAACTGGCGACCTCCGCTTCAACATGTACGTAGTCGAGGATAGCATTACAGGTACGGGGACGAATTGGCTTCAACATAATTACTACTATCATAGCCCGAATTATCCGACCAGCCCGTATTACAACTACGGCACCGGAACAGCGGGAAGTGGGACGATCGCGAACTACGTCTTCAACCACGTCTTCCGTCAGGCCGTCGTTGGCGTGTGGGGACTTTCTGGCGTGATCCCGGCGAAAGTTAGCAAGGGCAGCACCTACAGCCAGAAATTCACCTTCCCGCTGCCGGACAATGTGATGAATGCAAATCACGTTAGCCTGCTTGGTTTCGTGCATCAGTATAGCAAGACCAACGCTGCTTCAAATACCATCCTCGATGTGGATCAAGTGCCGCTCATCGGATCACGTCCGAAGTATTTGACGACGAGCATCACAGTCAATTCGCCGGATCGTTATATGACCGCGAAGTCGAATGGTGATGTCACCTCGAATGTCAGTTTCTCGAACAATGGGACAGACCCAGTCACCCTTAGCCTCGGAATTGATCCTGCACTTGTACTTCCAACCGGCTGGGTGGCGAAGATCACACCGCCGAGCCTGAGCATTGATCCAGGTAACGTTGGTAAGGCCGTTCTCACGGTCACGGCACCTGAGAATTCAGGCTATGTTACTGTAAAGTTCAATGCAATTCCGGTCAAGGAAGGCTACCTTGTCACAACCTACTCAGGTGCAGTAAGCCTGCTTTCGGATAATGTTCGCTGCGGTATCTTTGCCTCAGGTGGTGCGGCCGAAGCCGCCGTTCTAACGGGTATCCCGGATAGCCTAAAGACGCACTCCGCAGTGATTCCGTTGAATGCAAGCACCTACAGCGTGTTCCCCACCACCTATCCGGTCACGATCTATAACAATGTGCCGATCTTGGATAATGGTGGTATTTATACGGATCCGACGGTTGTGACGGACATCACCTCGCAGTTGAATGCAGGTGGCAAAGTGTTCATCAATTCGATCTGGGCAATGTACTATGGCCTTGATCCCAATTTCTCGCAATCCGGTTCGACGCAAACTCAGGACGTTCTGGATTTCTATGCCCGTTTGGGACTCAGCACACCGCACTCGATCAATCGTTATACGGTGAATTCCAGCAACCAGATAACTGGCTTGAAGTCGTTTACGATCACCGGCACGACCGATCCGATCAGCAAGGGCATCAGCGTGACCGATGTGCCAACGAGCGTGATCTTGACGGAAGACTACACAATCGACTCGAACTCGACTCCGCTTTTCTATTTCGATGGCAAGCCGAAGGAGATCGCTGGTTCTTGGTATAAGGATCCGGCTACCCACGCCCGTTTGGTCTACTTGGGATTTGACTTCGGCGGCATTTCTAAGCAGGCAAGTGCGACGACGATCATGCAGAATTGCGTGAATTGGTTGTTGTCTTCCGATGCAGCCGGTGTTAGCCCGACGGCAGTTGGCACCGCTACCGGATTGGTTGCTTCGGCGAATCCCTTCCGTGGCACAACAAAGGTTACATACACCACCGAGGCTGGCGAGCGCGATGTCACCTTCGCAGCGTATGACGTCCTCGGACGCGAAGTTTCGAAGCCGATGTACTCCTTGTCAGGAGACAATACCTACACCGCGTCGTTCGATGCACGAAAGCTCGGCAATGGTACGTACACCATTATCGCCCGCTCTTCGCTTGGATCGAAGGAGATCAGAGTTGTGAATCAGAATTGATTCACGGTTTATCTCATTAACGGATTAAGAAACGCCGGGACCGAAAGGTCCCGGTTTTTTTTGTGGTTGTTTCTCTGGGTCGCTTGCTGTTCGAAACCGCAACGCAAGTTCGGATTGTGCCGTTTAGATAGAGAGCTAATTCGTCCTCTAATTTTTGAGAGCTACCCCACGACCCCGACGATCTACCCCATAAGTCATATCCCCGAATGATCCTCCTTTCGGCGCATTACCTGTCGGATTTTCTGACGCTTTTCATGCACGTCGCCAGCTTCTGGAAGGACTTCCAGGGGCTGTTAGATCAGGCGTTGGTTGACTATGGCTACGTCATCGTGTTTCTGGTGGTGATGATCGAGAGCATGGGAGTGCCCTTCCCTGGCGAGACGATGCTCCTATTTGCTTCGGCGTATGCTGCAAGTTCTGGTATTCTCAGTATCTACGGTGTTATCGGCGCGGCGGCCGGCGGTGCCATCACCGGGGACAGCATTGGCTATTGGATCGGACGTGAGGGTGGAAGGAAGCTGATCCGCAAATACGGCAAGTTTGTAGGACTCACGGACGAGCGTTATGAGAAAGCCCAAGGCTATCTGAAGATCCATGGAGGTAAGGCCGTTTTTTTTGGAAGGTTTGTTTCGATCGCTCGAACCTGGATCGCCGTGCTTGTGGGTGCGCACCATCTGAACTATTTCCAGTTCTTGGTTTACAATGTGCTCGGAGGAATCGTCTGGGCATCCATCTATGGCTCGTTGGGATATGCGTTTGGTTCGAACCTGCCACTGCTGGAAAAGTGGGTTAAGCGCGCAGGCATTACGATCACGCTCATTGCGATTGGCATTGGGGTCTATTTGTGGTACCAGTGGAAGAAGCGCAAGGCGGCCAAGGAGTTGGCGGACAGGAAGACGGAGTGATAGGATAGAGCGCGATTCCCTTGGCTGCATCGATGTGACGGAGCAATCGGTTGTCAGGGCGGAGAAAGACCAATGACAGCTTCGTCGGTTCTCCGGGACTCCTCGCAATGACGGAAGGTGAAATGCTAAAAACGCCGCGAGACAAAGGTCACGCGGCGTTTTGTTTGATGCTGTTGTTCGCGATTACTTGATCGCGACGAGCTCAACGTCGAAGATCAGCGTCGCCCTTGCCGGGATCGTTGGCGGCATTCCGCGCACGCCATAGGCAAGGTCATAGGGGATGATGAGTCTGCGCTTGCCACCGACATTCATCGTCAGAAGGCCCTCGTCCCAGCCTTGAATGACCTGGCCCGTGCCTACTTTGAATTCGAATGGTGAAACGTGCCCGAACTTCGGATCCACGTTGGAGTCGAATTTGGTCTCGTCGGTCAGCATCCCAGTGTAGTTCACAGAGATCTTTTGGCCGGCCTTTGGCATTGGTCCGGTTCCGACGACATCATCGATGTATTGGAGCCCGGAAGGAGTTGTGATTGTTTCCATGGATGTATCTCAGATCGAGCGTGGGATTACTTAACGTCCAGCATTTGGACATCGAAAATGAGTGTCGCCTTGGGTGGTACCGCCGGCGCTCGGCCTCGATCTCCGTAACCAAGGTTTGCCGGGATCACGATCTTCCTTCGACCGCCAACGTGCATACCGCGCACGCCTTCATCCATGCCCTTGACCATTGCCGCGGAACCAACCAAAAATTCAAGCGGCTGATCGTAATTGTATTTTGCGGTAGTGGCCCAGAACTCGGTAGAGTCTGCAAGTTTACCTACACACCGGATCGATACCTTTTTGCCGACTTCCGCAAGAGTCCCTTTGCCAACGACTTCGTCGACATATTGGAGTCCCGATGGCGTTGTAACGATCTTCTCTTTTTGCTTCGGCTTCTTAGCTCCGATAGAAGGCGATGCCACGAGGCCGAGAGCCATCATGGCGATGAATAATACTTTGATCATATCTATTAGTATTTGTATGTTAAAAGGCGTTTGGAAACGACAGGTTTCTTCCTAAAGCTCCTGGAAACGAACGCGGGCTTTCGAGGAGATCCTTAGCCTACCAGCATGAACTGCTTGCCAGCCATCTGGCGGACGATGGATTTGAACTCAAGAGTGAGTAGCTGAACGAGTATGTCCTGGACGTCGAGTCCGGCACGTTCGGCGAGGATGTCGACCTGCAGTGGGCCCCCAGCAGCCTCGAGAACATCAACGATCTTGGATTCGAACAGACTCAGGTTGGCGCGTGAGACCGGCTGTGGTCGCTTCATCATTCCTGGTCGATCGATCCAGCCAAGCTCCGCCAGCATTTGATCCGCATTGACGACAAGCTTAGCGCGGCTTTCTCGGATGAGATGATTGGGGCCCGCGCTCGATGGCCGGTGAATGTCCCCAGGGATTGCGAAGACTTCGCGGCTTTCGTCGAGAGCCAGTGATGCCGTGATCATCGAACCACCTTGCACTTCGCTTTCGATGATGACGGTTGCGGTTGATAAGCCACTGACTATGCGATTTCTCCACGGAAAATTTCGCGCATCGGGTGTTGTGCCGAGCGGAAGTTCGGAGACGATAGCGCCGCGCCCGCTCGCGATCAGGTCCGATGCGAGTAGTTTGTTCGTCGGTGGGTAGATCACATCTACGCCCGAGCCGAGCACAGCAATGGTCTTACCGCCGCTCTCATAGGTAGCCGTATGCGCGATGGTATCGATCCCCTTTGCGAAGCCACTGACGACAGTTACTCCTTCTTTCACCAAGCCTTGGGCGATCTCTTGCGCGGCGCGTCGGCCATAATCGCTGGTCTTACGGCTGCCGACGATGGCGATCAACTTCTCTCCGCGAAGCAGATCGGCATTGCCACGGACGTAAAGTAGCGGCGGTGGGGAGTAGGTTGACTTGAGCAATTCGGGATAGCCTTCGTCGTAATAGGTGATGATGCTCGTTTCATCGGAGAGCCGCTCTAATTGCTTCCGCGCGTCGACGAGGGCGGCCTCACGGCTGAGAACAAACGCATCGGTGACGCCTTTGCCGAAACCTGGAACATCCAGCAGGGCCTGTGCTGAAGCGTGAAAAGCTTGCTCGGGGCCGCCGAAATACTGGCACAACGTGAGCAACCGCCGTGAGCCAATTCCGCTCGTAAAATGCAGGGCCAGGTAATAGGATAATTCGTCCCGTTCCATGGGAATAATGCGGCGTGCTTATTGTCCCTGGAAATTGGCGGCGCGCTTTTCGAGAAACGCGGTGGTGCCTTCGTGGAAATCGGCGCTGGTGGTGAGGCGGCCAAACAGCGTGGCTTCTCGGTCGAGTCCTTCCTCGATCGTTTCTTCGCTTCCCATAAAGATCGCCTCGATAGACGCGCGAACCGCCAGCGGTGCCTTCGCGGCGATGGTGCTGGCGATCTCGCGGGCGGTCTTCATCAGATCGGTCAGTGGCACCACGCGGGAGACGATCTCATGAGCGTGTGCTTCAGTTGCGTTGATCATGCGGCCAGTGAGAATGAGGTCGGTCGCATACGTGCGGCCCATGACGCGCGTCAGTCGCTGGGTGCCGCCATAGCCGGGGATGATACCAAGATTGACTTCCGGCTGGCCGAACTTCGCATTCTCTGAACAGATACGAATATGGCAAGCGAGTGCAAGTTCACAGCCGCCACCAAGTGCGAAGCCATTTACGGCAGCGATGAAAGGTTTAGGGGATGTCTCGATGAGGCTGAAGACTGCCTGCCCACTGCGAGCGAACTCTGTACCAGTTTCCCAATCGTTGAGTGCAGCAAGCTCGCCGATGTCTGCCCCGGCGACGAAGGCCTTTTCTCCTGCACCCGTGATGATGACGGCGCGGATGTCCTCCCGCTCACGGAGATCAGCGACAAGATGGCGCAGGTCGTTGAGTACCTGCGCGCTGAGAGCGTTTAGTTTGTCGGGGCGATTGATGGTGACTTCCGCTACGGATCCGTTGACGGAGAGTAGGAGCGTTTGGTACGTGGTTTCGGTCATTGAGGGAGTACTTCTGTGCTTGCTAATAAATATTGTGACTTCGTCGAGGGTCTTGGGTCTGGATTCCCGCGTTCGCGGGAATGACAGGTGTATGGTGTTTTTCAGTTGTTCGCCGCGAGTTGTTCTTCCAGCTTCTTCACACGCTCAATTAGCTCTGGCAACGAGCGCAGTGCGCCTTCGAGCTTAAGCGTTTCGCGGCTGGGGCGAGCGGGGTAGCCCATGTAAAGTCCTGGCTTTGTGATGGATTTCGAAACACCGGACTGCGCCCCGACGATCACTTGATCGGTCGTCGTGATGTGACCAGTCAGCCCAGCCTGACCAGCGATGATGTTGGAGCGACCGAGCGTTGTCGAGCCGGAGATGCCAGCTTGCGCGGCCATCACGGTGTTTTCGCCGACGTCAACATTATGGGCGATCTGGATAAGGTTGTCGAGCTTCACGCCTTTGCGAATGCGGGTCTCGGACACCGTAGCGCGATCGACGGTCGTGTTCGCACCGATCTCCACATCGTCTTCGATCACGACAATTCCGATCTGTGGAATCTTACGATAGGAGCCGTCACCCATCGGGACGAAGCCAAAGCCATCGTAACCGATCACCGTGCCAGCACCGATGACGACACGGTCGCCGAGCTTCATGCGGTCATAGATAACAACATTCGGATGGATCTCGCAGTCAGCGCCGATGATGGCATCGGGTCCGACGTAGGCTCCAGGACGAATAACGGTATTCGCTCCGATCTTTGCCCGTGCCCCGATGAACGCGTTCGCGCCGATGTGTGCAGACTCATGCAGCACAGCAGCTGTCTCGACGACTGCGCTCGGATGGACGCCACGCTCGGGTTGCTCTCTGCGTGGGCTGAATATCTCCAGCGCGCGGGAGAATGCTTCGTAGGGGCTTTTCGCACGAATGACGGCCGGGCCATTGCCAAGCACGTAGGGCACCTGAAGGTGCTCGCTAACGATGACCGCGCTGGCTTTTGTGGTAGTAAGATAGCGTTCGTAGAGCGCATTACCAATGAATGTCACTGCGTGCTCGACACCATCCTCGATGCCGGTCACACAGGTGAGCTCTTCATCCCCACGAGCGAATTGGATGGCGACAGCCCCGATCTTCTCTGCAAATTCTGTTATGTTCATAGCGTATCTAAGTTCTGCAAAACTACGAACAACGGAGAGGCAAAGGATGATGCAGGGGAAATGGGAAATGTCTGAACTGGGATTTTGGGGATGGTGAGGATGGATGGGATGATTGTTTATTATCCCATCCATCCGCCTGTTTATGACGGCACCACTCCGGGAAGACTGTCCTACTTCAATTTGGTGAGGCCAGAATATTCTTCAGCACAAACATCGCATCCAGATGATTCTTTCGCCCCTTCTTCGTAAGCTCGTTTAGTCCGAAGACGCGCTCCTGGCCACCGGGTATCTGTTTGATGTGCTTATCGGTGGGTTTTTCGAGCGAGGGTGCAAAGAGACGATAGTGAAGCGATAGATCCTTGAAAAGCACGCTCATGCCCGGTATGTCCACATTCATAAAGCCGCCTTCCTTCTGAGGCGCATGAAACAAGAATGACAGTTTGCCATTTTTCTTGGAGGCGGATATCTGGATGTCGTCGGAGTCCTCTTCGCTTGCACCCGGTTGCATCATTTTCGACGCCGTTCCCATCAGGCGCAACGCCCCGAGCAGCGAATCGGCACTCGTGACGGTTGATTCAAGAGTGAAGAATGTCTTTGCATCCATCGTTGTATCGCGGATGTTGAAGGAGGTGATGCCACAGAGTCCAATAATGGCATGCGCATCAACCAGCGAGTCTCGCCGGTGGGTAAGCGAGTGCCGGATGGAGTCTACAACCGATTGACGGGAGATCGGGGTGGTATCGCCAACGGCAGCACCCGCACTTGTGAGACCTTGAAAGAACTCATTGCTGAGACCGACCGTCTGGCGAAGCGTGAAGGAGCCGCCAGGATTTAGAACAACGTCGTAGTAGATCTCAAAGCATCCACTAAAGAGAAAGCTCGAAAAGAGAAGTGCAAGGGAGGTAAATGATCGAATTCGCATGGTGCAAAAATACGGCGCCGCGATCTGCTTGAAGAAGAAACAGAGTGAAGAGATGCCAGGGTAAGCGGCAGCAATTTCAGGTGGGACGGGCATTCTTGCCCGACAGAACAGGGGTGTCAGGCAAGGATGCCCGACCTACGGGAGCGCGGTATTGCGTAATCAACTTTGACATCGTGACCCTACAAGCAGCCCCATTACTAATTTTACACGCATTAAACTACTCGTAGGCCGTTCACTCTTACAGATGAGGCTCGGAGAAGACCTTCGTGCCGGAAGAATTTGCACTACCCCAATTAATGGCTTATCGGCCCGAATATGTTGCGCTTTCCGATGAGGAGCTTGTGAAGCTCTTTCATGCTGCGGACAAAAGCAACGATCGTGGGGCGTGTCATGGTGTATTCAACGTGCTGGTCGAGCGCTACCAGAAGCGCATCTATTTCGCGGCGCGCAAGATGGTGCATGGCGACCACGACGAGGCCGATGAGATCGCGCAGGACACGTTCGTGAAGGCGTACGAGGCGCTCGGCACCTTCCGGGGAGAGGCCAAGCTTTACACATGGCTTTATCGCATCATGATGAATGCTGTGATCCAGCGGTCGCGGAAGAGCAAGACTCGCCAGATGGTGGGGCTTGAGGATCTGGAGAACACTCTGGAATCCGCTGAGCCGGGGCCGGTCGATGCAATGCTCCGAACCGAGACCACAAAGTTGATAGAAATGGCGATAGAAACCTTGCCTCCTAAACAACAACGGGTCTTCATCATGCGACACTTTGAGGAATTGCCATACGAGGACATTTCGCAGGTGACTGGCACCAGCGTTGGCGGACTGAAAGCCAATTATTTCCATGCAATCAGAAAGATAGGGGAGTATTTGCAGGCATCGGGGCGTATGACGGAGGAATTGGCACATCGGATGCAAAATGATGCGTAATACATCAATATCTGGGCAAAAACGAGAATGATCGCTCAGAATTAAACTTGGTGTGGCTTGGTACGTCTGACATTATAGAGCAGAGAATGAAAACGGAACACGAACATAACGAGGATATTGCGAGGCTGACCGAAGAAATTCGGAGCTTCGGCACGCCATATCAGACCCCCGAGCCGGACGAGCTCTACTGGGCGAATTTTCGCGTCCGGGTAATGGAGCGCGTTGAGGAGAAGCGCGGATTTGCCGGCTTGATGGATCGTGTGCGGGAGTTCGTTTTCGGGCACGGATTATCTCTGGGGCTCGCTGGAGCAGTGGCGGTGGCAATCGTGATTTTCCTCGCTAACCCATTCGGAACTGGAAGAGTGGACGCGCCGGATCAGGCTTCGAATATCACTATCGGCAAGACTAACTCACCGGCGATAGCTGAGCAAAAGACCGTTGCGACGGTGCCTGCGGAGCTGCAACCGGTGGCTGTGCAAGCCAACTCGGATCAGAAGCCAATGGCTACGAACCTGTCACCACGCGCGCACAGGACGGACGCTCTCCTGGCGATGGCCGATGCTTCGCCGAACGAAAACGACAATCCGCCATCACTGATGCATGGTGACACGGATGGCCCCGTCAGCTTGAACGATCTCTCGGCCTCGGAGCTTGAATCCGTGTTGGAGACCGTTAAGGACCTTGATGAGGTGCCGAAGAATTAATCATCATGTGGCTACTGGTTGTGCCCTCTTCCCCTCTCGGGATGGATGCATCCACACCACGGAAACTTTTGGAGGTCACGTATTATGAAACAGATCAAACAATTAGTATTCTTCGCAGCAGCACTCCTTCTGCTTGGAGGAAGTAGTATCGCGGCTGCGCAAGACGCACAGACGCCGGAGCAGCGCAAGGCCGCGCAACAAACGAGGCGGCAGGAACTGATGGAGAAGATCGAAAAGCTGAAGTACGAGCGCATGAAAACGGCGCTTGCCCTCGACGATGAGACGGCGGTGAAATTCTTCCAGATCTACAAGCCCGCCGAGAAAGAGGTGCAGGAGATCGTCAAGCAGCGCAACGACGAAATGCGGAAGCTCACGCTTTTGATGAACGGAGCGAAGACCGATGCGGATGTCGATCCGGTGATGCAAAAGATCCGCGAGCTGAACCAGAAGATCATCACGCGTCAGGAGAAACTCGATGGAGAACTCGCGCCAGTGCTCTCGCCACGGCAGCGCGCCCGTTTGCTGGTCTTTGAGCAGCAGTTCAACCGACGAATACGCGAACAGATCGCGCAACGACAACTCGGCAATGGATTCAACCCTCGTGTGCAGGAGCTGCGTCGGGAGTTGATGCGTGAGCGCATGAAGAATCGAATGTTGAAGCGCGGAATTGCGAAGCCGCCGGGGGGAATGCGCTAAGCGCCAGTCGCATTAGGATAGATTTGCGGGGCGGAGCACTCATCTGAGGCTCCGCCCCGTTTTTCATTCCAACGGCACATGCCCACCGGATTCCTTGTTGACGTGCCCGGAAATGATCTACCTTGATAATAGCGCATCCACCCAAATAGCACCTGAAGTCCTGGCAGCGATGATGCCATACCTAACCAATGAGTATGGCAACGCATCCAGCGTTCACTCGTTGGGAAGCGCGGCGCGTGTGGCGCTGGAGGAATCCCGCGAGACAATTGCGCGCGCGATCAACGCAGAGCCGCGTGAGATCATCTTTACCTCCGGAGGGACAGAGTCGGACAACGCAGCAATCAAGGGTCCGTTATTCAAGAAGCACCTGAGCGGGATCGCGTGGAATGATCTTTCGCTCCTCACGAGCAGGGCAGAACACTCCGCTATTCTTGAATCGGCTGAGTTCATGGAAAAGCTTGGTGTTCGTTTGGAGTATGTTGACGTTGAAAGTTGTGGTGGTGTATCCGCTGCATCTGTTGCGAGTAAGGTTGGCAACGATACGACGCTCGTCTCGCTCATGATGGTCAATAATGAGACGGGGGCGATCAGTCCGATCCAAGACATAGCGGCCCTTGTAAAGAGTAAGTCATCGGCAGTGTTCCACTGCGACGGTGTGCAGGCTCTCGGTAAACTCGCGCTTGATGTCAAGTCATTGGGAGTTGATATGATGACGCTGAGTGCTCACAAGATCCACGGACCAAAGGGGATCGGCGCGTTGTATGTGAGGAGTGGCGTTGAATGGGAGCCGTTGTTGCGCGGTGGTGCGCAGGAGCGTAACCGGCGCGGTGGTACGGAAGCAGTTGCTCTCGCCGTTGGTTTTGCAGAAGCCGTGAGGCGAATAGCTGGACATGAAACGGATTTTCGAAATCTTCGATCGCACCTGTTGGAAAGACTTCAAGAACTTCCCGAAGTTGTCTTGAATTCTGCAAAGGATGATACATCCGTCAACTCCATTGTGAATATCACATTCATCCCGCAAATTCTCTCGCGGCTCGATGCGGATTCGATCATTATCCGATTTGATATGGCCGGTGTTGCTGTTTCGAACGGAGCGGCGTGCACATCTGGAAGTCAGCAGCCATCGCATGTTCTGCTTGCGTGTGGTAAGGGGACGGATATTGCGAGCAAATCTATTCGGGTTTCCTTCTCACGCTACAACACAGTCTCGGATATTGACGGCTTCATCGAAGCCCTTCGAGGTATCATTCCAAAATCGTGAAGTTGGTTGTTCCTGTGAGCCGCTCCGCTTCACGAATAGCAATCCCATAGCGAAGACCTCGGGTGCTGACCCGCACTTCGTTTACTTCACAATAATCCATCGCCTCTGCGAGTATAAGTGCACCTGCTGGCAGGATATCTGCTCGCGCTTTGTTGATTGCGGGATAGCGTTCAAGCAAGGTCGCCGTATCTTGGCTAAGCAAGATGTCGAGGAGTTGTGAGACTGCTTCCCGACGAAGTATGTAGTTCTGGACTTTGCTCTTATCAAACTCCTGTAACTGCTGATCCATCGTGGCAAGTGTTGTGGGCGTCCCAGCAACGGCGATAAGTTGGGAGAGCGTTGGCCTGTTCGGATCGCTTGAATGTAGTGTCTCTCGGATTAGAAGTCTTGCAGGCTCAACAGCTTCTTTCGCTATCGGAGTGGAGCCGAAGCAGCGTTCTGTGATTCGGACGGCACCAATATCCATGCTTACTCCGCTGACAAAACGAAATCCCGTTCCACTGGATAACTCAGTGCTTCCGCCGCCGATGTCGAGGACGCCGAGGTTATCTTCCGGGCTAATCTGTGCTCCGAGCAGTGCGCCGCGATATGTCCACTGTGCTTCATCGTCACCACTGAGCAGTTCAACGGTGATTCCAGTCGATCCTTTCGCCGCACGAATGATCTCGTCACGGTTCTCGGCATCACGGAGTGCGCTCGTTGCAATTGCGGAGATGTGCGTTACGCCGAGTTCAGCGATTGTCGCAGCATGTTGCGTGAGTACGGCGAGGAATCGCTCACGGGCGGCATTATTGATTCGGTGGGTGCGATCAACGCCCTCGCCGAGACGCGCGATCGCGTGGTCGTCTCGAAGTACGCGAATGCGTTGGCCCTCAACTTCTACGATAAGAAGGAGAACGGTGTTGGTTCCGATGTCGAGCGTGGCGATGCGCATCGCGGATGTCGAGGGTCTATGCGGTGAACGTCAGGGATGCCCACTCATTCTCTCGACCATCGCGAAGGAATGTGAATCCCGCAGATTCATACACTGCGCGGACTTCATCCACATCATAGATGAGAAGACCTGAGAGCACGACGGTCGCCCCGGGGGTGCAATGGGAGCGGATATCTACTGCGATCTCGATCAGCACGTTGCGATGAATATTTGCGAGAACAACGCCGAAGTGTTCATCGGCGGTGACGGTCTCATCGAGAGTACCCTTGCGGATATCAAGTTGATCGGCGGTGAAGTGGTTAAGCGCTCGGTTCTCAATCGCATTTTCAATTGACCATTCATCGGTGTCGATGGCGACGGCATGGGAAGCGCTGCGCATCAATGCATAAATTGCAAGCACACCGGAGCCTGTGCCGATATCCAGGACGCGCTGTTGGGTGCAGTCAATCTGCTCGACGGCGTGAAGGCAAAGCCGAGTTGTCTCATGGTGGCCTGTGCCGAAGCTCATCTTGGGGTCGATGGTGATGAGGTGCTTCGCATTTAGTGCAAGGGCTTCCGCCATGCGCCACGACGGGGTGATGACCAACTCATCGGTTGCTTGCTGTGGTTCGATGGATTGCTCCCACTCGGCGTTCCAGTCGCGATTGACGATCTCTTCCGAGCCCAGGAAGGTGATGCCTTCGCTCGTGCTGCACAACGCACCTGTCGCCGTTTCCAACTCGGCGTTCCACTCCGCTTCCGGTATGTAGTAGAGCGTCTCACCGGAATTCTCCTCAACGCCTTCGACAGATGCGTGAGTCAGCATGAAGCCTTGCAGCAGATCTTCCGCTGACTGCGAGACGCGAAAGCGGAGAGCGACGTGTGTTGTGGGCATGGATTGGATTTAGAGCGTGGGAATATCCCGCGGCAAGCGGTCGTAGATCAGCGTGAGCAGCAGCTTGCCGACTTCACCGAGCGTGGCGGGGCTGAGATGCTTCGGAAGATCATCGGTCGTGTGCCAGTATTTGCGCTCCGGATCGGTGACCGTAGCGCCGACGAGATGACCGTCGATCAGATCCACCGATGGAATCCCCGCTTGGATAAGCGGCAGGTGGTCATCTTCGATGCCGGGGCCTTGCGATGAGCGGAAGTGGGTGAGCCCGAGGCTGCGGGCAGTGCCCCAGATCTCGCTCACAACGGAAGAAGCACTTTGCACAGAATAGGGCTCTGGCTCGAAGAGCGCATTTTTGTCGCCGACCATATCGAGCAGGATAGCAAATCGCGGAGTGTAATTCGAGGGCTTTGTTTTGACAAAGTACTTCACGCCGAGGAAGTATTTTTCGAGCGAATCCACTTTGTCTTTGCCGTAATCCTCGCCATCATCAAAAAGCAGATCGACGCCGATGGGCGGCGGATTGTTCTTGAATTGTCGCGCGAGTTCGAGCATCACGGCAACGCCGGAGCCAGCATCGTTGGCGGCGGGGACGGGCTTCTCCTGATTGGCCTTGTTTGGGTCCTGATCGGCCCAGGGGCGCGAATCGTAATGTGTCAGGATCAGAATGCGCTGCGTTGAGGATGGGTTGAAGGAGGCCAGCACATTCGTGAGCTTGAGCACCTCGCCCGGTTTGTAGCCGGGTGAGGTGAAGCTTTGTAGCGACACATCTTTCGAACACTTTGCCAGTTCGGCCTGGATGAAGGCCAGCGTCTTCTCATGAGCGGCGGAGTTGGGTACGCGCGGGCCATGCGAGACCTGCGTCTCGATGTCCTTGAACGCGCGCTCGGCATCGAAGGGCGGCACGGGCTGTGGCGGAATGGCGGGAGCCTGAGCCGCAGCGGGTTGCTCCGGAGGGTTGTCCTGGTCTTTCTTCTTGCAGCCGGGGCCAAAGGAGGCAAGTGCGACGAGAAGGAGGAGGAAGGAAAGCTTGCGGGAAAAAGACATAAAGAAAAATTGAGTTTCCCCTGTAACAAAACTCGGCGAGGCAAGTTCTTATGCGTACGATGAGCTGGATCGGCGACGATTCAATCGGCGACGATCCGATCGGCAACGTGAGCGACCCTCGCAGAACGAAAGATCATCCAGGGTGAGAAATTATCCGATTTGTTAGAGAGTAATGCTTGGGGTTTTCAACTCCGCTGACCCCACCAGAATTTCCAGCCACCTCTCTGGCAAACGTCTCATGACACAGCACGTATGAATGACCGGCACACTGATGGTTCGTGGGCCGGTCATTCCGTTTTCTGGGGTTGGGAGGAGCTCGACAGCAGGAGAATACGCGTAGGTCGAGCATCCTCGCTCGACACGGTGGGGATTGCGCGAAGGTCGTCGTTACCCGACACAACGCAACAACGCGAACGCTGGCGAACGCACGGTGTGCGTGGCTGTTAACGTCAACCGAATTGTTGTTCGTTTCAATGCGGGGATGGCGGGCGAGCACTCATCACCTAGGCGCTAGTAGTCGCGGTCGAGGTGCATGACAATGTCTGAATCTTGTCCAGGGATGATCATCCCTGAGTAGGGAGGATGGAGTGAATAGGGCTCCCAGCGGTGATTGTTTCGGTTAGGTAAAAACGGCAAAATGCGATCAAGTCGGGCACGAAGAGTGTCGTAGATTTGGCCTCTTGGCCAGGACCGAGTTGATGGGAGCAACTCGGCCGGCAGCCGTGGCCGAAATGGCGCGTGCGAGCCTCGCGCTGCGATACTCCACTCAAAGCTAATCGCAGTGTCCCGCTGATTGCCGGAGTGACGAGTGAAGAACACGCGGAGTAGGCCAGGTAAACCACAAAACTCGACGGTGTCATACCGTCGTTCCCAGTAATCCGAATCAGCGACGATAATAGTGTCCCAGGCAAATTTACCCTGTAGGTAGGATAGGAGGCCCGGCTCTGACAGCGAGGGATCTGATAATATTGCCAAACTTATGGGGGTCAATGGACGAGTCGCGGAGTTCTGTTGTCCGCATGAACTTACAAAACAGATCAACGTGGAAACGCAGACTAGTCGTAGAAGCTTGCTCATAATGATTGCGGAGTGTTCCGATAAACTGTAGCTTAATTCACCATTGCCAAGGTCCGATCGAACTGGTATACCAAACGATTAGGCGCTGGTATCGCTTTCTCAGCTCCTCGTAATCAGCGACGTTTTGCCTTGAAGCCGGTGGAATTTCCGGAATGTAAGGATGGTACCTAAAAAATAGCTTCAGCACGCCAAGTTGCCGCTCGAGAACTCCCTTGAATCCATCGAACTGAATCCCCAATCCTTTGACCTCCTTTTGCGTTAGAGGAGTTCTTGATGTACCGAAAGTCCCAGAGCCAAATAAAAGTTCAAGTAGGCCAAGGTATTTTGAGGACTGTCCATCTAGCTCGTCCTTAAGTTGGCTAATGTCACCTGACCAGTCCGTCGCAGGTGGAGGCCCAAGCTGCGTGTCGTTCCATGGACTACGCAACCCGGCAAAGGGGTCATACATTTCGACATGCGTTGATGAACCATCTGGCACAGCCTTCCCGCCGGTTGGCAAAGGGAAGCGAGGTCCGTTGTTAGCCGCTACTTCGAGACTTGCAGCTTGGCCCACGTGCTGATTAGACGTTACCGCATGAATACCCTTCGTGGGGTGTCCGCTTCCCTGTTTAGACTTTACTTTTTTGGTGTTCTTCTTCCCAGACTGACTTTGGCCACCAGAAGGGCTACCACCGGTTGGGCTAGGTGTCGGAACCACGGGGCCGGGTGAGGTAATTTGCATAAACGGATCATTCGTAAATCCGAGTCCAAAGCCAGAAACAGGACCTGAGGGATCGCCGGTATCAGCCGGGCCGCCTTGGTTGGATGGATCGCCCGTGTCAGTTGGATCGCCTGATCCTAGACCGTCATCCGTTCCCTTGCCACCACCTGGCTCGCCGCCTGTCGGTGGGGTGGGTGGTGGTGGTGGTGGGTTTGGCGGTGGGTCTGTTGGATTCGTGCCCGGATCGAGCCCATCGAACGCAAAATCAATGTCGATGTCGTCTTTGTGCTTCCCACCTCCAGACTTACTATCCCCGGTGGGGTCGTCGTCTTGATTCGGATCATCCTTGGAATCGCCGGCGAAAGGATCTGGGAGGATATTCCAACCCGGCCCGGTTGCGCCGCTTGGGGCAGTTGGGCTACCCATTGGTGACGGCGATGGATTAGCATTACCTGTACCAGAGTCGCCGGACGCCGGGTTACCCGTTCCCGCGTCACCAGTCCCCGTATCGCCCGATTTCGAATCATCGGTTCCGGAGTCATCTGTTCCAGTGTTGCTAGTTCCGGAATCGTCGGTTCCCGTGTCACCGGTATCAGAATCATCCGAACCCTTGTTGTCACTCCCTTTGCCATCAGAGCCCTTCCCACCAGAACCAGGATCACCTCCACCACCATCTTGGCCCGATCCCGGTGTGCCGCCAGCACTGGGGTGTCCGCCGCCTAATCCCAGGCCGCCCCCGCCTCCTGAGCCTCCAGCATCTGGACGCTGACCCCACTTAAAGCCGCCTCCCTTCCGCATGTCTGTCGGGTCAGTAGGGTCTCCAAGGTCCAATCCGTTTTCATCCGACCATCCTGGAGTTGGCGGTCTTAACAGGCTGCTCATTCTGCGTTCCTTTCTAGGGTAAATGCTTCAGTATTGCGCTTGGAGGAGGAGCGGTTTCAAAGAACAATCCAGAACATCTCATACATGCTCGAATTGCCAGAGTTATCAATGATGCGGATTGCCACATCGTAGCGCCCGGGTCTGAGGATAGTTACATTAAGAGAACGAGCTGTGCCGCCATACGTAGCACTCTTGAATGCGAAGACTGGAATCGTCCCCGATGCGGAATTAGTAAAATCGCCGCTCGTTACGGAGTTCATATTTAAGCTAAATTGAATATCCGTCGAAGTAACACCAACCGTCCAATCCAGATATAGTGTGTTGAGAAATGCGGCCCCGGCCTTTAGAAACATGATCTTTTCAACTGAGCGTGGTAGCTTTGTGCTTGTTGCAGTCATCGCATGTGAGCTGTTCCATCTGTTCGCAATCTGCTGTGATTCGTAATCCTGTGCATTCTGCACCGTGATTGTCGGTACTGCGGTGGCAAATGGGGTGACGATCATCGGCGGATCAATCCATGTTACGTTCTGTAGCCATGTTGGGCTTCTTTGGAAACTCGATGGCTGCACGGTGCCGGCCTGATCCTGAAAGGTGAGGGTCTGTATGAAAGTACGTGGGTCCATCGTCTCCATCTCGGGAAAATCGTACCACGATTGAGGTGTGTTGGCGTTCATGTTCTTCGGTTAGGTTTATTGTATAACTACTGTTGTGGCTTCAAGCGCTACTGTCGTTACCGCGCAATAATAAAACCCTTCCCACATCCCGAAGGTGGCTTGCAAAACCTTTCAAATACTTACATTTCCTTGCATTCCCATGCAAAAGCGTACCATCGTGTTTACAATCACTTCCGAGCGGGTTGGATTCCCGCTGTTGCGGGAATGACAAATTGGGAATTACGGTACGTTCAATTCACCGCCGGCCGGAAACTAATTTTCTTAGTTCGAGTTTCTTTCTCTGTCGCTTGTCGCTTGTCGCTTGTCGCTTGTCGTCGAGTCGGTACTCTGGTCGGAGGCCGATGCTCTGTATTGCTCACTTTAATCATTTACAGATGCCATGTCACCAACCGCCGAATGGCTTGACTTCTCGTTCCGCTTTTGTCAGGCCCACCCCGGATTTTGCGAACGCATAGCCAAGAAATATCCCGGCATCACACGAATGGAGATGCAGGTCTGTATGGCCGCACGCTCGCTGCTAAGCAACAAAGAGACACAACAAATTCTTGGCATTTCCCAGCGTGCGCTTTGGAGCCATCATCATTGGCTTAGGGAGTTGGATCCCACGCTCACTGGAGTGAAGCTTGAAGTTTGGGCCCAGGCGATTTGAGATTGGGTTGGGTGGGTTGGATGTCCGCTGGTTTTGGAGGCGGCTCGGCAGGTTGGGATGTGCGCTGCTCGGGGAAGGGAGTCGGGCTGGAAGCCGCGCTCTACGCGAGCGATTGAGCGCCGCGGCGGGGTTCTCCTCGCTGCCGGAGGGGTGTATTACCTGCGGGTGAGTTTGGGTGGTTTTGTGGAGGCGCGGCGGGTTGTGGTTGGGAGATGATGGTCGCCCGTGTAGCGCGGACCCTTCAGCGGGCCCAGCGCGTGCTTTCTGCGCATCGGGTCACAGACTAAAGTCTGTGCTACACGGGGGAAGGTTGGGGTCACAGACTAAAGTCTGTGCTACACGGGGGAAGGTTGGGGTCACAGACTAAAGTCTGTGCTACACGGGGAGGCGGGGAGAAATTTTTGCCATTCTACCGAATTCCGGGTCGGTCCGGGAACCGCAAAATATTTATGGAAAGCGCTTTCTGTCTTATAGACAAAAAGCTGTAAGTTGTTGATTTATATGAGAAGTTCATGAATCGCGAATTTACATCACACAACGAATGTGTTTGCGCGTTCCTGAAGATCCCTGAATGTTTGCGATGGGAAAAGCCTAATTTGTTTTAATCCGCATCGCGCCAGTGCTCCACGAGCTTTGCGTATTTGTCTGCCAGCATGTTAGCGTCGGCCTCGGTTGGGGCGTCGGCGAGTATGGAGCAGTATGGTCGCTCCTTGTCTGGCAGAACAAGCACCCATGATGGGTTGCCGTTTACCGGGTAGAATTTGATGCCGTCAATGAGGACCCGGCGCATGTCCTGGGCGTGGTCCATTGCCTGCCGCATAACCTTTCCGAGCTGCTCCGTGGGGCACTCGACCTCCGTGCGCGACTGGGCGTGACGCGGCATGTCGCGGGCGATCTCGCCGAGGTTTTTGCCCAATACTGCGAGCATTTCGAGGGTTTTCGCGACGGTGAACATGCCGTCCACGGCGAAGAAGTAGTCTGTGAAGATGGCTCCGCCGAGTGTTCCGCCGACGAAGGAGACGTCGTCACGGCTGGCGGCGCGCATCATGTCGGCATGGGTATTCTTGGTGTATAGGAGCTCGACTCCGTGGCGCTCCGCGAGGACTTCTACCTCGCTTGTTGCCGCGACGGGAACTGCGATCTTGGTGACCTTTCGTCCGCGCTTTTCTTCGCTTTCGAGGAAGAGTTTGGTCAGAAGTGTTAGGAGTGAGTTATTGAGGTAGATGTTGCCGCCTTCGTCCACGACCCCGACCCGCTCACCCCCAGCGTCCAGGATGAAGCCGATCTGGTAATGAAGGGACTTGACGACATTGGCTAGATGCCTGGTGGAGCGGTCGAACTCCTCGCGTCCGCGGGTGAGACGTGATGGCTCCAGATACGCGTTGATGGAGACTACCTCGCTGCCGAAGGCACCGAGAATGTTCGGGAAGATGGTAGAAGCTATCCCATTGGCGTAGTCAATGGCGAGCTTGAAGTTGCTGCGGGTAATGAGGTCCACGTCAAGCGCTTTGGTGAAGCGGCGCGTGTAGATCTCGCCCGTATGGGCTGGGAATTCGATGGTGCCGACCTGATCGAACGGGGCGCGGGGGAAGTCCTCGCCGAAGAAGTAGCGCTCGATCGCCTTGCCTTTGCTGGAGGAGAGGTCGTATCCGCCGGAGTCGAAGAAGATCATGTCCGATCTGCTGCGGTTCATGGGGTTCTTGCGTACGTGGATGCCGCCGGAGTGTCGTGCGTCGCGAAGGTGGTGGCGGGTCAGCGGTATGGGCGTCTGCTGCATGTCGATGACGGTGACGCCGGCGCTCATGAGACCGCTGGTGAGTGCACGGGAGAGGACTCGCGAGCCGGGATCACTGTCTCGGCTGATGACGACGCGTTGGCCCAGTCCGACCTGTGCTCCTAGTGACGCTCCGACTTTGGCAGAGAACTCCGGGATAAGCTCTATGTTGGAAAGTCCTGAGATGCGGGAGTTGGTGAAGAGCTCTCTATTCCAGCGATCTTCCCAGACCAGGCTGGTCTGTAGCTTGGCTCCGGCTTCCACGCGCTTCCCGGGCCACAGCTTCAGGTTAGGCATGACGTGCGCACCATCGCCAATCTGTGAGCCTTCTCCCACGAAGACATTCTCGTCAATTGTAGCGCGGTTGCCGATCAAGACATTGTTGCAGGCTACGGCATTGCTGGTGTGGGCGTTTCGCCCAACACGGACTCCATCCCATAAGATGGAGTTCTCGATCACGGCGCCAGATTCGATATGGCAATTGGCTCCGACGATGGAGTTCGTCAGCATGGCGCCATCCTCGATGGTCGAGCCGTGTGCTACGATGTTCTGGCCACGGAAGCTTGCGCCTTCAATGTTGCAGCTATCCTCCACGATGACCCCGCTGCGACGCTCGCCATCGAATTCGAGCTGTACCAGACCTGCCAGAGCATCCATGTGCGCCTCGTGATACTCCGTAAGATTACCCACGTCGCGCCAGTATCCTTCGGCGATGTAACCCGCAAGCGTTCCGGGGCCAGCGAGAAGGAGTGGGAAAAGATCCTTGCTGAAATCGAATTCGCGTTTGTAGGGTATTTGCGCGAAGGCTTCTGGTTCGAGAATGTAGATTCCCGTATTGATCGTGTCGGAGAAGACCTCACCCCAGGATGGCTTTTCGAGAAATCGGGTGATGTTCTGCTCCGCATCGGTCATTACGATGCCGAACTGCAGTGGGTTTTTGGAGTGAGTCAACACGATCGTAGCAGTTGCAGCCTTCTCTTCATGGAACCGTATGGCTTCACCCAGGTCGAAATCCGTTAACACATCTCCGGAGATGATGAGAATTCGCTCGTTGATTCCGAGCTGCTCCGTTGCATTGCGTACGCTACCCGCGGTACCGAAGTCTGCTTCGGCTCGGACGTAGCTCATGTTGCAGCCAAAGGCGAAACCGTCGCCGAAGTAGGAGGTAATTGCGTCAGGGTGAAAGTATAGCAGAGATGTTAGATCGGTCATTCCGTGCCGACGCAGGAGCCTGACGATGTGCTCCATCATTGGCCGATTTAACATCGGGACCATAGGCTTGGGCAGGTTCATCGTAAGCGGACGGAGCCGCGTGCCAAATCCCCCTGCCATGATGATCGCTTTCATAGTTGCTACGTTCGGTTCTTATGTGACGCTCAGTCGAAGATTGTGAGGGAATAACATTTCAATAGAGATTGGGTTCGCTGGGTGCGAAACGGGGAGCAGTTCAGGGGGACTTCTAAGCACTCCGATGCGAGAGTGGGAAGGAAGTTCCGACCGAATTTTTGCAAAAAATCTAAGTTCAGGAACGGTTAGGTCAAAAGTCGTATTTTTGTGGCACAAAATTAAGAAGCCTATGCTCAGTAGCTACATCCCGGTCGCGCTCATGATGGTTATCGCCGTGGTCTTCGGCGTCATGATGGCGAATCTCAGCAAATGGATCGGCCCGAAACGACCGAATTTTCAGAAGCTCACCACGTACGAGTCCGGCATGATCCCGGTTGGGACGACGCGCGAGCGTGTTTCGATCAAGTATTATGTCGTCGGTATGCTCTTTATCATTTTCGACATCGAACTTGTCTTTCTCTACCCGTGGGCTGTCGTATTTGACAAGCTCGGAGCGTTTGCACTTACGGAGATGTTTCTATTCATCGCGCTACTCTTCGTCGGTTATATCTACATTCTGAAGAAGGGTGCATTGGAGTGGGACTAAGAAGGAACGACTATGGGAATTAATGACGCTGTTCAATCAGAAGGGTTCGTGACCGGCAAGATCGACGATCTTGTTAACTGGGGACGAAAGAACGCCGTGTGGCCGATGCCTCTTGGCATCTCGTGCTGCGCCATTGAGATGATGGCCTTCGCCGGTCCCCGGTTCGATGTCTCTCGATTTGGCAGCGAAGTTTTTCGCTTCTCGCCTCGACAGTCGGATCTGTTGATTGTTGCTGGCACTGTCACATACAAGATGGCAAAGGTCGTGCGGAAGATCTACGATCAGATGCCCGATCCGAAGTACGTTATCGCAATGGGCGTTTGTACGGTTTCTGGAGGTATTTACCGCACGTACTCTGTGGTGCAGGGTATCAACCAATTCTTGCCTGTAGATCTGTACGTCGTGGGTTGTCCTCCGCGACCGGACTCCCTTCTCAAGGCACTAATGATGATCCAGGAGGAGATCAAGAACGATCACCCGTTCAAGCGCGGCACGATCATTGACACCTCGGTTCAAAAGCCTATCGAGATACCGATTCCAAATATCGAAATCCCCTCCAAGAAATTATTCACTCACGCTTGATATGTTTGAATTCGAGCAACTCAGAGAAGGTAGTCCAGGTCTTCACTTCGAAACAGTTGATGTCGGCGGTGATCGGGCAGCCATTTTCCCGCGCGAGCAGATGATGGAAGTCGCATTGCGGCTCAAGGAGGAATTCGGATTCCTCCAATTGATCGATGTCTTTGGGGCGGAGACGATGGCAAAAAAACGGCGCTATGAAGTAACGTACCATTTGAACAATCACAATACCAACCAGCGCATTTACCTCAAGGTGCAGTGTGACGAGAGGGACCCACATGTGCCATCGCTGGTTTCGGTATGGACGGGATGCAACTGGAATGAGCGCGAAGCGCATGACATGTTCGGCGTCATGTTCGACGGCCATCCGGACATGCGACGGATGTATATGCCCGAGGATTTCGCATACAACCCACTTCGGAAAGATTTCCCGCTGATGGGTGTACCGGGCTCCATTCCGCTTCCTCATCATGAGGACTCCAACCCACGTTTCAATATTGCCAATCAGGGCGAATAACAATCCTTTCGAATCGCGATGGTCGAAGACGCAACAATCGAACGCCCCGTTTTCCAGGAAGTACCTCCCCGCCAGAGGATCCTCGATGCTCTGATGTCGAAGGACACAACGGTTTCCATGTCCGAGGACTCTCTGGAAAATGAGATGATACTCAACATGGGGCCGCAGCATCCAGCGACGCATGGTGTCTTGCGTGTCTTGCTCCGCCTTGATGGAGAGACCGTTGTAAATGCAGAGTGCGAGCTGGGCTATCTTCATCGTGGCTACGAGAAGCTTGCGGAGAATATGACGTATCACGAGTTCATCCCACATACGGATCGGCTCGACTACATCTCCCCAGCGGCGAATAACGTTGCCTATTGCTTGGCAGTGGAGAAGCTCATGGGAATTGAGCTCCCCCGTCGTGGGCAATACATCCGCGTGATCTGCTGTGAGCTTGCACGCATTTCCTCACATCTACTCGCGCTCGGTGCCCTCGCTATGGACATCGGTGCGCTCACGGTCTTTGTGTGGGCCATTCGTGAGCGCGAAAAGATCTATGATATCTACGATGTACTTACCGGCGTGCGATTCACCGTGAGCTACATGCGTATTGGCGGTATGGCACAGGACATCACCGATGAATCCATCCGTATGATTCGTGCCTATCTCGACGGGCTTCCCGAAGCAATTCGCGAGATGGCGGCGATGCTGCATAAAAATCGAATATTCATTGAACGAACCTCCGGTATCGGGATCATGCCACCTGATGAAGCGCTTGATCTCGGCTGGACCGGCCCGAACCTGCGCGGATGCGGCTTTGCCAAAGACCTTCGCCGTGATCACCCGTATCTGGTCTACAATGAGTTGGACTTTGATGTGATCACGCGAACGGAGTGTGATGTACTTGCCCGTTATCAGGTTCGCTTTGATGAGATAAAGGAGGCCGCGAAGATCATCTATCAATGCCTCGACAAGCTGCCTGCGGGTGAGATATGGGCTGCCGATGCGAAGAAGATCGTCCCGAGAAAGGGAGATATTTACAGCAACATGGAGGAGTTGATTAACGACTTCATGCTGGTGAATTTCGGACAATCTGCTCCTGTTGGTGAGGTCTATCACGGAATCGAAGCAGCAAAGGGTGAACTAGGATGGTACCTGGTTTCCAATGGCACCGGCTATCCGTGGCGCTCGAAGATCCGAAGCCCAAGTTTCGCGAATTTGCAGGGACTCTCACGCCTACTCGAAGGCTGCATGATCTCGGATATTGTTGCAATCATCGGTTCGATTGATCCGATCATGGGGGAGGCGGATAAGTAAAGGCCTATGCCGTCGGTTTTGAAAGCAAACCGGTAATTCAAACTTCTGATCAAAATGCCGCTCACATCTGAGCGGCATTTTAGTTTTTGGGTCGCTAGGGCTTGTAGAATTGTGACCCCAAGCTCGATGCTGCTGCCTAAATCGGAAATCGCGGAAACCATTCTACCCCATTTGGGTTTCCAGAGTCCCGAATGCCAGAAGCCACACAAAACCAGGAGCAGGATCAGGGACTTCGCACCCGCATCACCGATGCGGCACGTGCGCTGTTCTTGGATCACGGCTACTCGAAAGTCTCGACGAGCGAGATCGCCGAGGCGCTTGGCATTAGCAAAAAAACGCTCTATAAGGAGTTCGAAAACAAAGAGGAAATCCTTCGCGCCTGTACGCTTCCACGAATGAAGGAGTCCGCGAAGGTCATCGATGCGATCATCGCCGATGAGGGACTGGCCTTTCCCGATAAGCTCCAGGCGGTCATGTCTGCAATTGGCTTTCAGTACAAGCGCGCGACGCCGATCCTGATGCGTGACGTGTGCGTGCATGCCCCGGATGTCTGGAAAGAAATTCAGGCGTTCAAGATGAAGCGCTTCAAGAAATTCGGGGAGCTTCTCGAAGAGGGGATTCGTCAAGGAGTGTTCCGCTCGGACATTCCGGCGGAGATCATTCTCCGCACGTACACCGCCGCAGCGGAGAACATTCTGAATCCGCAGTCGCTTGGCGAGCTTCCGTGCTCGGCGCAGGAAGCATTTCAAAGTTTGGTCAAGATTTTATTCGAAGGCATCATCAACGAGGATTCTCGCGCGGATATCGAAGTCGCAACCGCCAATCACCCAGTCGTGAAGAATTCTACTGTCGCAATCAGCTCGCACTCGCACGTAAGCAAAACGAAGCGAACAAGCAGAGCCTAAGCAATCTTGTTGGAAGAAAGAACGATGGCACAAACAACGGAAGAAACAATCGAGACAACGGCGCCGAAGAAGGGTCCGGTAAAGCGGGCACTACCATTCGTCTTCGTCGCTATCCTCATAGCGGGCGCGATCTATGGATGGAGCATCATTCAATTCAATCGCGTCCACGTTAACTCGGACGACGCACAGATCGATGCGGAGATCAGCCCGATCATCCCGCGCGTCTCTGGCTACGTGGCTTCAGTATCCGTAAAGGAGAACGACAACGTGGATTCGAACGCGGTGCTTGTGAAGCTGGATACGCGTGATCTGGAGATCAAGGTGCAAAGCGCCGAGGCAGCGATCGAGAACGCGCAAGCTGCAGTCCGTAGCGCACAAGCTGCTGCGACTGCCTCGAAAGCGAATCTTGCAACGGCGGAAGTCATGCGCAAGAAGACCGCGAATGATCTCGCTCGTGCGGAAGGACTCATGCGCGGCAATGCCGGGACGCAGGAGCAAGTCGATGCAATGAAAGCCGCGGCCGAAAGCGCGGAAGCGCAATTGCACACCGTCACTGACCAAGCCGCGGCCGCGCAATCGCAAGTCGCCGTTGCAGAGTCGATCGTCAAGCAGCGCATGAGCGATCTCGATAATGCGAAATTGCAGCTCTCTTATGCAACGATCACAGCGCCGATGAGCGGCATCATCGCGAAGAAGAATGTGCAAGTTGGTGAGTTCATTCAGGCAGGACAGCCGCTAATGGCAATTGCCGAGAAGGGTATTTGGATCACTGCGAACTTCAAGGAGACGCAGATGGAGAAGATGCAGGTCGGGCAGAAGGTAGAATTCACCGCCGACGCGTTTCCCGATGCCGTTTTTCGCGGTACGGTACAATCCGTCTCACCCGCGACAGGCGCAAAGTTCTCGCTCCTGCCGCCGGATAACTCAACCGGTAATTTCGTGAAAGTTACACAGCGCGTACCCGTTCGCATCCAGGTAGATGAAGCATCGCTGGGTAAGGCAGTGCTTCGTCCGGGCATGAGCGTGGATGTCACAGTTTCCACGCCGAAGTAACGTCGTCGCCTGTCGCCTTTGATCAACGGATTGCTTCGTCGTCCCTTCGGGACTTCCTCGCAATGACATAATGACATACGGTCATTGTATTCTCAAAACTCAGCACTTAGCATTTTAGCACTAAGCACTCCCAGTGGCTGAACACGGATTTAAGAAATGGATCATCGTCATCACCGTTATCGTAGCGGCGGTGATCGAATTGATCGACGTTTCGATCGTCAATGTTGCGATCAGCGATATGAGCGCAACGCTCGGCGCGACGATCGAGGACATCGCGTGGGTTATCACGGCCTATGCGATCGCGAACGTCATTGTCATCCCGATGACGAGTATGCTCGGCGGCCTCTTCGGCAGGCGCAATTACTACACGTTCTCGATTCTCCTCTTTACTGCGGCCTCGTTCTTCTGCGGTAACTCACACACGTTGCCGGAGTTAGTATTCTTCCGATTCCTGCAAGGACTCGGTGGCGGTGCATTGCTCTCCACATCACAGTCGATTCTCTTTGATACTTTTACTATCAAAGAGCGTCCTCTCGCATCTGCTATTTTCGGACTCGGCGTGGTTATCGGCCCGACGATTGGCCCAACGCTTGGTGGCTACATCGTCGATAACTTCACCTGGCCGTGGATCTTCTTCGTGAATATCCCCATCGGCATAACAGCGGCAATACTTGCATTCACGTATGTGAAGGAGCCCAAGCATGAACGTGTCGTTTCGAAGATCGACTGGCTCGGTATAGGATATCTCATCGTCGGTATTGCGAGCTTACAATATGTGCTGGAGCGCGGGCAGTTCGAAGACTGGTTTGATTCGCGGACGATTGTTCTGTTGTCCGTGCTTTCCGCCGTGTCGCTGATTTTGTTCGTGTGGCATGAACTGCATACGGAGCACCCCGCTGTTGAACTACATGTTCTGAAGAGCAGGACGCTCGCGATCTGCGCATTCCTTACATTCATAATTGGCTTCGGCCTTTTCTCCTCCGTCTTCATTGTACCGCTTTTCGCCCAGCGATTGCTCGGCTACAATGCGATGCAAACGGGATTGCTGATGCTCCCCGGCGCTGCTGTAACCATGGTTGCGCTGCCTTTCATAGGGAAGATTCAACAGAGAGGAGCGCCTCCACAGGTGATGATCTTCATTGGTTTTGTTCTCACAGCGCTTTTTACGTATTTGCTCTCCCGCATCAGTCTCGACGCGAACTACGGGACATTCCTGGGGCCGCTCATCATACGCGGAATTGGATTGCCGCTCTGCTTTGTGCCCATCACGACCCTTGCGGTATCGAGCTTGCATCCGCGCGACATACCACAGGGCGTTGCGCTGAACAATATGATGCGCCAGCTCGGTGGGTCGTTCGGTATCGCAATCGTCAACACTTATCTCGCGCACCGCATTGGTGTTAATCGTGTCGGGCTGATCAGTCACGTTACCGAATACAGCATGGCTACGCAGCAGCGGTTGAATGGGATGATACAGGCTTTTATGGCAAAGGGATCATCTCTGGTGGCTGCGAAACAACAGGCAATGAAGGCACTTGATGGGATGGTGATCCGGCAAACGATGGTGAAGAGCTATTTGGATATTTTCTTGTTTGTCACCGTCTTCTTCCTGCTGTGCCTGCCGCTTATCATGACGCTTCGCCGCGGAAGAACGGCCGTCTCGGCTGATGCCGCAGCGGCGCACTAAAGAATTTATGAAGGATGAATTATGAAGTATAATATGAAGTACCGAAGAGCAGTCGCACCTCTTCTGATGCTAATAGCGATGTTCGTCACACCGCAGTTCACACACGCGCAGAGCGCCACCCGTGACACGCTCTCACTTGGCGAGGCCGTGCGTATGGCAGTGCAGGCCGCGCCAGCTCTCCATGCGGCAGAAGCCGCAGTGGATGCGGCCAAAGCGCGTGTGAGGGAGATCGATTCGTATGCCTATCCGCAACTCTCTGGTAATGCTGGGTACACACGCATCGATCCGGTTATCTCAATCACCATACCCGGTCCTGGAGGAAGTAGCAACTCCTTCAGCACGATGCCGAATGACAACTACACTGCTGGCTTGAACTTCTCCCAGCTCATTACCGGGTTTGGGCGCGAAGGCGCGAATGAACGCGTCGCCGAAAGTGGCATAAAGAGCGCCGAGGATAATCTCGACGCGGCGAAGATGATGGCGGCCTATCAAACCGTGCAGGTCTATTACGCAATGTTAACAAGCGACGAGAGCTTGCACGTTGTGCAGGATCAGTTGAAGATTGTGCAGGAGAATCTTGGCATCACGCAGGAGCGACAGAAGCAGGGGACGGTCACATCGCTCGATCCGCTATCCGTGCGCGTTCGCATCTCCGCATTGGAGAATCAAATTGCAGACATCAGTGCGACCCGCAAGAAGCAGGAAGCAATGCTGCATCGGTTGACTGGTATTGCGCCTGGTGTTCACATTCCGGTTGTTAAGCCAGCGCGGGATCTTCAGGTGCCAGGCGACATGGACACACTCATCGCTATCGCGGAGCGGCAACGCCCGGAGATTGCACTCGCGAAAGATGCTGAGCGCACGGCGCGATTGCAGGTCGAGGCCGCGAAGATGACGAATTACCCGGTGCTCTCAGCGAACGTTGCGGGTGGAGTGAAGGATGGGTACTTACCAAATCTCACCGATCCAAAGCTCAATTGGTCTGGCAATATCAGCTTGCATGTGCCGATCCTTGACGGCGGACTTGCTTCAAGTCAAGTTGAGCAAGCCGAGGCGAATCTTCGCGTTGCGGAGACGCGCACACTCGATGCCCGCCGTTCCATCGCAAGCGACATCGAACAAGCGGAGGCCGATCTGCAATCAAGCAGCACACGGCTGCTTAGCACGCAGGTTCAAATTGATCAAGCGCAGCAAGCATACGATGTGGCGAATGTTCGCTACAAGAACGGTGCTGCCACAAGCCTAGATGTTCTCACTGCACAGAGTGCACTCGAAGATGCGTATCTTCAGTCGGCGCAGATCCATTATGCATTTGAACTCAGCCTTTACAATGTGAACCGCGCCATCGGTACACCAATGTGGTAAGCTCTCAAGAGGAAAGGGCCCGGGAAGCAGGCGCTTCCCTCCCACACAGAGAGGCCGTGTTGTGTGGGAGGGAAGCGCCTGCTTCCCGAACCCATTTGATGGAATGACAGTATCAAATAGCACGGGAATTGTGTTAGTGGGTCAACTCCACATTTAATGATTAGCCGCCACCGCATTCGTCCGATCATCAAGAAGGAATTCCGCCAGATCGTGCGGGATCGGCGGTCGCTTGGGGTGCTGTTGGTTGTGCCCGCGTTCATGCTCATCATGTTTGGGTACGCGCTTAATTATGATGTGCGTCATGTGAAGCTCGCCGTCTTCGATCAGGATCACTCCACACAGAGCCGCGAGTTCACCGAGCAATTTATTCACTCGGAGTACTTCGATGAGGTCGCCGCCATCCATTCCTCCCGCGAGATCGACACTGTGATAAGCGGACAGATCGCTCGCGTTGTTGTTGTAATTCCACAGAACTTCTCGCAGGACATTCTTGCAAGTCGGCCCGTCAAAGTGCAGGTGCTTGTCGATGGAGCGAATGCAACGACAGCGGCGACCGCCGCCGGTTATCTCGCCGCGATGACGCAGGATTACTCCACAAAGATCACGCTCGAAGCTCTGGCGCATTACGGAGTTTCAAAGCCCGCGTTGCCGATTGATTATCGACCGAGGGTTTGGTATAATCCCGAATTGACAAGTCCGCGCTTCCTCGTACCCGGCCTCATCGGCTTTATCCTCATGATAAGTACGGTCGTTTCAACATCGCTCTCCATCGTTCGCGAACGCGAGAAGGGGACGCTCGAACAAATCGTCGTCTCGCCGATTCATCCTATGGAATTGTTGCTCGGGAAGACGCTGCCGTATGTGCTCATCTCACTCATCAGCACAACGCTCATTCTCATCACAGGATATTTCCTGTTTAACGTGGTGGTGCGGGGTAGTTTGGCATTGCTCTATCTCGAAACCTTACTCTTCATTTTCTGCGGACTTGGTGTCGGCATCTTTGTATCTACCGTGTCGGATAAACAAGAGGACGCGTTCATGCTCTCCTCCACGCTCGCGATGCTCCCGACCTTCATGCTTAGCGGCTTCTCCTTCCCGATACGCAACATGCCGGTGCCAATTCAGATGATAACGTATCTCAATCCAGCGCGGTACTTTTTGACGGCACTTCGCTCCATCATATTGAAGGGCGTAACAATCTCGAGCGTGTGGCAGGAGACACTCTTCATGGCGCTGTTCGCGATTTGGATCACGACCGTAAGTTGGAATAAGATGAGAAAGTCGGGGTTCCGTGTCTGATGAGAACGATCCTCCACATACTGCGCAAGGAGTTCTTGCAGATCAAGCGGGACAAGAAGGTCATCCAGATCATCTTTGTCGGGCCGATCATGCAGCTCTTTATTTTCGGCTTCGCCATCAACATGGATGTGACGACCGTGCCGATGCTCGTCTGCGACCAGGACAATACAACCGAGAGCCGCGACCTGGTGCAGCGATTCGAACACTCGGGCTACTTCCCAATCGTCGGACGCGTCGAGCGAACTTCAGAGATCGACAAGTATCTCGAGAACGGCAAGGCATCTATCGCGATAACGATACCGCGCGAGTTCGGGAGGAAGATCGCACGCGGAGAGCCAGTGCCGCTGCAAGCAATTGTCGATGGCGCGGAAAGTAACTCGGCATCCGTTGGCTTGAACTACGCGGGGATGATCGTCGCTGGGTACGCGCAGAACGCATTGCTCGAAGCATTCGCAAGAAGGGGACTGGGTTCGCTCAAGCCTATCACCATATCGCCCGAAGTACGCGTGTGGTACAATCCCGAACTGAAGTCTCGCAATTATCTTGTACCGGGGATTCTGGGGATGCTGCTGATGACCGCCACAGTGATGCTCACATCTCTCGCCATTGTGAAAGAGAAAGAATCCGGCACAATGGAGCAGCTTATTGTAACGCCGATCAAACCGTGGCAGATCATTATCGGCAAGTTGACGCCATTTATGATCATCGGCATCATAGATATTATTCTCGCGCTGGCAGGCGTGACGCTTGTGCTTGGCATTCCGATTCGCGGCTCCGTCTTTACGCTGTTCTGTCTGAGCATTCTCTTCATCATGACGACGCTGGGAATCGGGCTGTTCGTCTCGACCGTCAGCCGCACACAGCAGCAAGCGATGATGACTGCGATGTTCTTCGTGATGATGCCGATGAACTTCCTATCGGGCTTCGTCTTCCCGATCGAGAACATGCCACAGCTTATTCAGGGTGTAAGTCTCTTTCTTCCACTTCGATATTTCTTCGAGATCATTCGCGGCATATTTCTTCGTGGCGTAGGAATGGAAGTGTTGTGGCCACAGGCATTATCATTGCTGACATTTGCAGTTGTGATCCTTGGTTTGAGCGCGTTACGATTTAGAAAGAAGTTGGCATGACACGACTGCGGATGGCCTTCGCCTCCATCATACTGATGTTGCTCTCGGTGACGAGCTGCCAAAAGCTATTCCCCGTCGATTCCGGTGTTGGTACCGGCAAAGGCATTGTGCGGCGTGTCGACACGGTCCATCATCTGATCACGTTATCGCACGGCACAGTCGGGACGATACTGCATCCGATGACGTATGCGTATCCCGTCAAAAGTAATGCGATGATGAAGAACTTTGCGGAGGGGGATTCCGTGAACTTCTCGATCCACGAATTGAAACCGGGCGTGTTTTTGGTGGAGTCTCTTACGAAAAGAGGAAAGAGTGGCGGAGCGAAGACGAAGGCTGGAAAGTAATCTCCGCTAATGTTTCAGCAGCACTGACTTTAATGCGGAGAGCGATTCCTTCATAGTCTTGATCTCCGCAAGTGTAAGAAACGCCTGCGGTGCGGCGGGTGCTTTCGTCTCCGTTGGCATTGCGATTTGCGCGGGGTCGCTGACTGTAGTCGACGCTGTTTCTTCTTTGCTGTCGATTGTGTTGCGTTCGGCGTGAATGATATGCTTCGCGCCCTCGATTGTGTAGCGCTTCTCTCGGAGCAGATCCTTGATGCGAAGAATGAACTTGATGTCGCGGTTGGAGTACGTGCGGTTGCCGGCCCGGTTCTTCTGCGGCTTCAGCTCGTGGAATTCGGACTCCCAATAGCGCAGAACATACGGCTCGATCCCGGTGAGTCGGCTGACCTCGGAGATTGAATAATACAGCTTCGGAATCGAAAGATCTTTCATGGTCAGTTTGCCTCGCGGCGGTGTGTCGGTTTTGACCGCCCGGTGTTCGGTTGGCGATGGAACATCTTCAAGCACAACACTTGTCACTTCTTCCGTCGAAGTGTCCTCCGTAGATGTTCGATCCTCAAGAACTTCTTGAATAACGGCGGTCGGTGTTTCAAAAAACTCACCTTGAATGCTCATGTCAAGGGCAATGATGAATGATGAATTGTGAATGATGAAGGGGCGTCGGCCCAACTCATGGAGTCATCATACACGCTCTATGGTCACGATCGCTTCAGCGATCTCCTTCGTATGCGTAATCGAAAGTTGTGCAACGAATTCGCTGCCGATTATCTGTCGAGCGCGTTCGCCCATCTCATCGCGAAGCAGAAGGAACGGCCTTCCGGAAAGTTCTTTGAGAACGACGACCTTCCTCCAAATGAATCCCCGCCGAACGCCGGTCCCCAGAGCTTTTGCAAACGCCTCCTTCGCCGCGAAGCGCGCAGCGAAGTGCTCGGCGGCATGAGGGCGGCGTGAACAGTAGCGAATCTCCTCCTCGGAAAAAATACGCTTCACGAACTGATCGCCATACGTCTCGATGGAGCGAGCGATACGCGGAACCTCGATAGTATCTATGCCAATGCCAAAGATCATGCGTTCTGTGTATCGACGATAGCGAGTAGATCGGTGATGTCGTGGAGTTCAAAATCTGCGCCGTGCGTCTCGGTTTTGAAGAAATCGCCATAACGCGCGAAGGCGGTTTGCATACCCACGGCTTTTGCGCCGACAATGTCTCGCTCGGCCCAGTCCCCGACCATTAGCGCGTTGGCGGGTGCTGTGTTGAGGCGTTCGAGAACGGTTAGGAATGGCTTTGCGGCAGGTTTACGCTCGCCGGTCTCGTCGAAGGTAACGGCCACCGTAAAGATATGATGAAATCCGATGTGGCATAGACGAAGCCAGGCCTCGCGGCTGGGAGCGTCGGTAAGAACGGCGAGATTTATGCCGCGTCGGATGAGCTGCATCAGTGTTGCTGTAACATGAGGATAGGGCTTCAGCGCGGCCTCTCTTGCGCGGCGATAAGCGATTACACCTGCGGCGAGAATACGATGATCAATCTTATTGAACACGCCAAAGATGAGATCATCGAATACCTGTTGATACTCGATCCCTCGCTCTTTGTAGATGGCATCGATGCGCGCCTTAATGTCCGCGCGTTCGAGATCGAGTCCGGCATCCAGCATGGCATCAACTGCCGCCTCGACGGCAAGGCGCTTCATTGCCATAAAATCGACGAGCGTATTATCGAGATCGAAAACGATGGAATTGATCATGCCTTGCCCGGAGTGATGAGTAACGAGTAATGGGTAACGAGGTTGTCCTCGTTGCAGCCTCCGAACACTATTTCGGGTTGGTTCATTGGCAAATACCTTCTAATTCAAAGCTCAATCCATCAAACCCCAACCTTACATGCGCGGGCAAGGCCAACTCCGTCTCCTCGTGCAGTACATCGTGGTTCATGTGCGTCAGATAGGTAACTCGCGGCGCAATGCGTTCTGCGTTTGCAATGGCTTCTTCGATGGTGAAGTGCGTAGAGTGTGGTTTGAAACGAAGGCCGTCTAAGATCAGCGTGTCGAGCCCTTCCAGCAAAGGAAAGGACGCTTCGGGAATTGCGCTGCAATCGGTGAGATAGGCGAAACCACCGATGCGGAAACCGAGGATAGGCATGAGCCCGTGCATCAATGGTATCGGGATAACTTCCAGTCCGCAGGCCTTGAATGGTTTCTCATCAATGACTCTGAATGGAATCTTCGGAAGCCCGCCACCGGATTGGATCGCTGCACCGAAGGCATAGTCAAACGTCTTGCGGATGTAATCTGTCGTCTCCAGCGTGGCGTAACAGAGTGGCGACTTCTTATTCAGAAACTGAAACGCGCGGAGATCATCAAAGCCGGCGATGTGATCGTAATGTTTGTGCGTGTAAAGAATAGCTTCGAGGTGCGTGACCTGTTGCGAGAGCATCTGCTGCCGGAAGTCGGCGCTGGTGTCGATGAGGATATTGTCCTTGCCATTCTCGATCAGTGCGCTCACGCGGAGCCGTTTATCCCTCGGGTCGGTCGAGCGGCATATCCTGCAATGACAGGCGATCATAGGAACGCCTGTCGATGTGCCGGTGCCGAGGAGGGTTACGCGCAAGGGAAATTATGAATTAGAAATGATGAATGATGAAGAAGGTGAGATGTGTTCTCGCTCATGGTGGTGTGAATCACGCCGCAGCTTCCTTCATTACCTTTGCAAGTTCGTCCTCGATGGCTTCGCGGAGTGCGGGCCGAATGAAAATATCTCCGAGGCCGTATTCGGTGAGGCCTTGAGAGAGCGTGCGGATCTTCTTTGGTACGGTCGAGCGGCGGTTGAGGACGAGCAAGCGCTCCTCGCGCAATAGGCAATAGCCACCATCGAAATTACCGTTCTCGAACCGGACTTTTATGCCAAGCTCGCTCGCGAGGCCTTTTAGCTCTTCAAATATCTCTTCGTGGGTCATTCGTACGTTGAAGGTTGAAAAACGTCATTCCGAAGGTTGACGCAAAGAAGTATCGCTTTAACTTCGTGTTCGACAACCGTCAACAGGTTTAACCCGGAATTTAGTTGTACCTGATTCGAGTCTACTCCCGCGACGAGCCCAAATCTGACGCGCCTCCGTTGATTGCCTCCTTACAACTGCCCATTCCCCTAGAAAACAGGTCATAAATCTGTCCCTATCTTGGAAATCCTCACTAAAAATCGTAATTTTGTAGCCATGGGATTGCCCCAATCGCCCCGAATCAAGCAAGATTGCATCCTTCTCTCGGTCGCCAGATGGGACGTGAGAATTGAGGTGTTCTCATTGCCCACGATCAGGATCCAACATTGCTGAAACTGCACAGCCTGGAGGCTAAAAGAATCAAGATTCCGGGAAGAATCTTGGCTGAATATAAGTTTTAGCCGACTTACTATGGGACTCCCGTTGGCGATAGGAAAGGTGGATGGATTATTACCTGTTACCTTTCTTCATCACTCGGTTCATATTAGTACACAGTCCTTCGGATGTTACGGAGCCAGCCGGGCACGACATCCGTAAGCGTGCTAATTAGACCGTGATAATAGCTTCCGGTTCATCGGAGGCAAACTGAAGGAACGCATACGAATAGGACACGAATGATCTCTGCTCGAAGCAAACAGGACAAATCTCCGTTGGTGACTGCACCTCTGAACTTGAAGGATGAGTCCGATTCGTCTAAGTCACTCAGAAGTGCGACGACGCACTCCCCAATGCACCATAGTGGAAGCGGCCGAACCGGCGACGAGGCAAGTGGACGCCGCCCGCGAGTGCTGTTCCTATCCTATCGCTTCCCATTCCCGTTGATCGGGGGAGATAGGATCAAGGCGTATCATCTGATCCGGCATCTCTCCAGTCTGGCCGATGTCGATCTCATCGCCCTGGATGAGGCAGATTCTGCTACACCGGAAACACTCCCCGAGCTCGAAGCTTTTGCGAGTGTTCATGTGCTGCCATTCAACCGTCGTAAAGCGGCAGGGCGCATTTTGAAAAGCCTTCCGACCAATCTGCCGATAGAGTTCGCCTACTACAATGACGAGTCCATGCAAGAGGCCGTGGACGCGGCTCTTGCAAAAAATACGTATGACCTGATTCTCTGCTTTTTCTTGCGCACGGCGAAATTCGTTCGCGAACACACTGCAACGCCGAAGCTTTTGATCGCCGAAGATGCCAGGGTGATCCTGGAAGAGCGCGCTACGGAGCGGTTCACCATCTTCCGAGGTCTTGTGGACCATCTGCAGTATATCGTGCGGAAGATAGATGCAGAAAGACTTCGCGCGTACGAGCCTCAAGCGATGGGAGAGGGCTTCTCCAGGATAACGTTTGTGTCAAAAGTTGACGAGCGGCGTATTCGCTTGGCCGATCCCGAACTCCAAACATCGATCTTATCGAATGGGGTCGCACTAACAGATTATGACTTCTGCGCTGGTGAGCGGGAAGACAAATTGATCTTCTTTGGCCACCTCGGGACATACCACAATATTCTAATGGCGAAGCGGCTTCTCAAAAATATCTATCCCAAGATCCGAGAAGTCTCGCCGAGAACGAAGCTCGCTATCATCGGTAAATCACCCGGGAAAGAGCTGATAAAACTTGTGGAGCGCACCCCCGGTGCTGAACTTCATCCAGACGTTAAAGATATTCGGCCCTTTCTGCGAAGCTGCAAAGTGCTTGTTCATGCTCAGACGGTCGGTGCAGGAATCCAGAATAAACTTCTGGAGGCAATGGCAATGGGCACGCCGATCGTTACAACCCCCGTAGGTGCCTCCGGCATCGAGGGTATGGAAGACAACGTGAACGCGCTCATCCGGACGACAGACCAAGAAATCATCGAGGCGACTCTTTCGCTGCTCAAGAATGATGACAAGGCATTACGGCTCGCGCGAAATGCACGCGAACTCATCGAGGAGCGCTACACCTGGGAGCATGTCTTCCGTACACTCGATGTGCTCATACAAGAGACCGTACCAGGATTCTTTGACAATGCCACAACGGCAGGTGTTACGTCCTCAATGACTCGACAGCAGGCAAGCTCCTAACGATGAATCGGCAAGGAATTTCGGTTCTGCAGAGCAAACTCTTTCGGGGAGTATCCCCAAAGGAGAGCTCTCCCGTAGGACATTCCGATTCCATTCTGACTTTGCGAAGTGGACCAAGCGCTGTAGTCACCCCTGAGCCGCTGCGAGTACCCCCTGCAACTCCCTCGCCGAATGTAAAGCATTCTGGCCCGATGCCGCAATTGCCACGTAAAGGTGGCTTGCAATTTGCTGGTGACATCGTTCTTCTGAACGTGCTGTTCCACGTGATGCTTGCATTCCGATTCGGGGCGATCTTTCCCGCAAGCAACGAACGTCTGCACGGCGCGCCCTGGTCCATCTATCCGGAGTTGGAATTCTTTATGAATCTCCTCTGGATTGTCATCGCTGTTACACTGCGGCTCTATTCCTCGCCACGAGTCGCGAACGAACGTACTGTCGGCAGTCTGGATGAAGTGCGAGCGGTTGCCAAGGCCGGGCTGCTGCTAGCAGGTAGTTTGCTGCTGTGTGTCGTAGCACGAGGCGGGTACAACTTCTATTCGCGACTCTTCCTTGGTTATTTTCTGGTGGCGATCCCGGTCGTGCTAGTATTATTCCGCATTGTCATTGAGTCCACTGCCGCAACAGTCCGCCACCAAAAGGCACCCAGAAAGAACGTGCTCATCATTGGGGCAGGAGTCATCGGCGAAAATTTTTATCACACGGTCGCGACAAACCCGGAGTACGGTTACAGTGTGATCGGGTTCTTAGATGACGATGCAAGCCAAAGCGGTGTGCGGGCGATGGTTCTCGGCAAGATCCTGGATCTGGACCGTGTCGCCAGCCGTGAGACGGTGGATGAAGTGATCATTGCACTGCCAACCGCGAGCGAAGCCTCCATTAGCAGATTAGTTAGCGAGTGTGAGAACCGCTGCATCCGTGTTGCGCTTATACCGGGTGAATTCCCTATACTTGAACGTCCTCGGACGATCGAACAGGTTGGCGAGTTCTCCATCGTGCGAATGCGTGAGGCACCTTTGGATCTATGGTCGAATCGCCTGCTTAAGCGAATACTGGACGTTGCTTTTAGTTTGCTTGTTCTGATAGCAGTATTTCCCATTGTGACCCTCATCAGCGCGATCGCCATCAAGCTCACTTCCCGTGGGCCGATCTTCTTCCGTCAACCCCGCACCGGAGAGGATGGGAGAACATTCGTTTGTTACAAGTTTCGGACAATGCGCGAAGACCGGGATTCTGCCGACTCGTTACAGGCCACCAAGAACGACCCACGCCAGACGAGCGTCGGGCGGTTGCTTCGCCGAACCAGTCTTGATGAGTTACCGCAGTTCTGGAATGTGCTCAAAGGCGACATGTCCGTTGTGGGACCAAGGCCGCACATGCTTAAGCACACAGAGGATTATCGCAATATCATTGCACAATACATGGTGCGGCACTTTGTGAAGCCAGGGGTCACGGGTTGGGCGCAGATCAACGGCTATCGCGGTGCTACGACAGATCATGATTCGATGCAGCATCGAATTGAGCACGATCTATACTATATCGAGCATTGGTCCTTCCTCCTCGACATTTCCATTATTGCTCGCACAGCCGTCCACCTTGTCCGGGGCGATAAGAATGCCTACTGAGAACGATCACAAGCGTCGAGCGATATTCTTTGATCGCGACGGCGTGATCAACACGCGCATCGTTGGCGGGTATGTTCGACAGTGGTCAGAGCTTCAGCTTACTCCGGAGATCGCATCGGTTCTTCGTGAAGTTAAGCGACGTGATTTCCTCGCTATCATAATTACCAATCAGCGGGGTGTTGGGCTCGGCCTAATGAGCGAGGCCGACTTGGAAAGCATCCATACCAATCTGCAATCCCTTTTGCTTCGCGAATCAGGGGCAGTGTTTGATGACATCTTCACTGCAACGGATATCGACGACTCGAATGGACGCCGCAAGCCGGCTCCTGCTATGTTATTCGAGGCAGCGCAAAAGTGGAACATCGATCTCCGTCAAAGCTGGATGGTAGGGGACTCAACATCTGACATCGAAGCTGGGAAGCGGGCCGGTACGAAGACGGCTTTTCTCATCACCGACAACACCGAGGATATTCCTGAAGCGACTGCTATCCTGAAGGATCTATCGGAACTGCTCCCACTCATCTGACCGCTTCCAGCGCGTCCTTTCCTTGCAGATCGATCAGGTGTATGAACACGTCCTCCAGCGACGGCACGATCCGCTCGATGCGGATGACCTGAATTACATGCTTCGATAAGCCCGTCCGGATCACCTCCTCAGCATCAAAGCCAGGCCCCACGCTCACATGTAAGAAGGTCCCGAACACCGAGGTCTCTGCTACCCTGGGGTCTGCTTCGAGGGCACTCATGGCTTCGATAACTCGGTCTGCCTCGACCTCCATCACAGGATTCGTAATGTATTTTGTCTTTAGCTCCGCTGGGCTGCCTCCTGCGATGATCTTTCCAGCGTGGATCAGCATGATCCTGTTGCAATACTCTGCTTCGTCAAGATAGTGCGTTGTCACGAAGACGGTGGTCCCTTGCTCAGCCAGCGAGCGGATCAGGTCCCAGAAATTCCGGCGCATGATCGGATCGACGCCGCCCGTCGGCTCATCCAAAAAGACTACTGCTGGCTCATGGAGCATCGCGCAGGCCAGCGCAAGCCGTTGCTTGAAGCCGCCGGGAAGGTCGCGAGGCAGGCTTTGCTCTCGACCAGCAAGACCTGCGATGTTGATCGCCCAGATGTGTTTGGCTGCAAGCTGCTCATCCGTCAATCCGTAGATCCCCCCCCAGAAGCGAATATTCTCTGCAACACTTAGATCCTCGTAGAGCGAGAATTTCTGGGACATATACCCGATCTGCTCTTTGACCCGCTCTGGCTCCTTATTAATGTCAAAGCCCGCGACAGTGGCCGTCCCGCTTGTCGACTGCAGCAGGCCGCAGAGCATCCGGATCGTAGTGGATTTGCCCGAGCCATTCGCTCCCAGAAACCCAAATATTTCTCCCTTCCCGACAGAGAAGGAAATATCATCGACTGCTGAGAATGAGCCAAATCTCCTGGTAAGATTTTGGGCATTAATAACAGTCGGAGTTATGCGATCGGCCATAGTCTTATTCAAATTACCTCAGGCGCCATTGTGCGTTCGATGCAGTGCGCCTTCCTTGTGTAACTCCTTCTCATCATTCCACCACCGAGAGGGAATTGCATGGTATCCCTCTTAGGCCTGATTAGTCCGAACCAGTTCCAGGATCTTGCCATAGACCGATGCCCCTGCGCGGTTAAAGTCCATCAGCTTTGACTCCTGCCTGGCAGTCAATTGTTTCCGAACGATTCGCTCGTCGCAAATAGCACTGGCCAATTGGAAGAACCAGCCGCGCTGATCGGACTTGAGTGAGATCTTCTTCGTTTCCAAATACTTCAGGTTCTTCGACGAAAGCATCTCCACTGTCTTCCATTCGTGCATCAGAAGAAATGCAGCAGTCTCCAACGTTCGAAGCTCGATCTCTAAATCCGTCAGCGTCCGACGCTCGACGAAGTGCATCGCGCGTTGAATGATCGTAAGTGCCGCGGAAGGTTTGCCCGTAAGAAGGAGAAATTTCGCCACCGTAATAGCCGCAAAGGGAAACATTGTTTCGTGTTCGCTTTGAATGTAACCATGGTAATGCACGTCCACTAGCCGTTGTGCCAGCTCCATGTGTCCTGTCAACATCGCACTTTCAGCAAAATGATCAAGATGGTAGAAGTTTGTGCGGATCGAGTCGAAATGGTCTAGGTAGATCAAGGAGTAAAGTTGGTATGCTTGATCGTAGACCCCCGTGCCATAGTAAATGTCCGCTTTCGAACGGAGGAGGAAGACTTTGTCATGAACCGCGAAACTCTCGGGGTTCCTCTCAAAGTATGCCAATGCGCTCTCTAAGTGTGCTAAGCTTCCTTCGACATTGTTATTGAAGCGCCATTCAAAGTAACTCGCCGTTTTGTGATAATGGTAATATGCCTCTGACCACTTGTCTCCGAAGTGAGACCTGGATGCGCCCTGGGTATCATCGAGTGCGTCTTGAAACGTGGTGAGATATCCGAGGATCTCCGCTTTGGCGATGGCGGATCCTCTTCTGGAAACGAGCGCAAAATGGATGTAGGGGTAAAGAGCGCTGCAGTAAATGACAATGCGCTCCGCGACTACCTCTTTGGCATTGAGTTTTTCAAGGTAGTGAAGGTACTTCTCCGCGGCCTCCAAAGCATCTGAGATCCGAAAGTGTGGAAACTGTGCGCGATAGTGCATCTGGCACTTGAGTTTGAAATACTCTGCAAGCGCTGCGGGATCTTCTTGTTTCAAAAGCACCTTCTCCTGCTTGGCCATCTCGTGGAAATTCAGCAGATCGAGATGTTTGCGGTTGAGGTACGCGAACTTCTGGTTGGGGGAATCCCCGGCGAGGAGTCGGAGAGCTTTTTGGAGCAAGAGCGAGACGGCTTTGTCGAGATGCGAGCCGCTGATCTGGAGCGATTGCATCATCGCTGCTTTCGCCGGCAATTCACCCAGCCTGTGCTCGACGTGCGCCTGCATTATCTCCGCTTCTTTCCCGCGAAGATGCAGTTCATCGAGCCGTGCCAGCTCTTCCGGCGAAAGCACATCCAGCAGGGTTTTGAGGTAATTCATGAGCGCAAAATACGACGATTAGTAAGAATCCGGGTTATTCCGGGTTTTTTTTGCCGGGTCGAATCGCCATATTTGTACTGAGTTATTGATAGTCATTTCCATGAGAACACAACCATGAGTACACAACTACTTCCCAAAAGCCTTATTCGAATCATTTTCGCCGTCCTGTTCGGTGCTGTCACGCTGAGTCAAACTTCCCGCGCTCAAACCCCGCCTTCATGGCAATGGGCTCAGTCAGTTGTTGCTGGCCTACTAACCGGCTATATCCCAACCGTGACGCCGATCGACCTCAAAGTGGATGCTAACGGCACAAGTTTCATTCAGGGACAGATCATTGGCACAGGCGCCACTTTTGGAAATCAGACTGTCGCAGGCGCCTCTACGGTCACGGCCGTCCAGTTCCTGGCATGCTACGACGCGAAGGGAAACGTGGTCTGGGCGAAGCACCCTGGCGAATGTACCGCACCTGCGTCCGCTTCCGTCACGGACATTCTTCCAGATGGAAGCGGTGGACTCTACGTTTCGGGCAGGTTCGGTGATACCATCGTCTTCGGTTCTTACACGCTTACAACTCCGCCGCTCTTTCCCGGCATTCCTGGATCAGAAGCGTACCTGGTCCATTACAACGCGACAGGCACTGTCACGATGGCCAGGAAGCAAGCCCGCGATACTAGCACTTCTCTTAGTAAGAATGCGCTGAACGTCCCCGTCAGCATCGCAATGGATCATCACGGGAATATCTATGGAGCCTGCGCTCCGTTTGTGATGAAGTGGGCCTCGAATGGAGATCTCATCTGGAGGAAACAAATACAGTCGGAATTGAATGGAGCGAAGGGGCTCCTCCATACACTTACCGTTGACGGCTCCGATAATGTCTATGTATCGTGGGGTGTCCCTTCGAAGGCGACTGTGGGGTCGTTCTCGCTGACTCCCGCCGGTGGCAACGATTATATGATCGCAAAGCTCGGCTCTGATGGCTCGGTGATTTGGGCAAAGCTATTTGGCAATGCAAATACCGACCAACTCTACGGACTGACCGCCGACAAGAATGGCAACGTCTATTTTTCTGGAAATGGCATAGGATCGCTCACGATTGGGACTTCAACGCTCGATCTCGGCGCTGGGCCGAACGCCAAAGGTTATGTGGCCAAGCTCGATCCTTCAGGCACGGCCAAGTGGGCTTACGTCATTGACAACGGGACATTCATAGAAGTCTCGCTCAACACGGACGACGCGGGGAACCTCTATTTTTCAAGCTACTATCCGCAAACCTTTGCATTCCGGTCATTCACACTGCCTACAGGAGGGTACTCTGTAGGGTACATTATGAAGGTCGATTCCAATGCCAATGTCATTTGGGGGGAAGCGGGCGGCCTAAACGAGTGCTTCACAGGCGTCACCCCGGGCGGTGCGGTTTATGCGGCAGGCTCGGCCAACCTCAACTGGCCAGCATCCGCCGTCTTCGGAAGCATCACGCTGAACATCCCCGCGAGTTCAACTGCGATGTACGTAGGTCAGTTGGGTCAGGGCGCGGGCACCACGCTAACGCCACCGCTCAATCTGTTGCCACCCTCGGGTACAGCGCTCCTGGACACGACCGTAACACTCCGCTGGGGCAGTGTGGCGAATGCGATCTCGTACGAATTAGAAGTGAGTACGGATTCCACGTTTAGCAACACACCATTCCTGGATGCAGCGGGCCTGGCAGATACCACACGGTTCGTCACAGGATTGATGCGAAGCACGACGTATTACTGGCGAGCCCGCGCGCTTATCCAGAGTGGCACCCGAACAAAGGGAGCGGCGATCCAAGGACAGATCAATGGGCCGTGGAGCAATGCTCTCAGCTTCAAGACACCAGCCTCGACCAAGGGTAGCGTCGCTGAGGCGGCTGGTATCACACCCGGTTCTCTGACGAATTTTCCGAATCCCTGTACAAACAGCACAACTATTAACTTCTCCCTCCAGCGTTCGGAGAGTGTAGCGCTATCAGTTCGCGATTTGCTTGGTAGAGAGTTGATCGTGTACCCTGCTGGGCTATGTGGCGTCGGTGAGCACACCGTTGAGCTGTCGCTCGCCGGACTTCCAAACGGCTTCTATAATTGTGAGATCAAAACAAGCACGGGAAGCATGTGGCAATCCATCGTGCTCCGTAGGTGAGTTGGTCTTCCCACTCATGGAAGAAGGGCATGGTCTTCGGATCATGCCCTTCTGTTTTTGTCCTCTCGCTATTCGACAGGGGCAGGACGTTTCGCCACACACTCAGCGCACGGACAAATCATTCGCAAGTACTCCCAGGAATAGATCCCTGTATCGTGCCCATCGCCCCATGAAGCCATCACACCGTACCCACCAGTTGGCTTCAACTGGGTGAGTTCATTCATGCCGGGCTTGAACACGCTCAGTGTCGGTGGGCGGTAGACTTTGCCGAAGAGCACTTCCCCCTTGCATCCGGCACAAGGACACTCTTCGCGCAGATAGGCAAGGCTATAACGCGAACTGTGACCATCATCCCACTGGACGAGGATCTCGCCAGGTACGCCGGTGGCCTGGTTCGCTGCTTCTCTTTTGATTTGTGTGGCTCGCATAGTGTATCGGAGGGCGAATCAGAGATTCGCCATAATGCTGTGAATGAGTACCGGTTGGCTGCCCTACTCGTCCTCCTTAGTGTGACGCATTGTCGGCGGGACGGTTCCGGGCGGAGGGGATGCCAGGTCGCGGATAGGGTAGGTCGTGGGTGACTGGAAGCGAGCAGGATCGACAGCGCTCGTCGTGTCCACGGACACAAGTCGAAGTTCCATCCCCATCCCAGGTGGACCTATCTTGCGGCCAACCAAAATGCCGTGCCACTCGAATACGAAGACGGGGTCACTGGCCAATTGCCAAATATGCATGTGTATGCCTGCCAACGTCGTATCACCGGCCTGGTGGTATCCCAGCTGCGTAAACACACTGCCAAAGTGTTCTTCGGCCGAGGGGACATCACCCGAGGGTAGGTGGTACAGGCTATCCAGCGTTACATCTTTCAGGCGCACCGTTTGGCCGTGGCCGGTGTCGATGATGGTAGCTGTGGCCCAATGCTTGATGCTCAGCGTGATCGTCGCCTCAAATGCCTTCTGTGTAGCATGTTCGGAGTGAATGTAATGGGCCTCCAAATGACCAAAGCTGTCAATAAATAGGTCTTCTGTGCCGCGAACCTCGCCAAAGTTCTCGAAGTGCATTATCGCGTGGTCTATCGAGTATGGGCGATAACTATTCAAGGCCGCCGGGCCCGAAGCTTTGTTGCAACTCCCGACGGAGAGCACCAGTAGGAGCAAGCAGGCGGCGCGTGTGAGGTACGCTATATTGCGAGACATTTCTGGTTTAGGAGAGTTTGCGTTTTCCAAGAACACGATTGTACAGAAGTATGAGTATGCTCGCACCAGCGATGCCTGCTATGAACCATGCTGGCTCCGAGTAAGTGCAAATATCCATACCGTGAGCGACAACGCCACCGAACACGCCGCCGAGCATACCGACGATCATCGTGACAATGATCGCTCCAGGGTCTGGGCGATTCTTTCCGCGTGGGCCGCTGCCTGGTAGTACAATTTTTGCAATCGCGCCCACAGCGAGGCCGATCAGTGCGATCCAAAGATACGCCATGTGGATGGTACGAACTAAAATTGATGAAATTGAGTGCAAAGTTACTACTTTGCATCTGACCGAGTGCAAAAGCGAATTGCCGCCGAAGAGGTTCACTACTTTGCCGAAGAGGACTAAGTGAGACTGTTACGAAGTGGGTTCGATTAGCGTGAGAATACCCTAAAGCGTCTGTTTATCGGCGAGGAGCCGTCTAAGTACTGGACGACGGAAGGCGAGCCGTGCCGGGTGGAAAGCTGCAGTCCAGAACGGAAAGAGGCTGTCTCACGACAGCCTCTTTGGAATATTCTTTTCGACAGAGATTTGCACTCGAAGATACTTCTGGTTCTTATGCCCTGAATCTCATTTGCGTCGCAGGCGTCCAGAATGTCGCGTCCATGCGGACGACCAATTCGAAACGAGTGGCTGTGTATGGGGCACCCGACCTTGTAGGTGGTGATGGCCAATCTCAGCCGATGGTGGATATTTCCACCCGGGGTTGCAAGCTATTGATTCTTTTTCTCGTAAGTGAGTCCTGTTGAATTGAATTGTCTGACAAATACTGCATCAAGGAGCGTGCCAACCGCCCCACGCGCAAATGCCGATTCATACTCCCGTTGCTGAATTTCTGGTTCGCAGGGAATCGGTGATAATTAACTTCTGGGTAACATCAGAATCGGAATCCGGGAATGTTGTATATTCCAGAAACGATGATGGGCACCTGTTAGGAATTAGGCGAAAGGATGAAGACGAAAATGCCGGGAGCAACACCCAACGAGATACCTAAGCAAGCAGCCGAGCATCTGCTTGCTCACTTTGGCAACGTGCGAGAAACAACGGAGTCCCTCGTGGAGCCACTGACTATCGAAGACTGCGTGGTGCAGAGTTCGGTGGAATGCAGCCCTGTGAAGTGGCAGCTCGCGCACACGACATGGTTTTTCGAGACTTTCCTGCTTGTGCCACACGTCGCAGGCTACAAGGAGTATCATCCAAAATTTGGTTATCTCTTCAATTCCTACTACAATGCCGTTGGGGACCGTACACCGCGCACCGCGCGTGGACTGATGTCCCGGCCCACGCTCGCGGAGGTGATCCAGTATCGCGCCCACGTCAATGATGCGATGAAGCACTTGATCGAGCGAGGTGACGAGTCTCTACAGTCATTGATCGAGCTCGGCATCAATCACGAGCAGCAGCATCAGGAGTTGATCATCACGGATGTGAAGACGGTGCTTGCGATGAATCCACTGCTTCCAATGTATCAATCGCGAGAGATTGGGAATTCAGGCATTCTTCCCCTGACGTGGTCTGCCTTCGGCGAAGGTGTCGTTGAAATTGGTGCCGAGGGTAGTGGGTTTTACTTCGACAACGAGGGGCCACGTCATCGAGTCTTCCTGCAAAAATTTGCTTTGGCGGATCGCCTTATCACGAATGCGGAATACAAACAATTCATCGCCGACGGGGGGTATGTGACATCGGCGCTGTGGCTTTCGGATGGGTGGGCAAGGTTATTGGCGGAGAGCTGGCAGGCACCGAAGTATTGGGAGATGCACGAAGGTGACTGGTGGAACATGACACTCCAGGGGTTTCGGCCGGTGGAGGATTCCGAGCCTGTCACACATATTAGTCAGTACGAAGCGGATGCCTTCGCCACATGGTGTGGGGCGCGGTTGCCAACCGAGTTCGAATGGGAGATCGCTGCCCGTGATATCCCAGCGGTAGGCAATTTTTTAGATACTCGTACGTTTCATCCTATTCCACTCAAACACGCTGAGCCATTAGCTCAGATGTTCGGGGATGTCTGGGAGTGGACACGGAGCGCCTATCTGCCATATCCGGGCTTCAAACCTGCTCCGGGAGCAATCGGGGAGTATAACGGCAAATTTATGTCGAATCAGATGGTACTTCGCGGTGGTTCGTGCGCTACACCAGGCGATCACATTCGTTCGACGTATCGCAATTTCTTTCCGGCAGAGTCACGCTGGCAGTTCTCGGGTATTCGCGTAGCGAAGGATGTCTAAATTTTGCTCTTGTAAACGCCTCTCATGAATATTTCTCAACACGAAGCACTCGTTCTACACGACCACGAACCGACCACCGATTCGTTCAAAGAGGATGTATTGGCTGGGTTAATACAGACTCCGAAACGCATTCCGAGCAAGTTCTTCTATGACGAACGTGGCTCACAATTGTTCGAAGAGATCACCAAGCTTGATGAGTACTATCTCACCCGCACGGAGATTTCGATTCTACAGAGGTATCTACCGGAGATCGCGAGCCTCGTCGGTCCCGACGCCCTCGTCATCGAGTTCGGAACCGGAGCCGGGTTGAAAACAAATATGCTCCTCGCAGCGCTGGACCGACCCGCCGCCTACGTGCCTATCGACATCTCCCGCGAGCAGTTGCTGGATGCTTCGTTAGAACTTGTCGAAGCCTTTCCCGAGCTTGAAGTTTGGCCGGTATGTGCGGATTACACAGAGAGTTTTTCCCTTCCAAAACCTAACAGTCGCACGGCTCAAACCGTGGTATTCTTCCCTGGTTCTACGGTAGGTAATTTTACACCGGATGAAGCAGTCGGTTTTTTACGCTCCGTTGTGGCAAGCGTGGGTACCGGAGTAAATCTTCTCATTGGATTTGACCGAAGAAAGGAGACAGCGACGCTCGAAGCAGCGTACGACGACCGAAGAGGCGTTACTGCAGCTTTCAATCTTAATCTCATTTCTCGCATCAATCGAGAGTTCAATGCAACACTTTCGGCGGACAAGTTTCGTCATCACGCGTTCTTCAACACGCTCGAAAGCCGAATCGAGATGCACTTAGTCAGCATTGTTGGGCAATCCATCCAGCTAGAGGATACCGAGATCCGTCTTTCCGAAGGAGAGCACATCGTCACCGAATATTCCTACAAGTATTCCCGCGAAGCATTCGCAGCGATCATTGAAGCCTCCGGTTTTGAACTCGTGCAACGCTGGTCCGATTCGCGCGAGTATTTCGATGTTTGGTATTGCAGGGTCACAACGTAACTTCCAGCTGCAGATACCCGGTAACGTCGGTCGTTCCTGTTCTGGCAGTTGGTCCGCTGCCGAGGGTGCGCGATGAATCGTAGATGGAACCCGTGGCTGCCAAAGAAACTGCAAGCTCCGAGAAAACACGAGTGGTGGTTCGGATGCCAAAATGCCACCCCTTGCTATCAAGCAGTGAAACCGCCCCGGAGCCAGGGACTATCCCCTGGTATAGATATAGCGCCGAATTGAACGAGTCGGTTTGGAATCGACAAACATCGAATTGTACGCTGGTTCGATTCGGGAGCCCGGTCGCCCGGAGTTCTTGGAGTAGGAGGAATCCGTGTTCAACCGATTCCGACGGAAGCGGAGCGATCACCAGCTCAGCCCTCGATCGCAGGCTCAGGACGTCCGTCAGGTGATAGTGTGCCTCGATCCGTATCGTGGACTTCTCCCGAGCAACAGTGGCATATTCGGGTCGTAAACCGCCAGCGATCGTCACAATTCCTTGGCGCGTCGTGCTTCTGACTATCATATCCAGATCGAGTCGGTTGAGGATCGCAGTCAAATGAGCGGCGGCCAGATAATCGTGCGTCTGCTTATCGAAGACAGTAGTTGATGGGAGTAATGTGTTTTCAAAGTCAGCGTACGCATTGACTCGCAAGACTCCTTCGAACGGTACAACCGTGACACCAAGATAGATGCCGTTTGCGTTGCCGAGCGATGAAACCGCCTCGCCCGAGATTTGACCGAAGGGTGAGACGAAGCCATTCGGTACATGACGATAGAGTGCCGAGAGTCCTACAGAGGGAAACGGTTCCGCAAGACAGGTTACTATCCACGCAGATTGAGCGGCACGGGCGTCGACACTCTCGGCAAGCTCCCCGGAAAGGGAGGCGTGCCCGCCGATGGCAAGAGCATCAATGCTGCCGGCGCGCATGGTGGTGCCAAAGAACGGTGCTCCCGGGGTTCCGGCGTAAGGAGCATCGTAATAGAATGACATGGCTGTCACACCAAGGGAAAGGTTTAGCGAAGAGGTATCACCATTCGTTGCACCGACTCGGATACCCGACATATGCATCCCTTCAATGTTCTTCAGTGCAAGTTCAGCCGGTGTCCGATGATAGGGCGTTGAATAGAGCGTGCGAATTGTATCGCCCTGCACATTCGCATCGACAAACCGAGACGAACCGAATGCTGTGACGTTGACCGGCCCGAGTCCCAATTCGATTGCGCCCCCTCTATAACTACTCGATGGCGCGTTACCGAGAGTGCCCTTAAATCCGAACCCCCGTTGCTCCACCCCAGAAACCGCGTCTGAACTCTTGCTCACGGTCGCTCCACCACCGAATAGTAACCCATCTCCGAAGGAAAGCGAATAGTCTCCAGCGATGGCACGGCGTACTTGAAAAGCTCCGAATACTTCCAACGGATTCTTCAGGGAGACAAAGCCATTGAATTGATCGGCAAACTCCGATTCCCAGGCCCTCTTCTGTATCACAACACCCAAATCGAACAACTGCGAAGATGCCCGCAAGCGGTTGTAGACGGCGTACGGAGAACCAAGGTATTCTCCGGACTTGTAACCTTGCTGGTCGTTCGCATTGAACGAGGAGGCAGCACGGGATCGCAAGGAGAATCGAGTCGCAGAATCGCCGCTGTTCTGCCGGTGTTCGATCAGATTGCGCACCGCCTGATGTGCGGCGATCCAGGATGTTGCTGGGTCCCCATGAATGTTGGTGATATTTGTTTTCGGCGTTGATGGGAGCCCATCGAGATAATCGAACAACGCATCGGGGTCAACGGAGGAACCACCCGGCTCGTCAAGAAGCTGCCTTCCTTCCTCATCGACGAGAGAGGAGGATGTTGAGTGAATTGCAGAGTCGTTCGGAGGAACGTGATGGCGTTCGGTCTGAGCCACCGAAACGCTAGGCAGAAGCACAAGGCCGGCGTGCAACAGTACAACCACGATGTGCCATCGGCTCGTCACAGCGGGTAGGATAGACCAAAGCTAAGTGAACTCCCGAGATCAGGATGATGCAGCAGTACGAAGTCGAGCTGGGTCTCTCCGAACATGATCCCGAAACCACCGGCGAGAAGATGCGTGAGGGTCTCAACTCCAGCCCGAATCGACAAATATTTGTTTGCGTAACCATCGTCCAGCGCAAAGGAATATTCGACCCCGACGTGCATCGCGATAGAGGAGCTTTCGCTGGACTCGGCGGCAGCATCGAGGATGAATTTAGAGGATCGGTCCTTGCGTTCGCTACGGTAACTCAGTCCGAAGAATTCGGTGCGATGCTCCGTCTGTATACCCTGGTTGTTGTAGAGGCTCAGTATGTGCGTAGCGGCAAAGCCAAGTGCTAGCTGAGCGTTGAGATCGAAGGATACGCCGAAATCCATGGTGAGATCATTGAGCGGCACGTATTGTGGCCCAAAGTCCTGTGAACCATAACGGAGGCGAATTCCGCCTGAGGCACGTCGGAGCGAATCCACGAGGAACGTGCGAGAGTACTGCACTCCTATGATCTCCGAAGAGTAAATATCTTGAAATTGATAGCGGCTAAAGGATGCACCGAGTCTATCCAGCGAGGTGACAGCATAATGCCCAGACAAGCCAGCCGTCCAACTTCCTGCCAGTCCCGTTGGCGTTGTCATCAAATCTGCTTCCACTCGAGAGGAGGTGTCGGGGCGCATCGCTGGTGTAGGCGCCCGCATGTCGGTCGCGTCCGCCACATCGCTCCATAATAGCGCAACGGTGCGCGGTGAGGCCATGGGTTGTCCGGACTGGGCGCGCATCACACTAGGGACCAGCGTCAGAAGCAAGAATAAGTAGAGTGCGTATCGCATCATCCTACGAAAATACGAAAGGTTTCTCCTTCGCCGTCGTATCCACGGCGCGTACAGGAGATTTCGTGGTGGCTCCATAGAATCGTCGTATTTTCGAGCCGTTGCGGATGGCCGTATTCCCACGGTTGGCGAAGTGGCTCATCCATCTTGTCTAAAACTACTTCTGTTGTTCCATGAAATCACAAATGAATTACCTGGCGATCCTAGCATGTGTAGTTATGCACGCTCTCCTCGGAGGTCTTTGGTATAGTGGGATCTTCGCTTCGACTTGGATGTCCCTAAACAATATTTCTCCGACCGCGACAATGTCGGCCGGCGCTCTTCCGTATCTTTACTCTATCTTCATGTCGCTAATGATGGCGCTGTTGATGACCTGGCTTCTGGGTCGGCTGAAGATGACGACCGCGATGGAAGGTGCTCGCCTTGGGTTGATATTGGGATTCTGTACGATCCTCGTTGCCTTCGCCACGAATTACCGTTTCTCGGGCCGACCTGAGACACTCGCCTTGATCGATGGAATGTATCCGGTGATCTCTCTGGTCATCATGGGTGCCATCCTTGGCGGCTGGAGGAAAAAAGCTTAACCCGGCCTTCGGCAGATTTGAAAGTTCAGGGCGGGCCATAAGCTAGCAGCTACGTGCTCGGTTGAAACCGACAGTAGTTGTCATCGTACGTAGCCAGATGAATAAATCTAGCCTCTTTCTCGCCACGGCGATACTACTTATTTCCTGCCACTCCAGAGCCGGAGCCGGTGGGGAAAGCAAGCAATTGGTAATTGCGAAGGACTCCACGCTGCAACACGCCACGTTCGCGATGGGGTGCTTCTGGCATTCCGAAGAGATATTCTCAGAGATCAAAGGTGTGAAAGAGGCTCTACCGGGCTACTGTGGGGGCACGGAGCCTAATCCATCCTACGAACAGGTTGGCACTGGTAAGACGCGCTATGCCGAGTCAGTAGAGGTCACATTTGACCCCAAGGTTATCACGTATGAGAAGTTGTTGGAAGTGTTTTTCGCCGAGCATGACCCCACCACAAAGGACTTTCAAGAACCTGACGAAGGCCCGCAGTACCGTTCTGCGGTTTTCTTTCATGATGCCTCGCAGAAGGAGGCAATACAGCTATATATTACGAAGCTCACGGAGTCACAGAAGTACCGCGCTCCTATCGTGACGGAAGTAGCTCCATTCACAACATTTTATCGTGCGGAAGATTATCATATTAAGTACTTTCGGCATCATCCCAATCAAAGTTATGTGGCGCATGTGACGAAACCGGAGGTGGACAAGTTTCAGAGGGACTATCCAGAGCTTGTCAAGCCATGACGGTATCACCTTGAGCGTGGCATCCTAGATGTCGAGCACAAACAAATTTGTCAGCTTCCCTCGATTTCGGTGCTTGATGAACTGCGATTCCAGTTTCGCCCCTAACCGCCCTGCCACTTGTCGGGATGCCGTGTGTTCTACCGCCATCTGGATGACAATACGACTGAACCACGCATTCTCTTTCGCCATGTCGATGCACGCTTGCGCAGCTTCCGTCGCGTAGCCGTGATGCCAATACGGCTTGCCAAGAATGTACCCCAGGTCATTCTCTTCCTCGCCATTTACCTCGGTTCTGAAGAAGCCTACACAGCCTATGAATTCAAGCGTATCCTTCAGGAACACTCCGTAGCGTCCAAACCCAAACTCTTCGTAACATTTGATGCTCCTCTCGATCCAGGCCGCAGTCTGTTCTAACGAGAATGGCGCTGGATAATAGCTCATCGTCTCCTTGTCGGATGTGATGGGATGCAGAAGCGCTACATATTTTAAAGTGTACCGTGAGAGCAGGAGACGCGGTGTTTCACGAACGACGTGCACGGTGCTCAGAATGAGTATAGTGCGTTAATACTTGCCGTCAATTGCGAACCCCAACGCGCACCGTCGTGATCGAAGACGTAGGCAGTGGATCTATCATTGCGCAGGTCACCCCGAAGCACAAAGTGTGCTGTTGGTTTCCATTCTGGAGTGAGCGTGTATCCGTGAAGAGTCTGTGGTGTTCCAGTTCGTACTCCTTGAGGGTCGTCGAAAACTTCGGCACGAAGAATGAAGGCGAATTTGTCACTGATAGTATATCGAATATAGCCCGCAATGCCGTCCCACGTTGCATCTCCGTAGCTGTTAATGACAAGATCGCCGTGCGAAGTGTCGGCGAACAACGAGCTGCGCTGATCATTCTGCTCCATTCCATAATCGCCGTTGACCCCGACGGTGATGCGCTCACCGATCTTGAACGAGGCAACGAGATCCAGCACGGAGCGCATGTCAGTGGCATTCCCAGGCTTCTCCGCACCACGGATCGCTGTTAGGATGAAGCTTGAGGTGGAGGATGGAAGCAAGGAGAGTAGTAGACAGTATGTTTTGGCCGTATTGTTGTCGACGGAATTATCCCATCCGTTTGCTACCATACCACAGACGGAAAAGACGTCGCTGAACGGATAGGTGACTCGTACTCCTGTCGTAGTGAATGGAACCGCGTATCCGAAGAGAAAGGAATGGGATGCGTTGTCGTTGAGCCCATCAAATCGATCAATGTACTCGTAGCCTAAAGGCGCAATGAACTTACCCATATCGAACCTGAGTCCGGCACCGATCTCAGCAACATAGGAGGCATACGCCTGTGTCAGATCCCAATCTCCATTGGCCATGCCAGCGGAATGAATCAATCGCGGAATGTTTGGGCCGACCGAAATATCCGCGCGGAAGCCGGCCTCGCCAACGGCGGGTTCGTGATGGACGGTGAGTGAGAGGAGGTCGAGATTTATCGAGTTGGCGTCAATATCGAACACCCTCAGTCGATTCAGGTTATCCGATGGGTGATTGAAATTGACGGTTGTACTTGCGCTCACCAATCCATTGACAGTGATAGATTGGTACCACGCGAGCGAATCGGCCTTAGCGTTTTGCGCATGGGTCGAGCGGGTAATGCACAGTAGCAGGAGTGCAATAGAAAGCCCCCTCCCGAATCGAGAGAAGGGGCGTGAAGTTCTCACCGTCATGTTAGAGTGAATCCAAGTAAGCAGTCTCACCGTGCAAGGAGGAATCGAGTCCGATCATCTCGTGCTTTTCTTCGACCTTGACTGGCGTGATCATGTCGATCAGCTTCAACATTCCGTACGTGAAGGCGAATGCCCACACCGAGGAGATCAGGATGGCGATCACCTGCTTCCCGAAGAAGTGTGTATTGCCATAGAGGAGTCCGTTGGTCCCAACTGCAGGATTGAACGCGGAATCAGCGAACACACCAAGCAACACGACGCCGATGGCACCTCCGACACCGTGAACGCCCCACACGTCGAGTGCATCATCCCATTTCAACTTGTTCTTAAGTGCAACGGCGTAGAAGCAGATGATACCCGCGATAACGCCGATGAGTACCGCTGAAGTGGGAGAGACGAAGCCGGCTGCTGGAGTGATCGTCGCGAGTCCTGCGACGGCCCCCGTCAGCAATCCAAGGAATTTCGGTTTACGTGTGGTGAACCACTCGATGATCATCCACGTGACCGCAGCAAACGAAGCTGCGAGATCGGTGTTGAGGAAAGCGCTGGCCGTGACGCCATCCACGCGGAATTCACTGCCAGCATTGAAGCCGTACCAGCCGAACCAGAGCAGTCCTGTTCCGAGTGCAACAAGTGGAATATTGTGTGGGCCGCTATCAACGGATTTCCGTTTGCCGACATACAGCACCGAAGCGAGAGCGGCCATACCTGCTATGTTGTGTACGACGATTCCGCCTGCGAAATCCAACACGCCCCACTTAGCCAGAATGCCTCCACCCCAGATCATGTGGACGAAAGGGAAATAGACGAAGATGAGCCAGCCCGTGAGGAAAAGCATGTAGGCCTTGAAGGTAACGCGGTTGGCGAATGCTCCGGTGATGAGCGCAGGCGTGATGATCGCAAACATCATCTGGTACGCGATGAAGACGATGATCGGAATGGAAGTGTTGATCGGAGATGGACTCATCAGATCCACACCGCGCAGGCAGGCCATATCAAAATTTCCTATCACGCCGCCAACATCGCCACTAAAGCAGAGGGAGTAGCCGAAGAGGTACCAGAGCACAGTCGTCCATCCCATGGAAACGAAGCTCTGGATCATGATTGCAAGTACATTCTTCCGGCCAACGAGCCCCCCATAGAAGAACGCCAAACCGGGCGTCATGAGCATGACAAGACTGGTACACAGAAGCATAAACCCGGTATTGCCGGTATCGATCGTCATGGGATGCATGTGTGATTTCTCCTACATTTGGTGTAATGCGGTACAATTGTCGTTAATGCAGCAAAGGAACGAGGACAAATATAGCACTATTGTTGAGCTGGGTTCTGGCGGAGTCCGGCCCAGTCAATACCGGATCAGTCCGGAATCGGCGGGAAACTTCTTCCTATCCTGACCAGTTACACTTCTCCGACGTTTGAAATCATTTTGCCATGCAATCCCCCTTGCTGGCTCACCCCCAATAAAGACAAACGACGCGCCCCCGGTTCTGACATCCGTGCCCTGGATGCTGAATATTTGATCAGTCGCCCCCTCAACTCGACATTTCGCATACCCACCGTTGTTCTCTGCGGTTATCAGAGAGATGGATTTACGCGCTTCTGATCCCCGATGGGAATCGAACTCCCATGTTCATTCTTGCCAGCAGAAAGAACCATCTGCCAGGATGATTGGGCGAACGGAAGTAGCGTAAGTTGAATTAACTGTTTACCGTACGTATTGCGAATTCTGCTGCATTCCGTTCGTTCGGTGACTCGTTCCGACTCTGTTATGAAACGTCATTTGGGGTATTCAAAAAAAGTGTGGTCAAGCATGGGTAAGCGATCCTCCAGGAATTCCGTGGATCGTGAATCTGCCGCGTGGTCGCTGCTGCGCGGAGTTGTGCGCGCAACGACTGCCGCACTCATTGCGCTGATCAGCCTTAGCGCGGACGGTAATGCGCAATGGCGAATAGCCACCCCGCGCGACACATTGTTTGTACCTGCGAATTCGCAGAACATGACCCAGAGCAAACTCTTTCCGAGTTCGGCTGTGGCGATGAACCTCTATATTACGGGTACCTTCGGTGCTTTCCCTGGGCAGTTCAGCTCTGGCTTCGATGGCCGGTACACGTTCAACGTTCCGAATTGGAATGCCCCGTTTCCGCTTCCCAACCCACCCTCCTTCAATGGAACCAGTTACCAGATATTATTGAGTGCTAACACGGACGGATTCAGTGAGAACCCGATCCAGGTCTTCGAACCGAGTTACCAGACAACGCACAGCTACACCGCTCGGTATCAGGGACACGGTACCTTCTTCAAGTTCCGAATCAAAGACCGCCTCAACGAGCGTCCGGATGGTTATTACTACAGTCAGGCAAGCGGCGGAATTGGTATCCGTTTAGCTCAATTCACTGCCGGCGTTTCGATCAAGAGCACCGACTTGAATTTTGGTGCGATCAATGTTGGCTCTTCGGCGCAAGTGCTCGATTCCATAGCGAGTTACGGCATCGACCCACTTTCCGTTGATAGTGTATGGATCGACGGACCCGGTGCTCTGGATTACAGTTTCATCTCCCAACGTGGTACCCGTTTTACCTTAGCAAACGAAGCCAGCAATTATCTTCGCGTAACCTTCGCCCCGTCAGCACCCGCATCGAGCCAAGCGACTCTACATATCCGCTCGTCGAATGCTGATGCACCAGACCAGAATCGCACGATTGCGCTGCACGGAGTCGGGGCAGCCCCCAACGTACACTTTAATACTAATCTACTCGACTTCGGCCGAGTGCGCGTCACCTACTCTTCGACGCAATATGTCAATATTTTTAATGCTGGGAATGCACCGTTGCAGATCATCGCAGTTCAACAGGATGGCGGTGCTCCGAACGGGGTGTTCACGCCGAACTGTCTTCAGAACTTCCAGATTCAGCCGGGTTCACTTTCAATCCCTGTGATCTTCATGCCGCAAGCGCAGCTATCCTATCATGCCTGGCTGTACTTCGTCGCAAGCGACGGACACAAAGATTCCGTCTTGTTAACAGGTGAAGGCGCCCAGCCACAGTTCACCGTTGATGTGCCGGTACTTAATTTTGGAACAGTCCGCACGTTCGATCAAGTCGTGCGAACGGATACCGTTCGCAATATTGGTAATTGGACGGCCAATATTACTCACGCGGTCTTAAGTGGGCCAGGCAGGAGCGCCTACACCGTAGTCCCGCTTGATAGCGCCTTTCTTCTGAATGCGGGTGAATCCCGTGGCTACGCGATCACGTTCCAGCCAAAGAATGGGACGGACGCGAATCTCACGGCACAATTGGATTTCTACTTCGACAACGCCGCAGCAAGCCAGCACATTATCCTGAATGGAAATGAACAGAGGCCACGGCTCGCCTATGATACGAATCTCGTTGATTTCGGTCGGGTCAAGATAATGAATACCTCGACACGGACCGTGCACGTATCGAATTCGAGCGGTACCGCTGAGATGTTCGTGCCATCGGCAGTCGTTGCGTCGGATCCAGGTTTTCCGGTATTTCAAGTGGCCTATCCAACACCGAATCAGTTTGCAAACGGCAAGGATTCGCTCAAGTTGATATTTCAACCAAACATTCATGGCCCACTCGGCGCGTGGATGCATCTGGATGCAACGATGCAGCGTGATTCGATCTATCTGTTTGGATTTGGTGCGCAGGCATTACCGGTATTTGAGCCGCGAGTTCTTGATTTTAACATCGTCCCTTCTGGAACAACGAATTATATCTCCACACGCGTCAGCGATACTGGAGATTATCCGCTGAACATTTGCGATCTTCATATCGGTGGACCAGACTCCGCGTACTTCTCCATCGCCAATCCTCCGACTTTGCCACTGACTATACCAGATAGTGGCCTTGGCGCGAAGCAGTTTGGGGTGTATTTTGGGACGAGCGACCACACAGGCAGAATGTATTTCGCCAAGTTAGAGATTCGATATTGCGATGGCACGTCGGACACAATTCCCTTGCACGCTCAGGAAGCCGCGCAATACGTGCAATACTCCACTCCGACGATCGGGGGTATGAAGACTGTTGATTTCGGCAAGGTACATGTCGGTGCTACTGGCTACCAAGCTGTGACGTTCTATAACGGCGCGAACATCGCGCTCAATGTCGGCAGAATGTGGGTGACACCCCAAAGCAGCCCGTTCGGGATCGTTGATTCGACAACGAATGTACCAAGTAACGGCTTCAAGAAAGTGCAAGCCTCTTTCACACCTCCTGCACGAGGCAAATTCTCCGCGTGGCATCACGCGAAGGATGGCGACATAAAGGAGGATTCCGTCGTATTGTCCGGCGTTGGAGTTGCGGCCGTGCCATCGCTCAGTGCAAAAATTGTGGATCTTGGAACCACCGTTATGGGCTCGACGAGTCCGGCAAAATTGCTAACGCTTACCAACGCAGGTGACTGGCCGCTTGGTGCTACGCTGACCAAGATCGGTGACCGCTATCACGAGTTCACGGTGATCCTTCCGCAATTGGGGAAAGTGGATTCTGTTGCACAAGACTCTGCGCACATCGGTGAGGCGCGCGGATACTCCATTACCTTCACTCCGCAGATACCCAAACTTCCGGACCATGAGGCCGATCTGCTGTTCTCCTTCGACGACGGCACTACGCAGATGGTGCATCTCGTCGCCAAAGATGAAACCGATTTCCTTGTTATTGACTCTTCCAGTATTGACTTTGGAAAAGTGCGCATCGGCAAACCCGCAGCTACGCGATGGGTACACCTGATAAACACATCGCCGCATCCTCTTGTGGTGAATGCCTTGCAGTTGCCTATGGCACCGTTTAGTGCGTCTCCTGGCAGCATGATCTCCGTTCGCAATGGCGATACTGCATCTGTCCTTGTAAGCTTCGCGCCAACTGCGATCGGCCCGTCAACTTCCTCGCTCATGGGTCAAGGAGCAACATTCCTTTATGGTGATACCGTGCTGCTCTCTGGCATTGGCGCTGCGCCTGTGCCGGAGTTGTCCGTCGATACCATTGACTTCGGGACGCTACCGGCTGGTCATCCTGCCACAGGAGGTGTTAAACTTTCCAACAGCGGAAATTGGCCGCTTTACTTCCATTCGAGCATTGCCGGTCCGAATGCGGCGGATTTTTCTCCGATCATTCCAACGGATAGTGCATTGGCAGAAAACTCTGCCGCAAACTATGGTGTAGGTTTTGTCGCAACGACTCCGTTGCAAGGCACGCCGCGAGTTGCGACAGTAACATTCGTTGACACAGAGGATAACTCAACTTTCAAACTTGTTCTCATTGCTCGCGACAGACCACCGCTTCAAGAGAACATCACGATTGGTAACTACGCCGGAAGACCAACGGATAAGATCTATGCATTCGTCAAGCTAACATCGTCGATCCCGGACTCAATAGGTGTTCAGCATCTCAAGGGAACTGTGACGTATGATCCGGCGAACGTCGATCTGCTTTCACCCATATTGCCGGGTGCGCTCACCCCTGCATCCCGGTGGACGACCCAGATATTGAATCAAACGCCCGGTTCGTTTGATTATGATATTTCCTCAACGAGCGACACCCTTCGAGGGCCTGGTACGCTGCTTCGGATGACCTTTCAGATCCACGGCAATGCGACTGTTGGTGCCCAGGTGCCTCTCTCGCATACACCGGCGTTCCCAGCTACAAAAGATGTTGTTGCGCAGTCGGCGGGAGGCAGTATCCTGATCGAGGGAGTTTGTGGTTCGATACCGCTCTCCTCCGGCGATCCCACCGCATCCTTCATTTCACAGAACACTCCGAATCCATTTGGTGCGGTAGCGGATCACACCGTTTTGCCCTTTGACATAGGCACGGATGGAACTGAGGTGACGATCAGGATCATGAATGCTGCTGGTTTGGAAGTGCTGAGGCCACTCGATCATATTACCTTCCCTCGCGGAAGGTACACACTACCGCTCCAGGCGAGCGGACTAGGCTCGGGAGCGTACTTCTATGAATTCCAAGCGGACGGGATGAAGCCGCAGGTCAAGAGAATGATCGTGGAGTAACTCGTGCCGCGTAGGAATCAGAATTGAGCAGGCTTTGCGGCCGCTCGCTGAAAGAGCTCAATGTACTCCGCGTGCCCGCATTCAAATAGTCCGAACTGCTTTAAGTGCTCGCTCGGCATCTGGGCATCCAGCAGTTCGAAGTGATGCTCGCGGAGCCTCTCGACCAGATGTACCAACGCGACCTGGGAAGCAAAGGGCACGCGGGAGAACATCGACTCCCCACAAAAGGCGGCGCCGATCGTGAGTCCATACAACCCACCAACTAACTGCTGGCCTTGCTCCGGACTGGCTTTCCACACCTCCACAGTGTGTACGCTCCCCATCTCAAAGAGCTGCATGTATAGCTCAATAAGTTCGTCGGACAACCACAACTCATAGGCAGGAATGTCACCCCGTCGTGAGCAAGCGCGCAGCACGTCGAGAGGTGCAGTGTCAAAGGTGACAAGAAGATCCTTCTTCTTCAGTATCTGACGCACAGAGCGGCGAACGACAAAACGCTCGTCGAGCGGGATGATACCGCGCTGGTCGAAGGCATAGAAACCGATCTCCCCACTTTCGATCGCCATCGGGAAGAAGCCCTGATGGTAGGCATTCAGAACCAGATCCGGCGTGATATATTTATTGGTGATCCGCCGGATCATTATTTTGTCAAGATCAGAAATTCAATACGGCGATTGAGCCGGCGGCCAGCCTCCGTTGCATTCGATGCAATAGGGCGGGTCGAGGCGTAACCAATGGTCTCCATCCTGTCCGGAGCAATTCCTGATTGCATAAGGTAGCGCTTGACCGCGACTGCCCGCTGCTCCGATAGCTTGGTGTTGACTTCTTGCGAGCCCGTTGAGTCAGCGTGGCCCTCGATCTTGATCCGCATCGCAGGGCGAACGTGCATGAGTCGAACAACACGTTCAAGTTCGGGAATGAATTCGTTGATGAGCTGCGCCTGGTTCGGCGCGAACTGAAGATCTTCGAAAACAAAGCGCCGGCCCGGCTCCATCGCAAGAAGCTTGCGGCTCGCCAGAGGCGAGTGATCCTCGGCGCGGAGCAGATCGATACGAACGGAATCCGGCGCGAGGGTGGATTCCGATAGATAGCGCAGCGAGTAGAGGCTCGTGATGTTCGACACCAGCCCGGTGATAACGCTGTCGAACGGTTGGCCGAGATCGAAGCTGGCGCCGTCGGTTTGCGTTGCCATCTCGTGATATTGCGGAAACTCCTGAGGTGTGACTGTCAGCAAGCGGACCTCTCGCTCGTAGAGCCAATCGCCCATCGTCTGGAATGTGAACTCTGTGGTGCCATCGCCGTGATCGCCCTTCTGGTGGCAGGAGGCGTCGGTGATGAGCACGGCAAGCCGAAGCGCGATGGGACGCAGCGGCATCTGGGCGATCGCGTGCAGTCCTTCCAGCGCGTTCTCATTCGGATCGCCACCGCCCACGGTCGGGATGTCGGTCACCCACTGCTCGAACTCGGTCACATCATCCGTGAGCTTGGGGCTTTGCCACTCGATGATGTCGCTGAAGCGGACAAGGCCCAGGCGATAATCAAAGCCATACTGCCGGAGCATCTCCGCGAAGTGCGTCACGTTCCGCTTGACGCTGCCGATCATGTCCGTGAAGGAAGCGGTCTGGTCGATCACGAAGACGATGTCGATCGGCACGCGGTTCTCGCCACTGACCTGCTCCAGCGAAAGAATGGGCCGCTGCTCGCCATTCTCCATAACGACAACGTCCTCCTTCTTTAAGGTTCGGATGAAATCATTCTGGTTATTGACCGCAGAAAAGATGATCCCCATGTTGGGGAAGTGTGTAATATCTACGTTCTTGATAGCAAAGATCGCATTCCCCTTTGCCGATTGCAGGCCGAACTTTGCTCCGCGCTGCGGGACGCTGCGGCGCTTCTCCAGCCCCTGGGCGCGGAGGGACTGGGTTGGCCAAATGGCCAATGCGCCCAAAAGCAGCAGGACGACGAAGTTGGATGGCTTAAATGTAATCACACACCCTAAAAGAAACGGAGAGAGGTTTTGTGCCCGACTTCGCAGATTTCCTACGAAGGAGCAGGAATGAAGTGTGCAAAACAGTTTGAAAGGGGAGGCGTTCGTCGCGACGGTTGGTTGAAACTCTTACTCGCCCCGGACTCTTTCAAGACGTACAATAACTTGCATAAAGAGCATGTCCATTTACGGAGTCGAACTCTCCATTCACTTTTCCGATTGACCCAGTGCCCACAACATTCGACGCCGCATTCGAGAAGGTCTCCGAATTAGTCCACCTCTTCGCGGAGCACGAAGCGGAGTATCTCTTGCCAAAATATCAGGAGTCCGAAGTGCGCACGGACTTCATCGACAAGTTCTTTATCGCGCTCGGGTGGGATGTCCACCACCGCCAGCAGACGAACCCGCGCGAGCAGGAAGTCAAGGTCGAGAAGAACCCGGACAGCAACTCGTCCGGTCGCCGCGCGGATTATGCGTTCCACATCAAGCCTGATTACAAGACTTTCGTCTTCTTTGCCGAGGCGAAGAAGCCTTCACGCGATCTCGGTAACACCGAAGACTATTTTCAGCTTGTTCGCTATGGAAATTCTGCCAAAACACCGATTGGCGTCTTAACTAGCTTCGCTGAATTTCATATTATCGACTGTCGCTACCAGGCGCATACTGCGAAGAGTTACCCGTCGGCGCAAATCAAAATCTTTACTTACAAGGAGTATCTCGACCGCGAAAAATTCGCCGACATATACTGGCTTTTTTCGCGAGAGGCAGTTGAGGCCGGAAAACTGAAAGAGTTTGCGGGTGCGCAGCCGAAGCAGCGCGGCAAAGGAGCTGCGAAACTCACGCAGGAAGAGGCGCGACCGACTGACGACAAATTCCTCGATGATCTCGAAGAGTACCGCCGCAAACTCGCCAAAGCATTCAAGAAATCGGACGAAACGCTGGATGCCGAAGCACTCACGGAAGCAACGCAAAAAGTAATTGATCGCCTCGTCTTCATCCGATTCTTGGAAGATAGAAATATCGAATCCGATTACATTGTCGATCAAATAGCGGCGAAGAAAGGCGGCGCGTGGAAATCTTTCATCGGATGGAGCAAAGAGCTTGACGTTAAATACAACGGCGTCGTCTTCAAACCGCACGAGGTGGATAAACCCTCGTTCTCGCCGCCGGATGAGAAAGTCTTTCAGGAGATTTGTTCGGAAATCTCCCATCACAACTCGAAGTATTTATTCAGCTACATTCCGGTGGAGTTGCTCGGTTCGATCTACGAGCGATTTCTTGGTAAGGTGGTTACCGCAACAGCCAAGCGCGCGGACATCGAGTACAAACCCGAAGTCCGCAAAGCGGGTGGAGTGTATTACACGCCGAAGTATATTGTGGATTACATTGTCGCGAATACCGTCGGCAAAATACTGAAGGGCACAGCCCGACCCGAACTCCCCCACCTCGGCACGAGGAGGGGGCTGGGGGGTGGACAAACCGCGTCAATCGAGACTCCACCCCCGACCCCTCCTCGTACCGAGGTGGGGCAAGACGCGAAAGGCATGGGTCTCGCACCAAAAGAAGTCTCCAAACTCCGCTTCGCTGACATCGCCTGCGGCAGCGGCTCATTCCTCATTGCAGTGTATGACACCGTGCTGCATCATGTCGAGTCCTGGTACAACGAGCACCCGGACGAGGCAAAGAAGGCCGGATGTATCACGCTGGACAAGGGAGTCTATGCGCTATCGCTCAAACAGAAGCAGCAGATTCTCCTCGATAATATCTATGGCGTCGATATTGACCCGCAGGCCGTGGAGGTCGCGCAGCTTTCGCTCTTCCTCAAATTTCTCGAATCCGAAAGCGGAGCCGGGGCGAGCCAGCTCACATTCGAGCGCACCAAAATTCTACCCGATCTCTCGAAGAACATCGTCTGCGGTAACTCCCTCGTCGAGTACGATATTGCCGATCTCTTCCCGCTAACCGACGCCGAAGAAAAGCGCATCAAGCCCTTCAGCTTCCAGTCAGCATTCAAGGAGGTCATGCAGCGAGGTGGGTTCGATGCGATTGTGGGGAATCCGCCGT
>CAIUMP010000060.1 GCA_903900335.1 uncultured Ignavibacteriota bacterium | reverse complement strand
GGTTCCGTACGGGTGGTCGCCGCGATGTAACACGTGGGGTCCGGTGCAGGCTCACCTTTTTTGTATATCCAATCGAATTCTTCTTCGGGATCCTTGCTAAAGACAAAATCGTGGTGCGCGAGATGTTCATACGCCCGATCTAAACCCAAATAGAGTACGACTCCCGAGCACGCAGGCTCATACTTACGTCGTTTCTCAAATTTGTCTCCGACCGAACCGCCGAGCAGATTCCGATGTGTCAGAACCGAATCACTATTGGAGACAAGAGCCGTTAGCACTATCTCTTCGTTGCCGGTAGTGCGGACGCCGGTGACTTTTCCACCACGTGAAAGAATCTTAGCAATACCTGTATTCGTCCGGATCTCGACCCCTAATTCACGCGCGAGCTTCTCCAATGCCAACGGAACGGCCCGCGTCCCGCCGACAGGATACCACACCCCCTCCGAGGTCTGCATATGCGCGATACCGCAGAGTACCGCAGGAGAACCATACGGAGAGGAGCCAACGTATTGCGTGAAATGATCGAGCATTTGAGCCACGCGCGGGTCGGGAGTGAGATCCCGAACCGTCTTTGCAACCGTGCTTCCCATCCTCATCGCGATCACGTCACCAAGGATCTTGGGATCAAAGGAGGCTTTGGGGTCGAACATGTCACGCAATCCGCCGATAGGCTTGTAGAAGAAATGTCGTTCGGATATGTCGTGAAGTCGCCGGCTCAATTCAAGAAAATCGTGATAGTGTTTTCCAGACTCTGTGCCAGGGGCGAATGCATTAAGCGTCGCCATCATCGAGTTGGTCTCTTGATGGAGGTCAAGCACAGAGCCATCGTCGAAAAAACAGCGCCATTGAGGGTCGAGCCGGACGAGTTCGAGATAGTCTTCCATTCTTCGGCCTGCCTCATCAAAGATCCGGCGAAGAACGGATGGGACCGTAAGGATGGTCGGACCCATATCAAATCGAAAACCGGGCATAGCACCAGATTGAAGCGAGCTCTCCAGCACCGCTGCCTTTCCTCCGAGCCAGGAATTTCGCTCGAATAGCACTACGCGGTAGCCTCGTGCCGCCAGCGTACATGCTGCGGCAAGCCCACCGAGACCGCCGCCAATGACACCTATGCGTTCTGCTAATTGTGGCTTCATTTCACCTCCGTTGACTGTGTGGTTGCGCGTCGCATGATGTTCTTGAGAAGCGACAAGAGCGCAGAAAAACGAGGCCCTATTCCTCGTCCGTGCGAGAGCCCGAAATAGGCTTCGAACATGTCAGCATCGTGCGGGTGCGGTACTTCGAGCGCCGGACGAAACTTCGCTCGACTAACTGTGACCACTTTGGGAGTCGTAAGTTCTAGCAGGCCTTCGCGTCCGCGTGTTACGCCAAAACCGCTTCTACCGCGTCCACCAAAGGGAAGGCGAGCATCAGCGGTAGGAATGATGAGATCATTGATGGTCACAACTCCCGCGCGAATCCGAGAAGCGACGTCCTGTGCACCATGTTCGTCGCGAGAAAATACGGCAGCACTCAAAGCAAAGGAACAGGCATTGACTTGTGTGATCGCTTCGTCTTCAGTTGCGACAGTTACGATCGCGAGAACTGGCAGAAATATGTCGTCGCCAAGCAGCTTGGAAGACGGTGCGACATCAGCAAGTATGAGAGGAAGCGTAGGGATGCCTTCTTCCTGCAGACTTCCGTGAATGATCGTTGCCCCTTGCGATATCGCATCCATGACAAGGGAAAACAGATGCTCCTGCTGTGGCGATCGTGTAACAGAAGCGCCCACAAGACTCGAAATGTCACCTACCTCGTTCTGAACTCGTCGAGACTGAAGTTCCTCGATCAGTCTTGACTTGAGTGCCTCGACTCGTGATGGCGAGACATACACACGCTTCGGCGCCATACAGGTCGCACCGTTATTTAGTCGTAGTCCAAAGGCGATAGACTTTGCAGCAAGGACAATGTCAGCGTCGTCACGAACTATCACGGCATCGCAACCGCTAAGCTCCATTGTAGCGGGAGTGAGATGGCGTGCAAGTTGCGAAAGAATGATTTCGCCAGTGGCCGCGCTGCCAGTGAAGATCACTTTGTCAGGGCCGGATTCTATTGCGGCTCGTGCGGCTTCCGTCGTCTCAGGAAGCAAGGTGACGAGCGAAGGTTCGAAGCCGGCACGAAGGAGTAGATCAAGAAGCACACGAGCGACCTCAACGCCACCAGCGGCTGGCTTAAGCAACACGGCATTCCCGGCCACCAACGCTTGAATGAGCTGGACTCCCGGCAGTAAGAGTGGGTAGTTGCCTGGGCCGAGGATGAGAACCACTCCAAGCGGATCACGCAGAACCTCCGTCCGAATTCCGGCGAGCCAGATCGGCAATCCGCTCCGGCCCACGCGGCGCTTGGCAAGAATCGCGCAAGCTTCCCGTTCCAGAAACCGACAGGCCTCCGCCAATGGCAGTACCTCCGCAGTGAGCATCTCCTGCGCGGGACGCTGACGAACGGTCGCAGAGGCTTCTGCTAACTCCCAGCAGTGTTCCGCGATCAAACCTCGGAGAGTCCGGATCTTTGATAACCGGTCGCGCAGCGGAGTCAGCGCCCAACGTTGTTGCGCGTCTCTGGCGGTTCCAAGTGCATGCTCGGATGCCGCTTCTGGTGCCAGGTTCTCAGCTGATGTCATGACTGGAATTGAGATGCTCTTCTGTGTGCGGCACGTACTTCTGTGCCTCGAAGACTTCCCGACGAAGTCGATGGAACGTAGGAAGACTCGCTGATGCCAAGATCCTCAAGTATCAATCTACTGCTCATTCTTGCGCTTTCAAAAATGACCGGCAATCCGCTGCCTGGATGTGTCCCGCCGCCGACAAGGTAAACACCATCGACGTCCTCGAATCGGTTGTGCGGTCTCAAGTGCAGCATCTGGTCAAGCGAATGCGCCAAGCTAAAGGTTGCACCGCGATAGATCTCGTATTTCGAATCCCAGTCATCGGGAGTCACGACATGCTCGAATCGAATGCGAGACGGGTCGACATCATATCCTGCTTTCTTGATCTGCCGCAACATAAGATCTCGATAGCGCTTGCGTTCTTTCGACCAATCCACGTTTGGATGCTGGTGGGTCACTGGAGCAAGTACATAGATCGTAGAGTGCCCCGCCGGTGCAAGCGAAGGGTCGGTTACGGTTGCATTCTGTACATAGAAACTAGGATCCTCACTCAGAATATGCTGCCGCTCGATTTCATCAAGATTTCGTTTGAAATCTTCGGCGATGTGAAATGTGTGATGCGGGAGATCGAAGGTGCCCTCTACCCCAAGATACATCATGAACGTGGAGCATGAGTACTTCTTCTTCGACAGCTTTTTATTTGTCCAACGCTTGCGCATCTTGTCTGGCACCAGGCGTTCCATCGCACGTGCGAAATCAGCATTCATGATGATCGAGTCCGCGTGGTAGGTGGCCGTATTTGTTCGAGCCGCTATGGCACGGTTTCCAGCGAACAGAAGCTCCTCTACTGGCTCGTTGAGTCGTATCTCCACTCCGAGGCGTTCGGCCACCCTGGCCAAGGCTGCCGTCAGTGACGAACATCCGCCGATAGGGTGAAATACGCCATACTCGTACTCCAGAAACGCGAGTATTGAGAAGAGGCTTGGGCAGTGGAACGGTGACATTCCAAGGTACTTCGACTGAAAACAGAATGCCAGCCGCACGCGCTCGTCACTGAAAAATCGTCGGAGATAGCTCTCCGTGGATTGGGTCGGATGCAGCAACGGCAACATCTTCCTCAAATCCATCTTGAGAATATCTCCCGGGCCAGAGAACGGGTTCTCGAGGTACGGCTTCATCACCTCGAGCTTGGTCCGATTCTCATCAAGGAATCGTCGCAGGCCCGGCACGTCTTCAGGTGACAAGGCTGCGATCTCTCGCTCCATTGCCGAGACATTCGGAGTGCAGTTCAATGCCCCACCTGCTCCAAACATGATGCGGTACTGCGGATCGAGTCGCGCGAGTTCCACTTCAGCAGAGAGGCTCGTGCCCGCAGCTTGGAAGATCTCATCCAGAACTCTTGGATAGATGAAGATCGTCGGACCAAGATCGAACTTGAATCCCTCGGCCTCGATGCTCGATGTCCTTCCGCCGACCATTGGCAGTCGCTCGAGAACGGTAACCCGCATCCCGTTTGCAGCTAAAAGAATGGCTGACGCCAGCCCACCAGGACCGGCTCCGATTATTACCGCTTTTTTGGTCATGACTATACTATTCTAATTTCCGTCCCGCCCATGAACTGCCTGTATCCGAGCCAGAACTGCTGGCTTCGCCTCCGTGAGCCTCCAAATGGAGTCTCAGCGAAAACAAGTCTGATTACTCGCTTTCGTTGAAGCGAAACAGGCTGTCTATGTGTTGTCTAATAACAAAACGCCAACGCACATCGGCCGATATTGTCGAATTCATCTAGATGGCCTTAATTATGCGTCTTGAACCATGAACAAAAGTAGCGTCTAAAAACGTTCTATGTTTTGTCTATGAATTGTACAGGTATATGAGCCAAGCATTTCACAACATCGGAGTAGCATCCCAGCGGTCGGGCCTGAGTACCCATGTCATTCGCGTTTGGGAGCGGAGGTATGGTGCCATTGAGCCGACACGAACATCCACGCATCAACGGTTATATTCAGACGAGCAGATCGAGCGGCTTACAATGCTGAATGAACTGACCGGTGCTGGCTATCGGATCGGAAATGTTGCGGCACTCTCTGCAGAGGAACTTCGTAAGTTGTGGCAGGCACATCAGGTAACACCCGTACAAAATGGTAGCGAGCGAGAGAATGCTAACGCAGGTGCGCTGCCCAAGAGAAGAACGGGCACCAAGAAGCCCATGGCCGCGGCAAAGCAGATCCTGGATCGTTGCCTTTCATCCGTACAACAATTCGATGCACCGGCTTTAGAGCAGCAGTTCGAAGCAGCCTCTGTTCAACTCGGGTTTCAGGGGACGCTTCAGCTCGTCATCGCGCCGCTCGCCCAACAGATCGGAGTGCTTTGGCGTGAAGGAACGCTCACTTCGGCTCACGAGCATTTTGCAACGTCGGTTGTTCGACTTTTTCTTGCACACGCCGCAAGGGGGTTTGCCACGTCGGAGATCTCACCGGTGTTGATCGTCGCAACTCCGACTGGACAACTGCACGAATTGGGGGCACTCCTTGTCGGGGCCTCAGCGACAAATTTGGGATGGCGTGTGATCTATCTTGGTGCGAGCCTGGCTGCTGCGGAGATCGCCGGTGCCGCGCTTCAGAATAGCGCTCGGGCGGTCGCGCTCAGTTTGGTCTATCCGGAAGATGATCCTGCGCTTGAACAGGAACTGCTCCTGCTGCGACATTACTTGCCGCCCGAATCCGCGATCATCATTGGTGGGCGTGCACTTGAAGCATTTCAGAAGACGGTAGATAAAGTTACGAGTCTTCAAGCCCACAGCCTCTCAGATCTTAACCTCATCCTCGACGGGTTACGCAAGCCAATACAGAAATAAAATCAGATGACATATATGAACAGCTTTTTTTCTCGGAACCTTGAAACGAAGGGGCGGATCGTTAGGGGAGTGCTCGCTTCGGTCCTATTTATTGGTGCGGCATTCGGTTTTACGGTTTCCGTTTGGCTCGGCTTGCTGCTGGTCGCCTCCGGCGCTTTCACGTTGTTCGAGGCAGCGAGTGGGTGGTGTGCGGTGCGTGCGTGCGGCGTGAAAACGCGAATTTAATTGAGGGTGGGATAGTCTATCCCGATTGGGTAGAAGGCGCCAAACGCCTCTTATGTGCTGTGTCATGCGTCGAAGAGGAGCGCCAGCGTGAATTGCACGCCATGCCAGTGCTCATCCGAAATTCGCCAGGTCGTGAGACGAACAGCGGGGTTCGCTGCTGCTGTCAAAAGCACGAGTGGCTGAGTCGGGATGTGATCCGAAGAATGAGGAATATGAAGACCTGAAGCGATTGGCTCCTAGGTGCACAAACGTTGTGTTGATGAATCGTGCGGTCCGATAGAAACCATTCTACCTAACCTTCACACGATTGCAAGTGTCGTTGTTGTAGAGGAGACGTTGACGATCTCCTTCTCAGACCCTAGCCCCTCCTCGTGAACTCCACATGGTGTCGTCACAACGGATCTCCTTGCACAGCGATCATACATCCCTTCTGCATTGCAGTGCAAATGTGAGAGCATTCGCAAAGATGACATTTCCATGACAATTCCTCTGCCCCCATCCGCTATTTTTGTCCTCGATAGCAGCACGCTATTCGTGACGAACAAACAGTGGCGAAATGAAAGCAGGTATCCATGTCATGTTGAATCCGGTCGCTGGCGCAGGAAGTGCCGGGAAACTGGAACGCCCCATCATTCGCGGTCTAGAGTCACGCGGTCTCGGGCCTGTGGAGCTTGTTCGTTCAAACGGATCCGGCATGCTGCACAGCGCCGCGCGTAGTGCTGCGGAGCTTGGCGCACACTGTATCGTTGCCGTCGGTGGTGACGGGACGATCAATGAGGTCATGAGCGGCATCGTCTCGTCAGGGCGTGCTGTGACGCTTGGAGTTGTCAACGCAGGTACGGGCTGCGGATTTGCACAAGCGATCGGATTGCCTCGATCTCTCCATGAACAACTGGATGTCATTGCCTCTGGCGGAACGCGTATGATAGATGTAGCAGTCGTCTCATTCGAAGCGAGCACATCCACCGCGAAACCAACCACACGCTACTTCATCAACGAGTGCGAGATCGGGGTAGGCTCGGAGATCATTCGGAGAACCGTCCCAGCACTCAAGCGGCTTGGTGGCACACTTAGCTTCGGGCTGGCCGCTCTAAGCGTACTTCCACAGCGTCGGGGACATGCGCTACGGATAGGTATTGATGGGCGGATGTACGAAGGTAATTACTTCGGCATTACCATTGCCAATGGGCGCTTCACTGGCGGAGGCATGCAACTTGCACCGAGTGCGAAACTCGATGATGGCCTGCTAGACTCGATATGCTTTAAGCAAACTTCTATTCCTCGCAAGGTTCATACCTTTTCCCAGATCTATTCGGGCATGCACGTCAACTGCTCCAGCGTCGATGTATTTCAGGGTCCATCACTGCACATCGGCTCGGACACGCCCGTCGCCGTTGCGCTCGACGGCGAGCTCCTGGGTGTGACACCATGCGCCGTCTCAATACTTCCTTCGGCACTGCGTGTCAGTGCTCCAACAATCACTTCAATCCAATGACAATGCACTTCACCTCCATCCGACGGATACACTTCGAAACACGAATGTTCGCGTCGCTTCTGATCGTAGCTGTCGTCTGTCTGTTCTTTGCCGCGCGGGACGTGACAAGGGATCCGCTCATGCAAGCAGTTGGGCAGCTTACTCGGCTTGACCATTCCAACGTTCTCACCATCGCCTATCTTGTTTCGGCCGCCCTGATGCTGGTCGCGACACTGTTGCGCATGTGGGCAGGCTCGCAGCTTACCTCTGATCGAGTGATGGCCTTTCCCGTTCAAACAGATCGCTTGATGACAAGCGGCCCATATCATCTCGTCCGAAACCCGATCTATCTCGCAGATCTCATCGCAGTTGCCGGAGCAGGTCTGCCGCTCGGGCTTCCCGGCTTGCTGCTTCCACTGTTATTCTTCATCCACTACAGTCTCCTCATTCGCTATGAGGAGCGGTTTCTAAAGCAACGTCACGGGCGCGCATTCGATGACTTCACTCGGCGTGTGCCGCGCATCATTCCGTCGCTGCGAAGTGTGCGTGGTCTGATGCAGGCGTCGCGCGAGTTCTCCTTCACGCGCGATGGCATTCGCCACAACGCGACGTACGTGATGTACATCCTGGGTTGCGTTGCCGCATCACGCAGTCACGTCTTCTGGCACGCTGCCGTCATTGGGCTTCCAACGCTATTGGATTGGGCATTCATACATACCAAGAAGGGTACATTCAATTTTCATCGTGCGCAACCACTACATCTCGGAGAGGAACATCATGCCTAAAGTATTTGACAACGTTCTCTACGCATCCTGCTGGGAAGATCCGTCTCTCGATAGAGAAGCATTTCAGATCAGCTCGGACTCGACGGTCTTTACGATCACTTCCGGGGGATGCAACGCGCTCGCTTTCCTTCTCGACGATCCGATGGAAGTGATCGCGTTGGATCTCAACCCACATCAGAACTTCCTACTGCACTTGAAGATCGCGGCCTTCCGGACGCTCGACTATTCGCGACTGCTGCAGTTCATGGGGGTTCGCTCCTGCGCTGATCGGCTCGCGATGTACGCAACGCTTCGCGGCCAGCTCCCCGCGGATGCGCGCGGATATTGGGACACAAAAGCGAAGGAGATCAAGAAGGGCATTCTGCACTCTGGTCGTTTCGAACGCTACATGCAGATGCTCCGTAGGGTGCTCACCGTGCTTATTGGCAAGGAGAAGATAGAAGGCATCTTTGAGAGGACAGGTGCGCAGGAGCGCACGGCCTATTACCGCGATCATTGGATGACGCTGCGCTGGAAGCTCTTTCTCTCACTCTTTCTCAGCCGCCGCGTAATGACGATGCTCTTTGACGGAGCCTTCTTTGCGCAGCTTGGTGAGAAGTTCTCCTTCGGTAAACACTTCGAGCATCGCGTGCGCTTCGCGCTGACCGAGCTTCCCATGCCACCCGTTAATCCATTTCTGAGCTACATCATGCTCGGGGCGTTCCGCGAGCCCATGGCGCTTCCCATGTACTTGCGCAAAGAGCATTTCGACACAATACGCGCGCGCCTGGATCGTATCACCATCATTAGCGACAGTTGCGAATCCTACTTCGCAACACTTGCGGACAACAGGATCACACATTTCAATTTCACGAACATCTTCGAGTGGATGCCGGTCGCTGCCTTTGAAGATCTTCTTCGCTCGACGGTCCGTGTCGCGCGCCAAGGGGCAACGCTGACCTATCGGAACCTACTCGTTCCACGTTCCCGGCCGGACTCGCTATCCACGAGCATCGTACCAGACGTGACACTCGCAGAGCGATTAGCGCGTAGGGACCTCTCCTTTATCTACAGCAACTATCATGTGGAACACGTGAGAAAGGGTTTCGCGTCATGAAACGCTATACCGTTCGGCAAGGCCTGGATCGTGGTGTGATGACGGACTTTCTCCGCCTTCCAAAAGCGATCTATGGAAATGACCCGTTGTGGGTGCCGCCGATCACATCCGATGTGCGACGTACCTTAAATACAGCAAAGAACCCGTACTTCTCCTTCGCAACGCAAGAGCGCTTTGTCTGCTACAAGGACGGTGCGGCAGTCGCACGAATGATCGTCATACTGGATCCGAAGCAGCGGGATGCAGCGGGGACCAAGACCGCGTTGTTCGGGTACTTCGATTCCATCAATGATAGGGACGCTGCGCGTCACCTACTCATCGCCGCCGAACGCTATGCACGCTCGCTTGGGGCTACGCATCTGGAAGGTCCATTCAATCCGAACTACTACTCCGAGCTCGGCATCAAGATGGACACATTCGACTGCGCACCTCACTTCTTCGAGACGTACAATCCTGAGTACTATCCTGCATTGCTCTGTGAGGCGGGCTATAGCATCGCAAAGCGCTTAAAGACATACCGCCTGCCACGTTGGTCCGCAGTCATTCAGCGGCGCTTCGGTGAGGGCGCCCCTACGCCAGTGCAACCTCCGTACACCGTTCGTTCGCTTCGAATGAATGACCTTGCTCGCGATCTCGAACAGATACGGGAAGTCTATAATGATGCCTTCGCTGCGAATCCCTATTTTCACGATGTGTCGCAAGCCGAATATGCCTTCTCCGCAAAATATCTCCGCTACGTCACGGAGCCAGAGCTGACGACCATCGTGGAAGTTGATGGCAAAGCCGTGGCCGTGACGCAACTCATGCAGGAAGTCAATCCGCTGCTCCGGATAATGAATGGGAAGACCGGGCCCCTCCGCTTTCTTCGCTATCAGCGGGACAGAAAGCTCGTGCGCTCCGCGGTCTTCTATGCGATCGGTATCAAGAAGCAGTACCAGCGCTCCTACGTGATGGGGCTGCTGCTGCGCCGCAACGTGGAGATCTTCCGCAACTTCGATGAGGTGACGACCACCTGGGTCTCCGATGATGACACGTTCATGCTCAACTACACCAACCGCCTCGGCTTTGTCCCTGATCGATCCTTTGCACTGTTCAAGAAGGAGCTAGGGCACCATGAGTGATCAGACAATTCTCTCACCTACGCATTGGGAGCTAAGCTCGGACTCCGATGCTCTGCGACTGCACGGACACCAACTGGACCAGCTTGCGGAGCAATTCGGTACACCGCTGCATGTCGTCAACGAAGTGGGTTTGGTGCGAACCGCTGCGGCATTTCAGAATGCCGTCCGAACGGCCTACGATGGCCCGACGCGTGTGCACTACCCGTTCAAGTGCAACGCTGTGCCTGGTGTTGTCACGATCCTTCGGGAGGCCGGCCTTGGTGCGGAGGTCATGACGGAGTTCGAACTCGAAGTCGCACTGCACTCGGGCTTCTCTTCAGAGGAGATCATTGTGAATGGTCCCTACAAATCCCCTGCCTTTCTGAAGAAGTGCCTCGATGAGCGCGTGCGAATGATCATTGTGGATTCCCTAACGGAATTAGAATTGCTCCGTTCGCTGGCGGAGGAACAACGTGGAAGCATGGATATCCTGCTTCGCATTAATCCGCGCTTTGCCCCGAGCGGTGGCAATTGGCTCTCGGGCGTGGGCACGAGGAATCGTTCAAGCTTCGGGCTCGATCTCTGGAATGGAGAGACGGAGCGGGCGCTGCAGATGCTCGCACGGCAGTCGGCGTTGCGCTTCCGTGGCTTCCACTTCCACATCGGTACTGGTGTTCGCGATACGCGTGATTTTGGGCGTGCTCTGAGATGTCTACCTCGATTGAAGCAGCTTGTAGAGTCTTCGGGATTCGCTATAGAGGTGCTGGATGTCGGCGGCGGGCTTGCCACGCCGACCAGCCGTGAGTTCACATCGCTGGAGATGCTAATCTACCAAAGTCTTTCGCGGCTGCCGGCCTTCGATCGCGACCCCGCGGCGGTTTCTTTCACTCACTATGCGAGCGAAGTTGCTCGGGCCGTACATGAGAACTTCCCTCACGACGCGCTACCGCTGCTGCTCTTCGAGCCGGGTCGCTCCATCACCAGCAGAAATCAACTGCTGCTGCTCAAAGTCGGCTGCACGAAAGTGCGATCCAAACAGGAAACGTGGATCGTGTGTGATGGAGGACTGAGCACCGTTTCCATGCCGACCTATTACGAGTACCACGAGGTGTTCCCGTGCACACAGCCGCACCGCAGGCGTGATCACGCCGTCACGCTCCTCGGCCCCGGATGCTTTGCCGGTGACATTATTTACCGCAACAAACCCATGCCAGATCTTGCCGTGGGTGAGATCCTCGCCATCATGGATTCCGGCGCGTACTTCACCTCACTCGAATCCAACTTTAATATCGCACGGCCCGCGATCGTGGCCGTCAGCGATGACAGCGTCCGGCTGCTTCGTACTCGGGAAACATTCGAGCAAATGGCAGTTCGTGACGAAACCTGCTACGCTGCTACACAACACCACTATTCGATCTAATCACCATGAGAAACATGCGCTTCCACATTACAGCACACGACACGCAACCGAGGCGAGACCGCATTATCGAGGTGCTCCGCGAGCATCTGCTTCTGCAGGGGCACCAACTCAGTGCCAGCCCGATGGGAGTCAACTTCATCCTCAACGCGACGGACGCGATCGCACCGAGGCCGGGCCGTCGCAATTCACAGGCCGTCTTTATTGTCTCGATCGTTGCCATCGAAGAGTCCTGCGATAACGTCCGATCCTACTGCTACCGCACCCTCGTTCGCACACTTTCCAATTTGCTGATCACGGTGCAGATCAATCCTGAGACGAAGCGGGAAGAGGTCTATTTTACAACGCCAGAAGCGGGCTACTACCAGGTGCCTATCGACGCGGGCAACGACCGCACCACTGCTGAGCAACTCTACGAGCACGTGGTGCCTATCGTTGCTTCGCACTACGTCCTTGCAAACACGATGACTACCGATCTGCCCGCGCGGCTCATGAATGATTCACCCATCGTCAAACAGATCCGACAGTACTCCCGCGAATTGGACGAATTGGGGGCGATGCCGCTGCCATTTCCGCTGAAGGAGGTGCTATCCGTAGAGGACTTGCGTCATCTCTATCATATCTACGGAATGACGGGGCTCAGTTATGGTAATATCAGCGCTCGCGAAGAGGTGCCGGAACTTCCCGGCTCTAGCTTCTGGATGACCGGACGTGGTGTGGATAAACGTGATCTTCAAGCCGTTGGTAAGGACATTCTGCTGGTACGCGGCGTCGATCATGGAGCTGGCTCCGTGCTTGTGAGCGTACCACCAGACTACAACCCGTGTGCACGTGTGTCCATTGATGCTGTCGAACATGAATTGATCTACCGTACATTTCCCGGTATTGGAGCCATCCTGCATGTGCATGCATGGATGCAGGAAGCCGTTGCCACGCACCAGAACTACCCGTGCGGAACGCGTGAGTTAGCAGAGGAGGTCTGCGCATTGCTTCAACAGACAGAAACGCCAGAGCGGGCCGTCATAGGGCTCAAGAATCACGGATTAACAATTACGGGGCCGAACCTGGAGGAGATCTTCGACCGCGTTCGCGGCAAGCTCCTGGTGGAAGTACCAATGTTCGCGTAAAGCAACAGTCCGCATAATGCAATGAACTCCTATGCCCTTGGTGTGATCCATAAGCAGCCAATGCGCTCTGCGATGACCATTGGTGGAATATCACTTTCGATACTGCTCATTCTTTTCCTATTTTCCATCTATCGAGGAGTCTCGCGTGGCGCGATCGAATATATCGCAGGCAACAAGGCAGAGCTATGGGTGCTCCAAAACCACTCCACGAACATCCTGCGCTCCATGTCGATCATGCCTGAGTCCAATACGCATCCGGTCAGGCGCGTGACAGGGGTGAGGCAGGTCTCGCCAATGCTCTTCTTGCTTGCGACGATCTGCGCAGAGCATGATTCGAACAGTGTAACTGTCTATCTTGCGGGTTATGACCTCTCAACGGGTGTCGGCGCTCCGAGTGCGCTGCTCGTGGGCAGATTACCGGCTGCTGCGGGAGAGGTTGTACTCGATGAGGCGCTCGCAAAGCGATTGCGCCTTCGCCTTGGCGAGCGCGCTCGCATCAACGACTCGCTCTTTCGCGTTGTCGGTATCTGCTCGGGAGCAAACATGTTCGTGATTCAATATGCTTTCGCGTCGCTTCAGGATGTGCAAGCACTCACCGCTGTTCCCGGACTTATCTCTGCAATGATGGTGCAGACCGATCGCGATGCACAGATCAATTCTGTCAAAGCTGGAATTCATGCAGCTCTTTCAGGCGAGGTTGCGGTGTTCGATCGTGCCACATTCCTTGAAAATAATCGCAAAGAAATGAGTACAGGTATTGTCCCGCTGCTTTATACGAATGCACTGATCGGCACAGTGGTCCTGATCGCTGTGCTGACACTGATATTGGTGATCATGATCCTGGAGCGTCGGCGTGATCTCGCCGTGATGAAGGCGCTCGGCGCTCCACCCGGGTATCTTGGGAGGATCGTCTTTCAACTCGCGATTTTCATAGTGTCGCTTTCCTGCGGAGTAGCCCTCGTGGTGATCCTGCCTTTAATGGCGGTCATACAATGGATCTCTCCGGAGATAACCGGCGAGCTGTGGTTGACGGATGCCGCCATCACGTGCACAGTGGCCCTGACAATGAGTTGTGTTAGCGCCTTCGTCGCAGTGCGTCGGCTCAAGGGTATCTATCCAATGGAAGTATTTTCATCAACGGAGCGATGATCATGGAAGATGCATTCGTTGTCGAACTCGCAAAGGTGTCGAAGGACTATGTCGGAGGAGGCGAAACCACGAGGGTACTCACCGATATTTCATTCCAGGCGAGTCCTGCAGAGCTAACATTGCTACTCGGGCCAAGCGGAAGCGGAAAAACGACGTTTCTCTCTCTTGTTGCGGGCTTCACACAACCAACGGCGGGGGATATTCGGCTATTTGGCAATGATATCCACCGCTACTCCGCAACGAAGCTTGCAGCGCTTCGGGCGCTCCGGCTGGGTTTTGTCTTCCAAAGTTTCCTGCTGATCGATTCACTGACGGTAGAGGAGAATATCGAACTCGTCCGCACCTTTGCAAGATTCGCTCGTAAGCGCGAGGGCCGTGGCAGAAGTGGGGAGGAGATCGCGCGCGGAAGCGAGCATCGACCACAGGTGACGGAACTGCTCGATCGCTTCGGCATCGCCGGACTTCGCCGCCGTTATCCGCCGCAACTGAGTCAAGGCGAGCGGCAACGGGTGGCCATCGCCCGAGCTATCGCCAACGACGCACAGCTCATCCTTGCCGACGAGCCAACAGCAAGTCTCCACGCCGATCAGGGACTCGAAGTGATAGAGCTATTGAAACATCTCGCGACGGAGGACAACCGCTCGGTCATTGTCGCAAGCCACGACACCAGGCTCGCCGAATATGCAACTCGCACGGTCACACTTACCAGCGGACGGTTCAAGAGTGTGCGGGAATAGCGCCGAATTTTACATACCATAAAAAAGCAGGCCAGTCGATCGACTGGCCTGCTGAATCAATTCGGCACTTCCTCAATGCGCAGCACCCTCAATGCGGTACTTCCTTAATGCGCAGCACCCTCAGCTCCTGGTGGCCGTTCCCCACCCGGAGGCGGCAGTGGTGCGAAGGTGATCTCTTTCGGAAGCTCAAAGAGCGAACCATCAAGCTTCTTAGGTTCTGCCTTCACGAACTCGATCGCTGCGTTTTGATCGGGCGCGCCTTTCGGGGCGATCTCGATCTTGATCGGCACCATCTTTTTCGCAGCAAGTTGGTGAAACGCCGCGATAAGGTTGCCGTCCTCCTGCATCATGTGTGGCAGCGCGTTTCCATAGGCTACGCGCACATTCTCCGGTAGCTCACTCGTCGCCCACAACACGAAATCCGCCTGTGGGATTGAGAGCGTATAGCCTTCGGCCGCATGCCCCGAAACGGTCTGTTTTTTGCCGTTCGGTTTCAAGTCGATCTTCACGTCGCTGACACTTTCCGGCGGCAGCGGCACTTCTCTGCCTTGCTTCATGGCCATTAGTGCAATGTGCATCGTGTGCTTCTTGCTATCGGGATAGAGCTTGATGATGCCTTGAACTCCGGCATCGATCTCGATCTCCATCTTATCGCCCTTCAAGTTGATCGTGCTCTGGCTCTGTACGCTATCGGCAGGGGTGAGCAGCGCGAGCGTGACGGTGCCTTCGAAGCTGCTCTGCGCCTGTGCTGCCGTCGCAAGCGAGAGCCCAAGCCCGAGTGATACGATTGCTAACGTGGAAGATCTGGTCATGTGAGGGGTCTCTTCTTCCGTGAGCTTAGTGGCCGCCCATGCCCGCTGGCATCGGGTTGAACTTGATGTCCGTCGGGAGTGCGAAAACGGCGTCGTCCAGCTTCTTCATTTCGTACTTCACGAACTCCATGGACATCTGCACTTCGCCTGCTTCCTTCATCTCGACCTTCACCGGTACCAATCCCTTATCCGAAAGCTGCTTGAACGCGTGGCTTTGCTTCGAATCTTGTCCAGGATTATGTCCGAGTTGGCCCTTGATCCCTTCACGGATGTCCGCTGGGAAATCGCTAGCGGCCCAAAGCGAGAGGTCGCCCTTTGGGCTCGTGATCAGGTATTCCTCCGCAGCGTGCCCAGCGATGGTTGACTTCTTGCCCGTTGGCTTGAGTTCAATGTCATCTTTGCCGGTGCTCTTTGCGTCCTCGTTCATGTCCATGGACATGCCCTGCTTCATGGACATCATCGCGACGTACATCTTCTTTTTGCCGCGATCCATATAGGTCTTGATGAGCCCCTGAACGCCCATGTCCATCTCTTGCTCCGTCTTGTCACCCTTGATATTCATGATCATGGAGTGGGACTCCTCATCCATCTGGGGTATGCTGATGGACCAGGTGATGGTGCCTTCAAAGCCGGCCTGAGCAGCGGCCCGCTGGTGTGGCATGAACAATACAAGTGCGAGCGGCAAAAACAGTGTGGATTTCTTCATTGTAGATTATTCGATTATGCTTGGAGAATCACCTGTGAGGGATGACCGATCATTTCTCACAAAGGTAGAGGGAATAAGCCCCTGCATGAACCCTGCCGAACCGGGACAATCCGAGAAGAGTGCCGAATGGGGAACACCCCAATTCGGCGGGCAGCGGCGCAAGCGCCGGATTCTACGCGAACCAGATCATTTTATGGCAAAATACTTCGCACTCGGATGATGTGCGATGATCGCCGTCGTGGATTGCTCCGGTTCGATGTGGAACTCCTCGGTGAGTGTTACGTCGATGCGTTCCGGACGGATAAGCTCGAATAACTTGGTTTGGTCTTCGAGATTCGGGCACGCCGGATAGCCAAACGAATAACGCGAACCCTGATATCCCTGGCTAAATAGCCGCGTTATCTCCGGCGCATCATTGCCAGCAATACCAAGCTCCGTTCGAACGATCTTGTGCCAATATTCTGCCAGTGCCTCCGCAGTCTCGACCGATAGGCCGTGCATGAAAAGATAGTCGGCGTAGTTGTTGGCTTCGAACAGCTTCGCCGTATAGCGGCTTGCTTCGCGTCCGACAGTTACCGCAGTGAATGCAACGACATCTGGTTGATTGCGACGCTCGGCCTCCTCTTTCGGCAGATAAAAATCTGCAAGGCACAGTCGGCGCGCAGTTGGTTGGCGGGGGAAGGTCAACCGTGTCCACTCTTCGAGATCGCGTAGGTCGGGCGTGGACACCCGACTCCCCCCAGGTATGCTCCAGGGCAGGTACAGTTCAGACTCAGAAAGTCCCTTCGGCTTCGCGATCACCAAATCCTCGCCTTCCGACCAACACGGGAAATAACCATATACTACTTTCGGCTCCAAGACCCGATCACGCTTTGCGCGCAGCTTGAATTCATTCAGCTTGGGTCGCGCCACTTCCTCGACTTGCTTTTGAAAATCCTCAACGGACTTCTTCCCGCGCTTCATCTGCCACTGTCCGCGGAAGAGCGCGACTTCATTGAGATATTCCCACACCTTCTCCAGCTTAATATCGACAACCACCTTCGATCCCCAGAAGGGCGGGTTCGGTACACGATTATCGTGCGGCGTTGCGCTGGTACGAACAAGACGCTCCGAACCGCCGGAGGTATCTACGCGAACGGCGATGGGGAAGTCCGCAATGCGCGCTTGCATCGTTTCTACTTCCACGCTCAGCTCCGCGCCGGACTTGTTTGTTTTGGGATGCTTTAGCCACGGAAGTGTGCGGCTTGCCATCGCGATCTTCGAATCAGCACCAGTGGCGCTATCCAGCTCTTCTTCCTTCGCATTCACCCACGAGCGGATCTTCTCGGCATGTTCTTGCAGATGGATGTCAGCAAATTGCGGCAGCCACGTGGTGATGGGGAAGGAGCCCTCGCCTGTTCGATTGATCTCTTCCTCGCTAAGCGTTGCTGTCAAGCCCAGAAATTCTTCGTGTGCTTCTGTGAGCGCATCGAGATACGCTTGCTTCGAGGAGTGAGAAATCTCTTTCACAAGCCGTGCATTGATCGGATCAACGTCTTCCGAGTTGATCCCGACGATGAGCCCGCCGGATTTGATGACGTGCAGTCGTTCAACGCCCAATCTCTGCCATCCGATGATATGTGCGACGACTTCTGCAAGGGACCACGCACCGAATGATTCAGGAATGAAATACTCCTCCTCTTCGATCTCCGATAGAAGTGTAAGGAAGTCCTGCTGCGCGGCTTTCATCCGTGATGCGAATTCGGCGGCGGTCTTTGGCTCTTGCTTTTCCGCAGCGATTGCGATAGGCTTCGGATTCTTCAGCTCCTCCATGAAGTGAAGTCCGTCAAAGGCATCCTGCGCGTAGGAGAGTGGCCCGCTATAGAGCGCGCGCAAATCCTTCTCCACGAACTTCCGCGTCAATGCCGCGCCGCCGAGCACAACGGGGATGCGAATATTGCGCGACTCCATCACTTCCAGATTTTCCTTCATGATGGCCGTCGATTTCACGAGCAAGCCTGACATACCGATCGCATCTGCATGTTCACGCGTAGCAGCTTCAAGCAATGGCTCAAGCGCAACTTTGATACCCAAGTTTACGACACGGTATCCATTATTGGTGAGAATAATATCAACGAGGTTCTTGCCGATGTCATGCACATCGCCCTTCACGGTCGCGAGGACCATCACACCTTTGCTCTGCTCACCCTCGACCTTCTCCATGAATGGTTCGAGAAATTTCACAGCGGCCTTCATCGTTTCCGCTGACTGCAACACGAACGGCAACTGCATCTCGCCAGCGCCGAAAAGCTCTCCGACAACCTTCATGCCACCGAGCAGAATGTCGTTGATGATGACCAGTGCCGAGTAGGTTTCGAGCGCAGTGCGGAGATCGTCATCAAGGCCGAGCTTATCGCCATCAATAATGCGCTGCTTGAGCTTCTCCTCGATGCTCATGTTCGCGTACGAAGTAAACTCGCTCTTCTGCGCCTTGGCGTCAGCATAATGAGCAAGGAATTCCTTCAGCGGATCGTAGGTGCAGGTAAGCTCTAACGTTGGGTTCTGTTCGGCCATCATCAAATAAGAAAAACCCGGACTCATGCCGACCGGCATGAAAGTACTCATGCTGTGCCGACGCTCCGGGTTCAATACGATCTTCCGCGTCGACGCTTTAGCACATTCTTTATTGTGGCGGCAAGCTATCGGTCAAAGCACCACGGTGACGAATAACGATGAGTGGGTTGGGGAAGTTCGGGGGAGTGGGGGAATCACTACCGCCATCCCGTGTTCCATATTCCTTGAACTCTCCCATCATTCCATGAAGCATCGCATCCTGTTCCTCCCGCTATTGGCACTACTGCTCGTTGTAGCAATCCCTTCGCGCGCCCAATATCCAAACGTGCGAGTCAGCAATGAGGCGGATGTCTCGCCAGATCCCGAAGAGGTGTCGATCGCGGTGAATCCTCGTAACCCGAGCCAACTTGCCATCGGTGCGAACATCACCTATCTCTACACATCATCGAACGGCGGATGGGCATGGAACATGCAGCACATGCAATCGAAGTATGGCTTTTGGGGGGACCCCTGTTTGATGTATGACGATTCCGGCATTCTCTACTACGAGCATCTCTCCGGAAAGGATTGGCAGGATTCCGAATTCCTCTGGCGTATCGTCGTCCAGCGATCGACCGATGCTGGCGTGACATTCGACTCAGGCGAGCAGATCGGTCTTGCTCCGCCGACCGAGCAGGATAAGTCGTGGCTGGGTCTGGATGGCTCTGCGCGTGCATCTACCGGCACGATCTTCACTTCGTGGAATGAGGATGATCTCTATGGCAGTCATCGTCCGGAAGATAGCTCACGCATTTTTTTTGCAATGAGCACCGATCGTGGTCGAACCTGGTCGGAACGGGTACGCGTCGATGACTGGGGCGGAGACTGCGTCGATAGCAACAACACCGTTGAAGGAGTAACGACCGCCTCGAATGCCAAGGGCGAAGTCTGTATTGCGTGGTCTGGCCATGACAAGATCTATTTCGACCGCTCGACCAATGGCGGACGCACGTTCGGAAAGGATCGAGCCATTGCCGATCAACCTGGAAGCTGGAATTTCAATGTGCCCGGTATCTTCCGCGCCAATGGATTCCCAATGCTCATGTCCGATCTCAATCCTGCCTCTGCATTCTACGGCAGAATGTACATCATGTGGTCCGACCAGCGCCGTGGCGTCACGGATATCTACTTCATGCACTCGGAAGACGGCGGCACAACGTGGAGCAAGGAGATTCGCGTCAACACCGACAACGCGATGAACCACCACTTCTTCCCCAGCATGACAGTTGATCCTATCACCGGCCACATCTTCCTCGTCTTCTACGACCGCCGCGCATATACAACGCGCGAGACGGACATCTATCTTGCGGAGTCATCTGATGGCGGCATGACCTTCACCAACAGCAAAGTCAGCGAGTCTGCCTTTCTTCCCGATTCTTCCGTCTTCTTCGGCGACTACATCCATCTCGCCGCGTATGACCGTCGCGTGTTTCCTGTATGGATGCGCATGGATCCCGATGCACAAAGCGGCAAGAATCATATGAGTGTCTGGATGGCCATTATAGATGATACGATGAGTATTACTCCGCCTCTTGCTGTTGCTCAAAGCTTTGCGCCAACGGAAGAACTGCTATCGACCACCAGCGGTGCGCAGCCAGGTGTGCACTTCACACTGCCCACACACGAAAAAGTCTTGATCGAACTTCTCGATCTCCTCGGCAGAAGTGTGGCAACACTATTGACTGGCGAATACGGAGCTGGGGAGTATCATATCGGCTTGCCGAGTGCTACGCCAAATGGGACCTATCTTGTTCGAATGACCTCCACGCCGCGAAGCCAGAAACGATCGATCGAGAAAGTGGTGAAACTCTCCATCTCACGATAGATGAGTATTACTTTGGACGCGCATAGACTTCGATGATCCCATCAGCGGCAGCTTCACCGATGAGGATGGTGTCACTTCCGCGATACTGCAGTCGTTGGACAATGCCTTCCGGTTCGGGGCCATGCGGTAGATAGAACCGGATCATGGATTGAGTGTCCTGGGTCATTGGATAGTACGCGCGATTGATCTGGTAGGAGCCGCTCCAACTCGCCTTCGTGGTGTCTGGTGTTCGGACGAAGTCGAACGTGCTATCCGTGCGGAAAACATAGTGCTGCGCGTAGCCAGCGGTCTTCGGCGTCACGACACCGCCACGAAATCCACCCTCGGAGTTCACCCAGTTCCAGGTTGTTGCGCCAGGCGAGCTTGGCGGATTCTGCGTGGTTGCGCTGCTGCTACATGAGGCGATGAAGAGCAGGGAAGCGAAGAAGAGCAGGGAAGCGAAGAAGAATGGGTGGGAGTATTTCATATTCATACAACACTAACTGCAACGCAGAGTTGCCACTCCGAAGAAGAAAACATCCCATGGCGGAACTGAGTACCCCGCGACACTCTTAACGGAGTCACATGCCAGAACCGTCGTCCATTGAACTTCCAGTCTATAGCGATAGCGCTCACTTCCTCGTGGAGCCATCGCTCGAGCGCGTCCAGTTTGGCTGCGACCTTAGCGCCTGCAAGGGTGCCTGCTGTACGATGCCCGCCGCCGCAGGAGCGCCAATCCTCGAAAGTGAGATCGCGGAGTTAGAGCGCGTCTTCCCCGTCGTGGAGAAATACCTTCAGGAAGATGCCTTCGAAGTAATTGAAAAGAAAGGCATCTGGGAGCGCGATTCCGATGGTGCGCTCACCATCCCCGCCATCCGTGGCCGCGATTGTATCTTCGTCATCTGGGAAGGCCCGATCGCATTCTGTGCTATCGAAAAAGCGCACCGCGCCGGGGAGATAACCGGCTTTCCAAAACCGATCAGTTGCCACCTCTTCCCGATTCGCATCTACCCAAGTTTCGAGGAAAACACCTACTCCATCGTCTATGAGGAGATACCCGAATGCAAAGGTGGCCGAGCCCGTGGCAAACGGGAGAAAATGCCGCTGCTCGATTTCATCGAGTCTCCTCTTATTCGCGCCTTGGGGGCCGAACGCGTTGCACGGCTGAAGAAGCTTCTGGCCTAAAAGTGCAAACCGTGGGTGGCAAAATGAATGGCGTCACTCTGACCCCACCGCACCGGAGGACGCATTAACAATGAATTCCCGCACGAACGCCTTGCGGGGCGACCCTGTTTTGCGATTCAATGGCAAAGGTCTTATTAGGAATGAGCGGGGGAGTAGACTCTTCAGTGGCAGCAGCGCTTCTGAAGGAGGAGGGACATTCCGTGATCGGAATGACCATCAAGACCTACAAATATGAAGATGTTGGTGGAAACACGGCCTACGACACCTCCTGCTGCTCCTTGGATGGCATCAACGACGCACGACGCGTCGCGATGAAGCTCGGTATCAAGCACTATGTCACCGATATGACAGAGGAGTTTGGCCGGGAGATCATCGACTATTTCAAAGAGACCTATCTTTCCGGCGAAACCCCCAATCCCTGCGTGAAATGCAACCGCGAGATCAAGTGGGCCGCTATGCTGCGAAAGGCGGACGCGCTCGGGTGCGACTATATCGCGACAGGCCATTACGCCAAGCTACGAAATGAGGCGGGACGTATGATCGTATCGCGCTCGCCCGATGCTGAGAAGGACCAGACCTATGCACTCTGGTCCGTGCGTGAGGAACATCTCCATCGAACGATGTTCCCGCTTCAGCATTACACGAAATCAGAAGCGCGGGAGATCGCCGCAAAGCACGAACTAACGATCGCTCAAAAGCGGGAGAGCTACGAGATCTGCTTCGTTACCGACAACGATTACCGCCGATTCTTGAAAGAAAATGTCCCCGCTATTGCGGAGCGCGCTCCCACCGGGAAGTTCATGCTTCATGGAGAAGTAGTTGGTGCGCATGACGGCGTGCCATTCTACACCGTAGGTCAACGCAAGGGTCTCGGACTCAGTGTGCCTTCACATCCTGCACCGCTTTATGTCACCGGCCTCGATGTGCTCACTAATACCGTCATTCTCGGGGACGATGAAGATCTGTTCGCAGATCATCTTGTGGCACGGAATGTGAACCTGATCAAGTACGATTCGCTGCCTACGGAAGGGATGCGGGTCCTCGCAAAGGTGCGCTACAAAGATCAGGGAGTTGCCGCTCGGGCAATTCCGTTGGAAGGTGATCGGCTCAAGGTCGTCTTCGACGAACCACGTCGGGCGATAACACCCGGGCAGTCGGTGGTGCTCTATGAAGGTGATGACTTACTTGGAGGTGGAATAATCGAAGCATGAAGAAAAGAATTTCGCGGCGGAACAGAGTGAGAAGATCACATCATCTCGTAAAGTACGTGGCAGTGGTGCTCCTGATGGCAGGATGTAACGGTCTGATTACGAATCCAGCACAGGATCAGTTGAGAGCGGGTGCATTGACCGCAGATATTCGCGAAGGCAATTTTGTCTTCATCTCCTCTGGTGCTCGCGCGACGGATTTCTCAACGGAGTACGTCATCACAGCAACAGAGGATCAGCCCGGCCAACCGCTCGATGAGATCACGATCACCGTGCCGAAATCCGCAACGCTGCCCTACACGGTTGCGACACCGAGCGATGCTATTGTACAAGTGACCTACAACGATGCGCTTACCTCGACACAATACCTCGCGAATGCTACGGAGGGAAGTTGTGTCGTTACGATCACGCAGTTAACTCCGACCATTCAGGGCACCTTCACTGCGACAATGAAGGCGCACGGCACGACGGACGACACCCGCGTATTGACGAACGGCGCATTCAACGCAAGCTATTAGATCTTTTGGTATGGCAGAAACTCCCCTCGAACAATCCTCGACCGATCTTCTCACCGCGTATCGCCGCGAAGCCCTTCTCGGAGGCGGCGAAAAGCGCCTCGCCGATCAGCACAAAAAGGGCAAGCTCACCGCACGTGAACGTCTAACGTTGCTGTTGGACGAAGACAGCTTCGAAGAGTTCGGCATGTTTGTGCGCCACCGCTCCCATGACTTTGGCCTCGATAAACAGCGCCCGCTCGGTGATGGAGTGGTGACCGGTTGCGGCAAGATTAACGGACGAATGGTCTATGTCTTCAGCCAGGATTTCACCGTCTTCGGCGGATCGCTTTCTGAAGCGCATGCCGAGAAGATCGTGAAAGTAATGGAGATGGCGATGCGAAACGGCTGCCCGATCATCGGACTCAATGATTCCGGCGGTGCGCGAATTCAGGAGGGTGTTGTGTCACTCGGTGGATATGCTGACATCTTTTTGTTGAATACCCTTGCCTCGGGCGTGGTCCCGCAGATCTCCGCGATCCTCGGACCGTGTGCTGGCGGAGCAGTCTATTCTCCCGCGATCACGGATTTTGTCTTCATGGTCGAAGGCACAAGCTACATGTTCGTAACGGGACCGAACGTGGTGAAGACCGTCACGCACGAAGATGTAACCAGCGAAGCATTAGGCGGCGCAGACACCCACGCACAAAAATCCGGCGTCGCACACTTTGCAATGCCGAACGAACTGGAGTGCCTCGAAGCAATTCGGAAGCTTGTTACATATCTTCCCCAAAATAATAAGGAGAAAGCGCCAAGCATCGCCCAATCATCGTCCTCCCTCACCTCCGGAGGAGGAGGGAGCCGGGGGGTGGATAGCCCCGATGAGACGCGTCCTGCTCTCAACTCCGTCATCCCCGACAACCCGAACAAACCCTACGACATGCACGCCGTCATTGGCGAGATCGTGGACGCGGATAGCTTCTTCGAAGTCCATCGGGACTTCGCCACGAACATCATCGTCGGTTTTGGACGGCTCAATGGCGAGTCGATCGGCATTGTGGCAAACCAGCCACTCTCGATGGCGGGTGTTCTCGACATTGATTCCAGCACAAAGGGCGCGCGCTTCGTACGTTTCTGCGATGCCTTCAACATCCCGCTCGTGGTATTCGAGGATGTACCCGGATTCCTTCCCGGTACCGATCAGGAGTGGCGCGGCATTATCCGACATGGTGCGAAACTACTCTATGCCTTCGCGGAAGCAACCGTGCCCAAGGTAACGATCATCACGCGCAAGGCGTATGGCGGAGCCTACGACGTTATGAACTCCAAACATATCCGTGGTGACATGAACTACGCGTGGCCTGCTGCGGAGATCGCCGTGATGGGACCCAAGGGCGCGGTCGAGATCATCTTCAAGAAAGAGATCGCCGAGGCCGCGGATCCCGTCTTGCGCGAAGAGGAGTTGACCACGGAGTACCGCACGCGTTTCGCAAATCCGTTCATCGCTGCCGAACGAGGCTACGTGGACGATGTGATCATGCCATCAGAAACACGATTGCGCCTCATTCGAGCGCTCAAGATGCTCGAAACGAAGCAGGACACCAACCCCTGGAAAAAACACGGCAATATTCCTCTGTAATTACGCCCCATGATCTATCACTTTATCACAGAGACCGATCTCGCTCGCGACCTGACTGGCGATACCTTCGCGCCACCCTCACTCACGAGCGAAGGGTTCATCCACTGTTCCACGCTAGAGCAAGTCTTAGCCGTGGCCAATTTTCTGGCTCCGTACAGTGAAGAGATGAAACTGCTAGCCATCGATGATTCGCTCGTAACCCCGGAGATCAAGTGGGAAGATTCCATGCAGGACGGCCGACTCTTCCCGCATATCTATGGCACGCTGAATCGCAACGCCATCACCGCTACCCATCACCTCGACTGGGATGGTGAAGAGGGCTACGCCTTGCCGCAAGAACTTCAGTAAAAAAAAAGCCCCCGCGTTTGCGGGGGCTTTTTGTATTTGGAACGGCGCTGGCTATTGCCAGTTGGTACCATCAAAGTAGAACGTCCGTGAGCTGCGCGGATAGACCCACCCCGCCGCATTGTATTGCGCGTAGTAGACAGGATCCTGGTTGATCACTACGATCATGTCACCAGTGGCCGCGCTCGATGGCAGGTAGATCGGGAAGTCTGCGGTTGGCGAACCGGCCGTAATAATAAAGACCGGCACATCGCTGATGGTCACTCCAGCGTCGGCAGAGGCCGCCGTGGCGTTCGAGGTAGCGATGACGTGCCCACCCGTTGAGACATCCGAGGCGAAAGTCGCCGTGCCGGATGCATTCACTGTTCCTGCCACGTCCAGCGTCGCCGCCGGGGTCGTCGTCCCAATGCCGACATTCCCTTGATCCTGAATATAGAGGCGGGACACAAGAGAGTTGCTCGATGAGCCCGGTACCAGCGTTTGGAAGTCCAGATTGGCACCATAGTTATTATCGTCTGTCGCAACGATGGACGCGTTGGCATTGACGGCGCTCGTCGTGGAGATATCAATATGCACATGGTTCGACGTTGGCACGGAGCCGTCATATCCACCACCGATCAAGTGAATGACCGGTCCTTCGCCACCGTGCTCACCGCCATCGAGTGTCAACTCCGACCAATGACCTGCGGACGTGGTACCCGAACCACCCGTGGATCCAATGTTCAACGTGCCGCCATCCGCGCCACCGATCACGGCCGTCGCACCCGAGAGTGTGAATGCCGGAGATGAAGAGGCATCATCGAACAGTTTGAATCCGCCAGATGCACGTACCATGAATTGATTCGTCGCGTCGTTGTTCGTCGTCGCGCTGCCGTCGCCATAGACGAACGAGTAGTCATTGCCATTCGTCGATGCGGTGTAACCCAGTGCCGTCGAATGACTCCCGTCGGCCGTGGTGTACGCACCGAGCGCGGTTGCGTCGTTCCCACTCGCAACAGTGAACTCTCCAAGAGCTGACGAGGAGTAGCCAGTTGCTTGAGCGGTGTACCCAAGCGCCGTAGAATTCGCGCCGCTTGCCACAGACGTGTGACCTGCTGCCGTGGAGTACTGACCAGAGGCAAGCGTAAGGTAACCAGTTGCCGAAGAGTAGTCGCCGCTTGCCTTAGCTCCATGTCCCACTGCAAAAGATGCCGTGCCAATGTTTGCATTGTCCCACTGCGTCCCAGTAACTTCACCTGCCCGGAACGCGGCTTTTGCGGGTACCCACATCATACGCGTTCCCGCGCCAGAAACGGGGGTAGCCCCAGATGTACCGCTCGCAAGGAGCGAGCCAGCGATTTCCAGCGATGCCGAGGGTGTCGTCGTGCCGATACCGACGCTGCCGCCGATATAGCCATTCCCATCGATATTGAATGTAGCACTGGTTTGCAACGTCGATCCATTCTGAATGTAGTGACCCGAGCCCGCAGGGATAGTAAGATTGCTAAGTCCGCTGCCGTCGCCCGAGAACGCGGAAGCCGTCACGGTGCCCGTGACACCAACAGTACCGCCAAACGAGGCATTGCCGCTTGTATTCAAGGTACCAGCGACATCGAGTGTCGAGCTTGGGGATGAAGTCCCGATTCCAACATTGCCAGCTGGCAGCAAGGACAAATTACCCGAAGTCGTTGAGACATTCATCGTTGCATCCGATGTGATCGTGCGCGTGGCGGTCGTTCCATCAATGATGACGGAATTCCCGCTATGGATCGTACCGGAAGCGTGAATGTTACCTGCGACGTCGAGCGCCTCGGTCGGGGTTGTCGTACCAATACCGACGTTCCCGCCGCTCGTAATCTTCATACGAACGTTGCTGGTAGCATCGCCGCCAGTCGAGAACGCGATGTCACTCGAAGAACCTGCCGCTCGCAAGGCAATACCATTAGCGGTATTATACACAAACGCACGATCGACGCCGAGTGCACCGGAGGAGGCGTTCGTCGCATTGACGCCAAAATATGCGTCACTTGTCGAGCGTGCCCGGAAGCCGGCGAAGGAATTCCCACTGTTGGAATTATTTGTCACAAAGACCTCCGTACCTGCATCCTGATCGTTGCGAACCTCAAGTTGGGAGGCGGGTGTCGCCGTCCCAACGCCGAGATGGCTACCGATATACCCGCTGCCCGAAATGTTAAAGTTGGAGCCGGATTGAAGTGAAGTGCCGTTCTGAATGTAATTGTTGGTCGTTGGAATATTTGTCAAACCGCTTCCATCTCCGTAGAACGCCGCACCAGGCGCCAGCGAGATGCCGGGATGCCCGAAGTAGCTATTCTGAATGGAGGCAACCATCGAACCTTCAATATCGAGATTGATGATGCCATCTCCATCCCCAGTCACATCCAAATTGAGGGCGTTATTGCCATCATATCCGTCCGGCCCCATGAATACAGAGCCATTGTCGTCGGTCCCAGGAAATGCCAATGTTCCACCGATCGAGCCATTACCATCAACATTGAAATTCGCGCCCGACTGGGTCGAGGAGCCATTCTTGATATAACTGCCGCTTATATCGGGGATATCTGTCGGATCAAGTTGTCTCCACGATGGTGCTGCGATTCCACCCGTTGGACCAGCAAACACGTTGTGCGCCCCCGTGTTGACCACGCCGGTTCCGCCGTTGCTTACGGCGAGCACATTCGTCACGTTATCCGGACGGCTCAGGTCGATCTGCAACGAGACCAGGTTATTCGAGGCATCTACGCGAACCGGCATCGCGGGTGAGAGGGAAGCGATGCTAAGGTTGCCACCGATCGAGCCGTTGCCGTCAATGTTAAAGTTCGCCGCCGATTGAAGCGTCGTTCCATTATGAATGAAGCTGCTGGCCGATGGAATATCCGAGCTCAGCGCGATCGTCCCGTCATTGTCCGGCAACCAGTAGGTGCGGGATTGCGAGATCGGGCCGTTGAATTGGATTGTGCCAGTGTGTGTCGCGCCGTCGTTGAGCACGTAGAATCCATGTGTGCTCGCATCTCCAGCCTCGAACGAGGAGCCCTGAATGTAGCCAGCGTGTATCGTGCCGTCTGCTCCTCGACGAACGATCGTTGACGGTGTGTTCGCGCTGGTTGCCGCATTTGCTGCCAGCTCTGCGCTATGCACATTTGAGGCGGAGGAGGTGCCAACGAATGAAACGACAGTAGCTCCTGTGGTACCCGTTACATCTCCGTGAAGGGCGGTATTCGCAAGATCGGAGGTAAGCGCAAGCGTCCCAGTCTGATCTGGCAGGTGGAAGGAACGGTCGGCGGTAAAGCCATTATCGGCATCGATCGCACCGAAATGACTGAACCCGTCGCCAAACGAAATTGCGCCAACGTTACCACCAGAATTGTTGCCCACCTGGATGCCAGTAGAGGTAACGACACCAACCGTGATCGCACCTGCGTGGAATGCACCACTCGCATCTCGTTTGACAATGGTGCTCGCGGCATTCACGTCCGTCGCCGCATTTGCCGCCAGTTCCGCGCTATGCACATTCGCGGCCGTTGAGCCGCCGACCAGCGCAACGTGCGTTGCACTGAGTGTGCCGGTGACATCACCCGAAAGAGATCCACCACCTGCGTCTGCCCAACTGAGCACTCCAGCAGCAGTGGATGAAAGGACTTGGCCCGCTGTCGGGGCGGTGGCCGGAAGGGTATATGTAAGATCGGCCGTCATGCCCGTCGCAGCGCGGAAGGCGGTGTAGTGCGTACCGTTCGGGTAGGCCCCATTCGTACCATAGGGTGAATAGAACCGTAGCTGCCGCGCTGCGCTCTGAGCGGTGTTATCGTTGTTGCCGATCCACACATCCATATTTCCGAAGACGGCCGTCTTCGGAGCAGCTACAGTCATGCCATAGGTGAGGAATCCTTCGTTGGCGAGGATTCCAAAGCTATAGGAAGCGGCACTGGTGAAGGTCAAACCTTCGCCGCCTGGGATCATCGAGAACGGCCCGTTTGCTGTATTCGTGTAACCACCACCCACAAAAGCATCATCTGCCGCCGTGTTATTGGATCCACCTAAAATTGCAGCCGAAAATCCGTTCGCTTGATTCACGCTACCACCCGCGACCGTCGCAGAGTTTCCGAGGGCAGTGTTGTCATGTCCGCCCCCAACGGTAGAACCTAATGTTGACGCGGTGTTGGAATAACCGCCAGCGACTGTAGCCGCAAGATAGGAAGCGGTATTAGAGAAACCTCCACCAATCGTGCCGCCCGTAGCTCCAGTAGAGATCGTATTCCCATATCCTCCACTGATGGTCCCAAATTGGCCAGAAACTACATTGGGATAATGGTCTTTGCCGCCGCCCGCGATGGTCACGCCAGCTTGTGATGCCGCCACGGTATTCCCCTGATAACCACCAATGATGTTTGCGCTCGTAGAGTTGGGTTCATACCGCATCACTCGTTTCGAACCCTCATTGGAAGTACCGTCACCATCATAGACGTGAATCTCAAACGCAGTATTGTCGGTCGTGCCGACAAAGTTTGTTCCAGGAGTGGTCCCGCTATTGCCCGTTACGCCCCAGCCTGAGGCAGCACCAGCAAAATCCCAACTCAGCGTGCCGGAGCCATTGGTCTTCAGGAATTTACCAGAATTCCCAGTCTGGTCGGGAAGGAGATTCGCTGCTGCGGCGGAAGCGGTAGTGGCACCCGTGCCACCATTCGAGATGGGCAGCGTGCCGCTGACATCACTTCCCAGCGCGACGGCTGATGCGGAGAGGGGAGTACCAGTGCCGTTGCTATGAACAATTCCTGCTGCAAGCGGAGTGATGATCTGATCGCCGAAGCTTGCGGTGCCGCTTTGGGTCAGAAGCCCAGTGTTCGTTAATGACGTCACGCCAGTGACCGAACCCGAGGCGCTTACAGCGAAATGTGTTGAGCTGATCGTGAGTGGGACTGCCGCGCTGCCCATGGTAAGACTGCCGCCGTTCGTCTGAATCGACACCGTTCCTTTGGTCGTCCCATCACCACCTGCGATCGTAACATTACCTCCGTTGCCCATGCTACCGCCGGGATTTGAAACTGCACTGCCACCTGTAAGGAACAACCCGCCGCCATTCCCAGAGGCAGCAGAAGAACCGTTACCTTGTCCGCTTGCTCCACCTGCGATCGCGACGACACCTCCATTGCCACCAACTGTTGATCCAGCCGCCGCGCCACCCGATCCGCCATTGAGATTCATTTGTCCACCGGTTCCGGCTGCAGCAGTCGTGCTTGCAACACCGCCATCACCAGCGGTTACGTAGATATGTCCACCGGCTCCTCCAGGAAGAGCAGAGCCCGCCTGGCCACCGACTCCAGAGCCAAGCACGAGGGATCCTCCAAGTGTGGCGGTCGTGCCATCCTGCGCGGCGATAAGCAACGTGTTGGTAAATGACGAAGCGGCGGCATAGTGGATAAAATGGTCTCCCTCTCCCAAAATGATAGAGTTACCGAGTCCCAGATTATTGCCGATCGTGCCATTGCCATCGATCGAGAAACTGGCTGGTGCTTGAGGGGTTGTTCCATTCAGAATATAGTCGCCCTGAGCGTGCGTGGCGATCGTACCAAGCCCGAGGTTCGTGCGTGCGCCGGATGCCGTGCTCGAACCGGTTCCGCCATTAGCAACGGGCAACGTTCCCGTTACCTCGCTATTCAACGTCACTGCTGAGGTGGTCAGCGGATTACCTGTGCCATTGCTATGCACGACACCTGCCGCGAGCGGAGTGATGATCTGATCGCTAAAACTCGCCGTGCCTATCTGGGTAAGCAGACCGTTATTCGTGAGCGATGTAACTCCCGAGACCGAACCCGATGAGCTTACTGCGAAGTGTGTGGAGTTGATCGTGAGTGGGACTGCCGCGCCACCCATCATCAGGCTACCACCGTTGGTCTGGATGGAGACGGATCCGTTCGTGGTGCCTTGCCCGCCACCGATAGTGACATTCCCCCCGTTACCCATGCTTCCGCCAGGATTGGAAGTGGCATTTCCACCTGTAAGAAGCAACTGGCCACCATTTCCAGAGGGAGCGGAAGCGCCATTTCCAAGTCCGCCAGATCCGCCCGCAACAGAGACCACACCACCAGTACCTGCACTTCGAGTCGCGAACGAGGCTCCGCCGGTTCCGCCGTTAACGATCACCGGACCCCCAGAACCAGCTGCGAACGCTGAGTTCGCGTTGCCGCCGTCGTTGGCCACTACATAAATTAGACCACCCGTGCCTCCCGCGGCCGTGCCTGATGCGTCACCCCCCAAACCGGACATGAGCCACAAGTCACCACCTGCGGATGCCGCGCCTGCGGCCTCGGACTGAATCGTGATGTCATGCCCTTTGGTGGACCCTGTCGCGTACCCAAAGTCAATAGTATGATCCACATTTGAAAGAACTACTGGCCCGCCAAGCGACAATGTGTTGCCGATCGTACCGTTGCCGCTGATGTTGAAGTTGGACGATGATTGCTGCGACGTTCCGTTTGCGATGTAATCACCCTGATTGTGCGTGACGATAGATCCCAAACCAGAAATTTGGCTATAGCTGTAATCTCCGTTGGCCGCGACCACCGCGCCCGTGCGTCCAAAAACACTGGAGACTGCCCCACTGCCGCTCGCAGTTGTCCAGCTTAAAATGCCAGTTCCATCCGTCGTTAGAACCTGACCACTCGTGCCGCCAGTTGCCGGTAGTGTATATATGAGATCGCTTCCGAGAACCTGGGGCGCGCGAAATGCGGTAAAGTGTGTACCGTTTGGATAGGCTCCGCTCGTTCCGTAAACTGAGTACAATCGCAGTTGGCGTGCAGAGGAAGCGAAGGTCCCGTCGTTGTTGCCGATCCAGACATCCGTATTGCCGAAGACGGCAGTATTTGCAGCCGAGACGCTCATCGAGTTAGCACCACCGGAGTTGGCGTTGAAACCAAAACTTCCAGAGCCGGAGAGGGTCAATCCCTGACCACCCGCAATAGCGGAGTAATCTCCAGATGCGGTGTTGCTTGCGCCACCGGAAACTGTTGCGACACTCCCTGTGGCTTGGTTGCTGCGGCCACCGGACACGGTTGTCTGCTGGTTGGTCGCGAAATTACTTGCACCACCACCGATCGTCGAGGCATCGCCATGGGAGTTGTTATCCCGTCCACCCATGATGGTAGATTGGTCGCCGTAAGACCAGTTATCGAAGCCACCACCTACGAAGCTTGCGTTACCCGAGGCAGTGTTCAGCTCGCCGCCGCCAACTGTCGCATAATCATTGGTCGCCGCGTTCTCAAAGCCCGAGGAACCACCACCAGAAATGGTAATGCCAACTTTGCCAGATCCGCCAAGATTACCTTGATATCCACCCAGAATATTCGGACTTACTGCCGTGGGTTCAAAGCGCATAACTCGTTTACTGCCTTTGTTTCCAGCGTCACCGTTGAAGATGTGAAGCTCCAAAGCCTGATTGTCCGTCGTTCCCACGAAATTCGAACCCGAGGAAGAGCCAGAATTGCCGGTGAGCGACCAGCCAGAGCCATTGATATCCGCAGATGTGATGCCGCCAGCCATCCAATGGCCTGCTGCATCATCGCGTAAGAATTGATGAGTGGACGGAGCCGAAGTGATTCCGGTGCCTCCATTGCCGATCGGTAGTGTGCCACTGACATCATTGCTGGAAGCCAGATTCATCGCGCCGGAGACCAGCACCCTGTTCGCATCGGTCTTCACCGGCTTGCTCGGGTCCAGGCTGGAGACTGTCGTTGTGCCGCCTGTGGTATTAAGGAATGTGGAACTGGTTACTGTCAGTGTTCCGAAGACCGAGAGATTAGTCTGCCCATTCGCACCCTTTTGGGACTGAATTCCACTTGGCGCCGACTTCAAAACGATGGAATTCGATCCGGGATCGGCAACCGCCGTGATGCCATCACCAGTAATGAGGTTGACATCCTGCCCGCGGCCAGAGACCTTCTGTCCATTGATGGAGACCGAACCAACGTAGTCCGTACCCATCTTCTGCGAGGTGATGGAGCCGTTAGGAACATTGAGCGCATAAGGTGCGGCGGAGAGTTCGCCAGCATTACGAATTTCTGCGCCCCCGTTGATCTGAAGGCTGAGCCACAGTGAACTCGATAACTTGCTCACGTCTGGAAGTGGAGTGCTTCCACCGCCAAGGCTGAGATTCACAACGCCGCGCGCGGAGTGCACAGTATAGGTATCCTGCCAGACACTATGCGAACCGTTCTTGTCATCATACAGACGAACCGTAACGACATAGTCGTCATCCTTCAACGGATTGCCAGCAGCATCCGCAATGGCTGCTTGATAACTGATCGTATGCGGTACATCACCGGGGCCGCCGGATTGCTGCGCTCGGATCGGGGAAGTCAGGCTAACACATACGATGACAATTGTTAGAACACCAGCATAGATTGAGTGTCGCATTGCTGTAAGGGATTCGTTAGGAGTAATAAAGAACGGACAGTTGGGTTGGCCAGACACCTGACAAAGGTGTTGGCTGAAACGAAAATACAATAATTCTGTCGCCCCCCGGTGAGAACGGAATTCCGCTGGGGTATCCTTGGCGATTTTGGCGTGAAATGTCCCTACAAATTTAGCTCGTAGCTCCTTTCTTTGGGTCGGCCGAAGGTTTTCGAAACGATTCTGAGCCGGTTGCGTTCTTCACTCGCCTTCTGGGTTTGCAAGTGGAATTCAGTGGGAAATCGGGGCGTGGCGCAGCTGGTAGCGCACCTGCTTTGGGAGCAGGGGGTCGCACGTTCGAATCGTGTCGCCCCGACACAGTACTCAAAAAATAAGGAGTTAATATCGGGCTCGGGCTTGTGGCTCTACCGATATTAACTCTTTATTATTTTCACGCCTAACCCTTTATCCTCTGTTGACTAGGCTGTAGGCAGTTGGTACAAAGGGAAGAAGGGTTAGCCTTCCACGTATAGAAAGATACCTACCCACTGGGGAAATTGCACTACTTGTCGTCCATAGACTCACGTCGTCCGTCCAGTCGATTCCAACTTCAAGATCATTCCAGCCGCATCCTCACCACTCAGCGCCGCAGCTATTTCACGTGTTGTTGTCTTATCAATAAACACCCGCGCAATCGCTGCGAGAAATTTGAGATGATTCGAGCGCCCTACCTCCGGTGAGAGAAACAGTAGCACGATGTATGCCTTGTCGTCCCGACCGAGGGAGACCACACCATCTGGAACAAGCGCCATGACTGCGTGAATATCCGTAATAGCGTCGAACCCCGCAGAGTGTGGGATGGCAATGCCAGTATCGAGAAACGTGCTCATCAGACGTTCGCGCTTTAGTATCAGCTCCGAAATTTCTGAGCGATGAACGGCCAGAGCAGGATGCACCTGGATCAATCTGTCAATGAGAAGTGCGATCGTTTGCTCAACCGTTTGAACGCCGCGAACATTTGCAAGGATGTTGTTGGGCTTGATGTAATCGGTTAACCGCACCCGTGCCTCGGCTGGCTTCTGCGGGGATGTTGCGTGCAGCGTGGTGTCCTCATCACCGACTTCATCAGGACGAATCGGCACGACATACACACCAATCTCTCCCACCTGTTTGAACAGATCGGCAACGACCGAGCGGGAGACAATGCGCTTCCACCACGCTCGCTGCGTCGCACCGATCACGATCTGCGTGATGCCTTCTTCTTTCGCGAACGCGACCAATGTCTTGGCTACGGCCTTCCCGTGAAGCTGAACGACCGTTGCGCCGAGCGTTCGCGCCAAGGATAGCGACTCGTGAAGCACAGCCGCTTCCTCTTCGGTCCACTTCTCGCCCGGCGATTCGACAGACGCCACGATCCACTTTGCATTCATTCGTCCCGCCATTCGCGAACCGGCGCGGATCAGACGTTTGGCTGTGCCGCTCGCGGGAATAGCGACAAGCACCTTCTCACTTGAACCCGCGGTTCCAGGCGTGTTCGTCTCGTGCCGCTTCTCCTTGTCCTTCTGCTCCACATCATTGGCAAGTTCTCGCAGCGCAAGTTCCCGCAACATGCTGATGTTGCTGATGGTAAAGTAATTCTTGAGCGAGCGTTCGATGCGTTCGAGCGGATAGATCTTGCCCTGCCGCATACGGTCCTGCAACTCATCCGGTGTGACGTCAACGATGATCATCTCCCGAGCAAGCCCGAAGAATGTATCCGGCACACGCTCCTTCACTTCAATGCCGGTCATCCGCTCCACCATATCGTGGACGCTCTCCAGATGCTGGATATTGCACGTGCTGAAAACTGCGATTCCAGCTTCGAGAAGATCTTCTATGTCCTGATATCGTTTCTCGTGCTTCGACGATGGGGCGTTTGTGTGCGCAAGCTCATCGACCAGAACAACTTCTGGTTTTCGCGCTATGACTGCCGCGACATCCAACTCTTGAAGAACAACGCCCTTGTATTCGATCTTCTTCGGAGCTACAACTTCAAGCTCCTTCAGCTGTGCGAGTGTCTCCGGTCTGTCGTGCGGCTCGACGTAACCGATTACCACATCGACGCCCTTTGCACGGAGCGCATTGCCATCTACGAGCATTCGATACGTTTTGCCAACACCCGGTGCAGCGCCAAGGTAAATCCTGAGCGGGCTTTCCTTGGCGTACTTTATCTCGTGGAGGAGATCTTCGACGGAAAGAGATGCTGTCATGCAGTGGTGTCAGTGCTTCGTGTGTGCAAGCAAATCCAAATTAAGTTCAAGCACATTCACATGCTCCTCACCGAGGAAGCCAAGATCGCGACCTTGAACGTGCGAGCGCACCAACGTCTCAACCGTCTCAAGCGGCAGAGAATCAGTTCGTGAAATCACCTTCGCTTGCAACATCGCATTCGCTACGCTTATGTCGGGGTCAAGGCCAGAGCCAGATGTCGTGAGCATATCAGCCGGGAAAGTCCCAGCAAGTTCAGGATAAAGTGCGCGGAGCGAATCGCGGTCGTGTGTGATGCGATCCATCAGGGCCTTGCTCGTCGGTCCGAGATTGGAGCCGCCGGACGACATGCCATCATAGCCAGCACCAGCCGCCGACGGACGACCATGAAAGAGCTGCGGTGAGCCAAAGCTCTGCCCGATGAGTGATGAGCCGATGACTTTGCCATCTCGGGTGATGAGGCTGCCATTCGCTTTATCCGGGAAGCAGAGTTGCGCGATGCCCGTCATCGCAAGCGGATAGATGATGCCCACTAACACCGTGAGCACGACCGTCATGATGAGTGATGTGATAATTGTTTTCATAGTCTTTCCAAACCTATATAGCAAACGCCGCCACGATCAGATCGATGGCCTTGATACCAATGAACGGCACGATGACGCCACCAACGCCGTAGATCAGAATGTTTCGTCGCAATACCGCGGCGGCACCAAGAGGGCGATACTTAATTCCCTTTAGCGCAAGCGGCACAAGCGCGATGATGATGAGTGCATTGAAAATGACGGCAGACAGGATTGCACTCTGCGGCGAATGCAGATCCATCACATTCAATGCCTTGAGTTCAGGGAATGCCACCATGAACATTGCCGGGATGATCGCAAAGTACTTCGCCACATCGTTCGCAATGCTAAATGTAGTAAGAGCTCCGCGCGTCATGAGTAATTGTTTGCCGATCTCGACTACTTCGATGAGTTTCGTCGGGTTGCTGTCGAGATCGACCATGTTTGCTGCCTCTTTCGCGGCCATCGTACCGGTGTTCATCGCCACGCCAACGTCGGCTTGAGCAAGAGCGGGTGCATCGTTCGTACCGTCACCCGTCATCGCAACGAGTTTGCCCATCGCTTGCTCTTTCCGGATAAGGGCCATCTTTGCCTCAGGCGTTGCCTCGGCGAGGAAGTCATCAACACCGGCCTCCTCGGCAATTGCCCGTGCGGTAAGCGGGTTGTCGCCTGTGATCATTACGGTCTTGATTCCCATCGCACGCAACTGAGCGAAGCGTTCGCGCATCCCACTCTTGACGATGTCCTTCAAGTGAATCACACCGAGTATCCGACCATCCTCGGAGACGGCAAGCGGCGTACCGCCCGATTTCGCGATGCGCTCGACGGCCATTGTTACCTCGCTTGGCACACCACCGACCGCAAGCTTAGCAATCGCATCCACTGCGCCTTTGCGAACGGATCGTCCACCAATATCAACTCCGCTCATGCGGGTGTGTGCAGAGAATGGTATGAACGTCTTCTCAGCGGTGCGCAGTGCTTCCGGCAACTCCTTCACGGATTGTTGCGCAAGTGCAACAATGCTGCGTCCCTCTGGAGTCTCGTCACTAAGACTTGAAAGGTGAGCAGTCTGTGCCAGCATCTCAATTGTAACTCCTGGCGCGGCGATGAATTCCGTCGCCATGCGATTGCCGATGGTGATCGTGCCGGTCTTATCAAGCAACAGAGTATTCACATCTCCCGCTGCTTCGACTGCGCGGCCGGACATTGCAAGCACATTGCGTTGCAGCACTCGATCAATTCCCGCAATACCAATCGCAGAAAGAAGCCCGCCAATCGTGGTAGGAATAAGACATACCAATAGCGATACGAGCACGACAATCGAAACCGGGCTCTGCATGTACGTCGCGAACGACTGCAATGCAACGAGCGCCACGACGAAGATGATCGTCATGCCAGCGAGCAGAATTGTCAGGGCGATCTCGTTCGGCGTCTTCTGACGCTGCGCACCTTCGACGAGCGAGATCATCCTGTCAATGAAAGTCTCGCCGGGATTCGAAGTGATCTTCACCTTCAGCCAATCTGAGATCACGCGTGTGCCGCCAGTCACTGCACATCTATCTCCGCCGCTCTCGCGAATGACCGGCGCAGATTCGCCTGTTATTGCTGACTCGTCCACCGAAGCGATTCCTTCGATTGCATCGCCATCACCAGGAATTGCGTCACCCGCTTCGACGAGCACGATGTCGCCCTTTCGCAGCATCGTTGCGTTAACGTGTGAGACGTTGCCATCTTTGCCGATCTGCTTGGCGACGGTGTCGGTCTTCGTCTTGCGTAGCGCATCTGCCTGGGCTTTGCCCCGGCCTTCTGCCATCGCTTCTGCGAACGTTGCGAAGAGAACCGTGAACCACAGCCACGCAGAGATGAGGCCGGAGAAGAGGGCTTCGCCTCCGGTTGGAGACATCATGTCGCGCACCCAAGAGTACGTAGTGAGAACCGCGCCGATCTCCACGACGAACATGACCGGGTTCTTCCATAGAATCCTTGGGTCGAGTTTCTTCAGCGCTTCAACGCTCGCCTTCTTGACGATCGCTCCATCGAAGAGCTTCTTCTGTTGATGTAATTCGTGTTTTGCCATATTAAAAGAGCTTGCCTGCTCCCATCAAAAGGTGTTCGAGAATTGGTCCGAGCGATAATGCGGGGAAGAATGTAAGTCCGCCGACGATGAGTATTACCATCACGAGCAGCGTGCCGAAGAGAGCGTTGTTGGTGAGGAATGTCCCCGGCGATGCTGCGACCGAAGTCTTCTTCGCCATGCTACCAGCTACTGCGAGCATCGGAATGATGACGAAGAATCGCCCGAAGAGCATTGCAATGCTGAGTGTAATGTTGAAGAACTGTGTGTTCGCGTTTAGCCCTGCGAATGCGGAGCCATTATTACCAGCCGCTGAAGTGTAGGCATAGAGAATCTCCGTCAGTCCGTGCGGCCCATTGTTCGCAAGGCTTTTCAGCGCAACGGGATTCACCATAGCCCACGCCGTGAAGCCGAGTATGCAGAAGACGAGCGAAAGCAATGCCATCATTGAGAGCTTCACCTCTTTGGATTCTATCTTCTTGCCGAGATACTCCGGCGTTCGTCCGACCATCAATCCTGCGATGAAGACCGAGATGAGCACGAAGACCAGCATACCGTAAAGCCCCGCACCAACTCCTCCGAATACAACCTCACCGAGCATGATGTTGAAGATCGGTACCATGCCACCAATGGGCGTGTAGCTCTCGTGCATCGAATTTACCGCGCCACAGGAAGCATCGGTGGTGATCGTTGCAAAGAGCGCACTCTGTGCGATGCCAAAGCGTACTTCCTTGCCCTCCATGTTGCCCCCGGATTGCGTTGCGGTTGCGGTGCGTTCGATGCCAAGCTTCTCGGTGATTGGATTACCCGATTGTTCTGCTGTATAGCATGTAACCAGACCCGCAAGGAATAGGAATGTCATCGCGCCCCAGATCGCCCAGCCTTGTCGCTGGTCTTTCGCCATGCGACCGAACATGTAGGTGAGCCCGGAGCCGATGGAGAAAATGAGAATGACCTGAATGAAGCTTGTAAGTGCAGTTGGGTTCTCGAACGGATGCGCGGAGTTCGCATTGAAGAAGCCGCCACCGTTCGTGCCGAGCATCTTGATCGCCTCTTGCGACGCCAGCGGCCCCATTGGGATGATCTGCTTCGCACCTTCAATCGTCGTAGCTGTCACATACGGAGCGAGATTCTGAATCATGCCGGATGCCACGAACGCAATTGTTGCAAGCATCGAGAGTGGCAACAGCACATAGAGTGTGCAGCGAACAAGATCAACCCAGAAATTGCCGATGGTCTGTGCGGAGGTTCGGACGAGTCCACGCACCACAGCAACCGCGATGGCAATCCCAACCGCAGCAGATGCGAAGTTGTGAAACGCGAGCCCCGCCATCTGGGTGAAATAGCTCATCGTCGATTCACCGCTGTACGCCTGCCAGTTCGTGTTCGTCGTAAAGCTGACGGCTGTATTGAAGCTGAGATCGGGTGCGACGGCGCCGAATGCTTGTGGATTCCACGGCAAAATGTTTTGCAGCCGCATAATGCCATACAGCACCACGGCGCTCACGACGCTAAACATTAGCACTGCGCCAGAGTAGGCCGTCCACTTCATTTCGCTCTCCGGCTTTATGCCGCAGAGACGATAAATGAGCCGTTCGAGCGGCCCCATGACGGGCGTGAGGAAGTTTCTCTCGTTTCGAAAGACCTTCGTGAGGAATACTCCCATCGGCTTCGTGATCAGCACGAGCACGACGAGGTACGCCACGAGTTGAAGAATACCGTTTGCAGTCATTGTAGTCAATAATTAGAACCGCTCTGGATAGAGAAGCGCATACATCAGATACGCGATCACCGCGACGACGAGTGCGAGGAGGAAGATTCCATTCATGATAGTAGTGTCCTTTCGTTAGACTTTATCACAGTATGCCTGGAATGCGATGGAAATCGCAAAGAAGGCAATCATGATCACCAAATACAGTATGTCGTCCATTGGAGTGTGATTGTGTTACACTTTTACGTTGATCGGAAGTGCGATTGTGAAGGTCGAACCTTGACCGAGCGTACTGGTTGCCCAAATACGCCCTCCGTGAGCCAGCGTGATTTCGCGAGCGATGGAGAGGCCGAGACCCGAGCCAGAACCCATTCCCATTGCACCTTCTTCGACTTGCGCGAATTTATCGAAGATGCGGGTCAAATTACTCTCGGCAATTCCTTTGCCTGTGTCCGTCACGGAAATCCACACTTGGTCTTCGTTCACGCTTGCGTTGACTGCGACCGAGCCGCCCCGGGCGGAATACCGCACCGCGTTCGAAAGCAGGTTCGTTATTGCCCATGCCATCTTGTTTGGATCAACCATTACATCCGGTACATTCTTCATCACGGCTGTGTCGATGGTTACTCCAGCTTCTTCAGCACGGAGTGCGATCGGTAGTGTCGCGCTTTCGATAAGTGTCTCAACATCCACCGCTCTGCGGGCGAGTTGGAGCGTGCCCGTTTCGAGTTTGGCGAGATCGAGCAATTCGCGCACAAGGTTGAGCACACGGTTCGATTCGCGCCGAATGTTGTTGATCAGGTCGCTTTGCTTCTCCGTGAGTGGCCCGGCAATTCCCTCGGCGAGAATTCCGCTCGTCGTCTTGATGCTCGATAGAGGATTCTTGAGTTCGTGCGCCGCTGTGGCTACGAAGTTGCTCTTGGCACGATCCAATTCCTGAAATTCCGCCAGGCTCCGGCGCGACACAGCCGCCGACAATAAGATTGCGACGCTCACAAGGAGCGCAGTGATACCAATGGTTGAGTAACGAGCGAACTGTGCTTGTCCCTTCACCGCTTCGGCGTTGCTAAGCATTGCGGTCTCGTTGATGCGAAGGACGGCTTCGCAGTCTTCCTGCACGAGAGAAGTGGCAGTGCGGATGGCCTCGACTGATGTGCCCACTGCGGCTCGAAGTCGCAGCAGCGCATGGTAATCATTATCGAGCTTCTTCGTCGCGGCGAGTTCTCCGCGCTCGGTAATGTTGGCATATTCCAGCGCAAGCAAATTGGCGATCTTTCCATCGGCTACCGACAGCGTCTGAAAATCGGATGCACCGGATTGCCCAGTCTCAAGAAGGATCAGCTCCATCTTGTGCATGTACTCGATGCTCCGATAATTCTCTAAAAACAAGTGCTCCGCAGCGGTGCCGAGCGTGGAGATGTGGTAGTACGACCACCCCGCAATAAGCAGCGTCAGCGCGATGACGAGCGTAAATCCGGTCAGGATGCGGACACGAAGTCCGCGTTCGATGATGCGATTAGCCATAGGTCGTTTAGGAGTTTCTCCAAAACTACGACCTTGCAAAACCTGCGTCGCGGTTTCGATGTCGCCGGTGATACCTTCGTATGCCGAGCCGACCCACCGCGTTGAACGAGCGAACGCGGGCTGCATTCTCATCTCCTTGGCGCGTTGCTTGACCGCGGGATCCTCCAACCAGCCTGCGCTCAGCACCGATGATTGAGAACTCCCCCAGAGAGCGTCACTGAATGTCATTGCAGACATCGAAATATAGCCAGTTAGAAGGTATATCCCGCTTCGAGCAAATAGCTGTCGCCATCTCGCGATACGTTAGAGATCTGGTATGCTGGATAGAAGATCCACTTACCGAATGGGCCTACAAAAAGACCCGGCGTGATATAGCTAAGCGCATTATTACCCGAGTAACCATCCACCGCGATTGTCAGCCAATCCGTAAGCGTGTATTCGATGCTACCGAGAGCGCCAACTTCGCTTTTGCCCGTCCCGGAGACCGCATCTGTCGCAATATATCCACCAGCATCAAGCCGCAGCGAGCCGAACAACTTGTAGCCCGTCATCACATATCCAAATACGCCGGTGCTGCGGCCCGCTGTTAGAGGCAGGTAGAGATGGGCACCTTCGGTGAGGGTCCACGGGGCAGTAGTGTCGAGAGATTGGCTATGTTTGATCGTAAACATCGCCGTCCAAAGCTTATCGCCCTGGTTGATGTAGCCCGGAAGATTTACGCCCCCCTCGAAATTGTATCCAAGCCCAGCAACCACGCGCGGAGTTATTGCCACGTACTTTGGTGCGTCGATACGGAATGGTACGTCGATCTCGCCATAGACGGTACCGGGTGAGAGTACGTCTTGACTCGGCACGTTAAAGATAGTCTGCTGTGCGGCGGCTGTGCAAACAGTACCAAGAAGAATGGCACATGCAATAAGAGGCAGAGTTTTCATTGGAATCACAACTCGCCATTGTGCGCGAGCATGAATCCACTATGGAAACGACGTGCCTATGAGCAATCTTGCTCAAATCAATCGAAATTCGAGGTATGCAAGCATGCCAGTATAGCGTTTCGCTATAGGTGTTCGATGCGAATCGCTACTGGCGGATAAGATTTATTACTCTATCCCGTACATCCGCAGCTTGCGATAAAGCGTCGTCGTGGCGATGTTAAGCTGCTTCGCAGTAAGAAGTTTGTTGCCACCGTTGCGTTCGAGAACTTCGATGATGTAGTTCGTTTCGATCTCATCGAGAGGGCGGGTTCCATCTGGGTATGTGTTGTCAGAGGCAGTGCTTCGGCGAGAGAACACCTCCTCGGGGAGATGCTCCAACTCGATCGAATCGCCATCAGCGAAGATCAATGCGCGCTCAATCACATTCTTCAGCTCACGCACATTGCCTGGCCAGTCATATAATGATAGGGCTTGAATAGCATCCTTTGAAATACGCTTAACGCCGCTGCTGAACTTTGCACCAAGTTCCTTCAATAGTGCCTCGGCAAGAAGCGGAATATCTTCGCGCCGTTCACGAAGTGGAGGTAGATGGATGGAAATCACCTTCAACCGATAATACAGATCCTCCCGGAAGCTATGGTCGCGAACCGCCTCGGCGAGGTCGCGATTTGTCGCCGCAATAACTCGGACATGTACTACGCGGGCCTTCGGGCTTCCAACCGGCGCGATCTCTCCTTTTTCCAAAAAGCGCAGAAGCTTAACCTGCGTCTCGGCGGACATCTCGCCGACCTCATCGAGAAAGACCGTGCCGCGATCTGCCGACTCCAGCAGACCGATCTTGTCCCGATCCGCCCCAGTGAATGCTCCGCGAACGTATCCGAACAATTCGCTCTCTTGTAAATCCTTCGGTATTGCACCGCAATTGATTGCCACGAATCGTGCATCGCGTCGCGGGCTGTTCACATGCAGCGTTTCGGCGACCAACTCCTTGCCTGTGCCGGATTCACCAGTGATGAGCACCCTGGAATCCGTCGGTGCAACCCTGCGCAGAACTTCGTGCAATTGTGCAATGGCTGGGCTTGAACCCACGATCCTATGGTAGGCGTAATCTTCGCCAACGCGCTTCCTCAGCCGTTCGATCTCTCGCTTAAGCCCATGCTTCTCCAGCGCCTTCTCGACGACGAGCATGATCTCTTTATACTCGGTGTCTTTCGTCAGGTAATCCGCTGCACCGAGCTTCATTGCTTCGACGGCGTTCTCAAGCTCTGCGTGCCCTGTCAACACGATAACTTCCGTCTCAGGCGCTAACTTGTGCGCTTCTCGGAGCATGTCTAATCCGCTTTCGGCACCCATGCGCATGTCGGTGATGACAAGATCGAAGCTGTGAGACTCCAGAATGCGAACGGCTTCGCGAACATTCGTGGCGAGCGTCACGGCGTGACCGTAGTGCTCCAGAATAGTCCGGTAATTATCGCGCGCGGAGGCTTCGTCGTCAACGAAGAGTATAGTTGCCATTCCAGCCTAACACAAAAGTAGGAGAAATGCCGCCAGTGGTACAGTCGGAGCGAGTAACCAATTGCTCTAAAGGAAGGTGAAGGCCACACCTACCCCTGCATCGGCTGCTGGCTCGGCTGTGGCTGTGGCATTGGGTTCGCCGGACCGGGGGAGGGGGTTGGATCAGGGATCGATCCCGGTTGCGGTGTTTGGATGGGTGCCGGTTCCGTGCTTGGCGAGCCAGGAATGGACGGAGCAGGATGTGGTTGCATCGGCGTCGTTGGTAGGTCGGGATTGGTTGCTGTCATGTATAGATGGTTTTGAACTCATCGCCGTGCAACTTGTATGCCCATGGTGCGAGCCCCAGGACTTTTCCGAGTTAGGAAGAATTCACCTCAACTCTCCGTGTCCCACCGATTCTATCCGAACTTTCAGGAAAAGCCGCGCTGTTGAGTAATTTGGATGATCCGTCATCCAGGTCGGCGGATTCCTTCGGTCGGCACACTCCTTGTTCGAAACTTCCATACAATCGGTATCGTACCAACTTTTACGTAGCTCACGACTTCATCATCGGAATTCGGATGGCGGATCATCCGCGTTTGTTTTCGCAGCCGACATAACCTCTTAGTAATGCAAAAATTTATCTATAATCGTCGCCGCCTTGCCATGATCGGCGTCGGCCTCGTTGTTGTAAGTGCGCTGATGGGTGCTCGCATCGAGCGTGCCTTTAGCGACGATAACATCATGGAACAGGTCCAGAAGTATAGCGATGTTCTGCGAATGGTACAGAGCTACTATGTGGACAAGGTCAACGTGGAAGATCTCAATGCTGCGGCGATCGTTGGATTGCTTGGTAAGCTCGATCCACACTCCGTCTATATGCCACCCCGCAACGTGAAGGAACAAGCGGAGTCCTTCAGTGGCAAGTTCGAAGGCATTGGCGTTACCTTCCTCATCATCCGCGATACGATCACGGTCGATGGCCCGGTCCCCGGTGGACCGAGCGATCTGTTGGGTATTCGTGCTGGTGACAAGATCGTTACGATCGATACGATGAGCGCCTTGAAGATGAACGAGGATGACGTCAAGAAGAAACTGCGCGGACCAAAGGGGACGAAAGTCACGGTAGGTATCGTACGATACGGTCAGCCGCAGCCGATCGCCTACACGATCACGCGAGATGTGATTCCGCTCTACTCTGTAATGGCCCACTTCATGGTGGATCCGAGTACCGGATATGTGAACGTCGGACGCTTCGCCACAGAGACACATAATGAATTGATGGCAGCATTGTCTGACTTGAAAAGCAAGGGAATGCAGCGCCTGATCCTCGATCTGCGTGGAAACCCGGGTGGCTACCTGGAACAAGCTGTCGCTATCGCGGATGAATTTATCGGCGGAACAAAGACGATTGTCTATACGAAGAGCCGTGTGCAATCGTTTGACAACGTGGAGACATCTCAGCCCGGTCAGGCGTATGAGAAGACCCCGTTGGTCGTGCTCGTGGATAATAGCTCTGCCAGCGCCAGCGAGATCGTCTCCGGCGCTTTGCAGGACCTCGATCGCGCGCTTATCGTCGGGCAGACGACTTTCGGCAAGGGACTTGTTCAGCGTCAGTTCGATCTGCCGGACAACAGCGCGATCCGTTTGACGATCTCTCGCTACTACACCCCGAGCGGACGTTCTATTCAGAAGCCGTATGAAGGTGGTCATTATGCGAAGAACACCACCGCCGCTGCGGTCACGGATGAGGACGAGGATAACTTTAGTCATTCCTACGATCTAAATTCGAAGGATACCACACGTCCGAAGTTCAAGACTGCCGCTGGCCGCACCATTTATGGTGGAGGTGGGATAACGCCAGACTTCATCGTCCGCAACGACACGAGCCAACTGAGCACTCGCAAGATCTTCGCGGCAGGCATCATCGGCGATTTCGTCGAGAACTATGTCGAGCGACACGTGATGGAGATCAAAGCCGCCGGCGATGCCGATCACTATACAAAGACCTTCCGTGTGACGGACGCCATGTTCGATCAGATCCTCCAGGCAGCAAAGGACAAGAAGATCGAGGTCAAGATGGACGAGTTCAACATTGACAAGCCATGGTTGTCATCGCTGATCCGAGCACGCATGGGACTTTCCATCTTCGGCAATGAGGTCTATTACAAGGTACTGTTGGAGAACGACCGTCAGTATCAGAAGGCCTATAGCGTGCTCGATGAGGCAAGCCATCTCGCTGCGGACTACAGGTAAGCAATCGCGAATGAGCGTATTTTTGCAGCCGGTGCTTTTAGCATCGGCTGTTTTATTTGGACAAGCCCAGTCTGTGCCCCACGAAGGGCGACGGGGATCTCGGTGACACGATCGGCATCTTAGAAGCACCATGGCGACACGAGTAAAATCATTTTCTTTCCCCGACGAAGCCGCTCCCATCTTTGAGGGATTCTCAAAAGAGACCTTTAAGTTTCTTCATGGACTCAAGAAGAACAACAATAAGGAATGGTTTGAGGCTCACCGGGAGGAGTACGAAATGCACTTACGCAACCCATCGAAGGCGCTGGCATACGCGATGGGGGAGTACTTCCGCGCGCACAACATGCCGATCATCGGCAATGCGAAGACGTCTCTCTTCCGCATCAACCGGGATATTCGATTCAGCAAGGACAAGTCGCCTTACAAAACGCACGTTGGGCTCTCCTTTCCGCTCGATGGCACCAAAAAAGAGGAATGGAGTGGATTTTACATCGGCTTTGAACCTGCGAAAACAGGGAAGGATGTGAGCGTTTTTGCGGGTGGAGGCGTCTATATGCCGATGCCGCCCTTCCTGAAGCGAATTCGAGCGAAGATCGCCGCGGAGCACAAAACAGTTACGAAACTGCTCACCGCCAAAAGCTTCTCCGCCCTTTATCCCACCGGACTCACCGGCGAGTCCCTAAAGCGCATACCCGTCGGGTACAGCGAGGATCACCCGGCAGCTGAGCTGCTCAAGCTCAAGAGCTTTATCTTCAATACCAATCTAACTGGTGAGGACCTCCTTCGCGAAGAGCTGCCGCAGCTTCTCGGAGCGAAATTCAAAGCTGCCTTGCCAGTTGTCGAATTCCTGGGGCGGAGCTGAGCTCGCTCGCGTTCTGCTTTAAGGATACCCGAAATCGGGGCTATTATAGTAGCATCCGGTTCAAATCGTAGTTATTAGGGAACATTAGCACCCTCGAAAGTTTTACGGTGGGGCATTCTCGGAGGGGACGGCCTCCCGTAGCCCGCTTTGGCGGTCATTGAATCGCCGGTCGTTCACCGTGGGTGGTTTGGTCATCCACGTGGATGATGCCTCTTCCACTCGGATGATGGTCATCCACTTTCCCCATAATTTTCAGAGTTTACGGATTCCATACGTGAAAAAGAATCGCGCAAAGATCATCATTATTGTGCTCTGTATTGTCGGAGCGATTTATGGCCTTATCCCGACCTATCAGTCGCAGACGATGAAGGGCGAACTCGATGCGTTCGGCAATAGCCCCGCAGATTCGCTCAAGAAGGTCAAGTGGCTGCACGACAATGGGGATGACCTCAAGTCTGCCAATGCCAAGGCGATCAAGCTCGGCCTTGATCTCCGTGGCGGTATCTATGTCACGATGGAAGTGGACGTACTCAAGTTCATCGAGGAGCAGGCACTCCAAAAGGATGACATTTTCGATGCCGTGTTGAAGGCAACCGAAAAGGAAGAGGCCACTTCGGAGAACCCGATCGTCCCGATGTTCGTCCAGCATTTCACCGAATTGGCGAAGCCAAAAGGTAAGTCGCTTGCGAACTACTTCTATTTCGCTGATGCTGGTGCCGGTGATGACAAGGCCATCCAGGCGTCCCTTCAAAAGGGCGTGGACGAGGCAGTTGATCGCGCTATCGAGATCATTCGAAATCGTATTGACCAATTCGGACTCACCGAGCCAACGATCCAAAAGCAGGGCTCGCGTCGTATCATCATCGAACTTCCAGGCGTTGGCGACCCGACGCAGGTACATCAGCTGCTGCAGGGAACGGCCCAACTTGAATTCCGCCTCCTGAAGGATCCGGCGCTTGTCCAGAAGGTCTTCGATCGCATTGACAAGCACCTTGCCGGCGACACGAGCCTTGCATTCAACAAGACTCTGGACAGCATGGCAAAGCGTGTAGATTCCTCCGCACTGGCCGCTGCTAAGTCAGCGGATACCGCAAAGGCCAAGGGCACCGATTCCTCCGCAAAGGCGATGGCGGCGCTCACTCCGGAGGACTCTGCTCGTCGTGCCGATTCCATCGCGACGATCGGAATGACCAAAGAGCAGAAGCAGGCGCACGAGTTGAAGATGCACCCGTTTACGGCAGTACTCTACAAGGGCTTTGACCAGAAGAACAGCCAGTTCTACGTCACAGAGGCGGATCGTAACCTCATCAAGAGCATGGTCAGCCGCCCAGACATCAAGGCGCTTTATGTGGACGAGATGAGCTTCATGTTCAGCCGCCCCTTCCCAGGCAAGACCGAAAATTACTACCAGCTCTACTTCCTGAACTCTCAACCAGAGTTGACCGGTAAAGTGATCACCGACGCCCGCGCCGATATTTCGCAGCAGGATGGCCGTCCAGAAGTCACCATGCAAATGGATGACGATGGTACACGCGTCTGGCGTCGCGTGACGAAGTCGAACCTGAAGAAGCAGGTGGCTATCGTCCTCGACAGCGTGATCTACTCCGCACCGACGGTGCAGGGTGAAATTCCGAACGGTAATTCACAGATCACCGGCATTGGAGACATCACCGAAGCGAACCTTCTCAAGATCGTTCTTAAGGCGGGCGCATTGCCCGCGCCTGTGAAGATCATTCAGGAGTCGGTTGTCGGTCCGTCGCTTGGAGCCGATTCGATCTCGAAGGGCACCTGGTCCATCATCTGGAGTCTTCTCGTAGTCGTTCTCTTCATGGGAATGTACTACGTTACAGGCGGCGTCGTTGCAGATCTCGCCGTGATGATCAACTTGCTCTTCACCGCAGCTGTGCTCGCCACCTTTGGCGCGACACTAACTTTGCCGGGTATGGCAGGACTTGTTCTAACTGTCGGTATCGCTGTTGACGCGAACGTGCTTATTTATGAGCGCATCCGTGAGGAATTGGCGCTTGGCAAATCGCTCAAACTAGCCATGGACGACGGGTATCGCCGAGCCTTTGCACCGATCTTTGATGGTCACTTAACAGCATTCTTCTCTGGCGTTATTCTCTATTCGTTTGGAACAGGCACCGTCCAGGGTTTCGCCGTTACGCTGATGATCGGTATTGCAGCATCGCTCTTCACTGCTATCGTTATCACTCGTGTGATCTTCGATCTGATGATGGATCGCAACGAGGGAATGATCAAGTTCGGATAAGACGAACAACAACGGCACTCTACTACTCAAGATTTTAGCACTCAGCACTTAGCACTTTTACACAATGCGGTTCTTTCGCAAGACAAATATTGATTTTATCGGCAAGCGCCGGACATGGTACATCGTCTCTATCACGGTGACGGTCGCAGGTATCCTCTTCGCCATGATCCGTGGTGTGGAATACGGTATCGACTTCGCCGGTGGTACCGAGGTACAGCTTCAGTTTCAAAAGGATGTGAAGATCGACGACATGCGCCAGGCGCTTGACGCAGCTGCCATCCGGGGCGCGGAAGTGAAGTACTATGGTAAGGACGAAGCCGGTGTGCTCATCCGTGTTCGCGAGGGTGCCCAGGGTGCCGCAGCGGGTGCCGAAGCCACCAAGAAGGTGCTTGCCGCGGTGGAAAAGGGCTTCCCGAATAACAAGTCCCAGCTGTTGCAGGAGCAGCACATCGGACCAAAGATCGGTGCAGAGCTGCGTGTAAAGGCGTTCGAGGCAGTGTTCTTTACATGCGTTGTCATCCTTATCTATCTTGCTTTCCGATTCCGATTCGTCTATGGTCTCGGCGCAGTTATCGCTATCTTGCATGACGTGCTCGTCGCGTTCGCTTTCGCGGTCATTTGCAATGGGTTTGTGCCGTGGTTGAACCTCGAAATGAACTCGACGTTGTTGGCTGCATTCCTGACGATCGTCGGATTCTCCGTCAACGACACCGTTATCATCTTCGACAGAATCCGTGAGGATCAGAAGAAGTATAAGGGTCAGACGCTTAAGGAGATCATGAATCGCGCTATCAACGAGACGCTCCCCCGTACGATCATCACATCCGGCACGGTGTTCCTGACGCTGCTCGTCCTCTTCATCTGGGGTGGTGAGGTGCTTCGCGGATTTGCATTTACGATGCTCATCGGTGTTATCACCGGAACATACTCCTCGATCTTCGTTGCTTCCGCCATCGCCTTTGATTGGCTTGAGAAGGACAAGAACAAGACGGCATCGTTGCCAGTCGGCCAGCGCTCTATGTCGAAGCGCGCCACGGCGACTGCCTAATCAACGCAGGGCTAGCGCTTCACGTACGATTCCATCATTCGCATGACCTCCCGCATAAAGGCCGGGAGGTCCGGTTGCCATCGGGAAGTGACTAAGTTGCCGTCCACGACAACCTCCGCATCTTCATAGAGTCCCCCTGCCGCCTGAACTTCCTCCGGCACTCCATCGCCAAAGAAGCAGGTCAGCTTCCTGCCGCGCACACAATCCGCTGAAACGAGAGTATAGGGTCCGTGGCAGATCGCGCCAACCGGCTTATTAGCAGCGAAGAAATGCTGCGTAATTTCTAATGCATGTGCGTTCCGCCGCACAGTTTGGGGTGCACCATCGGGTCTTCCGCCAGGCAGGATCAATAGGTCATACTTGTCCGGCTCCACGTCGTCTATTCTCAGATCGACATTCTCGAACCAGTAGCCGTTTTCGCCCGTGAGCTTTTCGACACGTGGCGCGGCAACGTCTACTCGAATACCCGCTTCGATAAGCCGGAAGTAGGGAAAGAACAACTCCATGTCCTCGAACTTGTCGGCGCTGAGGATGATCGCTCGGTGCGGGGAGAGAAGTTTCGGTGGTTGAGGTATTCGCATGAATTTACGCAATTTGGTATCTCTTAAGTAAGTGCGATGGGACAAAAGTAGTTCTTTGGAAGAATCTATCTTCCCGAAAGCGGCGTTTCGCTTGGCATGAACTCAAACTTTAACGCATCTTCTGACACGCTTTCCATCACACTCACAGGCGACCTTATCGGTGGTGCTGACGCCATGAAGTTCGCTACCGACCTGCGAGAGACACTGAACGCGCAAGCGGTGAAGAGCGTAGGGCTTAACGCTGCGGGCGTCGGATTTGTCAATAGCTCTGGATTGGGGATGTTGATCGCAGCCCGTCAAACCGTGCAAGAGCACGGGGCGGAGTTCCGTTTGGAGCAGCCGGGAGAGCAGCTGCGCAACCTTCTGAGTGTTACGAAACTGACGGAGATACTGGGCGCGGCTTAGCCTGGGCAGGTGCGGTAGATGAAATTACCTAACGCTGATCGTGCGATTATTGGTGACGATAAGCTGCACCAATACTGTCTGAATCCTGGTCACAGTGAGGGGTCGCATAAAGCCTATCTGTTCTCGAAACTGCTCGGGATCAGCCAAAACAATTCGGAAGAACTCAGAGAGATTCTCCGAGGGATCAACGATACGGAACAGGTTGCCTTTCATCGACCGAATGAGTATGGGATGCTCTACTATATCGATTCAATGATCACCAGGCCAGAACGCACATTTAGAATCCGAACGATCTGGATCGTTCGAGAGAACGAAGATTTCCCGCGTTTTGTAAGCTGTTATCTAAAACGTCGAAGACCGGCAGAACGAGGAACACCATGAACATATTAATTCGCGAGTTGGACGTAGTCGCAATCTTAGAAGATATTCCATCGGAGCAATTGATTCGTGGCGATGTTGGTACGATCGTTGACGATCCGGGTACGGGGCTCTACCTGGTGGAGTTCTCCGATCGGTGCGGACAAACCTTTGCAATGCCCACCCTGAGGGCAGAGCAATTTCTCGTATTGCACCACGTGGATGGGGAGGCAGTTGCAGCCTAACAGCACCCATATGCACTAACTGTTGGGAGATTCCGAGAGTAACGTCTTCTTCTTTCGCGCTCGTCCCTTTGCAAGCGTTCTTGCCGTCTCCACTGCGGCGCTTGCATGCTGATCCCTATGCAGCAAGCTTGCTTTCACGAACTCCCTAAAGATGGGATGGGCCTTGGTTGCGCGGCTCTTTAACTCGGGATGGAATTGAACGCCGACGAAGAACGGATGCTCGGCCTTATCTAATTCAATGATCTCCACCAAATTGCCATCCGGGGAGATACCGCTCAAGCGCAAACCTTTCTCGGCGAGCATCTCGCGGTAATCGTTGTTAACCTCGTAACGGTGGCGGTGGCGCTCCGTGATGAACTGATCGCGATACATCTTATTCGCGAGGGAACCGCGTTTGAGAATGCAAGGGTAACTTCCCAGACGCATCGTGGCCCCCTTTGCCTCGATACCGCGCTGCTCCGGCATCAGGTCGATCACGTTCTCTTTGCCGTTCGGACTGAACTCCGACGAATTGGCGTGCTTGATGCCGCAGACATTCCGTGCATACTCGATCACCGCGCACTGTAAACCAAGACAAATACCGAAGAACGGTATCTTCTTCTTTCGTACATACTCGATCGCGCGAATTTTGCCCTCTACCCCTCGGTTGCCGAATCCGGGGGCGATGAGAACGCCATCAATACCTTTGAAATAGGAGTCTATCTTGCCTTTGCCCTCAAGCTCCTCTGAGTTGATCCAGACCAATTCGACCCGCGCGTCGTTCTCCGAACCCGCATGAATGAAGGACTCTGTGATGGACTTGTATGCATCCTGAAGTTGGATGTACTTGCCGATCATCCCGATCCGCACTGTCTTTGAAGGGCTCTTCACCCGCTCGACAAAGCGTCTCCATTTTGTAAGATCGCGCTTGCTGTTTGTCGGTAGCCCGAGTTTCTCCAGAACGATCGTATCAACATGCTCGTCCGCAAACGTTAGGGGTACTTCATAGATCGTTGATGCATCCAGCGCCTCCACTACAGCGCGCGGCTCCACATTGCAAAACAACCCTATCTTCTCGCGCAAGGCTTTCGGCACCGAGCGCTCACTCCGGCAGACCAGGACATCCGGTTGAATTCCAATCTCCAGGAGAGCTTTGACGGAGTGTTGAGTAGGCTTGGTCTTTAGCTCACCGGCCGAGGTAATGTACGGCACATAAGAAAGATGAATGTCAATGCAATGCTTCTTCCCCACATTCATCATAAGCTGACGCATCGATTCGAGAAACGGCAGCGACTCGATGTCGCCGACTGTCCCGCCGATCTCACTGATGATGACATCGAAATCTCCCGTTTCGGAGAGCAGCATGATGCGGCGTCGGATCTCATCGGTGATGTGTGGCACGACCTGCACCGTTGCTCCGAGGTAGTCTCCACGGCGCTCGCGCTGGATGACCTCGTTATAGACTTGCCCCGTCGTCGTGTTATTCGCGCGGGTCATATTGACATCCAGGAACCGCTCGTAATGACCGAGATCGAGATCGGTCTCAGCGCCGTCCTCCGTGACATAGACCTCGCCGTGCTGATACGGGGACATCGTCCCAGGATCAACGTTGATGTAGGGGTCGAACTTTTGGATGGTGACCTTGAAGCCACGAGACTTTAGCAAGAGCCCCAACGAACTGGAGACAATACCCTTGCCGAGCGAGGAAACTACTCCGCCCGTAATAAAAATAAACTTCGTTTGCTTTTTCGACCCGGCTTTAGCCACGCGTGAATCCTATTCTCTTTAGAAATGTGAGTTGGAGGAGTGGAGGAGGGGGACCACGCATCCCTGTGAAGGGCTGATATTGGCCGCTGGCAACCGCCGCACTCGGGGAGCCAACCTTGCGGAAGGCTATCTGAAAGTACGGGCACAAAGATACTCATATTCTGAGTCTGCGGCTTGAATTCCAGCTATTTTCTTCCCCGAATGAAGCCAAACTCACCAAAGTAAGAGAATGCCACGTTGCGGTTGGCCGTGTTAATGCCGATCACACTCGCAAAGTGATGCTCCACTATAATGTGATAAAGAAGACAACCACCGCAATCGACATCAGCAGTGTCGCCGCCCAACCTAAGATCCACCACGTGCGCGAAATGGTGAATTTCCCCATGATCTTGCTCTGAGAGGCCATCACCATCACCACTATCATGATCGGCGCTGAAAGTATGCCGTTGAACACCGCTGACCAATAGAGCGCCTGAATGGGGTTGATCTTCGTGTAGATGAGCAGAAGGCCGGTAAGGGTCGCAAGGGCAAGGACGAAGTAGAATCTCTTCGCATGGGAGGGAGTGTCTTCAAGGCTCCCGCGAAAGCGAAGCGTCTCGCCAGCAGCATACGCTGCCGAGCCTGCCAGTACTGGCAAAGCCAGCATGCCTGTGCCGAGAATCCCAATGGTGAAGAGAACGAAGCAGAGTTCACCAGCGATCGGACGCAAGGCCTCCGCGGCCTCCGAAGAGGTTGCGATGTTCGTGATGCCGTGCTGATGGAGCGTCGCTGCGGTCGCGAGGATGATGAAGTAGGCAATAAGATTCGAGAATGCCATTCCCACGATGGTGTCACGGCGGATCCGTTTGAGCGCAGCGGGCGCCTCGCCCGGTGCACCTCGGAGTGCGTGTTCGTCGTCGTGGGTGCGAATCTCCTCTACCTCTTGTGACGATTGCCAGAAGAAGAGGTAGGGGCTGATCGTTGTACCGAGCAGTGCCACGAAGGTGGTAACGTAGCTCTTGTTCCATTGAACGTCGGGGATGAGCGTCCCTCGAAGCACCTCCTGCCACGGAATACGCACAAAGAAGATCACTCCAACATACGCAAAGAGCACGAACGTCAGCCACTTCAATATCCGCGCATAGCGATGATAGGGGATGAAGATCTGGAGCCCGACGGATAATAGCGTGAACGCGATCGCCCAGAAGTGGGCGATTCCCCCGGTGACGAGGTTCGCCGCCGCCCCCATCGCCCCAATGTCCGCTCCCAAATTGAAGATATTGGCTGCGAACAGAAGGATCATGATCGGGTACGCCAGTTTTGCGCCGTAGTACTTCCGGATGTTTGCAGCGAGCCCCCTACCGGTGACCCGCCCAATCTGCGCACTCACATACTGTATCCCGGACATGAGCGGCCAGGTGAGCAGCATCGTCCATAGGATCGGAGTGCCGATCTGGGCGCCGGCCTGGGAGTACGTCGCGACTCCGCTTGGGTCGTCGTCAGCCGCCCCGGTAACTATACCGGGTCCGAGCGTCTCCCAGAACGTGGTGGAGCGTTTTCCTAAATCAAGTTTATTTCTTCGTTTCAATGCCATTGTGGCAATAATACGCAAGGATCGCGCCGAAATATCAGAATGTGAAGCTTTTGAAACGAAACTCTTTGGGATTCCTCACGTTTCTTCTTGAGTCTCGGTACTATGTTTCCCCACTTTGGGGTTGATTTGCAACAGAATTAAAGCCTATAGACGATTTTCTACGATTTCTGAGTAATGCGGCAAGAGGACGGATGTTCTTCTGCCCCGGCGAAAAGTAGCTCATGGGATGAGCAATGATTCACCGATAAGGTCAGTAAACTTCTTCCGCCCGGTTGTTATCAAGGCCGGGTAGAGTGAGTTATACGTCAGAATAGAATATCGTCCGAATGCCAAATCATTCGTTTTCTTCAACAGGTTATTCGTCAGAGACTCCGGTGCCGGTGGATGGTCGCTCGTCCGTACAGCGCCAGAGTGATCGTTCCGTTTTCGGTCCGTTCAATCATCCCGCATCGCAAGTCGTGAGGGTCACCATGGTCAATCTCTCGAAGTATTTCGCATCAATCTCGCTATTAGCTATTCTTGCCACCGCATGCACGACCTCCATGGGTCATGCTCAGGCTGTTCCGCAAGTGCAAACTGCTCCCCAAGCCGGAGACAGAGGTTACGAGGTGTTGTCGGTTAAGGCCGATGAGATGCTGGTGCGCATCACCCCCAAGTATGAAAGCAAGATCGTGCACGAAGCCACGTCCGGGAAGGCATTGTCAGCGATAACATTTGCTGGTTCTGCAACTTTCGACACCGTCGGTGCGCCGAATCTTCCGCGGATGATCCTCTCATTCTTGACGCCCGATCGCTCGCCGGCCTCTTTCGAAGTCGTCTCGCAGTTGCTTGAGGTGCTTCCCAACACCGATCTTGCTCCCGTCCCGACATACGAAATGAAGGACGGAGCTTATCAAAAGCACTATGTGGTCAATCCAGATCGCTACACCTCCAGTGCGAATTCCCAACCCATCACCATTGGCCCGACAACTACTTTCCGAACGGTTTTTTCTGGGCAGGTCGTCGTCACACCCGTACAGTACGATGCGTTCTCGCATAGCGTGGTGCGTGTCAAAACCATGACACTTCGCATCCGGCTTCCGCATGCCGCTGCGCTTGCCGGAGTTGCAAATATCCCGGTCTCCGCAAGTGAGGCAGATCTGTATCGGGGAATGTTCATCAATGGCGGGGAGTCGCAGTTCTATGGTCTCGCCGCTGCTGATCGCAAACTGCAAACACAGAAATTTATTCAAGGCTCTGCTGGAAACGGCACATGGCTCCAACTCGAAACGAATGATGAGGGTGTCTATCGCCTAACCGCGCAGAACCTTGCCGATGCGGGTATCACTGGCGCAGTGGATCCGAATTCGATCGAGCTCTTCGGCATTGGTGGAGAGTTGCTCAACGAAGGCATCACAGATTCCAGCGGCGAATGGATCGAGCGGCCGATCGAGATCAAGATGAATGGTGCCAGCTTCAGTGAGCTTTATTTCTATGCTCGTGGAGTTGTGGTTTGGAAATACAGTCACCAATCCGCTGGCGTGGACGGGCTCTTCCACAGGATCAACCCGTACACATCTACCGGACATTTTCTACTCAAAGTAGGCGGAGACCAGATCGGTCATCATCTTCGCGTACCAGCTATTCCAGATGCCATCACTGCAACTCCACAGGCAGCGACGAACCGTGTTTTTACGGCAGTCGTCCATGAGGTTGAGCGAACGCTCGAAGGGTCCAATTTCGGTCGCGAAATGGTAGAGTCTGGTATCCCGCGTGAAGATGTCGGGCCGATCACGTTCAACCTTCCCGCCCCAGGTTACACCGCCGATTCTACAACCTTGCGCGTTGGTTACGACGCGAGTATCGCTTCAGACTATTCGAATCCGGATTCCGGCTTTGTCACCGTTCGAGTCGGCGGCCAATTGGTGGGGACGATCAAAGCTCGTGCAGATTCCCCTGGTACGCTGATGCGCAATTGGGATAATGCGTTGCCCGTGCGCGTAGGAAGTGCGTCGCCGCTATCCGTTGGCATTACGTTCACCAGCTCCAACGTGACCGCCACCGCATTCCTCGACTTTGCTGAATTAATGTATCGGCGGACTACGGACCTTGCCGCTGGTTCTATACCATTCATGCTGCTCGATACAAAGCAAGCCTTTCAGTACAACTTTACCAATGCCGGTAGCGGGGAAGTATGGGATGTCACAAAGGCAAACCCTGTGAATGTGGCTGCTCCTGCGCTCGGATCGAACATGAGTACCACGCTGCAAGGTGACACCTTGAATCTACGCCGATTCGTTGCATTCACCCCACAGACCGCCCTCGCCGCGCGCATCACTTCGCTCACCACTGCTCCTAGCCTGAGGAGCACGATCTGCACTACCGGTGCGACGGAGATCATGATTGCTCCTCAGGATTTCCTCGATGCCGCGAATAATTTGAAGCAGATTCGCGAGAAGGGTGGTCAGGCGACGGAGCCGATCACATCGGCCGTTGTGAACATTGAGGACATTTATCGTGAGTTCGGTTATGGCAATCGCGATGTCAGCGCTATCCGCGATTTCATGGCCTATACCTTCCGCCATGTGCAGGATCCCTCACGCCGACCGCTCTATCTGTTGCTGCTTGGTGGCGGACACTGCGATTTCCAGAATCGCCAGACCACTATCCCTAATCGCATTCCGCCATTCGAGTGGCCGGAGTCCGAGTATCTCGGAACGTATCGTGAGAATATTCCCACCGCATTCCCCGATGACTCCTATTTCGGAAGACTGCAATCCACTTCCGACGGTAGCGGGCGCTCGATCGATGTTGCTGTAGGCCGCGTTTCTGCGACGTCCGTTCAGGATGCAGAGGCGTTCGTTGCGAAGACGCAGGAATACGAGCACGCAAGCGACACCGGTGCATGGCGCACCGTTTCAACATTCCTTGCCGATGACCGTATCGGCGATGATGCAAAATCAGAGGATCAGCTTGATCACTTAGGAGAGACCGAAGGGGAAGTCCGGCAAGTTCCGGATTGGGTGCTTGTCAAGAAGATCTACGAAGTAAGTTACCCGACCGTGTTCACCTCCTCTGGTCGAAAGAAGCCGACCTGCGAGAAGGCGATCATCGACGCCATGAACAACGGAACGGTGTTGTTCTCGTTTATCGGCCACGGAAACCCCAGCGTTTGGACACATGAGAGCATTCTCAACGTCCCCTCGACGATCAATCGATTCAACAATTTCGACAAGCTGGCGTACGTAACGACCGCCACGTGCGATTTCAGTGTCTATGACAATTTCGCCGAAGTCTCCGGTGGTGAGCTGTTCATTTTGAAGCCCGATGGTGGTGCCATCGGCATGCTCGGTACTTCTCGATCCGTGACGGAAGAGCCAGAACTTACCGCAGTCTTTTACGGTACCTTGCTGAATGTCGATCCAACGATTGGATACGGCACAACAAGCGTCGGTACGGCCTTCCTGGCTGGCAAACGGAATTGCCTCTCGGGAAATCTGCCGTACTTCTATCTTTTGGGTGACCCCGCCCAACGGTTACTCGTGCCGAAGCTCTTTGTGAACTTCGATTCTATCAACGGCCAGCTCGTCACCGATGCACGAGTCAAGGTGCCCGCACTCTCACAAGTGCAGATCAGTGGCAGTGTAGGACAAGGCGTTGGTAGCGCGATCCAGGCGGTACAATCGTTCAATGGAATGGTGACCCTTACGCTTTACGACACGCGAACCCGCGTTACCGCGACGACGGTCTTCCCGAGTGATACCGTGCAGGACGCCTACGTCGTGGATGGTCCTGTCCTCTATCGTGGCTCTGCGGTCGTTCGAGGTGGGAGATTTACCATCGACTTCATTGTGCCGAAGGACGTTAAGCTCGACACCGCATCTGCGAAGATTATGGCGTATGCCTTCGCCGACGACACGCGCACTGCCTCCGGCACTTGTCGCAGTGTGCAACTGGTCGGCAGCGACCCGAATCAACAGATCGTTGATACGACCGGACCAAGTCTTTCTGTCTATCTCGGCAGCCGGGCGTTCCACAGCGGTGATGCTGTCTCGAAGCACTCAACGGCGATCGTGGATGTCAGTGACTTGCATGGCCTTAACACATCCACTGCAAGTGTTGGTCACAGCTTCATTGCATGGGTGGATGACGCGCAGGATGCCTCGGTGGATATGGCAAGCACCTTCGTTGCAAAGCAAGGTGACTTCACTTCCGGTACCAGTGAACATGCGATCGAGCTTCCAGCCGGGCATCACACATTGCATGTACGTGCCTTCGATGTCTTTGACAATCCATCGTTCGCCAGCGTGGATTTCGTGGCGAAGAATGAAGCGCCGTACCAATTGTACAACGTAACGAGCTCACCAAATCCGCTGCTCGACCACACACTGTTCAGCCTCGTTCAGCCGGGGCAGGCTGGGAACCTCGTCGATATCACGATCACCGTCTATACGGTCGATGGGAGAAGAGAGCGGACACTGAGTACGCAAACGCGCGAGAGCGCCGTTGATATTTTATGGGATGGCCGTGATGACGTGGGGAATTCCGTCGCCAACGGAGTCTATGTCTTTACCGTAACTGCACACAATCTGGATGATGGAACGACCTCGCTCTCACAGGGGAAGTGCATTGTAGCTCGATAAGAAAAAGTTTTTGAAGGAAAGAGAAGGATGATACAACTTACTATAACAACGAAGAAGATTTGCCTCGGAGCACTTGCACTTGCGCTCGGCCTGGGCTCCATGCTGTGCGCCGACGGCCTTCGCGCACAAACGACATCCACCGCCGTGCCATTCATGCTCATTGCACCCGATGCCCGCGCAAGCGGTATGGGTGATGTTGGCACAGGCACGCCCGAAGATGTGGGTGCGATCTATTGGAATCCATCCGGGCTTGCCTACCAAACGGGGAAGTCGGTTTCTCTCACCCACTCGCAGTGGCTTCCGCAGTTCAATCAGAACGATTTGTTCTACGATTACCTCAACTTCAAGTGGAATGACGACGAGAAATTTGGTGGTACGATCGGCGCGAGCATCGTATTCCTCAACCTCGGAGAGTTCATTTACACCACCGAGAGCTCCCCGAACCCCATCACCACGTTCCACTCGTTCGAATATGCCGTCACAATGGCTTACGCGACAAAGCTCGCCGATGATTGGAGCCTGGGCGCAAGCCTTCGGTACATTCAATCCACACTTTCTACGCTGCACGTTGCGAACGAACGCTCTGGTGGCGTTGGACGATCTGTTGCCTTCGACCTAAGCGCCTTGTGGAAGCCAGACTCGACCTATCCCGAAGGAATTGCGAACGCACTCGAGATCGGCTTCAATCTTGCCGACGTCGGCCCGAAGATCCGATACGTCGATGCACTGCAAGCCGATCCACTTCCGACCGAACTTCGCGTTGGTGCTTCCTATAAATTGTACAAAGATGAATACAACGAGCTCACCATCGCATCCGACCTTGCGAAGCTGCTCGTCCATCGCGATGCGGCAAGCCTAATCGCGGACCCTGTGCCGAAATCCTTCATCACCGCGTGGGATGACAGCACATCACATTCGTTCATGTGGTCCAATGGCATTGAGTACTGGTACGATCAGCTCATGGCGTTGCGTGCCGGATACTATTCTGAAGGTTCACATGTCGGCGGGCGCAGCTATCTCACCTTCGGTGCTGGTTTGCGCTACGATTCCTATCAATTCGATTTTAGCTACATCGATACCTTCGATCAGAATCACCCGCTGGCGAATACCTTACGATTCACACTGGGGATAAAGTGGTAGCGCGAAGCACGCGGACACAGCTTCGTTGATCATGGCTGGATATCTCCTCCTTCTCCTGCTGACGTTTGCCGGAACTGCCACTGCGCAGTTTCGGCAGTCGAGCGCTAGTCCGCTAACCTCAGGCGATGTACCCGGAGCGGTTTCACCACTCGTTCAGGAGTACGCGTTCATCTCCGGCATCCACGCACCAACGCAGAATCCCGATCTTGCGAGGCTCTGGAGCAAACAGCCGGTGGAGGATGTGCCAGGAAAGAAGAGTCCGTATTTGGCTGCAGGGCTTTCTTTGCTGGTCCCGGGACTCGGTGAGTATTACGTCGGAGATCAGATCTGGCGCGGGATGATCTTCACAGGATTGGAAGTCGGGTTGTGGCTGGAGCGTAATCACTATCTCAATCGCGAGACAGATTCCATGAATGCCTTCTATGCCTTTACCGATGCTCACTGGCATCGCGCGAAATATGGCGCGTTCATGGACTCCATAATCGCGACGGACACCTCGATTCACGGCATCAAAGCGACCGATCCGAACGATCGGGGCTCGATCAACCAGCACGAAGCGATCTTGGACAGCCTCACCACCTTTTACAGTGATCCGACCATCAAGAATTGGACACACAGGCTCGACGTTTTTGGCGATCAGCAATACTATGAACTCGTCTCGAAGTATCTTCAGTATGTACCGGGTTGGGATCAAGCCGATCAGTTCAACACCGCAGCCGTCATGCGCGCGAACATGAACGATCAGGATGGCTACGCAAGCCTATTCCTTTACGGCATCATCGCAAATCACATTCTCTCTGCGATAGATGCGGCTATACTTGCTGTCGATCACAACTCTCGCCTTCATTTGCACGGCGATCTCATTCGCCGCCCCTATCCCGGTGGGGTATTCGGCTATGCGCCGCAAGCAAGTTTGGAATTGAAGTTCTAACTTCTAACTTCTAATTTCTAACCGCGAAGCATACCAGAGATCAGTATTCGTGCGATCGTCGCGCCGAGTCAACAAGCGGGGTAATGACACCAGTACCAACGCTATCCTTCTTTGTTGAATCCGTAGCAACAACTGGTGCGCCGGGATAACCAGTGTTGAAGTACTCGATCTTTGGTCTGACGGCGTCGTATGTATACCTCATGAACTTCCCCCATATCGGCGCGGCAGCGTGTCCGCCTTGTCCGTTACTGCTGTTGAACGTTATGCGCTTGTCATCGAAGCCGACCCACACACCTGCTGTATATTCTGGTGTATATCCGACGAACCAGGCGTCAGCATAGTTTTGCGTTGTACCCGTTTTACCCGCCGCTGGATAGCGATAGAAATTCAACACACGCCTACCCGTTCCTCGCTGAACCACATCCTGCAAAGCGGAGGTGATCATGTGGCACACCTTTGGTTCGAGAACATTTTCGAAACTGGGCTTTTGTTGATAGAGGATCTTCCCGTTACGATCTTCAATGCGGATGATCGAGTACGGAGTCGCGCGAACGCCTTCATTCGCAAACACAGAGTATGCGCTGGTCAGATCAAGCGGACTGACCTCGCCGGTGCCAAGCGCGATCGATGGATACGGCGGGATCTTTGAACGAATGCCAAGCCGCGCCGCCATCTTCACAACGTCACCCACGGATGTCAGAGATTGTATGGCGTGGACTGCGGAGAGATTCAGCGATTCCTGAATGGCGTACCGCACACTCACCGTACCGCCTTCTTCTGCAGAGCCGCCGAAATTGCGCGGCGTCCAGGAGCCGATGTGAATCAGTTCGTTTGAAACGCTCGTCTCCGGGGTCGCACCATGCTCAAAGGCCGATGCATACACGATGGGCTTGAAGGATGAACCCGGCTGACGTTGGATCTGCGTGGCATGGTTCAACCCGTATCGGACCTCTTTGTAGTTGGATGCCCCGACCATCGCGACGATCTGCCCATTGGATTGATTGATGCACACAAGCCCAGCCTGCAATACCAACTCCTCGTTCTTTACGCTATCGACAAAGTCCTTATCGGCGTAATGTGCTCTTGCAACCTTGGCTCGATCGGATTCGGAGGACGCAGCCCGGTAATCGGCCGTATTACGAACTGCTTTCATCAACGCTGTGTCGAGGATGCCCCGATGCCGATTCCAATTCCATCCCTTCTCTACAACGTTCTTTTGGTAGTCTTCGATGTGCTCTGTTACCGCACGGTTCGCGGCGCGTTGCATTGCGGCATTCAGCGTGGTGTAGATTATGAGGCCGTCGCGGTACATATCATAGCCTTGCAGCTCCGGCATCTTCTGGACCTGTTGGCGTACCATCTCGGCAAAGTTCGGGGCAATCCCCTGATAGCCTTGATACTCCTTCACCTTGATCGCTTCCTTCTTCATCGCCTCCGCATCAGCATGAAGGATGTAGCCCGCGCTCTCGGCATTTTCTATGACAGTGTTACGACGATTGATGGCGCGGTCGTAATCGTCATCCGGATCGTAGTTCTCTGGTCCCTTGAGAATGCCTACAAGATAGGCGGCTTGCGCGGGGGTGAGCTTGTTTACATCACGTCCGAAATATGCTTGGCTCGCTGCCTGAATTCCAAACGTGCCGCGACCGAAGTAGGAAACGTTGAGATACATCTCCAGAATCTCATTCTTCGTGTGCATCCGCTCGATCTGCACAGCGGTTACTGCTTCGCGAAGTTTGCGAATTGCTGTCTTCTCTTGATTGAGATAGAGATTGCGAGCAAGCTGCTGTGTGAGCGTGCTCGCACCTTGTCGAGCATGAAGACTGAGCACGTCTGTCAGGGCGGCACGAACATTGCCCCAAATATCGAAACCCCAGTGATGATAGAAATTGCGATCTTCCGTCGCGATGAGCGCCTTGATGAGAAACGGCGGGACGTTGCGGAGATGGATATTCGTTCGGTTCTTGACGAAGAACTGATCAATGGGCTCACCATCAGTGGAGATGATACGCGTGGCAACCTCTGGATGCGGGGTTTGAAGTTGTTCGAGGCTGGGCAGGCCACGAGCAATATCCCAATACATGAAGACGAGGAACGCGAGCAGCGCTCCGATGAGGATGTAAAGGCGTTTGGGTTTCGTGAGTTTCATCACGGTCGTTCAGGCGTAGGGTGTGGTGCCCCCAATAGCGAGGGCAAGCTACAATAACGCGCTTCCGCGAATTAGGTTGCGTCCGGCTTTCGGGTGAATCGGTGCGCGATGGCGACATAGACAGCTCCGAGTGCCACGTGAACACCCATCCCGAAGAGGTCAATGAAGAAATGCGACCAGTAATCGCCGATTTCTTCCGGTCGCCAAAGGGAGAGATAAACCGCGCGAACAGAGGTGAACGCCGCGAATGTGATCACGACCATCACAGCGATCAGCGCGCCAAAGTATGCGCCGAACTTCATTTGACGAAGCAGCCGTGGTATCAGCACCAACTGATTGACATAGACGGCGCAGACATACGCCACGAGTAGAATTGCCGTAACGATGATGTCGATCGACATCGTAGGATGGTACGGCACAGAAAAGATGAGCCAGAATACGTACAGGCTGATCCAAACCGCGATCTGCGTTTTCGCCTTAAGCATTCGTCACCGCCATACGCTCTTCTTCACGCTGAAAGAGATGGATTCTGAATTCGTTCGGAGATATAATTTCGGACACCATCGAGCGGCAAGCGTATCTGCTGCATCGAATCGCGCTCGCGAATCGTGACGGTTTGATCGGTCAGAGTGTCCGAATCAATCGTGACGCAGAACGGTGTGCCGATCTCATCCTGACGGCGATAGCGGCGACCGACCGCGCCGGAGTCATCGTAGAATGTCTTCATGGATTTGCGAAGATCGCGCTCCAGCTTCTCCGCGATCTCGGGCATTCCATCTTTGTTGACGAGCGGAAGCACTGCTGCCTTCACCGGCGCGAGATGGGGATGCAAACGCATCACGACACGCATTTCCCCGTTGACTGTCTCTTCCTCATATCCATTGCAAAGGAACGCCATAAATCCACGCGAGGCACCGGCGGCTGTCTCGACAACGAACGGCGTGTATTTCTCCTTTGTCTCTTCGTCGTGAACTTGCAGGTTCTTTCCGGAGAACTCCTGATGCCGCGAGAGATCGAAATCCGTGCGGTTGTGAATGCCCTCGACTTCTCCAAATCCGAAGGGAAACTCGAATTCGATGTCACCAGCGGCCTTGGCATAATGCGCAAGTTTCTCGTGCGGCTTGAAGCGCAACTTGCTTTCGGGCATACCAAGTGAGAGCCACCAATTCCAGCGGGTCTCGCGCCAGTCGTCGAAGAACTTGTCGTCGGTGCCGGGCTTGCAGAAGAACTGCATCTCCATTTGCTCGAACTCACGTGTGCGGAAGAGAAAATTCTTCGTGTTGATCTCGTTACGGAAGGACTTACCGATCTGGCAAATGCCAAACGGCACACGCTGCCGCGAGGACTGCATCACGTTCAGCACATTGACGAAAATTCCCTGCGCCGTTTCGGGACGAAGATAGACCGCGTTCGAATCGTCCTTGACAGGGCCGATATGCGTTTCGAACATCAGATTGAAATTCTTCGGAGCCGTCAGCGATTTCGATCGTCCGCAATTGGGGCAGGGAATTAGCTCCTGCTCGACGAGCGATTGAAACAGAGCGTCGTTCTTCTCCACAGTGCCGACGATGATCTCCGCGAGTTGCTCCTTCGTGACATCTTTTGATTCCATGTTCATCGTCTTCGCCAGCGCACTCTCGATGTTCGCTGCCTTTGCGATATTGCGCAGGCGTTTCTCGTTCATCTCCGCGAAGAGATGATCGACACGATAGCGCGATTTGCACTCGCGGCAATCGACCATCGGATCGGAGAAATTCTGGATGTGACCGGATGCCTCCCACACGCGCGGGTGCATGAGGATGGAGGCGTCGATGCCTTCCATGTCGCTGCGTTCGGTCATCGAGCGCCACCAGGCCTCTTTAAGATTGCGCAGCATCTCGACGCCAAGCGGACCGTAGTCCCAGCAGCCGTTCAGCCCGCCGTAAATCTCGGACGATTGAAACACAAACCCACGACGCTTCGCGAGTGATACTATTTTTTCCTGCAATGCCTGTGAAGGCGACTGTTGTGCCACGCTGATTAGCTCAAAATTGTGTAGCCCGTGAGCGTTAGCTCACGGGTGAATCCCCAAAACCCTAAAAGAAGAAAGATGCAAAAAGTCGTCCCCATGTAACATTTTGTCGGAAAGCTGGTTCTATTGGTGGGTGAATTCTTCGATCAATCCTGATTTTTGAGGAGGTGAAGGTCATGAGAGTCTTGATCGCATTTGTTCGGCGCCGGGCGGTACCACTCGTGGGTGTGCTGTGCTTGTTCGTCTCTGGTGCTTCCGCTCAATCGATTAGGGACGACAGTGCGCTTCCCCTCAAGTTCCCAATGACTTTTGGGATGAGGTGGGAGGGTAGACTCGTCTCAGATCAATGGGATGTGGGTCAAGGGCAACCCAGGGAAACCAGATATGACGGGCCTGGTAGCCAACAGGATACGTGTCCTATTAGCTTTAGTGATCCAACTCTTGTTGTGAATTATTCTGGTGACTCGCTGTCGATTAGTAGCAGCAAGGCCGGATCGCCTTCGTTTCAGGAATCACGTGCTATTCTCATGGTCTTTGACACTTCCGCGCGCACTATCAAAGTGTTCAAGTACACTCACACGGCGAAGGCATCTTCGCAATCCCTCAGTTGGACTCTTGAATTGAAGAATATGGGTTACACCGAGCGGAAGATATTCACTTCGGATTCAATCCTTGAAAATCACTTTGTCACAGGGGGATACCACTTTAATTATCAGGCATCCACAGGATCGAGAACAGAAGATTTGAGTTCGATCAGCTCTCTCTCTCTTACAGGCACATTCAATTCGAAAAGGTACACAGCTAACAAAAGCAAGGTGGAGACTTCCGTGGAGGGTGGAAGGAGATTCTCTCAATTCTCCCTTTCTGATATTGCCGGAATAGTGTCTCTCGATTTGCCTAACTCACTCGCGTGTCGATGCACAATTCAGCTTCTCGATCCCCTCGCCCGCCCCATCCGGGCGTGGTCGCTCGATGTCGCGGCGGGGGAGAGCCAGGTGCATCTGAATGTCGCCGATGTCCCAAGCGGCGTGTATTTCCTTCGCGTCTCTGCTGCGGGGATGGAGGAGGTGCGGAAGGTTGTGATTGCGCATTAGTCTGAACCTTGATTTTAAGCGATTTTGACGATTTGTGAGATGAATTTTGAGCTTTATCTCTTTATCTCCATAATCTTCGAAATCTCTTAAAATCAAGGTTCAGACATTTCACGGTTCAGACGAATGCACAAACTCACCTCTTACGAAATCCAGCAGCAGCGGCAGACCGAAGCGGAAGCGATCGGCAGCGAGAAGCGGCTGCCCATCATTGCGATACTCGAAGATATTCGCAGTCTGTATAATGTCGGTTCGATTTTTCGGACATCGGATGGGGCGCATCTGGAGGCGATCTATACCGTTGGCTATACGCCCCATCCACCGCGGAAGGAGATAGAGAAGACGGCGCTGGGGGCGGATCGGACGGTGCCGCATCAGCATTTTTCCACCATTGAAGAAGCCGTGGCTGCCGCGCTCAACTACCACCCCCCGGCCCCCTCCGGCTCCGCTGCGCTACGCAGGCGGGGGAGTACGATGCTGGCGGCATTGGAGATCACTTCCAATAGCCGATCCATCTTCGAAATGAGGCAAGCGGATTTCCCGCTTGCCTTGATCGTCGGCAATGAGATCACCGGCGTAAGCGACACCGCTTTGTCTCTCTGCGATTTCACCCTCGAGATACCGATGCTCGGAGTAAAGCACTCATTGAATGTTGCCGTGGCTTACGGCATCGCGGTATTTGAGTGTGTGCGAGTCTTACAACACGTGTAAAACGTCGGATCGCGGTTAGGTAAGCTGCGTTAAGCTGAGTCGCAATTTCTCTATCTGCGATTCATAGTTTGCAAGCTTCTCGCGCTCTTTTTGAATCACCTGCGCGGGTGCGCGGGAAACAAATCCTTCATCCGAGAGCTTTGATCTGGTTGCATTGCATTGTGACTCAACGCGCTCCAGCTCCTTCGCCAAACGCTGTCGCTCTTTCTCCTGATCTTCTCCAGAGCGCTTCTCCAATAGGATGAAAACGCGTCCTCGACCGCCGATGAGTTCGCTTGCGTATTCCATGGAAGAATACTCTGTTGCTTCTGCCTCGATGATCAGCGATTGGGCGCGGCCCATACGTTCCAGGATCGCCCTTGCAGAATCGAGCAAAGTTTGATCCGTAGCATTTTTGAGTTGGATGATAATGCTTGCAGGCTTCGAAGGAGCAAGTTGCAAGGTGGAGCGAACGAGACGGATGGCCTCTACTGTCTTCTGCACGAATGCGAAGTCCGCTTCTGTTGCTTCGTCGATCTTGCCTGCATCTGGTGTGATGTAATCATCACGCCCGAGAAGGACATCCACCGGCTGATCCGTGATAGCATGCCAGAGCTCCTCCGTAACGAACGGCATGATCGGATGCAGCATGCGCAGAATGCCTTCGAGGATCTCGACAGCGAGCGGGGTGGAATCCGGTTGAAGCTTTACGATCTCCAAATACCAATCGCAGAAATCGCCCCAGATGAAATCATAGAGCACTTTGGTCGCTTCGTTGATCTCGTAGTGATCGAACGCCTCTCGCACATCACGTGCGGCCCGGTTTGCACGCGAGAGGATCCACTTGTCAGCAAGCGTGGAAGGCGCGTTGAATTGCGCGCCCGTGATGTGGCCGCGCTTAGCAGTAGTCGGACGTTGGCTGTTCAAGAGTTCGGTATCTTCACTCTCGAACTCGACTGTCTGTGCTTTGGCCGCGTACTCATCGCGCTTCATGAGTACGAATCGCGTGGCATTCCACAACTTATTCGCGAAGTTGCGGCCTTGTTCGCAGGACTCTTCACCAAATCGCACATCCTGACCAAGTGGCGCTAGATAGAGCAGGGTGAATCGAACGGCGTCGGTGCCGTACTTGTCGATCAGCCCAAGCAAGTCCGGTGAGTTGCCGAGCGACTTAGACATCTTGCGTCCTTCTTTGTCGCGGATGATGTTGTGGAAATAGACATCGCGGAAGGGGATAAGGTCCTTCATCTCTGTTCGCGGCGATCCATCAATGAGAGGAATGGTTGGCATGAATTCAATGCCAGCCATGATCATGCGCGCCACCCAGAAGAAGACGATGTCCGGTGCGGTAGAGAGCAGCGACGTCGGATAGAACTCGATGAGGTCGGGCGTTGCCTCCGGCCAGCCAAATGTTGCGAACGGCCACAGCCACGAGGAGAACCACGTGTCCACGACATCAGGGTCTTGCACGAGCGGGCCGGTGTGCCCAGCGGCAGTTGCCTTTGCTCGCGCTTCCGCTTCATTGCGGCCCACGAATATCTCGCCTGACTCCGTGTACCACGCAGGAATGCGATGTCCCCACCATAACTGACGCGAGATGCACCAGTCGCGGATGTTCGTCATCCAGTGACGATAGGTATTCACCCATCGCTCGGGATGGAATTTGATGAGACCATCTTCTACGACTTTCAGCGCCGGCTCTGCCAGCGGCTTCATCGAGACGAACCACTGGTCGGAGAGATACGGCTCAACCATCTCGCCGCCGCGCTCGGAGTATCCTACGGAGTGCGTGTAATTCTCGATCTTTTCCACAAGCCCGAGTAACTGCATCTCTTCGACCACACGCTTGCGCGCGTCGAATCTGTCAAGCCCCTCGAATCGTCCGCCGAGATCATTGATGACGCCGTGTGTATCCATCACATTGATCTGAGGAAGATTGTGACGGATACCGATCTCGAAGTCGTTTGGATCGTGCGCGGGAGTGATCTTCACGCAACCCGTTCCAAACTCCTTGTCCACGTATGCATCTGCGATGATCGGTATCTCGCGATTCATGAGCGGCAGAATCAGCGTGCGACCGACGAGGGATTTGTAGCGGTCATCATCGGGATTGACAGCGACGGCAACGTCACCAAGCATTGTCTCCGGGCGCGTCGTGGCGATCGTCAGATACTGCGGCTCATTCCCGCTCGTACCCATGATCGGATACTTGAAGAAATACAGTTTGCCTTCCGTTACCTTGTGGATCACCTCTTCGTCGGACAAGGCCGACTGCGCTAGCGGGGACCAATTGATGATGCGCTTTCCGCGATAGATCAGTCCCTTCTCGTGCAATCGCACGAAGCACTCAATGACAGCACTGTAATATGCGTCATCCATTGTGAAGCGGGTGCGCCGCCAATCGCAGGAGCAGCCGAGTGCGCGGAGCTGGCTGATGATGATGTCACCGTACTTATTGCGCCACTCCCAAACGCGGTCGATGAATTTCTCTCGACCTAAGTCGTGACGTGTGAGTCCCTCGGCACGCATTTCGCGCTCGATCTTGGTCTGTGTGGCGATTCCGGCGTGATCAGTGCCCGGCATCCAGAGCGCCTCGTGCCCGAGCATCCGATGATAGCGGATGTAGGTATCCTGAATGGTGTTATTCAGGGCATGACCCATGTGCAGAATGCCGGTCACGTTCGGTGGAGGGATCGCGACGACGAAGGGTTGTTTGTCCACGGCACGGCGGCCCGTGGGGTCCTGCGGGTTTAACTCTGCGCGATTTGCGTCAAATAGCTGATTCTGCTCCCAACGGCTGTACCATTCTTTCTCAACAGCGTTCGGGGTATAGGCTTTTGCTAACTCGGTTGCCATGTATGTTCTATAGATTGAACCCGGACAACGAGAGAGAGGGGAGCGAGGTGCCGGGGAGCAGCACCGAAATCAGCGTCAGGGCAGATCTTGCGACGCGGATTTATCAGATTCCGAGGGTTCCAGCTTTAATCCGGCCCGCCGCCAAGCAAGCGATTCGGTACGATCCATCTCCCGCAGACGGCGGACAATGCGATTCTTATCAATCGTGTAATCGACAGGTCGCAGCAATAGGAGGATCGCAAATCCAAGCGCACCGATCGCGGTGGCGCTCACAATGTATCCGGAGCCAGCAACCATTCCAATTCCAGAAACTACAAGGATCGATGCCGCAGTCGTGATGCCACGGATATGGCCTTTCTGTTGCATGATCACTCCGCCGCCAAGAAATCCAATTCCTGTGACAAGTTGCGCGGTAATTCTTCCCGGCTCGCCGCCATACTGATAGGCCGTCTCGATGGAGACAACGGTGATCACGCAACACCCAAGCGCAACCAGAAGGCAGGTACGGAGACCCGCGGCCTTTCCGTATATCTGGTTTTCGACCCCGATGAATGCCCCGCCCAGCAACGCTGCACCAAGCCGCGGCCAATAAAGATCCACCAGGGAGAGAAAGTCCTGGATCGTCTCGTTCGCGTGATGGTAATTGGGCATCTTACGCCGTTCCGAGATAGGCTCTTTTGACTTCCTCGTTCTCTGCGAGTTCACGTGCCGGACCCGAAAGAACGATGCTTCCTGTTTCCAGGACGTAGGCGGTGTGTGCAATGCTCAGCGCCAGATTCGCATTCTGTTCAACTAATAGAACAGTAACGCCCAGTTCGCGATTGATCTCAACGATCTTTTCGAAGATCGTCCGCACGAGGATCGGTGCGATACCGAGGGAAGGTTCATCAAGCAAAAGCATCTTCGGCTTTGACATCAAGGCGCGCGCGATGGCGAGCATTTGCTGCTCACCTCCGGAAAGTGTGCCGCCGGCCTGCGTGAGCCGCTCTTTCAATCGTGGGAAGGTGGTAAAGGCGAAATCCAGATCTTGTTTGATGCCTGCGGGGTCCTTGCGGAGATACGCGCCCATCCGCAGATTCTCCTGCACCGAAAGATTCGCGAAGATCATACGGCCCTCGGGCGCGTGTGCAATACCCAACTTTACAACATCATGCGCTGCGCAATTCGTGATGTTACGCTCGTTCCAGGATACGGTTCCGCTCTTCGATTTGAGCAATCCAGAGATGGAGCGCAGCAACGTAGTTTTACCTGCGCCGTTCGCTCCGATAAGCGTAACGATGGCCTTATCCTGCACTTCGAGCGAGATGCCCTTGAGCGCCTTTATCTGACCGTAGGAGACGTGGAGGTCGTTGATCTTCAGCATCGGCTATGCCTGGGTTTGAGGCGCTTCTGCACCCAAATATGCTTCTATCACTTTTGGATTTTCGCGGATCTCATGCGGCGAACCCTCAGCGATCTTCAATCCGTAATCCAATACATAGATCCGTTCGCAGATTCCCATAACAAGCGACATATCATGCTCGATGAGCAGGATAGCGATGGAGAACTGCTCTCGCAACTGGCGTATGAGCTTCATCAGGCTCTGCTTCTCCGCAGGGTTCATTCCAGCGGCGGGTTCGTCGAGCAGAAGCAGCTTTGGATTGGTAGCCAGCGCACGCACGATCTCCAATCGGCGCTGATCGCCATAGGGGAGTGACGTTGCGAGTTCATCGCGCACATGGCGTAACTTGAAAAGATCGAGTAGCTCCTCTATCTTTCGAGCGGTCTGCTTTTCATTCGAATAAAACCCACCGGCTCGTGTCATCGAGCGCCAGAGGCCGTACTTTGTCTGCGGCGTGAAGGAAACGCGAATGTTATCAAAGACGGAAAGGCCACGAAAAAGCCGAATATTCTGAAACGTTCGTGCCACCCCTTTGTGGCTGATCTCATTCGGCTTCAGTCCGTTGAGTCGTTCGCCGCCGAAAGAGACCTCCCCGAGTGTCGGCTCATAGACACCAGTTATAACATTGAACACGGTCGTCTTGCCAGCACCATTTGGGCCGATGAGGCCGACGAGGTCGTGCGGCCCGATCTCGGCATGAAGCTCCCCGACGGCCGTGAGGCCGCCGAACTTCATCGTAACATTCTTTAGCGAAAGTCCTTCGGCCATTACTTCACTTCGGGTTTGACAAATGGTGGCTTCTGCACCGTGGCCTTTACAACGCGGCCAGGACGAAGCTCCACCTGAATCTCCGTCCCATCCTTCGAAAGCGCCGTCGGTACATAGCCCAGTGCGATGGCCTTGTTCAGCATCGGCGAGATATTGCCGCTTGTGACAACACCGATCTGATTACCGCTGCCATCCACGATCTTATTTCCATGCCGCATGATCGCGCCTTTCTCGTCCGTGGAAAATCCTACAAGCTTGCGCGTCAATCCCTTTTCCTTGATCGCACGAAGTGCAGGGAAGGCAAGGCACTCTGGCGACTTGTTCAACTTTGTGATCCAGCCCAGACCCGCTTCGAGTGGATTCGTCGTGTCGTCAATGTCATTGCCATAGAGGCAGTAGCCCATCTCCAGGCGAAGCGTGTCGCGAGCTCCGAGACCGATCGGTTCAAGCCCAGCAGGCTTTCCAGCTTCGAAGATCCTATCCCACACCATTGAGGTTGTTGGAATATCGCTTGGCATGTAGAGCTCGAATCCCGGTTCGCCGGTATAGCCCGTGCGGGAGATGATCATGTCAACTCCGGCGAACTTTCCGGTCTTAAAATGATAGTACTCGATTGACTTCAGATCGACATCAGTAAGCGTCTGCAGGATATCCAAAGCACCCTTGCCCTGAATCGCGAGCAGCGCAGTCTCATCTGACTTATTGGTCAAATTCATATCGAACCCGGCGGCTTGCTTCTGAAACCAGGCCCAGTCTTTTTCCATCGTCGCGCCGTTGACGACGATCATGTAGGAATCCGTGCTGAGAAGATAGACAATAAGATCGTCGATCAACGTGCCACTCTCATTCGGCAGACAGCTATACTGCGCCTGACCCGGCACCAAAGTGCTGACATCATTGGCGGTGATGGTCTGCAAATACTTGAGCGCATCCGGGCCGCTGGCGAAAAACTCGCCCATGTGGGAGACATCGAAGACGCCGCCGGCACCTTGCCGCACAGCTTTGTGCTCGGCGATAATGCCCTTCGGGTACTGCACGGGCATCTCAAACCCGCCAAATTCGACCATCTTGGCCCCTAGATCAACATGCTTTTGGTAGAACGGTGTGTGCTTCACGGGAGGTGTTTAGGTAAATCGTAACGCGAACAATATCTTACAAATATACGGACTTTGCAGCCGCGATCGGTGGTTCATGCGAACGGACATCCATTAACAGGTTACTTTTTTGCCGTAAATTCGCGCCACTTCATGCCGATAGAACTTCTCCTTCTTTGTCTTGTCGCCTTTGCCGCCGGCTTTGTTGATGCCGTGGTGGGCGGCGGCGGGCTACTGCAAATTCCCGCGGCTCTGATCCTGCTCCCGGGCGTGCCGGTCGCAACGGTCATTGGCACAACCAAACTGCCCTCCTTCAGCGGGACGAGTTTCGCGGCGGCGCAATATGCTCGCAAGGTCAAGCTCAATTACAAACATGTCGCACTAATGGCATGTATCGCTGGTCCCAGCGCATTCATTGGGTCGCGAATGCTGACGCTCGTCAGTAATGATTTTATGAAGCCCTTCCTGCTGGTTGTGTTGTCGTGCGTAGCGATCTATACCTATTCGAAGAAGAACTTCGGCATTCATTCAGAGAAGGATCACTCCGAGCGAGCCCATCTCATCTTCATCTGCCTTATCAGCCTTTTCCTCGGATTTTATGATGGCTTCATCGGCCCGGGCACAGGCAGTTTCCTCATCTTGGCATTTGTCACGCTGTTGGGATTCAACTTCCTGAAGGCAAGCGCGACCGCGAAGTTTGTCAATCTCTCGACTAACATTGGCTCGATCATCCTGTTTGCATCCAGCGGGAGAATTATCTGGCACATCGCCTTGCCGATGGCTGCGTTTAATGCACTGGGCGGCTTCCTCGGTGCGCGGCTTGCGATACTTCGCGGAAATGCGTTTATCCGCGTCTTCTTCCTATGTGTGATTGGCTTGACGATCGCTCGGTTTGCGTGGGATGTGTTCTTTAAGTGAGCAAGTCCGGCCTCTTCTCGTCATTACGAGGCAACCGTGAAGGGGTAGCGAAGCAATTCCTACATATGGTGTATTGCCATCAACAAAGGCTTACTTCCGGCTCGCAGTCTAATGGGGCCGGGCTCCACTGCCCTAGGCTCGCAGTGACACAATAATCTATCACGATAGCAAAGCTATCGTGCAACAATCCCGAATCAGGAAAGTGGAAATTGCTTAGTTCTTCCGCGCAGCAGGAAGCCAAACGGGCTGGAATGGCTTGGCGAACTTGAAGGGGCTGCCGGAGATGCGGGTGTTGAAGACGGGCGCGAAATAGCGGTTGTCTTCTGTAGCGGTGGCCTCTACAACTGGGTCAGCTACCTGGGCGGCTTCCATGACAGGTGCCGGTGTTACAACAGTCTCAATGATGGTGGATGCGGTGACTTTCTTGGCTTTGGGGGCTGTGACGGTCGCGGCTTTACGTTTTGTGGGAGTTGATGATTTCTTCATGAGGCTCCTAACCGATTTGGCACGCACTCGGTTCACTTCCGCGGCTCGTTACGGAAGAGTTAATCTATACTGAAGAAATTATTTCCAGCGGAAGCGAAAGGTCACGCTGGTGCCGTCGCAGGAGGATTCGATGGTGGATTCGTTGGAAAGGGCCTTGAGCAGAAATACCCCGCGGCCACCGGCGCGGTGAAGGAATGCGCCCATCGTTGGGTCAGGCACGGCTTCTGGCGAGAAACCGGCCCCGCGATCCCGAACGGTAAAAGCGATGGCACCGTCATCCCGACGACACTCCAGCTTCACCTTTTGCGAGCGTGTCTCGTGACAGCCATGTCGAATGGCGTTCGTCACGCACTCCGAAAGCGCTAGTAGCACATTGTGCTGCAAATCCGCTGGAACATGGGCACTGTCAAGCTGTCTGCGCGTCCATTCGTGGACGTGCTCCAGCTCTTCAAGTGTTCCGGGTATTAACAGGTGCTCCAAGGTGCCGCGATCTCGTTAATTCTGCGATTCCGTTAGCCGCACGCTCCATTGCTTAACAATGGCAAGTTCATGCGTGAGTTCGAGTAGCTTCTTCATTCCATCTGGTGAAAGCTCGCTGTAGCTCTTCGCTTGCGAAAAGCCCAATTCTCCGGCCAGCACCACCAAATTTCTCACCTTCTCTACGGTTTCACGAAAACTTTGTTGCATTCGCTCGAATCCGTCAGTGTCTTTGCCCTCACGACGCATGATCGAGAGGAGTTTATCTGTAAATGCGCCGTAGAAAAGTATGTCGTAAGTTGCTGAAGGGTCTGCCTCCAAAGATTGGAACAGGGAGCGGACAGGAGCAGGGTGGCTGAGGCTATCCTGAAGCTCGGCGTTCCAGAGTTCAACGATGTTGATGGAGAGTGTTCGTTCGGTCACAAATGTAAATGGAATTACGCAGAGTTAAGAACGGGGTAATACGGAGGAAATGCCGGAGCGGTAATTTTGCATCGAAATAAGACGCACAACATCCTCTCACCTTAAAACACTCAAGGGCTGCCACGCGGAATGGATCACTCCAGTTCGCGGGCAGCCTTTTGATTTCTACGTTTTAGTTCGTTGCTGCGACCGACTCCGGGCTCGGCGTCGGTAAGGCGGCATCGCTCTGACCGCCGGCTGTACCGGCAGCTTCCATGAAGCCGAGCAGTTCGTTGCCATAACGCTCCCACAGGCGCGGCTCCATCTCGGGGACGGAAGCCTTCAGGTCCGTTGCGTTATTGGGCTTTGTGGTGATCAGCGTTTCGAGCGTCTTGTTGTTGAAGAGCTCGAATGGCTTCACGCGCTCGTCGCGTGCGCGGGCGTTGCGCCACTTGCGAACGGCCTCGTAGAGCGGAAGATCCTTCTCCGGAATCTGTGGCTGATACTCTTCACGCGGTGCCTTCTCACGAACGGGCCGTGCTTCGCGGCGCTCCTGCGGTGCATCGTTACGGCGCGCGTCCCGTGTGCGGCGTGCCTGCGGCGCTGCCGCGTGATCCTGACGTGAATTCCGCGCGCCGGATTGCCGGTCATCGCCATTCATCCGAATTTCGTATGCGAGGAAGACATTCCACGCGCTTGCGGAGTCCTCACCCGACGATGCTGAAAGAGTGGTATCCCAATGTCGTACGATCTTGCCGACAAGGAATTCGTTAAGCGCGCGCTCATCGGCTTCGCTCTGGATCCGGAAGGTCTTAATTTGTAAGTCCATGATAATGCGTTGTAGCTTGGTCGGGATATTCCCGAGATGTGATGCATCGCCCTACTTCAGCACGCCTTGTGCCGCATTCGGGGATACTGAATACCTCGCTTTGCGCTTTGCAGTTCCTGTTGAAGAACGCGCGGCGGTCAATGCGTCATTCCAAACGCATCGGTGTCACCGCTCGGCGTTGATCTGCGACGCAGCAGAAGCGTTAGAACTACGCCTGCAAAGAAGCCGCCAATGTGTGCCATGTATGCAATGCCGCCAGACTGCATTCCGGCCTTAACATTGTGTTCCAACGTCCACTCGGAGAGGAGTTGCAGGAGGATCCAGAAGCCCAGCACCAGCCACGCGCGGACGGTCAGGATGAACGGGAAGAAGACCAACACCCGCACGCGATTACGAGGAAAGAGTATGATGTAGCCGGCCAGCACACCGGCAATCGCACCAGAAGCACCGATGAACGGAATAGTGGACTCCTGTGAGGTGAGTGTCTGCGCGAACATCGCCGCAACACCGCAGAGCAGGTAGAAGATCAGGAATTTGCCCTTGCCGAGATTGTCCTCGACATTATCACCGAAGATGTAGAGATACAGCATGTTCCCCAGCAGATGCGCCCAGCCGCCATGCAGGAACATCGAGGTGAAAATGTTTGTGATGGGCTGGCCACCACTAAAGAAAAGCGAGGGGATGATAGAGTACTGCGCGATCACAGCATCGGCATCCTGCTGCTCGTAAAAGAAGGCTACAAGGTTCGCGACGATCAGCCCGAGCGTGATGATCGGGAAGGATGTGCGCTTGGTGTTGTCGTCGCCGAGGGGGAGAAGCATGTCGGACTATTCCTCGGAAACAAGCGTGATCGTATTCTTAAACTTCGTCTGCTCCGGCACACCGTCCTTCGTGCTGTAGGAGATGTACGTTCGCTGCTTGAGTATTCCATCGGTGGTGCGGATGTGCTGATCTTCATCGGAGTGAATGACGAAGAGCGCCTTGCCAAAGAGATCGTACTTTGTGCTGTTCGTGATGAGGCGGAACTCCGAATTCGTGTGTTCCTCAGTGCCTTGCACAATGCTGTAATCATGTACCAACGCATTGTAGCCCGATGGCGGAGCTGGGGGCGCCTTCGTGCCCGAAGGCGTTGGTCCGCCGAGATGGTGGCCTTGCATCTGCGAGGTTTGGAATGTCGAGTCGTGACCGCGGTCACCCGGCAGAGTACTCTTCATCTCCGGTCGCGGCGCGAAGAGATTACCGATCGTGAACTTGATGCTCGATGAATCCGGCCGCTTCCATCCCTGAAATTTCGGATCTTTCATCTTCTCCACCATCTCGCTATCATGCGGTGTGCGGCGGAGGATCGTGCCATTCATATAATTTCCTCGTCTGTCAAGGGTGACCGAGAACAGCGGGATGTCCGAAGCGCGGCCACCCATGCTCTTCTTCGAGCCATCTTCGGCGCCGTGCCAGTCGTAGGAATCCTGAATCCTGACCGTCAGCGTCGCACCGCCGTTCGGCTCGACACGATCCACAGTTACATAGTAATCCTCCATGTAATCGTAGTTGTCGTTCTCGAAGCCATCCGGCTTCTCGGCGTTTCGCGTTTCGAAGACGCGATGATAATGCAGTTTCTGCCCCGGATGAAAGCGATAGGTCAAATCCACCGGCGCGGGGGCGAGCTGCTGGGCGTGGGCGGAGCTTGCCACGAGCATCGCCGTGAGAATCGTTAGCACGAATGGTCGTGAGGTCATGGCGGTAGGATGACTGATTATTGAACGGAGATCAGAGTTAAAGTTCGCTTCATGTATGCCGATTCTGGTTTTCCGTCGTTGACTCTGCGGCCAATTTCGGTACGCTTTGTAATGAGCCCATCGGCGGTACGTATGTGCGTATCGGAAGAGTGTACGCCGTGCGACATCAATTTGCCGTTCCACACCTGGTCATGACCATTGTTGTCTATCAACCTGAATTCGGACTGTTGCTTCTCTTCTGGCCCAAGTACAATGCTGTAATCGTCCAAGTCGAGATCGTAAGTAGGCTGAGGAGGTGGCTCAACTTTCGGTGCGCCGGACGCAGTCGGTCCTCCGAGAGGGAAATGCTCTACTTTACCCGCTTTATAGACGGAGTCGTGATAACGTGCTCCTGGCAAAGAACTCTTCATTCGCGGTCGAGTAGGCAGCAAGTCTTTCGCCCACAATTTTATCAGAGAGGTGTCCGGCAGCCGATGTCCCACAAATTTTGGGTCCTTCATCTTCTCGACGAATTGACTATCATCCAAATTCCGTTTGATGATCGTGCCACTCAAGAAGCGACCGTAAGAATCGACCGTGATGGAATAAATCGGTATGTCTTGTCCACGCACAACCGTCACCAGCGACCCCTCTTCCTTCGCATCCTCCTTGGTCTGGCCCGCGGGTGGTTCGTAATTTCTCACAATCAGAGTCGCCGAACCATCAGCATTCACGCTTTCAACGGTGATGAATGTCTCCGTTACTTCATCGGATGCTGCCCAGCGCCCCGGGATGTTATCCGGGTTTCGTAGCTCTAATCGTTTTTGATAATGCAGCTTCTGCCCCGGATGAAAGCGATAGGTCAAATCCACCGGCGCGGGGGCGAGCTGCTGGGCCGGGGCGGAGCCAACGGAGAGTAGTAATGCGAAAGGGAGACACGTCGAGAGTTTCATTAGATTCCTCCAAACAGAGTACATCACCGAACATTCGGGCGAAAGTTCGTTCTGGAGGAACACCCCGGAAAACAAAAATAGCGCCGCAAAAACGGCGCTATCTCTTAACAACTAACAAACAACGTGGGCATTACGGGGTTCGAACCTGTGACCTTTCGCGTGTGAGGCGAACGCTCTGGACCAACTGAGCTAAATGCCCGGATTTCTTGTGCGGGGTGTCAACCGTTCAAGGCACGCGGGTGGTTCCGGCAGTTTCGAAGAAGTGGTGGCAACCCACACCTGTCATTGCGAGGAGTTCCGGAGGGACGACGAAGCAATCCCTTTGCAGAGCGGCTCATTGTCAACGGATTGCTTCGTCGTGCTTCGCACTCCTCGCAATGACGAAAAAATGGGTATTGTATTCTGAGCTCACTCCGCCCTATCCAACAGCAACCCCGGCAACTGCTTTGATGCCTTCGCGCCCATCTCCTTGAGTTGCTCCGACTGCCGCACCAGATTTCCTGTGCCTTTCGAGAGCTTGTTCATCGCTCCTTCGTACTCTTTCTTGGTGTCATCCATTTTCTTGCCGATGCTCACCAGGTCTTCGACAAACCCGACGAACTTGTCGTAGAGCTTCCCGGCGCGTTCGGCGATCTCGATCGCGTTCTTGGTCTGGCGCTCCTGCTTCCAAATGGAGGCGATGGTTCGCAGCGTTGCCAGCAGGGTGGACGGACTTACGATGATGATCTTTCTGTCCCACGCGAATGCGAAGAGTTCGTTGTCGGCCTGCACCGCAAGGCCGAAGGAGGACTCGATGGGCATGAAGAGCAAGGTGAAATCGGGGGAATCCAGCGCGAGTAGATCCGGATATTTGGATTCACCCAACCCCTTAATATGGCTCTTTACGGACGCGATGTGTGCAAGTAGTGCTGCCTCGCGCTCCTCGTCGGATTGTGCCGAGACGTAGCGATCGTAGGCAACAAGCGAGACTTTGGAGTCCACGATGATGTGCTTCTTATCCGGTAGATAAATGATGGCGTCTGGTTGCTGGCGTCTGCCTTCTTCGTTGGTCAAACTCACCTGCAGCTTGTACTCCTCGCCCTTCCGCAGTCCGGAGAACTCCAGCACTCGTTCCAGAATGACCTCACCCCAGTTGCCCTGCTTCTTGGCATCACCCTTGAGGGCACTGGCAAGATTATTTGCTTCCGCGCTGATCTGTTTGTTCAGTTCGACCAGACTCTTGATCTCCCCGCGTAGTGTGTTGCGCTCGGCGGCCTCGGTGCGATAGACCTCATCCACCTTCATCTCGAAGTCCTTGATCTTCGATTGCAACGGCGCGACCATTTCCTGAATCGCCTGTTGGCGCTTCTCCAGATCACCCTTTGCGGACTCCTGGTATTGCCCGAGCTTGGTCTCAGCGAGCGAGAGGAATTGCTTCTCGTTGCTAGCGAGCACAGCAGCGCTGATCGTTTGGAATTGATTAGCGAGCTCTTGTCGGGCTTCTTTCAGCTTGTCGAAATTGTCACGTTCATTTCGCAACTCGGTTTCGAGGCGCTTCAGCTCAGCGTTCAGGTTATTATTCGTGTCTTGCGATGCCATGAGTATTCGCTCGCGGGCTTCGATCGTCTTTTCCAACTCTGGAATGCGGCCGGCAAGGCTGCTGAAGCGGGCGCGGTCGCCCTCGAGCATTCGCACGTTGTCCCGCTCGCGCACCAACTGCTCTTCAAGCAGAGGGATACGCCGATTCTCGGATTCCAGCGAAATTCGTCGCTCCTTTTCCTGCCCAAGCGCGACCTCCGATTGACGGCTTTGCTCCGCAAGGCTTGTAGCCGCGGCGCGTAACCGTCCGCGCATCAGGACCGCGCTGAGTGCGATGCCGAGAATGAATGCAAGAAGAATGAATGGTAGGGATTCAGGTGACATGCAGTGTGATTTTGTTTTTACATACGCGCAGAAGGATACTAAACGTTCGGACAAAATGCGCGAAATCCGATATGGAACGAGATTGTCCTCCACGCTGTAGGAATTGCACGTGTTGTTGCTCCTCGATGGGTGAGCATTCGTGCGCAGATGCCACTATTGAGCGCCATTACTGTGCTATTATTGAACGCCATTATGGATAGACGATCTTTCCTTCGAACGGCCGGAAGTGCCGCCGGTGCTGCTGCGCTCCTGGATGCGCCAATCGCGCCGCTGCAAGCCAGGCAATCGTCGCAGGCCGATGTTGCGGCCATTATCAAACGGACTGAACGCAACCGCGACATGGTGCAGAGCACATTGGCTCCCTGGGGTGGCTCGCTGGATGCACATACTACCGGCCACGTCTATCGCCGCGCTGGATTTGGCGGAACAGTCGCTGAACTCAAAGCTGCTGCATCGCTGACACCCAGTGCGCTGATCGACGCTCTACTTGATGACAAATGGACGCTCGATGCGAACATGCCCGGGCCGCCGTCGCATGCGCAGACATGGATGCTTCTCCCGCCCTATCAGGGGACCGATCTTCAGCGGCAGATTCAGCAAAACATAGACGACAGCAACGCGAGGTATGCCATTCGCCGCTCGTGGGCCGTGGAAATGTCCAGGCCGAGTACGATGCTGCGGGAGAAGATGGTCTATTTCTGGGCTAATCATTTCGTGGTCGAGGCACAGAAGGTGGAATATCCGCATCTGCTACTTCCATACCTGACCTATTTCCGCAAGCATCCGTGGGGGAATTTCAAGCAGATGGTCAAGGATGTCTCGGTGCTTCCTGCAATGCTGTACTATCTCGATGGTTGGTACAGCAAAGGACGAAACCCCAACGAAAATTATGCGCGAGAGTTGATGGAGCTCTTCACGCTCGGCGTTACAGATAAAGACGGCAACCCCAATTACACCGAAGATGACATCAAAGCTGTAGCACTTGCGCTTACCGGCTACTCCATCGACTTTAGCACCGCCACAGTGAATGGTTTCCCGGCGATCTACACCATCAGTGATCACGACAGCTCGCTCAAGAAGCCGTTCAGTTCATTGGGCGCGCCGATCCGCTCCTATGGGCTTTCGTCAAGCTTGCATTCGGTGCCAGATGACATCATTGATTGCCTATTTCAATATCGCGGAGATAAGCTTGCCTACTTTATCTGCGGCAAGCTGTATCAGTATTTTGTGTACCACGACATCAGCGGCGCAACGGAACAGGCTATCATCTCGCAGCTTGCAACAACCTTCCAAAACGCCAATTGGGAATTGAAGCCAGTGCTTCAGCAACTCTTGAAGAGCGAGCACTTCTTCGATGAAGCCAATATCGGCGCGGCGATAAAGTCACCGTTCGAATATATGATCGGGCTCGCGAGGCAATTTGATATTCCGCTGGATGAATTCCAAACCGGCACACTGGAGATGTACGGCCTTTCCCTCCTCAACCAATCACTGCTCGATCCACCGAATGTGAAAGGCTGGCCGGGATACCGATCATGGGTCAGCACGACGACACTGCCGATTCGCAACAAGTACCTCGCTTCTGCGCTGGCCATGACCGGTGGGACCACGGGCATTCCAGCGTGGAATGGCGTTACGGGATATGGCGAGAATTACACGGGTATTCTCTGGTCGGATGCGGATGTATTGAAATGGGCTGCCCAATTTGGAGAATACAAAGGTGATGTGCATCATTTCATCTCCCAGGTTGCAACGTTCCTGTGCGCGCAGCCGCCTGCGTCGGACTTTCTGACGACCTACGTCTTTGCTCCGCTCAGTTTCCCTGACTACGAGTGGCCCACAATGCCGGACGCAGATAGGGTCATTAAGATCCGGACGATACTTACCGCCATCACGACCCTGCCGGAATTTCAAATAATGTAACAGGAGGGATTTGATTATGAAACGACGTGACTTTATCAAAGCCTTACCGCTCGGCGTTGCTGCGGTTGGTGTGCCCTTCTCTCTTGGTGGATTTGCTGGACGAGCATTCGGGCGATCACCTGTGCTGGACAGTATTCTAAACGGCTCCGATGGCTCCGATCGCGTTCTCGTGCTCATCAATCTTGCCGGAGGCAATGACGGACTCAACACCGTGATCCCATTCACTGACCCGGTCTATGCCAAGGCGCGTCCGACGATCGGGTTCGGCCCGGCGTCTCATGCGACGCTTTCCACGACGAATCTTAGCACATCCATCGCAAGACAAGACCTTGCACTCAACCCTGCAATGGCGATGCGCGCTGGAACGACGCAGTCCATGTTCGAACTCTTCTCAACGAAGAAGCTCGCTATCGTCAACAATGTTGGTTATCCATCACCGAGTTTATCTCACTTCCGTTCAACGGATATCTGGAACACCGCCAGCGATTCGAATGTGGTGCTCACGACAGGATGGCTTGGCCGCTATCTGGAAGAGGCAGTGGACACCAACTACCCAACGGACGTGAAGACAGGCGATGACCCGCTTGCCATTACGATCGGTGGCGCACCGAGCGCGGCCTTCCAGGGCACTACCTTTGGAATGGGGATCGCAGTCCTGGATCCCAGTAATTATCTCACTGCAGGCGCTCCGCAAGCCGAGAGCACAGCTTCTACGAACGCAGGTGCTGAGCTTGCGTATGTGCGCGGTATCTACCAGCAATCGGATATTTACGCAAACCAATTTACGAAATATTTCACGAAGGGTCAGACTCCGAAGAATACGGTCAACTATCCCAGCACGAATATCGCGCAGCAATTGCAGCGCGTAGCCTGGTGCATCGCGGCAGGGATGAAGACGAAAGTCTATTTCGTACAGCTTGCCGGGTTCGATACACATATCAGTCAGAACGCAACGGATCCCTCGGTCAGCGGTCAGGCACAGCTACTCATGCAGCTGAGTCAGGCGATCGGTGCATTCCAGACCGACATGGAAAACGCAGGCATGGCCGACCGTGTGATCGGGATGACATACTCCGAGTTTGGCCGACGCGTGAACGAGAACGGATCGAACGGCACAGACCATGGCACCAGTGCGCCGCAATTCCTTTTTGGCACGCAGATCAATGGCGAAGTCTATAGCTCGCATCCGAATCTTACTGATCTGGATTCCAATGCAGACCTCAAATGGGCTGTTGATTTCCGGCAGCTATACACATCGGTGTTAGGTGATTGGTTTGGTGTTAGTCCGCAAATGCGGAAGGCGATCCTGATGGACAAGACGACGAGTGGTGAGCAATTCGCATTCAACATTCCGGTCAATGGTACATCGACCGTACAATCGTTGATCAAGACGCCTGCGGTGCGTAGTGTGTCCTCCGCGCCGCAACCGTTGGATTTTGTGCTTAATCCGAATTATCCCAATCCATTCACCTCATCAACAACCGTGAGCTTCGCACTGGCCCGCACAATGCCCGTAAAGCTGGAAGTGTATTCCGAAAGAGGGGAGCGTGTTGCCGAGTTAGCCAATGCAACTCTTGGACGTGGGACTCACGAGTTCGTCTTCGGCGCGAACGGGCTTGCGAATGGGACTTACATCTGCCGCCTCGAAGCGGGGGATGGGGTGCTGGTGCGGCAGATGACGGTGGTGCGGTAGGGACGTGCTGCGCACGTCCTCCCCATTTTGAAAATCAACTTGGACGTGCGCGGCACGTCCCTACAACGCCTTGGCGAACGCCAGTATCTTCTTCACTAACCCGGCATTGGGTGCTTCAGCATAGTAGCGTAGCAGCGGCTCCGTGCCGGATGTGCGAAGCATGAACCATGCGCCGCCTTCGAGTTGATATTTGAAGCCATCCAGCGTACTTGTACTCACTACCTTCTTGCCAGCGATGGTGCTGAATCCTGCTTTTGCTTTTGCGAGCACCTGATTCTTCCGCTCATCCGTTGTGTGGAAATCGTAGCGGTCATACTTGTGCGGACCATACTCATTCTCCAATCGTGCGACGAGTTTGCCGAGCGATGACTTGTGGTGGGCACAGATCTCGGCCAGCAACAGCCCATTGAAGATGCCGTCCCGCTCCGGAATATGCACCGATGGAATGCCAATGCCGCCGGACTCCTCGCCGCCGATCAACACACCGCCATCGAGCATGTACTGCGTGATGTACTTGAACCCAACAGGTGTGCGTTGGAGCGTCAACCCATACTTTCTGCACATCTTATCCATCATACTGGTGACGGACTGACTCACAACGACCATGCCCTTCTTCTTCCGTACTTCGACAAGATACTGTAACAGCAGGCACAAGATCATCTGAGAGGAGAAGAACTGACCGTTCTCATCTATGGCACCGATGCGATCAGCATCGCCATCCGTGACAAGGCCGAGATCGTAGCCTTGCTCGACGATGAACTTCGATAGTTCTTTCGTATTCTGTGGCAGTGGCTCCGGTGGTGTGCCGCCGAAGCCAGGATTCCAGACATCATGCAGAATTGCGGCCTCCGGCAGCAGCGTTTCGAGATTGCCGAAACCTGCGCCATACATGGGGTCGTAGGCGATCCGGATCTTCGAGCGCTTGATACGATCCAGATTCACGAGCTTTGCAAGCTCCTTGATGTAGATCGCTTTCGCGTCTATCTCCACAACGCGGCCATCTGCTACGAGCGACGCGAACGACGGGAGTGTGTTCGCCGCGAAGTCCTTCGTGGTTTGAGCAGTGTTGGCTTTGCTGTTGGTGGTCTTCTCGATCTCTGCAATAGCATCCGGAAGCGCGGCACCGCCGTAGTGACCCTTGATCTTAAAGCCGTTATACTTCGCTGGATTATGCGAGGCCGTTATCATCACGCCACCGGCGAGCTTCCGCTTCACGATCGCGAGCGACGTGGCCGGTGTGGAGACGATAGACTTCGCGATAAAGACCTGCAACCCTTCGGATGCCAGCACGCGCGCAGATAGCTCGGCAAACTCACGGCTAAGAAACCGCGCATCATAACCGACCATCACGCCAGCAGCAGCGAGAGGATGCTTCTTGAAATAGAGCGCCGCTCCGCGTGCCACGCGATGAACATTTTCGAATGTATAATTTTCCGCGATAACGTCGCGCCAACCGTCGGTACCGAATTTGATTTGCATGAAAATTCTTGCTGCTTAATGTTGTAGGGACGTGCTGCGCACGTCCAGAGTCCGCACATGAACGAAAAACTGTGAGGAATTGCGCCGGGTGTCGTGGGACGTGTACCGCATTGCTGTTTCAGCTTGGACAGCCGGGGACGGCTGTCCAAAACAGCGGGCGTGATGCCTGCTCCACATTGTCGGTTGCCACGGTTGTGACAGCGCCGGAGGCGCGGCCCGTTTGTAGAAGGTATGATTGTATTTTGAAATTCAAGCTCCATCGGAGAGGCCCGTGTTTCCCAATCGGTTGCACGGGCCGCTCCGATGGAGCTTGATTCGCATAATTCGATGAACCAATTCTACAAACGGGCCGCGCCTACGGCGCTGTCAGCCTCGGTTTGCGTTACATATATCTTCGATGGACGCGAAATTGACCTGCTTCCCCTGCAATTATTCTGCTATTCCTGAGTTAGTAGCAGAATGAAACGTGCGTGTCTGTTACTGCTGCTTCTCGCGTGTGCCGGTGCTGCCAGCCCTACAGCCACGCCTATCGAAGGCGGGATAGGGCAGGCAAGAAAGTATGACACAATTCGCGAGGCATAAGCAGTTTATGGGGAGGAATGTTCAACGCTTTTGCAAGACGTTCAATGTTTAGGCCAGAAACGTTGCGTATCCCACGTTCGACTCCGCTGACGTAAGTTGGGTGAAGATCAGCTTCTTCCGCAAGACGCTCCTGACTCCATTTCTGAATCTTGCGATAATGCCGAACGTTCATTCCGATGATTTTGAGAATTGACACCGGAAGAAATATCACCAATTATAGCTTATAAGTCCATAGACGATGAGTCAAGTTGGTGAATATTCGAGTTGAGAATAACTTTTTTTGATTGACGCCATGAAGCGATACGCCGAATTCTTATTGAGGGGAATCACATTCCTTTGTCTTCTGAGCGCATTTGCAACACCTTCCAGCGCTCAACTTAATTCGTGGGCAACCTACGACGGCACCATGGAATACAGTTTGCCACTGCTCTCAGCAGTGCCACCACTCTACATCGGGCAGCCAAGTGATATCGCGAACGGCTATCTCTGGTTAGATCAGCTTCTTCGCGCTTCAAATGGAGTGAACATTGACCGATACATCGAATGTATCGGTTATGGGGACACACTTAAGTTTCTTGCAAAGATGGTTTATCGTATTGATGACGATAACCCCCTATCCCTTTATCAATATGACGTGCTGGGTTGGCCACGAGCAGGAGAGCATCCATATCGCTGGAATTACAAGGCTGATCCGGATCAAGAGAGAGGCTCAATTCAGAACCACATTGGAGGGATATTCGGTGACACGGGCAGAACCGGATTTCTTTTGGCTTGCGACATCATCTCCGACGTGTCCGTGACGGACACCTCTGTAAAGTTATATCCGCCCGGGAAAGGTATTACGGATATGGTTCTCGTTACGGCAACAATTCAGGACGAAATAAAAGGCCAACGAGTCCCTTCGTGCCCCATGATGATTCCATCGCGAAAAGGATCCAAAGAATCGCCTCAAACCACCACACCGTTCATTGTAGAAGCGAATGTGACGGCAGCTTCCCTTGGTACTTGTATTCGTTTTGAGTATTCGCGGCAATGGCAAAAAGGTCTGTTTGATGATGCCCCAGGACCGGGTGATTTCCTAATCGATTCTTCAGGATCGTGGATCAAACCCGGAGGCGAATACATTGTATTTCTGCGCTTAGCTGGTGTCGGAAACGATACTGCTAATGCCTATTTTACGGTTCAGCCTTACTGGGGAGTTTTCGGGAATAGCGCCGCGATGTATCGGGTCAAGAATGGAAAAGTGGTCGATCCCTACGACGATTTTGGACTCGGCGGGACGAATCTGACCGTTACCGAGTGGAAGACTCGGCTTCGCGCCCGAATTAGCGCCATTGTCAACCCATAGGCGCATAAGCAAGAGGAAACACAATGAAAAGGATACTATTTTTCCTATTTCTAATCTTGATTGCGTCGCCGATGGATTTGATTGCACAAATCCATTGTCCGATACCTTGTGACTCAGAAGCATTCCCCTATTGGTTCTGCGAAGGTCTCACCTCGCCTCACATAATAGTGAAGTGCTCCATTCATCCCAATCTCGAAATAGGTTTGACACCAGCAAAAACACACATGCCCGGTTGCGTCAACGTTATCCCTGTTGACGCGAGCCTGCAAGTTCAACCGACGGAAGCAGTGCCAGGTCCACCTACGCCCCCAGATAAATCCGATAGATCCATTTATTTTAGGGACGATATCAATCCAGGGCCGTACATCGCGGACGCCTGGGATTCACATTACCAGTGGCAACTCGCACATGACCAATGGGTATCCGACAGCACGAATTTTATGAGCGGCGATCCGTTGATTGAACCTGATACAAACGATCATTCCCTGTACCCAACCGAGGGTGATCGGCAGTACATCCAATTCCTTTGAGGGCAAGATCAGGGATATCAGGAAAGATACGATGCGGACTATGTCCTCTACCTCCAAGAGGTTCAGGATCATGCCAACGGTACCGATGTCACCTACTACCAAGTCTGGAACAACGATCAAGCACACACAGACGCTCAGGATGGACTGAATGCTTGGCTGGCGCTGTGTGGCTTTCAGGGCGATCCAGGTTGCTGCATTCAGATTAAGCCTGACAATAACCTCAATAACTGGCCAGGAACTTACGTAGCCTCGCCAGGTCACCCCTTGAACTTTGGACTCGGTTACACTAACGGTGCAGGTACTTATTGCCAGGACGGAATTCGCTGCCCTGATACTAATTACAGGAACATCATCTATAACACGACGAACAACTTCCTCTATAACAACTCTGCAGATAAAGTGGTGATCAACAATGATTACGTACTTCATCCGACTGCACCCTTGCGGGGCTTTTTCACTGGCACCTCGACACCAGTCGGTAATGTTTACACTGGGTATTCGGACTATACCTTTCGTCAGGTGGTTGCACACGAAATCGGACATTTTCTTGGCCTGAATCATCCCGAGCGTCTTGCAAGCGACAGTTCTGAATGTATCAACAATCAAACTGCTTGCCCTGACCATCTGGATCATCCCATGCTCATGTCCAAACAAGGGATTGGGGTTTTCAATCAACCCCAGACGATCCAACGCGACGACGCATGCATGTTCAAGAAACTTTATTGCCCGGATCAGCTTGGAGTATTACCCGGACAGCCATCAGAACCAGAGCCACCAAGTCCAGAGGTCTATCCGAACCCGTCGAGTGGAGACATGACCCTATCCTACGTGGTAAAGACACCCTGCTTTGTGCAAGTTGTAATCTACGACGCCCTCGGCAAGGCAGTTCGCGAGGTCTCTACGGGCATTGAGCAGTCAGGGCCACGGTCTATCTTGCTCGGCACGCAATCACTTGCTCCCGGTCATTACGTCTGCTGCGTGAGGGTTGCCAATAGGGTATCCTATTTAAATCTGCTAATACAGCGGTAGCCATCACAGGAATTGCTAACACCAAGAAAGTCCACTCGAATTTTGCGAGTGGGCTTTTCTCTTTCCTGCCACTACACGCCCCACTTTCGCGGTCGTGTCTCGGGAGGTGAAATTTCAGCTTTACGATGTGATGGGGCGTCAGGTATTTCAGGAGCGGCGCCCGACGACGGGCGCGCTGGAGAGCTTTAGTCTCGATCTGCCGCGTTTGCCGAATGGTGAGTATTTCCTCGTGCTGATTCAGGAGCCGTGTGTGCAGCGGGGGAGGATCATCGTGCAGGAGTAGTCTGAACTGGGATTGGTGGAATGGGAAGGATTTGTGGGAAGGGGGATTGAGCTTAGGCCGGCGCTGCAAGCCGGACATTTCCTTAGGAAAGCACCTGGGCCGCAATGCTTTCATTCGGAGTGCTGGTATGTTAAGGCATTGTCATTTGCTTGGCCGTCGGCGGGCAAATTGTGGAATTCAGAACTAAGGGGAGGCACTTTCGGTTAAGGGCGCGCCTTCGGGGAAAGTATGAATGTTGTAATGATGAATGATGAAAAGTGGAAGCTGCGGCATCTGCTTTCATAATTCATCACTCATAATTCATCATTTCCCCCACTTATCCGGTCATTTATTAACAGATAGATTTAGCAAAGGGAAGTTTTATGCCACGCAAGTATCCATTGGCGAGGACGCGCAATATCGGTATCATGGCGCATATTGACGCCGGAAAAACGACGACGACCGAGCGTATCCTCTTTTACACCGGCGTCGTTCACCGCATGGGCGAAGTCCATGACGGCGGCGCGACCATGGACTGGATGGAGCAGGAGAAAGAGCGTGGTATCACCATTACCTCCGCTGCTACCGCGTGTGTATGGCGCGATAACCAGATCAATATCATCGACACCCCTGGTCACGTAGACTTCACCGTTGAGGTGGAGCGTTCGCTGCGTGTGCTCGATGGTGCCGTTGCTCTGTTCTGCGCCGTCGGTGGTGTAGAGCCGCAGTCCGAGACGGTGTGGCGTCAGGCCAATAAGTATGAGGTTCCGCGTATCGCGTTCGTCAACAAGATGGACCGCACCGGAGCGGACTTCTTCAACGTGGTGAAGATGATTCGCGAGCGCCTCTATGCGAACCCGATTCCGATCAATCTTCCTGTTGGTGAAGGCGAGTTGTTCGCTGGCGTTATTGACCTTGTCACGAACAAGGCGATCATGTACGCCAATGATGGTTCGCTCGGCTCGACGTTCAATATCGTTGAGATTCCGGATAACTTGAAGGAGTATGCCAAAGAATGGCGCACCAAGCTGTTCGAGTCCGTTGCCGAAGTTGATGATTCGCTTCTTATCAAGTATCTTGAGGGCGAAGAGATCACGACCGAGGAAGTGATGCGCGTGTTACGCGTTGCCGTTACCGAGTCGAAGATCATTCCAGTTCTTTGCGGTTCGGCCTTTAAGAACAAGGGCGTGCAGAACCTGCTCGATGCCGTCGTTGATTATCTTCCAAGCCCGGTGGACGTCGGTGCTATCGAAGGTCATCACCTGAACTTGACCGATCACATCAAGCGCGAGCCGCTCGATACGGAGAAGTTCGCTTCGATCGCGTTCAAGATCATGACCGATCCGTATGTCGGTAAGCTGACATTCTTCCGTGTTTATTCCGGCACGTTGAAGGCCGGTTCGTATGTGCTGAACTCAGTGAGTGGTCGTAAGGAGCGCATTGGTCGTATCCTTCGTATGCACGCGAACCACCGTGAAGATATTGAAGAGGCATTTACCGGCGACATCTGCGCCGCCGTTGGTCTCAAGCAGACCCGCACAGGCGATACACTCTGCGATGAGGACGATCCGATCGTCTTAGAGCGGATGATCTTCCCAGAGCCGGTTATCTCGCTCGCTGTTGAGCCGAAGACGAAGGCCGATTCGGAGAAGATGTCCGAGGCATTGCAAAAGCTTGCCGATGAGGATCCGACATTCCGCGTTCGTACCGATGAGGAGACCGGCCAGGTTATCCTTTCTGGAATGGGCGAGTTGCATCTTGAGATTCTCGTCGATCGCATGAAACGCGAGTTCCGCGTCGAGGCGAACGTCGGTAAGCCGCAGGTTGCATACAAGGAGACGATCCGCAAGAAGGTCACCCAGGAAGGCCGCTTCATCCGCCAGTCGGGTGGTCGCGGACAGTTCGGTCACGTTTGGATCGATGTCGAGCCGAACGAGCCAGGCAAGGGCTACGAGTTCGAGAATGCCATCGTTGGTGGTGTTATTCCGAAGGAGTATATTCAGCCGGTATCTGCGGGTATTGTCGAAGCAATGAAGAATGGTATTCTCGCTGGGTATCCAGTCGAGGACATCAAGGTTCGTCTGTTCGACGGCTCCTTCCACGATGTTGACTCGAACGAAATGGCCTTTAAGATCGCCGGTTCGATGGCCTTCAAGGATGCAGCACGCAAGGCAAATCCAGTGATCCTTGAGCCGATCATGGAGGTCGAGGTTGTGACGCCGGAAGATTACATGGGTGATGTGATGGGCGATCTCTCGTCGCGTCGCGGTAAGATCGAAGGCATGACCGCCCGCTCCGATGCACAGGTCATCAAGGCGAGTGTGCCGCTGTCCGAAATGTTCGGATACGCGACCGTGCTCCGCTCGATGTCGCAGGGCCGTGCTATCTACTCGATGCAATTCGCCCGTTACGAGGAAGCTCCGCGCTCCGTGCAGGAGTCGATCGTCGAGATGGCGAAGGGTAAGGCCGGCGTGTCAGCGTAATGCTACGAAAGGGGGACAAATTTTTGCCCCCTTGTCCGGAAACGGACTTTGGTCAAATTCGTTGAAGTTCAAAGTTCCGGCCTTGTGGGTGATTGCACATCCTCATGCCGGAGCTTTTGTTTTAGTGGTCGGAGTTCGAAATTCGATAGACCGATTCTCTATACCCAATCCAGGGGATGACTGACCAAGCACACGAAGCACTAGATTCCTCAAAGATCCCCACAGTCCCGGACCTTCGGCCCGACCCTCATGTGATGGATTACCTGCTGCTGCTTTCCAAGCACAAGTGGCTGGTGCTTTCCTTGATTTTCGTTACTGGTGGGCTATTTCTTGCTGGGACATACTTCGTCCCGCAAAGTTATCAGGCGACCGCGCTCATACTTCCGCCCGACCGCGCTTCCACCGCCGGAATGCTTTCAAACCTCGTCGAAGGCTCCGCGCTTTCGATCCTGAAGCAGGTGGAGAATCCTTCGGTCGATCTGCTGCAAAATCTCCTGGAGTCTCGATCAATGGCCGAGCGATTGGCGATCGACCCAGTCATTCGCAGTTATTTCATCAAGCGATTCGAGACGCATGATGAATTCATAAACGCCATCCACGATGCTATCCACATACGCCCTTCGATCAGCAAGCTCACGGTCGATGGCACGATCTGGACCGGCTGGAATGCGACCGCCGCAGAAAAGGAAGCAGCCCGGCAGCTATCGGCTCGCATGACCAATCTTGCATTGGCAACGATGGACAGTATGTTCAAATCCGAGTTTCGCCTGAGCTCGCACGTTGCGAGAATACACGCTGAAGCAGACTATCTCGCACGCAGTGCTGAGTTGGATTCCTTGGACAGGGTGCAAGAGGAGTTCGAAAAGGCACACGGCGTAGTCTCCATCAAGGCGCAGACAATGGAGGCGGTAACGCAACTGGGTAAGTTGGAAGCGAACCGCGAGGAGGATAGGATCAAGCTTGCCTTGGCAGAGCGAGAGTATTCCACTCAGAGCTCCCGTTACCGTCAGGCGCTTGCCGAGTACGAAGAGGCAGATCGGACGGCGCGGGAATTTTCCACCCGGGAAGACGTCGGTCCGAGTTTGAGTGCATTGCCAGAGGTGGGCAGGCGCTATGCAGAGATCCTCCGGCGAAAGGCCTCACTGGAGCCGATCATCACCTATCTTCGGGTGGTCACGGAACAGGAACGACTGAATGAGGAGAAGGAGAAGTCGTTGATCACAGTACTCGATCCAGCACGTCCGCCAGAATTGCGGTTCAGTCCCAAGCGCTTTCCGATGTTGCAGTTGGGGCTTATCGTTGGTGCGGCACTGAGCATTCTATTCTTGGGACTCCGTTCCTTGGGCGAGTCGTGGAAGGCGGAATTGAGATCTCGCCGCGCTTCACGTGCGGGTCTTATCACATCCTCTCCCAGTGGAAGTCTTAGGCAGAGCAGCGATGCTGGCAGTCGTTCGTAGAAATACCAAAGTCAGATGCACTGCAATGTTCAATACCGGTAGTCAGGACTTTCAGAAGAGCAACCCTTCGAGGGACTACTTGTCGCTTCGTACACTAAAGTATGTGCTTTGCTGGCTGCTGCTATGGCAGGATGGTATGGTTGGCGGAAGTGCATTTCAGATCCTGGAGAACCTACCCATTGGTATTCCAGGGTTGTCACCGGTCCCGTTCTTCACACTGTTATTAGCATTTGTTGTCGTTCTCGAGCGAACGCTCACACGTGATTTCACCCTTAAGCGATCCGATTTCGGAGCCCCACTGCTTCTGATGCTGCTCGCCTTCTTCATCTCCTGGTGTAGGGGCAGTTTGATCAACCAGAGGGTTACGATCATTTATGAGATCCAGGATGCTTTCTCATGGCCGTTCGAGTACTTCGTCATTCTGAATGCATTCCGAGATCCCGAGGAAGGGGAGGTGCTATGGAAGATATTGATCCTGGCTGTGCTTCCGAAAGCAGTCGAAGGAATGTATATCTACTTCTTCTCGTCCGATGATCATAAGAATTGGGGGGTTGTGCAGGATTGGCGGGATGGATTTCTTTTGGGGATCGGTGCTATATCCACGATGCTGTTCCTTCATTATCGGGGCACCGCACTTTTGAAGGTTCGAAAACTGGTACTCCTTGGGATACCCTTCCTGGGTTTTACCTTTATCATGAGCTACAGACGAACCTTCATGCTTGGCGCACTCGTCTCCGCGTTGGCGATGTTCGTCACCTTGCCACGGGTGTTGTGGCGGCGACAGGTGGGGTTGATCTTCGGATTTCTGCTGATCCTGGTCTTCTTCGGAGCAGTAACCAATCCGCTCGGTGTCTTGGCCAGATTGAGTGGTGTCGTTGACCCGCAGCACGAGGGTTCTGCGTATATCCGCCTGATGGAGTATCCGAACGTATTTCGAAACATCATCGACAATCCGATCTGGGGCACACCCGTTGGTACGGAGTGGAAGGTGTACTACCGAATGCCGGCCTCTTCTGTGTACACGACTCTAGGCACGCACAACGCATACCTGTATTGGCCGCTTCGCGGCGGTATCCTGGGTACAGTTGCCTTCTTCTGGCTCTTCTTTCGGCTCTGGAAATCTGCCCTGATCAACAATGCGCTTGGGAAGAGCAAGGAAGACTTCTTCTTTGGGCAGTTTGGGATCCACTTGCTTATTCTGTATCAGTTTGCATGTTTTTTTGGGCTTCTCTACGGTGGGAACATCACCGCGCTGTTGGCTGTCATGTTCACTGCGATCAAGTTGACTGCGAAGAAAGTCTCCGGTTGTGATAGCTATCGGTCAGTGGATATGGTAAAAACGCTCCGATCGCGTCAGCTGGTCTTGAAAGAGTACAATACCGGAAATGTGGCTGCGAAGCTAGCCGCAATGCTCGCGACCTGAACGGCAGAAGACCCCAGTGGGTGCAAATCAGGCCTTCGTGAAGGGGCTTTGGAGTGCCCGATATGCTGAATTGTACCCTGCGATTTGCTGTAAAGAGGTGTTCGGGGAGCGAAAAGCGACAGTAATCAACGGAATATGTGGGATTCGTACGATTCTTCGCGAGTTTTCAGAAACTCTTCACAGGCAAGCCCCGTTATGTCCGCGCTTGCAAAATGGGGGAGGCCCAAACGGTACTCCGATGGCGAAAGCCGAGACCATTCGTGAGCGGTTCATTGATAGCATTCGCCTCTGCATTTCAAAGAAGGGCGCTAAGAGCAAACGATTCCCGCCGGCAAGGTTAATCCTGCCGAACCAAGCAGGAAGACGTGTTCTGCAAGCGAGATGATTAGGTTACGTATCTAATTGTTTAGCGGCATTCCGAGCGTTCTGCATGCGAAGCAGATCTAACTATACTCAGCAGAGTCTAGCTTGATCGAAGATGCTCCTGCGAAGGAGCCAGTCAATTGTAACATACTAATTTTTATTTCCGGCCTATGGTCGCGTGCGTACTGCACTCTTCCAAGCGTGGCCCTCGGCTTGCTGTCATCGCAGCTGAGTTTTGAGAGTTTATTATTGGTTTTCACTGCGGCTAGCGTTGAATCGCCGCGAGCTTAACAATACACTACCATGGCAAAAGCTAAATTTGATCGTTCCAAGCCGCACGTAAACGTGGGTACGATTGGCCACGTCGATCACGGCAAGACTACCCTCACGGCAGCCATCACCATGGCGCTGGCGAAGAAGATGCCGGGCACGCAGGTCCGTACATTCGATTCAATCGATAACGCTCCCGAAGAGCGCGCCAGAGGAATCACAATCGCAACAGCACACGTCGAGTACGAGACGGGCAACCGTCACTACGCGCACGTTGACTGCCCAGGCCACGCTGACTATGTCAAGAACATGATCACCGGTGCCGCTCAGATGGACGGCGCTATCCTCGTCGTTGCTGCAACGGACGGCCCGATGCCACAGACCCGTGAGCACATCCTGCTTGCTCGTCAGGTCGGTGTGCCTCGCCTCGTAGTGTTTATGAATAAGGTTGATGCGGCTGATCCGGAGCTGCTCGAGCTCGTCGAGCTTGAGATCCGTGAGTTGCTCAGCAAGTATGAATTCCCAGGCGATGAGATTCCGATCATCCCAGGCTCTGCTCTGAATGCTCTCAATGCCGGTTCCGATCCGTCGGCCAGCGTTGACGATCCGCGCCTCAAGTGCATCTACGATCTCATGGATGCCGTTGACAGCTATATCCCGACGCCAACCCGTGACATTGATCGCCCATTCTTGATGTCGATCGAAGACGTGTTCTCGATCACAGGTCGTGGAACGGTCGGTACGGGTCGTATCGAGCGCGGTAAAGTTCGCATCGGCGAGGAAGTCGAGATCGTTGGTCTTGGCCAGCACAAGAAGTCTGTCGTCACCGGTATCGAGATGTTCCGTAAGGAGCTCGACGAAGGTACGGCTGGCGACAACGTCGGTATTCTTCTCCGTGGTGTTGACAAGAACGATCTCGAGCGCGGTCAGGTCGTCGCAAAGCCGGGTTCGATCACTCCTCACACCAACTTCTCTGCGAAGGTCTATGTGCTTTCGAAGGAAGAGGGTGGACGTCACACGCCGTTCTTCAATGGCTATCGCCCACAGTTCTACTTCCGTACGACGGACGTAACGGGTGTCGCGACATTGCCGGATGGTGTCGAGATGGTCATGCCTGGTGATAACGTCGAGATGAAGATCGAGCTCATCACGTCGATCGCTATGGAAGAGGGACTTCGCTTCGCTATCCGCGAAGGCGGCCGTACGGTCGGTGCAGGAGTCGTCGATAAGATCACGAAGTAATTTCAAAGAAGCGCATGTCTGCTTAGGCATGCGCTTCTTTCTTTCTATCCCTCGGTGTAGGGAGCTGGGATATAAAAGAGATTTATGCAGAAGATTCGAATTAAGCTGAAGTCGTACGATCATAACCTGATCGATAAGAGTGCGGAGAAGATCATCCGAACCGTCAAGCCAACAGGCTGCGTGGTTTCCGGGCCGATACCGCTGCCGACGAAGAAGTCGATCTACACTGTGAATCGCTCTCCCCACGTCGATAAGAAAAGCCGCGAGCAGTTCGAAATTCGTGCGCACAAGCGGCTTATTGACATCTTGAATTCGAATAGCCGAACGGTCGATTCGCTGATGAAGCTTGAATTGCCGGCGGGTGTCGAAGTCGAGATCAAGGTCTAAGGGCAAGATGCGGGTATGGGGTGTAGGGTCTAGTAAGGATCGCACTACATGCTCTTTGATGGGCCCAGTATTAACAGATTTTATTATAGGATACGGGACGGGAAAATGGGTTATCGACTGCGCTCGCAGTTCGAACGCTCAAGCCCCTAACCCCTAAACCCTAACGATAATGAGCGCACTAATAGGCAAAAAAGTTGGCATGACGGGTATCTTCGATGACCAGGGGCAGTACGTCCCCGTTACGGTCATCCAGGCCGGTCCCTGCTACGTGACGCAAGTCAAGACGAAGGCGACGGATGGCTACGATGCCATTCAGCTGGGATATGAGGATACGCAGGAGCGCAAGCTGAATAAGCCTGCCAAGGGACATTTCGCGAAAGCGGGAGTCGAGCCAAAGCGTTATTTGAAGGAGATTCGCACGTTCGAAGGAGAGAAGTTGGCCGCGCTTACGCTCGGTACGGCTCTCGGGGCTTCGGAGGTCTTCAATGAAGGCGATATGGTGCACGTCGTTTCAACTTCGAAGGGACGCGGTTTTCAGGGTGTCGTTAAGCGCCATCACTTCGGTGGTGTCGGACAGCAGACGCACGGTCAGTCGGATCGTCAGCGCGCCCCTGGATCGATCGGCTCCTCGAGCTATCCTTCGCGCGTCTTCAAGGGGCAGCGCATGGGCGGACGAATGGGCGGCAACCAGATCACTACACGCAATCTCAAGATTGTCAAGGTGCTGGCCGACCAGAACTTAATTTTGGTAAAGGGCTCGTTCGCGGGCGCGAAAAACCAGGTCGTTGAGATCGTTAAAGCGTAGTCAAGGCAATGGAAGTAGAAGTAATTAGCAAGAGCGGTTCGAGTACGGGGCGTAAGATCACGCTCTCGGACGAGATCTTCGGCATTGAGCCGCATAGCCACACGATGTGGTTGTCGATCAACGCCTATCTCGCGAACCAGCGTCAAGGTACGCATAAAACGAAGACCCGCTCGGAAGTAGCAGGTTCGACGAAGAAGATGTTCCGCCAAAAGGGAACGGGCCGCGCTCGTCAGGGCGATATCAAGAGCCCGCTCCATCCAGGTGGCGGTACCATGCACGGCCCGATGCCGCATAAATACACGCAGAAGCTTCCACGTAAGGTAAAGCAGCTTGCTCGCAAGAGTGCGCTTTCCGAGAAGATGGCAAACAACGCTTTCGTCGTCGTCGAAGACATGAACATGACCGCTCCGCGCACACGTACGGTTCAGGAAGTATTGAATGCGTTGAAGCTCAATACAAAGCAGGCGCTGTTCTTGACGGCCGGTGATAACAACACGCTTTATATGAGCGGTCGTAACATCCCGACGCTTACGATGCTCGCTGCGGATAAGGCATCCATGTACGAGATCTGGAAATCACGTGCGGTCATCGCGGAAGAATCTGCGATCAAGATCATCGAAGATAGCTTTGCGGGCATGGCTCACGAGCTGCCGGAAGTCGAGCACATTTCCATTCCGTCATAATAAGAGGTTTAGCATGATCAGAGAAATACTAAAACGGCCAATTCTGACGGAGAAGGCGACGCTGCAGGCAGAGAAGGGTATCTATCACTTCGAAGTCGCTCCGGGTTCGAATAAGATCGAGATCGCGAAAGCGGTCACGCGCAAGTTCGACGTTAAGGTCAAGAGCGTTCAGACGATCTCCCAAAAGGAGAAGCACAAATCGCAGATGACCCGCAAGGGCGTTCGCAATGGTGTGAAAGCAGGCTACAAGAAGGCCGTCGTCCATCTCATGCCGGGTAACACGATCGACGTGTTCTCGCCAATGGATGTCAAGGACAAGGGCGCACTGTAAGTTTTACGAATTAAGCTTGATTGAAGCGATAACTCAATCATTGATTAAATGGCAATACGGAATTTAAAACCGAGAACACCTGCGACGAGATACTACTCGATCTCGACGTTCGAAGAGGTCACAAAGACCACTCCGGAAAAGGCGCTGCTCGAAAAGCTTTCAAAGTCTGGCGGACGTGGCAACACGGGACGCATCACCTCGCGGCATCGCGGCGGCGGACACAAGCGGATGTACCGCGTCATCGACTTCAAGCGTAATAAGCTTGTCGTGCCGGGTAAGGTCTCGTCGATCGAATACGATCCGAACCGCACCTGCCGGATCGCACTGATCGTATATGCCGATGGTGACAAGCGTTATATCCTCGCTCCGAACGGATTAAAGGTTGGTGACATTGTCACTTCTGGTCCGGACAGTGAGATCAACGTAGGCAATACGCTTCCGCTTCGCAACATGCCCCTGGGTACGACGGTCCACAACGTGGAGTTGGTCGCGGGCCGCGGTGGTCAGCTTGCTCGCTCCGCGGGTAACGCCTGCCAGGTCATGGCTAAGGAAGGCGAGTTCTGCACGCTGAAGCTGCCTTCTGGCGAAATGCGAAAGATCCGTTTAGAGTGTTTTGCGACGATCGGTCAGGTTGGCAATTCGGATTATTTCAATATTAGCTGGGGTAAGGCTGGCCGTTCACGCTGGCTCGGTATTCGTCCGCAGACGCGCGGTATGGCGATGAACCCGGTCGATCACCCGATGGGTGGTGGTGAGGGTAAGTCAAAGTCGGGCGGTGGACGCAAGCATCCGAAGTCGCCGTGGGGTACACTTTCGAAGGGCCTCAAGACGCGCCATCCGAAGAACGCATCGAATAAGTACATCGTTAAGCGCCGCACTAAATAAAGTAGCATGTCACGTTCGCTGAAAAAAGGGCCGTTTATCGACGAGAAGCTTCTCCAGAAAGTGGAGACACTCAATGCTTCGCGTCAGAAGAAAGTGATCAAGACCTGGTCTCGCGATTCTACGGTATCGCCGGATTTTGTGGGTCACACCTTCACGGTGCACAATGGTAATAAGTTCATTCCAGTCTATGTCACGGAGAATATGGTAGGCCATAAGCTCGGTGAGTTTGCTCCGACCCGGACGTTCCGCGGTCACTCGGGCACGAAGACGGAAGTAGCTACGAAGTAACAAAAGTTTAGCATATCGTCATGGCAAAAGAAGCCCACGCAATTAAACGCGCGATCCCGAGTTCGCCTCGCAAGATGCGAATCGTGCTCGACATGATTCGCGGCAAGCGAGTCCCCGAGGCGCTCTCGATCCTTCACTTTACACCGAACCATGCTTCGGTTGTAGCAGAGAAGACGCTTCGCAGTGCGGTATCGAATTTTCAGATGAACCCGGATCACTCCCGGTTCGATGTGGAAGATCTCTATGTGCGTGAGTGCTCTGCCGATGGCGGCGTGATGCTCAAGCGCGTACTACCTGCACCGCAGGGACGAGCTTTTCGCATCCGCAAGCGTTCTAACCACTTGAGGATCGTCGTCGGAGACGCGCCGACACCTCGCGGAGCGAAGAAGAACGCAAAGCTATCGAAGAAAGAGCGCCCGAAAAAGGCTGCCAAGGCGACAGACGCCGTCAAGAGTTAAGCATACATCACGAATTAACGTAAGCGCTTGGGACAGAAAACTCATCCTATCGGATTCAGGCTCGCAGTTACCAAACCCTGGGATGCCAGGTGGTACGACGACAAGAATTTCGCGCAGAAGCTCGAAGAAGATAATCTTATTCGTGCCTACGTAAAGAACCGCCTGAAGCGCGCAGGTCTTTCCAGATTAACGCTGGACCGCACGACCAAGCGGATCGTACTTACGATCCACACATCACGACCTGGCGTTGTGATCGGCAAGAGCGGTAAGGAGATCGCTCAGCTCGAAGAAGAGCTGAAGAATATTACCTCGGGTAAGGAAGTCAAGATCCTTATTAACGAAGTGAAGCGCCCGGAGACGGATGCTCAGCTCGTCGGCGATCAGATCGCACAGCAGTTGGAGGGGCGTATTTCCTTCCGCCGTGCGATGAAGGGTGCGATTCAGGCCGCGATGCGCGCCGGTGCAGAAGGTATCCGCGTCAAATGCTCGGGCCGTCTCGGCGGAGCAGAAATCGCGAGAACCGAGCAGTACAAAGAGGGACGTATTCCACTGCATACCCTCCGCGCCGATATTGATTTTGCAAAGTCTACTTCGCAGACCGTCTATGGTGCGATCGGCATCAAGGTTTGGATCTGTCACGGTGACATCATCGGTCAGACTCCGCTTCAGTTGGCAGCAGAAACTGCAGTTAACGGAGTAGAGCAGAAGGATAAGCGTCCGATCGTTTCGGCAGCGGGCGGCGAACGCCGCAGACGCGGTGGTCGTGGACGTGACGACGGAGATCGTGGCGGCGACCGTGGTGGTCGTGGCGGCGATAGAGGCGGAGATCGTGGTGGTCCGTCGCGTGGTGGAAGCGGTGGTGGCAGTGCCACTCCTAAGCTTCGTACACGTGAGGCAGCACCGGCAGCAACAGAGTAATTAGCAGCGAAGAAAAGAAGAGATGCTTCTTCCAAAGAGAGTAAAATATCGCAAGACGATGCGCGGAAAAGTCTCGGGTAACGAGACTCGCGGGACGCAGGTGGCATTTGGGTCATTCGGACTGAAGGTTCTGGAATCCGGTTGGATCACGAGCCGCCAGATCGAAGCAGTCCGTGTTACACTTTCGCGAACCATGAAGCGCGATGGAAAGATTTGGATTCGGATCTTTCCGGATAAGCCGATCACGAAGAAGCCTGCGGAAACCCGTATGGGTTCGGGTAAGGGATCTCCGGAGTTCTGGGTCGCGGTCGTGAAGCCAGGCAGGATCATGTTCGAGATCGGTGGCGTACCGCTTTCGGTCGCGGAGGAAGCGCTTCGTTTGGCCTCGCACAAGTTGCCAGTCAAGACCAAGATGGTAACCCGTCCGGACTACGTGGAAGAAGTTGCCGTTCGCAAATAATTTTTTATAGAGACGACATGAAGGGCATAAAGTACGCGGAGCTGCAGAAACTCAATGCAGCGGAAATCGAAAAGCAGATCGCCGAGAACCACTCGCGTCTGACGGCGCTCTCCTTTCAGAGAGTGATCGGCCAACTCGATAACCATGCGCAGATCCAGACGCTCCGCCGCGACATCGCGCGGATGCAAACGGCTCTCGGTGCGCGCAAGACACAAGCGAAGTAATTGATGACGATGGCAGAGAACGAAACAAACGTAGAGACAGCGGCCACGGAAGTGGTTCGCGGACGCCGTAAAGAGCGTATCGGTAAAGTCGTCAGCGACAAGATGGATAAGACCGTCGTCGTTACACTTACGCGCAAAGTAGCGCACCCGCTCTATAAAAAGTATTTCAAGAAGACGTCGAAGTTCGTCGCGCATGACGAGAAGAACGATGCGAAGACGGGCGATACCGTTCGCATCATGGAGACCCGCCCGCTTTCAAAGACGAAGCGCTGGCGCCTCATCGAAGTTCTCGAGCGCGCGAAGTAAAGTAGGTTTTCCATTTTTGGAAGGCATCCGGTTAACGGAGTAAGAGGAAATTGGTATGGTACAGGAAGAGTCAAACTTAATTGTAGCGGATAACTCAGGCGCCAAACGTGCCCGCGTGATCCGTATTCTAGGCGGTCACGATCGCCGCTATGCAGGCTTGGGCGATGTCGTGGTCGTGGCTGTTAAGTCCGCCATTCCGAATGGCCAGGTCAAGAAGGGTGAAGTGGCCAAGGGCGTGATCGTTCGTACGAAGAAGGAGACCCGCCGCAAGGATGGCAGCTATATCCGCTTCGATGAGAACGCCGTCGTGTTGCTCAACGCGCAAGGTGAGCCACGAGGTACGCGTATCTTCGGACCAGTCGCACGCGAGCTGCGCGAGCGTCAGTACATGAAAATCATTTCGTTGGCGCCGGAAGTAATTTGAGGAGAGCTTATGAAAGTTAAGAAAAACGACGTCGTCGAAGTAATCACCGGGAAGAGCCGTGGCAAGCAGGGTAAGATCCTCCGCGTCTATCCCGAAACGAACAAAGTGCTTGTCGAAGGCGTGAACATTCAGTTCAAGCATGAGCGCCCGACCCAGCAGAATCAGAAGGGTGGCATCACCCAGCGTGAAGCGCCGATCAACGCCTCGAACGTGATGGTCGTCGATCCGAAGACAAACCTTCGGACACGCGTCGGCAAGCGTGAGCTTGTTGGCACCACGGGCAAAGTACGATTCGAGCGTATCTCGAAGCGTTCTGGTGAAGTTCTCGCGTAATTTTATTCTACTACGACGGCCAATATCGTCGTACATTAACAGAGATCGAAATGGCAGATAAAGAAAAGAAGGCTCCAGCGAAGGCACCGGCTAAGACGCCAAAGGCCGAAGGCAAGCCGAAGGGTGAGAAGAAGGCCAAGGGCGGTGGAGAGGACCACGCTCCGGCGGAGCATCAGAGCAACCGCCCAGCGCCACCAGCGCGACTTCAGGCGAAGTACCACGACGTGGTTATTCCGCAGATGATGAAGCACTTCAATTACGCGAACGTCAACCAGGTGCCGCGAATTGAAAAGATCGCTGTGAACATTGGCGTCGGTAATGCGACGAGCGACCCGAAGTTGTTGGATGCAGCTGTTCGCGATCTCGAAGCGATCGTCGGTCAGAAGGCCGCCATCACGAAGTCGAAGAAGTCGATCTCGAACTTCAAGCTCCGCGAGAACCAGGCGATCGGCTGCCGCGTAACGCTCCGCCGCGCACGCATGTATGAGTTTCTTGACAGACTGATGACGACGGCTATCCCTCGCATCCGCGATTTCCGCGGTATTCCGGATAAGTCGTTCGATGGCCGCGGCAACTATACGCTTGGTGTACGCGAGCAGATCATCTTCCCAGAGATCGACGTCGACAAAGTGACAAAGATCACGGGCATGGACATTACTTTTGCGACCAGCGCAAACTCGGACGAGGAAGCACTGGAGTTATTGAAGGCATTCGGTCTGCCGTTCCGCAAGCGCGAAACGGAGACAGCATAACGAACTTTCGAAGTACAGATACGGCATGGCAAGATTAGCCCTTAGAGTCAAAGCAAAGAGGAAGCCCAAATTTGCAACTCGCGTTCATAACCGCTGCAATCGCTGCGGACGTGCACGCGCCTACTACCGCAAGTTCGGTATTTGCAGATTATGCTTCCGCGAGCTAGCGCTGGACGGCAAGATTCCGGGAGTCCGGAAGTCGAGCTGGTAGCCCCAGAGCGCAGTATCGACCGACGTTTATCGTCGTGTTCGACATGAACTAGAGCAGTATGAGAAATTTGAAGAAGAGCGAAATCAAGCTCACGAGCGACAGACCATAGATGGATACAATTGCAGATTTTCTTACACGGGTACGCAACGCTTTAAAGGCGCGGCACAAGTACGTTGATGTGCCAGCTTCGAACCTTAAACTCGCCATGGGAGAGATCCTTCGCGAGCAGGGATACATCGAGTCGATCGAGAAGATCGTCGATGATAAGCAGGGGATTCTCCGTGTAACGCTCAAGTACACGAATGGACAGCCGGCGATCATGGGCATTAAGCGCATCTCGACGCCTGGACTTCGGAAGTACACCGGTGTTGCAGAGACACCACGCGTGCTCTCCGGTCTCGGAATTGCTATCATCTCTACCCCGAAAGGTGTGATGACCGACAAGCAGGCTCGCTCGGCGAACGTCGGCGGCGAAGTGCTCTGCTACGTTTGGTAGAATTTAGAGTTTATCATTAAGGCTGCAGCGTCCGTTTCAGCGGATTAGCGTAAGCGAAAAGGAACAGATAGTATGTCGAGAATCGGAAAAAAGTTAATCACGATCCCGAAGGGCGTAACGGTTACGCTCAACGACGGATTGCTCAAGGTCAAGGGACCGAAGGGTGAGCTTTCGCAGCAGATCCCTGCTGCGATCACGACGAAGATCGATGGCGATCAGTTGACTTTCGTTCGTCCTTCGGACGAAAGCAAGATGCGTGCATTGCATGGCCTTTCGCGCGCCCTTGCAAATAACATGGTCGTCGGAGTGACTGAGGGTTATTCCAAAAAGCTCGACCTCGTCGGCGTCGGGTTCAAGGCAGAGAAGAAGCCGAAGTGGATCCAGTTCGCATTGGGATTCTCGCATCCCGTAGCATTCGTGTATCCAACGGACATTACGATCGACGTTCCAGCTCCGACCCAGGTGGTTATTTCTGGAATTGACAAGCAGCTTGTCGGTGCAGTTGCCGCGAAGATTCGCTCGATCCGTCCGCCAGAGCCATACAAGGGCAAGGGCGTTAAGTATTCTGACGAGAAGATCATCCGCAAGGCTGGTAAGACCGCAGGAAAGTAAAGTTTGTAGTGCTGATGTAGTCGAGGCTCGACCAAGACCGAGCCTCCAGAGAAAGAAAATATGGCATCGAAACTCAAGTTACAAGACAGAGCTCGCCGACTGGCGCGCCGCAGGTTCAAGATTCGCAAGACCGTTCAAGGCACTGCCGAGCGGCCGAGGCTCGTGGTATTCCGCAGCAATGCCGCTATTTACGCGCAGCTTATCGACGATGCAAAGGGCTTCACGCTCGCAGCATCGAGCAGCCGTGGCTTAACGGGTGGCAAAAAGGCGGATCTCGCGAAACAGGCTGGCAAGGTACTCGCAGAGCAGGCGCTCGCGAAGGGCATTAAGTCTGTCGTATTTGACCGCAATGGATATCTCTATCACGGTCGTATCAAGGCTGTGGCCGAGGGTGCACGTGAAGGCGGATTGGCATTCTAAAGTTTATCAGTAACCGTAGTTTATAGCGTGGCAAAAATTCGTTCAGCAGAACTGAATCTGAAGGACAAGCTGGTCGCGGTCAATCGCGTCTCGAAGGTCGTCAAAGGCGGACGTCGTTTCAGCTTTAATGCAATCGTGGCCGTCGGTGATGGCAACGGACATGTGGGTATCGGCCTCGGTAAGTCGAACGAAGTGACGGATGCCGTCACGAAGGCGACGGAAGATGCCAAGCGCAATGTCCGCTCTATTCCGCTGCGTCGCGGTACGATCCCGCACATGTCGCATGGCAAGTTCGGTGCAGGCAAGGTGTTCCTGAAGCCGGCTTCGCCTGGTACGGGACTCATCGCAGGTGGTGCCGTTCGTGCAGTGCTCGAACTTGCTGGTGTGCAGGACATTCTCACGAAGTCGCAAGGCTCGTCGAATCCTCACAACCTCGTCAAGGCCACGATGGATGCGCTGGAATCGATCAACGATGCCTCGATGGTCGCGGAACGCCGCGGAGTATCGCTCGGCGTAGTGTTCAACGGTTAAACGTTTGTTAGGAGAAATTACGATGGCAACGCCGAAGAAGATTTTAGTAACGCAAACTCGTTCGATCAACGACACGCTCGAAAAGCATAAGCGCACCATCAAGGCGCTTGGCCTTGGACGTCCGCACTATGTGGCGATCCATAATGACACCCCGGCTATCCGCGGCATGATCCTGGCGGTTCAGCACTTGGTGAAAGTCGAAGACGCGAAGTAATTCGCTTCGCAATTGGTTTTGAACGGCGCAGCTGAGAAGCTAGCGCCGTTTTTTGTTGTCGTCCCTCGCGGAATTTGCTTTTTCGCCGACGCGTTGTCTGTTCATTACGACCAATATTATGATCGATGTCGCATATCAATTCGCATCCCTGATTGACAACAAGCAGTTCGACGAGGCCGCCGCGCTTCTGGCCGAGGATTGTAGCTATTCCTATCGCGAAGGGAGCTACACCGGTAGGAAGAACATCATCAACATCTATAAGATGAATCATCTTCAGGTCAAGAGGATGTTCGACGAGATTCGCTATTCCTCAGAGGTGGAGCTTGTTAATCCCGAGAAGTTCAAGATCCACTTCACCGATGAGGTCCGACTGGGTGATGCCTGGCATACATCGCGCTTTGATCAGCTTCTCCGCTTCGAGGACGGGCAGATCGTTGAGATTCAGGACATCCAACTTCCTGGTGAGGAGGAGGCCTTTCGGGAGTTTTATCAGGGAAGACGTAGGGGTTGAGCGAGATTGCGTTGTGATTCAGCGGGGGTGAGTGCGCAGATGGCGCTGGAGAGACGAGCACAGGCGCTTGGGCGGAGGTAATCGAGCACTGTCTCTATTTACAGTCGTATTTTTGCCCAATTACAAACCCGCACCATGTCCATCTACGCCGTCGAACAATACATTCGCGAAACCGAAAAACTCAAACGCTTCGGCGGATCGAGCAACGAGGGGACGCTCGAACAAGCCTTCGCCAATTTGTTGGGTGAGTATTGCAAGCAGAAGGGCTTCATGCTCGCTCCCAAGATTTCCCTTCGCACTCCATCGGGCAAGACCATCATCCCCGACGGCACCATCAAAGACTCGCTCCGATTGGATTGGGGATATTGGGAGAGCAAGGATGAGAAGGATGATCTCGATGAGGAGATTCGTGCGAAGTTCGCGAAGGATTATCCGAAGGACAATATCCTCTTCGAAGACCACACCACCGCCGTGCTATTTCAGGGCGGGAAGGAGATCGGTCGCGTATTGATGTCGAATGCGATTGAGCTTGACAATCTGCTCACTGTATTCGTAAACTACGAACGCCCGGAAGTTCGCAACTTCCGGGATGCGATCAAGAAGTTCAAGGAGGAAGTACCGAATGTCGCCGAGGCGTTGCGCGATATGATCCTCGCGCAGTCGGCAACGAACACCGCCTTTCGGTCGGCGCTTGAAAAATTCTGGGACTTGTGCAAGGAGTCAATCAATCCCGCCATCACGCAGGACGATGTGCGCGAGATGCTCATTCAGCATATTCTCACCGAGGAGATATTCACGACGATCTTCGACGAGACGCAATTCCACCGCGAGAACAATATCGCAAAAGAGCTGGGCGCGGTCGAGCAGACGTTCTTCACCGGCACGACCAAGCGCGACACGCTCGGCCTCATCAAGCACTATTACGATGTCATCAAGGCCAACGCCGCCGGTATTGCGGACCATCACGAGAAGCAGAAATTCCTGAAGGTCGTCTATGAGACCTTCTACAAAGCCTACAATCCCAAGGCCGCCGACCGCCTCGGCATCGTCTATACGCCGCAGGAGATCGTCAAGTTTATGATCGAATCGACGGATTATCTTTTACACAAACATTTTGGGCGCGGCCTCGGAGATAAGAATGTCGAGATACTCGATCCCGCGACCGGAACCGGCACCTTCATTTGCGACATCATCGACTATCTCTCGGACGCGCAGCTCGAATACAAATACAAGAACGAGATACACGCTAACGAAGTCGCCATTCTTCCCTATTATATCGCGAACCTCAACATTGAGTTCACCTACAAGCAGCGCACCGGGAGGTACGCCGAGTTCGAGAATATTTGCTTTGTTGATACGCTGGATAATATGGGGTTCGCATACAAGGGCAAGCAGGAAGCGATGTTCGGTCTCGCCGCCGAGAATGCCGAGCGTATCAAGCGGCAGAATGAGCGGAAGATTTCGGTCATCATTGGGAATCCGCCATACAACGCGAATCAGGCGAGCGAGAATGATAACAACAAGAATCGGGAGTATGACGAAATAGATAAGCGAATTAAGGCAACATACATCAAGGAGAGTACAGCCCAAAAAACGAAGCTCTATGATATGTATGCACGCTTCTTTAGATGGGCCTGTGATCGAATTGATGAGAATGGTGTAATCTGTTTTGTCACAAACCGCTCATTTATCGAATCCCGCACCTACGATGGCTTCCGCAAAGTAATGGCAGAAGAATTCGCGGAGTGTTATGTGATAGATCTCGGCGGCGATGTTCGACTTAATCCAAAACTATGGGGACTAAGCATAATGTTTTTGGGATTCAAACAGGGGTGGCAATCTCGATTTGGATCAAGAAACCCCACGAGGGAGGCGCAATAGTAAAATATTCGCGCAGGCCAGAGTTTGACACTGCCGATGACAAACTCACATTCTTATCCGAGGTGAAGTTGCGTGAGATCAAGTTTTCCGAAATCATCGCCGACCCGAAGAACACCTGGCTTAATCTCTCGAAAAATGATTTTGACAGCCTGATACCGCTCGCAGAAAAGAAGACGAAGTTGGCGAAAAATGCATCCGAAGAAAGATCTTTATTCAAGCTATACTCACTGGGGGTTAAGACAAATAGAGACGAATGGGTTTGCGATGACAGCAGGGAGCAACTTGAAGCCAAAACCAAATTTCTTTTCAAGAATTATGAATCTGAGTCGAAAAGACTATTAGGGAACGTCGATAAGAAGAACGTTGCTGGCTCGATTAAATACAATATAAAATGGACTCGTAAGCTGAAGCGATTATTGGTACAGGGTGCCAAAATTAGATTTGATAAAGCTAAAATCGTGCAGTCATTATACAGACCATTCGCTGTAAAGCAACTCTATTTTGCGAATGAACTGAATGAGGATCAGTATCAGCTAAGACAGGTCTTCTTTGAGCAGGAGCAGAATGAATTGATATGTATTTCCGGCGTTCCAGGCAATAAGTCATTTCAAGTGTTGGCAACTCATTCTCTGTACCACCACGATACCCTAGAAAAAACGCAATGCTTGCCTCTCTATCGCTATGATGATCATGGCAAGCGTACCGATAACATCACCGACTGGGGCCTCGCTCAATTCCGCGAGCACTACAAGGACAAGAAGATCACGAAGGAAGAGATCTTCCATTACGTCTATGGTGTGTTGCACGATCCGAAGTACCGGAAGAAATACGAGTTGAATTTGAAGCGGGAGTTTCCGCGCATTCCGTTCTATGCGGATTTCCGCAAATGGGCGAAGTGGGGCAAGACGCTGATGGACTTGCACATCGGCTATGAAACGGTGAAGCCATATCCCGGACTCAAACTCACGACCGCGAAGCCCCTCCCCCGGCCCCTCCCACAAGTGGGAGGGGAGAAGGATTCTGTGCCTAAGGCAAAGCTCAAGGCCGACAAAGAGACCGGCATGATCACGCTCGACGAGCGGACGTGGCTGGAGGGCATTCCCGCGGCGGCGTGGGACTACAAACTCGGCAACCGCTCGGCGCTCGAATGGATTCTCGATCAATACAAAGAGAAGACTCCGAAAGACCCAACGATCCGGGAGAAGTTCAATACCTACAAATTCGAGGATTACAAGGAGAAGGTGATTGATCTGTTACAGCGCGTTACGAGTGTTTCGGTTAAGACGATGGAGATTATGGGGGAGATGGAGAAGGAGGCATCTTAGCCCCGAAGGGACGCAGTATTCGCAGCCCAGGGTGGAGGCCATAGGCCGCAACCCTGGGTTGATGGTCACGAACATTATTTTGAGTCCTGAAAGGACGGAGTACCATACCGCGATAGGGTACATCGCCCTTTCAGGGCTACCAGATTTTCGTTGACCGTTTCCAGGGGTTCCACTCCGCTCCACCCCTGGCTATTGGTACAGCGTCCCTTCGGGACTGGGGATGGACGCTCGCCACGCAAAAGCAGCCCGCCGCGGCGGGCCGCGATGCGGGACTCTGATCGCGAACCGCATCGTAGGCGATGCTTGCTTCAGTCGAAACGGAGGGCACGGCGTAGCTCCGTAGGAGCGGAATATTTGTAGCCCCGTGCGTTAGCGCGGGGGTTGCGGCAGCGCGGCATATTCAGAGTCCCGTAGAGACGGCATATTATCCGGCGCGTGGGGAATATGTCGTCCCGTTGGGACTCTTGAATTCTAACCTAACCGCCGACCCCGGGTTCCGCTACGCTCCACCCGGGGCTACAAATATGCCGTGCGTACGGCACTGTCTCGTCAATCAAATGCTCGACACGAAAAGAAGCCCGCCACGGCGGGCCGCGGCGCGGGACTCTGACCGCGAACTGCATCCTTATGGCTGGCTCAGAGCGTGCCCTCAGCTTGATTGGGGGACGGGCGATGATTGCTTCAGACGAAGTACGAATAATCGGACGGAGCCATAAGTCGGGCAGGACCGCACCGCCTGACGTGAGACGCAATGCGCGAGATATTTTTTCTCAAAATACTTCGCCAGTCCCTTGACTTTGGTTTTTGATTGTGTTAAGTTATAGGGTAATGAGATGGGCACCTACTTTTAAATGGCAAGTTATATCCCGGAACGAAGAATTTCGCAGATGAGAAGGCGTTCATTAAATGAACACACAATTGAGAGAATAGGGGCACCGTTTTCAAGGTGAAGTAGTATGGGTGGATGGCAGATTGAGGAATATCGGAACAAACCATCCCAAATCCTGTTCTAAGGCTCTCAATTGAATGCGAGCGGAAGCGCTGATTCCGCGTACAGTAAACAAATCAACGATGGCAATAAGCAATCCACGTCCCGCACGCGGGTCGAATAAGAGTATGAAGCGCGTTGGTCGCGGTGAGGGTTCCGGTCATGGTAAGACCTCCACCCGCGGCTCGAATGGTGCCGGTTCTCGTTCTGGTAATAAGTACAGGGCAGGTTTTGAGGGCGGACAGATGCCGCTGGCTCGTCGCCTCCCGAAGTTCGGTTTCTTCTCTCCCCATCGCGTAGAGTATCAGATCCTGAATGTTGACGCCCTTCAAGCATGTGTGGCCAGTGGCCGCCTGCCCGGGGATCGTCAGATCACTCCCGACATTCTTTGGGAGGCAGGGCTCATCAATCGGCAAGGCATGCCGGTGAAGATCCTCGGCGATGGCGATCTAACGCTGAAGCTGAGCATCCAGGCTCATAAGATCTCGAAGAGCGCGATCGAGAAGATCGAAAAGGCCGGCGGTAAGGCCGAGCAACTTTTCGTTGCAAAGTCCGAATAACTCTTCCCCTGTCCCTCCCGTCAATCGGGAGGGTATGATGTTAAGACCTATCAGGAGTATTACATGAGTCGCTTAACGGAAAGTTTTAGAAACATCTTCAAGATCGAAGAGCTGAAGGACAGGATCCTTTTCACAGTCTTCTGTTTGATGGCGGTTCGTCTCGGTGCGCACATTACGCTGCCCGGGATCGACTTCGCAGCATTAACGAGCAAGGCTGGTGGTGGAAGCGATTCCATCTTTGGTTTGTATGACATGTTCGTGGGAGGTGCGTTCAAGAACGCTGCTATCTTCGGGTTGGGGATCATGCCGTACATTTCGGCCTCGATCATCATCCAGCTTTTGGGCGCGGTCGTGCCGTATTTCCAGAAACTGCAAAAAGAAGGCGAAGACGGTCGTAAGAAGATCACACAGATGACGCGTACTGGTACGGTGCTTGTCGCGGCAGCGCAGGCTTCTGGTATGGCGGTCTATCTGCAGAATTCTTCCGGCGCAGTTGCTGCAGGCATCAGCCCGTTCTTTTTCCTCATCTCAACAGTGGTCTGCCTGACAGCAGGTTGTATGTTGATGATGTGGATCGGTGAGCAGATCACGGAGCGTGGCATCGGAAACGGAATCTCGCTCATCATCTTCATCGGTATCGTCGCTCGTTTCCCGAACGCGATCATCAGCGAAGCGCAGATGGTCTCCAGCGGGCAGCACAACATCATTGTCGAGATCGTCCTCTGGGCCTTCTTCCTTGGTGTCGTTGCCTTCGTAGTGTTGATGACGCAGGGCATCCGCAAGATCCCCGTGCAGTATGCGAAGCGCGTCATTGGCCGCAAGGTCTATGGCGGAACAACGCAGCACATTCCGATGCGTATCAATACGGCGGGCGTTATGCCGATCATCTTTGCACAGTCCATTCTGTTCATCCCAACAACACTTGCGCAGTTCTTCCCGAACACCGGCTTCGGAGATTTCCTGGCGAGCTTCTTCAGCTACCGTTCGTTGGGTTATTCGATCGTCTTCGCTGTGATGATCGTCTTCTTCACGTACTTCTACACGGCCATTGCGTTCAATCCACGTGACGTGGCGGACACGATGAAGAAGCAGGGCGGCTTTATTCCGGGCGTTCGTCCGGGCAAGCATACTGCTGACTACATCGATAACATCCTCACCCATATCACGCTTCCAGGTGCGATCTTCCTCGCGATCGTCGCTATCCTTCCTGCGTTTGTGAGCTACCTCGGCGTCATGAGCGACTTTGCTCAGTTCTTCGGTGGTACAAGTTTGCTCATCATGGTCGGCGTTGCACTCGATACGTTGCAGCAGGTCGAGTCACATCTGACGATGCGCAACTACGAAGGCCTGATGAAGGCTGGTGGTAAGATCCGGGGCCGCACGGGCAGCGGAGGTTTCTAAGAAGTTCAGAGTTCATTTAGGATGAAGTATGGGAGAGCTTGACTCACTTATACTTCATCCTTTTCATTTTATCCGAAGCGAGCTTCCCATGTTTCGAGCCGCAACAAAGCTGGTCAAGACGGAATCCGAGATCGCCAAGATGCGGGTGGCATCGCATATCGTTGCGGAGTGCCTCAACTACATCGAAACGCTGATCAAACCGGGGGTCACGCCATTCGAGCTGAGCGTGGCCGCAGAGGAGTACATCAAGTCTCAGGGCGGATTAGCAGCTTTCAAGGGATATAAGGTTGGTCGGCAGACTTTTCAGTACGCGGCGTGCATCTCCCTCAATGATGCGGTCGTTCACGGAATCCCCGTCAAAGTGCCGCTGAAGGAAGGCGACATCATTTCGTTCGATGTCGGCGTCGAGAAGGATGGCTGGTTCGGTGATGGCGCATGGACCTATGCCGTCGGGCCGATTGCTCCGGCGACACAGAAGCTGATGGATGTCACCCGCGAAGCATTGATGCTTGGCGTGGCGCAGGCCAAGGTGGGCGGAAGACTCTTCGACATATCCGCAGCGATTCAACAGTACTGCGAGGTACACGGCTACGGTGTAGTTCGTGAACTTGTTGGACATGGGATCGGAAGGCACCTGCATGAAGACCCGCAAGTGCCGAATTATGTGCCGGGTGTTTCAGAAGGTTTTCCCAATTTGCAACTGCTTGAAGGCATGACCCTGGCGATCGAGCCGATGATCAATCTCGGAACATCGCGTGTCAAGACAGCGAAAGACAAATGGACCGTTCTCACACAAGATGGCAAGCCCAGCGCGCATTACGAGCACACGGTAGTGGTGCGGCGAGGTGGGGGAGAGATCTTGACGAAGTAGCGGGCGACCGAGTTCTGATTTAGCGAACCGTGTTGTGAACCTTCTCTTCAAAAGAGTTGTGATTTAGTCGAGTATATTTTGCCCCGACTGAATGCCGCCAACTCAAACCGAAGCCCGACATTACCCCGCACTCGATGGATTGCGTGGCATGGCCGCGATGATGATCGTCTGGCATCACTTCCTACAACTTGTCCCGGCTCATGGCCGGATCCTCTCGCTGCTGAATGTTTGGCTTGAGTTCACTTGGATTGGAGTCGATCTTTTCTTTGTCCTATCCGGATTCTTGATAACAGGTATCCTCGCGGATGCAAAAGGGAAGAAGCATTTCTTTCGCACATTCTATGGAAGAAGAGTGCTTAGAATATTCCCGTTGTATTACGCCACGCTCATAGTCGTGCTCATCCTGCTTCCCTTAGCCGGCGTTCGCACGGGGGTTCCGGAAGAGTCTCATTTCGCTTTCTGGACGTACACCAGCAATTTCTATTTTGCAACGCATGGCTGGTATGCAAATTATCTTTCACATCTCTGGACGCTTGCCATCGAAGAGCAGTATTACTTCATTTGGCCGCTTGTGATTTTCCTTGTGAGAGATTTGGAGAAGTTAAGGAAAGGACTGCCGTGGATCGTTTTACTTGTGCTGCTCCTTCGGATTGTGCTGTATCAGTGCGGATATTCTTCCATTTGGCTTTCGCTTGTGACCCTCACCCATTGCGATGGTCTTCTGCTGGGCGGTTATCTTGCGCTTGCGGTGCGAAGCCCCTCTCCGACTGCACTGCGAGCACTTGATCCGAATAAGTTGCTGGCAATTCTCCTGCTACTCGGTGCGGTGTTTCTTGCAGATCTTAGCGGGCTCCTTCCTGCGTGGGAGGCAATTGCGGAAGTCGCGTATCTTCGGGCGGTCATAACATTGACGCTCCTCGCAATAGTATTTGTTTGGATAATACGAGCGGCCACAACACTTGAATCGGGCTGGACGTACACCTTCTTCTCGCAACCTTCCTTTCGATGGTTGGGGCAGTATAGCTACGCGCTTTATCTGCTACACGTTCCACTTGCCTTCTTGATACTTCGTTCGTTCGATCTCAGTCAGCTCTCGCCGTCGATGACAATGTTGGCGGAGGGTGGGCTGCTCGTGCTCTACGTCAGTGCGGTCATCGGTTGCGCCTACCTAAGTTGGCACTTGTTCGAGAAGCACTTCCTTAAGCTGAAACGATATCTGCCTTACTAGCCTGATACGGAAAGTACTTCTTCAACTTGAGGAAATGCTTCTCAAGCAGGTTCCATGAGATGACTGCTGCAAAGAGAGAAAGTATGATCTCAGACAGAATGATGTATATCGCCCTGATGCACTGCCACTTTGGGGGAAGCAATAGAAATGCCTGCGGTATCGGCAAATGAACGCCTGCCCAGTAGCAGATCGGCGCGTGAAGCACATACAATGCGTAGCTGTACTTTCCAATAGAGCTGAGGAAACGGCGCGTCATCGTGCGTTGTAACCAATTCGTCTCCGGAGTAACACAGCGGAAGACAGCATAGCCCAACGGGATTGCGACTATACTGAGACCGAAGATCTGTCCGTACCACGGCCACGTCAAGACGTCGAAACGGAATTGATCGTTGCGTAGCACCAGACAGTAGACGGCCACAAATACAGTTGTGCCGATGAATAAGCCCCGATCAAGCCAACGGAGAGTTATGGCTACCCTCGGTTGCTTCACTCGTTCAAGTAAACCATTATGAACCATCGCGCTAAGGAGTGCTCCGAGGAAGAGGCAGTCGAGGCGACAATAGGTGATAGTACACAGGAAGAATGGAGTTGCGCCGAGCGCCCAGCTTATAGCACGAAGCGCTGGTACCAGGAGGAATAAAGCCAGCACCGTTCTTGTGATCCGTTCTTTGGGCAACAAAAAAATGATCAGCGGCCAGAGTAAATAGAACTGCTCCTCGATGGCAAGCGTCCATGATTGACTTACGTTGTGGTCGGGCATTGCGCCGAGGATGGCTGCATAGATGTTCGTCGTATAGGTCCACTGCCACGGCTCGACATCTCGCATGCTAGGAGTTAACTCCCCACCGAGCAGGGGAAAGAGAAAATACACCGCAGCGAGGAAGGCGTAGTAGAGAGGAAATATTCGAAGAAATCGTCGACCATAAAATGCTCGGTAGTAGCCTTTAGCGTTGCGTGTCTCTAGCAGGATGTTGGTTATGAGGAATCCGGATAGGACAAAGAAGAGATCGACGCCGACCCACAACAGACTGGTCGCTCGCAAATATGCCTTGTCGAAGGTGTCCGTCATCCAATAGGAAAAGGCTGAATGATGGAGGACGACCATGAGCGCCGCGAGGCCCCTGAGGCCATCGAGGGCAGGAAAGTGTTTGTTGCGGGGGGAAACGGTAGTCGGCAAACTGGAAATATGATAAATACTGAACGCAACTAGAGAATCTCTAAGGAACGTGATTTTCAACACCGAATTCGCACCGCAAATTCGAAGCTCGACTAGCAAGAAGCCATGTTTTCTTCTAGGAAATGCCGCAACGCGGCGCATTGTCGCATTTCGTGAGAAATAAGGAACATTCACACCCTCTTCGCGGTTTACTCGCCGCACTGCAAACGGGCGAAGGCTTCTCTCGTTGTACGCATTATTGCCAAAACCCGTTGAAAACAACAGGTTTGTGGATGTTTGGTCATCCGCGTGGCATTCTATACGAGAGAGAAGCTGACGCGGATATAGAGAGTGTTTTAACGGTATACATGGCGAAACAAACGGCGATCAAAGTGGACGGGGTGATCGATGAAGCATTGCCTAATGCAATGTTTCGTGTGAAGCTCGAAAACGGTCACCTGATCCTCGCTCACGTTTCCGGCAAGATGAGGATGAATTTCATCAAGATCTTGCAAGGAGACCGTGTAACTGTAGAACTCTCTCCGTACGATCTGAGCAAGGGCCGGATCACCTACCGATATAAGTAGTAGCTTAATTAGGAAACACGAAGATGAAAGTCCAGGCATCGGTAAAAAAGCGCTGTGAGAATTGCAAGGTCATTACTCGCAAGGGCGTCGTGCGCGTGATCTGCAAGACGAATCCGAAGCACAAACAGCGTCAGGGATAATTCTCAGTAAGTTTTATAGATTTTAAGCATGGCTCGAATCGCGGGAATAGACCTTCCAAAAAATAAGCGGTCCGTTATCGGACTGACCTACATCTATGGCATCGGCAAGACCAATGCCCATAAGATTCTGGAAGCAGCCGGAATTTCGGATGAGAAAAAGGTCGCTGACTTGACCGAAGACGAGGTAACCACCATTCGTCAGATCATCACGAACGACTATAAGGTCGAGGGTGTGGCGCGCAGCGAAATGCAGCTCTCCGTCAAGCGATTGATGGACATCGGCTCGTATCGTGGATTGCGTCATCGCCGTGGGCTTCCCGTTCGTGGTCAGCGTACCCGGACGAACTCACGTACGCGCAAGGGCCGTCGTAAGACCGTCGCTGGAAAGAAGAAAGCAACGAAGTAAGATTTTGTAGTGGGCGGGTTACTCGCCCTCGTAAACTAGGTGAAGGGCAGGAATCTCGCCTACTACTAAGATACATGGCAAAAGCAGCAGCGGCGAAGGCCGGAACGAAGAAGAAGAAGAAAATCCAAGCGGAAGCACACGGTGTGGCGCATGTGAAAGCGACATTCAACAACGTGATGGTGACGCTTACCGACAACCGTGGCAATACGCTCTCTTGGGCAACTGCCGGTAAGATGGGCTTTAAGGGATCGCGTAAAAATACGCCATTCGCAGCCCAGGTCTCCGCAGAGAATGCTGCGAAGGAAGCCTTTGATATGGGGCTCCGGAAGGTTGACGTTCTCATCAAAGGACCAGGGTCGGGACGTGAAGCGGCAGTTCGTGCCCTTCAGACCACAGGCCTAGAGATCCTGACGATCCGCGACATCACGCCGATGCCGCACAATGGTTGCCGACCGCCAAAGAAGCGTCGCGTCTAAGTAGTGCCAAGTACTAAAGTGCTAAGTGCTGAGGTCACTTCCTCAATCGCTTGGCCTTTAGTCGTTTAGGAAGATTTTTTTGGATGCTGTAAACTCCAGTCAGACCATGATGGAGGAAGAAGGCGAACGAGGGAAGTGCAGGGCATCAACTCTGTATCGGAACTCTTAATTTTTAATTGAAGACATGGCTCGTTATACCGACGCATCCTGCAAGCAGTGCCGCAGGGAGAAGCAAAAATTGTTTTTGAAGGGCGCAAAGTGCTATTCGGAGAAGTGCCCCGTTGAGAAGCGTGCATATCCGCCAGGACAGCATGGTCTGAACCGCCGCCAGAAGGTTTCCGAGTACGGCGTTCAGCTACGTGAGAAGCAGAAAGTTCGCCGCACCTACGGAATGCTTGAAACGCAGTTCCGCAACACATTTGAGAAGGCTGCCCGGCTTCGCGGAGTCACGGGTGAGAACCTCGTAAAATTGCTCGAGCGCCGCTTGGACAATGTCGTCTATCGCTTGAATCTTGCGCCGTCACGTAAGTCCGCGCGCCAACTCGTTTTACACCGTCACATCACCGTTAACGGTGGCGTCGTCAATATTGCCTCGTATCTCGTTTCTCCGGGCGATACCATCCAGGTGAAGGAGTCGAGTCGTCGCCTTTCTACAGTACATGAATCGTTGCAGCGGACACGCGGTGAGGCCGCAGTGCCGAACTGGCTTTCGTTGGACAAGGCGAATTTGTCAGGCGTATTCCTCGCAGTGCCGGAACGCTCCGACATTCCGCTCAATGCTAACGAGCAGCTTATCGTCGAACTTTACTCGAAGTAGTCGACGCCGGGTTTCCTTCTGGCAGCGTTTGCATTTGCGCTGCGCTGCCAGTCAAGAGGACCTACGACACAGTTTTTTCCAATTCCACTAAACGGGAGCCTGAAGAAGATATGATCAACCTACACATGCCAGACCGGATCGAACTTGAGGAGTCCTCACGGACTAGCACGTTCGGAAGGTTCATCGCCTCTCCACTTGAGGAGGGTTACGGTACAACGCTTGGCAATTCCATGCGCCGAGTTTTGCTTTCGTCGATTCCAGGCACTGCGTTTACGAACGTTCGTTTCGAAGGCGTGCTCCACGAGTTTTCGACGATCAAGGGAGTGATCGAAGACGTTGCAGAGATCATTCTGAATTTGAAGGGAGTCCGCCTACGTTCCGAACAGACAAATGCTACACGCATTCTGATCGACGTGCAGGGACCGAAGGATTTCAAAGCAGGGGACTTGCAGGCCTTCACTACGGAAGTGGAAATCTTGAATCCCGAGCATCACCTCTTTACGATGTCCAACAGCGCACGCGTCCAAATGGAAGTTCGCGTTGGCCACGGCCGCGGGTATGTGCCGTCCGATGAGAACAAGTCATTGGATACACCCCTCGGTACGATCGCTATTGATTCTATCTTCACGCCGATCGTAAACGCGCGCTTCGTCGTAGAGCCAACCCGCGTTGGACAGAAGACAGATTATGAGCGCTTGATCCTTGAGGTCGAAACAGATGGTTCAGTAACCCCTGAAGAGTCTGTGACAATTGCTGGACGTATCTTGCGCGATCACGTAAATCTCTTCGTTCGCTTTGGTGGACCAGAAGAAGAAGAGCCGGTCAAGCCGATCGCAGATACAGAGACCGAGCGTATTCGTCAGATCCTCTCTACACCCGTAGATAGTATGCAGCTTTCGGTTCGTTCGCAGAATTGCTTGCGTGCCGCCAATATCAAGACGATGGGCGAGTTGGTTCGCCGCGATGAGCGCGACCTTCTGACCTTCAGAAATTTCGGACGAAAGTCCCTCGATGAGCTTGGTAAGATCGTTGACTCACTCGGATTGACCTTCGGCATGGATGTCGATCGTTACTTCGAAGGCCAGCCTGCCGAAGCTCACTAACTCCTTAACAATAATCTGACTACCTGATACGGGTCGGAACACAACACTACTATGAGACACGGAGTAAAAGGAAGAAAGTTAAAGCGGACATCGAGTCATCGTGCCGCGCTCATGGCCGGCTTGGCTGAGTCGCTCTTCATTCATAAGAAGATCAAGACGACCGAAGCAAAGGCGAAGGAAATGCGCCATTACGTCGAGCCGATGATCACGCGCGCCAAACGCTCGTTAGCCCTTAAGGGCGATGCGGCAGTCGTTGCGGCGGCGCGAGTCCATGCTCGTCGCGAGGTTGGCAAGTTCATCAAAGTAGAGGCTGCTCTCAAGGCGCTCTTCAACGATATCGCGCCGAAGGTCGAGAATCGCCCGGGTGGATACACCCGCGTTGTGAAGCTCGGCTATCGCCATGGGGATAACGCAGAGATGGCTATGATCGAACTTGTGGATTGGAATCAGGCCGAGACTGCCGCAGCCCCTGCTACCCGCATGGCGGCACCGCGTCCAACTCGTAATAAGGCCAATACCGCTGAAGCGAAGCTCGCTAAGACGGAAGAACCTGCCGCCGAGGAGGCACCAGCGCCGAAGAAGCCTCGCGCTCCCCGCAAGAAGAAGACAGATACCGAATAAGTATCTGCCGAACTAGCATTTAGATGGACCCCGAGCTGTTCGGCTCGGGGTCTTTTATTTTTTGGGAGCGCTTCGTTATTGAGCCAGTGTTGTAAGTTTCCGTCCGGTAAGCAATGTGAGTGCTTAGACGTGACCCTGAACCCTTGCTCACACTGCGCAAATTTGTATCTTCAAAGGAACGTCAGTGCATTGTTTAAACATATCCAGAATCATGTTAAAAGCTACATTCCTCTTCCTCTTCCTATCCCTAGCGATTTTGTTTCAAGCAGCTTCCGCAAGCGCCCAGAAGAACGCCCCCCCGAGTTCTCAGTTCGGAGTTGGTATTCTGACTGGTGGTAGCGGTGGCGCAAGTGGACTCGAAGGTGTTTTTGCCCTCAACCAGCACATGCAAGTGGGTACGCTCTTTGGCTTGCAGCTACAAAGCGGTGGCGGGGAGAGCTCAACGACGTTAGAGTTTGCACCGTTCTTCCGCTATCAATTCGTGTCCACCGTCAGCCCATTCTTGCAAGGTGGGCTAGCCATTGTTTCGGTTGGGGGTACCTCCAGTAGCGGGATGTTCCTTGGAGGTGGTCTCGCATATTACATCGCAGAGACGTTCGGAATTCACGCCGATGTGGACATCCTCTCTGTAGGTTTTAGTCCATCGCTAATCACTTTTGGTTGGGCGAACGGTAGAGTGGGTGTCGATTGGTTCTTGTAGAGTCATGATGCTCAGCACCCAGAGCCAGGCTGCTCAGCATCGGGTATTTCGCTCGGCGTTGCGCGAAGATGTTGGGGGGCGATCACCCTCCAACCATCTTCGCCATCGGCTCCCAGTAGAATTCGATCCAGCCCTTCTTCACGCCTTCGAATTCGCTCTCAGGAATGCCTGACTGCGTGAAAGTCATCTTCGTCTTGCCGCGGCCAGCACTGGCGAAAGCGTAAGTTGTGCGTGAGTAATGTCCCTCCGGCCAGTCGGAGCCACGCCAGGTTTGCACGATCTTCTTGCCTGGTTTCAGTTCGAGATTCGCGCCCTCGCAATAGCCATCCCAAGCGCTAAACTTGCCACCAACCTTCGTTGAGATATTCGCCGTAGCGCCAGTTACTTTCGAGTGCTTTTTCGAATCCATCAGCATCTCGTAGATCGTAGCTGCAGGCGCGTTGAAGGTACGGGTTTGTTTGAGGGATTTGGTCAACATGGTAATTAAACGTACAGCGAATGGTCACAAAGCGTAACGCTCAATATAATAAATCATACTGTATGCGCGACAGAATCGGTCACACCAAAGCTAGCCTTGTTGGAATAGATTTATCGAGGATTTGGAACTTCCCAGACCTCCACGACCTTCCATTGGGGCTCTTGAGACACCAATCCGTCATGGTATGCCGACTGCAAAAGTGATCACGGTAGTTCTCGCATTACTAATATGTGATACAATCCAGGCACAAACCAGCGAAGTGGATTCGACGGGACGCCCCCACCACACCACCACGCTCAATCTCTCCCCCTCGCTCGATGTCTCCATCACGAGCGACAGCAAGGAGGGGAGCGAGGTGATTTCGGCGGAGTGGCTGGCGGCGCTCTCGGCGCGTGTGTTTATGGATGGCGAGCCGGATCAGTTTGCTGGGAGGATAGATGCGACGTATGGTCAGCACATCAGCGAGCAGGTGCCGCAGAAGACACAGGATAATCTGATCGTAAGCATGACGCCATCACGCACAATCTTTCCAGCGCTTGGTCTTCGCTTGTTTCTGGAGGTGACAGGGGAGACGCAGTTCACCGAAGGGCACGTTGATACTGCCGTTACGAATTTCCTCGATCCTCTTTTTCTCTACCAATCGCTCTTTGTTGGGAAGCGCATGTCCACGCAATCGGAGGATGGGAATATGTCGTTCGATCTGACGGCTGGCGTTGGATATGCCTTGCAGCAGACTGTCGCGAATAACTTTGTTCTACAACAACACCGCAATATCGTCGTCACCGCTACAAACCCGCTCAATCAATCGGAGGTGACAATTGAGTCGGGTTATAGTGGTATCATTGACATTAATTATTCAAATCTTGTCGCAGATAACCTCAAGTTTACCTTTGGAGCAAAGACGGTCGCGATGACGAAGGGGAATCTCGGCGGCACCATCAGCGATGCAAGAGTTACGTCGCTATTCTCCGTCGGCTTTCAGTACAAGATCGTTAACCTTAGCTATCGTGGTCACTTAGTCTATGATCGGAATGTGTCTCTGAAGCGGGACTTGAGTCAGTTCTTGGGGTTTGGTGTGAAGTTCGATTTGTAAGCCGAACCCGACGAATCGCCCTGCCGTTAAAGACCAATCACTTTGCGGCAAAGCATTCATGGCTGAAGTTCAACTCCACAATCTAGAAAAGCGCTACGACAACGACACCACTGCAGTAAAGGGCATAACCTTCACCGCACATGATGGCGAGTTCGTTGTGCTCGTCGGTCCGTCTGGTTGCGGAAAATCAACGACATTGCGGATGGTCGCGGGACTCGAAGAGATTACCGGCGGTGATCTTCTGATAGATGGTCAGCGCATGAACGACCGCGAACCGAAAGACCGCGACGTTGCGATGGTCTTCCAGAATTACGCGCTCTATCCGCACATGACGGTCTTCGAGAATATGGCGTTTCCTCTTAAGATGCGCAAAGTAGCGAAACCGCAAATTCAAACCCAAGTTGAGCAGGCCGCGAAATTATTGGGGATTGATAATCTACTTAAACGTAAGCCGAAGGAGTTATCCGGTGGGGAGAGACAGCGGGTGGCAGTTGGTCGCGCCATTGTTCGGAAGCCGAAAGTATTCTTGTTCGATGAACCGCTCTCCAATCTCGATGCCGCTCTTCGCACCCAGATGCGTGCGGAGCTGAAGCGTATTCAGCGCAGGCTTGGCGCGACGATGCTGTATGTAACACACGATCAAGTCGAGGCCATGACGATGGGGGATAGGATCGCGGTGATGAACAAAGGTGAGCTGGAACAGTATGGAACGCCCACTGAGATATACGGGGAACCGGCCTCTGCGTTTGTGGCGCGATTCTTGGGTTCGCCTGCGATGAATCTGATCCCAGGTGGAATTGTGAGCGAAGAGGGCATTTCTTTCTTCATTTTCGGCAAGGGTGAGATGAGTCTAAAGATACCGCTGCCCAATCAACTCCCCTCAATGAATGTCGATCTTGGGATCAGACCTGAATCCATTCAGTTCTCTGTGGGTCCGCAAAATAGCAGCAATGCTTTCGCCAGCGGGAAACTGATACTCATCGAGCCGATCGGCAGCGTAACACATTACCACATCGAGTGGCCGGATGCCTTCGGGGGGACACTTGTTGCGAGCGTCAGCCACTCCCAAATGGTAAGTGGTCAAAGTGGAATTTCAAAGCTGGGTGATGTTGTGTCGTTCGAAATTCCCAGCAATACTGTACATCTATTTGACCGAGATACGGGGAAGCGGCTATGATCCGCGCCTATTAATATTATCATAGTACTATCCAATAAATTATTGAACAGTTATGGAAATTCAAAACCCTCTTTTTAGTGGTACCCACGAGCGAAATCGCATCTCGCTCTTTGTTGATGGGGAGAACGCCTATTATGCACAACGCTCACTAGGCTGGTTCTTCGATCCCCGCAAACTTCTGGATTTCTTCACACAAGGCTCCATTATTGGCGACGCGTTTTGGTATGCCTCTCAGAAGATGCCACCCGATCCGCGTGAGCAGAGATTCTATGGTTACTTGAATCATGCCGGATATACGGTGCGTATGAAGACGATCAAATATTTCCGCGACGAAGCTTCTGGCGAACTAACACGCAAGGCTAACCTCGATCTGGAGCTTGCGATAGATCTCTTCACAACGATTGCGCAGTATGACACGGCGATTCTTGTTACGGGCGACGGCGATTTCGAGCGTGCCGTTGAGTTGCTTCGTAGTTACGGAAAGCGCGTTATCGTTGCCTCGACTCAGGACACCGTCGCTCGCGAGCTTCGTAACGCTGTGGGTAAGCACTTCTTCGACCTCGCCACGATCCGAGAGCACGTTGAACGATTTACGGGCCAACCGGTGACAGAGCAGGCAGGGGAGGTTATTGTAAGGGAAGAGGGCGTCGTTTTGTAGTGCGGTACAAGCTTATGAACAAGTGTTTCATTCTGTGGTATATGACTTTATGAGAATAATACTCTTTTCGGTTTCGTTGCTGGCGTTGTTCGGCGGAGAGCTGTCCAAGGTCAGCGCTCAGTGGGCGCAAACGGCCGGTATGCAGACGGAAGAGGTTACCAGCCTTGCGGGTGACAGCGCTAACTTGTATGCAGGCACATTCAACGGCGTGTTTCGCTCTACTGATAGCGGCACGAATTGGAAGGCAGATACGATAGGTTACCCTCATTCTTCTCAGGTTTATTACCAATTCATCTATTCGATGGCTGTAGTTGAGAATCGAGTACTTGCCGGGACTGCAGCCGGGGTGTATGGCTCGGCGATTGGTGGAGCAAGCTGGGACTATAGCAATACTGGGATGCCGGACACACTCATTTCCTGCCTTGCCGTGCTCGGATCTAAAGTCTATGCTGGTGTGAACAGCTTTTTTCATCCGGGATTGGTATTCGTAAGTTCGGACCGGGGGATCACCTGGATTGCTGACACGGTAGGACTTCCGTCGAAGTGTACTGCACACACTTTCGCGAGTCTCGATACGGATGTATTCGTTGGCACCGATGCGGGATTATTCCGATCCTCAGTGAATAGTGGACGGTGGACAAATGTGACCATGGGGTTGCCGGGTCGCTACATCAATAGTGGCTCTCTTGCTGTCTCGGGAAACAAAATCATGGTTTGCTATGGCATTGACTCAGCAAATCTTTTCGTGTCCTTAGATAGGGGCGATAGTTGGAAACAAGAGGGCAGTGTGTCCACTGTCGGTCCCATTGATCGAATTGCCGCAAGCGGGGCGCATGTTGTCGTGTGGGCCCGCTGGGATTCCGTGTTGCTCTCCACAGATTACGGTGGAAGTTGGCTAGATTTCGGTTATGGCTTGCCGTCCGGAGTTCCGAATGTATTCATAATTAATGGATCGACAGTTTTTGCTGGCACCGGGAGCGGAGTTTGGCGGCGGCCACTCGGAGATGTTAAGAAGAGGACTGTGGCAGAAGTAACCCCTTCGCTGAAGTTGCTCTCTTTGGCTTCTTTTCCTGATCCATCCGCGACTCGGACCAATATCGTCTTCACGCTTCCGGCAAGTGGGGAAGCAACGATTACTATTAGCGATGTTGCAGGTTCTGAATGGCCTGTCTTCGCGTACACGGAGTTCGCGTCCGGAAAGCATGAAGTAACCTGCGACATAAGCACATATCCAGCTGGAGTTTATCTTCTTCGGCTGCGTTGTGGTGGGCGGTCCGTGACGCAAAAGTTGGTGATCGCACATTAGGAATCTGCGACCCGGTTTAAAACAAAACACTTCCCGTTGCTTACAACGGGAAGTGTTTTGTTTATGACGGCTTCAATCAATATCGGCTCCCATTCCAAGGGTGCCGTGGGGCCATGAGTAAGAACATCAACTCAGGCAGACCTCGGATTGGTAGTTGCAGTCGCGCCCACTTGAGGGCCTGCGTGCGACGCATTGTAGAGCTCTCTTAACTACACAAAGTGGGTTAATAAGAGTTCACGATTTGAAATAAAAACCGCATTCCCTAAGAATACCGTTATCCCATTTGCTCAAGCATCACTGCATCGAGGTGTTCGAGTATGTGCCGGATCTTCAATTTGTTCTCGGCCCGAACTGGTACAAGGGGCAAGCGAAGGTTCTCTCGGATTATTCCCATCATTGCTAAGGCGGCTTTGACCGGCCCTGGGTTTGACTCAATAAAGTTGATCTTCATCAGGTCGAGCAGTTCAAAGTGAAGCGCGCGTGCTTCCTCGAACTGACCCGCAAGAGCGAACCGCACCATCCGCGAGAACTCACGCGGCATTTCGTTTGACGTCACACTGATCACCCCGCAAGCACCGAGCGAAATGAGCGGGACTGTCAGATTGTCTTCACCAGAGAGTAGGTTAAATCCGGCAGGTGCATTGCGGATGATCTCCATACATTGTGCCATGTCTGCACTAGCTTCTTTCACCGCGACGACGTTTGGTATATCCGCGCATCGTAGAGTGGTCTCGGCGCTCATGTTCAAACCTGTTCGGCCTGGGACGTTATACATAACAACCGGCAAGCCCACATCTGCGACGGCTTTAAAATGTCGGAAGAGTCCGTCCGGTGTCGGTTTGTTGTAAAAAGGTGTGACGACGAGAGCTGCGTCGGCTCCGAGAGCGAGCGCTTCGCTTGTGAACTCTACGGACGTGCGGGTATCATTTGTCCCGGTGCCGGCGATGATGAGGGCACGATGATCGACATACTCCACAATCCAACGGAGAATGGCTGTGCGTTCTTCGCAGGAAATTGTTGGGTTCTCTCCTGTCGAGCCCAGCGGGACGAGCATTTCGACTCCGCCGTCAAGTTGGTGATCGACCACCTTTTTAAAAGATACAAAATCTATCGAACCATCACTAAGGAACGGCGTGACGATTGCAGTACCTGTGCCCCGTATAAGTTTGTCCATTGAACTACCTGTCATTGAGAATTTCGGTGATATGCTCTTCAAATCGATAGAACCCGGTCCGATTCACGATCCACTCTGCGGCGACGACAGCCCCGTATGCAAAGCCGCGCCGGTTCTTTGCGCGATGCACTAATTCGATGGAGTCTTCCTCGGACTCGAATCCAACTGTGTGCGTTCCGGTGATACCGCCGGCACGAATGGAAGTGATCAGAAGCGCATCGGGTGGGGAAGCTGCACCAGCGGGAAGTTCTGTCGAAATTCTGACCTTAGACTTCATTTCAGATAGCACGGCATCACCAATGCGCAGTGCAGTACCACTCGGAAAATCCTTCTTCGTGCGGTGGTGAGCCTCGGAGATATATGCGTCGTATCCTGCGGTCCCCAGCAGCCGCGAAGCTGTCCGGACAATTTCCAGAAAGAGATTCACTCCCACGGAAAAATTCGAGCCGACAACGCACCCGATCTTTGCTTGTGCGACCTGTGCAAGGATAATTGGCAGGGAGGAGTCCCAGCCTGTGGTACCAATTACGACTGGAAGCTGGGCGCTTGCGACAAGAGCAATGTTATCAATTACTGCATTTGGTTGGCTGAAGTCGATCACTACCTCCGCTCCGCATGAGCGCAAGTTATCCACGCTCGCGGGGTGATCAATGTCGAATGTGGCCACGACAGTGTGCCCGTGACCTAACGCAGCAGACTCGATCTCGTGACCCATCTTTCCATATCCCAATAAGGCGATCTTCATTTTCCGTAAAGTTGCGACTTCGTCCAAACAAATTCTTACAAAGATACGGAATGAGACGGACTATGACTTCAGATTCCGTCCATGCTAAAATAGCGGTCTTGCGAGAAGGGGCCACCAGCAAAGATACGCTGTTCGAAGGCCTTATTAGTGCCGGGAGAGGTTCAGGACAAAGCCAGAGTCAGATTCGCTTCCAAATGACGAGGTAGATGTGCCCCGACTAACCTGAATGCTATCAGCAAGAAGCGTCTGTGCGAGGTCGTGGGCGAGAGAAGGCTGTGGTACAAAGCTGAGCAGTTCCGGCCCGCTATGTGCGGTTCGTTGTGATGAGGCAAAAAACGGAGCACCAGAAAACGAGTTGCGGGACAAGTCAGGAGATTTCATAGTTCTTCGAATGTGTGGGTGCGCGTGAAGCCGAGCCCATGTGGAATTCAAGCAGTCAACGTGGCCGCCCGTCCACTCCGCAATAATTCTTCGCATTGAACCTTCACCTCGCTCCGAAAGGTTCGAGCTTCCAATGCAAGTAGAAAGCCATAGTTCGAATATGCCCTTACTCTCTGCACGTTCTGCTCAGCCTGAGATGCTTGATTACCTTAAAGATCTCTCGTTGCCACTTGGGATCGTTATCCTGGCGATCATCTTCGGAGTGCTAATTGAGCGGCTACTGCTCGACCGCGTCTATCGGTTCTTCGATAAACGCGAATGGAAGATCGGTCGCAGGTTGATTCGCTCAATGAACGGGATTTTCACGATATGGGCCGGACTGCTGGCCTTCAGGACTGTCCTTAGTGATCTGCCCTTGAAGGCAAGCGCTCTTCCTGCCTTCGAACATGGTGCCACTGCAATTTTGATTCTCTCCATTACAGTGCTTTGCGGACGCGTGGTTGTCGCATTCATTCGCACATACGCAGCTGAGAATGACCGACTTGTTCCATCGATCTCACTCGTGCAGAATATCGTGCGTGCCTTTGCCTTCACGCTTGGAGTGGTTATGATCTTCCATACCTACGGAATTGCCGTGGCACCACTGTTGACCGCTCTGGGAGTTGGAGGACTCGCTGTCGCATTGGCATTGCAGGATACACTTAGTAATTTCTTCGCCGGCATCTACATCATCATTTCAAAACACCTTGATCCCGGCGACTACGTAAAGCTTGATGGTGGGCAAGAGGGAATCATTCGGGACATCGCCTGGCGCGTTACCACGTTGCAAACACCCGCTAGCACACTTGTCATTGTTCCCAATTCAAAATTTTCTACGAGCATTATCACGAACTACAGCAAACCAGACCGAGCAATGAATCTGGTGATCGATCTCCCTGTCGATCCTGCCAAGGACGCCGCACTCTTCGAAGGGCTCGCGATCGCCGCCGCCCAAGAAGTAATGAAATTGATGCCGGAGATCACGGCAGGAGAACCAGTGCTGCGGTACACTTCGCTGACAACACCCTTCGCTGCCTCGGGTGCCACACTTCAGATCATACTGAACGTAACGGAATTCACAAAAGCCTCCGAAGTCAAGAGTGAAATACTCAGACGAATATATTCAGGCCTGCATGCTGCCGGGACAATTCAAGGAGCAGCCCAATAAGCCTGAAGGGTAGCATTCCACAACGAGACACTTCGGGAGTTCCGAATCAGGGGAAACTCTCTGGCGTACTGGCTGTTTGCATTGCGCAAGAAATTTTGGCAACCGCGGTTGCCCTCTGACTCTATTTAACCATCATCAACCATGCCGAGCGGAAAGAAGCGTAAGCGCCATAAAATGGCAACCCATAAGAGAAAGAAACGCCTGAGGAAGAATCGTCATAAAAAGCGTGTAAGGTAGGTCGAATCTACCTTTTGGCGGCAACGGCCGCCTCGCCTGCTGGCGGCCTCACTTCTTCGGTGAACGGTCTAAAGTATAAAGCCTTCTGCAATTTCGGTTGCAGAAGGCTTTTTTGGTACTTGATTGAGGTAGGATCATCATTGGAGCCTGGCCCCTTTAGAATGGGCCAGACCCGGACAGCTAAATCCTACTATCGATTCCCGACGCTCTCGTCGTCAAACGGCCTGCGAGGACGTTGCGGGGAATTTGAAGCCGGTCCGGATCCGCCGGCAGGTCGCACGTTTGTCGAGTAGACGACTGACCCGCGAACAGGTTTCCTTTCGCCCGGCCCGCTATAGCCAGATGAAGTAGGCTGTCTCTGATCGTAATCGCGAGCTGGCCCGCGCTGCCCTCCGCCTCCTGGTGGTCGTTGACCGCCGCCTTGCGGCCTGCCACGGTATCCGCCGCCGCTCGGTGGACGCTGCTGATAACCGCCACCGCCAGAGCCACGCTGTGGTGCACCTCCACCACGCTGATAGCCTCCGCCGCCTTGGTATCCGCCTCCTTGTTGATAACCGCCACCGCCTTGTTGGTAGCCTCCACCCTCATAATTTCTGCCGCCACCTTGCTGGTATCCACCACCGCCGCCTCCGCGCTGGTAGCCTCCTCCACCTTGCTGGTAGCCACCTCCGCCACCCTGCTGATAGCCCCCCTGACGCTGGTAACCGCCCTCACGTGGCGGCCCACCTTGCGTGCGTTGAGGACGGCCCTGCTGTCCACCGCCCCATTCGCGTTGCGGCGGTCCTCCTGCTGGACGTGGGGTAAACTGCCGAGGAGCTCCACCACGTGGCTGGAAGCTGTTGTCTCGTGGCGCTCCACCAGCAGGACGGAAACCACCCTGACGTGGCGGCCCCTGACGTGGTGGTCCACCCGGGCGCCCACCCTGACGTGGCCCGCCACCTTGACGAGGTGCAAATCCTCCTCGCTGACCGCCACCGCCGCGTGGTCCACCAAATGCTGGTTGACGGCGATCACCACCCCTTCCTGGAGGGCCGCCCGCAGGACGCGCATTTCTGCGAGGCTGCTGCTTTGGCTCCTTCGTCTGTGGCACACGTTTGCCTGTAGCTGCGTCGAATTTCTTCTTTGTGCCAAGCTTGCGTGGTGGCTTCTGACGTGCCTTCCGAACGGTGCGTTCTGGCGGAACGGCTGCTTTCCACTCTTCCGCACTCAATTGAGCCTGCTCGCGAGCTGGCTCTGCGATGAACTTGAATGTATCCATCCCGACAAGCTTGTCGGCGATCTGCTTGCCACTCCAAAATGCAGATGCGATCGAACTCTGTCCTGCAACGAAATCACCCGCCAGGTACAACGGCACCTTAAAATCGGATGGCTTGATCGAGTCAACCGTGAGCGGGGAAGACGAGAGGAACGCCGCCGGCCAGCGCTGGATCTCGCCGTAGATCACATCGGGCAATGCCACATCAAGCACATCCTCAAACACGCGCTCGATAGCTGCGAATGTTTCCTTGTCCGTCTTGAGGACGTACTCACGACTAATATCCGCACCCAGCTGAAGCACGAAAGCCATCTCATTTCGTCGCACACCCAAATTTCGGCGGGCACTCTCCTGGGATAGCCAGAAGACCGGCGCTGTCACATCGTCCGTGAACAGAGCGGAGAACTGCTCTTTGAAGTTGATCTTCTCAGTCCCGAAGATCGCTCCGATCATCGGCTCATAGTTCACTTCGTTCAGAAGGTCACAGACCTTCTTTACTTTCTTGTTGGTTGCCGCATGTGGTAGCAAAAGTGCTAGTGCATAGGGTGCCGGAAGAGCAATGACAATACCCTCGGATTGCATCGTTTCACCACGCTGATTTCGGAGCGTGTAGGAATTCTCCTCAAAGACAATGTCGCTGATCCGGGTATGTGTCCTGACAGGAATATCTTTGACAAGGGCTTCGGCAAGCACCTTCATACCACCATCCATGAACGACCAGTTTGGCACATCCACTTGCTGAGCAGTGGCGATTGACCGGCCGTCAAAGCGATAGACCGGACCGGGGAATGGAAGCATATAGGGAAGTGCGCCACGCTCGGCTGCCACCTCGCGAAGTAACGCGCGGGCGTCAGTCTCAAGTTGGTTAACACTGAGTGGTGAAAGGTCCAGACGCTGGGCACCGGAGTCAACTGTTCGATAGCCGACATTACGCGTTGCGGCGCGTCCGCCAAGGCCACGAGACCATTCCAGGACTGTGACATCCTTTCCCGCACGGTGGAGAAAATAAGCTGCGGATAGGCCGGCAAAGCCCCCGCCGATGATCGTGATCATGATTGTATGAGGTTAGTTCAATTGTGTGAGTCTTAAGCCGGGTCAGTTTGTACTCCCTGCTGCCAGTGTCAGGGGAGTGGAACCGACTATTAGATTCGCTTTGGATGTGGATCTCAATTGATCCCACAGCCCGAAGAACATGGTACAAGTTTGAAAGAGAGCGTCAGTAAAGCATACGCGACGCACCAGCGTACTCGTTATTCCGCAGCAGCGGATTCGGTTGAGTGTATCGCGGATCAAGAGTGATCCCCGTGGATGAATGACCATCCTTTCGGGCTTTTCCTGCCACCGGGCACTGGCCTGTGAAAGTGAGAGTCCTCCGCTGGATGACAGCTCATCCAGCGCTATTCCTAATTCGATTCTCAATGATCCTGGGAGACCGTTCCGTGGGTGCAGCGTAATCCCACTTCTCTGTTCCAAACCCTCCTAAGCAGGCAAGCGGCTCAAAAGGTTACGATAGACGCGCTATCGGGACTTCACTTCCAGGCGAATACAGTGGATGTTGGTCGCAGACGACTCCGACCCACTCTGGCTACTAATTAACCAACTGTTATCAATCGTATCTTCGCTAGAGGAGTTCCGCAACACCCGATATTTATTCTGAACTCCAATTTCTCAAGCACATTCCATCGAATTCGGATCCCACCCAGGACGTAGAGAGTTCAAGCGCGGGTAGCTCAAAGCGCTTCTGAAATTCTTAACTCTGGCTGGAGACCAATATCATCCTCATCCCAAGGGCCGAACTGCTGATTGAAAACGGTGCCCCTATTCTCTCAATTGAATATTCATTTAATGAACGGGCTCTTCTGTCCAATGGAAAACCAAGCATGGGGAAACAGGCGCCAGACCTCCAAAAGCTACACTCAAATTAGAAAGACGAGCTTCTCGTTTTTGGATTAATATGAACCAATTTCACAGCGTTATCAGAGAAGCTTCCAAACCTATACTTGCATTGCGATCCAACAAGTCATGATATGCCCGCCAGAAAAGGTGCTCATAACTTGCTCAGCAAAATAACATAATCAAATCGAGAAGTCAAGCACTGCCTGAATATTTTTGAAAAAATGTCCTCGCATGGGAGTCGTTTTCTTCCAATCCGCCTTGACGTGGATTGCCGATCAGCGCACAAGGAACTTCGAAAAAGGGAATTGAGCCCAAAGCTCAACCCTCGTTACCCAATACTCGTCGTCTCCAGTGCCTCCACCAGCTCCCGCACATCCTCCCACTCCGGCGTGCCATTGAGGGTGCCGATACCACCTTCCGCATCATGCAGGAAGGAGTTTAGGTTCTGCGTGGCTCGAAACCCCGCTTCAATAGCTTTGCGAAACATGAGTATCCCAGCCGGATAGTCTTTCAGCATGGCTTGCAGGCATGCGGTGTTGAAGAGAGCCTTGCCATCCCGAAGATCCTCCAGCTTGCGGGCGGCGGCTCGCGCTTCACCATCCCGACCGACCCAAAACAGCAGCGCGGCGTGGTCGACCCGAGTTTTTTCCTCGCCAGGAAAAAGCTTCAGGCGCTTTTCATAAATTGGGATGGCAATTTCTGACCAGTACTTCTCCTTCTCCTCACGCCCGGCATCGGCGCATGCTAGAACGAGGTTGAATAAAACAGAAAAGTAACCCGGTCTCCTCTTCAATGACTCTTCAAACGGTGCTATCGCTTCGGCCGCTTGACCGGTATTCTGGTAAAAGCATCCAAGCGAGAAATGGCTCAGATAATGCTCCGGTGCCTTCAGGACGAATTCTTGAGCAGCAGCTTCCGCTGCTTTGAGGTTGCCCTGATGCAGGAGGATCATAGTGAGCGGCGCAAAGGCCGACCACATCCGGGGCCTCATCCTCCGTGCGTCCGTTACGAGCGTTAGCCCTTCTTCGAGCAACCTAGGTTCACGAGTGAAACTGCGGTAAAGTGCAGCCAGTGCAGCGGCTTTGCACGAATATGCCTCCGCAAAGGCAGAATCCAGCGCGATAGCTTCGGACCAGAGCTTTGCCGCAAGCTGAAAGCCTTCTCCGGTTTGGCGATCAAAATACTCTTGCCCTTTGAGATATAATTCATACGCTTCGGCATTCTCCGTACCCAGCTCGACGAGCTTTTTCCGTTCCTCGGATGCAAGATGCACTTTCAGCCCTTCGACAACTTTCTCCGCTACCGTCTCCTGAATATCGAAGATGTCGTTCATCACGCCTTTCATCGAATCCTGCCAGAGGTGGTCGCCGGTTTCAATGTCGAGGAGGGTTGCAGTTATCTTGATTTGGTCGCCGAATTTGCGGACATCTCCCTGAATGAAATAGCGGATTGCCATTTCCTTCGCATAGTTTGGCAAATTCCCCTGATAGCGTTTGTAATCCTTTGTCGCTTGTTGGTCGGCCACGCGCAATTGCTTTAGCCGGGAAAGCGCAGCGATGAGTTCATTCGCAATTCCATCGGCGAACCACGCATTATCGCCGGTAGGTGACAAATCTTCGAATGGCAAGATCATCAAGCTCTTTCGTCCGTCGGTTTCCTTGACGAGCTTGATGGAAGGTGGCTGTGTTGCTTCGAGTCCGAGCTTAGCCAACACACGGATGACCGAGTCGATATTGGTCATCGGTGCGCGCTGGAGTCCAGCCAACTGATACTCGAAATCGCGGGTAAGCGCGACAGGTTCGAGGTCCAGCGGTACGATCTTCTTCCGCTTCTCCGATGCCAGTGAAACCTCTTTGATCACATTGACCGACTCCATCGAATTCGGCGATAGCAACACAACGAACGCTTTGCATCCGTTGATCGCATCCACGATCTCACTCGACCAACTTGTCGCGACGTCGATACCGGATTTGTCGATCCATACGGACAGCCCTGCCGAGGCGAGTAGCTCGATGAGCTGCTCCGCCCGAGCACGGTCTTTGGAGGAATAGGAGATGAAGATGTCAGCCATGGATGGATTTCAGATCAAGTCGGTTTGGACGACGAAAGAACCCATGCACACTTCAAAGCATTTCCGAGGGAACGAGCTGCACTGATTCACCCGCACCGTAATCCCCTAATTGCTTCCCCTCCGAAACCCGGAAGCAAACTGACCGTTTTAGCGTTGGGCGAAGATTCTGGGAGTTAAGTCCCCAAGAAAAGGCACCGTCTCGCCTTATTTTACGACTTAGCACTCAGCACTCAGGACTTAGGACTATCATTACATGCTAAAGTTTTTAGAAAAGTTATTCGGATCGAAGCGCACCAAGGATGTCGAGGATTTGCTGCCGCTCGTCGATCAGATCAATGAGATTTATGCCGGACTCGCGGGACTCTCCGATGATGAGTTGCGCGCCAAAACCGTCGAATTCCGCGAGCGCATTCAGGAGGCTATCGGCGACGTTGTTGATGAGATGGCCGAGCTCCGCGAGCGCCTGAAAGAGGATGTTCCTCACGCCGAACGTACCCAGATCCAGGAGCGCATTCACGATCTCGAAAAAGAGCGCAACGAAGTTACCAAGCGTATGCTCGACGAGATACTTCCCGAGGCGTATGCCGTCGTCAAGGATGCATGTCGGCGTTTGTGTGGCTCGACGTTTGTCGTTGCTGGTCAGCAGATCAAGTGGGATATGATCCCGTTCGATGTGCAGCTTATCGGTGGTATCGTGCTGCATCAGGGTAAGATCGCTGAGATGGCAACGGGCGAAGGAAAGACGCTCGTCGCAACGCTCCCGGTCTATCTCAACGCACTGCCGGGGCGTGGTGTACACGTTGTTACCGTGAACGATTATCTTGCTTCCCGTGACGCACAGTGGATGGGAAAGATCTACGAGTTCTTAGGACTCAAGGTCGGCATTATCCTTCAAACGATGCAGCCGTGGGAGCGTAAGCCTGCCTACGAAGCCGACATCACCTATGGCACAAATAACGAATTTGGTTTCGATTACCTGCGCGATAACATGGTGCAGGACGCCAACGAAATGGTGCAACGTCCGCACTACTACGCCGTCGTTGACGAAGTCGATTCTGTGCTTGTAGATGAAGCCCGAACGCCGCTTATCATTTCTGGACCTGTCGAAAGCAACGACCATAAGTTCGATGAGATGAAGCCCATCGTCGAGCGCATCGTCAATGCACAGAAGGCGCTCTGTGCGACGATCATGTCCGACGCAGAGGAACTGCTCAAGATCGACGATCCTAAGAAGAAGCAACAGGCCGGCGAGCAGTTGGTGCGCGTGCATCATGGGATGCCGAAGAACAAGCGTCTGCTCAAGCTCTTGTCCGATGGTGACATGGCGAAGCTCATGCAATCGACCGAGATGGAGTTCATGCGCGATCAGGGCCGCAACATGCACCTGATCGACGACGAGCTGTATTTCGTCGTTGAAGAGAAGAACCACCAGATCGACTTGACCGACAAGGGCCGCGACTTCCTCGCCGCCGGCGGGGACCGCGATCTCTTCATCCTTCCCGACATCGCGACCGAGCTCTCGCAGATCGAGCACATGACCGAAGAGGAGAAGGCAAAGAAGAAGGACGAACTGCATCTGCTGTACGCGGATCGTTCTGATCGTCTTCACACGATCTCGCAGCTCCTTCGCGCCTACACACTCTATGAGAAGGATGACGAGTATGTCGTGCAAGAGGGCAAGGTGATGATCGTCGATGAGTTCACGGGCCGCATTCTTGCGGGTCGTAGATACTCAGAGGGATTGCATCAGGCCATCGAAGCAAAAGAGAGCGTTACCGTCGAACGCGATACGCAAACGCTCGCGACGATCACGCTTCAGAACTACTTCCGACTGTACAAGAAGCTTGCCGGTATGACCGGCACTGCCGAAACAGAGGCCAGCGAGTTCTTCCAGATCTACAAGCTTGACGTTGTTGTCATCCCGACGAACGTACCGATCATCCGCGATGACCGTGACGACATGGTCTATCGCACACGCCGCGAAAAGTACAACGCGGTCGTTGAAGAAATTCAAGAGTTGCGAAAGGCTGGGCGCCCGGTGTTGGTTGGTACGACGAGCGTGGAAGTGTCCGAAACTCTCGCGCGTATGCTCAAGCGTATTGGCGTTCCACATAATGTGTTGAACGCAAAGCAGCACGCTCGCGAGGCGGAGATCGTCCAAAATGCCGGACTCGCCGGGGCCGTGACCATCGCAACCAACATGGCAGGCCGCGGTACCGACATCAAGCTCGGACCTGGCGTTCGTGAGGCAGGTGGATTGCACATCCTCGGCACGGAGCGCCACGAAGCGCGACGCATTGATCGTCAGTTGCGTGGCCGCGCTGGCCGTCAGGGCGATCCAGGTTCGACGCAGTTCTATCTCTCGCTCGAGGATGATCTAATGCGCCTATTCGGCTCCGATCGAATCGCGGGCATCATGCAGAAGCTGGGCTTGGAGGAAGGCGAAGTCATCAAGCATTCGATGATCACCAAGTCTGTCGAGCGTGCGCAGAAAAAGGTGGAGGAAAATAATTTTGCCACCCGTAAGCGCTTGCTTGAATACGACAACGTGATGAACTCCCAACGCGAGGTCATCTACGAGCGCCGCCGGCAGGCACTCTATGGCGAGCGATTGAAAGACGAATTGCTCGTCCAGACTGAGGAAGCGATAACGGAGTTGACTGCGACATACTACCACTCCGGTGACATGGAGAAACTGCAAGCCGAGGTCATGACACGCTTCATGGCAGACGTGCAGATGACGCGCGAAGAATTCGCGAAGATGGGAGAAGATGGCGTTCGCAACAAGATCATTGACGAGGCGATCGCGTTCTACGAGCGGAAGGAAGACCAGCTTGGCGTCGAGGCGATGGCGCAACTCGAACGCTTCGCAACGCTCCGCGTCATTGATGATAAATGGCGCGACCATTTGCGTGAGATGGATGAACTCAAAGAGGGTATCGGCCTCCGTGCATACGGGCAGAAGGATCCGCTTGTTGAATACAAGTCCGAAGGCTTCCGTATGTTCCAGGAGTTACTCACGCTGATCCGCGACGGCGTGCTGGAGCTTGCATTCAAACTCTACCCCATGGTACAGGATCAGCAGACTGGCCAGATGATGCCGCTGCAACCGGCCAGCCGCCGAATGCTCCCGAATCAGAAGGTGCGACGCGGCAGCGCGGTCGCTTCGAAAGAAGCAGCACCATCCGGTTATGGACATAGCAATGAAGAGTCCGAGATGCCCGCCCCGCGTGCTGTCCCGCAGACTGTTCGCTCGGGCCCGAAGGTCGGCCGTAACGATCCATGCCCTTGCGGAAGCGGGAAGAAATATAAGAACTGTCACGGGGCGGGGTAAGGGGCTGAATCCCACCAGGTCCAGAGTTACATGCCAGAGCTGCCGCCCTCGCGGAAGCTCTGGCATTACTGTTTTTTGATGTACAAATGCGGTGCACGTGTGAACCGAATCCCACCGGAAATTGTGTTCTCCTCGTGTAAAACTTTGCGCCGACAGCAATTGGACAGCGTTTTGGGTGCCCCAGACAAATGCTTTTCGAGCTTGGCAGTTGTTTCATTAACGTGTATCGGCTTTGAGAGTTCGTACGAGAGTTTGCCTCTCCTCAACGTGGTTTGTTGGCGTACTGAGTGTGCTACAGTATGCTTGGGTGTCGTACGCTTCTCCGAGCATTCGAACTTCTCAGGTACGCGAACTCGCGCGTACTTCGAGTTCGGTCACCCTTGAAGTTACGCTTCCTCCACCATCATTCGATACGGACAAGTTCGGTGTGTCCCACCTAATTGCCTACTCCTCCCAATTCCAAAATGATGATCCCCTTGCCGGGCTGATCCTGCCACTTCGGGTTTCTCGGCAATCGAGTGTGATGTTGCTATCCCAGCAAGCGGCAGTATGCAAGGTTCAGAACCTTGGGGTGCAACGAGCAGGGAAGAGCGTCCATCATGGCATCGGCTACGCGGCCATCACTTTCGCGGGGCGATTGCGAGCAACAGAGCTCTCCAGTTTGGAATTGGGAATTCTGGATTGGGTTGACGCGGGACACGTTCGGTACGCCAAGAAGATTGTGGTGAAGATCACAGACCCTAACCTTCAGCTTTCAAAACCAATCACGGATCTCTCAGAACCCTTTCACGTCTCGAACAGGATTTTCCAATCCCGGCGTACAAGCTCGGCTACCAGCAAAGGGATGAGACTACAATCCGCCAGCGATCTCCAGCAACTGCCTGGCATCCAGTCTGACGACGGGAAGGTCTATAGAATGTACGTTCGAAAGACAGGGATCTATCACCTGACGTATGACGATATTCGCAACTTCGGGATCGAGCCATCCTCGCTTGACGTCCCTACTTTGCGAATCATCAACAGAGGTCAACAAATACCGGTCTATGTCTTCGACCATCAAGATGGCCATTTCGACCCAAATGACTATATTGAGTTTTATGGCGAGGAAAAGAGGTACGATGGGCCAGGTACCTTTGGAGATTTCTACTATGATCCCGATACGAAGGATAACGTCTATTACCTGGTCTGGGGCAACCACGGTTCACCTGTGCCACCCACCGGTGTGAAGCGAATGGTGGAAGAGTCTGGCGAGATACGATCGGCAGATAATTCAAAGTACTTCAATCTCAAAGACAGCTCCTTCGGTACGACAATTCATTACGAGCAAGATCTCGTCCACGATGATCTGGAAGTATCGGACATTGACCAACGCTCTGACCTCCGTGATCATGATTTCATGTCCATATTGTACTCAGGTCATAGCTACACCACACAGACGGTGATACCCTACCCAGATGTGCGGCAGAACAGACCGGTTTCCTTCCGTGTGGCGTTGCACGGCATATCACATTTTGATCCAGGTGCGACCGATGCAAAGGGCATCGAGTTGCCCGATGTTCCTAACGAGAATGACGCATGGGTCTCCGTAAATGGGCAAGATGTATTGCACGGGATCTGGGATAGCCAGGTACTGAAATTTCTTTCGACAGATACGCTGTCCCAACGAACCTCCGTGGTTCCCTCGGCACAATTGCTTGGTGTAAACGTAGCGGATTCCTCCGGCGGGCTTCCACCGATCTCCATAACATTTGCAAACCGCAAGGTCACGAATGAATCCTTTTGCCGTTTTGGGGTGAACTGGATCGAGATCGGGTACGACCGGATGTACTATGCATATCAGGATCAGCTCGCATTTCGAGCTCCTCGTGGAGCAGCGTCCGGACTGTACCAATTCACGCTACAAAACTTTAGCCGCACGGATATTTCGATCTATCGGAAGGGCGTTTCGAAAATATCGAACGTGGTGCTTTCCTCAAATCCTGATCAGCTTCGCAGTGCAAAGGCCATCTTCCAGCTCAATGTTTCCAGTGATGCCGATGAGTTTCTCGCTGTGGCGGAGTCAGAAAAACTGAAGCCATCTCGCTATGCTGTCGATGACTTCGCCGGGCTTCGCACACCAACGAATAGCGGTGAGTACGTCATCATTACAAACCGGGACCATCTGTCCAAAGGGCACAACGCACAGCGCGTACCGTTGCAGGATTTCCTGGATTATCGCACAGGCTCGAGCAAGGTCACCGGCAAACTCATCGATGTCGCGAGCATTTATGATGAATTCAGCTTCGGTGCGCGTTCACCCAACGCGATCAAATCATTTCTCGCGTATGCTTATAACAACTGGCAGGATCCACCGAAGTATGTCCTGCTCGTCGGCGTGACCCACATGGGGACGGACGAACCGCAGCCATTCATGCCATCCGATCAGGTGCCCGCACCATACATCCAGGCATACCTTGAAGGTAATGTTGCTGCTGACGCATGGTATTCCATGATCGATGGCGATGACCTTATCCCCGATATTGTGCTTGGCCGTCTTGCTACGGTGGATATTAATGGAGATGCGGCATACTTAGCCAAGGTGAAAGAGTACGAAGCAGACCGGGTGACACCTGGAGATTGGAAGAATCGCACGCTATTCATCGGCGCGGGTGGCGGCTTTGATACGGATATTGATGCACTGCTTCAGCACGACGTTCCTTCACGAGTCGAGGTTGTACGGCAATCAACCGTTGCTATTTCTCCCTATGTGGGTACATCTCAATCGTTATTCTCGCATGTGAACGCTGGGATCGGTTGCCTTGCCTACTTTGGTCATGGCGGCAACGCAATTTGGGCCGATCCTCTTGACAGCACAGGAAGAGCCGTGCTGGACAACTCGGATATTTCCAGATTCCACAATGCTGGTAAGTACCCGGTCATTCTCAGTATGACCTGCTTCACTGCCGGGTATGACGGGCCGAACAGCGGAATCCTTAATTCGATGATCAGCGCTCCTGCAGCAGGAGCAATTGCTGCCTATGGCACCACCAGCTTCGGTTGGGAGCAGAACGATCAGCACATGGCGGCCGCTGTGCTGCATCAGCTTTATGACTCCGTGGGAGGTTCCATTGCTGAGCGGGTCCTTTCCGGAAAGATTGAATATCTGCTTCGAGCATTTTCCGGAGATCTAATACCCAAGACTTTAATGTATGGGTATCACTTCCTCGGTGATCCACTGCTTGGATGTTTATCTCCAACCGATCATGTCTATCTGACTCCATCGAATCGTACGATACAGCCGGGTGGGACTATTCAACTTGCTGGAAGCTCAACTATCCTTAGTGGCACTGCTCGCATCGAACTCCGTGACAGCAAGAGCAGCCCGCTCTCGCCACCCCACATTCTTCCGAGTGTACCGATCGTAAATGGGGCGTTCAGCGTGACGGACAACGTTCCGAACACGAACATTCAGCAAGGTAGCTACCACGTTACCATCTCCGATAACTTGGACGGCCGATACGCGGGCTCGTCAGAGGACGTGACCATTTCCAATTCAAGAGTAAGCCAGCTGGATTTTGAACCGAGGCCGTTAGCAGTGAACACTTCCCTGGATTTCAGTGCGGCGGTTCAAACACCCCAGAGCATTATCAGCGTTGTTGATACACTTCGCATCTATTCCCAAAGCGCGGGCGGATTGGTGACCCAGCGAACACTCCTCCAGCCGATGGCCTTGGGTGTAGGTAACCGATATCATTCCACTGTCCCCGGAACACAGTTTATTGCTGGCGACCGTGTTGTCGGAGTGGTGTCGCTGACTACAAGCGGTGGACAAATAACGTCTGACTCAGCAACGATCATCGTCGGAGCGGCGTCCGATCCCTCGGTAATACCGGATGCGAATCACCGCGTGCTCTCTGGAAAATATGTCTCGACGAAGTCAGGGCTCACTTGGATGGGGAAGGTGTACAACTGGGGCTCATCGCCGGTCGCCACGGTAACGGCAACATTATTAGACGAGCGCGGAACGACACCTCAAATATTGGGTGCAGCAACTGTATCCGCGATCTCTGGGCATGGTGTGGCACCAATTGCCATTCCAGTAACTTCATCCACGCTCGACTCCGGATTGCTTGCTATCGCCATTGTGCCCGAGGCTGGTAGCAGCCCGCTAAATCTCAGGGATAGTCTTACTTCGAACGATACCACACAACCGGCTCCCGTTCCGCTGGGAGCGGTTGCGTATCAAAATGGGATAGGTACGACACTCAATGGCAGCAGCTATTCCGATGTGCATTTTGATGGTGACGAAGTGATCTTTGGTATGCGCACTGGAGCGGAAGGGAACGTGAATGCCGATGTGCTCCGCTTGAACCGGGTATTCCCTGGGATCCAAAGTGCGCAGCCAGACATACATTTCGTGACACTTCGGTCGCATACTGGAGTTGCGTACTCTAGCATTCGAGTCATTAGCGATTCCCTCGGTGCGATCCCGCTCACGGCGTCATCCAGTGCAACAATTTCCCTCCGCATTGATACCAGCATTCGCATCCCGAATACCCTCTTCATCTATCATCAAGATGACCGCTCAAAGCTTTGGACACAACTCCCAACCGCACGTCCCCAACAGGATCGTCTGACAGCGAACATCACAAATCTCGGCACGTTTGCCATCGCCTACACTACGGACACTCATCCACCCGTCGTTGACATCGCTGTGGAGGGACAAGTGTTCTCGAACAACGGCGAAGTGCCGCCCCAGCCACACATACATGCCGTGATCCAAGATGCGAATGGCATTGATATCACACCAGGCAAGACCGTTGTTAAGATCGATAATCGCACGTTACTTCCATCCGAATTCTCGATGTTGGATTCTGGCAGGACCACGACGACGGTCAACCTTCGCATTGAACCCACGTTAGCGGATGGAAATCATGCCATCACGATTCAAGCAACTGACAACAACGGACTCACCAACATCCCCGCGAAAGAGCTTGACGTGCACGTTTCGAAAGATTTTAGCGTGGGTGTTCTCGGCTCCTACCCGAACCCGTTCACAAAGGACAATATGTTCATCGCCTATGAGATACGGGGTGTTGCTTTTGCAAGCTCCGCGTCTCTCGATCTTTACACCGTGAGTGGCCGCCGCATTCGAACGATGAGCTTCCCGTCGGATGACCCTACTCGCAGCTATGGCTTCCTTAAGGGTGGAACTGGTGTGCCCACGAGTCTGGGGTATCATGAAGTCTGGTGGGATGGAAGAGATGACAGCGGAAATGAAGTGGCCAACGGAGTGTACTTCTATCGCTTCACGGTAAATACCGCCGACGCAACCAGGGAGATCAAGGGAAAATTTGCACGTGTTAGATAATGTGAGAGTTCTGAGTGCTAAGTGCTTAATGCTGAGTGGAATGCAGGTGATTCTCTGCGTTCTTGCATTCGGGCCCACTTTGCACGCACAGGACTCCAAATATGCAGGCGCATTCTTGGAGATACCCGTTGGCTCGTCTGCGCTCGGAATGGGTGGTGCATTCACCGCTATCGCGAACGACGAATCCGCGTTTCACTGGAATCCCGCGGGTGTTTCGCTCGTCGATCACAAACTCGCGGGCTTCATGTACTCTTCGGAATATGGAACACCGGGAAGCGCGTTAGCAAATTTCTACCAGATCGGCTTCACATACCCCATGAAGGATCTGACCCTTGCGGCAAACTGGGAACGCCTCTCTATCGGCGATCTTGTCCATACACCTGACTTAACGAACGTGACAGTTACGGATGAACGCGCTCAGCTTGTGCGTGAGATCTACGCAGGTTCGCCCGATTATTTCAGCGACAATGAAGATGCGATCGTCCTAAGTGTCGCCCGCGACAACCATATCACTCTCGACTGGGGTTGGCTGTATTACAAACAGCAGATCGAAGTGCCGGTTGGAATAAACTTCAAGATCATTCATCAAGGTATAGGCAGTTTTGGCTCTGCATCGGGAATTGGCATCGATGCCGGTGCAATGCTGAAGTTCTCTCTCGCAGATTTCCTGCTAATGACGTATCTGGGGAATCTCACAATCGCGACAGCAATAACAGATATTGGTGGCACGAGGCTTGCGTGGAGTACGCAAAGAACGCAGATCATCCCGATGCACGTCAACGGTGGCATCGCCTATGCACAGCCAATCCCGCAATTCAACACGATAGCAACCATCTCCTCGGATTTTCTTGTCGGTGAAGCGGAAAAAGCGCGATTCGGATTAGATGTACAATACGATAGTCTTGTTTCCCTGCGACTCGGGATCAACCGAGGTTTCTTTGCCGCCGGGGCGGGGTTTGATTGGCGAAAGAAAGTGACCGTGAGCTATTCGCTTTCGATCAACGATGCATTAGGGCCGGAACATCGCCTTAGTTTTTCTGTCAACATCGACAATGTTCTCAAGAAGGAGGGAAGCAATGAATAGCGGGGCGATTCGCGTACTTCTTGCGGTGCTTATCTTTGGTCTCGTTGGGTGCAGCAGTTCGACGGAGCCCGATATTATCCCGCCGCAGCCGCGCTTTGCAGATGCGAGCCAGCCAGGAAGCGCAGTTGATCACCGCATCTTCGCCGATGTCGATGCGCAGCACAATGCGATAGTCGTTGAGTGGAGATCGGACAGCACGAATAACACCAGTGGCTACACGCTCTATCGTGCAACGGACTCCACTGTTGGTGCTGACGGGCTACTCTTAAGCAAACAGATCCTCGCGCAGTTTGAAAGTTCAAATTCACTTGGTGCCCCGCTTCCAACTTCGTATCAGGACACACTGGGCATTCTTCCGGGCGGTACCTTTTGGTACCAGTTGCAAGCATTTTACCGATCTCCCACTAATAAGCTCACATACAGCAGCCCGACAGCTGTGGATCGGAGCACCTCTTTTCAGTATGCAGAGCGGCTAATTCAGAATGCGCCGGCCGGACAGGTTGTGGCGCCACCCAGCGGATTGCAGTTCCGCTGGGCAAATCCTGATCGAGGCGGGAATTATCAGATAATAGTTCAACGAACGGACAATCAACAGTTCGTTTGGTCGTACCTTGGTCAGGACTATCAGACCACTACAACGCTTGAGTATCCATCCACTGCGATTCCGTTGATACCCGGCGTTCAGTATCGCTGGCGAGTTAAGCGCGTTGTGCCGAATGGCGGCTCCACTTCGTCTTGGATGACGTTCAACATACTTCCGTAACGTATTTTTGCAGAAATGGGATTGTCACCTAACGCATGAAAATACTCTTTCTACTGCTTGCCATCTTTGTGGCCTCGGCCTCGGTTCATGCCCAGCGGCCCGGAGCTTCTTCGCCCGGGACAGGGCCCGGCGCCAGCCAGCCGCTTCAACCATCCTCGCCGAACATGCCGATCTTCAGCGTCTATCGTGGCGGTGAAATTCAAATTGATCTCAATCTGTGGGGCTTCGTGAATTCTCCCGGCCACTATCGCGTACCCGGTTCAACATCGCTTGTGGAGCTTCTAAGTTTTGCTGGTGGGCCGTCCGCTCAGGCCCGGCTTGTGGACATCCGCGTTGTCCATGCGGACACCGCGGCGGAAAAGCGAGTGGAGATGTACAACCTTGAAGCCTACCGGGATAACGGAGATCTCGCACAGAATCCACTCCTCGAACCGGGCGATACGATCATCGTGAGCGGCCGCGCGCTAGATGTCTTCTTCCAGGCCATTGGGATCATCACAAACATCATGGTGATCATCACGGCTCTGATCAATTTCATCTCGTTTACGACGCATAAATAAATTGATGGGCTACCTGAGTCGTGTGGCCCTTGTCGCCGCTATTTCAATTCTATCCATAAGTTGCAATCGCGGGATCACCCCCGGCGTCCTCCGCTTTTCTCATTTCTGGTCAGAACCGGCGCAGCGGGCGTTCATGGATACGCTGCTTGCCGGGTTTCATAGAGAGCACCCGGAGATTCCCGTTGAAGTGAGCGAGTTAAGTTGGTCCGATGGAAAGACAAAGCTAATGGTCGGCTTTAACTCGGAGACCGCGCCGGATGTGCTGGAGTTGGGGAGCGATTGGGTTGCACAGTTTTCTTCTTCGGGTGTGCTTTTGCAGCTTGATTCTAACCCATCCATCGGGGCGAGATTCGCCAACGCGGCGCAGTACTCTCTTGCGCCGGGGATGTGGTCGGGCAAGCATTATGCAGTGCCGTGGCTGCTGGATACACGGGTTATCTTCATCAACGATAGCCTTCGTCGCTACATATTGGACGGACTTGATACCTCGCACTGGGATTGGAACGCACAGCACCTCCAATCTGATCTAATCTGGTCCACGCGGCGAGGAGATGGAATCGGTGTAAATGGCCCCGACCAGCATCGGCTTTATAAGAAATTCCTTCCATACATTTGGTCAAACGGTGGCGATCTTTTCGATAGCAACGGTCATCCGATGATGGCAACTCCACAGAATATCGAGGCACTGAAGTATTACGTCGGTCAACTGAACTTTGGAGTGCTTGGCACTCAAAAGGATTTGGACGAAGCCTTTGTGCGGGGTAAACTGGGTATATGGTATAGTGGCTCATGGCTATTACCAAGGCTTGCCAAAGCACCGTTCAAGTGGCATAGCCTTCCCTTTCCCGGAAATAACGGCCACGATGGCCAATCCTTCGCCGGAGGAGAATATCTCGCAATTAACGCGCACTCCGCAATGAAGAAGGAGGCGGAGTTGTTTCTCGAATACATCACGCGGCCAGAGAACGAACTTGCCTTCGCGCGAAAAGTGAATGAATACCCTGCTGACGTGCGCTCGCAAGCGGATTCGTTTTATCTGAATCGCCGCGAGGGCAAAGTCTTTACAGAGCAGCTTCAACATGCTCGCATGACTCCAGTCATACCGCAGTGGCTCGATGTTGAGGCGATCATCGAGGACGAGGTATCGAAAGCGCTTTACAAGAAGAAGACCCCCGAGCAAGCGATGCAGAGTATGCAGCGGAGGACGGTGGAGCGGATGCGAGAGCCGTAATGCTCTGTCGCTTCATCAAGTGTCATTGCGAGGAGGCCTAAGGCCGACGAAGCAATCCGTTGTCAAGGAATGACCCGCTCTTCAACAAGGTATTGCTTCGTCGTCCCTCCGGGACTTCCTCGCAATGACATTATTGGAATTAATAAATTAGAATACTATCGAACACGAAACGACAACCCCAACAGAGGAGAACGCAAATCCTAATTTCCGCGCTGGATACTGCGCCATCGTGGGCATACCTAACGCTGGCAAGTCCACGCTCATGAATGCACTGCTTGGCGCGAAGATCTCGATCATCTCGCGCAAACCGCAGACAACGCGGAAGCGTGTTCTCGGCATCTACACGACGCCAAACGAGCAGATCGTCTTTCTCGACACGCCCGGGATCATGCCGAGACCATCTACGCTACTCCACAAGACGATGCTGGAGGAGGTGAAGCGTTCGTTCGCGGATGCCGACGTGATTCTCGTTCTCGTCGAAGCAAACTTGCCTTATGCGAAGGCCCTGCCCGACACTTGGGCGGCGTACAAAAAGATCGCTGGTGATAAGCCGATCGTGCTAGCCGTTTCAAAGACCGACTTGCTTCCACGTCGTAATGAGGTTCTGCCTGTGCTGCAGCACTATGGCAATCAGCCGGACTTCACAGAGCTGCTCCCCATTTCGGCAACGAAGAAGTTCAATCTGGACGAGCTCGTCAAGACTCTAAGAAAGTATTTGCCAGCCAAGGCCGCCTTCTTTGAAGAGGATCAACTCAGCGACCGCAACGATCGCTTCTTCGTGGGTGAGCTTATTCGCGAAGTGATCTTTACCCAATACAAGGAGGAAATCCCCTACTCCACAGAGGTGGATGTTCTCGAATTCAAAGAGCGCGAGGAAGGGAAGTGGTACGTGAGTGCGGAGATCATCGTGGAGCGGGATGGGCAGAAGTCCATCCTTATTGGGAAAGACGGGGCAGCTCTAAAAATCGTCGGTGAGCGCGCTCGTTTTGAGATCGAACGCTTTTTGGAACATCCTGTTTTCCTCGAACTTCATGTCAAGACAAGGGCCGATTGGCGCAATAAGAAAGCAACGCTTACCGAGCTTGGATATCAGCTTTGATGTGCAGAAGTCCGCTTCTCCAGCCACAAAATCCAGATTCCCCACGAATCCCAATTTAGACAGTCATGCCTGAATTTTTGCCGTTCATCGGCACCCGTTACGATGCTACAAAGGTCGCTCTCGCCGATGTCGTCTCCCCGCCGTATGACGTGATCTCTCAGGAATATCGCGAGGCGCTCTATGCCCGCGATTCGCACAATGTCATCCGTATTGAACTCAATCATGATGCGGATCGGTACGACAGCGCCGGACGGATTTTTGAGTCATGGAAACGCGATGGGATACTCAAGCGCGAATCGCATCCAACTTTTTACGCTTACGCCCAGGTCTTCAATGCTCCCGATGGCTCTCAGGTCACTCGAACGGGAGTTATCGGAAGGCTCAAGTTGACTCCCTATTCTGAAGGCGAGGTTCTGCCCCATGAGCGGACTCACAAAGCTCCGAAGGTTGACCGGTTCGAGTTGATGGAGCACACGCGCGCAAATATTTCGCCGATATTCGGCCTTATCTCCGACCCGACATTCCTCTTTGACCAAGCGCTGGAGATAGCCGCGGTGCACCCAGCGATCGCGGACATCGACGACACGTTGCCAAACGGCGAAACCGTGCGGCATATTCTCTGGCGTCTGGACGACCAACTGGCCGTCGAGCGAGTTTCAAGAGTGGTCGGGCAGGGGAAGGTCATTATTGCTGATGGGCACCATCGTTACGAGACCGCTGTGGAGTTTCATGAGAAGCATCCCGAAATCGCGGGAGATGGCTACATCATGATCTTCATCTCCAATCTCCAATCTCCTGGCGCGATCATTCTTCCGACGCACCGTTTGGTGCACGATGCGCCTGATTTCAACCAGTACCGGCTCATCGAGCGGCTGAAAGAGCACTTTGAGATTGTCCCCCAGGCGTCTCGGGAGGTGGGAATCGCCATGCTGAATTCGGCGGAGGGAGCCATTACGCTCGTGGAGTTTCCCGAGGAGCCGAAATGGATACTTGTTCGTGATTCGTCAAAGTCTTCAGCTGCTGGAGATCAAATTCCGGCTGGAAGGCTGGAGCAGGAGATTCTGCGGCCCCTCGTCGGCTTATCACAGCAAGCGCTCGATGAGAAGAGAAACATCCTCTATCCCCATACGATAAAGGAGCTGGAAGAAATGAAGGGTACCTGCTCGTGGGATGCCGCGTTCCTCGTTCGCCCCGTCTTGGCCGGTGAGGTGTTGGCGGTGGTGGAGCAGGGAGGATTTATGCCACAGAAAACGACCTTTTTCTATCCCAAGCTGTTAACAGGGTTGGTATTCCACGAGTTTGAAGCACAGGGCTAAGCCTCACTGCTAAGACGGATTTCAGCATTATCGCACCATGCCACAAAAATCATACGGACTTTTAGAAGGTAAAAAAGGGATCATTTTCGGTCCGCTCGACGAGACAAGCCTTGGGTGGCAGATTGCACTTTCGGCGCACCGAGAAGGTGCGAAGCTCGCGATAAGCAATATCGGAGTAGCGCTTCGCGTCGGCAAGCCCGCTGAGCTTGCGAAGATCGTGGGCGATGCCCCGCTCATTCAGTGCGACGTCTCAAGAAGCCCCGAGATCGACATCTGCTTCAAAGAGGCGACCGAGAAACTCGGTGGCAAACTGGACTTCGTGGTGCACTCCGTCGGAATGTCCCAGAACATCCGCAAGGGACTCGCCTATGAGGAATCCAACTATGACTGGTTTCTAAAGACGCTCGACGTCAGTGGTCTCTCCCTTCATCGCCTGATCCACGGCGCGCTTGCCACAGATTCGCTGAATGACGGTGCCAGCATCCTAGGTCTTAGCTACATTGCTGCTCAGCGCTCCTTCACCACATACTCCGATATGGCCGACGCGAAAGCGTTGCTCGAATCCGTTGCTCGCAGCTTTGGAGCACGACTCGGACCTCGCAAGATTCGCGTTAACACGGTTAGCCAGAGCCCAACGTTCACTCGGGCCGGCTCCGGCATCGAGGATTTCGATAAAATGTACGAATTCTCCGACATGCTTGCCCCGCTCGGCAATGCCACTGCCGAGGAGTGCGGCGATTACGTTATCACGCTGCTCAGCGACCTCACCCGCAAGGTAACGATGCAAAACCTCTTCCACGATGGCGGCTACAGCGCCATGGGAATGACCATCCCTATGCTCCACCTCATGCACGACGCCCTCGCCGACGAGGACAACATGCGAAAAGCAGGCTTCACTGACGAGCTAATCCAGCGGAATCGGCACGAGTAGGGGGGAACGACTCACCGGAGGTTCGAGGCGATGTTCTTCCAGTCGCGATAGTGAAGCGACGCGATACCCTGACCTCGCAAATACTGGACGAGGGGGCCGTCTGCACTCAATACGATAGCGTTATTGTCGCGTGCCGCTTGCACAATACTCATATCGGAGAAACCGAACTGCGAAATACCAGCGAGCAACGCGAGTGCCTTGCTCTCATCATATTGTTCGATGAGCGCTGGAACATACTCGGCGAGAGCTGTCCGACACTGGATACGTGCAAACCCTGTAGTGTTTAGCAGGCTGTTCACTTCCGCGATGATGAACGGTGTAGTTAATGCGCGCCGGAATTCGCCTACCGTGGCAAGTAGCAATTCGAAATCGGATTGATCGAACGATTCCACTGGACTGCCGCCCCATAGTCGCGTACCGACAAAACCAATCACCAACACAACGAATAGATTGGCATCAATCAGGATGCACTCGACATCGGGAAAGATCTCCTTCATCATCGGCGGACAGCAGGATCGGTCATCGCATGAACATCCCCTGTGATTGCGTCAATATCGAACTCTTTATATTTGCGCACCTGATTCAATGCCGCCAGTAACGGGTTCGTGGTGTCCTCCAGTGCTTGCCCTTTGCTCAGATAACTCAGCACGACGACCCACTCACCATTTACGCGTTGAATGGTCTCTAAGCGCGGAGCATAGGGTTGCTCCATGTACTTTCCTTTCGACGCCAGATATTGAAACGCCTTCTCGATGGCTTGTTCTTCGGTGAATTGCTGATGCTCCATAATGACTGCTCCTTAAGGTGGGATTAACGTTGCGAATCTCCGCCAAATTCCGACCTGAGTGCGCGAGTAGGGGAACGCGGAGCGCTGATATCGCGCTATTGTGAATAGCGGAACTACAAATTGGCGGGTGGCTCATTCCATGTGAATGAGTCACCGAACATGAGCACACCCGGATGGATGTGGAGTGCGCCTGCAATCCTGCAAAGATTGGAAAGAGTAAGGTTGCCTTCGCCTCGCTCTACATGGCCTATGTACGATCTGTGAAGCCCTGCCTGTTCGGCTAAAATCTCTTGAGTTAGCCCTCTTGATTCCCTCAAGAACTTGATATTCCGACCGACTGCAAGCAACATATTCATCCATTGAAATGCAGAGAGTGGGAGAAACCCCGGAATCGCGCTATTGTGAGTAGCGCAAAATATTGTCGTATGTTTGTCTGCCGTCCTTGAGTGTCAAACGGGCTTTTGAGGGTGGGGACAAATAATGACCGGTACGTTCCGGGGTTTGCTAAACTAGTCCTTTGATAGGAGTCATGGTCCATGACACACTTAACCGCATCTCGAACGCTGTTTTGCATTTTGTTTCTTTCGCTGCTTGCCACTGAGAGCCGCGCTCAATTCACACCGACCATTCCGTCGGATACAACGACGTACTACGTGACAAACTGGATCGGTAAAACCGTCCCTACACGACGGCCACCCGATAGTCTCATGATCCCCGGCAGGTTAATAATGCGCTTTCGTCAAGGAGCACTTGATTCTTTGGAGCTCTCTGTTACATTCGAAAACTATTATCACCCACACCTTCCAATGGGAAAGGGTAATGACAAGCCACTCAGCGGCTCAGGGCTGATGACACAACCGAGAAGGGGATATCCACTTGCACTGAGACAGCAGCTTTTCGCGGATCGCTTCTGTCTTGCCGAATCAACAAATGTTGTCAAGGACACCGCCTTGCGCAACTTCCTCATTTCGATCGGAGGACGCTGCCTACGGAGACTAACCGCTGCAAGTCCGACAGATACTGCCTCAATCACTCGAACAGGGGAGACTATTGGGTGTGATCATGCAAACTGGTTGATACTCGATCTGGACTCAACTACGAATCCTTTGTTGGCTGCGTATTTCCTAGTCAAATACTACGCAACTGATGTGATTTCAGCATGGCCAGATTACAGCGGTGGCCGACTCTTCGGCCATTCTCCGTCTGACAGCCACTTCGGGTGCCAGAAGGGATTTCAGATGATGAATGTGCAGCAAGCTTGGAACTACGAAGTCGGGGATACTGCAATCATTGTTTCGGTCGTAGACGCGAGCCTCGACTATCGGCATGTGGATTTTGGAAACGGTGACACATCAACGGGGCCGGGAAAGAAATTCATTGGTCACTGGAATTATTTCCTGGCCAGCCCTTGGACTTATGTTGACACCAGTGATCATGGCACCTCGATGGCCGGAATTATCGGAGCTCGCACGAATAATTTACTCCCTTCGCCATTCCTAACGAATTCGGTCTCCGGGGAAGCCGGTGGGTGGGGCACATTGGTACCCGACTCAGTGCCTCAAGGCCGTGGCGTAAGCATGTTAGCGCAAGCCGTAGGTTTTCCATTTCTGGAAGCCGGAGCATTTACTGCAGCAGTCTTTGAAGCCTCTGCAAGAAGCCCATCATCGGATTACGGATTTGGCGTTCACGCGATTAATTTTTCAGGAGGGTGGACAACTTCAGGTTCGTTCGACCCGGTTCATGCGCCTGTGAATTACGCAGTCGAGAACGGCGTTGTTTTCATCGCTGCAGTTGCTGATGCAGGCGGCGACGAAACCCAATCGGCTGTCCATACCTATCCGGCTGCATTCGAAGAGCCCTGGGTAATTAGCGTCGGCGGCAGCATTCCGGATAAGAGTCACGTTAACGGAACTCCGTATGGCTATACGATGGACTTATTAGGACCAGCTGGCGATAAACTGGACTGTTCCAATCCCTATACGCTCAATTTTACGACCCGAAAGCTGTGTCCGACATGTCCAGACTCATTTGCATCTTATGCCGGTACGTCTGCTGCTGCCGCAAATGTATCCGGTGCGGCAGCGCTGCTACTATCTCAAAACACACGTCACTTTGGAGACTCTGCGCTGTCGCTTGAGCCCGAAGATGTGCAGGGAATGCTGAAAGCAGGTGCTTGGCGGGGTGACGCTGACCGAGATACTCTGACTAGCCCAAACACATGGCGGTCGTTAAGTGGATTCGGCTTCGTCGACATAGGCAATACCTTTATTATGTCTGACAGTGATCGGATGACCTCGTCCCATAGTGGCTACTTTCTACAGCATAGACACGCAGCTCCTCTGCCCTTGCTCGACACAGGGAGTTGGTCTTCCATACAGACTTACTTCCTGTTTTCTCCACCGTGGGGGTGGTACAATAGCCGCACGGATACTATGGAACACAGGGTGTATGCTCTTGCCGAGGATTTAGGGCATGGATATGACGTGCGAAAACGCGTTCTCCGCCGAAGCGACACCTTGAGCGAGTATGAGAACTCAAAGAAGAATCCACTTTTTGCATGGGGACGAACTGGGGCACATAGCCGGAGCGGATGGAGCTTCGCTTCCACACCCAACTTCGAAACAGGATGGACCGGAATGACGAATACACTCGGAGGTGATAGCGCCGGATTTGTCGAGGGCATCTTCGTGCAGTCTAACGGGATTATCACGATGCAAACCGTGCAATACGACGTCTTTGCTTTCAATCCACGAACCGGGTTGGTCGACTCCGCACTGGGCCATTTCCCTCCTGATTCAATGGTTGGGGTCAATTATTCAGTGTATGGGAGGACCAACTCACCGAGTGGAGTTAGTCAGTCAGGTTCGCAACCTACGAGTGATTCACTTCAACTGACGATTAATCGGACAAATTCTACTTTAAACGTGAATTACTGTTTGTCTGCGGGCTCTTCGTCTTCCAAGGTGTACCTTTACGATGCAATCGGACGTGAAGTAATAAGGGTTATGCCAGAACGATCCGTGGTTGGCTGGAATAGCTGCCCGATCCCCATCACATCTCTACCGTCAGGAATGTACGTGTGCTGCCTCTCTTCATCCGGCACATATCGTGCGAAGGCTTTTGTTGTAACGAAATGAGAATTAAGCCGCTCGCGCTACTTGTCATTGGACTGATAGCTCTTACCCACTGCGACACTCGATCGCAGTGGGTGAGGCTATCAGGTCCGCAGTCTGGCGTGAGTCTCGTTTCGATGGACTCCAATTTGTTTGTATGCACCGGTGGGGGGGTCTATAGAACGACTGACCTTGGTAGCACATGGCTTGATGCGAGCGGCGGGCTTTCATCGGGTTGCAATCTTGGAAATGTCATGGTGTTTGGCACTCATCTTTTTATTATCACAAGTCAGTGCAAGCTATGGGGTAGTGTCGATTCTGGTAGAAGCTGGCAGCAGCAGGCAAACGGCATCGCACCTTCTGGAAATGGGGGTGCCGGTTCGATCACATCTTTCAACGATACGCTTATAACGTGCCAAGGTCTTTCACTTTATCGCTCATTCGACAGCGGTCTTACATGGATCTCAGACAGTGGAATTCGTTGGTATCCTTATGGATCTCACTTACCTCCAGTTCCTGCGGCGGTGGAACAGTTCGCTTATAGCGATAACAGTCTATTGGCGGCGACGGATGCTGGTGGAATTTACCGCTCTGTTGACGCTGGTGCAAGTTGGAAAGTGGTGGATTCAACAGGAAGCTTCGATACGATTGTGTTTTGCATCACCACAAACGGACGATTTGCTTTCGCGGGAGTTGAAAATTTGCAAAAGTCGGGTGGGACCCTTCATCGTTCAACTGATTTTGGGCTGACATGGTCAGTTGCAAATCATGGATTACCAAATTCGAAGATTCGCAGCTTAAAATGTATTGGAGGAACTGCGTTCGCAGGATTGATCAATGGTGGTGGAGTCTATGCCTCTCATGACAGCGGCTTATCCTGGTTTGACGTAAGTTTAAGCTTAGGGGGCGAAGACATTCGTGCGTTAGAGGTCTGCGGCTCATATTTGTTTGCTGCTGGCGGATCCGGTCTCTGGCGCCGTCCTCTTTCCGAAATGATTGGCTCTGCTGCTGTCAAGCCTACGGATAGAATTCCTGTCATGCGCTCAACCTATCCCAACCCCTTCTCCTCCTCAACAACACTCTCCCTCTCACCCGCGACCAGCGGCTACGCGGAAGTCTCCATCGTCAACCTCCTCGGCACAGAAGTCATTCACCTCTTCTCTGGCGAACTCCCCGCTGGTGAGCACACCTTCACTTGGGATGCGCGCGGCATGATGCCGGGGATGTATATGGGCGTCGTTCGTGCCAACGGGCGCACGGAGCGGATACCGATGATGCTGACGAGGTAATCGTCAGAACCTTGATTTCATGAGATTTTTGAGATGGGGAAGATTGGGGACGGTGTTGATCTCACGAATCTAGTAAATCTCTTAAAATCAAGGTTCAGACAATTCCTAGCTGCCGACATTTCGGAAACCCCTCGCCCACTAATGTGTTTCTACACCACACGAAAACAGCAGCACCCCTCTGAAAACCACAGGTTCGTCTATCCTTAAACGCCTTGCCTTACTCGTAGGAGTTCTGGCGAGTGCAATACCAGGTACTGGTACACGGTTGCTCGCACAGAAAATGGGACCGCCTGCCAGCACTACCCCGGAGATTCACAATGACTTTCCATTTCAAATGATGTGGGACGACGCCGTTATGCGCTCGGCCCGCACCGGTAAGCCAGCGCTTGTTTTCGATCTTGATCTGATAGATTCTGGCAGTATACGTCTTGCGCAGGAAGTCATTGATAATAAAGCACTTCAGTCCTTCATCCGAAGTCGTTTCGAACCAGCGATGAATGACTTCGCCGTCGATCCGCCGATGAGTGTTGGCCTCGATAGCCTTCGAAATCTCGGATGGCGTTTGAGCGGTCTGGAGAAGACCTATCAGATCGCCGTCCGACCTTGCATCATCATGCTAGCTCCGGACAAAGAGGAGATGGACCGTATCGTCTTCCCGCAGAACTTCACCCCGGCCGCACTCGAAAAACGGATCAGGGAGATCCTGAACGGAAAGAATACCTTGAAATCCACGATCGCCGCATTTTGGAAAGACACCACCTCCATCCCTCATCGGCAATTCCTGATCAACATGTTCGAGGAGCGCTCGAAGTATGACAGCGTCATCAAACATCTGGAAGTGTTGCGTCGGGATGTGGCGCATCCGAAAGCGGCCCGAGATGCGTGGATACGGTACGTGGATCTCCGACTTCACATCGAAGGAAATGTCCGACCCCTTAACGCGCTCGCTGCTTCGCTGGGACATCACGGAGCCGATAGCGTTCTCGGATTTGAACTCCTCGTGAAGACGCTGGAGCACTATAAAGGTCGGAAGCTTTCCGATAGCGTCGCGGTCACGTACGAGCGCCTAATGGCGTTTACAGGGCAACGCGACCCGGATGTTCTGAACGACTATGCCTGGCAACTGGCGAACTATGCCACCGATGCCACGCCAGCGCTTTCCCTTATCAACGAAGCAATTTCCAAGCGGGGGGACGATCCGAATTATTACGATACCAGAGCCCGAGTCAACACGCGAATGCACAAACTGGACGATGCCGTTCAGGATGAAGAGAAAGCGTTGGGGCTCGCGAAAGAGCAGGAAGACAGGAAGTACTTCGGGTCGGAACTCGCGCAATATAAGGAATTAAGGGCCAAAGCTCAAGCGACACCGCAAGTTGAATCATCAGATAAATCAGACAAGAAATAGGACCATGTCAGACGCAGCAGTCACCTCTACGGACATACTCATCGAGCTTCTCCCACAAAAGGCAAAGCCGAAAGCAGGGAAGCTCTTCATCAATGGCGAGTTTGTGGATTCCCTTTCGGGGAAAACCTTCGCGACCCATAATCCTGCAACCGGAGATCTTCTTGCTAACATCGCTGAAGCCGGAGCGGCCGATGTTGACCTGGCGGTCCGGGCAGCGCGCACCGCTTTCGAAGATGGCAGCCCGTGGCGAAAGATGTCCCCCCGGGACCGTGCACGCATCCTCTGGAAATTGGGAGAGTTGATCCGCACAAATCTGGAAGAGATCGCTGAGCTCGAGACGCTTGACACCGGCAAGCCGATCTTCGAATCCGCCAAGTTCGATATCCCGCAAGCCGCTGATTGCTTCGAGTACTACGCGGGCTGGCCGACGAAGATCACTGGCGACACGATCCCTACCACCCAGGGAGGCGACGCGTTGGTATATACGCTGCGCGAACCCATTGGTGTGTGCGGACAGATCATCCCATGGAATTTCCCGTTACAGATGCTTGCGTGGAAGGTCGCCCCAGCGCTGGCATGCGGGAACACGATCGTTCTCAAGCCTGCTGAGCAGACACCGCTTACGGCACTACGCTTCGCCGAATTGACGGTCGAAGCCGGTTTGCCGCCGGGAGTGTTCAACGTCGTCACAGGCTTTGGTCCAACGACCGGAGCTGCGATGGTGGAGCATCCCGGCATTGACAAGATCGCCTTCACAGGAAGTGTGGAGGTCGGCAAGGAGATCATGCGTGTCGCCTCGAAGACGCTGAAGCGAGTTTCGCTGGAGCTTGGTGGCAAGTCTCCGAACATCGTCCTTGCCGATGCCGATCTCGAAACGGCCGCCAAGTACGCGCTTGGAGGCATCTTCTTCAATCAGGGAGAAATGTGTACAGCCGGATCCCGTATCTTCATTGAAGAAAGAGGTTACGACGAGTTCATGTCGGTTCTTAGAGGCCGTGCCGCAAAGATGGTCGCTGGTGATCCGCTGCATCCGAAGACACGACTAGGGGCGCTCATTTCTGAGGAGCATCTGAACCGAGTGCTCAGCTATGTGAGCATTGGCAAGCAGGAGGGAGCGACTGTCGCCACAGGTGGCGAGCGCATCGGTACCAAGGGCTACTTCATGAAACCGGCGGTGCTTGAAGGAGTCACGAATTCCATGCGTGTCGCCCAGGAAGAGATCTTCGGACCGGTCGCAAGCGTCATCAAGTTCGCGGATGTGGAGGAAGCTGTTCGCGAGGCGAACAACTCCCAGTTCGGTCTTGCCGCCGCAATCTGGACCCGTGACATCAAGAAGGCCCACCAGATCGCAAAGCGCGTCAAGGCCGGGACTGTCTGGATCAACACCATCTCCACAACGGACAATGGTGTGCCCTTCGGCGGTTACAAGTCGAGCGGGTTTGGCCGCGAACTGGGTAAGGCCGCGATCGATCTCTATACCGAGACGAAGACGGTGTGGGTGGATCTGAACGGGTAATCACTTCCGCCGAGATCGGGGAGGCCCACCGAAATTCGATGGGCTTCCTCTTCGCTGTCATTGACGAGTAGAATGTTCAACCACCTTCCTACCAAACGTCGTAATGTACTCCGGGCGCTTGTTGCCGGTGGTATAGCATTCTTCGTGGCACCATTTGCCTATGCGATCGAGCAGTTCGTCTCGTTCCAGGGTGCGCTGGGTGGAAACAAGACAGCCAAACTATCTGCGGCAGAGCTGACACCAGATAGCCCGTCCAAATTGGTGGAGGTTGAAGGTGAGCCTGTGATCGTGGTTCGGGAGGCAGATAACCAGATCCGCGCTTTCACGGCGACTTGCACACATCTGGGATGCATCGTCTCTTTCAAGCCCCAGATGCCCGGATTTTATTGCAAGTGCCACAGTGGAAGATACGATGCCAACGGCGTCAACATACCCGGTACCCGACCGAAATCCCCGTTGACGGAATTGTTGGTCAAACAGAATGCAGATGATCTTGAGATATCTCTGACTCCGAAGGGCACAGGGAGTGCCAGCTCATGAATGACCTGATCGACGCGCTACATCTTCGCGAGCCGGTGGAGGCCATCCGCTCCAAGGTTGTCCCTCGCCACCGAAGCTCCGTTTGGTACTATCTGGGTGGGTTCGCGTTGTTCCTTTTTGGGGTGCAGATCGCGACGGGTGTGCTGCTGCTGTTATACTACCAACCAACGCCCGAAGCCGCGAATCAAAGTGTGGAGTTGATCATGAAGCGGGTGCCGTTTGGCTCACTCGTTCGGTCGCTGCACTCACGGAGTTCGAATGCGCTGATCGCTGTGGTCTTTCTCCACATGTTCAGCACGTTCTTCATGAAGAGCTATCGCAAACCGCGAGAGATCATGTGGCTGACCGGTGTGATCCTCCTTCTGCTGATGCTCGGCTTCGGGTTCACTGGCTACCTTCTGCCGTGGGACTTGACTGCGTATTTTGCTACTCGCATTGGCACAGAGGTACCTGGGATGCTTCCGATCGTTGGCGAGGCGATCGTTGGTTTGCTTCGTGGCGCGCGATCCGTCTCCGGAGCAACCCTCTCGCGGTTGTTCGCACTGCATGTTGCGGTGCTGCCGCTGATCACGATTGTCATCGCGGGAGCACATGTGACAATGACAGCGCTTTTTGGCAGCAGTGTTCCGCCTGGTGCCAAGATAACTAGTCAGACGAAGTTCTTACCCCGATATGTGCTAGGCGAAGCTATCTTGTGGCTCTGCGGACTGGCCGTGCTTCTTACGGTTGCAGTGCTGCATCCTTGGGAGTTAGGGCCGGCTTATGATATGACGAAGCCAGTGGAGCCCCCCGCAGGTGTGCATCCGGAATGGTATTTCATGTTCCTCTATCAAACACTAAAGTACATACCGGAGTGGGCCGCCGTCGGGCTCTACACGGTGGTTCTTGTCTTTTGGTCGCTGGTCCCTTGGTTGGACAGAAAAGCCAAGCAAGGGGAGAGGAGTCCACTATTTACGTGGATCGGTATTATTTTGATCGCCGGAATGCTAGTCCTCACAACGTTGGCATATTTATCCGTAAGCAATGAGGTGGCAGGCCAGCTTCCTTCCTTTGGGAGCCAAGCCACATCGGAGCCATTTCCACTACATCAGCCTGCGGTCGATAGAGACACGACTCTGCGTTCCAAGGGCAAGTAAACCATTACGGATAACACTATGCCTCTTACACAACGATTTAGCCGATCCTGTTGGACGGTTTTGAATATCTTCCTTCTTCTTATCGCTGGTTCGCTACCACTTTTCGCCCAAGGTGATGGCACTGCTGCACCGGCCACTGGAAGCTCTGGGAGCGGGGCGGTCGAACACACGACGACTACGACTCGAACCACAACTACAACACCCGATCTCTCCACGGACTCCAACACCTGGCTGCTTATCACCATTGCAGCAATAGCGTTTCTTGTGCTGGTGATCGTTCTCGCACGTGCGGCCTCGAATAAGAGATCCGTCAGCAAGACGACGGTGATCTCATAACCCTTCGACTAACGTCGGGACGTGACCATCGAAAACACGAAGCCACCAAGGATCAGCACCATGTTGATGCCGACGAGCTTAGTGTATAGGTGATGAAGATCGTCGAAGTCAGCTTTGGCTTCGACGTATTCTTTTGTTTGTTTCGGGTGATCGAAATCGCCGATCGTCTGTCGAAGTGTTTCCATGCGCCCACTGATGCGGTTGGAGTAAAACCATAGCAGAACTATGCTGACACACACCATCCCAACCTCCGCGATCCGCAGTGTCCGGTTGTCACCCGCCCAGTTGAGGGCAAGCAGAACGATGCCCGAACCGAGAGCGACAAGCGCGCAAATCCATTCAATCGAATTCATTCGTCCAAGGATCACGCCATTGATCGCGCCAGCCAGAGTCTTGGAGGGAGACTGTTGAAAGATCGGACCAGCAACGGCATACCCGAGCATGATCAGAGAGCCAAGCCAAACGCCAAGTGCGAGGGTTTTGAGGATTGAGGGGATCATGAGTTATCTCGACGAGTTAGGCAAGCGATCGATTCCGATCAGAAGTTATATTTCAGACCCGCAAGTCCACGATCACCTGCGCGGCTTGCTGAAGCACGTTCGACCGCGACTACGAGGTCAGTGGCATATTCTTTTGCGGAGAGCGTCGCACCAACAGAGATATAGCCAATGGAAGAAGCTCCCGAAAGGTAGTCACCTTGGAAAGAAAGCCAATCATTGAGGTGATACTCTAAGCCAGCCAATACACCGCCAGCACCGTTCTGCCCCGTTATTCGCCCGAGTGCGCCAAACAGCCCGAGAGTGACACGAAGATCAGCATCCAGCTTTCGAGCAGCAGAGATATACATGAACAGTCCAGACTGATCTCCGCCGTGCAAGGGTGAACTGGCTGTAAATCCTTCCGAGAGAGTGTAATTGGGTTCATGCTCCACTGTATCCATGCGCTTGAGAGCGAGGAATAGACTCTCATGATGATCTGCCGTAAAACCAAGGTTGGCTATTCCGAAGCCCATTTCTGCATTGTAGCCAATGCCTCGGCTAAGTCTGCCAGTCAAGTTGAAGCGACCACTGGTGTCGTTTGGAATCGAGGCATAAAGCTCACCCAGCGTATATCCCGGTTCGAGAATGTCGTGCGAGGGGACGTTGAAGATCATTTGTTGGGCCCGCCCGAGATGGGGTGTGCCAAAGGCGACGAGCACAAGAACCAGAATGCCCGCGAGAAGTTTGCAGTGCCTACGTTTTCGGGTGACGACTGAAGTTATCAATTGCTAAAAATTGTATCCGTAACTGACCGTGATGAACAAACCGCTGAGATTCGTCAGAGATTGCGTCGCCGTGCTCTGTATCGAACCCGGATAGGGAATGATAAAGTAGCGAATGCTCGCGCCGAAGTTGCTCTTGGGATCTGTACCAAATTTTGCGCCAAGCCCTAAGAACCCACCCGGGATGATCTTCGCTTGCGCCTGCCCAAAATTGGGAAAGAAGTCGGTCGTACTCGGGCTACTCATTGCAACGACCGGCCCAACACCGACGGCAGCGAAGGGGCGTAAATTCTCGCTCAGTCCGTTTCGAAACAGGCGATACTCTACACTTGCCATTAGTGGAATAACATAGATGTCATTGATCTTATCCTGTTGCACAAGATCGAACTCGTGGGAGCCTTTGGCCGTGCCAAGATCAAAAGAGAGACTTGCAGTAAAATCCTGCCCCAAGGTTCGGCTGAGAAAAAGCCCACCGCCAAATCCGTAGTCGCTGAACGACGCGTCGAATCCCCAGCTATACGGGTAATCTCGCCCGACTTCTTCGGAGCTCTTGATCAGAGGTTGAGATGGCTCGAAGATGATCGCTGTGTCACTTACTGGAGTGGGTGGGGGTGCGCTGCCCATCGGGGTTTGTGCGAGAGCGTTACTGCCAAGCAGGAATGCTGCGGCAATTGCAATGCCTGCTTCACGTATCCGGGGTCTTGGGGTACTCTTCATCCTCTCCTCTTGCTCCTTTCCTGCATGATGGTGTGTTCGAGGCCTACAGTTCTCTAATAAATAACTCCAGTAATAGCTCGCCATCACTATTCACCAGTATCCGAACCCCAGCGATTGCCACAACAGTTCGCGTGCGCGGCTGAGAAGATGTTCACCTATTCTACCCCTAAAATAAAGCACTTCAAGTAGCTCGTCTCCGGCATTGCCGCCAGCACAGGATGGTCAACACCCGCCGCTCGCTCTTCTAGAACAGTGATGGCCCGTTTTGCCCGACGACCAGATTCCCGAATGATTTCGAAGAAATCCTCTCGGGCAATGTGATGGGAGCATGAAGCAGTCATCAGAATGCCACCCGGTTGCAGCATTTTCATGGCTTGGGTGTTGAGCGTAACGTACCCCTTTCGGGCCGCTGCAGTATCCTTCCGAGACTTTGCCAGGGCAGGGGGATCGACCACGATGACATCGTACTTGTCTCGGCATTCTCGCACGAATTGGAAGCAATCGGTTGCCAATGTCGAGATCTTGTCGCCGACAGCATTAAGCTCCGCATTGGTATTTAGACGCGCCAACGCGCTCTCGGAAGCATCTACGGCAAGTACATGGGATGCACTGGCACGTGCGGCATTCAGTGCAAAGCCGCCCTCATTCGAAAACAGATCAAGTGCCTTCGCCCCAGGCGGAATGAAGTCGCGGAGCCGAGAGCGGTTTTCCATTTGGTCGAGAAAGAAGCCCGTCTTTTGTCCGGCGAGTACATCTACACTAAAACGGGTGCCAGCGGCGTCATGGATCTCCGTCACCGTTTCGGTACCGAGGACAACTTGCTCCACGATCGGCAGCCCCTCCAGGGTCCGAAGATGTGAGCTATTCTTTTCAATGATCGATCTTGGCTGCCATATCTTACGTACCAAGCCGACGAGCATCTCCCTTCGCAATTCAAACCCAGCGGAAAGCGTCTGGTACGAAATGATGTCAGCAAATTGATCTATAATGAGCCCCGGTAGAAAATCGCTTTCGCCATGAACGAGTCGAACAGCATTTCGGCGGTGAAGGAGAAGCTCCCGCCGCGCCGCCGCCTGCCGCAGGCGCCGTTCGAAGAACGCTTCGTCTATCTCCTCTCGGCAGTCATGCGTCAGAATTCTTGCTGCAATAAGCGAGCGAGGATTAAAGAATGCAAGGGCAATGGGGGAGCCGTCTTTCTCACGTACGAGTTTGACGACGGAGCCAGCCGGCAGATCTTTTGGAATTTCAAGCAGTTCATTGCTGAATGCCCATAGATGGCCACCGAGAAGGCGGAATTCCTCTTTTGCGCGGACGCGGAGTTCGGGGTAGTTTTGCACGAATCGAGCTAATTGTGAATCGGCCCCAACATCCCGGAACCGCTAATCATTAACGCTCCGTTCAGGCACGGACTGAATGCCATCAAAATGGGCCGAACGGCAGAAAACGCCGTGAATGAATCCAATGTCAATGACCGCACCTCGCCTCTTACTTTGCGCCACACTGCTTTCACTTGCGGGCTGCTCTTCAGGCCTGCCAGCGATCGACCCGTACACTACATTCAATCTAGCTCGAACGGTCAGCTTCCCGATCCCGATCTCAGAATCCGCAGGAGTTGATGCGACTGTTGCCGTTACCGGGTTGATAGACAGCGTGAACGACTACATGAAAAATCACACGCATACAGATCAGCTCAAGACTTCGCAGGTGACTCTTATTAACCTTACCTCGAGCGATCCGGCATACTCACTCGATCATTTCGGCTATGCGCGTTTGCTGATCGGGAATGACCTTGTCGGTGCGGATTCCACCTTATTCGGAACCACTGACACACTCACCACCACTCGCAAAGACGTCACCGCGGATCTTCGCGGCACAAGCTATCCGGCGACGCTGCAGTTCAAGCTGACCTCCGCTCCGACAACCCCGATCACGATCACTGCAACCATGACGGTGATCCACACTGCATGGGACACCTTAGTGAATCATTAAACTACGATGACCGAAGAGATCCGCCCCCAAGAAGAATTTGGACTGACCTACGAAGCCGCTGGTGTCAGCATTGATGCCGGTGAAGAACTCGTTCGCCGCATAAAGCCGCTTGCAAAGAGGACATTCACCAGTCGAGTTCTGACGGAGATCGGTGGATTCGGTGGGCTGTTCGACGCTCGCTTTCCTGAAATGAAATTCCCTGTGCTCGTTTCGAGCACGGATGGAGTCGGGACGAAGATCAAAGTTGCCATCGAAGCGAACCGGCATGACACGGTGGGCGCCGACCTGGTCAATCATTGTGTGAATGATATTCTCGTCTGCGGTGCGAAGCCGCTCTTTTTTCTTGATTACTTCGCATGTGGCAAGCTCAATGTGGATGTTGGCGAGGCGCTGATCTCCGGCTTCTCACGCGCGTGCGAGGACAACGGCTGTGCGCTCATCGGAGGCGAATCCGCCGAGATGCCGGGGATGTACGCGGAGCAGGATTACGATCTCGCTGGGACAATCGTCGGTATTGTTGACAAGGAGAGGATGTTCAAGCGGGAGAATGTTGCCGAAGGCGATGTGCTTATTGGTCTTCGCAGCAGCGGGCTTCATACAAACGGGTACAGCCTCGCGCGCAAAGCATTATTTTCAAAGTATTCAATTGATTCAACACCGGATTTCCTGAATGGGGAAAGCATCGCGGATGCGTTGCTGAAAGTACATCGGTCCTACCTGCGTCCTATCCTACGGTTGCTTGAACAATTCGCACCTGGCGAGGATATTCACGCTCTCAGCCATATCACCGGCGGCGGCATTGTTGGCAATACATCGCGCGTTCTGCACGAGTCCCTCGCTCTTTCCATTGATTGGAATGCCTGGGAGCGTCCAGCGATATTCACGCTCATACAAGAAGCAGCGAGCGTACCAGAAGAGGATATGCAGCGGACGTTCAATCTCGGTATTGGGCTGATCCTATTACTTGCAGAATCAAAGGCCGCCGCAGTTGAAGCCGCGCTGACCGCTCTCGGCGAAGCGCCTGTGAGGATGGGCCGCGTTGTCCGAAAGTAACGTTGCTCCGGTGAGAGCTCTCGAACTAGATCGCGTCCTCGCAGAGCGGTTTCGGCTTCCCGGCTTTCGCCCGATGCAACGCGAAGCGATCGAGGCGGCACTGTCTGGTCGTGATTCGCTAGTGGTCATGCCGACAGGCGGCGGCAAGTCCCTTTGCTACCAAATGCCGGCTCTCCTGTTACCTGGTATCACTCTGGTCGTTTCTCCGCTGATCGCGTTGATGAAGGATCAGGTCGATCGCCTACAGCGGCTTGACATTCCATCCGTCGCTCTAAACAGCACGCTCACATTTGCGCAAACGCGAGCGCTTGTTCGCCGGGCACAGCAGGGACACACGAAGGTGATCTTTGCGGCACCGGAGCGTTTAGAGTCATCGCCGTTTCGAGAAGAGCTTGCCTCACTTAACATTTCACTACTCGCAATTGACGAAGCTCATTGCATAAGCGAGTGGGGGCATGATTTCCGAACAGCATATCGCAGGCTTCCAAATGTCTATTCCGCGTTTGGTGGGGAGCGCAGGCCGCCGCTCATGGCGCTGACTGCGACAGCTACGCCGGAAGTTCGCAGAGATATTGCCCGACTGCTTACCCTCGAAGATCCGTTAGAAATCGTTACTGGCTTTGAGCGTCCTAATCTTGCTTACGGTGTGTTACGGCAGTGCGATAAGGATTCGAGACTTCGCGACATTCTCCGATCCATCGGCGACGGCTCCGCGATCGTATATGTAGCCACACGAAAGTCAGTAGAATACATTACCGCGATGCTGCGCGGCACAGGTGTTCGCGCGGAGAGCTATCACGCAGGTGTTACCCTTGCGTTGCGCAAGCAAGTGCAAGAGCGGTATCAATCGGGGGAGTCGCGGGTCATTGTCGCAACGAGTGCGTTTGGTATGGGCGTGGATAAACCGGATGTGCGCGCTGTAGTACATTATGAGGTGCCGGGCTCGATCGAGGCGTATTATCAGGAGGCAGGCCGTGCTGGACGTGATGGCTTACCCGCACACGCCGTGCTCTTCTTCAGCGCGAATGATGTGCGAATCCAGCAGTATCTCATTCAAGCGAACTCTCCCTCGGAAGCCGAGGTCCGGGCGGTCTATAACGCGTTGCACGAAATCGCTGGCAACGCGATCGGCTCCATCTATTCAGGGGTGCTTGCCGTAGATAATGCGCAAGTTCTTCGCGATATCGTGAAGCCGAACGCCCCGCTTGAACGAATAATCGAAGTGTTAGAACAAGCTGGACACCTTCGCTATCACCGCGGGATGGCTACGGATGAGCGCGCAAGAATTCGAATCACCGCCTCGCGACAACGGCTCAATGAAGTGCTGTTCAAGTCGGCGAGCAAGCCGGTAAAAAGAACGATCGATGCTCTGCTGCGAACTCTTGACGCAGAAGCGTTCGAAAATGATGTGTTCCTTGACACGGCGGGACTACTTGAGCGATTCGGTTTGGACCCCGAGGAGTATAAAGTGGCGATCAGAACGATCGAAAGTCTTGGGCTCGTTAAATACACTCCCGCCGTTCGCGGACGTGGTGGTGCAGGTGTGTTCCACCTCTCATTCCTCACCGAACGAATTGCTCCCCACCATCTGCAATTTGGTGCAAAGGAGATGACGTCTCGGCTCGAAGCAAATCTTGAAAAGCTTGACCGAATGGTTCGCTATGCAACGGAATGGACATGCCGACGCGATACCATCCTACAGTATTTTGGCGAACGCCCTAAAAATCTTCAGTGCGGAAAGTGTGATGTGTGCGCAGCTCGTGCGAGGGGATGACTTACTTCGCGCCAACGGAATCGTTGATGGCATTATACACCATCTCCGCCAATTTCGGCTCATCGGCGAGAGATGCGGTGTACTTGAGATATGCGGCCGCTGTTGTGTGATGCCGAGCGTAAGTTGAATCCAATTTCAGCTTAACTGTTGAACTGTCAAGTCTTGGCTTCATCTTCGCACGCGTTCGCATAAGGTCGAGCGTGGTGTGGACGTAGGCTTTGTCGTCATCGGAAAGCGAAGGCTTGCCCTTGCAAGAAAGCATGAGGAGGATTAGCAGCAGCGTAGGAATGTGCTTCATGCGATACCCGTCTCTATCGGTGGTTTGGGCACTCGATGTCGTTCGATCGTACGATACTTCAGTATCATTCCAATCGCGGTAACGGCGTAGGATCCCATCCAGAGGAGGTACCCGATACCGATGGAATGCGTAACATTCGATGTGAATGAATGCTGGCTCTGCATGAGAATAAGTACAACGATTTGAAGTACGAATCCAATGCATGAGATCACGAACCGGGCGGTTTTGAATTGAGCATTCCAGGCAAGTAAATAATAGAGAACGAACACATTCGCAAGACCCGAGAGTGGAATGGCAAAAACCCACAAGTTGCTCGGACCGCCCTCAGAGATCGAACCCAACGCCGTTACACCCAGAATCAGGCTTGCCCACCACTTGCTCGCGCCGGAATCATCGACCGCAAAAAAACCTGTCGGGGCGATCAATGAAGCGATGAAGAACACCAGGGCCGTCCAGCGCAACAAACGCACGATGTTCTGGGGGGAGGAGACCCAATGTGTGATCTTGATCATAACGCCGCTAATCCACGTTCAATATCTTCAATCAAATCCGCAACATCCTCCACGCCGACGCTTAGCCGGACGAGTCCATCGGTGATCCCAAGCTCCCTCCGCCGCTCTTCCGGCACGGAGCCATGCGTCATCGACACGGGATGGCAGACGAGGGATTCTACTCCACCAAGACTCTCTCCAAGTGTGAAGTACTGCAAAGCGGATGTAAAGCGCTTCGCTGCTTCGAGGCTTCCCGTCTCAATGGAGATCATCCCGCCAAAGTCTTTCATCTGGCGCTTGGCGAGTTCGTGCTGAGGGTGCGATGCGAGGCCAGGATAATAGACCTGCTTCAATCGTCCATCGGCATGCAGCCGGTCGGCTATGATCTGGGCATTCTCGCAGTGCGCACGCATCCGAAGCGCGAGCGTCTTCACACTGCGCAGTAATAGCCAGCAATCGAAGGGTGCTGGCACAGCACCATACGCATTCTGATAAAACTTGATCTTCTCTGCGTGCTCCGCGTTCGAGGTTACAACTGCGCCTCCGATCACATCCGAGTGTCCGCCGATGTATTTCGTCGCAGAGTGCACCACGATCTCAATACCAAAATCAAGAGGATTCTGCAAGTAGGGAGACATGAACGTATTATCCACGATGCTGATAAGCCCCTTCTCTTTTGCAAGCGCACCAAGTGCCGCAAGATCGGTCAGGTTCATCATGGGATTCGTCGGAGTCTCGCTATAGACCAATCGTGTCTTTGGCCCGATCGCTGTGCGGACGTTCTCGATGTCGCGCATGTCAACGTAGGTAAACTCGACGCCGACCTCACTTAAGATTCGAGAAAAGTAACGATACGTCCCGCCGTACATATCTGTCCCTGCAACGACGTGATCTCCGGGCTTCACCAGCGACATTGCTGCTGCAATAGCGGACATCCCAGAGGAGAACGAGAAGCCATATTTCCCATTCTCCAGTGCTGCCAGGTTGGTCTCCAGCGCCTCACGTGTGGGATTAATGGTGCGGCCATAATCATACTTGACATGCTCGCCAAGCTCGTGCTGAGCGTATGTGGAGGTCTGGAAGATTGGTACAGTGACCGCGCCGGTCACGGATTCGGGATCTTGTCCCGCGTGGATGGCTTTAGTGCTAAATCCTGGCATTTATTGATTTCTGATTTGGTAAAGATGGCAGATGGTCGTTCGCAGAAGAAGATTATGGTAGAATCAGTTTCACTTTGGGGTTACGATACTTTTTTAGAATCTGATACGGAATGAGTGGAAACGATGGGTCTCGGCACGGAGCTGCGACATGGGGAATATCGGGTGATAGGAAGATACCTTTTGACGTAAAAAACCACTCAGCAAAAGCCCACTGTTCTGGCATCGAGTAATCGCAGTCATCGATGGTATCAGTATCCTCTGTCTCGCCCATCTCTTTTGGATACAGCGTGGAAAGAATATCCACGAGTGTTTCACCTACCGAATCCCTATACGCGAACCACTTGTGGGTTGCGGTCCGTCCGGGATCCGGCCCAGCAAAGAGGGCAACATCTTCGAGTTGGAGTTGGTCGCCAGTTCGGGCGTTGAAGTTGTAGTAGATCGTACCCCAATCAGGATGCGCGCCACCGCAGAATGTATTGCTGAAGACAGAGGCGCTCATCACATGTTCCGAGAAAAAAACAGGGCTCGCCGACTCCTCAAAATCGCCCTTGTAAGGATCGGACCCATAGGTGCATGACAGTTCATCATTAACCTGTTCGAAGAAGGCGCTCTTCAGAGTGTCGTTAATCTTCTTGAGTGCCATAGCGCCATAACCATTCAGTACTTCGAACAACACGACCGATGATTGCTTCGCCCCATACCATTGCAGCCGATGGCCTTGGCAGGTCGTGATAGAATCCTTCTTCAGTGTGAGTTTCGTTATCCGATAGTAATCGAGCGGGTTACTCACTTGAAGTGAATCGAGACGCGAAAGACCGCGATAGGGATTCACCAGTTTGGATACATCGAGTGGATGCAGAGTCACAGGCAAGCGCGGCCCGGATTTACCCGTCCATGTTCCATGATAGGAGCCGTCAGGATCAGAAGCCAGAGCGAACGTCTCCACAGTGGTTTCCGACTTCTCCTTCGATGTCCATTCGCGCACCTCCATCGTTAACGAATCGCCATCGGGTAGGCCTTCACAAGCAATATCATGGAGTTTGGAAAGATAGAAATATCTGCCATCGCATCTCGTGTTGCTGCAGTTGATCTCCATCGCGATGGGAAGATTGCCAATCGTACCAACGAGTACAACTGACCCCTCCTTCGCTACTCCGGTCCTTCCGAGTAGTAAGAAGATGAGTACAGGCCAGATCCACCGTGTGCGCATGCAATCAAATCCTACAAATACTCCAGCACATCATGCCGCGTTACTATCCCCGTTACTTTCCCGAACTCCTCAATGAGCAACGCAGGTGCATTCTTCAATAATGCCACACAGCTCTTTGTATCGACAGATTCATCGACAACCGGGAAGCCCTCTTCCATCACGTCGATGATAGGAGCCTCTAAGACATCCCGGTCTTCGAGCGCCTTCGACATCAGTCGCGACTCGCGAACGGAACCGACCGACTTGCCCTCGGAGTCAATGACCGGAAGCTGCGAGATGCCAGCTTCGTCCATACGACGGATCGACTCACGCACAGTGTCATGAGGAGAAACGCTAATAAGCTTCTGGATCTTCTTAACTTTGAGATCTGCGAGAACTCCGATAGATAGCCGCTCTGTCTCCAACAATCGCTTCTCTTTCAACCACTCGGTTGAGTGATGTTTCGTGAGATACCGCTCGCCTGTGTCGCAAATGATCGTTACGATGACGCTGCCCTCCGGCGCCTTTTCAGCGGCCTTGATGGCGGCACAAACATTCATACCAGAAGAACCGCCACACAGGATGCCTTCTTCACGAGCTAGGCGCCGTGCCATCATGAAGGAGTCCTTATCCTGAATGTTCATCACTTCATCCACGTACTTCAAGTGCAAATTCGCAGGGATGCGCTCCTGGCCAACCCCTTCAACCAAGTAGGGAAGTGCCTCGACGAGCTTCTCCGTTTCGAAGAAGGTCTTGATGGAAGAACCAACAGGGTCAGCTCCGACGACGTGTATATTCTTGTTCTGCTCTTTCAGATACCGCGCTGTCCCGCTGATCGTGCCGCCGGTACCCATACCCGCAATAAAGTGCGTGATCTTGCCATCGGTGTCTTTCCAGATCTCCGGGCCTGTGCTCACATAATGCGAGCCGGGGTTAACCGGGTTGTCATACTGATTCAGCATGAGTGCTCCCGGAATTTCCTGGGAAAGGCGGACAGCAGTATTATAGTAGTAGTCCGGTGAGTTTGATTTCGCAGCGCTGGAGACCACCACGATTTCCGCTCCCATGGCCTTCAAGTAGCGAACACGCTCGATCGACGCCTTGTCGGTCATCACGAAGACGCACTTGTATCCCTTTTGAGTGGCCGCGAGCATTAAGCCAATGCCAGTATTGCCGCTTGTCGGCTCGACAATCGTGCCACCTGGCTTGAGCCGTCCTGTCTTTTCGGCATCCTCGATCATTCGGAAGCCGATACGATCCTTGACAGACCCACCTGGATTGAATTCTTCAAGCTTTACGAGAATAGTGCTCTTCAAACCCTTCGGAATCACCCTGTTCAATTTCAGAAGAGGGGTATTCCCGATAAAATCAAGGATGGAATTGGCGTATTTCATAGAAAAGATTGGGAGGATTTAGGTTTGGCACCAAACGAAGGGGAGTGGGGTGAGCATTCCCTCCGTGATCACCTTCGGCCTCCTTCCTTCAACATTCGGATATCAAGTCTCAGGACAAATCCGCAAGCGTGGGGCCGAGCCGCCGATTCTCCTCCGATGCAGAAAGTCGTTTGGTGTACAGGCCAATATTAGTCCGAATGCGCTCCATCTCAGCACCGAATGTCAGAGCCATTGCCGCGGACTCGATGGCTTCCTGATATTTACCCAGCGCATCATAGCACATACTCAACAGATCCCACGGAAGCCACGTGTAGGTGAAGTCCACGGCGAAGGCGACATTCGGCCGCGACAACCTTGTGGCTCGTTGCAGAAAGGGGATAGCTTCCTCCCACCGCTTCAGCGAGCTTAGGGTCTGGCCGATGACCACCAACGCCTCGGCGCGCATCGGATCCAGAGCCTCCGCCTTCTTCGCCCATAATAACGCATTTTCTACATCACCCAATCGCTCTAAAGCCTGCGCCATATTCACCATCACGGTGTAGGCATACCCACCCGCACCTACCTGCTGCAAATACTGCTCAAAGTATCGGATCGCCTCGGCCCACTCTCCGTCGAGGAAGAGGTGGTGGGCATGGTAATAGACCATCTGAGTCCGCTCATCCCCATTGGCGATAGCCTTCGCCACGATCCTCCGCGCACGCTGATGCCGCAGTGGATCAACAGCCTTATCCTGCCTATGCTCGATTGAAATGTCACCAAGCTGCAGACTACGTGAGTGATACCAGAACAGCTGCTCATGCACGGGGTACGTCCACCTATGCCACGGCACATTCCGGATCAATCGGGGCATGAACTGCGACTCCGTACAGTGGCCATTCGAGTCATAGCTATAGTTATACACCATCTCATAGACATCAATATCCTCTGGAATGCCAAGCTCTTTCAACTCCAGGATCTTGGCAACAGTCTGCTTTGGCAGCTCATCGTCGGCATCGAGGAGGAGGATCCAATCCGAGGTGCACTGCTCGAAGGAGTAATTTCGCGCCGCGGAGAAATCATCTATCCACGCAAAATGCCGCACTTTGGCACCCATCATTTCCGCGAGTTCCACCGTCCGGTCGCTCGAACCCGTATCCACCACGATCAGCTCGTCGCAGACCAGCCGCGCGCCACGAAGAGCACGCTCAATGGAGTGCTCCTCGTTCTTGACGATCATCGCGAGGGATAGGGTGAGTTTCATCCGTGCTTTCTATTGGCAAAAAAGTGTGCGCAAATATACGGGGAATGACGCCTGAGCGCCCTAAGCCGGACCCTCATCGCTCTAACCCGCGCGCATGTTGTTGCGTGTGTCAATTCATAATTCATGAACTTCTCATATAAATCAACAACCTACAGCTTTTTGTCTATAGGACAGAAAACGCTTTCCATAAATATTTTGCGGTTCCCAAACCGACCAGGAATTCGATAGAAACCCGAAAATTTCTCCCCGCCTCCCCGTGTAGCACAGACTTTAGTCTGTGACCCAATCCGCAGACTAAACCATGCCCTGAGCCAGCCGAAGGGGCCGCGCTGCACGAGCAGCCATCATCTTTCCACAACCACCCGCAGCGGCGCTTCCTGCCTCGCGCAGGACAGTGCAGCCCTACACACCAGGTTTTGTTTAGAGCGAGGTTCCAACTTCGAAACCGACCACCCGCCAAAAAAGAAAGGGCGGGTGGTGCCAGCCCTTTCTCCTAAGTTATTTCTTCTGCATCTTCAGAGTAGTTGAACGCCCGTTGGCACTCAAACGCACGTAATAATCCCCACTTGGAGAGCTGTGCAAATCCAACGGCACACGATGAACACCCGTCGATTGCACTTTCACTCGATCATCCCCTGAGATGACATGGCCCAGCACATCGAAGACTTCGATTTCAACAGCCGCATCCTTCGATAGTCCATAGATGACATCTGTCGTCTTCTCGAAAGGATTGTCAGTGATGCGAACGCCACTCAGGAGATTTGGTGCTTCTATCGGAGGAGTTACAGACCCCGGAGGACCATAGAGAGTCGTAAGACCGAGTTGTTCGAGAGAGGGTAAGGTCGTGTCGAGCTTGTAAATATTCGTGTCTTTGCCTAAACGTGCGGTCGTGTCTATCCAACCTTGATGTTGGCCTTGTCGCTGATGCAGGTAGAAGAGGCTATCATGGCTCGCGTAGTCGGGGCACTTTCCACTTTGAAGGAGGTATTTAAGAACCGCACAACGACCATTGGCATCATAACCTCGAGAAGAATCGAAGAAATCAAAAGTACTGAGCATAGCATCTACGTCCGAGCAATAGTATTTCGAGGTCAGATTATAGTAGAGCACCTTCTTGAGCCAATCACGGAACTCCCGATATCGATTTGGATCTTGGTTGCGATCTGAGTTAGCGGCCGACATGCTTCCAAAAGCAGCCCACGCATTACTTTCGTTAGCACAGCTGTCAATGAAATGCATGAGCGTGTCATACGACGCCTGGTATTTATCGCCAACCCCGAGATCATGGCCTGTCTTCTGTAGAGTATAACAGGAGATGCTATCCATGAGAACAGACATAGTGTGATCTTCATCCTTTTTCCGATTGGACATCGAGGGCGCGCCACTACATGTCAAATTGGTATACGTGTTCGTGTATGAAGAGGTGTTTTGAGTAGATAGAATATACTCGATATTCGAAGCAAAGCCAGGTCCGGTTCCTTGAATGGAGGGATGCAAAGTGAGTGAAATCGAGCCCCAAAATACGCCGCCGATACCCCCTATAAAGTAGTGAGATGAGCAGGTGGGACAATCAACGAGAAGCCCAGATGACACAAAGACGTTGTCTTTGTTTCTATACCATTCCGAACCTGGAACAAGCCGAATTTGCGCTGCCCCATCACTTGTCCCATTCCCAGAAACGGTCGTGAATGCTTGCCAGACGGTTCCGGCCTGCGTCCATTGAGTCATATCAATTGTAGAGGCACCGGATGTTTGCTCAACCCCGGTCGATCGATTGCCAGAATAGTTATCGAAGAATTCATATGAGAAGTCACCACTGCCGCTCACACGGCCTCGATCACTTGAAGTGACGCTATTACTCTCGCAAAACCCTTGAAAATTGTCGGAGAGAATTCCCGCACCGGTCAGAGTGGAATTCCCTACATTCGCAATCGAATTCGAGCAAATTAAACTAGTCCTTTGCTGATCAGAATGGAATACAATTCCTCTGTCATAAGAAGAAGGTGTCCCTCCGTCAATTGTGTTCGCAAGAACCTCAGCCACTGAGTTAATAATGTTGATGGCAGCCATGTTCTTTACTGTCCCGCTGGCATCGAAAGTATTACCGCTTATCACCATATTAGGATGACTCAGCGTGAATCCATCTAAGTAGATAGCAGACTTCTTATCGGAGGCGTCGAGGAAATTGTGGAATTCACATCCCGTAATAGAGGAGTTCGAGTAGGAAGATGGAGGTGATGAAGTGAGGTCGCGAAAGAGTGAAATCGCGTAGTCCTTGATGTCAAAGAACCACGAACCCGAAATCGTGATTTGATTATCATTCGCCTCCGCAAAGATGTGGCTGGAATAGAATCCCCCGCCCGTGATAGTGACATCTCCCAGGTGGTTAGTGCTGTTATTGCCATCAAGAGCTATCTTCGATGGCAAAGCACCAATGATGAAGTTATCGTATAATGTGAAAGGATGAGGAGAAAAAGGGTGCTGAGGGTCGGAAAGTAGCTTATCCTCCAACGGTATCTCTATGCCGTTAAGTGCATAGTCCCCTGTCCAGAAATACGAGCCTTCAATATCGACATTACATCCAAGGAAGGTAACCTTCGCAGGAGCATAACTCGTGGCTTGAGACGAGAAATTGAAAGTCGTCGCATAAGCAGAGAACGACATGGAGTTCACAATTCTGAAATCAGTACCAATACCAAGAGTGACAAGCGGAGGCCATTGAGGCATACCAAATGGATAACCCGGGGCAAGTGACGTACCGGCGGCACCCTGAAGGGTGAAAGTGCCAAGACTACCTTCAAAAGGACCCCATCGGTTGGCGACCTCGTTCACAACGCCCCAATAATTTAGCTTCGTCGCTTGGCCAATTAAAATTGCGTCATCTGTACCCGTGAGTTGGATGTGGAAGTCCGGGAATAGCACAAGTGAAGGAGCATGGACGTAAATTGGGTTCTCTTGGGACTCACTCAAACCGAGCGTTACACCCATCGTGCTTTGAGTGTGGACGGACTGCAAAATAGCACTGTTGCTCACAGGAAGGAGCTCTACAGAAGTAAATACGCTCGGATCGCTCCAGAGGGAGAGGGTTCTACTTTGGTTAACTTCCGCACCGAATGATCCGCCATGAGAAGTTCCGTCCGCAAGCTCGCAACGGTAGCTCGCAATTGTATTCTCTTCAATTGGCTCATCGAACTGCCGCGTGTCACGTGAGTAGTAATGAATGGCTGCGCCAAGCGCGGGTTGTGCCCTCCAATGAACGTGAATTCCCATTTGATTTGCGGCGGCAGTGTAGGCAATGTTCGACATTGGTTCATCGACGAATATCCATGACGTGCCATTGTCCGTTGTCTGCATATTCACGCAACGACGTGTGTCTGTTATTCCAGCGTGGTCACCAGTAACCACAGGATTATCCCCATTATCCATTCCACGCACGATCATGAGAGGAGAAGTGTGGTCTGTTATGTCAGGCGTGTAACCGGACCGATCAAGTTGATAGAGACAATGAAACTCATCGAAGACGGCGGTTCCTAGATCGTACCAGCCGTCGTATGGATTTGCAAACGCCGTGATATGGCTGTTGATCACAAAAAATGGCCATGCCCTCAATGTATTAGGGTCGAGCGGGGAGCCGAGACCAGCCAAGAGATACCCATCGACATAATCCGCTGTTGTCTTTGGTGCCATCGTTCCATTCTCGAACCTATGCAAAATGAGACTTCCTCGACCATTATTCAAATAACTAGCAGTAGGTTGCGTCGAACCGCCGATGCCTGTGCCTCGGGGCGTGATGATGTACACTCCAATGTCCGGATTATGGTCTCCACGATTAGGGTCGCTTGCGACTAATAGATGGATACGTTCTGGAAAGTAGTAAAGCCATGAACCACTGGAGTGCGGGGGTATAAACATCTTGTTTTGCAATGTTACTAGTTGCGCTATCGTTGGTCCCGATCCATTGTCGGTACAATGTGCACATTGGACACTGCTACCTCCGCCTACTCCGATCTGGTCAATCCAAGCGAGATAGAATTCAGGATTATCAGGTGCATTTCTAACGTCGCAGGCTATTGACGGACGGCGTCCGCTCGTCGGTGCCCCGGCTGAAAAATGAAATGGATAATTTGCAGAAGCTACGTGTCCGGTTCTAAGGTCAATTGCGACTACGAAGAATTGCTCCCTGTAAGTGGGATCGTTAGGTCTGTAAGGCCCCCAATGATCGCATGATCCAGGAAAATTAACGTTCGGTTGATAATAGCTGAAATCGCTGACCCAGGTGAAATAAAGAAAGTTCTTGTCGATTGCCGCATTGAATACATCCCTACTATCGTCCTCATAGACTCCGTCGATAAGAACGGGGGTGAAGAGGTGGGTGGGCGGTGCGGGGCAGTTGGAGTTCACATAAGGGAGTACATTAATGGGAATCAGCTCCGAAATTGGAGACCTTCCCACTTTAAATGTTGCACTATTGCTTGGATCAAAATCCATAAAGTTCGATTGGAGCGGTGCATCAGGAGGGAAGTAATATCCATCGCCCGAACCATCTCGTGCGATCCAAACTCGAAACGTTGACCAGTCGGAAGATGGACAGATGAAGGCTGTCACGCCATTAAGATTCGACACTGAAGTCATCCATCCAAACTGCATGTTTGCATCGCTAGCCGGGGATGGTGTCAGGTCTCCGGCATCGACTATACCCGGCGGGACACCTGTACCCGCCTGAGCGATATTATTGCCGAGCAAATACCATTCAAGCCTTCCGTGGTGTGTGCCAGTGCTATGATTATCAGGGTTAATCGTCCACTGGCCCAGCCCATTTGCGCTGAGGCTTCCCATCGTGAGATTTGCTGTGTAAGAACCCGCGCCGTCCGCCACATGACTTGGCTGGAGTGGGAAGTGGTAGGGCACTTGCGTTTGAGCGCGAATGCCATCTTGCAAAACCAGGAGACCGGCGAGAAGGATGAGCACAAATTTGGCGTGAAGAGATCGAGGATGTTTCACGGCAATTGAAAAATTGAGAATGCAATTTTCAGAACAACGTGCGGTGTTTTAACTTTTGCACCGCGCAACCAAATTGAGAGTCTGACAGGGCCGATGGCTGGTTCGGGAGTCAGCGGGAGTGGCAGGTATTTGGACAAATATACAACACGCAGACGCTCGCCGTGTGATTTGTGGGGTGGGGGTGGATTTTTCCGGCTTGTGTCAGGCGGGCTCACGCCGCGCCATGCGTGGGAAGAGAATCCGAATTATGAATTGTGGGTAAAAGTGTGGGAAAGTGTTGACTTATGGATTTTTATTTAGTATATTGCAGTTCCAATTAGGACACACCGACCCGGATTTTTAGAAAATCCTCGAAATCCACCCCCAGTCGGCAGTTTCCCAACGCGGTTTACATTTTGTAGTTGATGAGGTTTGTGTGGATAATTAGGCACATCCTACTCCGGACGTGTTTTCTTTTTCACCGACTGCATCGAACGGGAGCATTTTCCGCTAGCGTTAAAGTTAGCGGAAGAAGAACGTTGAGACACGATGTGACCATAGTTCAACTCGTATCACGCATTTGATGTAAGACATGACGCAAACAAGAACAACACAACGAACAGCCAGCTTCGGCACCAGGGGGGCGCTGACTGCTTTCGCTGGCCTGATGATCGCTTTCGGCCTTACGCTTGCCGGATGCGGCGGCGCAAGCAAGATCACCAAGACCGAACAGCAGCAAACTGAGCCGACGCAGAGCGCTGTAAAAGCCGATCCGTTCTCCGTGCTCGATGAGCAGGTGAAGTCGGGCAGCATCGACCCCCATCTCGTCAACGAGAGAGTCGATGCCGCCCGTCAGGAGTGGCTCCGCGCATTGGTCGCTCAACAGAAGAACGCGAAGGTCGAAGTCGTCAAGCATTTTGAAGGCTCGATCGACATCCTTAACCACCTGATGACCTATCCAGGTGTGGATTCCAACAAGGATTTCCAGGATCTTTCAAAGACTGTCATGAAGGACTACGAGAAATACGTAGCCCGCATTGACTCGCTCCCATCGAATGCCTCCATCTTTGCGTTTCGCGAGAAGTTCAATCAGGAGCTCGCGAAGATGTCGGTCAAGAATGTGCCCCTTCCGCGCATAGACTTGTCGAATACCCAGATTCCGTTGACGATGAATACGGCGACGGAGCAGACGATCTCCTACTTTACACAGGGTAACGGACGTCCGTTCATGGCGAAGTGGCTTGGCCGTACGGGCAAGTATTTCCCGATGATGAAGAAGGTCATGAAGGAAGAGGGCGTGCCCGAGGAGATGGTGCATCTCGCCATGATCGAAAGCGGACTTAGCCCGACGGCCGTTAGCTGGGCCAAAGCGGTCGGCCTTTGGCAGTTCATTGACGCTACCGGTTCACGCTATGGACTCGAGAACAATTGGTGGTTCGATCTCCGCCGCGATCCGCTGGCCGCGACACGCGCCGCCGCACGGCATTTGCGCGATCTCCACACTGCGCTCGGCGATTGGCATTTAGCCCTCGCCGCCTACAACTCAGGCATCAACCGCGTGCGCGAGGCAATGGCTGAAGCGGGCTCCAACAATTTCTGGGAGATTCGTCCGTTCTTGCCGAAGGAGACGCAGAACTACGTGCCGCTTTATATCGCCGCCACGCTCATCGCGATGGATCCAGCGCGCTATGGATTTAACGACATCGTTTATGATGCGCCGCTTAAGTTTGACACCGTGCACGTTCGTGAAGCGATCGACCTGAATGCGCTCGCAAAGGCCGCCGGTGTTAGCTCGTTAGAAGTGAAGGAGCTGAATCCACAACTCTTGCAGCCTTCCACACCACCGATGGAGCTTTGCAGTCCGGATGGTTACTGCCTCCGACTTCCTGCTGGCTCCTCATCGAATTTCTACGATCGCCTCGCGGCCATCCCAGAGACGGAGCGTCGTCCTTGGCTGATCCATACGGTCGCTCGCGGTGAAACGATGAAGAAGATCGCGCACGAATACGGGATCACGCCGGGTCAGCTTGCGGAATACAACGACATGACCGAAGGTGGCCGCGTCAAGCGTGGCGAACGCATTCGCGTACCGATGACCGTGATGGCTCCGCAGACAGGCGCGCCAGCAAAGTCGGCACCGGTTGTTGCAGCCTCCGCGAAGTCCAATGGAAATAGTGCGGAATCCAAAGCTCACCTGGTGAAGCACAAAGTGCGTCACGGCGAGACGCTATTCTCGATCGCAAGCAACTTTGGGGTGGAGGTCAGCGACGTCCGCCAGTGGAATAACATTCGTGGTCGCGCACATCTGAAGACTGGCCAAACGCTTAAGATCTATCAGGAGCGTGCACCTGCCGCCGAGCCGATCAAGAACGTCCGCGCATCGAAGAAGTCTGGGAAGGTGCAGAACCGTTGGATCAACTATCGCGTACGTCGTGGTGATACGATGGGCAAGATCGCCGATGCGTTTGGAGTAAGCCTCCACGAGATCAAAACGTGGAACAAGGCTGCCAAACATGGTGTGAAGCAGGGGCAAAGCCTCCGCGTGTTCACGTCAATGGATGTCAGCGGTGCTGATGCAAAGACGGAGGAAATTGCCTCGAAGGAAAGCCGCGCACCAAAGTATCATACCGTGCTTCCCGGTGAAACCATGACCCATATCGCGCACAGCTATGGCGTCACTTCCGACCAGCTTTCCGAATGGAACAACGACCTTTCCGCCCCAGAATTGCAGGCTGGCATGAAGCTGAAGGTCTATGCGGACAACGCGACCCCAGCAAAGGGAGATCGCGTTATCAGTAACGGACGCGGCAAGCACCATCCGCTGACCTACCGCGTGAAGCGCGGCGACACGCTCTATTCGATCGCCGGAAAGTACGATGTTGCGGTCAACGATCTCAAGAAGGCAAATCACCTTCGAGGCGGTACAATTGCCGCTGGCACGCATTTGACGATCCCGAATTAAGCAAAAATTCAGTCAGACGGAACCAGAAAGGCCGCTTCTGGCTTACTGTGCCTGCTAATTTTTCGAGGCGAACGGAGGAGCGATCCTCCAGGAGGAGTGGTCCTCCGTTCTCCCAGAAGATCTAGCAGGCATTGTTTTCAATGCCGGCGTAGCTCAGTTGGTAGAGCAGCTGATTTGTAATCAGCAGGTCACCGGTTCGAGTCCGGTCGCCGGCTCCAGGTAAGGCAGACACCCGTCTGTCTTACAACATGGGCAGATACTCAAGTGGCCAACGAGGACAGACTGTAAATCTGTTGACGATAGTCTACGAAGGTTCGAATCCTTCTCTGCCCACAGTGTTTTATTCCTAGGGTGAAAATCCGGTTCTCAGTGAATTACTTTGGATCTGGGAGTTTTTATCAGAGGAGCCGCTCACGTAGCTCAGTTGGTAGAGCACATCCTTGGTAAGGATGAGGTCACCGGTTCAATCCCGGTCGTGAGCTCGATCTAGAATTCGACGAATCCCCGAGTGCTTCATGCCTTCGGGGATTTTTTCGTTCAGGAGCTATTTTTTGCCTCCCTTTCTGAATTACGTACTGTTTCAGTAACGGTGCGGCGATATTGACGCTTAAGTTTGTAGATTCCATAACTGCGGAGCTCTTAGAGTCCAGAGCCATGATCGGGCACACTCCTGCGGGTTGCACTCGTTAGTCAGTGACTTGTGCTTCGGACGCACGTTTCTACATACTTCTGCGCGGTGAAGAAACCAACTGTCAAACCTTCTCACGACGAGATCGACCAGCTATTGAAGCAGGCCGAAGAGGCCTTGTGGACACAACACTCCGTAGCGGAGACGCTCGTATCTGAGGGGATTCGACTTGCACGAGCGGTGAAACACGAGTACGCCGAGTGGAGCTTCCGTCTGCTGGAGGCCGAGGCGATGAGCGACATCTCCTATACCACCGCGAAAGAAGCGTACCAAACCGCCCTTCATCAGACTCATGCATTGGGGTATGGTGGATTAGAGGCTCGGGCCATGGTGGGGCTGGCTTTTATCGAGTTTCACCAAAGCGGTGATTTCCCCACTATCCTTGGAATACTGGAACGCGCACTTGTGATCGCAAAGGAGCACGCAGACCTGACTGCTCAAGGATGCGCGTACGAAGGGCTCTGTAGCACACGATACATGGCTGGTGATGTCATCGGAGCGGCAGAGGCCGGGCGTGCATCATTCTCTGCGTTTGAAGCTGCAGGCAATATCTCGGCAGCCAGGAATGCGCTTACGAATCTTGCTTCCATCCTTTACAGCACCGGGCGACTCGATGATGCGCTTCAACTTGCCGCGAGGGTCATGGAAAAGCCCGAAGCAGAATCACCGGCCGCTGCAGAATGGACACCTCCAAGTCCGTACGTTGAGATGGAGGTGTTGAAGGTAACAGGCTTGGTCAATCTTCGGCTCGGCAAACTTGAGGAAGCACTGGAGAATTTTCGTCAATCATACTCAACGACCATTGCTGCAGGGTTCGAGCTTCGAACAGACGTACCACGGCGATACATTGCCTACACCCTGACGGAGCTTGGCCGTTACGCGGAAGCTTTGAACGAGTTGGAGCCTGCACTTCATAGTCCTCGAAGAAACGAGGTAATGCAAGCGCACATTCACCGCGCAATCGCACTCATCGGCATGGAGCGATACGACGAAGCAGAGCGGGCGCTTCTGGACTTCAGAAATGTCTTCTTTCCAGAAGCGCCGCAGATGGTGTTGTTGGACTATTACAAGATCAAATCGCGCCTTCATCGTGCTCGTAAGGAGTTCGAAGATGCACTACTCGCGAAGGAAGAATCGGAGCGCATCAGTACCTCACTCGTTAGCGCTCCATCTATCCAATCCAGCGTCACACAAACCTATCTATTGCTTCAAATGGAGCGCGATAGGCACGCAAGAGAGTTGGAGCAGCTACGAGTCGCACAGATGGAACGTGATCTCTCCAACACGACGCTTCAGCTCATTTCTCAAACAGAGTTGCTTTCGGATCTTCGAGAAGATCTATTGCGAATGGCGCGAAAGATCTCGGTCTCAGAACCGGTTGGGAAAGAGCTGAGAGATCGCATCAAGAACCTGCCCTGCAAGTCCGTGGATTGGACCAAGTTTGATACGCAGTTCAAAGCAGCCCACCCGGAGTTTACAAAACGACTGATAGAGCTGTACCCAGAACTCTCCTCCCAAGAGCTCCGCATTTGTTCTCTGTTGCGAATGAATCTCAAATCGGAAGAGATGGCCCGTCTTCTGTGCCTCTCTGAGCGCACGATAGAAAGCCACCGTCTCCGAATAAGAAGGAAGATGAAGCTTACGAGTCGTGAACACGATCTTATGCTACACCTGGCCAGGATGTAGGTGATTCGAGCTCGCCTCACCAGGACTGTATCCTCCGTCGCCCTCACGATCTACATTCTCACCACTACGTACTAAATCAGTAACGGGAATACGGAATGCGCCCGTAGCTTTGCCTCAGATGAATGCGCGTCTGCCTGGAATGGCGGGCCGCCAGCATCGGGATGTATGATCGCCGCCGAGATGTCGTCTGGGTTGCTACCAGGCTCTTTCTCACATCGCTCTCAATGGAATGGGGAGAGTGGTGGTGCACGTGATTTCGTTTTTCTGCTCCGTCTGATTAATCGCAACTTAAATATGAAACGCACAAAGCTCCCAATTTGCCTTGGATTACTATTGCTCGCCTCTCTGCTCCCGCTGAGCCTCTGTTCGGCGCAGAGCGTCGATGCGCTAAGCATCGCCACGCCGCGCCTCGTAATGCCATCGGAGGGCACTACGCCAGCGACCGCTTCAGTCGCAAAGCCGATGCCGAAGATCATTACCTACCAAGGCGTGCTTCATAGCAGTACAGACGGCACTCTGCCAAAGGACGGCGAGTATTCGATCACGATGCGGCTGTATGCAGACGAAGCCGGTACGCAAGAGTTGTGGCACGACAGCTACACTGTGTGGGTCATTGGTGGAATATTCAATATCGGGTTGGGGTCAGGTGAGCATCCGTTGCCGGAATCCGGTCTGCTGGACAGACCACTCTGGGTAAGCGTGCAGATTGGTGATGCGGCAGAACTCAAGCCGTTCGCGGCGCTCAATGCTTCGCCGTATGCACTGAATGTCCCGGATAAGTCGATCACCGCTCCGAAGATCGCTGCAGATTATCTGCGTTCGATCTCGATCAACGGCGCACGACTCTCGGGAAACGCTCGTGATATTTCGATCCAGACGGGAGACGGCATCGCAGCCGTTCTGGACACAGCATCGAATACGATCCTTCTGCGAAACAGTAATACCGCATTGCCTCGCAACGCAAAGGGCGAGCAGGTACAGGCAAACACATCCATCACAGGCACACTTACCGTTGCTTCGTCAACATTTTTCAATACCGCTAACGGACAGACATTCATCGGCAATAATGTTTCCGGCAACCCAGGCGTGATCAAGCTTGCGCAGGGGATAACAAGCGGGGGACACCAAGTTGTATTAGAAACGCCATCCGGAACAATGTCCAGCGATGCAACTGTAGTGCTCCCGGCAACGAACGGCAATCTCCTTTTGGATGCTCGCAGCATCAGCGCTGGCACCGGGTTGAGCGGAGGCGGTGACCTAACTGCGGACAGAACCATCGCGCTCGATCCAACGCAGCCGAATAACTGGTCCGCGACCCAAACGCTACCAACGAATGCAGCGCAGGGAAATAACTTGATCGATGCCATCAACGCAGCGAGTGCTTCAACCATTAACTCCTCACGGCTTAGTTCAGTAGCGATCGCCAATGGTGGAACAGGTTCAACGACCGCAACAGGAGCGCTGACGGCACTTCTTCCCGATCAAACGGGGCAATCGGGGAAAGTTTTGCAAACGAACGGATCGACTGCTTCATGGCAGCCCGTTAGCGGTGGAGGTGGTTCCGTCTCAAGTGTGTATGGACGAACTGGTGCGGTCGTCGCGACAAGCGGAGACTATTCCTTTTCACAACTCTCTGGATCTGCTGCGAATGCGCAATTGCCAACTGTTGACATCACCCATGGTGGTACCGGCGCAACTACTTCCGCTGCTGCAGCGAATAACATTCTTCCATCCCAGGCCGGACACGCCAATCAATTTCTTGAAACGGATGGAAGTGGCAATTTGGCTTGGGCAAACGGGGCTTCCGGACCCACCGGCCCAACAGGTGCAGCTGGTCCGACTGGAGCAACAGGAGCCGCGGGTACGAACGGTACGAACGGGGCAACCGGTGCCACCGGCCCACAGGGTTCGCAAGGTATCGCCGGCCCGACAGGAGCGACGGGAGCGGCGGGTACGAATGGTACGAACGGGGTAACCGGTGCCACCGGCCCACAGGGTTCGCAAGGTGTCGCTGGCCCGACAGGAGCAACGGGAGCGGCAGGCACGAATGGGACAAACGGCGCAACAGGTGCGACCGGGCCACAGGGTTCGCAAGGTGCCGCTGGTCCGACCGGAGCAACAGGAGCCGCGGGTACGAATGGTTCGAACGGAACCGACGGTGCACCTGGGGCGCAGGGCGCAGTCGGGCCAACAGGCCCACAGGGTTCGCAAGGTGTCGCCGGTCCAACCGGAGCAGCTGGTACAAATGGTACTAACGGAGCGACGGGTGCAACAGGCCCACAAGGTTCGCAGGGTGTCGCTGGTCCAACCGGAGCGGCTGGTTCAAATGGTACTAACGGAGTGACGGGTGCGACTGGCCCACAGGGTTCACAGGGTGTCGCTGGCCCGACCGGAGCAACAGGAGCCGCGGGTACGAATGGTACAAACGGAGCAACAGGTGCAACGGGCCTACAGGGTTCACAAGGTGCTGCTGGGCCGACAGGAGCAACAGGAGCTGCCGGCACGAATGGTACTAACGGAGTGACGGGTGCGACTGGCCCACAAGGTTCGCAGGGTGCTGCTGGGCCGACAGGAGCAACAGGAGTCGCGGGTACGAATGGTACAAACGGAGTAGCTGGTGCGACTGGCCCACAAGGTTCGCAGGGTGTCGCTGGCCCAACAGGAGCGACGGGAGCGACCGGAGCTAACGGTACGAACGGTGCGGCGGGTCCAACTGGAGCAGCAGGTGCCAATGGTACGAATGGCGCAACCGGTGCGACAGGAGACGCAGGTCCTTCAACGCCTGGCACCGATGACGTCACGGCCCTCGGAGATGCAACGCATCGTTGGCATTCACTCTACCTTGGCACTGGTGGCCTATATGCTGGCCTGAGTTCAGGAATTGTTGTTAGCAGCGGTTCGGGCAACGCACTTAGTGTCGCAAGCATAGATGGCGTCCTTCCATCCGAGAGTGGAAATTCTGGCAAGGTGCTCACGACGAATGGCTCGACTGCATCCTGGCAGCCGATCACTGGAGGTGGAGTAGTAACCAGTGTATTCAGTCGCATTGGAGACGTTGTGGCAACAAGCGGCGATTACTCCTTTTCACAAATATCCGGCAGCGCGACGAACTCGCAGTTACCAACTGTAAACGTTGCTCACGGTGGCACGGGACTTACCTCCAGCACTGCAACACAATTTCTGCGTGGGGATGGTGCGGGCGCGTGGACGTCTGGTTCACTCGCTTCAGCGGATATTCCAGATAACACTGCCAACACCACGGGCAATGCCGCGAACGTTACTGGCACCGTCGCCGTCACACATGGCGGTACTGGTGCGACAACTCTAACAGGAGTGTTGCATGGCAATGGTAGCAGTGCGATGACTGCTGGGAGTGTTGCTCTTGGCTCCGAAGTCAATGGCACTCTTCCGATCGGAAACGGCGGCACAGGCGTTACTACGACTGGCGCGAGTGGAAATTACCTTCGCAGCAATGGTGCAGCGTGGGTCAGCTCTGCACTGCAAGCCGCCGATGTCCCCACGCTCAACCAAAGTACGACAGGCACTGCCTCGAATGTAACAGGCGTGGTTGCGATCTCAAACGGCGGCACGGGTGCGGCTACGAAGAGCGCAGGATATGACGCACTTAGTCCGCTGACAGCACTCGGTGACATTCCTTACGGTGGATCGGCCGGCACCGGAACGCGACTTGCTGGCAATACAAGTGCGACAAAGATGTACTTAGCACAGACCGGTACTGGCGCAGGAAGTGCGGCTCCCACATGGAGTGCGATCACATCGAATGATCTACCGGATCTCGGAAGCGGATACATCAAGAACCAAAGTGCGAGTGCGCAGACAGCAAGCTTTAACGTTTCTGGCACTGGCTCGGTCGGCAATCAACTGACCGTTGGTGGTAGCATCAACACTCAATTGCCATCAGGAATCTTGCATTCCAGCGGATCCGGTACTAATCTATCGTCGTCCCAGGTCTCGCTCAACTCCGAAGTGACGAACACACTTCCGGTTGCGAATGGCGGAACGGGTGTCGCCGCTACTGGCTCCGCTGGCAATTACTTACGCAGCACAGGCGCTGCTTGGGCAAGTTCGGCCATTCAAGCTGCAGATGTGCCAACACTGAATCAAAACACGACCGGTACCGCAGCGAATGTTACTGGCACAGTTGCCGTCGCGAATGGGGGCACGGGCGCGACGACTGCTTCGGCGAATGTCGTCTTCGCAGGCCCAACATCGGGTGCATCAGCAGCACCCGCATTCCGTGCACTTGTCGCAGCTGATCTTACACCTGTACTGTCCGGGAATTACATCAACAATTCCAGCTCGCAGCAATCAAGCGCGAACTTCAACATTGATGGGAACGGCACTGTTGGGGGTAACCTCGTGATCGGTACGAATACTGGCAAGCTCTTTATCGGTGCCGCGAGTGATGTGAATTTATATCGATCCGGCACAGCTCTGCGCACCGACAACAATATGTCCGTCGGTGGAAACCTCACGGCCCAATCACTGCAAAATGGAGGTAATACTTTCCATGTCACAAGCGGTGGAAGCCTCATCGCAAATGACGCGGCCTTCACCGTCGCCTTGCCTGTTAGCAGCGGCGGCACAGGTGCAGCAACTCTCACCGGTGTCGTGCATGGCAATGGCACATCCGCTCTTACAGCTTCGAATGTCAGCCTAACTGCAGAAGTTACCGGCACGCTCCCCGTCGCAAACGGTGGCACCGGTGCTACGACAACGTCCGCAAATCTGGTATTTGCCGGACCGGGTTCGGGCGCAACGGCTGCTCCCGGATTCCGCGCACTTGTTGCGGCTGACTTGCCATCCCTCTCAGGAAGTTATATCAACAACTCTGCGTCGCAACAATCGGGCGCGAGCTTCAATGTTGATGGAAGCGGCACAGTGGGCACAACCTTCACGGCAACGGGACCGATCAATACTGCGGCATCTTACAAGATTGGTGGGAATGCTTATCTCTCGAATGCAGGGACAGAGACTAGTAACAATACCCTTGTTGGTAACACAACAAATTCGATACTTACTGGACCGAGAAACACCTTCGTCGGTAAACAGTCAGGGGCTTCCTGCATGAGCGGTTACGATAACACTCTTCTTGGGTATCAGGCAGGTACCAGTACTCTTGGGGTCTATAACACCATCATCGGTTCGGGCGCGGGATTCTCCAACACTGGCGGATACAGCACGTTCGTCGGATACCAGGCTGGCTATAATAATATTAACACCAACTACAACGTCTTCCTGGGAATGGCTGCGGGATATAACAACACTACTGCGAGCAATAATACATTCCTCGGAACACAAGCTGGCTATGGCAATCAGACCGGCTCCGATAACACCGTGACCGGATTTGAAGCTGGGTTCGGCCTCACGACAGGCTCAAACAATGTCTTTACCGGAAAAATGGCTGGCGAGTCCAACACCACTGGAAGCAACAACACGTTTACGGGTGCGCTAGCTGGTTCCGGCAACTCGACGGGACAATACAACACATTCACGGGCTTCAACTCGGGCCAGAACAACACTACAGGATCCGACAATTCGTATTATGGCACGCAGTCCGGAGTAAGCAATCTCCATGGAAGCGAAAATACATTCACGGGTTTTACTGCTGGTAATCGAGACACCGGTAGCTATAACACATTCACAGGTTCCAATTCTGGATATTGGAATTATGGTGGTTACTCCAATACCTTCATTGGCGCGCAGGCGGGGTTCCTCAACACTGCTGGTGATAGCAATGCGTTCAGCGGCTGGAAGGCCGGGTACAATAACACGACCGGAAGTGGCAACACGTTCTCCGGTAGCGGATCGGGTTTATCCAATACCACGGAAAATAGCAACACTTTTCTCGGCGCTCAAAGTAATGGTACTGCGGGTGACACGAACTCAACTGCGATCGGAGCAAATACAACCGTTGGCCAGAGCAACGCAGTAGTTCTCGGCCACAACGCGGATGTCGGCATTCGAACAAGCACCCCACGTGCGGCGTTGGATGTTGCTTCGTCTGGCGCGATAATTGTGGCCGTGGGATCGACTGCACAACGTCCCGCGACGCCTGTTCAGGGAATGGTGCGCTACAATACAACTTCCGGCCACTTAGAAGCATACGATGGCGCAGCATGGTCAAACGCTACGAACGGCTATTCCGCAGGCACAGGAATTGCGATTAGCGGTTCGAACGTCATTTCACTCTCGGGTAGCTTTATCAACAACTCCGCTTCGCAACAATCGGGCGCGAGCTTCAATGTTGATGGAAGCGGCACGGTGGGCACAACCTTCACGGCAACCGGCGCGATCAATACTGCGGCCTCATACAAAGTGGGTGGGAACATCTATCTCGCGAATGCGGGCCCCGAGACCAGCAATAATACACTTGTCGGCAACACGACGAACAGCACACTAGCTGGAGGCGGCGGTACAGGCAACACGATCATCGGCAAATCCGCAGGAGCGGCAGCGTCAAATGGCTCAGACAACGTCTTCATAGGAAAGTCTGCTGCTGCGGCTGGTGGTGGCTCCTTTGATGTATTCGTTGGTTCCGGTGCTGGCGCAGTCGACGCCGCGAGCTTCAACACGTTCGTTGGCTATCAAGCTGGCTTCGCGAATACCACATCCTTCGACAATACGTTCATCGGGTGGGAGGCCGGGCACAGCGAGACTACCTCCAATGGCAATACATTCGTCGGTTCACAATCGGGAATGAACACCACGACTGGTACGAACAACGTGTTCATGGGCTTCGAGTCCGGCCTGGGAAATACCCTAGGTCACGACAACGTGTTTATTGGCAATCTCGCTGGAGAAAGCAACACCACCGGCTACTACAACACCTTCGCCGGAGCATTTGCCGGCAGCAATAACTCGACTGGCGTATCGAATACCTTCTTCGGAATGGAAGCAGGAACGGTAAACTCAACCGGCGATTCCAACACGTTCGTTGGGCAGCGCACGGGCCGCAATACGACGACGGGTAGAGGAAATACCTTCACTGGTGCGCTTGCCGGCTTTGCGAACACGACCGGTAATTGGAACACCTTCACCGGAGGCGCAGCGGGACAGCATAATTCTGGTAACGACAACACCTTCACGGGTAATGACGCTGGTCTCGCGAATACGACAGGTAGCGAAAACACCTTCGAAGGCAAGAACGCTGGTATGAACAATCTCACCGGCGCGAACAATGTTTTCGTGGGCTCGGGCTCGGGGCTTCAGAATACGAGTGGTGCTTCTAACACGTTTGTCGGGACCAATGCGGGCAACGGCAATACAACCGGCTCCTTCAACACCTACCAAGGATCAGGTGCTGGAGCAAGCAACACGACCGCTATCGAGAACACCTTCATGGGATGGAACGCGGGGACGAACGACAATCTCGGTAACCAGAACACCTTTGTTGGTTCGCGAGCAGGGTTGGCAAACTCGACAGGCTCCAGCAACAGCTTTTTCGGCCAACTCGCTGGAAATGCAAATCTCTCCGGAAGCAATAACACCTTCATAGGTGTAACAGCAGGCAACAACAATCAAACGGGTATCAACAATACCTACACTGGCACTGCAGCCGGATTTACTTCTTTCGGCAGTAACAATACATTCACCGGCAACTCCGCTGGTTCAAGTGTAACCACCGGAAACAACAACACGTTTGTTGGCTCCTTAGCCGGAAACACCTTCACCAATCGCGACAGCAACACCTGCATCGGTTCGCACAGCGATGGCGTCTTTGGGATCGTCAATGGTACAGCAATCGGTGCTTACGCCGTCGTTGGGCAGAGCAATTCCGTCATCCTCGGCAATCTCGCGGATGTTGGTATTCGCACCAGCACACCACGCGCGGCGCTCGATGTTGCAACGACAGGAGCCTCCATTCTCGGAGATGGCACAACCGCCCAGCGGCCCGCGTCGCCGGTTCAGGGAATGATCCGGTTCAATTCCACGTCGACCCGTCTGGAGGTCTATAACGGCACCACATGGGACAACGCAACGAATGCGTACTCTGCCGGATCCGGTATCGGGATCGATGGCTCGAATGTAATCTCCCTTACGGGCTCCTACATTAATAACTCTGCGTCACTGCAAGCGTCCACGAGTTTCAACGTGGATGGAAGCGGTGCCGTGGGGACGACCTTCTCTGCGACGGGAGCGATCAGTACAGGAGCCTCGTATAAAGTTGGCAGTGCCGTCTACCTTACGAACGCCCTCGGCGAGCTGCACAATAATACACTCGTCGGGAACACCGGCAACACCTCGCTGATCGGCTCCGGCTGCACCGACAACACATTCGTCGGCAAACTGGCCGGAGCATCGACAACGAGCGGCTATGACAATACCTACCTCGGATATGCGGCAGGCACTTCGAACACGGGGGTCAACAATACCTTCCTGGGTTCGCAAGCCGGTTTCACATTCGGCGGTAGCTACAATACGTTCGTCGGTGTGGCCGCCGGGTACAACAATGGCAATTGCTCCGACAACGTGTTCATTGGAAACACGGCAGGATACACGAACTCCACTGGAAACCAGAATACCTTCCTGGGGTCGCAGTCTGGCTATCTGAATACAACGGGCTATGACAATACCTTTACTGGCTACGAGGCGGGGTACAATAACACAACCGGACATAGCAACACATTTGCCGGCAGGACAACTGGCTCATCGAACACGACAGGCATCTACAATACCTTCACAGGAGCATATGTAGGTACGATGAATACCACCGGTTCGAACAACACGTTTACGGGTACGCTATCCGGTCAGCTCACGACGACTGGATATAGCAACGCGTTCACAGGCGTGTATGCTGGTAATCAGAACACAACGGGTTACGAAAATTCCTACTTCGGCAAGAACGCAGGCTACAATGGCACGTCTGCCAACGACAACACAGCGTTGGGATTCGAAGCAGGGCACTCGACCACGACCGGCAGCAACAATACATTCACCGGTGCATGGGCTGGCTATAGCAACACCGGCGACATGAACGCCTTCTTCGGAAAGGAAGCAGGCTATAGCAATACCTCTGGAGACACAAACTCCTTCAGCGGATTCCACGCGGGATACAATAATACTACGGGCGGCGGCAATACATTCGCGGGCAACAAGGCCGGAGCATCAAACACAACGGAGAGCAACAACACCTTCCTGGGCTCGAACAGCAACGGCAGTAGTGGAATCAGCAATGCCACAGCAATTGGTGCGAGTGCGACCGTTGGCCAGAGTAACGCGGTGGTGCTTGGTCACAGCGCGGATGTTGGTATCCGAACAAGCACACCGCGTGCAGAATTAGATGTGGCCGGTACTGGTGCGATCATTGTCCCAGTGGGTACATCTGCCCAGCGACCATCTACGCCAGCTCAGGGAATGATCCGATACAACACAACCACGGGCAAGTTTGAAGGTTACGATGGTTCTGCTTGGTCAAATCTGAATTAGATCTGACTGGGAGAAAGCAGCAGATGGGGGAAATGCTACAAGCGGGATGATGTTGCCGATGCAGCGTCATCCCGCTGTGGCGTTACGCATCGTTCTTAGTGCGCTTCCATAGCGAGTTATCCATCATCCACTTTGGTAAGTACCGTACAAGTCCGTTCTTCTGTTCCGTAGCTGGGACGGAGGAGTAGTAGTGATAGTACTGATAGTACTTGTAATACGAACCATACGCGTTCGCAACGTTGAAGTTATTCAGCACAACACCCAACAGGTTGGCTCCGGAACGTTCGACGGTGTCCATTGCACGAAGCAGAGAGTCGATCCGAGTAACATCCGCGCGAGCGATGATCATCGTTGCGTCCGCTACGCGTCCAAGCAGAAGGGCATCCGTTACGGCAACAACCGGCGGCGTGTCGAGCAGCACCATATCGAATTCCTCTCGAAGCAGCATTACTAATTGGGTCATTCGTTTCGAACCAAGCAGCTCAGCGGGGTTCGGAGGGATGATGCCGCACGGCAGCACATAGAGATTAGGAACATCCGTTTTCTTGATCGCTTCTTCGAACGTCGAACGCTCGAAGAGCAAATTGGTAAGACCGGGCTCGCGCGATAGACCAAAGACCGAGTGCATTACTGGCCGCCGAAGATCAGCGTCGACCAGCAGCGTCTTCTTTCCCATTTGCGCCATCACGATGCCAAGATTGGCCGACGTTGTGGACTTACCCTCCTGCGGAGCAGAGCTGGTGATCGCAAGCACCTGGATCTCCTTATCGAGTCCGGCAAATTGGATCGTTGTACGAAGGCTACGATACGCTTCCGCTACCGAGGAGCGCGGATCCAGATGCGAGGCGCGGTGCGGGGTGAATTTGGGTCTATCTGCATGGCCAGCTTCCGGATCGATCGCCAATGGCTGGGATTGGTGATTGATGACAGGTATCGTTGAAAGTAGCGTGATATTATGAGACTCCACTTCATCCGGGGTCCGAATGGTCGAGTCGAGGAAGGAGAGCATCACGACGATGCCGATACCGATTGCAAGTCCGAGCAACGCCCCGGTGAAGATCGCAGACTGCCTGTTGGGTCGTATCGGAGTCGCGATCAGGCCAGCCGGATCTTCCGCCTTTACGTTGCCGAAGACAGACTCTTCTGTCATCCAGGCTTCCAGGTACCGATCTTCTAGCTGTCCATACATTTTTTCTGCAACGCCTTGAGCGCGTTTGAGTGCTGAGGTTTGCACGATCTTATCGGGCATAGACTGCGCCTCTGAGTGGAGAAGCGCGAGCTTCTCATCGTAAGCTTGTAGCAAAGAGGAATCTTGCCCGATTCGGAGACGTGTATTGAGAATGCCCTGCCGAAGGGTCGTGATCGTCCCGATAGAGCTTCCCTTGGTAGAGTAGGTTATCTCGCCCGAATTGGATTCACTTGGCTCGCTGGCGACGATCACCTGCGAATTGAGATATTCATCGGAGGTCTCCTTCAGTTTCTCCCGAAGCGTTTCCCGACGCTCCTTTTTGCCCTTGATCTCATCGTTCAAGTACTTCTTTGTCCGGGGATCCATGAGATTGTTGGACATCTCCATGCTCTCGATCTCGAACTCCACGTCCGTCAACTCTTTCTGAAGCATTGCGACGTGCGGCTCCAGCGTCATATTGTCGTAATACTTCTTTTGGACGGTGTCGAGATTCGTGGTGAAATCCGCATACATCTTTCGCCGCAAGTTGAGATCGATTTCGACCAACTGGCGCTTTTGCTTCAACTCTTGATATTGATTGGTGACATTCTTCGCAATGTCTTCGGCACTCATGCCACTGGTTGTTCCAAGGTAATCACGCAGCTTGCTCTCCACTTTTCGCAAGGTATCAAAACTGCGGTCTTTTTGGGAAATGAGATACGACTTGAGTGCAGCAGAGTTTGCACGAACACGTGCTTCGTTGTCTTTGACAAAAACAGCCACGTAAAGATTTGCCAGGAATGCCGCATCGATCGGTGTGTATGCCTCCGAGGCAACAAGCAGATAATCGGATGAGGCGTCAGCCGCGATGCTCACCGCAGCAGAAGCGCGGGCCTCAAGCGTACCCAGATCGGCAATGCCCGGTACCAGTTTGGATTTTGGATTGTCGTTGATGCGAATGACCGCAAGCTGTCGGGGATCGGGTGGCACGTCTTTCGTAGAGTGAAATGCACTCAAGAACAGCGAATCTATTTCCGCCCACTTGCCTTCGGCATAATCATGCAGCAATCTGGCGACATGCTGACCCACGACATGGGACTTGAAGAACTGCATCTCGTTAGCGGTGCTGTGATCCTCCGAGGCCTGTCCGCCGACGATCTGAGCGATCTGCGATCCGCCCGGGGGTTTGTCCAGCGACATTCGCGTGCTCGCTCCGTAGATGTAGGGTTTTGAAAAGGTGGAGTAAACGGAGTAGGAGAAGACGATGATGAATGTGCTCAGGATGATCCACCGCCCACGGTACATCACCTTTATCAGCTCAGCGACATTGAGCTTCCGCTCGACGGGTTTCCGCTTCTTTTGCACTGGGCCGGAAGGAACCGCGTGATGGGCGCTTTGCCCAAAATTAGGGTTCTCGCCGGAGCTGAGTTTAGAAAAACCAAAGGCGTTCGGGGAGGCACCGCTTCTGGCCTCTTCCTTCTGCGAAAACTCGTCTGATTTATCTATTGGAGCCATAATAGAATCCTTCTGGATGACCGATCATCCTGTTCCACTCTCATACAAAGCAAGCGAATGGAACAACGCAAGGGCAGCAAACTAAGAACATTGCCACTGGCGGCACGTGGATCATCACGCGCCGCGAGAGCACATATACTACATGAAGAAGAACCGCTTTCGTTTCACCAGCGGCTTCGCCCGACCGGTTGAAAGCCGTTTCCGTATGTCTGCAGCCGTCAACTCATCCAGCTCAATGGGTGGAATGGGGTTGCCAAGACATACGGCCATTGGATTGGTGGTGGTAATGTCATCTGTTCTGATCAGCTTGCCCGAGCCATCCGGCTGTGCTTCTAATTCTTTGAGTCGTTCATAGGCCGTGGGCCAGTTGTTAAAGCGGCGCGTGCGCACGTTATGCGCGTCGCTTGCAATGATGCTGACCAGCCCGCACTCCAAAAGCATAAGCGAAAGCGACTCGAACGCTTCGCCGAGATCCCCGATCAGACAGCCCGTCGTTACTTGCAATAGTGCACCCTGACGGACGAAGTCCAACGCGTATTCCGGGTTCTTCAGCACTCCAACGTTGCGCTCCGGGTGCGCCACTATCGGGGTGATGCCATTGATCCGGTAGTCAAAGAGGAGCTGGCTAAAATAATTGGGTACTTTCTCGAACTCCAACTCCAGAAGAATATACTTGCCGGACTCGCTGGCGGTAAACTCCTTTCGCGTAACAACCTCATGTGTTTCAGGGGTGACGCGTACTTCGCCGCCGAGAAACAGATCCATATTTGGCTTGGCATCAAGCACAGGCTGGAATGCACGTTTGTGCTCTTCGTGCAATGCGAGATCGGATATTCGTCCCCGAATGTGCGGTGTGGTAAGGATCGCCGTAAGGCCAGATTGCTTGGCCTCTTCGATCATTCGCAGCGCTATATCCAGCGTTTCCGCGCCATCGTCGACGCCAGGTACGAGATGGCAATGAGTATCAACCATGCGATGCACCTCCTTTTGTCGAGCTATCCAGCGAATGAGAGTCTGTTGACCCAATGCTCCGAGCATTTCCGAAGGAGAGCCCTTCGCTTATGAGCACTGCAAGACCGGCCGCGATCATGGTGATGTAACTAAGCGCGTGTGTGGCGATCGCGTACGCGAGAGCGACATTCGGTGGAACACCAAAGACCATGGCAAGCCCGGTTTTGATCAGAGCATGATACGACCCCGTACCGCCCGGCGTCGGAATCGTAAACGCAATTCCGGAGAGCGTCAATAGCAGGAACGCATCGGGGAGCGTAAGTTTGGCCATCGTTGGATCTTCAAATCCCTGAAGTGAGACAAACATGGAGATGCCATAGATAAACCAAATACCGATCGTTCCGAGCAGCAGCGGCAGGATCGCCGAGCGATCCAAACCGCGCAATCCCTTTGAAAAGTCGAGTGCAACGTTCTCGATCTTCGATGCAAGCAGGGCCGGCAGACGTTTGACAAATATCCGGATGAATCCTCGCGTGCGTCGCTCGCTGAAGAACATCAGAATGAAACCGATCAAACAGGCGAGGACCAGCGCGATAAACCCGATCGTATTTCCCGAGAAGACAGGGAAGACCGTCGTGACGCGAGTTTGATAGATAAGCAATGAGCCGATCATCAGCACCGCAAGCGCGATGACATCGGCCAGTCGTTCTACGACAACGCTTGCCAGCGCCCCCGCGACGGGAATGGATTCACCTCTGGCCATGAGGTAAGGTCGAACGATCTCACCGGAACGTGGTACCAGATTATTCATTCCATATCCTGCCAGGGTTGCCTTATAGGCGCGCCAAAAACTTGTCGTTCGCTTGAGCGGTCGGAGTACGATCTGCCAGCGTAGCGCCCGAAGCGCGTGAGATAGGAACATGAGCAGCACGCCGCCAAGGAGCGGAAGGAAGTGGGCCTGCCCCACCGCTTCCAGCGACTTCCCAATATCCTGCCCTTGAAAGGCGAGATACAGCAGGCCAACGGTTATCAGCGCGAGGGCAATGTACTTAAGGCTGGATCTATTCACAATTGGTATGATGTCGGGGCAGTGGCTACTGGATTACAACGGGAATGGCTGGTCTCCCGTTTCGTCCTGGAACTTCGCGAAGCTCAAATGTACGATGCTTCTGGTACTTACTGGAGAGGTGCATCGACCGTTGCTGCCCGTGCGTGGGCGTGTTGCAGTCCCTCTTCCTTCGCGGCGATCCCTCCCGTCACAAAACTGCGAAACGAGATACCTTCCACAGCTAGCACGGTTAGGCCGATGATCGTGGTGATGCTGTTGAACGCGGCATTCGTGACTGTTGCGTAGGCGATCCCGGCCGTAAGTGGAACACCGAACACGCGGAACAGTGATTGACTGATAAAGTAGTGATACGAACCGACACCGCCCGGCGTCGGAATCAGGAATGCAAGGCCAGAGACGACCCGCAAAAAGAAGGCTCCGAGAATTCCAATCAGCGCAAATTGCGGCTCGGGAAACGCGTAGAGCCAAAGGTACATACTGCCCACATAGAACACCCAGATTCCTAGCGTGCTTAGTGTCACCGCCACTGATCCGCTCGCGCGAACGCCTTCAAGTCCCGTGGCGAACTCTGTTGCGGCGCGCTGTATGGGAATCCGCATTCTTGATGGCCATTTCCGGATCAAGCGATGAATCGCGCTTTCGGTTGCCGCGGTGCGAAAGAACATCACACCAACCAGCATCAGGACGAGTACAATTCCGATCACGACGGGGGTTCTTGCGGCCTCGATCGCCGGAAACCCATAGGCGATCTGTGTAGGATATACCACAAAGACCAGCAGCATCGCAACGAGATTGGAGATCAGGTCCACCACGCGTTCGATCATGATCGTTGCCACGGCGCCGCTCATGAAGAGCTTTTCGTTCTTCGCGAAGATGAACGGACGTATGAGCTCGCCAGAGCGCGGGATAATGTTGTTCATTCCGTAGCCCGCCATGATCGCCCTAAAGGCTCCCCAGACACTTGTGCCTTTCTTGATGGGCCTCAGGATCACCGTCCAGCGCCATGCGCGGCAAAGATGAGCACAGAAAAGGATGAGCACCCCTAGAAGGATCAGAAGAACATTCGTGTGAGCGAGCTCCGCCATTAGATCATCGTATTTCACTCCACGAAAGGCAAAGTAGAGCGCGGTCAAACTAACAAGTGCCGTGACAGCGAAGCGTACGAGAGGGTGTTTCATCCGTAGCTGAACGAAGTAATCCGAGAGTTGTGCCCTTCGGTTTGCAAGAGTTGTGCCCTGCGGTTTGCGAGAGTTGTGCCCCGCGGTTTGCAAGAGGTGGAACAGGGGTCAAGAACTTGGCAGAAGCCGCAAGATGTGCCAAAACCCTTTCTCGCAGCCTATTGTGTCGTATTTTTGCATCATGGCCCTTCGCAAAGATACATTCGAGACGACATCCGGAATTCCAATAGCTCGCAGCTACCCCAGAGATTCCACTTCCCAGATCCCACATCCTTCGGAGAATCGGGAATCAATCGCGGGGGCAGGGGAGTATCCTTTTACCCGCGGGGTCTATCCCGAGATGTACCGATCGCGGCTGTGGACCATGCGGCAATACGCCGGCTTCGGAAGCGCGGAGGAATCCAACAAGCGCTACAAGTATCTGCTCGGCTCGGGTACAACGGGGCTTTCCATCGCTTTCGATCTTCCGACGCAGATAGGCTACGACTCCGATCATCCCATGGCCCAGGGGGAGGTTGGGCGCGTCGGAGTGGCCATCGATTCGATCGACGACTTTGATGTGCTCTTCGAAGGAATCGAGATGGCGAAGATATCCACTTCGATGACGATCAACGCGACGGCATCTATCTTGTTGGCGCACTACGTTGCCAAAGCGAAGAAGCAGGGTGCCGATCTGAGGAAGTTGTCCGGGACGATACAGAACGATATCCTGAAGGAGTATGCGGCACGCGGGACCTATATCTATCCGCCGACGCCATCCATGCGCGTTGTGACCGATATTTTCAAGTGGTGTGCTGCAGAGTTACCGTCGTGGAATACGATCTCGATCAGTGGCTACCACATTCGCGAGGCGGGCTCCACGGCTGTCGAGGAGATCGCATTCACATTATCCAACGGCATCGCCTATGTGCAGGCCGCGCTCGATGCAGGTCTGGATGTCGATGACTTTGCCCCGAGGTTATCGTTCTTCTTCAACGCTCATTCGAATTTCTTCGAAGAGATCGCGAAATTCAGGGCGGCCCGAACGTTGTGGGCCGAGATTATGCGCGACCGATTTCGCGCAAAGAAACCGGACTCGTTGAAGCTGCGCTTCCACTCCCAAACAGCGGGCTCTACGTTGACAGCCCAACAGATCGAGAACAACATTGTCCGCACAACGATCGAGGCAATGGCCGCTGTGCTGGGCGGCACGCAGTCGCTTCACACAAATGGAAAAGATGAGGCACTGGCACTCCCGACTGAGTTGGCGGCCCGAACTGCGCTGAGAACGCAGCAGGTCATCGCCTATGAATCTGGCATTGCCGATACGGTGGATCCCCTCGCGGGCAGTTACTTCGTAGAGTATCTCACATCGGAGTTGCAGCTGCGGAGCTCCTCGCTTATCGCGGAGGTCGATGCACTTGGAGGTGCTGTGCGCGCCATCGAGCAAGGCTATTATCAGGACCGCATTGCACAAAGTGCCTACCTCTACCAAAAGCAGGTGGAGAAGAAGGAAGCGATCGTTGTTGGCGTCAACGAGTTCGTCACCGAAGAACTCATTGCGCCCGAAACGCTGCGCATGGATCCGGATCTTGAGCGCGCGCAGGTTGCCCGGTTGAAGGCGCTGCGAGCGCGTCGTGATCAGAGCGCCACAGAGGCAGCGGTAGATGCGGTAGAGCAGGCTGCAAGGTCTGGAGAAAACCTGATGCCGCATATCATTGCGGCAGTTGAGGCGTTTGCATCGCTTGGTGAGATCTCGGACGCGATGCGGCGTGTGTTCGGAGAGTTCGCATGATACAATTGCCCCTTACAACGCCATGATCGTCTTGACAGAATCCGCTTCCAGGCACATCCGTGATCTGCTGCGCACTGCTTCTCTACGCCGCGAGTTTAACGAATTCGTCATCGAAGGGCGACACTTACTCGAAGTGGCTCTTGACAAGAGGCCAGATCTAATCGACCAAATACTCTTCACGGAAGCAGCAGCCGCTTCCTGTTCCAAATTATTCGATCGTTGCATTAACAGCGGATTGGATATGCTATCGGTCTCGCCAAAACTTGCTTCGCGAATATCCGACACGCAGGAGCCCCAGGGCATCTTCGCGGTACTTAAGATGCCGGTTCCGAAAGCGACTGCAAGCGGAAACGTGATCCTCGCATTGGATGCCGTGCAGGACCCCGGTAATGTCGGGACGATCATCCGGACGGCCGCGTGGTTTGGTGTTACTACCATCTTTTTGGGAGAGGGGACCGCTGATCCCTTTTCACCAAAAGTTGTTCGCAGCACACAGGGTGCAATCTTCGATGTCGATCTGCATAACAAGGTCGATCTTGCTTCGGAGCTTCCAATGTTCAATCGGCAGGGTTGGAACGTGCTCGCAGCTACGCTTAGCGAGGCTGCAACGTCCGTCTATGAGTTACAGACTACCGACAAGACTCTCCTTCTCTTGGGTAGTGAGGCGCACGGCATAAGCGATGTCCTGCTCTCACTTTCAGACGCGCAGATCATCGTTCCGCGATTTGGTGAAGGGGAATCGCTCAATGTTGCTACCAGCGCGGCCGTGATCCTCTCCGAGATTCGCAGACGGGGCCTTCGCTAAAGAGTGGCGCACGTCCCGACGGATTTGACTGTTAAGAGCAACTAAACTTATCTAATTCGATTGATTCGAAACGTCATCATATCATCTCCTTCTGGCCGCCGCTCTGTGACATTCGGTCGCAGCAACCGGCTCGCTGTCATTGCCGGGCCATGCCTGGTCGAGAGCGAGAAACTGCTTCGCACTGTTGCGGAAGAACTGCTCCGTATCGAGTCACGCTTACCAGTTGATTTCGTCTTCAAGTCGTCGTATCGGAAAGCAAATCGCACCAGTGGGGCGAGCTTTACCGGCATCGGTGATGACGCTGCGTTGGGACTACTGGCACGTGTGCGTAAAGAGTACGATCTGCCTACGCTTACGGATATCCACGATGCCTCGGAAGCCTCGCTGGCTGCTGATGTGTGCGATGTTATCCAGATTCCCGCGTTCCTCTCGCGACAAACAGATGTCCTGATCGCTGCAGCGAAAACGGGTAGAGCGGTGGAAGTCAAGAAGGGACAATTCATGTCGCCGGACGACATGCGATTTGCTAAATCCAAAATTCAAGAAGCTGGAAATGATCGAGTCATCCTTGCTGAGCGCGGGACGTTTTTCGGGTACGGTGATCTCGTTGTGGATTTTCGATCGCTGGTGACCATGCGCTCATTTGGCGCGCCCGTCATTTACGATGCGACGCATTCTGTGCAGCGCCCCAGCCAGAATGGTGTAAGTAGCGGTAATCGGGAATTCATTGCGCCGCTGGCACGCGCGGCGATGGCGGTGGGAATCGACGGTATCTTCATTGAGACCCACCCGAACCCGGCCGAAGCAAAAAGCGATAAGGATTCGCAGCTGCCCCTGAACCAGCTTGAAGGATTGCTCGAAGAGCTCCTCCGTGTGCGAGAAGCGTTGATCGCAGGAGGGAAGGAGCATGGTTGACCTTTTCCAAAGTGCCAGAAGCACGTTCGAGATCGAGCAGCGAGCGATCTCCGCAACGCTCGCACACCTTGATGAAGCAGCGTTCAACCACGCCTGCGCATTGCTGCTCTCCTGCAAAGGAAGGGTGATCGTAACCGGCATCGGCAAGTCCGGGCACATAGCGAACAAGCTAGCTTCAACGCTCGCCTCCACGGGCACTCCAGCGTTCTTTCTTCATCCAGCGGAGGCCGTTCATGGTGACGTTGGTATGGTCCAGCGAGAAGACGTTGTTATTATTCTGAGCAAGAGCGGGGCTTCCGACGAATTGCTGATGCTCTTGCCCTCGCTGCTAACAATTGGTGTCCGTATCGTTGCGATTACGGCATCGGACAATTCAAAGCTGGCACAATCGGCGATGGAGAGTGGTGGTGCCTTTCTTCTTATCCACTGTGATGAGGAGGCCTGCCCTCATGACCTCGCACCAACTGCTTCAACGACCGCATCGCTTGTCCTTGGTGACGCCATCGCGATGGCCTTACTCGAAGCGCGGGAATTCACAAGTCAGGATTTTGCCCGCTTGCACCCGGCAGGTGCGCTTGGGAAACGGCTAACCTTCTCTGTGCGGGATCTCATGGGTAAGGATGGAGCAATTCCAAGTGTTTCAAAGGATGCAACCTTGAATGAGGTTATGTTGGAAATGTCCCGGAAGCGCTATGGTGCAACCGCCGTGCTTGATGGTGATGCTGTCGTCGGTGTCGTTACCGACGGTGATCTGCGCCGTTATTTTCAGCAGAATACGGCAGTAAATCCGGCTACCGTTCTCGCGCAAGAAGTTATGACGAAGAACCCGCGCAAGATCAATTCCGATGCGCTGGCGATCGAGGCACTCCACCTCATGGAAGATACCCCACCGAAAGTGATGCAACTTCTCGCTCTCTCACCCGATGGTGAACTAGAAGGCATTATTCACATGCACGACATCGTAAAGGCGGGTATCAGCGCGTGAGACGCCAAGCCATCTTGCTGCTGCTTGCGACGGTGTTCCTATTCCTCGCAAGCTGCGATGACAGCCCCAAAGTGCTGCCAAGCACTGTTGGTCTGGTTCCGACCGGCGCAGATAAGCCCTCGCAGATCAGCTATAACACGTCTATGAACTTCTCATCGGACGGAATGCTGCGCGCCATTCTTCACGCAGGGAAGGTGGAAACGTACGAACAGAAGCATTACACCTGGCTGGATAGTGGTGTTCGTGTTGATTTCTATGACCGCAAAGGCGAGCACTCCAGTATCCTTACCTCTGCAAGTGCCAGGATCAATGCGACGACGAATGATATGACCGCCTATGGTCACGTGCATATCACAAGTGACTCAGGGACCAAAGTGGACACCGATTCACTAGAATGGAACAATGGGAATCAGACTCTTCATTCAGATTCCCGCGTCCACATCGTGGAGCGAAACGGGCGGATCACGGATGGGCTCGGCTTCGAGAGCGATCAGAACCTGGAGCACTACCACATTCTTCATCCAGTGATCGTCGCACCGAGCGAATCTCTCGGTGCGAGAAATCGGGTGGGCGCCGATAAGGGCAACGACCTCAAGCCGGTTCAACCGTCAATCCCAGGCGAGGGCGCGATGAAAGGGGAGCCACTCAAACTTCTCCCGACGCTCACCGATTCAACGAAAAAGCCCCAGAAATGAAGAACGGCCCTTGAAAGGGCCGTTCTTGTTTGGGAGAGAGTAATCCGTTTAGGATTTACGCTTTCTCCGACATCTTTGTCACGGTGATCTTGTCACCCTTCAGCTTTCCTTCGACGCTGACCTGCACGTTGGCGGCGGCCTTCGTCTTCTTCAGGATCGCCCACCCAAGTTTCTCACCCTTCTTATCGAAGGCATACCACTTGCCGTCGACCATCATGCCGAGATTCTTGCCATCCTTGGCGCATTTCATAACGCAGGACTTTTCGTGAGATGGCAGTTTGTCGGCGCTCATGTCCGAACCGCAATGCTTGTCAATGAGTACACCACTCCACGTGCCGGCAGCCGGCTTGTCCGTAGCGTTCGACTTAGGTACTGCAATCCCAATTGTCAGCAGGAGTGCAAACAGTAACGTAATCAGCTTTTTCATAGTGTTGTTGTTGAATTGAGTATTCCGATGAAGACTTGGCCGCAATATAGCAGGTTGTTCGGTGGTCTTCGTGAAAAACATTGGAGGCCAGATCTTAGCCCAAACGCGAGACAGTTATTCGCATGTCCCTTAACAAATGTTTCGGCTATCGACTCTGCGAATCAGAAATTCGCCCAGTCTTAAACTCCGCGCTTGATAACGTACTGAATTTTGCGACGGCTGCAGTACGAATGGCACGGAAAATGCAAATGTTGCCAGCGGTTTCATAATTTGGAGGAAAAAATCATGAAGAGATTCACTGCACTTCTTTCTGGTTTGATGCTTCTATTGGCGATCGGATATTGGGGATGCTCTGTCAGCAAGGACTTCTCCTTTGGGATCGACAAGGAGTTCTCTGCGACAAACTTCAACTCGCTGACCTACTCCATTGCCGATGTTGTAGATGCAAAGCAATCCAGCTCCGATTTCGATAAGTATAAGGGCGATCTTTCCTCGCTGGACATTACTTCTGCAAGCTACCTTATCTCTTATTTCTCCGGGCCCGCTAACCAGAATATCGTGAGTGGGACGCTCAGCGTCGGCGATGCCGCCGGAACGACACAGAAGGTGCTGGCTACCTTCAGCAATATCAACCTGCTCTCCGTTGCAGCAAAGACGCAGGCAATGACGCTCACTGCAGATGGGAAACAGTTCTTCAAAGACCAGTTGATGGGATCATTGGGGTCTGCAAAACTGTATTTCACTGCAACAACAAACCAAACTCCGATCACCTTTACCGTCAAATTCCACTTTGATATCAGCGCGACCTACAAAACTACCGTGCCCTGAGTGGACGGATCGTTCGCGCGCGGAATCCGATGATTGCTGATGGGCTTCGGCATTACGGTAACGTGCGAGGTGCTGATGTTGTTGTTGAGCACCGATGGCAGTACAATTTCAAGACTATTACGAGACCCTCGGTGTGCCGCGCACAGCCACCGAGGATGAGATCAAAAAGGCGTTTCGCAAACTCGCCCGAAAGCATCATCCCGATGTCAATCCGGATGACAAGACAGCTGAGGAGAAATTCAAGAAGCTCAATGAAGCCTACGAAGTTCTTAGCGACGCGGAGAAACGCAAGAAGTACGACCGCTTCGGTGAGAACTGGAAGACGGGGCAGCAGTTCACACCCCCACCTGGTTATGGAGCACAACCGGGTGGCGGTGGCTACACCTACTCCACAGGCGGTGGGGAGGACTTCTCCGAGTTCTTTCAACAGTTCTTTGGCCCCGGCATGGGGTTTGGCTCCAGCACTCAACGCCGACGTCCAGGATTCAACACTCGAGGCGCGGATATTGAGGCCGAGCTTCCCGTCAGCATCGAAGAGGCATTCCACGGGAGCTCGAAGCAGTTCACTATTCGCCGTGGTGACGGAACGACGAAGACCTATAAGGTGAAGATCCCGGAGCGCTCGTGGGCCGGCAAGCAGATCAAGCTCGCTGGACAAGGGGAGACGGGCACGACAACCCCAGGCGACTTACTACTTTCGCTCGTATATCACAGTCATCCCTATTATGACATCGAGAATTTCGATCTATACCGCGAGATCGACATCGCACCGTGGGAAGCCGTGCTCGGCGCGAAAGTACCAATGGAAACGCTCGATGGCAATGTCCGCCTGACAATTCCGGTGGCAGCCCAGAACGGCCTGAAGCTCCGATTGGCCAAACGTGGCCTCTACCGCTCTGACGGCTCTCGTGGGGATCTCTATGCGATCGTTGACATCCGAGTGCCGGAAGAGGTAAGCGATAAGGAGCGATTGTTATGGGAGAAATTGCGGGATGGGTCGGAATTCAATCCCAGAGACTGAACAAGGTGCTTGTGTAGCCACGATCTAGGACTCGTGGCCACAACGAACTTGACAAACATCACAGGTGGACATCCACCCGGAGAATCGCATTGCGCGGCTCCTCCCAACTCGCACCGCTAAAGTAGGCTCCTTTAAGAAGATGTTCGTGATCGAAGAGATTTCCAATCGAGAGTGAAGGCGAGACCGTCGCACCACCGGCGAGGTGGAAAGTGTAGCCGGCTCCGATATTCACGATCCACGATGGGGTGGTATGTGCATATTGGTTGAAATCGAAGAGACCGGTGCCATAGCTGCCGGGGATACCAGCGCCGTTCGTTAGTCCCGAGCCATAGATCCCTGTGATGTTTGCATACCAATCTGTTGGCTGGTAGTTAATGGATGCGACGATAGAGAGGCGCTGATCATGATCGAGGTCTGCCCCCGTGCTGTCACTGCTGATCGGAAGGAAGCCGCCGGTGAGAGCCCCAACTCCGTAGGCGTGAATTAGCGAGGTGTTGATGTAACCAGAGAACGGTGTCACGGGGGAGCTATAGGATACCCCCAGCTCGACGCCGTGTGTATGCACGATCGCAATATTAATGGGTGCGCGCACCGCACTCGATCCGACACTCTGATCGTCAACGCCCGGAGTTGCATCCTTGCGAAAGTATGCGGCCTTGCTTCGGATGCCGAAATCGAAGTTGTGCGTATACACAGCCTCATAGAAATTGTCGCGTTCCGCAAGCGTGCCGACCGATGCCTGACTGGTTGCATTCAATGCCAATGCTCGGATGCCCTCGATGTTATTCGGCATGAACATCCGGCCATAATAGAGATACGCATTGTCGCTTTCCCCCATAAGGAAATTCCAGCGAATGCGGGGGCTAAGCTGCGACTCCATTGACACGCTGGGCGCGATATGCTGATCATATCGCAGTCCCAGATCGATACTCGTCCATTCTTCGGGATGGTATTCTGCTTGGAGGAACACTCCGAAATCGGAGCCGGAGTAATTGGTTACAGAGTGCGGCCCGGTAAACCGTGCACTATCGAAAGCAGAGAAATCTTCCTTACCAGATGTTGTGCTAACGTTGAAGCCTGCCGCGTATTGAAACTCGTGGGAAAGTCGATTGTCATACTTTGCGCGTACTCCAATGGTTGTGAAGCTGCGATCTTCCGCAAGTACATGGTTCGTGTCGCCGAGCGTGTCGGAGACAGTCGGTCGATCAATCTCCCCTGGTGTGTACTTGAGGCTTCCCTCACGTGCATACCCAGCGATAAGCAAATTGCTTTCGTGATCGGACTCTGTCGAAACCGTGCGATAGTAGGAAAGCGTCTGAAACGCGTTGGTCGTGTACTGAGCATCATCCTCGGCACGCGGCTCACCGATGCCGCCGATCTCCACAGAATCGAAGGGCACCTGTGTGTTGGTGATACCGTAGTTCAGATTCATGGTCAGAAAATCCTTGTCCGAAAGCAGATAATCCGCTTTCCCATAAAGGAAGTAATCAAAGCCGTGATCGTGGAAGATGGAATTGACGGGCGGATCGATACGTCGGTCTGTTTCCTGACGCGAACCTGATACGAACCAGCCGAGCTTCCCATTGTGATCGCTCATCGAGAGCGATTGCCCGTTCATATTGATGAAGTGGTTCGGGATGAAAAGCGAGTCCTTGATTCCGCTTGGCATATAGGAGCCGGCGTACGTGGAGAAATCAACATGGAATGCGCCCGTCGGCACGCGGTTTTGAATATCCACGACTGCCGCGATTTGTCCCCCATACTCCGCAGGAAAACCGCCCGTGAGGAACGTCGCTCGTTCCGTAACTTTGGGGTCCACCACCTCATTCAGTCCGCCGAAGACCCCAAGCGGAATCGGCGCGCCATCCACGAAGTAGGTGAATTCCCCATGTTGCCCTCGGATGTGAATCTCGCCGGTCGAAGCCCGAACCGCACCGAGCACGTTCTCCTGTACCAGTTGTGTCATGCGCGCGGTGGGTGCTGCATGATATGTCTCCGATTCAAAGACTTGATTGCCAGTCGTTGGTTCGATCGTAGAGATCTCCGCTTCTCGAAACCCGGAGACTACCACCTCTTGGTTGGCTTCGAACAATGTAATTGAATCGAAAGCGTGGGACTTGTCAATTTGGATGGTGTCGCTAAAATCCGTGTAGCCAACGTATCGCGCGACAATGCGGTACCTACCCGGAACGACATCCATGAATACGGCACGCCCGCGGGGATTGGTCACTTTTCCTTTTACAAGTGAGGTGCCCCGATAGAGCGCCACCCTTGCAAGCTCAAGAGGTGCGTTGTTCGAGCCGTCAAAAACAACGACAGTGAATTGGACGTTGGAACCAGGCTCGATCACCTTCACAGTACCATGTGCGAACAGGGTGGATGAAGCCAATATTAGGCCCAGAATGACGTGAACGAATCGACCAAATGCGCGAGACTTGCTTCGAAGCAACCGAAATAGAATGAGTAAAATCATGCTGCGTAAACACTTCTGAAATGTGACAAGGTATGCGAGAATGTGACGACGTCACAATGAGGTGTTCGCGCTCATAGCGCGAACAGTTCATCTTTATCGGAAAGGAAGTGCTTAAGCAGTGGGAGGCGCGCGACCGGATCTGGCGTGTATCGTTATGACGAACGGTTGGAACACCGCGCATGGTGCCTCATCGGTAATGACAACGGGTACAGCTGGAGGTCCGGCAGGCGCCGGTGTTTCTGTTGCGACCGTCGCCTCAATGTCGCACGCGTTGCAGCTCGCAACCGCCGATAAGCCAGAGGTTTCGTCAGAAGAGTGAGTGTGGAGGAAATTGCCACCGGTTCGCAGAAGCATGACCGCGAGCAGCGGAAGGACGATCCAACGTCCTCTCGCATTACGGCACATCTGAAGCAGACCGGTTCTTCCTGTGATTTTCACGACGGAAGGAACAGGGGGAAGGCCTGGTTCATTCAAATTCTTCGCGAAATGAAGGTAAATTCATAGCTTTGCGGATTTCCAGTTTCACATTTCGAGGGCACTTCTGTGGTATATGGTATATTAGTAGCTATAATAGGAGGTGTTCGCATCCCTCCGTGTTTCTTAGTGCTACACATTTGGTGTCTTACGGTCATGGTGAAGCAACTCAAGTTCTCGTCGTTCTTTCTTGGTCTTGTCCTTTCGCTGGTATGCGCACGAACTTCATCGGCGCAGTGGTCGATGAATTATGCCTTTCCGTCGCAGGTTCGGAGCGTCTATTTTCTCGATCAACAGGGCTCCAGCGCAACAGGCTTCGTTGGCCTGACCAATGGTGAGATCTATCGAACGACGAACAACGGGGTCTCCTGGCAAGCGATGACAACGCCCTCTGCAGGCTACCAGATCACCCAGTTCACATTCAAGAATGCCTCGCAAGGCTGGTGTAGTGTCCGGGCGACGTCAGGAGGGGTATGGACTACCACTGATGGCGGCCTCACATGGACGGCGCTGACCTCACCGGTGGGGCAGATGGTGTCCATTGGCTACAATGCTGTCTCTGGCGAGCTTGTCGTAGTAAACTGGAGTGCGCAGTCATTGCAATCTTCGAACCTGGGAGCGACGTGGACGAACTTCTCTCCGACACAGCACGATGGAGTAACCTTTAGCGGAAATAACGGAGTCCTAAGCGTTCTGACAGCATCGCCGGGATTCTTACACTCCACGGATGGCGGCGTGACCTGGACACAGCCGTCACCACAATTACACGTCGAGTGTTGGTCGCCGTATGGAGTGCCAGGATCGAATATGTTCTACGCGGTGGCCGAGCATCTTGGGTATGTCTTCCGTTCCGCAGACGCGGGAGCAAGTTGGTCGAATCCCTATAATTTCCCCTCGACCGTTGGACTGACGGGTTGTGTCATGGGTACGAATGCTGCACTGTTCATTCAAACAGCGGCCAACGGATTCTTCTTCTCGACAGACCAGGGTACAACGTGGTTTCCCATTTGTGGTCCATCCAATAATTTCGATACCAGGTTCTACTCCAAAGGAAAAGAGATCTTCGCCGGAGATGCTTCGAACAATCTCTGGTATAACGCGGATGGAACACAGACATCCCTCTCCGCGGTCGTGCTCGATAAGAAGCTCTTTACCTATACAGGTGCACGTTGCCGTACCTACGATTCGGTGTTGCACATAACGTATGGAAGCGCATGCAGCGGGGCGTATTTGGTGAAAGCGCAGATCCTTTTTGGAGGCGCGGCCTTCTCCGTTGAGAATCTTTCTTTGCCTCGGTACATATCCGGCAAGGATAGTATTCAGATCATCTATTCTCCAACACTCGCGGCGCGGGACACGGGACAATTGTTGCTGGAATTCAACAACGGATCAAGGCTCGTCGATACGATCATCTCGCTTTCCGGCGTTGGTCAGACGACGGTCAGCTTTAATCACGATGCTTCCATCGCGATGACGACCCCATACGCGTGCTTTTCCAAAGACTCCGCACTCATCATTCGCAATCTCTCTTGTGATACGTTAACGCTCACGAGCGCGCTCATCTCTGATTCTTCCATCTTTCATATTCTCCCGCCAGGATTACCGCGGAAGATCGCTCCCGGCGACTCCGTCTCCATCCCCATCCTCACCGACGCGTTACACGATGGGGACTACAATGCGATGGTGCGGCTGCACATGATCGGGGGTACGAGTGTGCAGGTCAATGATTCAGTGCCGGTGAGTTTGAGTGTGAAACAGGGCGCTCAACCTTCTTTCCTGGGATTGCAGGTAGCGCTCCTGAACCGTTGCGTGACGCTGGACACTTCCTACACCATCAAGAACTCCAACTGCGACTCCATTATCCTCATCCGCGCTTCACTCACCGATACGAGCGTCTTTAAGCTCGGATCGCTCGCGCTCTCGCACACCATTCACGCTTCCGAGAGTTTCCAGTTACCCATACACATTGTTTCACAGCCCAAGGGGACCTACACCACACAGCTCAAGCTTCGGTATCTCAGCGGCCAGAAGCTCGTGGATACCACGCTAACGCTCAGCCTCCAGGTTCTGAGCGATGTGGCAATGCGACCCGAAGTGAGCGATACGGCGCTCGATATGGGGGCTGTTAATGTTCCATGCAGTGCAACGGCACGGACGTTCACGATCCACAATCGCGCATGTCTTTCTCTTTCCATTCGAAATATTGTGTGGGATCCTGCCGATAGCCAGTATTGGCTTGAGCCCGTGAGTTTCCCCATAACGCTTAGCACGGATTCGCTCCGTTCGTTCCTCGTGCATTTCAAGCCGGGCTCCGCGACAGCTTCCCAAGCCGCACTGCGTGTGACAATGGATCTGGATGGAAGACTTGTCGATACACTTATTTCGGTCAAGGGACTTGGGATCTCCACATTCCAGGACACGCTGCTGACACCGGTGTTGCGGTTCGATACGATCCTCGCGTGTCAATCGCAAGATATTGAGGGCACGCTGGTCAACTTATCGTGCGACAGCATTATCGCAACCGGAGCGAGGTTCAATGGTGCGTTCGGATACTCGGTAACAAGTCCGAAATTCCCGCAGAAGCTGGGAAGCGGTGACACGCTTCATGTGCATTTCCACCATCAACCTGGCATCACGGGCGAGGTAAAGGACTCGGCAACGGTGGACGTGTATAATCCCGTCGATGGCAAGTCGTACCCGAAGGCCATCTCGATCTCAGGATATGTGATCCCGATCTCGCGGAGAGTGACGCTCAGCGCGACAGTACTTTCACTTCCAACGCTTGCGCCATGCTCCACAGCAGACTCTGGCTTCTGGATACACAATTTTGGTAATTGTGAAGATGTCGTGATCGACTCCGCATTCGTCGCTGGCTTTGCAGGAGTGACTCTGACGCCCCCTCTGAATCTTCCAGTCACGATCCACCCCGGCGACTCCATACACGTCGCATTCCATGTGGTGCCGGATAACAACCTTGCACAGCGTTCGCAGATCGTGCTTCGCGGGCAGAACATTGATACCACCTACTCGCTCAATTACCAGGTGAAGGGCTCTGCTCATGCGATGAATTTCACGGATAATGGGGGAGCCTTCGTGACAAGGCCTTGCTTGGCGACGTCAAAGACCTATATTATCGAGAGCACAGGCTGCGATTCGCTGACCGTCGATAACATTAGCATCTCTGGTCCGGCGAACCAGACGCAATTCCAGTTCAAGACTCCGCGCACATTCCCGTACAAAATTGGTCCGGGAAAGAGCGACACGATAACCATTATCTATCAGCCGGATGGGGTTGGTAACAACGGTGCGAACCTGGTTGTGAACTCTGGAGAGGTAAGCTTTTTGAAGATCATCCCACTGACGGGCTCAACACCTTCTGGAGGCGTTCCGACAGCGCGAGTTGCAATGGCGACAAGCGCCCTTACTCACGCGGATTCCGCAATGGCCGGAGGCACGATGTCGGTACTTGTGCATTCGGTCGATGGAATTGGTGACACCGTGAATTTTAGCACCGTGTCGTTCGAGGTGCATTACAATTGGAATTTGCTGACGAAGCGGGCCGTGCTCGTTCCGGCAGGATGGAGCGTGCTGGATTCAACGGAACATACTAACGGAGTGCTTACCATCAAGCTCAAGCATGATGCGGGTGGGGC
>CAIUMP010000059.1 GCA_903900335.1 uncultured Ignavibacteriota bacterium | reverse complement strand
GGGTGCAGGCACACTAATGTTTTTGTGCAACTATGCAGCCTTGCATGATTGCGTGCGGTTTGACGGTCTTCCATACGGTTGGCCGGGGCGATTGGCGAGGTGCTTTTGAAGTGCTTCATCATCCCCCAGCCATGCATTGCGGAGATGAAGAATGGATTCTCCATTCTCATCGTCGTTCCAAAACTTCTCACTTCCCTTCACCCGTTGGTTGAGTTGCTTTACCCACGATTCGATGGGGCTACTCGTTAGCGGAAGGCCTTCGCAGCGGTAGCGTGGGTAATCCATTCGCTCCTGATTATTCTTCAAATAGCCCAACTCACGGTGCAACACGCACCACGGGTGTTCTTGTTCCACACTCGGATCAGGTGGAGGGGTTAACCGATTCAAGCATTCGGTCATTTCAGTCAAAACCTGGCTGACCTGTCCTTGCCAGCAACAGGTCACCCATCGTTCACCGTCCTCGCCAAGAGCATGCGCTGCCTGATGTACGTGTTCCGCAGCATGAACAAAATCAAGGATGGGAACGAACGACGCAAAGTGGCGACGATGGATCGTCCAGTTATAGGATTGGCCATCACAAATATAAGCTTGAGCTTGAGCCGTGAAAAATCCGCGGTTATCAGCAGCAGCGGCCAGTTGATAGCCAAACTCTTCACTGTTTGATAGGGTCGCAAGGCCGGTTCGGTAGATAATTTCGGGGCCTCTTCCCGGCAACTCAAGACAATTTGGTTCCGGCGTTGTCAGCTTCTCGCTGTCCGAATCAAGCGGATGGGCAAAGCAGATTGGAAGATCTGGATGAGGATCTGTCGCGGATGGTTGAAGGGTCATCCGCAATAAAATAGCGGTTTTGGTCTCTCTCCACGCTGCATCATGCACTCCCGGTCCGTGCTCAGGCTTGCGAGTCTGCATACGACCACCATCTGCCATGACAGCGGCAAGAGGAATCGGAGGACTTGCGGGGGTGGCTGGCGAGTTTAACGGGCGATTCCGAAACGCGTTTGTTTGCTCCTGTTGTTCTTCGACGAGTTCGTTTCCCACCTCATGGCAAAGAGTCTGAAGATGACGGGGAGAAATCGTGAGATCCGTCGTGATTTTCAGAACTTTACTGGCTTCCTCAAAAGACTTGACCGCCGTTGCAACACAAACGGACTTGGTAAGAACCAGCGGACTAAAACGGCGATGGTTAAGACGTTGCGTTACTCTATTGGGGGAAAAAGTCTCGCCGGCACTGCGAGCAATGATAAACAGATTCTTGGAGTTGTATCGGACCGTCTTGTATCAGCAGTTCACGAGTTTCGATCGTTCCCGAACTCGGTCGCCCACAATCCGGACATGGTTGAGGCCCGTGACGGTCCTGAGCTTGTTTGGCTGCCGCTTCCTCGGCGAGATGTCGAGCAACTCGCTGGGCCACTTCTCGTGAGCGCTTTTCGATTGTGGCGAAATCAAGATTCTTAATGTCCTCATCGGGACCAAAGACATCCTGAGAAATATCGCGAAGAACTTTCAGGAGGCGGGGATCGAGATCGGGCTCTTTCGGGGCGTGTCGCTTCATGGTGGGTCTTCCTTGACCGGCGTAAACTACCTAGATGCCCAAGCAAAATAGCAAAACCGATCAGATACCGCTATTGACGAATTTGGGAGGCCTGCGGGAGGCGCATTAGTGTACTTGCACCC
>CAIUMP010000058.1 GCA_903900335.1 uncultured Ignavibacteriota bacterium | reverse complement strand
GATGGGAAGAAAAGGGAAAGTGATGGGAAGAAAAGGGAAAGTGATGGGAAGAAAAGGGAAAGTGATGGGAAGAAAAGGGAAAGTGATGGGAAGAAAAGGGAAAGTGATGGGAAGAAAAGGGAAAGTGATGGGAAGAAAAGGGAAAGTGATGGGAAGAAATAGAAGAGTTGTGAAGCTAAGAGATACGCTGACCGAGTGGGGAGTCGCGGTCTGGGGCGAGGAGGACGACGTCGCCGTTGGGATTTACGGTGCCAAGGACAAGGACTTCGGAGAGGAAGTCGGCGATCTGTCGCGGTGGGAAGTTGGTGACTGCGATGATCTGTCTGCCAACCAGTTCTTCCTTTGTGTAGAGTGTCGTGATCTGTGCGCTGCTGCGCTTGATGCCGTGTTCGCCGAAGTCAATCGTGAGCTTGAATGCGGGTTTGCGCGCTTTGGGAAAATCCTCGACGGCGAGGATGCGGCCAATGCGCATCTCGATGTTGTCAAAGTCGGAGTAGGTGATCTCTGGCATCAGTCATCGTATGAGAGTAGTGCGAGGATGTCATCGTTGGGTAGTGCAAGGCGCCCGTGGAGGAAACCGAGTTCGATGAGGAATGTGAATCCGACGACTTCGCCGCCAAGTCGTTGTACGAGTCGCTTTGCCGCGGCCGCGGTGCCGCCGGTAGCGAGGAGGTCGTCCACGATGATGACGCGGTCTCCGGGATGGATAGCATCCTGGTGCATTTCTACGGTGTTGGTGCCGTATTCGAGTGCGTACTCCTCACGGATGGTAGCCGCTGGCAGCTTGCCGAGCTTGCGTACCGGGATGAATGGCAGCGACATTTCGAGTGCCAGTGGCATACCGAAGACGAAGCCACGGGACTCGATGCCGACGATGATGGTCGGTGCTTTCGGTGTAGCGAACGCGATGAAGCGGTCAATGATCTGGTGCATCGCAGCTGCGCTGGCGAGGACGGGTGTGATGTCCTTGAAGAGAATGCCGGGTTTGGGGAAGTCGGGGACATCACGGATGAGGCTGGCTGCGAGTAGGGAATCGGTTGAGGTAGTCTCTGGCATGTTCGGGAATGAGTGGAAGAGTGAGGGGTAACGGGTAACGGGTAACGAGTGGTGAGTAACGAGTTGAAGGGGATGAAAATTGCGTGTAGAGTGGAGGAAATTGGGGGAGGTGGAAGTGTGATTGAGAGGGCTAAATTTGTAGGATGGGTGGTGTTAGGGAACGAGCGGTTAGGGGAGTCCGTTTGCGGGAGTCGCTCCGTGAAGGATTCTGCCACTGGTGGACTTCGTCGCAGCCGGGAGTGGAAAGACTGGAGGGGTGGCCGAGTGGCTGAAGGCAACGGTTTGCTAAACCGTCATAGTTGGTAACAGCTATCGCGAGTTCGAATCTCGCCTCCTCCGCAGAGATTGGGTTGGGGAGTTGTGTTGCTCCGAAGGGGGAGCTGAGGCGATCGATGCTGGTCCTAATTCGAGATATTGAGTTCGAAGGGCACCGCGTGCTTGATGCTGTCCACCATAAGGCTGTCGGCCTTGGAGTTGTGCATGGAGGAGTTCCGAACATCTGGGAGATCCCCGGTGTAGATTCCAAGAAAGAATGCCACACCAAAACTAATAATGATAGCCACCAGTGCGAGCGCGAAGTAGGAGAAGCTGGCTGTCGCAAATCGCATGACAAGCCCGAAGCCGCTATCACTATAGACCTTCCTCATCGCGAAGTAGAGATAGATCAGGAAGAGTGCAAAGCCGATCAGCGCAGCAATGCCGGAGGACAAGAGGATTCCCGCAATGAGGGCAATGAGAGCGAAGGCAAAGAAGTGGAAGGAGAAGATCAGGTGCTCGACGAAAAGCGGTCGCTTCTTGCGATAGAGCAGCCGGAGGATCATGGCGAAGATAGGCGTCGAGGCAATGAGTATGACGTATGGAGAAACGGTGACAGCAAGGCCGAGCAGTTTGTCTACGTCATGTCTGGCCTCCTCCCCCTTCACTTGGCCAAAGGAGTAGTGGACGTGGGAAGTGCTGTGGCTGGAGGCCTCCAGAAAGGACTTGTGGAGAAAGGAGCCGAATGCAAAGAAGACAAGCAGAGCGGTCAGCAGATAAATTCGGGATGGAACAAGGTAGCGCTTTCGGCGGCCGGCGAAGTACTCGGTCGTAAGGAAGCCGGGACGAAAGAGGAGCGCGGGGATCGTCCGAACCAGTTTGGAATCAAATGCGACGATGTCATTCAGCAGCTCTTTAACATAGTGCAAGACGGATGGGAGCGCAGGTTCGAGGACCTCTCCACACTGCGTGCAATACAGGCCAGTGCCAACTGTGCCGCAATCAGGGCAGGTGCGGGGTTCGCTGGGGATGGCTGGCTCTCCGGGGAGGTGGGTAGTGGGCTCGCCGGCGGCCATCGAGATCTGAATGTTCGGGAAGTTGTCCATAGTTATTGCAAAGATAGCGAATTGTTGGAGGCTGCGGACGAGTCTGGGGCAGAGGAAGATAGAGTAGGAGATGGAAAATGGGAGGCACTTTCTTCGGAATGGAATCGTACAGCGGACGGAATTGACCTGATAGCGAATATCCTCTATGAAACCAAGCCTCTCTCTGCTCCTCGCGACGTACCAGGATCATCTGCTTCTGGCCTCGATCGTGTTCGTGGTCTTGCTGGCTATGGCGGCGGTTCTGTGGAGCCGAAAAAAGTAATGCAAGACGAGGCCTGCCAAAAATCCGTAATTTTGCAAGCACAGTTATGTTCTCCCCATTGTTTCAGGCGCGGTTCGATCTACCGTTTTAGAGAAAGAGCGCAGAAGTTAATCCATGACACATCAATTTGACGTAATTATCGTAGGCGCTGGCGGAGCAGGACTTCGCGCGGCAGCAGAGATTCCGAGTTCGTATTCGTGTGCGGTGCTGACGAAGGTTCACCCGCTACGCTCGCATACAGGTGCGGCGCAGGGCGGCGTGTGTGCGGCGCTGGGGAATTTGGAAGAGGATAATCCGGAGTGGCACGCGTTCGATACCATCAAGGGCTCGGACTACCTTGGCGATCAGGATGCGATCGAGGTGATGTGTAACGATGCTCCGCGTGCTATCGTCGAGCTGGAGCACATGGGTATGCCCTTCAGCCGTACCGAGGAAGGGAAGATCGCGCAGCGTCAGTTCGGGGGACATACGCGTCCGCTGGATCGTGATGATCCGGATTCGAAGCGCGTTGCGGTCAAGCGTGCCTGCTACTCGGCAGATAGAACGGGTCACGTCATGCTTCATACGCTCTATGAGAATTGCATTAAGAACAAGGTTCGCTTCTTCAGCGAGTACTTTGTCACGGAGTTGCTCGTGGAGAATGGTGTCTGCTCAGGCGTCGTGGCCATTGAGATCTTGACTGGTGAGCTTCATACCTTCCAGGCAAAGGCCGTGATGTTCGCTACAGGTGGTGACGGTCGTATCTGGCGTATCACCTCTAACGCGCATGTGGGAACGGGCGATGGCTTCATGATGGCCTACAATGCGGGTTTGCCACTTGAAGATATGGAGTTCATGCAGTTCCATCCGACGGGATTGTGGAAGCTGGGGATTCTCGTCTCCGAAGCGGCACGCGGCGAAGGTGGTATCCTTCGCAATAAGGATGGCGAGCGATTCATGGAGCGCTATGCTCCCACAGTGAAAGACCTCGCGCCCCGCGACATGGTCTCGCGAGCGATCATTCAAGAGATTCGTGAAGGACGTGGATTCAAAGGCTCAGATGGCACTAGCTATGTGCATCTCGATCTAACGCATCTCGATCCGAAGATCATCAATGAGAAGCTGCCAGAGATCACCGGCTTCGCAAGAACCTATTTGGGAGTCGAGCCGACGACGGAAGGTGTGCCGATTCAACCGACGGCCCACTACGTAATGGGTGGTATTCCCACAGATGTGGATGGTCGTGCGCTGTTGGATAACACCGGGAAGCTCGTCACTGGCTTCTACGCTGCTGGTGAGTGTGCTTGCGTGAGCGTACACGGTGCTAACCGACTCGGTACGAATTCGCTGCTCGATCTCATCGTCTTTGGGCGCCGAGGTGGGAAGGCAATCGTGGAATTCTTGAAAGCCGGCGCACAGATGCCGCCGCTTCCTGTGACTGCTGGTCATTGGACGGAAAAGAAAATCTCTGAGTTGAAAGCTCGGGCGAACGGCGAGAAGCCTGCGCCGATCCGGACGGAGCTCCAGCAGATCATGATGGACGAGTGTGGGATCTTCCGAGATGCCAAGGGGCTCACTACTGCGCTGAATAAGATCACAGAGCTTCGTGAGCGGTATAAGAATATTGTGATCGATGACAAGGGGATGCAGTTCAACACCGATCTTTTGGAAGCGATCGAGCTTGGCAACTTGCTTGACACGGCGAATGTGGTCGTTACCTGTGCGCTGAACCGGACGGAGTCCCGCGGAGGACATTCGCGTGAAGATTACCCAGATCGCGATGATAAGAATTGGCTGAAGCACACCTTTGCCTGGAAGGCCGATGGAAACGCTCCTCGGCTCGACTATAAGAGCGTGAGCATAACCAAATACCAACCGAAGAAGAGAGTCTATTGATCAGACACCCGCAATCGGAGTGTATCATTGTAAGTAGTAGGCGTGGCGCAGTGCGCCACGCTTTCGTCTTAACCTTATTCGTACTCGCGTGGCATAGTCCACTCGCCGCGCAAAACATGCCGCATGAGGTGGGAATATGGTTTGCCTCGAATGGCCAACTCCCGCTCATCACGGCAGATAACACGAACCGAGGCTTTTTCACCGATCCTACTATTGCTCATGGCTATTACAGCTTCGAGAGCAACGGGGTGCAATCGCTTTCGTTCTTCGTCGAGCATATCAGCGAGTCGCGATCCTGGAGTGGAACCTGGACGAATCCGACGCTAAATAACGGTTCGAATAATTTTCCCGCAACGGTTAGTGAGAATCTACAACTCACAACGATCGGGCTGGAAACAGTCCGCACATTCATCAGTGAAGATGGATTTCGTTGCGGTGCTGGACTTGGGCTTGGCTACGGTTTGGGTGGAGCCTCAGCACAAGTTCTAGATAAGGCGACTGGAGGAACAGAGTCGCATTACTCCGCAACTGCATGGAACGGACTGGAGCTTGCAGCTTCGCTCCGTGTCCGATATTCGGTATATGTCTCAGGGAATCTTGATGTTGGTCTTCTGGCGATGGGAAGATATTGGGGTTTCCCACTAATCGGACCCTTGGGGAACTCCGGTGCAGCGTATAATGGTCCGGCGCTTCGAGTTTTAAGCGAGCTGGGATATCTTGCCGGAGTTGCTGTTGGTTTCTAATGACTCAAGAGCTAGCACAATGCAGGCCTTGCGACTAGTATCAAAGAAGTGGCAATTTGGGCAGTGATTAGTGTTCCTTTTCATTTCATTGAGCCCACGAGCGGATTCAGCTGTTCGTATGGCTGCGATGAGTGTGGCAACCTCGTCCTTCAACCACTCGAAGTCGACCTGACTGAAGGTGAAGCGCACGTCTTCCCCCGTCGCAGTAAAGAATAGAGTCGCGTGGATAGAGGTTTCGCTCGGGTCGAGAAGATGAACTAGGTATGCGTAGAAGCAAAGCTGGAATTGATAGCGAAGTAGTCCTTCGGCTCGCCGACCAGGATCTGTCGTCCGTTCAGTCTTGTAATCTAGAATGGTCCATCTACCAAAATCGTCGCGATACAGTCGGTCAATGATTCCGTACAGGATGTCCCCGGCCCCGAACGTAGCCTGTAATTTGTACTCGGAGTGAGATTCTGAGCTCGAGAGTACTAACGGCGCCAGCTCAGAGCTTAGGAACCGCTGGACGTGTGACTGTGCCATGTCGGAGTATTTCGAGCGCAGGTCGTTATCACTTATCTGGAGATCGAATAGAATGTGTTCTAGCTCATCGTTAAACGCCGCTTGATCGAGAATGCCATTCACAGTGAACTTACCGATCTTGTCCAAGAGATTATGGACCAGTTGTCCGAGACTATCCCCTTTTACCCTTTCGGAGCTGTCATCCGCTTCGGGATCGAATGCAAACTTCGGCTCATCAGGCATTCCGAGCCCGTAAGAAAGCTGATACTTGGTAGGGCATTCCTTGAATCTAAGAAGTTGTGTCGCGCTGAACCGACTCCGTTGCCTTAGGAGCGGTAGGGCTGCAAGATGATACGGTCCTATCTCTTCCTTCCCAAACTGGCGCGGTTCTCGATAGTGAAGAACGATGTCATCGATCGTTCGGATGAGCGGAATTGTCAGTGTTAGGTTCTCCTCAATTGTACGCCGTGTCTCACTATCGTAGCGGCTTATTGCCACGCTAAGAGTGGTCGACGACGCTTCCAAATCTAACACTTCGGGGAGCGCTGCTGCAACCCATCCAAGCCACGTGTCCTTCTGCACTTTCGGGGGAAGAGTTGAGGATAGCACTAGGTGATCCTTGGCTCGTGTTGTTGCAACATAGAAGATGCGCTTCTCTTCCGCTACCGTGTTCAACTTCGAGCGGAGTCGAATGAGTTCTGCCAGGAAGGGAGGACGATCGGAATCTGGAAGAGAAATGTGTAAGCCGTAGTCTTTGTCCAGAATGGCGGAGGTATCGAACTTGAATTTCTTCTGGAGGACGGGCACAAAGACTATCGGAAACTCTAGCCCTTTTGCGCTATGGATGGTCATGATTCGAACCGCACCGGACTCGACAGCAAAATCCGCTTGAGATTCTTGCTCCTCTTGATCGATGAGATACTGAATTCGCTCGACGAAATCATCGAGACCAGAAAATCCGCTAGCGTCCGAATGTCTTGCCTGAGCAAGGAATTTCTCCAGATTCGCAACCTTTTGCTGGCCGTTCGGCGCGGCGGCAAGAGTTGCATAGATTCCAGTTTCTGCGTAGATTTTCTCAATGAGGTAAGCTGCACTTGTCCGCCCAGTGAGTACTCGATTCTCCGTTAGCTGCTCAAGTACCCTAGCTAAGTGTTGGTTTTCCGCCGACTCAGCGAATCGCCCAAATCTATCCCAGAACGTCTGTGACTCCCGTTCTGAAGTATCCAGGGCCGGACTTACCGCAGACTGATACAGCTCTACATCAGAAAGTGCAAAGAAGGGAGAACGCAGGATTCCAGCAAGCGCTATGTCGTTACTCGGTGTCAGCAAGAATGCGAGGTAACTGGAGATATCGAGTATCTCCTGCTGACTATAGAACCCAGCGCCCTTTGCAACCGAGTACGGAATACCACACTCTCGGAGCGCCTTCTCAAGGAGGGGTAATGAGGCTCGCGATCGAAGTAAGATTGCGATATCGTCATAATCTGCAACTTGGATCGCAGACTTCTGATCTAACTTGTATCCGTATTCGGGCTGAACCATTTGCACGATCTTACGCGCGATCAGTTCAACTTCACTCGCATCCTCAAATTCATTTTCACTACCAGAAGGAGCATCTTGCTTTGATTGCTCAATTGCATTCGGGCAAATCCATTCCACTCCTCCCGGTAGCTGAGATGAACGACCCAGAACGAGGTCGGAATAGGGTGGATTCTGAGACTGGAGAATTCCAGCATCCGATTTCCCCATGATTGCCGTGAACAGGTGATTGATCATGGCGAGCGGCGCACTGGCCATACGAAACGACTCTCGCAAAGCGATCTCACCCCGTTCTTCTGAAATTGTCAGGCCCATTAGCTCGGATTCTTGCTTCGAGCAGTTGCTCAGCGATTGCGCTCGAATCGCGTTCTGAGTGCTTTGGAAGACCGAGGCGTCTGCGTTGCGGAATGTGTAAATCGATTGCTTGGGATCGCCTACGATCGTTAGATTATTTCGAGAACCGAAATTCTCGGTAAGCAGCTTTGCAAGCTCGAATTGGCTCTCGTCGGTGTCCTGATACTCATCGATCATGATGAACTGGAATTGTGCTACGAGTTCGTCACAGACCCTAGTATCAGCGAGCAGTTTTCCCAGACGCTCAATCAAATCGTCGAAGTCAAGCAAGCCGAAGTTGTTCTTGCTGATCTGATATTCAATGGAGACAGCATCGTACAGTTCGAATGTGGCGCGGACAAGGGAAAGGTACTGATGATGTTCTTTCCGGAACTCCTCGATAGTTCCTGGGACCGTATTCAGAAGTGGCTCCAGTGCTTCGAAGCTGGAGATGAACTCGGTTGCTTCAATTGAAAGTCTCTCAGGTAGTTGTTTTAATTCTATCCGTAAGGAGTTCAAGGTCCCCTTATCAGTCACGATCTTGTCCGCGAGTTGAGCGAACGCCCGGATCTTGTCAAACCTTGATTCTGCATTGAGATACGCAGAGAAAAAGGGCAGCGCTTCCTGCCCGCTCTTACCAGGCTTGACAAAAGCGGTTAGGTCGCGCAGGAATGAATCTGTGGAAACTTCTCCACAGTAAGCGAGAATCCTTTCGAAGTCCTGTTGCAAAATCTCAAGAATGACTCCGTCAGCCTTCGTGAGCAACAGCTTCTGGATATTTGCACTACGCGTCCGGTTCTGCAGCAGTGCGCGGATAAGATTTGTTACAGTGCCGCGTCCTAATGTGCGAAAGAGGTGGAGAACGGAAGGTACTTCGGAAGCCTCGTAAGCTTCTGACAACGCTGAATAAAAGACTCGACTGATCGCTTCGTCGAGTATGATTCTTTGGTCTGCACCAGTAAGTAAGGTAAAACCCGCATCGACACCCGCTTCAACGGGATAGGCGCGCAACAGTCGGCTGGCGAAGCTGTGGATAGTGCCGATGAACGCGCTTGGTAGCCCATCGCGAAGCTTTATCAGGCGAAATCGCTGCTCGTCCGTCTCAGGTAGTATTGCCAGTCGTTTCTTTACCTCTTCCAAAATTCTGGTTCGCAATTCCGCACCTGCGTTCTCTGTGAACGTGATCGCAACCACATTGCGAACAGAGAGATCAGGGCGACTGGCAAAGAGATTCACGTATCTTTCCACCAGGATCCGAGTTTTGCCAGAGCCTGCGTTGGCAGTGATCGCGAGGTGCCGTTCGGTGGAAAGAGCTTTGGCTTGGGAAGGGGTAAGTTGCATCGATCTTAGCTACACGCATCGAGTCCAAATTGTCCCCGCGTAATCTTCTTTCGCGGATTCGGAAGCCATACAGATGAACTGGCTGTTCGAGGTGCATGACGCAAATCTCAAGGATCGAAAGTATGTTTGCTGGCGAGCTCCTGTCGGAGTGTATCATGCCGCGTCTTAACGTCGAGGAGTACCTAAACAACTCGGAATACCGCGTTCGGACGAACGCGCTTGTGGAAAATCATAGAGCTGGTGGATTTTGCGTCTTTGGCGAATCCCCCGAGGCCGTCGCTTTCGCCGTCGGCCGCCTGCAGGACATTGCCGCAATAGCTCGAAGCTCGACTCATCTTGCTGGCACTGCCCTATTATTCTCATGCGATTGTGAGTTCGGGCTTCGAATGCGCCTGAAACGCGGTGGGACGGAATTTCCCGATGCAATGGCAATGGCTAAATCGGAAGATCCAGACTTAGTCCGCCGGGCCGGGAGGGCGATAGCAGAGGAGATGAGGGCGCTTGGGCTAACATGGAATTTCGCCCCAGTAGCCGATGTGAATTCCAATCCAAAGAATCCGATCATCAATACTCGATCCTTTGGCGACGACCCGGAAACTGTCATTCATTACTCCCTACCCTTCCTGGAAGGACTGCAATCTGGTGGAGTAGCTGGATGTGCCAAGCATTTTCCTGGACATGGCGATACCTCCGTTGACTCCCATCATGAGCTTCCGTACATTGAGGGTGGCCTGGGAAGATTTCAACGGCAAGAGTTACCACCTTTCCAAGCTCTGATCACTGCTGGAGTCGCTTCCGTGATGACGGGTCATCTTGCCTGCCCAGATATTGCGGGGGAGTTGGGCGCTCTCCATGCAGACCGAGGATTGCCCGCAACGCTCTCTCCCGTGATCACAACATCCTTGCTCCGGCAACAGCTTGGCTTCGACGGGGTCATCGTCACCGACGCGATGGAGATGCACGCGATAACGAAGCTCTTCGGGGAAGAGGAGGCCTCTGTTCGAGCGTTGGAAGCCGGTGCAGATGTGCTACTGATGCCGGTAGATCCAAACGTGGCGTACCATGCGCTCGTTGATGCTGTGGACGCGGGAAGGATTACGGTCGGTCAATTACGCGACAAGGTTGCCCGGATCTGGAGAATGCGGCAGTGGATTGAAGCAGTCGGTCTGCCATTACCAGCAAACGCTGGATTGCTACAAGCTTTGGAAAGTCATCATAAGGATCTTTCCAGAACGATTGCACGCAAGGCTATTCAGTTGACTGGAAAGGTGGGCTTAGATGATGCGTCGCTTATAGTAATCTATGATGACCGTGAGCAAGCAAGAGACAAAGCAAAGTATTTTGCGTCGAAGGCCATGCCGTTTTTCGAGAGCGTTACCAGCTTTACCCCACAGGAATGGCAAGCATCCAAGCCTTCTGTTGATGATCGGACTATCATTGCCACCTTCCATCGCGCACGAGGTTATCTTGGGGAGGTTGCAACCGATTGGACACTTCCGCGTATCATGGCTTCAATCGCGGAAGGACCACAGCTCGGGAGCGGCGTGCCCCTAGGGTTGATCCTCATTGGCAGTCCTTACCTGGACATGGATTTTGAGGTGCCCCCTCAATTCGTGCTCAAGACATTTAGCGAGTCATTGCCGTCCATAATTGCGGCACTCGAACGACTTTTCGGAATACCATACCTAGAATGAAATATCTAATCTTGACGTTTCTCGTCTTCCTGGCATCTTGTCAGAGTAACTCCACCCTGAAAGGTAGTAGCAGTGCGGTAGTAGCAAAAGCTGCGCTTGCATCAGATGTTACAACTCCCGACTTCAAGTTCAGCTTCTTCGCAAGTGGTAGCGGCCTGAACTACAAGCCGTTTGACTCCTTCACGATGGACACGACCGGAATGATGACGGTGCACACTTCAAGAAAGGTTGCGCCTGGTAAGTTCGATGAGCTTCACGCACTCGCACAGCTTGATGCTCCAGACTTTGATACACTGAAAATGCTCATCTCGAAGGGGAAACTCTATGAGATCGATTCGACAGACCTGACGCAGGTGTGCCCGGAGGATGAGATGTATCATATCGCGATCGTGCCGCTGGTAGGGCACCAGCCGATACGCCTTGCCTTCTACACGTGTGCCGGTGATTATAACTTACTGTTGCAGCCTCAGCGTAAGTACTTTCGTCTCCTACTCGACTGGTGGGAGCGGATGCGCGTGAAGTACCGACCGACCGAGCCGGAGTGGGAAAAGAAGTCAGGGGAGAGTAGTGATTCTACGGAAAGCGCCCCGAAATAATAGGCGAGAACTTAGTTGTTCTGAAAGGCGAGCAATGGCTTACCGCTTGGGTATTCAAGGCCGAGTTCCGCGTAGAGTTCTGCGAGGTTTCGGCTGTTATAGTCCTTGCGGGTGATCTTTACGCCAGTGCGTGAGAGCTTGTTGAGTTCTTTTACCTTTTCTTCCTGCGCCTTTTCGAAACCTTCGACCATAGCGCGTTCCATCTTTTCTTTCAGAGATTCTCCCATTAGCTTACGTTCCTTATCGTTGTTGTAGGTGTGACACGGTGAAATAGACTTAAGTACGCGTGCCAGATGCGGGGTCGTAATTTCTGAGGACCATGCAATTACGAGAGTCCCAAAATTCGCGCCCGTTAACGTCATGTCTGGAGCGAAGGTTCGGGGAAGATGCGTTCAGAGAAATCTACTCGTCATCGTCGTCGATCTCCGGGTCGGAATTGGCGTATTCACGAGGAAGATCCGTGATCACATCACCGCCTTTTCCATCCTTCGTCAGTCCGAACTTACGCATCTTTGTGTAGAGATGCGAGCGTTGAATGTCCAGCGCATCTGCCGTGCGGCTGATGTTGTAGCCATGCTCACGGAGCTTCTCCTCGATGTATGCCTTCTCCGCGCGCTCCTTGAAATCCTGAAACGTGGGAGCTTGCATTGCCGTGTCAAGCGGGTGCTCATCTCCAGTGATGAGGGAGAATCGGTCCCTCTCGGGTGATTCCATCCTTTTGCGGTCAGCAGGAGTGATAATTACGCTGCGCGAGAGATCGTCGGAGTTCTCCGTGGCCGAACGCGTTGGCTGGGACTCTGGTGTTGAAGCGAGCGACTCTGATTGCCGTTCCGTCATAGAGAAGGCTAATCCAAGGCGTTCAACATCGTCGAGGTGTACCACATCGCCAGGTACAAGGATGACAATTCGCTCGACGACGTTGCGCAGTTCACGGATATTGCCGCTGAAGGGAAGCCGCGTCAGCAATTGCATCGCTGCTTCGTCGAATCGGACGGGCTTTCGGTTCATCTCCCCTGCGAACTCCTCACCAAAGGCACGAAGGAGAAGCGGAATGTCCTCCCGTCGTTCGCGTAATGGTGCGACGTAAATGGGGATGACATTCAGGCGGTGGTACAGATCCTCTCGGAAGCGGCCATGACGAATCTCCTCAGGGAGATTTTTATTCGTCGCAGCAAGAATGCGAACATTTACTGGAATTGGACGACCGGTAGAGCTCCCAACCCGTTCCAAGCGGCCCTCTTCGATAACGCGAAGCATTTTTGCCTGCGCTTCGAGTGACATATCACCAACTTCATCAAGGAAGAGCGTGCCGAGATCGGCCTGTTCGAATTTTCCAATGCGCTGGTTCATTGCGCCAGTGAACGAGCCTTTCTCGTGGCCGAACAGCTCACTTTCTATCAGATCTTTCGGGATCGCCGCGCAATTGACTTCAACAAAGGGCTTGTCGTCTCTCTTGGATGCCCGATGGATCGCTCGCGCGACGAGTTCTTTGCCGGTCCCGTTTTCGCCGGTGATGAGCACTCTTGCCTCGGTTGGTGCAACCTTCTCGATCACCGCTCGAATGTTGCGCATCGCAAGAGAAGTGCCGAGCATTCGCTCCTTGCCTTTGAGGCGCTCGCGCATGACGCGGTTCTCGGAGACGAGCTGCTTCTTCTCCGTCGCATTGCGGACGAGCAGCAGCAGGCGTTGACGATCCGGCGGCTTTTCGAGAAAATCGAATGCGCCGCGCTTTGTGGCTTCCACAGCAGTCTCGATCGTGCCGTGACCGCTTATCATGATGACGGGAACCTCGGGGCGGACCTCCTTGAGCTTCTCTAGAGTCTCGATGCCGTCCATTCCTGGCATTTTGACGTCGAGCAGAATGCAATCGATAACTGCCTCTGGCTCTTGAGCAATCTTCAGCCCTTCGAATCCGCTCTCCGCGGTCGTGACTTTATGCTGCTCGTACTCGAAGATCATCGCGAGTGTATCGCGAATCCCGGCCTCGTCGTCGATGATAAGAATGTGTGCCATGCGTCACTATCAAAGCGGGAGGAGGGTGGGAAGGTTTCGGCTTATTCGATCACATCACTCATTCGTCATTGCGAGGAACCCTGAAAGGGTGACGAAGCAATCCGTTGACGAGAACCACTCACTACCGTGTAAGCACAAGAGCGGCATGTTGGGCAGCCCCTGATCCGCCCTGCCGGATTATGCAGAAGTACGTCCCCGCCGCCGCGCCGGAAGCATCCCACTCGAACGAATGCTCGCCCGCCTCCAACTCGCCCTCGAACAGCCGCGCAACTTCATTGCCGAGAAGATTGACGACCGTAACTTGCCCGAAGCCGCGCTCTTCGCTCATGAAATGGATGGTGGTGGATTGGCAGAAGGGATTGGGGTAGGATTTTATCCCGCTCGGTGTTGCTGGTGCTGCCTGCTTCGGAACAGCGTTCGTGCCAATCATTTCGGAGAGGGGGCGGCGCCAGACACCGGAGCCGCCTGTCCATCTACCGCTATCGGCAGTTGCGGCGTAGAGATCCGAACCAATAACGGTGAGAGCAGGTATGAATGCGGAGGGAATTCCATCATTGACCGATTGCCAATTGTGGCCGTTGTCCGTCGAACAGAAGATACCACCGCCGTTTGTGCCCGCGAACAGCTTCTCTTTGCAGGACGCAATGCAGGCGATATTCTTGTTTGTCAATCCATTACTTGCGGCTTCCCATGTGCTCCCATCGTCGGTGCTTCGGAAGACGCCATACGGGGAACCTGCGAAAATACACGTCTGGTTCGAGCCCAGGCACTGCATATAATAATCCTTCAAGCCTGCAAAAGACCAGTTCCCTCCACTATCGGTTGATTGGTAGATTCCACCGAGATTGGCTCCCCACACCTCCGAACCTTTCATCGCAAACGAAGTAAGCACCTCACCGCCTAGACCGGCAGTATCAGGAATCCAATCGGTGCCGTTATTTGTCGTGAGATACATTCGATACTGTTTGCCTGCTGTCAGCGTCAATGCTGCGATCAAACGAGTTGTGCCGCATGCAGCAAACCCACCAAATTGATATTTATTCAGACCCGAGTTAACTGCGCTCCAACTTGATCCACTGTCCGACGAAAGAAATAGATTGCCCTCCTGAGTCCCGACAAAGATGCTCGAACCTACCGTAGCGAGACAAGAAACATAGGTGCCTGACAATCCCGTATTGACGGCATTCCACGTTACGCCTTTGTCTGTGGAGTGAGAAACTGCGCCTCGATTTGTCCCTACATAAAGAATAGAGTCGCTTGCTGTCATTGCTGTAATGTGCGCGCCCATCATTCCAACATTGACTTCGCGCCAACTCGCGCCGGAATCAGTCGACCGGAATATCTCACCCCACTCGGTTCCAGCAAACAGAGTATCGCCATATGCCACAAGGGAATGGACGCTGCTTCCTGTCAATCCGCTATCGGTTGCAATCCAGTTTTCGCCCCTATCTGTTGAACGGTAGACGCCACCCTCTTCCTTTCCTGCAAACAGGGTAGCGCCAATCATTGCTAAGGCATCTGTGTAGTAGAACTTGAAGCCGTTATTTTTAGCAGTCCAGGTTGCGCCGCTATCAGTAGAAAGAAAGACCCCACCAACTGTCCCAGCAAATATATTCGTGCCATCAATCAGGAGTGCGTTTACATAATTGTTTTCCAAACCACTATCGACAGCTTCCCAGCTTGCGCCCGCGTCAGTTGAGCGATAGATGCCGCGCACTGTTCCAGCAAAGAGCCATGCACCCAATGCATGAAAAGCTCTAATGGTGGGAAGTCCAAAATTACTGTCGGCTTCGATCCACGTTGCTCCTGTGTCTGATGAACGGAATAGTCCCCCTCCGGCGTACGCGTAGAGGTTTGTCCCGGTAGCCCAAAAATACCCGGCGTTCTTTGAGCCAAGTTTTGATGGAGTCCAGTGCTTTCCTTTGTCTGTGGAGCAAAATCCAGCGCCTTGTGCTCCGGCGAAAACACTTGATCCGAGAGCTGCGATGCTATAAATTCTCTGTTGTGCCAAACCGTTGTTGACTGAGATCCAGCTTGTCCCTCCATCAACGGAAGTTGTCACGCCTCCATCCGTCCCGGCATAGATGTCCGAGCCGCTTGCAGCGAGCACGTTAATGCAACTGCCACCTAGTCCGTTGGCTTGTACCCACTGGCTACGACAAACCGTGGATGCACTCAAGGAAAGAAGCGCGGCTAACAGGAAGCTTGTGATTCGGGGTCGTAGAATGGACATAAGGGATTGAAGAAGTCAGTTCGATTTCATAAGAACTTCGCTCAACCCAAAAAGTTACACCCCAATCACCCAATTTCTTCAGCACAGCGCCGGGAGTATTCTCCCGGTGCTAAACAGTAACAATTGATCTTAACTCTTCCACTTAATCCCGCACCCAATCGCTTTCGTCTTTGCGGTGGCGACGGGCTTGCGGGCGAGGAGGGAGTTCACAGCGTCGGCGACGTAGTGGCTCTTGGCTTTGCTGGCGTCCTGCGCGTTGTCGTCGATGGCTCCGATGTACCGGACGACGAGCTTGCCGTTCTCCTTATTGAGTACGAAAACATGCGGCGTGTTGGTTGCGCCAAATGCTTTGGTTACATCCTGTGTCTCGTCGATGAGATAGGGGAAGGTATAGTGGTGCTCCTTCGCGAGCGTGACCATGTTGGCGTAGGAATCGTCCGGCACGGCGGTAACATCGTTCGGGCTAATGGCGATCACCGGATAACCTTTGCTCGCGAACTGCTTATCGAGCGCCTCAATGCGGCTCTCGTACATCTTCGCGAACGGACAATGATTGCACGTGAACGTGACGATGTATCCCTTCGCGTCCTTGAAATCGGCGAGGGAGACCATCTTGCCATCGACGTTCTTGAGGTTGAAATCGCGAGCGACATCACCGGCCTTGTAGCCGCTCTCTGCCGGACCGAAGCTCATCGCGCCGAGTGCGCCGGTGAGGAGGAGGAGTGTTAGGAGTAGATACTTCTTCATGTTGAGTGTAGTTTAGAAAAAAGCGTTTGAAAAAAAGTTATACAGTCAAATTGTCACTCTGAGCGGAGCAAATCGTAGCGGAGCGTAGATTTGCGGAGTCGAAGAATCTCTGCTCATTGACGAGAGATCCTTCGACTTCGTTCGCGCTCTCGGGTCGCACGAACTGCGCTCAGGATGACATGTTGTTGTTGACTGCTCCTCAAAGACGTTTATGGTAAAAAAGGTTTGACGGCCGCATCAAGCTCCGCATAGCTCATCTCCCGATGATAGATCTCGCGCTTGTGCTTTGCGTTGTTGATGATGAGCGTTGCCGGAAGATCGCCGTCCCACGTCGAGTCGATCTTGTCGATCCAGGAATTGTAATCGGTTTCGTTCAGTAGCAGCGTGGTATTCTTGACGTGATGGGATTTCAGAAATGGAAGGAGCCGCTTGCGGTAATCTTTCTTGAAATCAAGACTGAAGAAGATCACGCGTAGCTTCTGGCTCGCATTCTTATCGGCGAAGCTCTGAAACGATGGAAACTCCTTCACGCACGGCTCGCACCATGTTGCAAAGAAGTTGAAGATGTAGGTGGTGTCGTTTTGCACGGACATCAGCTTTGCTAATTCCGGGAATTTCACGATTGATGCTGTTTGTGCCACAGCACCCGGTGCGGCGATTGCGCACGGCATCAACGCCATGCATACCATGACCCAAAGACGACAGAGAGGTTTGTTCTTCACGCGGTTGGATAGTACATGTCGGAAGCGGCTAATGTTTCTCTCGAGAAGAAGAGAAACGTGAATAGTTTTACATCAACACGAGATGCGCCTTAAGGGTAACGTGTAGCACGGGCGACTATTATTTAGGAATAGCAATGCGCGATGATTGTATATTTGTAGTGCTACTTTCATTCACACTACTCGCCAGTGTCTCATTCTTTCATGGATTCTATTTGATGATGGAATATACCCGACGGTTCCTCGCTACGCTTTTACTGGTTGCGACCACAGCTATTATGCTCACGGGATGCTTCTCATCTCAGCCAACTCGGGGTTCGCTTAGCGGTGCGATGTCCAAGGCGTCGGATAATAATACCGGCAGCCGGGAGGTTGCTCCTCCGCCGCCATCCGAGCGAACGCACGTCGAACCGATCACAGTGCACAGGCACGAGCACTATCATCGGCACCGATTCATCGACGACCCGCCCCGAACTGACACCACTCTTGTTGTGATGGATACTGAGGTTGTGTATGACACCGTCTACGTCTCGGACTCGACCGCGCAACCTCACCAAGATACAACGCACATCGCCTCGGCGAACATCGTGCAGCCATCGACAGCCGAACATGAGCTCTTTGCACCGCCATCTCCGAAGGGATGGTTCGAACTCTCGGGCGGCTCGGGCTTGCTCGATCAACAAACGTACTATGGACTCTCATCCGGTAAACTTGCGATTGCGGTGGATGTGCAGGATCGGGTGCGGTTTGGTTTAGAACTCTGGGGAGGATGGTCGCCGATACAGAAGACCGATACACTCTCGCGTTCCATCGACGGGGTCACGCTACTTGGGGCTGCGCTCCGTCTGGACTGGTACGCAACGCCGCCATACACCTTCCTTGGATTGTACTTCTTCGCGGGTGCCGGGGTGGACTTCATGCTCTGGTCATACAAAAACCCCATCATCTCGCAAGGTAGCTCCATCTCAAGCGACGCACTCAGCGGGCTGGATCTGTTCGTCGGTGCGGGAATCAATATTGTGCAAACCAAGAACTTCCAGCTCGGCTTCGAGGTGAGGCCGGGCTTTGCCGTGTGGATTGGTCAGACAAGTGAGGGCTTCGATAACAACGTATTTGATCCTCTGCTCTATGTGAAATTTGGGCCAGAATTGAATATTAGTTTTTGATCGGTTGAGAATTTTTCCTCGATCAGGGACAGCTAAGGATCGATCGAATGGTTGGTTTCGAAATGCCATAAATAATGGTGGCGGCAATTCTCGCCGTAATTTTGCACGAACGGATGAACGGTCATCCTCAATCACACATAATTTTCAGAATGCACACACTCACAGCAATTTACGGCGCGCCGGAGAACAGAGAAGAATTCGATAGGCATTACAAGGAAGTCCACACACCGCTATCGAAGCAGATGGAAGGCCTTCGGAAGATGGAAGTAACCTGGGTCGATAAGATGCTGACGCCGGGCAACGCAACCGTCGCGGCGCAACCGCACCTTGTATGCACGATGTACTTCGATGATGAGGAATCGCTGAAGGCGTCGATGAAATCGCCGAACAGCCGCGCGGCTGCGAAGGACTTGATGGCTTTCGCCGGTCCGCTTGTTTCGATGATCACGGGACGCGTGGAAGAAGTCGCGCTCTAATCATTCATACCATTCGATAGCACGTCATTGCGAGGAGGCCGCAGGCCGACGAAGCAATCCGTTGTTAAGGAACGAGTCGTACCCCATCAACGGATTGCTTCGTCACCCCTCCGGGGTTTCTTCGCAATGACGTAATACGAAAAATATTCACTATCCACTATCAACTATCCACCGTGGCAAAACGCACCTCCCCCGAACTCAACCCCTACGAAGAGAAACGCACGTTCGACTTCACGCATGTTCTCTATGAGAAGAACGATTACGTCGCGACGCTGACGATCAATCGTCCGGAAGTGCTGAACTGCATGAATCTGACGACGTTGCGCGAGATGTCTGTGGCGATAGAGGACGCGTCGTGGGACGATGATATTGCCGTGCTCGTCATCACCGGTGCTGGCGACCGCGCGTTCTCGACGGGCGCTGATCTCGCCGAGCAGGAGGAGTTCTTCCTCAACAATCCGCAGGATTATTACAAGTGGATGCGCGTCTTCATCGAGATGCACGAGCGTTTGCGTAATATCGGTAAGCCAACGGTCGCGCGGTTGAACGGCATGGTTGTCGGTGGCGGCAACGAGGTCAATATCTCGTGCGACCTTGCGATCGCGGCGGATCATGTTATTATCAAACAGGTCGGTGCGGCGCGGGGAAGTGTTGCAGCGGCGGGCGCGACACAGTGGCTGCCGATCATGGTTGGGGATCGCCGCGCGCGGGAGATTCTCTTTTTGTGCGAGGATATTTCCGCCGAGAAGGCGCTGGAGTGGGGACTTGTAAACGAGGTGGTGCCGAAGGAAGATCTCGATCGCGCGGTTGCAAGGCTGTGCGAGAAGCTATACAACAAGCTGCCCGAGTGCCTCCGCTACACGAAGCAAAATCTTAACTTCTGGAAGGACTTCTCGTGGCACTCGACCATCGGTCACGCGCGCGACTGGCTCTCAATTCACAATCTCTCGCCTGAAGTAAGCGAAGGCATCAGCGCATTTAATGAGAAGCGGCCTGTAAACTATAAGAAGATACGGAAGCGGGGCGGGTAATCGCCCCTAATTCATCGCATAATTCGGATGTATATGAGGGTCGCAGGAGTTTGCAGTTTATTCATTCTGCTAGTAACACCCGCCGTTCGTGGGCAGAACGACAGCGCACGCTCGTACCCTTTCGGGGACTCCTCCTTCGCGAATCTGCACTTTCAACTGACGACGATCTCGCAATACCATGCTGACTTCCACGAGCTTTATCACGGTCGAAACAGTATTCAAGCGACCGCAGAAAGTGCGACATCTGTCACATCCACCCTATTTGCTGGGGTCCACCTTTGGTCAGGTGCTGCGCTTTACGTAAATCCTGAACTCAGCGGTGGTAGCGGTCTATCGGGAGTCACAGGAATTGCTGGATTTGTAAATGGCGAGACTCCGAGAATCGGTGACCCAGCACCCGCGATTTCTGTAGCGCGAGTCTATTTTCAGCAGACGATCGATCTACCCGGTGCGGAGGTTGAACATCTTTCTGATCTTCAGAATCAACTTGCACAGGATGTAGCGAGGTCGCGGCTCACGATCACTGCTGGTAAGTATGCCCTTTCCGACCTGTTCGACAACAACGCCTATAGCCATGATCCGCGCTCACAATTCGAGAACTGGGCGCTTATGGAGAACGGTGCCTGGGACTATCCAGCGAACACGCATGGCTATACCTATGCGTTTACAATCGGGCTGCGGGTTGAGGAGTGGTCTGTGCAGGCAAGCACCGCGGCCGAACCGAGGGAGGCCAATGGCGCAACACTCGAATACAGAAGTGGAGCCCACGGAGAAACCCTTGAGGTCGAGCGCGACTACTCCCTGGATGGACTTAACGGTGCGTTCCGTCTCCTTTTCTTCGATAATACTGCCGATATGGGAAGCTATGCGCTCGCAACTCAGCAGTCATCGTCCAGCCCGGATGTCGCGGGCACACGCGAGTACGGGAGAGTGAAATACGGAATTGGGTTGAATCTCCAGCAGGAGCTATCTCCGAATGTTGGGAGCTTCATGAGATTGGGTTGGAGCGATGGAAAGAACGAGACGTGGGCATTTACAGAAATTGATCGAACGATCTCGTTAGGACTATCCCTGAGCGGTAACCTCTGGAATCGGGGACATGATATGGCCGGAGTGGCAGGCGTGATAAACGGCCTTTCGCAAGACCACAAAGTCTATCTAGAGGCTGGGGGATATGGTTTCATCATCGGTGATGGCGCGCTGACCTATTCGCCTGAAGTGATAGCCGAAACCGAATACAAGCTTGCGCTGACAGAATTCGTGAGCCTTACGGCTGATTATCAGTTTGTTCTAAATCCGGCGTACAACAGGGATCGCGGTCCCATCCACGTGCTCGGACTTCGAGCACATATTGAGATTTAATAATTCTGCATGTTAGCACCGACAAGCAGGGTTGTGTTCACCGCTTGCTGTGGCTCCCGGAACTTTGGAAAGTACTAATGGAGTTGCTGACTTCGATGATTCGCGCCTTTAGACATATTGCTACCGGTGGAAATACACGACAGCTTAAGGGCTTGTCGCGCCATGCTGCATATGTGGCCCGTCTGCTTGCGTTGCTTTCCATTTTCGTGTTCTTTCTCGACACGATCAATGCGGACATCCTATATGCTGCGCTCGCGGGCGATGTCCGTTTTGAGGACAATCCATTAATTGTTGACTCGGCCACGGATCAAACGAGTGTTGTGCCGGCTCTCGCTGTTCATGTGAATTATTTCGCACTTGCGAAGTATGACGGGGGCAGCTCTTCCATGGCCAAACGGATCATTCCACGGTTCTATGGAATGACCATCTTGGAGGATGTGGATAGTCCCACTGTCCTGGATGGAGAATCTACGGAGTCTCTAACGGCCTCCACAGTCAAGCATTCTTTTGCCAACCCACGGAGCGCAGGAGCTAGCCTCTTTGCTACCCGCGACCGAACGATCACCTACGGCCGCCTGCTGATTTAGTCTTCAAAGGACATACGTAAGCACAAGTACAGTTCTGCCTTGTAGGTGAGACTGTACCCAAAACTATGCATGCACTCTTGAACTTTCTAATGAATCAGTTACTATGGTATTCAAAACTCTTGTGCGGAGCGGGCGGGAAGCTCTCTTCTGGTCATTGTTATCTCTGTTCTATTCGAATAGCTATTGCCAAACCGAACGCTTGACGCTCGATGACGCTGTCAGAGAAGCTCTTGAGTTCAACCCTCAGCTTCGAGCAACGCGATATGATATCCAGGCAGCCAAGGCAGATCTGGTAACAGCCGGACTTCGCCCAAATCCGACGCTCACCGTTAACGCGGACATACTTCCAAGTCAAGGCCTTGGTCCTGCAGACAAGAATTACGGGGCGTCACTCAATTTTCCGTTCGAGCTTGGCGGAAAACGTGATGCGCGAATTCACACGTCGGAAGCTGGCATTGACGTTGCAGCTACTCAAACCGCCGATCAGGTTCGACAAACAGTCGCGGCAGTGCGCTACGCCTACTTTGATTTTCTTGGTAGCGCGGAAAAGGTACGAGCGGCCTCCGCGAATCTGGCTTTGCTCGACAGTCTTGTCTCGCTCAGCAGAGTGCGAGTAGCAGGCAACGACATTGCCAAAGTAGAGCTCACGCGCACGGAGGTCGAGCGCGAGAAATTCGGCCTTGAAGTACTTCATACGAAGGAAGAGCAGCGCGCAGCACGCACTCAACTTCTGGCACTGATGGGAAGATCGGCCCAGGGCTCTGACAAGAGTAAGACTTTGCTGCTCGAACCCGACTCTAGTGCGATCCACTTAGTTCAGGATGCCATGTCCGCTGAGCCGCCACCGCTTGACTCGCTTCGGGCAATAGCCGCTGAAGTACGACCAGACATTCAGTCATTGCGAGCGCAAGAGAAGTTGGCCGAGGCGAATCTTGAGCTACAGCACTCGCTTGCTAAGGTTGATCTGAATGTATCGTTGGATCTAATGCGCTCGCAGGGAATTACTTTTTACGGCTCCACGGTAAGTGTACCCTTACCCTTCTATAGTCAAAATCAAGGTGAAATCGAGAAGGCGGAGGTGAAGCTGGAGCAAGCCCGCGTTCTGACTCAAGCCGCGCTCGCGCAACTAAGCGCCGACCTTACAAATGCTTACAACGATGCTGAAATAAAAAGGCAAGCTCTAAAGACGTTGGAAGAGCGCGTACTCCAAAAAGCTTCTGATGTTCGATCAGCGATCGAATACTCCTACAAGCGCGGCGGCACCTCATTGGTGGATTATCTCGATGCCGCGCGAACCTACAACGAACTGGAGCAGGATCATGCAGATGCACTGCAATCCTATGCGAAAAGTCTGGTCACCCTGAATGCAACAATCGGAAAGGACATCTATTATGGTCGCCCGTAAATCTCTCGTCTTAGCGTTTTTCATTTTAGGTTCGCTCGCGTCGTGCAAGGAAGAACCTCGTCAATCCAGTAAGATCTCCGACAGTGCCTCGCGAGCATTAAAAGCGCCGGTCGTTTCTCTTGCAGGTAGCAAGATCACCTTCCGCGATGACGACTCCTCGCGGGCCGTATTTGGTATTTCCGAAGCGCAGTTCAAGGATGTGAAGATCACAACGACCGCTCCGGCGCGCATTATTCTCACGACGGTCCGGGCATCTGGCACCGCCGCATCGGCCACGGTGCCAGTCTTCGAGACCTCAGATCTGACGCAGCTTTATACAGATTACACCAAGTCCAAGCAGGAGCTTAGCAGGGCGCGGCATGAACTTGATCGGCTTCGCGATCTTTTTGCGCACAACGCTGTGGCAGGGAAGGACGTCACGCAGGCAGAGAACGACGAAGCGAACGCCTTGGCAACGCTGGCGGGATTGGAGTCGCGGTTGTTGACACTCGGGCTAAGCCCAAGTGAGCTGACAAAGCTTAGCCCTGACATTTCAGTGATGATCGCGAATGTACCCGAGAGTGAGATCGCGAGCGTTCAGTTAGGGGAGGATGTGCAGATCGAGTTCGATTCCTGGCGAGGGGAGATCGTGCATGGTCGAGTTCTCGACATCGGTCATGCTGTTGATCCAACTTCCAGAACGTTCAATGTCCGTATCGAAGTGAAGAACCGGGAGAAGACGCTGCGACCGGGCATGTTTGCTCGTGCGTCGTTTGGAGTGGACGTCGCTCGGCGATTTGTGGTCCCTTCGGCCTCTGTCATCTCTGTGCAAGGGAAAAATTTCGTCTTTGTGACACGCGACGGTAAGTCCTTTGAACGGCGTGAGGTGCAACTCGGACCGCAAACCGCAGAGGATTTTATCATTCTCTCCGGTCTTGAAGACAACGAGTCTGTGGTAACGACAGGATCCGTCCTGTTGAAGGGATTGAGTTTCGGATCATAATTCTACAAGGAGGGCTAAAAGTATGATTCGTCAACTCGTACATTTTGCGATGCGGCAGCGTGTCCTCACACTGCTCTTCGCCGTTACCATTATCGTTGGTGGAATTGCGGCGTATCTGACACTTCGGATCGAAGCGTATCCGGATGTGGCTGATACCGAAGTAGATGTTATTACGAAGTATCCGGGTAGAGCGGCGGCGGAAGTGGAGTCGCAAGTAACGATCCCGATCGAGCGAGCCCTGAACGCTGTGCCTCGGGTTGTCAACAGGCGCTCGCGGACAATGTTTGGTCTTTCCATCGTTCGGCTCACATTCGACGAAGGCACTGATGACTATTTCGCAAGGCAGCAAGTCACGGAAAAATTGCGGGACGCTGATATCCCTGATGGTCTCGCCCCTGAACTGGCACCGCTTTCAACGCCAGTGGGGGAGATCTATCGTTACGTCATCGAGGCAAAACCTGGATCATCCGCTACACCTATGGATCTGCGGACGTTGCAGGATTGGGTCGTAACACCCAAGCTCCTACAGGCGAAGGGCATTGCCGATGTCCAGAATTTCGGAGGATTGGTGAAGCAATACAGCGTGATCCTCGATCCGATAAAGCTGCGGAAGTTTAGCTTGACTGCTAGCGCAGTGCAAAATGCGATTCAGGCCAACAATGCGAACACCGGAGGGAATGTGATCGAAAGGGGAAGCCAGTCGCTTTCGATTCGGGGAATTGGAAGAATCGCTTCACCCAATGACATCGGACTTATCGTCCTCCAAAGCAGCAGCGCTGGCACTCCGGTGTATGTGCGGGATGTAGGTTCGGTGGAAGTAACAGCGTTACCTCCCGAAGGCATTCTTGGCTATACCGATAACAGGCGTCATGTCGAAATTCAGAGCGGTGTGCAGGGGCTCGTCTTGATGCGACGTGGGGAAAATCCCAGCGAAGTAATAACGGGCCTGAAGGAAAAGATAGAGGAAGTGAAGGCGCATCTTCCCGAAGGAGTGGAGTTGCATACGCTTTATGATCGAACAGAGTTGGTGGAGAACACTTTGCACACGGTCAGCCACACTTTGATCGAAGGAGTTACGATCGTCGTGCTGATCCTTCTGTTCTTCTTGGGAAATGTACGAGCAGCGATAATCACCGCGATCACTATCCCACTCTCCTTGCTATGGGCGTTTATCGTGATGAAGTTCACCGGCATCCCTGCAAATTTGCTTTCGCTCGGAGCCATCGACTTCGGGATCATCGTAGATGGAGCGGTGATCCTGACAGAAGCCATCATGCGGAAGTTCTCCCATGCAACGGAAGCGGAACGCAGTCAAAAAGGGGCGATCCGACTCATCATTGAAGCAACGGAAGAGGTGGATCGGCAGATCTTCTTCTCGGTGGTGATAATTGTGTTAGCCTACTTGCCGATGTTCACGCTTACGCGCGTTGAAGGGAAGCTCTTCTCACCAATGGCTTACACTCTTAGCTTTGCGATCTTCGGTTCTTTGCTATTGGCGTTAACGCTTGTCCCGGTTCTGGCGACATTCGTGTTTAAATCAGGAATTGTCAAGGAGTGGAAGAACCCGATCGCGAAATGGATCGAGGGTGCATACGCAACCGTCGTGGAACATCTGATCAAGCGCCGGCGCATTGTGCTAACGGGTGCGGTGCTGGTCGTTGGAGGAGCGTTATTCATTGCATCTCATTTGGGCACGGAATTCCTCCCGGAGTTGGACGAAGGCGCTATCGTAATTCGGACGGTGCTTCCTGCGGGAATCTCGTTGAGGGCGGCATCCGAATATCCTCCGATCATTCGGGAAGTCTGCGCGGCCCACCCAGAGGTGCGTGCCGTCATCACACAACTCGGGCGAAACGATGACGGCACCGACCCCTACGGGCCGAACCGCATCGAGACGCACGTCGAACTTACGCAGTACGACACGTGGCCCAGCGGGATGGACAAACATAAGCTGGTCGCAGAAATGAAAGCGGCACTGGAGGCAAGAATTGCCGGCGCCAACTTCAGCTTTTCGCAGCCGATCCTCGACAATGTGACAGAAGCAGTGACGGGATCCTCTGCGGATCTGGCGGTGCTGGTCAATGGCGAGGATCTCACAACACTACGGTCGTACGCCGACACCATCTACCGCACGATCAAGAGCATTCGCGGGGCTTCAGAAAGCGGCATCGAAGAGGAGGGCGATCAAGCGCAACTTCGGATCGAGGTGGATAGGCAAGCGGTGGCGCGCTACGGTATTAATGTCCGCGATGTGGAGGATGTGATCGAACTCGCAGTGGCGGGTAAACAGGTGAGTACGCTCTATGAAGGCGAACGCAAGTTCGATATCGTCGTCCGATACCAGGCGAGCACGCGGTCGACGGTAGAAGATATTTCCAACCTGGAGATCACTTCACCATCCGGGCAGCACATCCCGCTCTCCGACCTTGCACACATTGTCATTGAGGACGGATCGACGCTCATTGCTCGCGAAGATGGGCATCGGCAGATCGGCGTACGGACGAATATCCGAGGGCGAGACCAGGGGTCGTTCGTGGCTGAGGCTCAGCAGAAGATCGCGGGGATGCTACATCCTGCCAATGGCTACTCGCTCGATTGGGGTGGGCAATTCGAAAATCTCAATCGCGCGCGCAATCATCTCATTGTCATTATTCCAATTACACTGTTCCTCATCTTCGCATTCCTTTTTGTGACTTTCAAGTCAGCAAAGTACGCAGCGATCGTGCTTGTGAATGTTCCGCTGGCTTTGGTCGGTGGTGTACTCGCCTTGTGGATTCGTGGGATCAATTTCTCGGTGTCGTCGGGGGTGGGTTTCATCTCGCTGTTTGGTGTTGCGGTGATGTCGGGTGTACTGCTGATCTCACGGTTCAATCATTTGCGCTCGGCAGGTTCGGGAACACCTGAGCACCCCGAGGGAATGTCACTCTTGGATGCGGTAAAGCAAGGCGCGGAGGACGAACTGCGCCCGATTCTCATGATGATGCTCGTAGCAATGATCGGTCTAATACCGGCATCGCTTGCAACGGGAATTGGCTCGGATGTGCAGCGTCCGCTGGCTACGGTCATCGTCGGAGGGCTTGCGAGTGCGCTCGTTCTGACATTGTTGGTATTACCCGCCCTGTATTACACGCTCGAACGTGGCACGCGCCGGAACGAGGCGGCTCTCGCCGTCGAAGCGCGGGAGTTGGAGGAACACCATCATCTCGAACATCTGCGAGAGTTGCGGGAGAAGGAATTGCACGTAGAGCATCCGCATGAGAAGTGAGGATGGATCGTCAATTATTTTGAGAGGGAGGCCCGAAATTGTATTATATTAGCAAGCAGAGTTTGAGGTCAGTTGCCGGTTGGGAGTATAACGCGAAGTCGCCACCAGAGTTTAGTTTGAGTCAATTACTCCATCTTGGCTCATGAAAAATGCCATATTGTTTCTTGTCGTTCTCTGTTGCTCCGCACTAAGCGTTCGAGCACAATCACAGACCATCAGCTATCAGGGCGTGCTCTCGAATACTTCGGGAGGGCCGGCAGATAGCGGCACCTATTCGGTCACGGTTACATTTTATTCTGACGAGGGTGGGACGCACCCACTCTGGCAGGATACGTATGCGACAGAAGTGCGAAAAGGTATCTTCAACATAGCACTCGGCTCCAACAAGCCGTTACCCAAAGCCACAGAGATGGACGGCCCGATCTGGGTGGGCACGGCCATAAACGGGACGGCGGAAACGAGGCCACTCGCGCGGCTCGGCGCTGTTCCATTCGCAATGAATGTCGCGGATAATTCGATCACTGCGAATAAATTGGCGACGGATTATGTCTCTTCGATAACAGTAAATGGTGCTAAAGTAACGGGCCGAGGTACGGGAATAAACATCGCGACCGGCGAAGGACTAAATGCCAGTATCGACCCAGGAACGAACACCCTTCTCCTTTCAAGCGGAGTGCGAACCAGCACCACCGGAAAGGGTGATGCAGTTCAGACGCATGTTGGTGGCGGTGCAGTCGATTACTGGGGAGAGACTGGAAATACAAGCATCTCAGTCCCCACCAATTTCATAGGTACTGCTGACGCAACGAGCAATGCTTTTGAAATACATCTGGAGGATGGTCATGTGACCGCACCTCTGCATAGAGTTTTTCATATTGAGCTACCCTACTCAAGTTACTCGCCGAGTATCATCTGGGGATACGGTGCAGGCGCGGGATCAGGCAGCGGAAATTCTATTGCAGCAGCGCGTTACGGATCAACCATCGCAGGCGGAGGATTAGCGGGAAACCTCAACTCTATTGACGGGAGCTTCTCCTTCATCGGAAGCGGCTTATCTAACACCGTATCAGCGGATTCTTCTTCCATAGTGGGCGGTTCCCAGAACACAATCAAGTCGGACGCGCCGAACGGGTTTATCGGCGGTGGAACAGGTAATGAAATCGGAAACACCACGGGGACAATCTCCGGGTCGGCTGTAGTAAGTGGCTTCAGTAACAAGGTCCATAATATTACCTCCATAATAGGGGGTGGAACAGGGAATAAGATCGGTGAGGATGGTGACTCGGAGCCGACATACTATGGTGACGTCTCGAGCGTAATTGCAGGAGGGGACAATAACGTTATCTATGAGGGGCACTCCTTTATAGGGGGCGGTTCCAATAACAACATAACGGCTGATGCGGCCACTTGGTCGTCGATTGTCGGCGGTGACACCAATCGTGTTGAAGGACCTTACGATGCCGTCCTTGGCGGACATTTTAACCGAATCGATCTGAACAAGATGTATAGTTCGATTGGAGGAGGAGACAGCAATGAGGTCAGCGGTGACTATCAAGTTGTCGGTGGAGGAGATGCAAATCATGCGCGCGGCAAGGGGGTTGTTATTGCGGGCGGAGGGCATGACGTTGTAGGCACGTCTGATTCAGATATCAATGGAGTTGACTTTGCCGTAATCGGCGGCGGAGAATACGATACCATAGACGGAAACCAGTCAAGCCATAGTGCCATCACCGGAGGGGAACAGAATTCAATCAAAGGCGATACGAATTCTAACACCTTCATCGGCGGCGGAAAACAGAATCGAATTGCTGGTCATGGCATCGCTTATTCCGTGATTACCGGTGGCCAATCCAACTCTATCCATTCAAGCAGCGAGGGAGGCGTTATCGCGGGCGGGGTAAGCAATACTATCGATAGCGGCGCTATGTATGTGTCGATTGGTGGCGGACGGCAGAACCTTGTTCAGGGTCCTTTCTCCGTTATTGCTGGCGGAGAAAACAACTATATCTACTTTCTTGGGGCAGACCATAATGTCGTCGGGGGCGGATACGGTAACGTAGAAGAGAATCCGAGCTTCGGAGTTATTGCGGGTGGATGGAATAACCTACTCGACACGGCAGCCTGGGGAAGTACAATCGGCGGTGGTGATTCAAATATCGTCCAGCCACCGCTTTCCTTTATCGGCGGAGGTAGGATGAATAGGATAGACGATCTTGGCTGGGCAGATGGTGGCGCGATTGTAGGTGGGTATCACAACCGCATGGTGCACGGCGTCTTTAGCTTTATTGGAGCGGGAGAAAGCAATTTCTTGCAGGACGAGCATTCGACGCTTGTCGGTGGTTACTCCGACACGATGTATGGATATGGTGAGTTCTTAGGTGGCGGAATCAAGAATACTATCTATTGGGGATCAGATACCGCGACATTGGTCGGTGGTAGTCACAACTACATTGGAGGCGGAAAATTCTCTTTCCTTGGCGGTGGTGTGAACGACAGTGTCATATCGCCATTCTCCGTACTCGGCGGTGGGCAAAAGAACAAAATCGACTACGCTGCGCCAGCCTCCGTGCTGACAGGTGGAGATTCCAACCTCATTAGCTCTTCGTACGGTGCTATTGTCGGTGGACTTCAAAACAGCATCTCGTCCAGCTCATCCTATTCAACCGTCGCAGGAGGGCGCGTCAATTCCGTTGCCGCAGCAAACAGCACGATTAGCGGCGGCGATTCGAACTCCATTATCAGCGGTTCACCATATTCCACGATTTCCGGAGGCGATTCAAACGCAATTGAAGCACACTCGCGATTTTCCCAAATCGCTGGAGGATCACACAACTTCATAGATACTGGCAGCGTGGCTTCTGCGGTGAGCGGGGGAAATCATAATGTAACTCAAGCAAAGTACACCGTGATCGCGGGAGGACACCGGAACTGGATTGAGTTTGATACGCTCGGAATGTCCGTTATTGCTGGTGGTGGCGAAAACACAGTAGAGGCGTATGCCGGTTACTCGTCGATCGGAGGCGGAATTGCTAATGTTGTTGGGAGCACCGCAGGAACCATCGGTGGCGGCATAGGTAATTCGATCACAACTGGAGGCCAGTCACCGACGATCGGCGGCGGTCAAAGTAATGAGATCATGTCATACTATAGTACCATCGGTGGTGGTAATGGAAATCTTATCTACATGCAGCATGTGGGTTGCTCTGCCAACGCCATTGCCCCAGTAGGGACGATTGCTGGAGGCGTGACAGATACCATTGGCGACATTGATGCACGCTGGGTTGACACCGCTTTCTACCACACCATTTACATGCTTGGCTCGCTCTACACGTCTCCGATACATGGGTCCATCGCGGGTGGTCTCCTGAACACTGTGAATGGAGGTTACGGTTCTGTCGGCGGCGGTTACAAGAACCACTCCGTTGGAATGGGGTCCACGATACCGGGAGGGATTGGGCTGGAGGCAAGAGATTACCAGACCGTCGTCGGGAAGTATAACTTCGTGCAGCCGGTGGATGCACAATTAGGTCATCTTGATTTCTCCGCAGCGGACACGGTCACCAATATCGGCGACAAATTTACGTTCGTCGTTGGTAATGGTGTTTCTGCCGATTCTGCGCATCGTTCCGATGCGTTTGAGGTCTCCGATAACGGACACTCGATTGTGCATCACACTTTAGGGTCTGCTGCCTCTGTAATTTACGGGGCGACTTACCAGGACAATATATCCTATGCCTGGGGTGACGTCACGGGGAGTGCGCTAGCGGGGCCACCCTGCACAGGAACCACAGCGCTCGTATCCGATTTTGGTGTAGTGTCAGTTGTTTACATTTGTAAAGGGCAGTACAGGGTTAAACTTAACATTATCGCACCAGACGGGACGACCGCTGTTCATTTGTCGAATGGCTTTTCTGTCACCGCTACGCCGGTATCTCCTATAATCGGGACGCCCCCGTGCCGAATTGTCACCGTTACACCCCTGGGGGCAGGGGGCAACTCCGATTCGTTTGATATTTTCATCCTCGATCCGAGCAACAGTTGTGTTCAAGTCGATGGAAGAGTTATGTTCCAGGTATGTGGAAGAAAGTAGCAGTAACAGTTGCGGTTGCCCGGTCACAAGTTGTGTCCGGGCACCGAGGGGCGCATGGTACGATGGCTGTGTCCCTCGTATTGACCATTCTTGCGTCCCTCGCTCACCTGTTGTTATTTGCATCACTCGCGGCGTGTCAATGGCACCGCATTGCGAATGTGGACCATTCTCCGTTTCGGTTGATAACCTTTCTCAACCTACCGGGACCTCCGCGGATCGGTTTCGCTGGCTCCGAACTCCCGTCGCTTATGAAAACGAAGGATGGCGGGGGTTCGTGGTCTCTGCCGCATTTTTCCGATTTGGCCGGTCGTGTGGTTGATATATCCTTCAAAGACTCGTTGACAGGATGGCTGGGTTGCGACGAGGGCTGGTTCAGAACGACGGACGGGGGGGATAACTGGGCTTCGATGAACACTCCCCCGGTTCGTGGTGGCCCAATCTACTATGATAGCACATCGCACGGATTATTTGCCGCGACCCACGACCAGGGCTTTCAAATTGTTTCCTGGGATGAAGGTCTCACATGGTTAGCCGTGCGGGAAGATGATCATACCGGCTATGCGTTTGCGGATGGTAATTTGGGCATCTTAGCTTCGGAGTACGATTGGCCGACCATCACATTCCCATGGCTTAGAACCTCAGACGGCGGTCATAGCTGGTCCGAACTATCCATGGACAGCGAATGCTACCAACCATTGGCGATACAAGGGACGAAGACTTTCTTTGCGATCACGTGTGTCTCGGCAACCGTCTTGCGGACGGATGATGCGTGGGATACTTGGCATATTCTTTACACTTTCCCTGAAGCGGATGACTGGACCGGTTCGCGGAGTTCCGGCTGGGTTGGCGGTGACATCTCACATCTATTTGTTACACTCAAGAGCGGGTGTTACATGTCGTCCGACCAGGGGCTTTCTTGGAAATATCTTTGCAGTCCGCGTTCGACGGAAGTTTGGCGCCAGCGCTCTTTTATCAAGTATCCTTATGCTTACATTATTACTGAGGATTCGCTATTCGGACATGCCTTATGGATGACGAATCTCGATTCGATGCAGTACTTCGCAACTGGTATTTCTTTTCCCGACAGCACGAAGCAAACCAGTATTAAAGCGGGCAACACAGTGTCGGTAAATCTCACCGCCGATCAATCCCAACTTGGCATTGACTCCGGGCATATCGTCATCCGGTTCGATCCGGCACTGGGTTTCCGGAGTGTGAAACTGCCGCCATCGTGGGTTATTACTGATTCCAGCACGCGCGGTGGTGTTCTCGATCTCACCATCAAGGGAGATTCGAACGCGGAGCTTCCGAATCCCATCTTGCAGCTTACGTTCAATACGTATCTCGCGTCTCCTTCGGCCAAAATCTATCTCGATTATGCACACCTCTTCGGCAAGCGCCTGAACTGCGATTGCCAAGCCCTCTCCGCAGATGGCGCCGATAGCGTGGAGATTGATTTCGATGGCTGTGGGGATTCTACCCTTCTTCGCTACATGTCCACCGGTTCGCCGTTTCAGATCGAGAGCGTAGAGCCCAATCCGGCAGGCAGCGAGGTGAGGGTGCATTTTGCCTCGGCACCTTCGGTGCCGGTGGAGGTGGGGGTGTTGGATGTGCTCGGCAAGTTGCGCTTAAGCCGGGAGGTTTCCGGCCAGAGGGCGGCGCTGGAGGTCTCCTCCTTGCCGGATGGGGTGTATTATCTGCGTG
>CAIUMP010000057.1 GCA_903900335.1 uncultured Ignavibacteriota bacterium | reverse complement strand
GTCATAGACCGTTCCGCCAACGCTCATCTTCTGCTTCAAATCCTTCGAGAGCTTATCGCGCATTTCGGACGACAGCCGCAGCTCCGCAACGACCGTCACCGATTTCCCGCGTCGCGCTTTTTTATCCAAATAGACGCGCACGTCCTGTCCTTCGCCAATCTTACGCTTGGCCTTCTTCGCGGTTTCCTGGCGCGCGAGATCGGCGGCGTCCTCCGGCGAGAGCAGCGCGGCGAGATTGGAGAGATCGGTGAGCTTCATCGCATGGGCAAACTTGGCGGGGAGCCGGAAGAGTCCCGGTGCTGTGTTTGAGATTACCGCCAAAAGAAAAGGCCACCTTCTAAGAGGTAGCCTGTCCATTATTATGCTCAGATGAATCTTTCTGTGGGATGGAGTTCTATAAAATAACTTGATGTGTGTGTCCGGAAAATGTTCATGAACGGACGACCTCTCCTCAAAAAGCGAATACGTTTCGAAATGCAAAACAATAAGTGGCTGCTGGAGCACAAGTAGATGGAAATAAACGGAATTCCCGTGCGCATATAACACGAAAAACGCAAAATGAGTTCCCGGCAAAGGCAATTATTTCGAGAATAATCGCATTCTATGTGCAACACCCAACGACTTACAGCTTTTTGTCTGGGAGACAGAAATGGCTTTCCATAATTATTTTGCTGTTCCCGAGACTCCGAAGTAGCGGGAGAAATCTTTCCGAGACCGATTGCGGAACAATTTTCGAGAAACACCACTTATCCCCATTCGTCCCCACTTATGCACTTACCTGGCTTTAGATTTGCTTTTTGGATTTTTTTATACTATCTTTGACTGGTGGAAAACATTCAGATTTCAGAAGCCTTGATTGAAGCTGCCAGGAACGTGAAACGCGTTTCAGGTTTGACGCATGATTTCTACAAGTATCCAGCCCGTTTTTCACCCTCGTTCGTCCGTGAAGCAATTCAAGCCTTTACTCAGCCAGGAGATACAATATTAGATCCTTTCGCTGGTGGCGGAACAACCCTCGTCGAAGCACATGCGGCGGGACGAAATGCCATAGGGACAGACATAAATTCTCTTGCTTGCTTTGTTTCAAAAGTTAAGACATCAAGGCTAACCAAGAAGGATATTTCTGCCGTCCGGCAGGCGGTGGAACAAATCACCGAAGCACCACTACCTTCCTGGATTCGTGAGGAAGTGGTGGATTCTCACTACAAGCACCATATGGAAGCTGTCGGGACTTGGCGGTTACGTCATTTTTTCGAGTTTGTGGTAGCATCATCGAACACCCTTCCTCCGCGCGGACGCGACTTTATCAGGGTGGTTGCACTGAGGACAGGTCAATGGGCACTCGACAATCGCAAGGTCATTCCGAATTTGGCAGAAGCAAGAATAAAATTCAGGCTGAATGCGTCTTCCATGCTTGATGGGATGCGGGCCTATACGGAGGCAGTAGCTGCGGGCCGGAACGTTGACATTAATAAACCAAAAGCGATTAACCGATCAGTTATCGGAATCGAACAGGATAGAAGGTTTATCGGTGTGACACCGCAACTCGTACTTACTTCACCGCCCTATCCAGGTGTCCACCTTCTTTACCATCGGTGGCAAATTAAAGGGCGGCGCGAGACAGCGTTTCCGTATTGGCTAGCAAGTTCACTTGATGGACAGACAGCGAGCTACTACAATTTGGGCAGCCGACACGAAGCAGGACTCAAAACTTACTTCGCAGGAATCCAGGAGAGCTTTAAGTCAATCGCTGCGCTATGTAACCACGAAACGCTCGTGGTGCAAATGCTCGCTTTTTCTGAGCCGGATTGGCAACTTCCTGAGTACCTTCAAACAATGAAAGCTGCCGGATTCCAAGAAGCAGTTCAAGCAGATGCAAGAATTTGGCGTGAGGTTCCAAATCGGAAGTGGTACACTAATGTTACCACCTCCGAAAACACAAAAATGGAAGTTGTTCTATTCCATAGGCTTAGTCCTCATCCTCTGACACCACCGAATTAAGCATCTTGCTCGTTTCTTCGGTTAGACCTCCCAGCTCGTCAATCGTTGGCAAGATTACAGCTGCTATCCCAGATGTGACTCTTTCTATCTCGGTTTCGAGGTCTGGCAACTCGGTCTCATCCTCGGATTCGGCATCCTTTGATCGAGAATTAGAAATGTGTAAATGGTTGTGAATCATTGCGAGACCGAGGAGAATCATTGCGTAGCGAAATCGCGCACGCACAATTTCTGGAATCAGTTTCGAATGTTTTAATTCCGTGCGAGCATAGATGTTATCCTCGTTCAAGTAGAAGTCGAAGACTGGAATTGACTTTCCGTCCGCGTCCTCCAATCCTGCGTGTTTCACACGCAAGGCAGTGTACTTATCGAACGGAGGGTTCTGGGAGGCCCAATCTGACTCGCGAATCAGCTTTACTTTCGGTAGCTGTATCCCTTGGGGCTTGTGCGAATCTTTACCTGTTTCATCCGAAGGAGTAACTCGTGGTTTCGTCGTTGATCCTCCCGTTGTAACTTTCTCCGGAAAGACTTTCAGGACGAGGGAGTTACTGAATGGATCAATATGAGCGGAGTCATGAACAGTGATCTCAATATACAACTCGCTTCCCACTTCGACGGTATCCGGCAAGGTCAAATTTAGTGTCGCTACACCTTCACGCAGATTAATAAAGGAATCAATTGAGATCTCCGAAAGTGATTCCGACGTAGCGCGCAACAAGTAATTTCCGGGGTCACTTGTACGGGTAAAGTAGTCATTCTCAACGTCCGTTTCAAAGCTGATCTTGCTTCTAGAATTGAGATGTGCTTCGCGCTTTAGCTGTTCACCCTCCGGTTGTCCCTTGAAGCGAAAGTAGGTGGGGAAGTGTCTTCCGACAAATTTATGATCTGAGGCAGCGACAGTCTGACTTTTAAACGGTGATGATAGTCGCAGCCCAGAAAGGAATAATGAAGAGAGCGAGGGCGATTTCTGAATTATTTTCTGTAATATCTCTTCGAGAGGCTTGGAATCAACAAGCTTGTCCTCAACGTCCGCCCTTCTCCTTTGCTCTCTCAACTCTCGTAGCCCAGAATGAGACTTCAATAGTTCCGCAAGCTCCTCTTCGATCCGCTTCCGAAATTCTGTATTAGCGAGTCGGTCACGGCTATTTGCGATCAGGTCTTCGCGTTTCCGAGGACTCATCATACTACAATCTAATACCACCAGGAGGGAGTCTGCAAGGTAGCTCATCCCCACCCGTTGAAAGAAACTCGATCGGAGAATTCCTTGGGTCTGTCCATTAAAGACGAAAAGAATCCCTTCAGTCTTCCCTTTGTAGGTGTCTGACATTCCTTTTTTAAAGGCGTAGATCGAAGCCCCGAAGGTCTCACCTTCAACAACCATCTGAGCGCTGTTAGGGAACCCCTCTTCAAGATTAGAGCTTGCTTCTTCGAGTCTATTGACGATTCCAGTCAGTGAGGTATCGAAGCTCCCTGCGTGGCCACGAAAGTCCCTACATTCGTGGAACCGTACCGGAAGAGCAACTTTCGGAAGGAGGAGATCGACTCTACGGAGCAGGCCTCCTTTCCTAAGTATGTTACTTCTGCTATATCCCGTTGGCTGGTACTCGTAGAGCTTCACAGAGGTTCCCCACTCAGCATCTCGCTCGTACGGCTTGTTCAACAAGGGAAAGAAAGGTAGTGCGTTTGCTGAAAAACTGAGTACCCTACCGAGACGCGGTGCGACGTCACTCTCAAGAGGAGCTAAATAGGTATAAGTCGAGATAAGCCGCTCATTTGTCGCCGACTCTCTCCTCACCACGGTAAAACCCCATTCTTCATCCCGCTGGGTTCGTAGTCCCAGCAAGCGCGGATCACGCTTACTAATAATGAGTTGAAGATTATTTTTGCCGCAGAACCGAAGAACTCCAGTTGAGCCCATATTAAACTTTCCCTGGACGAACGGAATTCTGGCCTTCCTTGACGCATCTTTGGGCAAAGATAGAAATGTCGCAGGCAGTTCATCCGGGGTTTGACCCTCTCCGCTGTCGCAAATTGTAATGCAGGGATTGCCGCTTTGAGGTTTGTAACCCGTAGCAGTTACCGTCGTCCCTTGAGCAAGTTTTGCCGGGGGGACACCCCCGAAAAATTTCGTCACCGCTTCCGGGATAGATTGTGGGGCACCGGGACCAACGGGATCAATGCCTGCGCCTACGCATGCTCCGAGCAGGCGTGCATCCAATGCGTTCACTATCTTCTCGACTAGCGCCGCATCAGAGCTTGCCTGCTGGTTTCCCGCGATGCTGAAGTTCATTTCGTTGTCGCCGTAGAAGCGCCACGCTGCCTCGTTTCCCCAGTAGCCCTGGCTGTCAAGAAGGCCGATCACTTCTAACTCCGTATCTGCATGGAGTAGCTTGAGGCACAATTCTTTATTAGTCATATTTACCTCTTCACAATTTGTTATGAGCCAAGCAATTTACCTTCAAGGTAGGCGAGGGCGACGGTTTTATATAGGTTTTCCCAGTGAGAGTCGTCCTTACCAATGAGAGTGGGGTTCTTTCCCCTACTATCGCTCGTATTCTTCGTCGCGTTAATCATGTCACCGCCGATCTTATCGAGGAGTGCGAGAACTTTTGAGTATGCGCCTAATTTCCACCGAAATGCTCCCTCGTGTTCCTCAACCAGATAACGAAATGCGCCGAGAATAGGAAACAGAGCGCCGTCATAAAGCTTGTATGCAGCTTCCTCTGCGCTAAAAACGAATTGGTACTTCCCGCGTTTTCTGCTTTGATAGAATGCAAGCCCACCCCCTCTACCGGCGTACTTCTTATTGTATAAATCCCTTCCTCGAAGCTGAATCTGGTCGCTTAGGTCGAGAATGTCCGGGAGTATTGGTGCCAATTTGCGGTAACTTTCCGTATTCTTTTCATACCGCTTCAAACATTCCTCCTTGCTCGTATATGCGATCTTAGGATACTCCATACCCTCGGGGAATAGATCGATATTGAATAGCGTGAGAAAACTTACGATGTCCCGCACCGTGTAGTCACCTTCGGCGTTTTGCTTGTACGCAATCTTGCTGCCATACACCTTCTTGTCGAGTATCTCCTTAATCCACTCGAATCGCTTTCCAAGATTATCGAGGCTCATCTTCGTGACTTGCACGGAAGTGTTCAGCCCTTGAGCAATCGATTCAACAAGGTATCGGGGTACTCCCGTAAGTATTTCGAATTTAACGAACTGATGCTCTGGACAATCCGCCAGATTTTTGACAAGGATGTTATAAGTATGGCCTCCGTCAACAATACCATCACCCGGCTCGAATTCCACGATGGCTCGTTCTTTCTTTTCGTCAAGTGTAACCGACTTGGCGATTATAGTAATACCCTTATTCTTGAGGTGAAAACTTAGATCTTGAGCATCAAGAAGGCTCTTCTGAACATCCTTGTAAATTCCGCGATCGATATTTTGTTCTCGGGGGTTTGGGTCGGTTGGGATATCCGCCGGGATGCCTTTGGCCTCGCAGAGCAACAGGTGGTGCTCGATGCGGATGTCGGAATCAGTTGAGGTAAGCGGGTCAATATAACGACGGGCAATAGCCGTCGAGAAGCTAATTGTGTTCATGTTCTTTTTTCGTTTCTTCTGCTATCCAGCAGAGTGATTGATAATCGTGCGAATCCACGCACGTCAATGAAAAACTATTGCCATCAAGAGAGTTCCGCCTAAATGACTAGGTGTTCGCCACCCATCGCTAGCCTGCCCTCCGGGGACGAAACAAATTCCCCCCCTGTTCTGCCTCGCAAAGGGAGAATACTATGCCGGAAGTAAATGAGAAGGGTGAATTATTAGGAGCGGATCTGCTGGGCAGTCTGACGAACGGTGCTGCGACGAAATTCGAGGAAAGTTTCGAGTATCAGGAGGCGCTCAGGCTGTGGAAGTCGAAGGCCGAAACGGCGAAGACGACCGGGATGAAGTACACGACGCTTTCCGGCAAGCCGCTCGATATTCTCTATGGTCCTGGTGCCGGGGTCGGCACCAGCCACGCGAATGATCCGGCCGATTTTGTCGAGAATGTGGGTTTTCCGGGGCAGTTTCCATATACGCGCGGGATTCATCCGAACGGGTATCGCGGCAAGGTCTGGACGATGCGGCAGTTCGCCGGGTTCGGTACGCCGGAGGATACGAACGAGCGGTTCAAGTATCTGCTCGCGCATGGTCAGACCGGCCTTTCGACCGCGTTCGATTTGCCGACGCTCATGGGCCGCGATGCCGACGATGCGTGGAGCGAGGGCGAGGTCGGGATTTGCGGCGTAGCGATTTCGTCGCTGAAAGATATGGAGACTCTCTTCGCCGGTATTCCGCTCGATAAGGTCTCGACTTCGATGACCATCAATTCGCCGGCGGCGATGATCTTTGCCTACTATCTCTGCGTTGCCGAGAAGCAGGGCGTGGCGTTTGACAAGCTTCAGGGCACGCTGCAAAACGATATTCTGAAAGAGTATATCGCGCAGAAGGAGTTCATCTATCCGCCGGAGCCGTCGATGCGGATCATCACGGATATGATCGAGTATTGCACCGCCGAGGTGCCGCAGTGGAATCCGGTGTCGGTCTCCGGTTATCATATTCGCGAGGCCGGTTCGACCGCCGCGCAGGAGTTGGCCTTTACGCTTGCCGATGGGTTCACGTATGTCGAGCATTGCATCGCGCGTGGAATGGATGTGGATTCGTTTGCTCCGCGTATTTCCTTCTTCTTCAATTCGCATATTGATTTCTTCGAGGAGATTGCAAAGCTCCGTGCGGCGCGCAGAATCTGGGCGCGTCGGATGAAGGAGAAGTATGGCGCGAAGTCGGCGAAGTCGCTTGCGCTCAGATTCCATACGCAGACGGCGGGATGCTCGCTCACAGCGCAGCAGCCGGAGAATAATATTGTGCGCACTGCTTACGAAGCTCTCGCGGCAGTGCTTGGTGGTACGCAATCCCTCCACACAAATTCGATGGATGAAACGCTCGCATTGCCGAGCGAGAAGGCTGTGAAGATCGCACTTCGAACGCAGCAGATCATTGCGTATGAGATCGGCGTAATCAATACTGTCGATCCATTAGGCGGATCGTACTTCGTCGAGTCCGAAACTGATCGTCTCGAACGCGAAGCCAATACCTACTTCGATCAGATCGATGCATTGGGTGGAGTGATTCCGGCGATTGAAGCTGGATTCTTCCAACGCGAAATTGCTGACGCGGCGTATCGCTATCAGATCGAGTTGGACCGCAAGGAGAAGTTTATCGTTGGTATCAATGAGTTTGTCGAAAAGGACGAGAAGATCACGATTCCGATTCTGCAAATCTCGGCAGAGGTCGAGCGTGCGCAGAAGCGGAAGCTCGCGGAGGTGAAGGCGAATCGCTCGGCTCATGATGTTGCGGAGTCGATCGCGGAAATTCAGGCAGCGGGATTCGGGCACACGAACCTGATGCCCGTGCTCATCAAGGCTGCGCGGAATTACGTGACGCTCGGTGAGATGATCGACACGCTGAAAGTGCCGTTCGGGGAGTATGTGGAGTCGGTAGTATTCTAGCCGCTGGGAACGTCAATCGAATTCGTTCACAATGATGTCCTAGATTCGTGAAACGAGGCCTACAACGTTCGGCATCGGAGATCCCCAGGCGGCCAGTGGAACAGCGGTTTCGGCAGGCCTTCATCGTCGGCATCTCCCTCTCGACCCTCCTTGGCCTCATCATCCCGTTCTTCGCCCCCGTTGATGGGGATGATGCAACGACGCATCTGCACTGGATCACGGCCTTTTTCGATCTGCTTCGTCAGGGAATTCTTGTACCAACGTGGCTGCCGGATGGCTTCCATGGTTTAGGGGCGCCCACATTCTACTTCTATCCTCCTCTGACCTACTATGTCACCTCATCGATCATTGGGCTGACCGGCATCTTGCGCCCGGAGACAGTCTATAATATCGCCGGTCTTTTCTCGACAGTCGCAAGTGGCGCTGCATGTTACTACCTTTTGCGCAAGCTGGACGGCTCCAAGAGGGATGCCGTCTTAGGAAGTCTCCTCTATGCGTTCGCGCCCTATCGCCTATTTGACCTCTACACCCGAAGCTCTCTATCGCAACCCATGGCGTTCATTTTTGTGCCGTTGGTGATCGCGGGGCTTGTAGAGTGCTTGGATCCGAAGCGGGGACTTCGCCCAAGCATCACGCTTGCCTTATCCTGGGCATGTTTGCTTTTGACGTCACTCCCGCTTGCCGTTGCAATGGCGATCCTGATAGTAGTGATCGTTGCGCTCGGTTGGAAATCACTGCGTTGGATGACGCTGGTTAGCGCAGCCTTCGGTGTTGCGCTCGGGACTGCACTATCGCTCTATCATTACCTTCCTGCTCTTCACTTTCAACAATTCATCCAATCTACAACCTATTGGAATCCCGGCGGGCACCAGCGAGATCCAGGCAATTGGCTACCCGCATTACTGTCGCGCAGTGAGCTGACGTTTGTTGTCCAGGCACTGATCATCTTTTGCACCCACGCGGCAATTCTTGTTTTGTGGTGGAGGCTTCGAAGAAGCGGAGATCGAACTCAAGCTACAATGATCGTTGGATTAGTAGTCCTATTCTTCTTGATGATTGAAATTCCCTATCTCAATCTTCCAATCTGGTCTTACCTGCCCCCTTTCAAGATCGTACAATTCCATATACGTTTTGGTATCTTCTCTGTACTGCTCGTCTCTCTGTTGGTCGGTAGCGTTCGCGCCGGGGAACAGTGGAAAGTGTTCGCAACCCGACTTGGAGCCATCTGGTCATGGTCCGCGGTGGGACTCTCTCTGTTGGTGCTCTTTAGTGTTCGGCTCCATCCGCATGGAGCAAGTGTGTGGATGGATTCTGCGGAGTACCTTCCCGTCTCCAATCTCCATGTAGAATCGGCCGTACAGAAGGCATTCCTTCCGCACCTTCATGACGAATTCCTTTTAGCAACCCCCGAGTTTGGTGATGCGGAAAGTACACGGCTCCTGAAAAGCGGCGCTTTGACAAAAGAGTACGCTCTCGAAGTGAGGAAACCTCACCTCGTCACGTTACACCAATTTGCATGGCCCGAATGGAAGCTCGATCTTGACGGAAGCAGGGTCGAATCCGCAACGGATAGCATCGGACGAGCCGTGGTCGCTGTAGGCGTCGGAGCGCACAGGCTATCCATTCATCTCGAACGAGCATCGATCGAGACGACGGGCTTTTGGATCTCGGGTATAAGTTTGATGTTGCTGCTTCTGACGGGCAGGATTGGAAAGAAGAATGTTGTCTCACCCGCATAGATCCCATCCATTCAGGCTCTCACGTGGCCTTCAAATCCTACTCGGGCTTGTCATACTCCTGCAACTGATTGCGCCCTTCTTTGCAAAGACGGATGGCGTTGATGCCTCACACTTGATCTGGTGGAATTCACGCTTCTGGCTAATGCTAAAGAGCGGAATCCTTTTTCCGCATTGGATCAACGACTCGTTTGGAGGACTCGGGGCACCAGCGCTCTACTTTTACCCCCCGATGATGTTCTATGAGAGCGCTATTGTTCAAATGCTCACGGGTATTAGCGATGCGAGTCAACTCTTTCAGCTTACCGGACTTCTGGCAACCATAGGCAGCTACTTCTCAGCAAAACTACTGCTCGATCACATCTCCGCGTCGCGGTGGCAGGCAATGGTGGGCGCAGCGCTTTTTGCCTTCGCTCCCTTCCGAATTGCTGAGTTGTACAACAGATCTGGATCCGCCCATTTCGGCTACGCGTTCTTCCCTCTCGTTTGGTACGCGATTCTACTTCTGCACGAATCCGATTCCAACTCACGGCAGAAGGGGATTATCCTCCTGGCGGTTTCATGCGCCTTGATATGCTTGTCAAATATTCCCTTGACGGTTCTCACCGTGGTCACGATGGTGCTCGGCGGGTTGGCGCAATGGGAAAAGCTACGTTGGCGTCTTATCCGCGACGTGATTTTTGGGGGAGTGCTATCCATTCTACTTGTAGCATTTTTCTTGATTCCCATATTTCAATACCGATCCTATTCCCATTTGGAACAGGTCTGGTTGGTAAACGGCCAATCGAGGGATCCGGGCTACTTTATTGATCTATTCTTACATGGGCGAGACCTCGGTGCACTATATCATATTGGCCTTATCTACATCGGTATCGGTGCCGTTGGGTTTCTCACCGTCCGATGGCTCTCAGACATGAAGTCCCTTTCTCCTCAAGAGTCACGGGGAATCCGCGTGGCGGCGATGATCTGTTCCGCGATCGTCTTCCTTCAGATCCCGGTAGTAAGTCTTCCGATATGGGAGCACGTGCCCGGATTTGATCTGATTCAAGGGGGATGGCGATTCTATATTGATGTGGTCATTCTCGTTTCGATCCTTGTTGCCGTTGCCAGACACACGTTCATGCAGCGCGCGATGACGTTCGTTGCTACCATTTGGGCTCTCGGCTCGATCTACCCGATCTTCCTCGTGATGCTGCATATCCACCCAAGTAAGCACTTTGATGGGAGACCCAACTTCGACGCACCGGAATATGCGTCGGTCTTCACGAAGTTCGTTGTTTCAGCAACACTCGAAGACTTGGTGGACAGACACGCATCGGAGCCGGAGCTGCTTCCTTGGGGGAATATTACTCCCAGTGAATCTTTTCTCGCACACCCACGACTCGCAACATCGCAAACTTTGGACCTGAATTTCACGCAACCCCATCGGGTGACATTCCACCGATCCTATTGGCCTGCCTGGCACTTGTACGTACCGGATTCGCAGTTGAAGGTGTGGCCAGATTCGATCGGTCGCATGGTCGCAGATTTACCAAGCGGAAAGTACACGGCCGAGTGGAGATTACAGAAGAGTTGGCAGGAACGGGCCGGTTATTGGATCTCGGGTTTGACGCTTTTGGGAATGATGCTCTGTTCGGGAATAGGTCGTTACCGAAGAGGTGTTAAGGGAACACGATAACACCAACCGCATAATGTCACCCAGCGCCGTTCTTCGCCTTATCCGTCCCAAACAGTGGACGAAGAATCTCTTCGTCTTCACGGCGCTGGTATTTTCGCAGCACTTGCTCGATCCCAGTTTCGTGTTGCTTTCACTCAGAGGCTTCTTCGCGTTTAGCTTCATGGCGAGCTTCGTCTATGTTGTCAACGATATGGCCGATCGCGAGCGCGACCGCGCGCATCCCAAGAAGCGGTTACGCCCTATCGCCTCGGGCGAAATCTCGATCACCCAAGCATCGTTGATCGCAGTAGTATTGATCGCAATTGTTGCGGGCATCGTGGCTGGTCTCGATGTTCGTTTCACGGCATGTCTCGCGGTCTATCTCGCGATGAACCTTGCCTACAGCTTTTATCTGAAGCACCTTGTGCTCATTGATGTATTTGTGATCGCGATTGGCTTCATGCTGAGAGTCATAGGCGGGGCATTCGTGCTGGATGTTCCGCGAAGCTCATGGCTTCTGCTGACCACGATGTTTCTCTCGCTATTCTTGGGAGTTGCGAAGCGGCGAAGCGAACTCGTCGCGCTTAGCACGAAGGATTCAGACGGCAAAAGTTTTGATACACGCAAAGTGTTGGAGCACTACTCCGTGGCGTTCGTCGAGCAGATGCTAACGATCTGCGCGGGCGGTTTCGTCTTTAGCTACGCGCTTTACACCGTCTCCGAGCGAACGGTGAAGATGTTTGGCACGGAGAATCTTATCCTCACAACCCCTTTCGTTCTTTATGGTGTCTTTCGCTATCTCTATCTTCTGCACCAGAAGAACCTCGGCGAGAACCCCACCGAAGTGGTACTTTCGGATGTCCCGATGATTCTCAATTTCATCGCCTACGCTCTTGCGATGTTCACGATCATTTATATGAAGTAAGCGGTGCAAAGCATCGCAACCCTCTTTCGTCGATACCGTATCGAGGCTTTTCTGGTTCTCGGAGGAGTTCTCACCATGATCTGTTTTGGTGCTACTCAATTCCTGATGCTTCAGAGTGGCACACCTCCCACGGTCAATTATGTTTCTCTCGTTGGAGTGCCGCTTGATGATGTCTATATCCATTGCCAGTATGCGAGCAATCTCCTGCACGGATATAGCTTCTCGTTCAATCCCGGGGAGACGCTGACGGCTGATACATCACCGTTGTGGGTATCTCTGATCGCGATTGGAGGCCTGTTCACAAGCAGACTTGAGCTAATCGCTATAACCCTTTCCATTCTTAGCTACCTTATTATTGCCCCAGGAGTCTACCGCGCTTCTCGAGATGTCTTCGGCCTTTCGGAGTCGCATGCCCGGATCGCTGGCTGGGCCGCTGTGCTTTGCTCCCGCCTTGCCTGGAGCGGCATGAGTGGCATGGAAACGGCACTATCGGCGCTACTAATGTTACTAACTGTTGAGGAGCACATGCGATCCCGTCAACGAAACATTCTTCGTGGTCGCGAGGCTGTGTGGCTCGGTCTTGGCCTACTGGCTAGACCGGAGTTCGTCTTTGTGGCAGTCGTCTGTGCCTTGGACTGGCTGTGGGTCGGCATTCGAAAGCAAACCGACACGCGAAATGTACCGATGGTTGGATGTCTGCTCCTCGCAATTGCATCCCCGGCTCTGCTGCTTCCGATGGTCACACAGGATCATTTCATGTCCCACTCCAGTCTCGTTCAAGGTGCACACATTTCGATCCTTCCCAACATCAACTATTTGTGGTTTGCTATCAAAGTGATTGCCAGCAACAATGTTGTGTTGTTCGGGTTGGCGGCTGCCGGGCTCTTTGCATCCTGGAAAAAGGACAACACGACGTTCGTGTTCGTTATCGCCGTTGGATTGCCGATTCTTCAGTCGTTCGTCGCACCCCAATTCCGTCATCATGGAAGATATTTCTTCTCCGTGTTCCCGCTCATCATCATACTGGGAGTCTCTGGATGGAGTGCGTTTGAACAGCGGCTGACCCATCTCACACGATGGCGTACAGGTATTGCGTTCGCACTTCTGTTCGCCGGCGCGATGGAGACGGGGCGCTGGTCGCTTATCGCAGCAGAATCCGTTCGGAATATTAATGACCAGCACTTGGCGGCCGTCGACTGGCTTCGAACGAACATGCGACCCACTGATATTCTTGCCGTGGATGATGTCGGCGCGATCGGTTATTATCTGGGTCATCCGGTTATCGATCTCACCGGTCTCGTATCGCCAAGCATCTGGTCCCTTCACAGCAATCAGGATTCGGTCTGGGAAGCAGCACGTAGCGCTCGGGCTACTCTATTTGTGATCTATAATCGACTCAACCCTACGTTCTTCTCGCATCATCACGATTCGTTGCTGCTCCAAGCGCAGTTTCGAGTGCGATTGCCTTTGGCTTCATCAGCCGACACCATTCTAAGCATCTATCGGGTGAAGGAGGCGGAGCATGGCTCTTAACGCGCGAAGATTACGGTCACTTACCGGCGTTGCGCTCGCTCTCGCGACGCTTGCAACACGCTTGCCATTTCGCGCGAAGACGTTCTTCGAATTCGATTCGATCAACTTCGCCGTCGCCACATTCCGCTTCGATCTCCGCGAAGTAACGCCGCAAATGCCAGGGTATATACTGCATATCCTGCCCGGGCGATTGCTCTCGTGGATTACTGGCGACATCAATAGCGGACTTATTTGGGTTAGCCTCCTTCTCTCGATTGGAGCCGTTCTGTTCCTATGGCGCGCAGCTGCGCAGCTTCGAGGCGAGCGTGTTGCGATCATTGCCGCAATTGTATGGCTGACAACACCGCTCTTCTGGTTTCACGGAGAGGTGGCGGCAATCTACGCACATGAGGCGTTCTTTGCTTCCGCAATGCTCTATGCAGGACTTAAGCTGCTGAGGCAACAAGACAACACGTTCATTGCATATTTCCTTCTGCTTCTGCTCTCTCTCGCAGGAGCCGCGAGACAAAACGATCTCGTGTTTTTTCTGCCAGCGACTGTCTATGTCTTATGGAAGAGCCGCATCCGAGGGAAGCATCTCGTGCTTGCGAGTTTGGCATTCATTGCAACGACAGCTCTTTGGCTTGGAGAACTTCTCCGCGAATCCGGAGGCCTCGCAACGTATCTTGAGTTTGCCAAACACGAGATCAACTTCAAAACGCAGTCTGTGCTTTTCGGCAATAGCTGGCAGAGCCAGTGGGATCTGATTGCGAAGGTGGCGTTCAATCTGCCAATGGGGATGGGAGCGGCAATGGTCATGTGTCTCCTAATCCTCGCTGTGTTTCCTGGTAGAGTTGTTCGGTTTGTGAAACAGTATGCAGTCAATGCCAAAGCTCTGTATGTCGTGATGCTTCCGGTACCCGCACTGCTGTTCTATTTCACGATCTTCTTCATGAAGGCGGGATATTTGCTAAATGTAGTACCAAGCGCCATTCTTATCGTGGCGGTTCTGACCGATCAAGCAGCAATCTGGCTCGCCGAACGCACCAAGCGAAAGCCAGAGAACAAGCTGCGCCTAACTCGACCCATCATTACGCGCAATGTGATTGTGCTGACCAGCTTTACAGCGATTGCGAATTGCCTCTGGTTCTTCATCCCCTGGCCCGGAACAAGCCAAGCGCGATACAACAACGAAAACACGCGCAACTCCTTCGTCCATGGTGCGCTCAATCGCCTATCCAGTTCGCGCGAGCGGTATGCCACACTTGCTAACCGTGCGTTCGAATACACAAATCTCTCCGGCATTCAGGCTGTCGATAACATCAACAACGAAACTCTGAGGGTGCTTATTGCAAATGGCGCGGATGATTCGAACCAAGTCATCATCGCTTCGTGGTGGTCGCGCTGGTGCTATTTGTTGACGCCGCGTGCGACGACGTATGATATAGAAGTCGATTTCAATCATCCCGGCGCATTAGCAGTCGGGCGCGCGCGGGAATTCCACCGGGACAATTTATATGATTCTCTCATTCCGATTCACACTTCGCGACCTGTGCTATTGCTAATGCGTCACGATCGTTCGGACTTTGCGGAGGTCAGTCGTCAGGTGCATCTGGAGCGGCTGCCGATGCCGGAGTATCTCGATGTCTTCAAGATATTAGATAGCGCGTTTGTGCTTCGTTGGCGAGACCGCGTCTTCGTCAAACCGTAGGGAGTGCAGCGCAGGTCCCTATAGCAACCGTTTCGAGAGTTCGCTGACCAAAACATTATCCGGATCAAACCGCTTCTTCAGTGCCGCAAACTTCGCAAGCGTCTCTTCACCAAGATATTGCCGAAATGCCTCACGTGTCAACGTAGCATCCTTCGCCATGTAGAATCTGCCACCAGCATCGAGCGTGATCTGGTTCAAACGTTCAGTGAGTTTCCAGAGCTTTGCGCGGTTCTTTCGGGTTACTTTGAAATCAAGTGCGAGTGAAAAGCCATCGACCGCGTGTGTCATCAAGAACTTGTCGGGACGGTGACGCTTGAAGACAGCGAGATACGGCGGCATGTTCACGCTTTGACATACAGTGAACTGCGCACGAAACGCCTCCTCTGCAGACTCCTTCGGAATGAACGATTGAAATTGAATGAGTCCGCCTTTGCCATAGGACTTCTTCCAGTTCGGAACGTAATCCAACAAGAACGCAAATGCCGCATGCGCCTGTCGCATCTGCTTCTTCGGACTGATCTTCGATGACCAGAACTTCGCCCAATTCACAAGCTTGAAGCCGACATTGTTAGTGAATGGACGAAGGAAGATCCACATGATGGACTTCGGAATGAATCCGAAGAGTGTATCCGGCAAATCCTGATGCGCGGCGCGAAGTGATTGCTTCGGCGTTGGATCGACGCCGGGTTTCAGGTAATTCGCTTGATGTACAACGGCGCGTCCGAGTTTATCACCGCTTGCAAATGCGTCAATCCATCCGACGAGATAATCCGACTCGGGAATGCGCTCTTCGTAAATCTTGAACAGCCCATGCAAATTATCCGACGTATAAACCTTCACATCAAGATCACCGGAATAGACCTTCTTCATCTTCATCTTGATGGAAGTGAAGACGCCGAACATTCCGAAACTTCCTATCATGGAGTAGAACAGATCTGGGTCAGTCTCGCGGCCAACGCTAAGCTCTTCGCCTGATGCCGCAAGGAATGTGAATGCACACACATGTTCGCCGATTGGCCCCGCGACGAAGTTGTTCTTACCGTGAATGTTCATCCCAAGCACACCACCAAGCGTTGGATACATCGTGCCGGACACAACTGGTGGCCAGTATCCATCTTCGATAACATATCTCCATACTTGCTCAATGGTGACGCCCGGTTCGCATGTGATGATGCCACTCACCGGATCCCAATCCAAAATGCGATTCATCCGTGTCAGTTCGATCACGATGTTCTCGCGTCCGAGCGATGCGTCGCCATAGCTTCGGCCAGCGCCGCGAAGGGTGATCGTGCGGCCCGTCGCGCGTGCGGTTGCGAACACCTCCTTGAGTTGACCCCCCGTCGAAGGGCGATAGACATACGCCGCCGCACCCACAGCACCGCCCCAGCCTTTCAGCGGTTCGAGGCGTTCGATAGGCAAGACAAAACTCTCTTCCATCAAACAGGCAAATGCTTAAAGATGAACGACGGAATGTGCCGCAGGATGAGCGATACATAACGCCAGCGGCCAGGTACATACGCGGTTGATTTTCCCTTGCGCGCGGCGTTCAGAATAATCTGTGCGGCTTTGTCGGCGGAGATAAGCCAGAAGAGTCCGGGCTTGCCGCGTGTCATTTCGGTGTCGATAAATCCGGGTTTGATCGTGACGACTTTTACGCCGTATTTCGAGAGTCGGTTTCGCAGCGATTCGAGATAGGTTGTGAGCGCGGCCTTCGTGGTGCAATACGCCGGGTTTGCGCGGCGACCGCGATCACCAGCGACGGACGAAATCCCGACGATCGTACCGCTCTTAGTCTGCTGAAAGCGCCGAGCCGCCTCGTTCAGCCACGCGAAGGCCGCCGTGACATTGACCTCGATCATCTCGCGGTCTTTCTTTAAGTTGAACTCGTTCTCCTCACTCGCGAACATCACGCCAGAGTTGTAGATGACGAGGTCGAGTCCGCCGAGATCTTTGGTGATCTGCTGAAAGAGCGCCTCGGTCGTGTCGTAATCGGTGACATCGTGCGGATAGACGAACGCTTTGCCGGATGGAGCTTTGCTCGCGATCTCATCCAGTGGCTCTTTGCGCCGCGCGATCATAGCGACGGACGCGCCGTCCTTCAGGAGCTGTTCTGCCAGCGCCTTCCCGATTCCCGATGAAGCGCCGATAACGAGCGCGCGATTCCAATGTGGCATAGTTGTCTTGTCTTCCAGGCTTTTGTTGAATGCGAACCGCAGAACACCCGCGCGGCTGTGAGAGTGCGGGGGATCAATCGAGACCTTTTAGAAGGTCGATGACAGCGGAACGAAGAGCTTTGGAGATTTTGAGGAGGGTGCCGACACTTACATTGACGTGACCATTTTCGAGGCGATTCACATATTCAAAGCTAAGCTCACAGCGAACAGCAAGTTTTTCTTGAGTCCAGCCCTTAGCAATGCGTAGTGCTCTGATATTTTCACCGACGGTCTTTTTGTAATTCACGGGTGAAAATGTACTATATTCGCATAGTTAGCCTTATTACATAAAAATCAAGCGAATCCTAGTTTGACACTTTACACAAGACACAATCATGAAACATGTCCTATTGTTCCTTACAATTCTCTGCTGCTCCGCATACGGCGTTCGAGCGCAATCCCAGACGATAAGTTACCAAGGCACGCTCGCCAACGAAGCGGGAATGCCTGTGGATAGCGGCACTTATTCTATCACGGTTACATTCTATTCTGACGAGAACGGGGCGCACCCGCTCTGGCAGGATACGTATGCGACAGAAGTGCGAAAAGGTATCTTCAATATAGCACTTGGCTCTAACCAGGCACTACCGAAGGCCACCGACATGGACGAGCCTGTATGGGTTGGTACACGCATAAACGGCACGGCTGAAACGAGACCGCTCGCAAGGCTCGGCACAGTTCCGTTTGCGATGAATGTCGCGGATCATTCGATCACAGCGAGTAAGCTGGCTACGGATTATGTCTCACAAGTAAATCTTGATGGACAACGAGTTTCAACGAAGGGCGGAGCACTCAACCTCTCGTCGGAAGGAGGAATTCAATTCCATTACGACTCCCTGACACAAGCGATAACAGCCGACCTGCCCCTTCGGAGCACGCCGGTTAGTTCAGCACCGGATTATTGGGGCGAGACGGGAAACACAGGTACTTCTGTTCCGAGTCATTTCATCGGGACAACGGATAACACTTCTGCATTTGAAATCCACCTTGAGGACAGTGGCTCACACGAACCACGCAAGAGAGTCTATCATGTGGAACTGGGTACGAAGACCTCCCCGAATTTGGTTTCGGGATACGGCTCGGGCGAATCTAGCCCAACAACGGGAAATTAAATCAGCGGACAAGGCTCCGTAATTGCAGGTGGTGGCTTCGCAAATGACACTGCCACCGGAGATCACAGAAATTATGTAAATAGCAATTTTAGCGCAATTGTGGGAGGCAGTGGGCACACTATCAGTTCTGACAGCTCCGCAATTGTAGGCGGCAAGAATAACACCATTCTTAGCTACGCACCGCTTTGTTTTATAGGTGGCGGAGGAGGAAATTGGATATATGACAGCGCCCGAGGGTCAAGTATCGTCGGAGGAGTGCATAACTTCATTTCCAATCGGCTGTCTGCGATCGCGGGTGGGCGCGACAACCAAATCGCAGATGCGTCCCCACTAACGCTTGACGGTGACGATACGGGGAGCTTCATAGGCGGCGGTCTAGAAAATCTGGTTACCGAGGGAGTAAGTGTTATTGCAGGCGGAAGACACAATCAATTGACCAATGTCCTCGAATCTATTGTTGGAGGTAAGAATAACTTCTCCGAACAATTGGGAACATTCATCGGAGGCGGTGATTCGAACCGGATCGAAGGAGTGAACACAGGGTGGGATACAACCGGAGTCGGTGAATCTGTTATCGCTGGTGGGCAATTCAACAAGATCGCATCAGCGAGCTACGCAGTAATAGCAGGAGGGAAGGTGAACACCATTGTGGAAGGAGCGGACTATTCTTCGATCAGTGGAGGCTGGAGAAACTTCGTACAAGGACCTTTTTGCGCGATCTCCGGAGGAGATAGTAATTACATCAACGCAACCGGAGCCGATCATAATTTTATCGGAGGGGGGTATGCCAATGTTGAAGACAATCCGAGCTTTGGTGTTATTGGAGGAGGATGGACGAACCACCTCACATACAACGCTTGGTCGAGTTCGGTTGTCGGCGGTGGCTATAACACTGTTGAGTCCTCGCGAGGGTTTATAGGTGGTGGGTGGAACAACACCATCGGTACTTCAACGCTCTACTCCTCGATAGTTGGGGGAGATAGTAATAATATACTCGATGGCCAATACTACCAGTTTTTGGGTGGCGGTCATGGGAATACCTCGCATGGCAATTATACCACGGTAGGAGGTGGCTTTTCGAACGCAGCCCATACACACGCGGGATTCCTTGGCGGAGGATCACATAATCTTATTGATTACAATTCGGACACTGCTGTTTTGGTTGGAGGTTCGGATAATTACATTGGAGGAGGGAAATGGAGCTTCCTTGGAGGTGGATTAGGCAACTCGATTGTGGCACCGTTCAGTGCTATCGTAGGTGGTACCTCAAATACTCTTAATTCTCCATACGGAACCATTACGGGAGGTGAGTTAAATCACATCCTCACGATGTCTGGGCAGGAGCACAGCGTTATCGGTGGAGGTCTCTCTAACGCCATAGACAGCACAAGCCAATCCGCAATCGTAGGAGGCACACTAAACTTGATTAGGTTCGAAGGAGACAACTCTTTCATAGGAGGAGGAAAAAGCAATGACATTGAGGAGTATTATTGTACCATTGCGGGAGGGGAGGGGAATAGAATTCTTGAAGATGGGCAGCACGGGACGATAGGCGGGGGGTCTCTAAACACTATTGCTGGGAGCGGTTGGTGTTCTGTCGTCGGAGGCGGGCAATTAAATACTGTTTACGTCGAACACAGCACAATTGCAGGAGGGATGCAAAACCGCGTTGACACAAATGGCGAATACTCCGCTATTCCCGGTGGGATTGGGTTGAATGCACAGAGCTACGCACAGTTCGTCGCCGGAAGATACAATGTTCCGATGGGTTCGTCAATGGCGGTCGGCCCAGTGCATCCTGACGATCCGCTGGGCATCTTTGGCAATGGCACGGACGACCTGCACCGCTCCAACGCAGTGACGTTCGCGAACAAGGGGTACATGACGGTATATGGAGAGAACGACAACACATCGACAAGCCCCCAAATTACCCCCTTCTATGGTTCGACCTACAAGGATAACACGATCACAGCATGGGGAGACATACCTGCTGGGACAGGATCCCTGTTTAGCACAATCGGATACAATGCGACCGCAGACGTGGGTGTTCAAAAAATATTCCATCCGCACGTCGGTGTCTATATCGTTTGCTTGACTCTGAAAGCTCCAATCACTGGTTTTGACACACTGAAGAATGCCTCTATAACAGTCACCCGGAGAGAAGAGGATGCGAATTTGAACGATACGACCGCCTTTCAAGGTCTTAGCTGTGGGAGTGTTACTGTCACGGGACTGAATCCAACTCTACCGGCACCCTGGAATGGATTAATGGTACTCCCAATAACCAACTGGTTCATTGTGAGAACATACGGTGATCTTACCGGTAGTCCGTGTACCCTTTGGGATCATGGTTTCTATTTCAAGATATGCGGAAGACTACATTAATCTATTCTGAAGCATGTGAGACCAGGCCCGCGTTTGCGGGCTTGGTCAGTCGCGTGCTATTGTCATTATCTCTTCTGGCCATACTTACCCATAACGCTGAAGCACAATGGAAAAAATTACTTACAAAAATCGACGCTGATATTTTCGTAATCTATTTCATCGATCATCCCGGTCCTCCACGAGTAGGGTTCGTCTCGGATGCAAAGATCGTTGACGACACACTCGTTAGTGGTTTGAGAAAGACTACCGACGGCGGTTTAAGTTGGAAACGAATCGTATTCCCCCCCAACTCGGGGAGTGTTGTTCGCGATTTTACCTTTAAAGACAGCCTCACTGGTTGGATATGCGGAGATGGATGCTATAAGACAACCGACGGAGGAGAAACGTGGAAGTTCTGTGTGGGAAGTGGTGTCGATTCTTACGGAATCTACTATGACAAAAAATCAGGTGGGCTGTTCCTTTCTACGTTTGGCGGTCTTGATTACAATGGTTACGGAGGTTGGAACCCTGTTTCCTGGGATGAAGGCTCTACGTGGGTTTCGTCTGGTGTTAATGTCGGGGGCGAAGTCTCTGGCGGATTCGCATTTGCCGATGATGATACTGGGTTGTTAGCATGGTATGATTACTTCCAAGACTATCCTTGGTTTAGAACGACAGATGGTGGTCATTCATGGAATTCGATTGGTCACGACAGCACCAGTTACCAGCCGCTCGCTATTCCAGGAACTAAGACATACTTCGCGAACACCGTTTGGGGAACAATCATACGAACGGACGACGCCGGAGACACTTGGAGAGTCATTTATTCGTTTCCTCCTCAATATCGTCTCAAAAATGGGGAGGATGGCTACACTTCGAGCGGGTGTATTCGCGGCACATTAGATAGCCTCTATGTGATGCTCCCTTCCGGATGCTATCTTTCTATCGATCAAGGCGTTTCATGGAAATACCTATGTGGTCAACCCGATCTTATCTTGCCTGATCAGCGCTTTTATGTAAAGAATAATCAGGTTTACATTTTCTCAGTTGACTCAACTACTCGTTCGACACTCTGGTCCCTCGACGTAGATTCGATGCAATACTTCCGCACGGGCTTCGCATTCCCCGACAGCACTAAGCGAACGATCATTAAAGCGGGCACCGCTGTAACGCTAAACCTGACCGCCGATCAATCCCAACTCGGCATCGACTCCGGGCATATCGTCATTCGGTTTGATTCGGCGCTGGGGTTGCAGGGTGTGAAGCTGCCGCCTTCATGGGTTATTACAGATTCGAGTGTGCGTGGAGGGGTTCTCGAACTTACCATCAAGGGAGATTCGAACACGGAGCTTCCAAATCCTATTTTGCAGCTTACGTTCAATACGTATCTCGCATCTCCCTCTGCCAAAATCTATCTCGATTACGCGCACCTCTTCGGCAAGCGCCTTAACTGCGATTGCCAAGCCCTCTCCGCAGACGGTGCCGATTCAGTTGAGATTGATTTCGATGGCTGCGGGGATTCGCTGCTCCTGCATTACATGGCAACTGGTTCGCCGTTTCAGATCAATAGCATCCAACCCAATCCCCTCTCCTCGACAACCACGCTAAAACTCTCCTCCAGCGAGAGTGCTGTGGCACAAATCACCATCCGCAATCTCCTCGGCACCGAAGTCGCTCGCCTCTTTTCCGGTGAGCTTTCTGTGGGTGAGCACTCCTTCACCTGGGATGCGCGCGGCCTGTCGACGGGGATGTATGAGTGTGTGGTGAGGATGAATGGAAGCGTGCAGCATATTCCGATAATTCTCGAACGATGACGCACCGGATTTGCGCCGTATCTTTGTAGCAAGTTCTCCATAGCTCGGTCGTTCGTAGGCTGGAAAAGCTATGAAATATTCTTGTCGCATTCACATCTCATGTCGTTGAACTCAACTATTCCTGGCAATGCTACTGCCTGGATTCTCAGGCTTTCGCTAATTCTCCGTTTGATCGTGCCGGTTGCTGCCGGCGCGCAGCAGATCACGCCTATTGGTCCTCGGCACATTACGCTTCGCGGAATTGCCGCAACCCCGAATGGAAGATTATTTTGCGTAGGCGATTCGGGTGTGGTTATGACGCCGGTCATTTTTATCCCTTCAAATGGACATTTTAGGCCCGGTGGGTATGGTCTTGGCACCATTGAGGCAAACATATCACCCTTGATAACACTGTACGCGGTCGCATTCGCGGATTCATCGCATATTGTCATTGCGGGTTCACAAGGGACAATGAGCCGTAGCGGGAATCTGGGTGTAAATTGGGTTCCTGTGAAACTTGGTACGCAAAATACGATCCGCGCCATCGTTAATAATGGCAACGGAGTACTTATCGCAGTCGGCGATTCTGGAATGATGCTTCGCTCGATGGACAAAGGGGTTCATTGGACAACCATTCCACTCGGGACGCAAAAGCAACTTAACGCGATTTCATTCGGTAATCCGGCCGTTGGTGTTGTTGTCGGAAACGACACGGCGATCTTCCAGACGGTCGATAGCGGCAAGTCCTGGGTGCCAGTCGCGTTCCCCTACACGTCCCTGCCCGCAATGGTTCGTCACATTGACTTCCCTGCTGTCGCGATGGGTGGGCCTGACACAATTATTGTTTCGCCGGTTCGCCCCGTCTTACCTCTCTACATAATAAGGGGCTCGGTCGATCCGAGAGGGGTCGATCCGGATTCCACCTTTCGGGCCCAACCCTTCTCCGGACCAGTGTATGGTATCGTTCACAATACGAATAATTCCGCGCTAACCCCGACGACCACTATCCTTCGGGGAGATGACTACTCCTGTACTGACAAGAAAGGTCAGCAGCACTGGACACGCGGTTGGGTAACGTGGGGATGGGATGCCGATGGGAATCAGAACATCGCTTCGTGGCGATTCTGTGCCGGAGCGGCCGCCAATGGAACCATCTATCAGGTGGGAGAGGACTGCCGTGCCGTATCGACTTATAATGGGTATAGTCTTGTCAACCCAATCGGTATGATGGATTTCTTAGATATCTCCTTCCCAACGTCTGGGATGAATGGATACACATTTGATGAAAGTGGTATTGTCCAATTGACTTCAGATGGCGGCAGAACGTGGCTGCCATGTGATAGCGTGGCCAGTTCGGCGGGGTCGAATTCAAATTCCATTTATTCCGATGGGAAGTCTTTGGTGATGGTCTGCGGATGGGCCGGTTCGATCTCGAGATCAACGGATTCAGGCAAGACATTCACACACCCCGTCAGCCATACGACCGAACGGCTGCACGGGATGGCGTTTCCTAGCCCCAAAATCGGTGTCATTGTGGGCGACTTCGGTTACATCTCCCGATCTACCAATGCGGGAGTCACTTGGACCCCCGTTGCAACCACGACACCTTCGTTTCTGGAGTCTCTCGCTTTCCTGGATTCAAACATAGGTGTTGCGGGTGGCTCGGATGGGACGATTCTTCGAACTTCCGATGGCGGTCAGAGCTGGAATGATATAAACAATGTGATGAGCGGTACCCAGTCCGTCGTCCGACGCCTCCAGGTTCTCGATAGCAAGACCATTTTGGCACAGGCGACCTCCGACCTCCTGATTTCGACCGACGCGGGTCTCAATTGGTCTTCCCTCCATTCACCCGGTGATAGCCTCGGTATGGGTTTCTACAATCGTCAGATTGGTGTTGTTGCAACGAGCGCAAGCTCCTCCGCTGTTGCATTCGATACCGTCTTCCTCTCCCACACTACCGATGGCGGCGCGCACTGGATGCCGTTTGTTGTGCCAATGCACAATGCGAACCACGTGCTAGTTCACTGGCTGAATGACCATCAGGTGTTGCTTTTCGCGTATGAGTCGTATGTGGTGGAAGTGGATTTCTCGTCGGGTGCGGTGCACACAACGGTGCTTTCGGGTGCGCCGCAGTTTGAGGTGCATCCAAATCCATTGACCAACAACACTATTGTTAGCTTTACATCGGAACAAAGTAGTCCAGCCGAAGTATCAATATTCGATCTCCTCGGTAACAAAGTAGCGACGCTCTTCTCCGGCGAGCTTGGCGTGGGCGAGCACTCCTTCACGTGGGATGCGCGCGGCCTGCCGCCGGGGATGTATGAGTGTGTGGTGAGGATGAATGGGCAGCGCCTCCAGCGCGTGCCGATGATGATTCAACGGTAGCATATCCTTCAGATAATTCGACCCTGATTTCGAACAGCGGCAATGAACCCTTACTAAGGGAGTTTAGACGGCCCAAGTTTTGTTGCCTACCCTGCTGAGCACCTTCAGCAGCCCCTTGCGAGAGCCATGCGCTTTTCCGTGGCCGCTCTTATTACCAAGCATTTCTCACCAGAATATTTTACTGAATCTCATGCCATTCGAAGCATTAAACATTATTGATCCTATCCTGAAATCGTTGCACGAAGAGGGATATCGCACGCCTACTCCCATTCAGGAGCAGGCTATTCCTATCGTGTTGCAGGGGAAGGACCTCCTCGGTGTCGCGCAGACGGGCACGGGCAAGACCGCCGCGTTTGCTGTGCCGATCATCCAGCTACTGACCACCAACAAGCCGGCTGGCCGCAAGAAGAATATCCGTTGCCTGGTGCTCACGCCAACGCGTGAGCTGGCGGTGCAGATCGAAGAGAGTTTCCTTGCGTATGGACGGCATACGCATCTGAGCAGCGTCGTTATTTTTGGCGGAGTCAAGCAGGGGCAGCAGACGATGGCCTTGCACCGCGGCGTCGATATCGTCGTCGCTACGCCGGGGCGCTTGCTCGATCTAATGGATCAGGGTTACGTGTCGCTTCAGCATGTCGAGATCTTCGTGCTCGATGAGGCCGATCGAATGCTCGACATGGGTTTCGTCCGCGATGTGAAGCAGATACTTGCCGTGCTTCCGCAGAAGCGGCAATCGCTGTTCTTCTCCGCAACGATGCCACCGGCGATCGTCTCGCTGGCGCATGATATTCTCGATCATCCGGTGAAGGTGTCAGTAACGCCGCCCGCCGCGACAGTTGATCTCATTCAGCAGACGCTGTACTATGTTGATAAGGCGCGCAAGATGGATCTGCTGATCCACTTGCTCGAAGACCGGAACATTGAAACCGCGCTCGTCTTCACGCGCACGAAGCATGGCGCGGATGTCGTTGTGCGCAACCTGCTGCGTAACGGCATCGGTGCTGAGGCGATTCATGGCAACAAAGCGCAGAATGCTCGTCAGCGCGCGCTGGATAATTTCAAATCGCGGAAAACGCGTGTGCTTGTTGCCACCGACATCGCCGCACGCGGCATTGATGTCGATGACTTGGAGTACGTCATCAACTACGAGATCCCGAATGTGCCGGAGACGTACGTGCATCGCATTGGCCGCACAGGCCGCGCCGGAGCCGAGGGCAATGCCATCTCCTTCTGCGCGCCGGATGAAAAGGCGTTTGTCCGCGACATCGAAAAGCTGACACGTCGGCACATTCCTGTTGCTCGCGATGGCGCGATTGCAACAATGCCGAGCACAAAGGTTGCACCCGCCGTTCCGCGTGGGCCAGCACCAGGACGTGGCGGTGCACCAGCCCGCAGAGGTGCCCCAGCAGGTGGTGGTGGCCAACACGCGAATTCAGGACGCCCACCAGCACAGGGCGGAGTTGCCCGTCACCAGCAGCCACCGCGTGGTGCGCAGGAGCATCCCTCGCGCGGCTCGCAGCGTCCCGCTCGAGACTCTAATGCCCAGGGAGATAACCGCGGCCCACGCCCCGACAACCGAGGCGGCCAGCAAGGCAAGCCAAAGCCGCATTCTGGCGGGAGACCCGGTGGTCCGAAGCAGGGTGGTGGGGGCAGACGACGGGAGAGGTAGGGTTATCAGGTGATACCTTGATATTTGATTTGCAATATCAAGGTATAGCCTGATGTGAACGAGGAATGGTTTTTTAGAAGGAGGTCACTTATTTGTGACCTGAAATGGGAGAACGGAAGGGGGGCGGGAGTTGTCGTTAAGGTGAGTTAATCCTACCGATCCCCAATGCAGAAACTTCTTTTCATCGCTTCCTTCTTCTTGTTGATGCTTTTGCGTGTTGGTGGTGTTGATGCGCAGTGGGTGCAGACGAATGGGCCGGTCGGAGATAATAATACTGAGGTGTCGAGAGTGGATTCGACGTTATTCGCAACTCCGTTCTTTCGATCCAAAGATCATGGGACGCATTGGGGACTTATGGATAAGGGTCAAATTCGACTCTCCGGTCAAGTGATAAAATATGCAGGGATCATCGCAGGCACAACAACGGGAATCTACAATTCGCAGGATGGGGGCGACACATGGAATTTCGTCTCACCTATTCAAGCGACACACTTAGCGGTCTTGGGTTCAAAGATAGTTGCTGCGTACACAAGCGCATATCAGTCCGAGGATGGATTAGTATGGCATCCATTGTATGGTCTTCCCTCATTTAGTTGGACTCGATCAATCGTTTCGACTGGAGGTAATTTTTTGCTTTACGTTGACGACGGTTTTCCAGTTATCTATCGATCTACTGACTCGACCGGGATGGAGTGGGTACGCGTGTACAGAGGCAGTCGGCAGGCTCTCTATGGAGACGGGCTCTTGGTACAAGGCCACCGAGTCTATGCAGGTACGGATAGTGGATTACTAATTTCCACTGACTCTGGTAAATCTTGGAATCTTCAAGCTGTAGATTTCAATCGACCAATCACTCAAATCGGATCTAGTGGAAATTTCCTACTAGCTGGGACAGATAGCGGTGTCTATCGCTCCTCGGATGAAGGAATTCACTGGGAACGGTCGTTGGAGGGACCGATTCAACAGGACAGAATTGACTCATACACACTTGAAGGTGATTACATTTTGGCAGGTACTTCGTCGGGTGTATATCGATCAAGCGATAGCGGCAAATCTTGGTCAAGCTCCAGTACCGGACTGGTTGCCACTTTCGTGTCATCCATTTTCCATTACGGCACATACCTCTTTGCTTCGACTGGAAGGGTCTCTCGGTCTAATGACGCCGGATTAACTTGGGAAGACTTAGACTCTCGTGTACTCCCTGCGGATGCCACCTTCGCGTCCGATGGATCCGAGCTTTATTCCTTAGCCAAAGGCCGTGTTTTCCTTTCTTCAGATTCCGGACGAACATGGACCCCGACAGGAATAAACAAGATCCCTGGACTTCGTCTCTCCTGCCTAGCCTCCTTTTCGGGCGTTTGCCTTGCCGGCGATAAGTATGGGGTGTATCGCTCAGTAGATACCGGCAGAACGTGGGCGCTGTGGGATAGCATGAATTTACCATATGTGTTGAGTATGTATGCAAATCGATTTTTTGTCCTTGCAGGGACCACTAAGGGTATATACCGGAGATCAAGTCAAGGTATCTGGGAGCACGTATGGTGCGATACCATCCATGTGCGCGATTCAGTGGGAAAATTTATTCGGATCGATTCGATACAGTGCGATATTAACGTGCTTGAAGGTAATGGTGAAACACATTTTGCCGGGATTCAAAATAAAGGACTGCTTCGCTCAATGGATGGTGGACGGACTTGGAACTTCATACTGAATGGGTTACCACCATCCAAGCAAGTTTGGTCGGTTGTCAGAACCGGCCATTTGATTTTAGCAGCTTTGGATGACCAGATTGGCATTTATGCTTCAACTGATGAAGGAGATTCATGGCATCCGGCTGGATTAGGACTGCCACCTGGAGCTCTGGTTCTATCGCTCGACGTCGATTCCAATTATGCCTATGCAGGTACGGGTTTTTCTGGAGTTTGGCGGCGCCCACTCTCCGAAATGATTGCAAAGGCCGCGGTTGCGGGTGGTAGCTCAATCGAACACGCTATTTCTGCCTACCCAAACCCAATCACAAGCGTCACAACAATCGCTTTTTCGACGACTGGTGGCTATTTGGATATTTCAATCCACAATCTTCTCGGCACCGAAGTCTCCCGTCTCTTCTCTGGCGAACTTAGCGTGGGTGAGCACTCCTTCACCTGGGATGCGCGCGGTGTGCCGCCGGGGATGTATGAGTGTGTGGTGCGAATGGATGGGCGCGTGGAGCGTGTGCCGATGATGGTGGTGAGATAATTACACCAGTTCAATCATCCGCTTCGTCTTCGCGAATACCTCTGAAGGATCGGTCGTAGTTAATTCGCCCGCTCGGTATGCTTCACGTCGCTTCTTCGCTTCAGCAACCCACGATGCTTTCGGCGCGGCGGCTGATAGGTGTTCCACTAACTCGTCCACGAGCATAGCTTGACTCGCAATGTCGAGTTCGAATACTTCGTCGCGGATTGTTTCCCAGTTTCTATCCATGAAAATTGAACTATATGGTCGCGGCGTAAGTGCCCGTGGGGATGTCGGGTGGGGACGCACCGACCCACGCGGGATAGATTTACATCCTCGCCAAATGCACCGTCAAATCCTCCTCGCGGGTGGTGAGCGTCATCTTGCGGCGGATGCGCAAGCGGTGGCTTTCGATGGTGCGCTCGGAGAGGCAGAGGAGTTGCGCGATGGCCTCCGATGTGAGGTTCATTCGCAACAGCGAGCAGATGCGTAGCTCTTGCGGCGAGAGCGTTGGGTACCGTTCGATCAGCTTCTTCGTGAACTCCGGATGCGCCGCTTTGAACTGCGTGTCGAACTTCGTCCAATCGACTGCTTTGCAGGGCAGGTTCTTAATGCGGTCGCGTAGCTCTTTCGCAACGGACATCCGCTCGTTCGGCGTAGCGACGGAGAACTTCTTCGCCATGTGCAACAGGTCTTCGCGCAGTTCGGAGAGCAGTTCTGTTTGCGCAATGAGTTGCAACGTTGCGTTCGACAACTCGCGCTCCGTCTCGGCGATCTTCATCCGCTCAATCTCGCGCTGATGTTTTTCGCGCTCCATTTGAAGCAAGACGTATGTTGCGGAGATGCGAGATCGCGCAGCTGGGGATGCATAGATCTGAGCGATCACACTTGCGGACTCGTCCTTTGCGATCAACGCTTGTTCGAACTTTCCCTCTGAGCGGTAAAGATTGGAGAGGGTTTCATAATACTCTCCGCGAAGCAAGCCCTGAAGCTGCTCCTTCGGATTCTTGATCGTTCGATTCAACTCGTCTTGCGCCTCCAACGCTCTTCCAAGCTTGATCATCGAACTTACCCAGAGCAGTAGAGCATCAAGGGCAACTTTTGGTTGAGGACTGCTCCGCAAGTTTTGCAGGATCTCGTGCGCTTCGGCATGACGCCCCATTCTGCCAAGCGTTCGCCCTATGTGTAATTTCTGCTCCTCTTCGATGTTGCGAAATCCACACTCGCGAGACAATTCGAGCATCGATTGATAGATGGCAAGCGCAGCTTCAAACTCACCCAGCTGCTCCTTCACAAAACCTTGAACGCACGTCGGTTGGATTCGAAGCAGTGCGAACGCGGGGTCGGTCGCGTTGATGTTCTCCCCGGAGTTTTCATAGACCGCCAGTGCTCGACCGCTTACCTCCAGCGCCTCATCCATTTGGTCGGTATGGTAGAAGAGCATACCGAGATTCCCAAGCTGGATGGAAGCCGCGCGGTAATTTCCGGACTCCTCCAATCGTGAGTAGGACAGCATCCCCGCTTCTGCCGCACCGACAACATCGCCGAGATGATAGTGAATCGTGTACATCATCTGGAGGACTGCGCCTTCGGTATAGGGATCCTTTGCCTGGATAGCAAGCTCTCTCGCTTGTTGGAGCATTCGCAGCGCTGCTCCAGCATCATCATCTAAATTGTGTAAGATGAACGCGAGCCCGACCAGTGCCTTCGCTTGAAGGGTCAGCAATCCTTCCGGGCGAGCGATCGTGAGCACCTTCTCGTAACCAGCGCGCGCTTGTGCAAATGCTCCCTCGGAGCGGTATGCGGCGGCGTCCACAATGCGGAAGTGGGCTTCGAGTATGCGCTCAGGCAGAGCGCGAGCTTGCTTAAGTCCACGTTTGGCAAGCGTATGCGCCTGCGAGACGTTCGACCACAGGGATTCCTCCGCTTCTCGAAGCAGTTGTTGGATCTCAGCCCGGGAGGGCGATGGTTGTTGCTTCACGATGGCAGGTAACAGCAAACTGCTCCCCCGATGAGCACGGGGATAGAATAGCAGTGGATTAGGTGTTGCACACTTCGTGAACCAGAACAAGAAAGACTCTCGCAGCATTGCACTGACCGCCGTGATTTCGTTGCCCGTCATTTGGGGGACGACATTCGCCGTCGTACAGCACTCGCTCCGGGATATTTCGCCAGTAGCCTTCGCGCTTATTCGATTTGGGTTTTGCTCGCTGTTATTCCTGGCATTTTCGAGATCGGCGCGGAAAGGTGTGAGGCTTGTCTTCCTTCCAAAGTCTGCCGCAGAGCGCCGGTTCCGAAGGGATATGCTCGTGCTCGGAGCAACACTGGGGCTTGGGTATATCCTGCAGAACATTGGTCTGATAACGACCACTACCTCGAAATCTGCCTTCCTTACCTCCACAACCGTTATCTGGACTCCCATCCTCGCAATTCTCCTGGGCCGCGAAAGGCTCCGGCGTAATGTAGCGATCGCGGTGCTCATCACGGTGGCGGGTATTCTGCTGATGACGCATCCGTTTAGTGCCTCAGGGGTAGTGGTTGGGGACATCCTCTCCACAGCGTGTGCAATTTCGTTCGGCCTCTTCATCATCTGGATCGACCGTTCTATGCTGGACGCGCTGGAGCTTGTGGACCATGGCACTTCCGCTGAGCACGAGGCCTCGATGATGGTCACCGGCACCATGATGGTGACCTCCACGCTCTTTTTCTTCCTATGCCTTCCGGTGGAGTCTCCCTACGTTCACTTCACGGCCTTCTCCATCGAAGCGCTGTTGTACACAGGGTTGATCTCCACCGTCTTCACGGCATACTTGCAGACTCGGTACCAGAACCACGTCAGTCCGAGTGTAGCGGCTATCATTTATATGCTCGAGCCGGTCGTAGCCATGATCGTTGCTGAAATTTTTCTCACTGAACGAATGGGTTTTCCCGAATTGTTGGGAGGAGTGCTGATAATTCTTGGTGTAATCATTGCGCAAGTGAGTGATCGCTCCTCCAAACCAGGGGACCGTCCATTCACGACATCAGCCGTTATTCATGAGTGAGACACTATGAACCTCCGTCGCTTCTCGGTCATATCTCTCGTTGTCGCATGCGTGATGTTGCCGGTCGCAACGCAGGCGCAGGTCGGGTCGATCTTTGGCAAGAACAAAGTCGAGTATAAGAACTTCGACTGGAAGTATATTCAGTCCGCGCACTTCGATGTCTATTTTTATCAGGGTGGCCGCGATTTGGCCGAGTTTTGCGCGGACCACGCTGAGCAGGCGCTGGATTCGATCGAGCATGTGTTGCGCTACGACATCACGAATCGCATCGCTATACTCGTCTATAACTCCCACAATGATTTTCAGCAAACCAATGCTGTCGGCGAGTTCTTGCCAGAGGGAGTGGGCGGCGTTACGGAGTTACTAAAGAATCGCGTCGTGCTTCCCTTCGAAGGGGACTTCGAGTTATTCCGACATGTCATTCATCATGAGTTGACACACGCCGTGATCAATGATATGTTCGTTGGCGGTACATACCAATCGCTGCTCACAGGCGGTGGAATGGAGATCCCATCGTGGATGAATGAGGGGCTTGCGGAGTACAACTCCTTGCACGGCTTGGACATCGCCACCGACATGTACATGCGCGATGCTGTATTAAACGAAGCTGTCCCATCCCTTGCGCGACTTGGTGGCTATGTACAGTATCGTGTTGGGCAAACGATGTACTGGTTCATTGAGCAAAAGTATGGTCCTGACAAAGTTGGTGAGCTATTGCAGCGCATCAAGACCAGCCGCAGTGTCGAGCAAGGATTTCGTTCGACCTTTGGGCTAAGCGTTAGCGAATTCGGCGAGAAGTTTCTGCAGGGACTGAAGGTGCTCTACTTCCCGGACATTGCCAAGTATGAAGAGCCTGGTGATTTTGCAGAGGACATCGCGGATCATAAAAAGCTCGACAATTTTATGAATGTCTCGCCGGAGATCTCGCCTCAGGGGGATCTGGTGGCATTCATCAGCGACCGCAGTGATTACTATGACGTTTATGTGCAGAGCATCTCCCATCCTGGGAAGATTCGGAAGATACTGAGCGGCGGTGGTGCTTCGGCTAATTTTGAAGAGTTGCATTTGCTCACACCGGGGCTTAGCTGGTCGCCGGATGCGAAGAAGATCGCACTCGCTTCGAAAGCAGGAGAGGCCGATGCGATATTTATTCTGGATGTTAACGGCGGTCCGCAGGAACGGCTTCCGAATATTGATCTGGATGCAATTCAAGGTCTTAAGTGGTCGCCCGATGGAAAGCTTATCGCGCTTGTAGGTGTAAAGGATGGGCAGTGTGACATCTTCATTTACGATCTCGACAAGAAGGAGATGCGTAACGTGACCGGTGATGTCTATGCCGATCACGAGCCATCGTGGAGCCCTGATTCCAAGTCGATTCTTTTCACGAGTGAGCGAGAGAATGCAGTAGAGCCGGGGATGCATCCGATGTCGCATACGGACGGCGTGAATTTCGAGAGTGCCAATCGGGATATTTATCGGTATGATCTTGATACCAAGAAGATCACGCGAATTACCTCAACGCCGACGTCAAATGAGTACTATCCCGTTTTAACGAGCGACAAGCATCTACTCTATATCAGCGATGCCAATGGGATAAACAACATCTTTGAAGCCAATCCGGACGGCACAAATGCGAAGCCCCTCACGAATTCCGTTTCGAAGATCGACCAGATCTCTGTCTCTGCGGATGGATCGAAACTGGTGTTCTCGACGATGCACAAGCTGGGGTACGATCTGTATCTTCTTCGCAATCCAACCGAGCGTCATCTGGACTCCCTGCCGCCAACAGAATTTCGCAAGAGCGATGGGGGCAGACTGGTTTCGCGGATAGACACCCTCTCGAACTCATCTCGGCGCGAGGGGAATCCAAGCGATTCAACCAAGGGATACGGCGACGTCGGCGTGGATCTGCATGACTACGTCTATAATAAGAACGGCGCGGAGCTGGGTAGAACGCGTCCGCTGCGCGATCACAAACCGACGGTGGATGTCGTCACAGGCTACAAGGATTCGAGTGGCCATTATCTGGTGCATCCTTATCGAACGGTCTTTTCGCCGGATGTTATTATTGGCTCGGCGGGATACACCGGATACTACGGTCTGCAAGGCACAACGCAGATGCTCTTTTCGGATGAACTTGGTAATCAGCAGATCTTCTTCGCGACGAATCTCATTCTCGATCTGAAGAACTCGGATTACCTCCTTGCCTATTACAATCTGGAGAACCGAGTCAACTGGGGTTTGCAGGGATACCACAGTGCGGCATTCCTTCAGGAGATTAGCGACCCACAGGTACCGGATATTAGCTACCCCGTCGCACGCTTTACCTCTACGGGGCTTGCAGGAATGGTGGCCTATCCGCTGAGCAGATTTTCGCGCGTGGATCTTTCGCTTACCACCGCTATCTTCCAAAAGGATCTCATCGTCAACGCGGATATCCCGACGAAGAATGTCTATGCGGTCTTTCCGGAGATATCCTACGTGCATGACGATGTGCTCAATAGCTACTTCTACCCGATCGGCGGGACGCGCTTCAATCTCGGAGTTTCAGCCGCTCCGCAGTTCAGCAATTCCTGGCTGGGCTTTGTGACGCCGAAGCTTGACTTCCGTCATTATTTCAAGCTCTCCAATACATTCTCGCTTGCTTCACGCATCACAGGTGCGGCGAGCTTTGGTCCGACGCCGCAGCACTTCTTTGTTGGCGGTGTCGATGGATGGATCAACCGCTTCTACAAGACCGCAGGCTTTCCCATCAACGACCCACAGGACTTCGCGTTCTTCACTCCGGGCCTGCCACTGCGCGGTTTCGCGTATGATGAGAAGATCGGCACACGCTACGCCATCGCAAACCTTGAGCTTCGCTATCCATTCCCCATCATCGTCGGTGGATTCCCGCTGGCCTTCTTCGGTGATAGCTTTATTGATGGCGGAACGGCGTGGGAAAAGCAGGTCTATCTTTTCCAGCGCTCACCAACCACGGGCAACTGGATCACGCGCGATCTCCTAATGAGCGCCGGCACCGGCATTCGCACCTATCTCTTCGGCTTCTATATTCACATGGATATTGCCTGGACGACGAATCTCGACACCTGGTCGCGGCCTGGGTATATTATATCGTTGGGGGAGGATTTTTAGGGAATCTGTCCGCCGGAAATAGTTGGCAGCCGGTGTGATAGTTTTAATTTTCCTAAAAGCACCATTTTCTGGAAAGCTTTTCCAAAAATATTTTGCTGCTCTCGAAATTCCAAAATAGCGGGAGAATTCGCGTAGGCCGGGCATCCCTGCCCGACAGTCCCAGTGCCGAAGGCACGAAGTACCCGCAGCCCAGGGTGAAGCAAGCATCGCACACGATGCGCAGCGAAACCCTGGGTAAGGATGCCACCAAAAATCAATGAACCCTGAAAGGGTGATGTACCACTCGCGCCGGGGTACACCGTCCTTTCAGGACTCCCATATCAAAACCCCTCCCTAACCCAGCATTCCGCTGCGCTCCATGCTGGGCTGCGAGTACTCCGTCGCTACGCGACTCCATCCCAGTGCCGTAGGCACGGCATATTTGTAGCCGGGCGGCGTAAGCCCCCGGACGGGGGATGACCAAAATTCAATCAGAGTCCCGGAGGGACGGAATATTCCCAGTCCCTTTCATCTGCTCAATCCAGCGCCAACCCCTCGATATCCCGCACAATCCTCACCGTCTCCACGCTCACATGCGTAACCCGCTTGATGAGGCGGAGAATGTAGTCCGGCTCATC
>CAIUMP010000056.1 GCA_903900335.1 uncultured Ignavibacteriota bacterium | reverse complement strand
GATTTGGATTTGGTTTCGGGGGCGGGCCCGGGAAGGAGGCCCTTCCCTCCCACACGGACGGCCGCACGGAATTCCCCCAGCGCCCAGTCCGTGATGTTCTCACGACGCGTGCTGCCGTCTTCCGAGTAGGTGTAGAAGGGGAAGCATTGGGAGTCGCCGGTGAAATGTCGGTCAACGAGCTTATTGGTCAGCAGGCAGAAGAAAGGAGTTGCTGTACCTGCCGCGACTACATTTATTACAAGATTTTCTGTCTCGGATTTCTCGGTCGGGAAAATTCGAGGGAAATGAGCAACCTCAATATTGTATATTTTACCATCGTAGTGGTACATCCCACAAAAAGGACGATAAGCGGCTTTCCGAATTTTCTCAATATTCCATTCCGAAAATTTTCCTTGTGTGAGTGCGCGTTTTGCATTTCGAGTCCATTTAATTTTTCGACCATCCGCTAAAACGAAATTATCTATGTCGTCCGGTTTGCCATCTTCAATCCAACGATTTACTTCACTGTTGTAGGTCGAGGAAAAAAGTCGAGTTGAAGTTTCAAGGACGGATTTACTGAAGTTGTAAACCCAGTCGTCTCTCCCTGAATCATTACCGTGAGAGAATAAGTAAAAGATAACGTCTTTCGCTTTCGACGCTTCACCTGATCGAACTGCCTTTGTCGCGAGCGGCATCATTTCCGCAAACTCATCGAGCATTCCCTCATTCAACCAATTGTTCTTTGGGTCGGGGTGTATCTGTTTCCAATCAATTCCGTTAAACGTGAGCGGCTCGCCTTCTGGGTGGAATCCATAGAGCGGCTTCACTGAATTTGATTGCAGATTCCGATATTTTTCTTCTTTTTTTAAAAATTCATCCATTCTTCCGTACCATATTCGCGCTGGATGATGTCTTCCCCTAATACTATAACGGATCATGAAAGTGATTGATACTCCCACTTGAATGCCGAACACATTATGTGTTGTCCCTGAGAGCTTTGGGTTTTTTCTAACGTTGCCTCCAAGATCGACAATCAATATCTCATCAAAATCTTTAGAGAGTTCGGAGCGCATGCCATCGAACGAAAGCTCAGTGAGGAAGCTATTGTTTGAGACGAAGGCAACAATCCCTTCTTGATTGGAAAGAATTCGATTCGAAGCGAATCGAAAAGCTTTGACATAGGGGTCACTCAGAGCGTTCTTATTCGAAGATTTCCCTGACTTCGCGTATGTTTGATTGACACTCTTATCAATCACCGGATACTTCCGATTCTTATTATTATCATTCTCATTCACCTGCCCCGCATTATACGGCGGATTCCCGATAATCACAAAGATCGGCGACCGCTTCTGCCGCTCCACGCGCTCGGTATTTTCCGTGCTGAAGAGCGAGGTCTGCGCAGGTTCGGCGAGTTCGAACGTATCGACCAAGCAGATGCCATCGAAGGGTTCGTGCTGTCCGAGCTGCCGGTAATACTCGTGCTCGATGTTCATCGAGGCAATGTAGTAGGGGAGCAGCATCACTTCGTTGCAGTGGAGTTCGCTCTTGTACTTACGCGGCAGCGCGGATTTTTGCGTCGCGCCGATCTCGCGAATGATGCGCATGATGAAGTTGCCGGTGCCGACGAAGGGATCGAGAATGTGAACGCCCTCGCTCGCGAGCGTGCGGTTAAACTCCGTCTTCAAAATATGCTGCACGCTTCGGACCATGAAATCGACGATGGGCTGCGGCGTATAGACGATGCCGTGCGTGTCGGCGACCTTGACGGAAAATCCCTGGAAGAATTTTTCGTAGATGGTGTTCAGGAATTGCTGCTTCTCCTCCCAGTTCTGGATGTCGCGCGCTTTGGACTCGATGCGGGCGTAGTAGTGCTCGATGGAGGCGAAGAACTCCGTTGGATTGAAGTGGCGCGTTGTGAGCGCATGGACGACCTTCTCGATCTCCTGCCCAATCGGATTGCGCTGCAAAAACTCCCCCTGCGCGAAGACCGATGCAAAGATACGCCGGGTCAGCAAATGCTGAATAAGCATCTCTTCAACAGCCTTGTCCGACAAATTCGGATTGATCGACTGCCGACAGAGATCGGTAAAGCCGGAGAAGGCTTCGGCAAATCGCTTGTTCTCCTTGCGCTCCGTCTCGATGAGCGCTTCGAGGTCGTTACCGAAATCCTTGATGCGCACCTTGAAATTCTCGACGGCCTCTTCCCACTGCACGTCCTCTTCGGCTCCGGCGAAGAAATCGAGCAGGCATTTGATAAGCTGCGATACTTCGCGCAGATCGTACTCGCCGATCTTCGCTCCCGCCTGATAGAGTATGGCGCTCTCTGGCGTTTGAAAAAGAATATTCGTTTGCGGATATCCGATCTTGAATTTCTTCTTGACCTCTTTCGGAAGATCGTCGCCCAAGTCCTTGGCTTCCCAGTATCCGATAGGAATGGAGAGATCGGTGAGGATGGCACCGTCGATCGCGCCGCGCGTTCCGCTTGCAAGCGGATAGGAGTATTCCTCGATAAGCGTCCACTTGCCTTCCGGGCCTTTGAACTGCCGCGCGCAATGCTTCAGTAGATCGGCAAACGCGGCCCGCACGGAGGTCTCCTTGCTGACGCCATGCTTAGCAAACTCGGCGAGCGATTCGTAATACGCCTTGATTTCTTTCTGCGTGGGCTTGAGAGTGAGGTTCATTCTTGGTGATAATGGAAGAGACGTGCGCAGCAAAAATACGGCGGGAATATGCCGTCCCTCCGGGACTCACGCTCCACTACGCAACACATACCGGGGGCTTACGCCACCCGGCTACAAATATGCCGTGCCGCTGGCACTCTCCGCTAATTCACCTTCTTCTCCAGCACGATATTGACCGTTCGCGAGTAGAAGCGGCCTTCGGGGATGTCGTTATCGAAGAGCAGCTTGGCTTTGCCAACGCCCTTGGCTTCGAAATCGGTTGCACTGAGCATAGTGGCTACGGTGTTGGCGCGGTCTTCGGTCAGGCGCTGGTTGAGTGTGTCCTCTCCGGTGCGGTCGGCATAGCCTGTGATGTAGGCCTTCGTGCCGGGTGTGATCTGCGACTTGATGTATTCAATGGCCCGCTGATTCTGCGGGTCGATCTTCGACGCTCCGAAATCGAAGAGCACCAGCGTATAGCGCTCGATGACCTTGTCCGCGAGCCGCTCCAGGCGCTTCTTGCGAATGGTCGTCTGGCGCACGGGTATCGTGCCGATGGTCTCGGTCTCCTGCCCGGCGGAGTCGGTGATGATGAGTCCGTACTCGATGGTATCTTCCGTGCGCGGAATTCTTGCAGAGACGGCGCGCAGATCCCAATCCCATCCCTTCGGGTTACCCGAGCCAAATTCGTGATGGAGTGTCATCACGGGCTGCGTTACATAGAGCTCCCAACGCTTGACGCCCGCCTGCGCGGCCACGGTCGGGATGAACTGCATCATTGGCGGATTACTAATGAGCTGTGTATCCTGCAGCATGACCGGTCCGAGAATAGCAGGGTCGGACGCGGCGATTTCTACGCGCCGATTTTCCTCTCGACCGTCCTGTTGCGTAAGCGAGGATGGCTTAGCCGGCAACCCGCGTGTCTGGATCGTAATGCTGTTCGATGGCACACCCCATGTATCGTGCAGATATGCAGCGACTGCATCGGCTCTGCGGGCTGCGAGCGTTTTGTCCGCAAGCTCCTGATCTTCATTCGAAGTACAGCCTGTCAGTGTTATGCGTGCCTTAGGATGCTCGCGCATACGTTTGCCAATGATGTTCAGCAGATCGTGATAAACGCGGACATTATCGGTCGAGTCCGTCTTTGCGACATCCCAGCGCGCAGTTTGCGCCGGGTTGAGGCTATGATAGCGTGATGGGATCTTCGCATCATCCAACCCGTACAGCACGAACGGCAGCAGCGGCGTGAGAGTCGTGGAGTAGAACTCCTCGATCGAGACCGATAGATTGGTCGAATCGCGTCTGCCATCAATCAGTGCGTATGCCTTGATCGCCACAGCCAAGGAGGGCGGCGGCGGCGGGGGAGGTGGCTTCGGCGCTGGCGGCGGTGGTGGTGGCGGCGGTTCGTAGATATGGATGGGCGTGTAACCGATGCTAAGACCACCACGCAATGCGCTGACACTCCAGGTGAGTCCCGTCACCATTGGCGTAAGGCCATAATCGAAGTACGCCTCTGGGATCAGGTGAAGCGTACCGGATGAATTCAGTGGTAAGGGATAGCTAAGCCCCGCTATCACGCCAATGCGCATCTTCTCCGCTTGGGGGATGTCGCCGGAGAAGACGTTCCTCGTACGAGTACTATCCGGAACGAACACCCCCTGTTCGGTAGGATCCTTGATCGTTTCCACCTGGTCATAATGCGTCTTGAGCACATAACCAAGGCTCGCACCAAGCATCAGGCGCAGACCACCAAGCTGGATCGCGTAATAGGGTTCGAGCGAAGCCACAGTGAATTGCGAAGTGATGGTGTGCTCGATCGTACCACTCTGGAGTGTAACATTGGAGGCCGTCGTGACGGGCTCATCGGCGGTAAGCTTTCCTCCCAGCTGATGGACTCCCGCACGAAGCCCCAGGTGTCCATCACCGAATGCGTCATAGTCATAGAACAAACCACCTGCCCATCCAATACCGGAGCCGGTCTCGAAGAGCGGACAGCAGTTTGGAACGCCGGGAAGTGTCTGGAAATTAGCGCGGTGCATGTTCAGCGAGCCATCGAGAAACACTCCGAACGTGCCCTTCGAAGTATCCGGCGGCGGCGCGGCAGCATTCTCCGATTGGGCGTGCGCCAACGTGTGTGCAAGAAGCACCAAACAGACCACCGTGAGTCGTGATGTCATTCGAGAAAGTCTTAGCATTTACCGGACGATCTGCAAGTGGTTGGATTTGACAATCGTAGGAGTGCGAAGTGAATACACGTACGTCCCCGGTGGCAACGAGCTGACATCTGCGCTGACGCTGTATGTTCCAGGCTCTTGATCAGAGTCCACGAGCCGCAGGACCTCGCGTCCGAGCAGATCGCTAACCACAAGGCTCGTCGGCCCATGTTCGATAAGCTTGTAGTTGATCTGAATGCTATAGACCGTGGGGTTCGGTGTCGCCGCGCTCATCGTTACCTTCGCATCGGGGTCGATCAGGCGTGTGCCACCTTGCTTGCATAGTCCCGACAAGCAGAAGCTGCCATTTCGTTTTGTCACCGTGATGTTCGGTGTGCTCCAATAGAACGTGTCGATCGTTACCGTCGTGCAACTGTCATCACCAAGCGCGGCTGTGAAGGGAAGGTTGGAGAGTATTCCAACGGTCGAATCACTGCTACCGTTGTAGGTAACGACGACATCGTCCCCATTGATGACAGCCGAAACGTACGAACCAGCGTCTGGAACGAGCAGCGTCTTGTCAAAGCGCAGCACCGCCGTGAATTTGCGGGTGATGCCTTGCGGCAGGCTCTGTGATGTGATAATGCTGAGCGGGATCGTCACATGGTTGGACTCATTCGCGAGCACCATCGCCGGAACAGCAACCAACGTTGAGCCTGCGTTCGAGATCGGTGCCGAAGTGCTGGAGCAGCCATTGGCATCCGTGATGGATACGGTGTAAGTACCGCCAGTCTGCGGGGTGTAGCTCTGGCTGGTTGCACCAGGGATCATCGTACCATTGAGCAACCACTGATAGGTTTTAGCCGCTGTCGAAGTCAACACATTATTGGAAGATGTGATAACTGGCGGCGGTGGCAACGGATTGACAACAACGGTTACCGCTTGCGAGGTACCCTGACATCCGGCGGCATTGGTCACAAATGCCGTGTAGGCACCGGAGGCAACCGCGCGATACGTCTGAGAGGTCTTGCCTGGAAGTGCTGCGCCATCCTTATACCACTGGTATGACACATAGCCCGCACCCGCATCCAACAATGTGTCTTGCGGAGCACACATCGTGAGCGGCCCCGTTGGTGCGATCACAGGTGTGGCAGGCGAAAAGGTAATGGTAAGTGGATCGGAAGTAGCGGAGCAACCCTGGCCATCATCTCCGGTGACCGTATAGGTGCCAGCCTTGCGCACAACGATCTGCTTCGTCGTTTCTCCGGATGACCAGGAATAGGTCGCGAAGTTGCCATTAGCATCCAGCACGATCGAATCCGTCGCGCTGCATAGTAACGACTTCGATGGAAGTGGGACGATAGTCGGTTTTGTAACCTTGGAAAGATTCACAGGGACTGCGGTTGCGATGTTGCCCGCACAATCCCGCGCATGAACAGTTGCCTTTGCGCACTTTGTCGGATCCTCAACTTTCAGTGCGAAGTCATAGGTCGCTTTGCAACCAATCGGATATGGAATTGGAGAGGGAACCGTCACCATGTTTCCTACCTGATCTACCCAGACAGAATCGATTCCACGATCCCACGCCACGTTATCCTTTATATGGACCGCGAAGGTGTTCGATGCGTCGATCGGATCATAGATAATAATAGGCGCGTGTGTATCCGGTGTTGTGCAATAGTTGATGGTGTCCAGCCTCACGTTGTGCGCGGTATCCATTGCTCGGAGCACAACCTTGCCATCATGCATAGAGTCGGTGACGCATACATGGATGGTTGCAGTGGGTGTGTTCGCGGGATACTTCCCACCTGTGGGGATCCCATAGACCGTCATGTTCGTGTTCGAGACGGTATCAATCGAGGCGATGCCACGGTCAATGCTGGTATTGCTGGTAACGGAATCGGTCACATCCAGCTTTCTACACTGTGCATGGCAATCTGCAACAGCGGAGTCAAGCCAGAAGAGCGGGGCTGTCAGATCCGGCAGCGGCCGATGTGCCGTAAAGCAGAGGGTATCATAGCTAAGATTGTCCGCACAATCCCTGAAGGCAAAATTGATGTGACCGCTCTTGAAGGTGTCAACCTGATGCACCACGATCTTGACTGGCGTCTTGATGCATCCATAGGGCGGAGGCGGGGTCATCGTAACAGTATAGTCAGACGCCTTCAGATCGGTCGAAGAGAAGGTGATGTCCTTCATTCCGAGATCGAAGCCTGTGTTGTCTTGTACGGTAACCGTATCATTGATGATCGAGTCACATCCGACGAAAGAGTTTTTGAACGTTGGTGGGATGATATCGGGATTAGCGCAATCCACGGTGATACTGCAATCCCAAGCAGATTTTAGAATGGGCGGGTCGATCCCGTTGGCGGTTACGTCGAAATGAAGGTCCACTGGGAAGGAGGACGCACAGCCGGAGGAAAGTACCAGTGCTGAATCGGTCCATCGGAGATTCGCAAATCCGCCATTGCTCATGGGATCCCATCCCGCAAGCGAACCCACAGTTTGAAGTTGGGTCGTGTCGCGCGTCAACCCTGATGGCTTCGGATTGACGATACGAATAGGATCGCCAACTGTCTGCCGGATCGTAACATTTCCCGCGGTCACCGGTGTGACGTTGAACAAAAATGTCTCGACCGGGAATGGGTTGGGCGTATACTTTCTAGTCAGCGAATTCCAGAGCAGGTGATGAGGGTATAGGGCGAAGCCAACAATATTGCCTTGCACGTAACACCACTCCGGCGTGCCATAGGCCATTCGCATGAGTTCGGTAACGCTGTCATACGCGCCCGGAGCATATGGATGGGCACTGAGCCCTGATTGGCCGATCAGGAGTGTGGCCTCGTCACTGAAACTTGGAGTGATCGGTGGTGGACCCCACGTGTAGTCAACCTGCGATTTCCAATCTCCAAACTGTAGAAAGGAGACCGGCGTGAGGCCCAACGGGCGCGGGGGGTACTGGTCATCGACATAGCCGATCCCAACGGTGCCAAGCTTAGCCGAAGAGGGTTGATATTCAAACCCGAGATAAAAGCTTGGGAGTGGCGCAGGGGGGCAGTTAAGCCAATTCCGGAAGTAGCCATACCGATCGATTAGGAACGGGTTATCATTGCCACCGCCTGTTGCTTGGTCCGTATTCTGGTTGTCGAGAAGGTATTGCGCCTGCGCCGGAATTCCCAGCGATCCATGATTAACGATCTTTACACTTATGACGATCACTCCGCTGATCGAAAATGCGACAGGGTAAACATCCTGCACTATGTCGAACCCGCTCTCCACCCATACAGAACGAATGGTATCGCCTATGATCGTGCTGGTGGCGTCATTGAGTTGTACGTCGATCGGTAAACTTGCGCCACCAGGTCCCAGCTTTCCGCCGTAGGAGTTATTGCTGAAGTACTTGCCATCGACCTTCACGGTCAAAAAGGACATGTCACGATAGGTGAGCAAATTATTGATGTTGCCCTTGTAGATCGTCACTAGCGCGGCCCCATCTGTGACACGCGCTCCGACGAAAGCGTTGCCCGTAAAGAGCTGCGCAGCGCTCCGCTGAGTCGGCAGAAACAGGAGGACCGCACAGCAGAGAAGGAGACCGGCACGGCGGACTCGGACCGGACCATTAATACGCGCGAGCTTGCGAGGTTGCACCAGTAGTTAGGATTTGATTTGTGGCAGCAACACTACCTGTGTTAACTGCTTACAAATATACAACATTATTGCATCTGGCATAATAATAGGGGCCTTGACTGTGGGCATCCGAGCACCAGCTCCCCACACCTTAAGCTATCGAATCCCCGAAAACAAGGACACACCGAACCGACACAATCATTCCAGTTTGCCGGGACTTAGCCACGGTATTATCTGTTATTCAGTCATGAGTTTTTTTATGAGGGCTCCCGCGCGTCTTGGAAGAGCAACCCGCCGATTCTTCGCAGAATTCGGGGAGACCGCAATTCTATTCGGTAATTCGGCGCGCTACCTCCCACGGATCGTTCGTGACCGTCGGCTGCTATTTGATCAAATGGAGCATATCGGCACGGACTCGATTCCGCTTGTTGTGGTGATCGGCTTCTTTACCGGCATGGTCAGTGCATGGCAAGCTGCCTATCAGTTCAAGGGGATCATGCCTCTGAGTTTTCTCGGAGCGGCCGTTAGCCGCGCGATCTTCATCGAGCTGGGCCCTGTCCTCACCGCGATCATCATTGCCGGCAGAGTTGGCGCTTCCATTGCCGCAGAGATCGGGACCATGAAGGTGACCGAGCAAATCGACGCGCTCGAAAGCCTTGCCATTAGCCCTGTGAGATACTTGGCGCTACCACGAATTCTTGCGGCAATCATCATGATGCCTCCGCTTGTTGTCTTTGCGAACACGATCGCACTAGGCGGCGCCTTCCTCGTTAGTAATTTCTTTCTCGGAATTACCGCAAAGACCTTCTTCGATTCCGTTCAGCAGTACTTTCACCTTGGGGACGTGATTGGCGGTCTTACGAAGGCATTCTTCTTTGGCGGAGTTACCGCTCTGATCGGCGTCCAGGTGGGCTTTAATGCCTCAGGCGGTGCAGAAGGTGTGGGCAATGCGACGATTCGCGCGTTCGTGCTTTCGAGTGCATCCATCCTGATTTTGGATTACGTGCTTTGGACTGTGTTATTCTAACCTTGATTCCCGTCGAATGAACCACGCTGACGTCACGAGATTGTTTGGATACACCGAGTGGGCAAATCACCTGGTGTTGGATTCTTCTGAATCAATGACCGTCGAGCAACTCACGCACGACTTCGGTACAGGGCAGCATTCCATCTTCGAGACACTGGTCCACATGCTGGGTGCAGAATGGGTGTGGCTGGAGAGGTGGCTGGGCGGGGAGCGCTTAAGTATTCCGGGGCTGGTTCGACCGTTCAAAAGTCCTGGACCGGATGCATTTTCCGTTGTGCGTCAAGGATGGAATCAGATCGAAGAAATTCGTACTGGTTACCTGACGGGACTTTCTGAAGCTTCGCTTCAGGCACCGCTTTCCTATGCGAATTTGAGGGGCGAGCCCTTTGCAGAACCCCTTATTGAGCAAATGCTGCACGTGGTGAACCACTCGACGCAGCATCGCGGGCAGGTTGTCGGCTTCTTGCGCGCCCTTGGTGTTACGCCTCCGACGACCGATATGATCCATTATTTCCGAACTGTGGCGTGATCAAGATCACCAATCTACATAAGTCATTCGGCGAGCAACCAGTACTGCGGGGAATTGACCTTGCCATACCGGATGGCGAGACCATTGCCATCATCGGCCAGAGCGGCTGCGGGAAGAGTGTGCTGCTGAAACTGATGATCGGCTTAATGAAGCCGGACGATGGTGAGATCACCATCGATGGCGTGAGTATGGGCAAGGCGAAGGAGCGGCAGTTGGAGCAGGTGCGATTGCACATCGGCTTTCTGTTCCAGGGCGCGGCGCTCTTTGACTCGATGACCGTCTTGGAGAATGTGACACTCGGCTTGAAAGAGCACGGCGAGCGCAATCCCGATGTACTCGCAAAGATTGCAGCAGAGAAGTTAGCGCTTGTGGGGTTGCACGGGATTGAACAGCGAACGCCGGTGGAGTTATCGGGTGGAATGAAGAAGCGGGTTGCACTTGCACGCGCGTTGGCAACCGATCCGAAGTATGTTCTTTATGATGAGCCTACTACTGGGCTCGATCCTGTGACGAGTGATCAGATAGACAATCTTGTGCGTGACCTAACCGCGAGATTGCGCGTAACAAGTATCATCGTTACTCATGACCTGTTCACTGTCGAGCGTATTGCTAAGCGAGTCGTTTTCCTGAACAAGGGGAAGATCTACTTCGATGGTACGCCGGATGAATTGTACAAATCATTGGATGTCGCAGTGATGCAATTTCTTCAGCGATACCGCACGCCTGTAGCGGCAGCAGTGGCAACTTCCTAATAATAGAAGCGAGTGTATTCCGTCGATCTCTCTGTCCTCTACTTCTTCAACCAAACCCTCGCATCGCCCACGGCTGATGCGCTGGCTGAGTTTCTGACGAACGTCCACTACTGGTTTCCAATTTACACGCTTGCTGGACTATTCCTGATCTACCGTTACAAGTGGCAGGGTGTTCGTATGGTTATCGCGGCGCTTCTGCTCATCGCAATCACGGATTCGCTCGGCCACTATCTCTTGAAGCCGCTTGTGGATAGGCAGCGGCCATGCGCTCAGTTGGCAGGCGGGGAGCACATCGTCGCATGGATTCGATTACCAATTGGAATGAAGTGGGATCAGAGTTTTCCATCTAATCATGCGTTGAATAATTTTGCGATGGCGGCATTCTTCGCTCTTGTCTTCAGAAAGCGCACCGTGTCGATTCCTCTTTTCGTGATTGCGACGCTCGTCAGCGTTGGGCGCGTGTATGAGGGTGTACATTATCCGAGTGATGTTCTTGGCGGAGCGATGATAGGAGCTTTCGTGGGATGGATGATAGCCCTTGCTTTTCAATCGATTGACGCAAGGTTTCGACGCGTCAGAAATTAGGGGTTTGCCAACATCGAACTGCTATGGAGGTGCATTGTGTTTGATGCCATCATCAGAAATACAATGTCTTAATGCCTGCTAATCCTTCCTTCGAAAACTCAAAACAAGTCCTCGACAACGGCTACGTCCGCCTGCTCGATGTGATGGGCGATGACTCATCACCGGATAGCGACGCACGTATCTCTACTGGCATCGCTGCTCGCAGCGAGGACCAGCAGACAACACTCGTTCGCTTTCTGCTTCGGCACAAGCACACCACCCCGTTCGAAGGAACAGCGATCAAGTTTGAAGTGCGCGCACCCATTATGGTGATACGCGAGTGGTTTCGGCATCGAACCTTTAGCTATAACGAGGAGTCTGGCCGCTACAAGCAGCTTGATCCTCTATACTATGCACCGAACGAGGAGCGCGTCTCCTATCAGGCGAAGAGCAACCATCAAGGCAGCGGTGATACGCATGAAGAGGCGGCGAAGTTCGTCGTACAATGGAAGGATGAGCAAGCGGCGTTCGAAGAGAGCTACAACGAGTTGATCCAGACGCACAACGTCGCGCGCGAACTGGCGCGACTCAACATGCCCGTCTCGCATTACTCCACGTTTATCGTCACCGGCAACCTCCTCAACTGGTTTCGCTTCTTGCAATTGCGCATGGATGCGAACGCACAGTTTGAGATCCGAGTGTATGCAGACGCAATCTTCGAAATCGCGAAGCAGTACTTTCCACGCTCGTTCGAGGCGTTCAGCGATTACTGGCTTGAGGCTGTCTCGCTCTCAAAACGAGAAATTGATTTACTGAAGCAGATGATGCCGAGTGCTATCGGACAAGATGCCTTCACGAGCGCGATGCCCGCACCATCGCCCAACTTTACCAAGCGCGAATCGGAGGAATTTCGGCAGAAGCTGATTCGCATGGGATTGCTTGCCTGAGCATGGTACTTGACATTGGCTCTGGTCCGCCGCCACTCATTACGGTCATTACACCGACGTACAATCGGTGGAAGCTGCTGCGAAGGGCGATTCGAAGCGTGCTGGAGCAGTCGTTCACCGATTGGGAATTGATCGTTGTGGATGATGGCTCGCGCGACGGCACGTACGATTTCGCCGAAGCTACATTTGATGGCGACCCTCGCTGCCGCTACCATTACACGACGAATCGCGGCCTCGCAATGGCGCGGAACATTGGCTTGATGATCGGGCGCGGAAAATACTTCACCTTTCTCGATTCCGATGATTGGTACACGAAGAGCCACCTGACGCTTCGGGCAAATTATCTTCTCGCTCATCCCGAAGTAGAACTACTTCACGGCGGCGTGAGAGTTACCGGTGCTCAGACTGTTGCCGATAAACACGATCCATCTCGGCAAATACCGATCACCGACTGCGTCGTCGGCGGTACATTCTTCATCCGCCGGGATCTTGTGGAACGCTTGCAGGGCTTCCGCGATGTTATCTATGGCGACGACCATGAGTTCTTCGAACGAGCGACTGCGGCCGGCGCTGTCATCCGAAAGATCGACAAACCGACGTACCGATACAATCGTACCGAAGAGGACTCGCTGTGTGCGATCGTCGAGCGGGATGGCATTGATGGTATAAAAGCATTCAGGGGAATACGTGGCTAAGAAGATTCTTGAGAAGGACAGCTCACCGAAAGATGGCGCGAAAATGCCGCGTCAGGTGCCGCGTGGGGAATCGTTGGAGGCACGCAAGGAGCGATTTCAGAACATATTCAAGCTGCTGCATCAGGAGTATCCCGCTGCCAAGTGCGCGTTGGACTTCAACACGCCCTTCGAACTCGTCGCAGCCACGATTCTTTCTGCTCAATGCACGGACAAGCGTGTTAACATGGTGATGCCGGATTTTCACCGCGCTTTCCCGGATGCTCGCGCTGTTGCCGAAGCTGATCTACTTGAAATAGAAGAAGTCATTAAGACGACTGGCTTCTATCATCAAAAGGCGAAGTCGCTCAAGTCGATGGCTACAGACATTGTCGAGAAGTTCGGCGGCAACGTGCCGCAGACGATGGAAGAGCTCATCACACTTCGGGGTGTTGGGCGCAAAACCGCAAATGTCGTACTCGGTGATGCATTCGGAAAAGCCGAAGGTATCGCCGTTGATACTCACGTCACTCGCCTCTCCGGCAGACTCGGACTCACCAAGCGCGCAGAGCCGGAGAAGATCGAGCGCGATTTGATGGAGCTTGCAACGCCCGCGCAGTGGACGCTAACTTCGCATGTTATCATTCTGCATGGCCGCGCTATCTGCGATGCTCGCAAGCCGAAGTGCTCGCAGTGCGTTGTAGCGGAGTATTGTCCATCGGCTGGTATGAAAGGGAGTGCATAATGATAACCTTGCTTACAGTTCTATCCCTCTGCTTCCAGCATCCCGCGCCTGATACCTCCTTTGCGCGCGCCTGGTCATTTGCCGCGTCCAGCACACTGCCGATGACGACGCTCAACGGAACGATGGATATCGTCTTCGATAGCGCAACGTATGTCGTCGGTGGATTGAAAGTAAATGGGAAGACCTTGCTTTTTCATGGACGCCATCTGGGTCGAAGGCTCGCGCTGCGAACGGATAAGGGATTCAACCCTGTGCTTCGAGTCGATTGCACCCTCGACTCACTCGGCGAATCGTTTAGCGGGATTGTTCAATCCTCCAAGGTTCATGCAGTCGATAAGAACAAACAAGAGAAGGACTTCTACGACGTGATCTTCCAGTTTTACGCCGTCAAGCCGTGAGCGAGTTGAAGGCTGTTCTCTTCGATCTCGACGATACGCTCTTTGATCATCGCCATAGTTCGCGTTGCGGATTGCAGTTGTTCCAGGAGCGGTATAAAGAGTTTGCCGCAGTTCCTTTGGATGAGTTGGAGCTACTGAATCTCTCGTTGCTCAACACGATCCACGCAGAAGTACTCAGTGGCGCTATCACTGTAGATGAAGCTCGACTACGACGCTTCGGCATCCTATTCCGGTCTCATTCCATAAACCTAACCGACAAAGAACTGCTCGAAGCGAGCGATCTCTATCGCAGAAAATATCTCGATAGCCGACGAGCAACACCGGGTGCGATTGAGTTGCTTAAAGAGTTGCGGGTTCGCGGACTCACGATTGGCGTCGTCACGAATAATGTTGTGGAAGAGCAATTGGATAAACTGCGCGATTGCGGATTGAATCCGCTCGTGGATTCCGTCACCATCTCAGAAGCGGTTGGTGTCGCGAAGCCGCATCCCCGGATATTCGAGATTGGTTTGGAGGGAGTGGGATGCGCTGCTACTGAAACGGTAATGATCGGTGATTCCTGGACGAGCGATGTGCTCGGTGCTCGGTCCGCAGGGATTCGTCCGATCTGGTACAATTGCTATGACCTTGAAATCCCGGATAAAAACGTGCCGGAGATTGGGTCGTTTGAGGACACTGCCGCCGCTCTTGCAATAATCCTTCGCGCGTAATGTCTCCAAACCTTCTGCCTAATCCCGGCGTTTCCGGCTGTTCGCGCGAATGGTGAACGCACACCAGAGTCGCGCCTCAAGATACACACCTCATCTGACTGAATGGATTCCCAGAAAAGGACAACGACGATTGGCGTCGTATTGATTTTCCTCGTTTTTGCTGTTTGGCTCTACTTTATGAATGAGCAACAGGCAAAACTCGCCAAGGAGCATAAGCCTGTTGCCGCAAATACATCGCGCGCGAAGGACACCGCCTCGCCTTCACTTGCCGATACTTCCCATGTCGCGCAGGTCCGAGATACCACAGTGACGGATCGCTCGAAGGTCTTCGGGGATTCCCTCAGTCTTCCAGCTATCACGAAGACCGTCGAAACCCCGCTTTTCACTGCCACGATTTCCTCAAAGGGTGCTGCGATATCCAGCTTCATCCTGCATGATTACAAGACCTGGGACAAGCAACCGCTTGATCTGATAGGCAAGATGGATGCGCACGGCGGCGATATCAACCTTAAGTTCGTGGCCTCCGATGGCAAGGTTGTCGGGACCAACTCGCTGCCATTCACGCTTGATCCAAAACCCCTCGTTCTCGGCAAAGGTGATTCTGTTACGTTCACTGCTATCTTTCGACTGGATTCTAATCGCACAATCCAGAAAGTCTTTCACTTCTCCGGTGCTGGTTATTTGATCGGAATCGAATTCAAGTTGAACGGGCTTGGTGCGGTAGTGAGCGGCTATCATTATACAGCTTCGCTCGATGAGCCGCTTCCCTTTGTTGAGAAGCGAAGCGCCGATGAAGCCACGAATGCCAAGGCCTTTGCAGGCATCGCGGGAGACATGGAGGAGTTCACCGTCACGAAGCCGGGGCAGACAGGCCATAAGCCGCTCAATGGTGAGATAACCTATGCGGGTATGCGTACGCAGTACTTTGAGAAGGCGATTATGCCGGTTGGGCAAAAGGCAATCTCTGCTGATATGGCTGGACTGGCTTTTCCGTCGGCAGATGGTGGTATCATCGCCAAGTATAACGTAGGTGTTGATGTTCCGATTGGACATGCTGAGCATGAGACGCTTGGTTTCAATCTCTACTTTGGTCCGCTTGAGTATGAGCGTGTAGCAGGTTTGGGTGTCGGACTTGAACAGTCGATGAATTTCGGTTGGAGCTTTCTCGTCCGTCCGATCTCTATTCATCTGATGATGCCGCTGTTCCTGTGGCTTCACGGCTTCATGTCGAATTGGGGACTCGTTATCATCGTCTTCTCGATTCTCATCAAGTTGCTAACGATTCCGCTCTCCACCGGTCAGATGCGCTCGATGCGTAAGATGCAGGTCTTGCAGCCGAAGGTGACGGAAGTCCGCGACAAGTTCAAGGACGACCCGAAGAAGATGAACGAGGAGTTGCTGAAGGTCTATAAGACGTACGGCGTCAACCCAGCTGGAGGTTGCCTGCCGATGGTTCTTCAGATGCCGATTCTGTTCGCCCTGTACTCGGTTCTTCGGAATGTTATCCAACTTCGCCAGGCTCCTTTTGGACTTTGGATCAACGACCTGTCCATCCCCGATGCGCTTTTCCATTTCGGTACGAAGCTGCCGCTGATCGGTGAACAGATGAGCGGGCTCACCTTGCTGCTCGTGATCACGATGTTTGTGCAGCAAATGTTCACCGTTACGGACCCGCGACAGAAGCAGATGGCTTACATCATGCCGATTATATTTATCTTCATGTTTAACAATTTGCCCTCTGGGGTCGGATTGTATTACTTTATGTTCAATATATTCGGCCTTTGTCAGCAATTCTATCTCACAAAGATTGCGACTCCGCCCACTTTAGAGGAAATGATGGTCGATCCGAAGAAATCCAAGGGTGGTGGGATCATGGGACGCCTCCAGGCAATGGAACAGCAGCAGCGCGAGAATCGGAAGCAGCAGTACACTGGTAAGGGCTTGCCACCAGGTAAGTCGAACAAGAAGAAGTAGGAGCGTTCGTCCCTTAGGCACCATTGGTGACCTGAGGGACCTGTTGGGCTCATAATTATGTCGCTAAGTCTATTTCACGACACGATTGCTGCCATAAGTACCCCGATCGGAACGAGTGCTTTGGCAATCGTTCGGCTTTCGGGGCCAGACGCGCTCCGAATTACAGCCAAAGTTGTCGAAACGCCCGCTGCGTTGCTGGCCGCCCGCTCGTCAACAGCGGTTTACGCAAACGTTGTTGCCTCCGGAGTTACGATTGACGACGTCATTATCCATGTGCATCGTTCACCTCGCTCGTTCACTGGCGAGGACCTTTGCGAGATCACAGCCCACGGATCACCTGTGGTCGTTCAGCAGATCCTGTCTCTCCTGATTACCCATGGTGCTCGTCAGGCAGAGCCTGGAGAGTTTTCGCGCCGTGCTTTTTTCAATGGCAAAATTGGAATTGAGGAGGCGGAGCTCATTTTTACTAAGGCTGAATCTCAGTCTGAAGTTCAGCTTCGTGGTTCGGAGCGCGCCATTCACGAGAAATTCCAGCGCCTTCGTTCGGCCTATGATAGTTTGATCGGACTGATCGCCGTCGTAGATGCGGAGATTGATTTTGGAGAGTCAGACGAGATTCAGATAACCGACTTTGTTCCACGAATCCAGTCAGTCCAGAGGACGTTGCAGGAGCTGATACAGTCTAGCGTGAATCGAACCCTTAATTCCGGATTCTTCAGCATTGCACTGGTAGGGCCGCCAAATGTGGGAAAGAGTAGCGTTTTTAATGCCCTCCTCAGTTATGAGCGAAGCCTCGTTAGTGACATTCCCGGCACCACGAGAGATTACGTCGAAGCTTTTATTAATGTTGAAGGATTCCGTCTCAAGCTCATTGACACCGCGGGTATCCGAGAATCCGGAGAGGCATTAGAATCTCGCGGAATTGAGCTTGGTGTGAATGCCTCGTATGGTGCGGATTTGGCCCTTCGCGTTACTGATCCAGGGGATAGGAAGCCGGCAGAAGATGACGGACCGTTCCTTCATAATAAAAGCGATCTAGATGGGTGGACGGATGGTCTATCTGTTTCCGCAAAGACCGGAGCTGGATTTCCTGAGCTTCATAAGTGGCTTGCCGATCTCCTAATCGCTCGAACGGCGGAATCAAGCCAGGTAAGTTTAAGTCAATCGGAGCGGGAGACATTGGCAAGTATATTACAGCGATTGTCCTCCATTTCCCTTGATTTGGAGCCGCCAATTCTTGCCGAGGAGCTGCGTTTAGTGGCTAGTGATCTGTCGAAACTGCTTGGAATGAACGTTAGCGCGGACAGCTTGGATTACATCTTTTCAAGAATGTGTATCGGGAAGTAGCTCCCTTGCATCATTCCTAATTCATCATTCACAATTGCCAGGAGTGTTCCACGTGGAACAGTTATTCGCAGACGTACTAGTAATAGGTGGTGGCCACGCTGGAATCGAGGCCGCCAATGCAGCCCATAAGATGGGGCTGAAGGTTCGGCTCGTCTCAATGTCAGCGGCAAATGTGGGGACGCTATCCTGTAACCCGGCCGTGGGAGGTACCGCAAAGGGGCAGGTCGTGAAGGAGATTGATGCCCTTGGTGGCCTGATGGGGGAGATTACCGACGAGTGTAATCTTCAGTTCAAGATGCTCAACAAGTCGAAGGGGCCGGCAGTGTGGTCGCCTCGATCGCAGGTTAGTCGGAGTCAGTATCCCGTCGTGGCACAACGAAGGCTTAGGGAATTGGACCCCGAAATTATCTATGAAGCTGGCGTTGAAAGTCTCCTAATTGAGGATGGAAGGGTCACCGGTGTAGGGCTGTTGAATGGGGAGAGATTATACGCGAGGGCGGTAATTGTATGCGCTGGTACGTTCGTAAATGCTGTCATGCATACTGGGCATCAGCAGACCTCCGGGGGTAGATTTGGAGAGCGAGCCACGCGATTGAAGACGGAACCGGAAGGTGCGCTTCGCCTTAATACGGCGCGCCTTAAGACCGGGACTCCACCACGAGTCTCCCTCAAATCCATTGACATTAGCGGCTTAGAATCACAAAGTGGTGATGCGGAATTCCGTCCTTTTTCAACAAGAACGGCAAGCATCAGACCCAATTCTATCCAGTGTTGGCTCACCCATACCTCGCCCGAAACCCACGCCATTCTCGCCACGGGATTCGCGGATTCCCCGATGTTCTCGGGGCGAATTCAAGGGAAGGGCCCACGTTATTGTCCGTCTATTGAGGACAAAATCGTCCGCTTTGCTGAGAAGACTTCCCATCACATTTTCCTTGAACCAGAGGAGGCGGATGGCGATGTCGTCTATGTAAATGGCTTCTCGACCAGCCTACCCGCGGACGTTCAGCTCGCTGCTCTTCGCACTCTGCCTGGGTTAGAGAACGTCGAAATGATCCGCCCTGGGTATGCCGTAGAGTATGATTATTTCCCGGCCTACCAGCTTAGTCCTACCCTTGAAAGCAAGCAGGTTGAGGGTCTCTATTTTGCTGGACAAGTGAATGGAACCTCCGGTTATGAAGAGGCCGGGGCGCAGGGTCTAGTAGCCGGTATCAACGCAGCAGCGAAGATCCTCGGCAAGCCCGAGTTTACCCTTGGTAGAGATGAGGCATACATTGGTGTGATGATCGACGACCTCATCAGCAAGATTCAGGAAGAGCCTTATCGGCTCTTCACATCCAGCGCCGAACATCGTCTTCTGCTGCGTCAGGATAATGCTGATCTTAGACTATCGAAGAAGGCATTCGAATATGGTCTCATTTCCCTAGAGGAAATGGTCCGAACGATTGAAAAAGAGGCTCTTATTCGCTTCGCCCTCGATTGGGCCGAAACAGAGAAGATCGTCGTGAATACAGCGCCGCTCATGCGTGATACCGTGAAGAGCCAGATCAAGTCGAAGCGGGCAGGATTTGAGCATTATTTGCTCGAATCGACTAACGATATGCTCAGGGCCAGACTCCTTCCTCGACCAGACATCATTGATGCCGTTGATATTGAAATAGCGTATGAAGGCTACGTAAAGCAGCATCTCCAACAAATCGCACGCCTCAAGGATAGTGAAGAGAAGCACATACCCCACGGATTCAATTATCACGGAATCACGGCACTGAGCCGCGAATCCAGAGAAGTGCTTATTCGCGTCCAACCAACGACATTGGGGCAAGCATCACGGCTGCCCGGCGTGACCCCATCGGATAGTGCAATCCTCATGGTTGCGCTCCAGAAATCAATGACGTTCCACGTGGAACAACGGCAATTATAGCATTACCAACATCTTTCTTTGCGATTATTATGAGTAATGCACTTTTCGATGAGGTTAAATCGCTTGCTACCGAGCAGCGAAACCCGGTATCGACGAATATGGATGAAATGGGCACTTCCGAGGTGCTGGCACTCATTAACTCGGAGGATACAAAGGTAGCAGAGGCTGTCATGCTTGAGATCCCACACATTACCACGGTTGTGGATGAACTGCTAAATCGCTTCAAAAGCGGTGGCCGCTTGTTCTATGTCGGGGCAGGAACAAGTGGGCGAATGGGAATAGTCGATGCGGCCGAGTGCCCTCCTACCTTTGGGACGAAGCATGACATGGTGCAAGGCATCATGGCAGGTGGCCCGCAGGCGGTGTTTCAATCCCAAGAAGGCGCGGAGGACAAGCCTGAGAACGGAGCCGCCGCGATTGACGAAAGGGGAGTGACATCGAACGACTTGGTGATAGGAGTAGCCGCTAGCAAGCGCACACCCTTCGTACTCGGCGCACTCAAAAGAGCGCACGCAATCGGTGCCTACACAGTCCTGCTGACCACAAACCCACGCGAATCACTCACCTTCAAATTCCTCAATGAGAGCATTTGTCCCGTCGTCGGCCCTGAAGTGTTGATGGGATCAACGCGAATGAAATCCGCGCTTGCGCAGAAGATGGTGCTAACGATGATCACCACGACGGCGATGGTTCGCCTCGGCAAAGTGTATGAGAACATGATGGTCGATCTTCAGCTTACGAATAAGAAGCTGGAAGAGCGATCGAAGCGCATTATAATGATCGCAACTGAGTGCGATTATGAGCGTGCCGATGAATTGCTACGCCAGAGCGGGGGACACGTGAAGACCGCGATCATCATGCAGCGTGGCGGCGTCTCACCAGAAAGAGCACAAGAGCTACTACTGCAAGCAGATGGATTTGTCAAGCGGGCATTGCTGTTGACGAAGTAGCATCCACCGCAGTTCCTTACCGCGTCGCCTATGTCCGATATCTTCATTTCCTATTCCTCGAAAGACCGAGCGCAGGCCGATCAACTGATCGAACTGCTGGTGTCCGCTGGGCTTTCCGTTTGGATAGATAGATCCGGCATCGAAGCTGCGACAAGTTGGTCGAAGGAGATCGTGCAGGCCATCAATGAGTGCAAGGCATTCGTCGTGATGCTCTCGCCGAATTCGCTCTTGTCGAATAACGTTATAAAAGAGGTTTCGCTCGCCTCCGAGAAGCGGAAGAAGATACTGCCGCTGGATCTTGAACCCGTTCAACTCACGGAGGACTTCGAATACTAGTTAGCCGGTCTTCAACACGCCTCGATGACGAACATCGACGCTGTCATCCGCGCACTCGGCAAGCTGGGACTTGCGGCGACACAAGCTCCATCCATCACGCTCGTTCACGAAATCGATGCGCGGAAAAGTTTGATGATTCTGCCATTCGAGGATCTTTCTCCAACGGGTGATAACCAGTGGTTCGCAGATGGACTTGCAACGGAGCTTATCAATTCGCTCTCGCCAATCAAAGCGTTGCGCGTCTCCGATCATCAAGCTACAAAAGACTACAAGCGCTACCAGGGGTCGCTCCCGAACTACGCCAAGGAGATGAGCATTCGATATTTCACGCAGGGCCAGGTTCGCAAGTTTGGAGATCAGATTAAGATAAGCGTTACGCTCCTCGATATCGAGTCGGGCGACCACCTATGGCAGGACTCACTTAAAGGCACAATGAATGATGTCTTTGATATACAAGAGCAAGTTGCCGAGAAAGTTGTCGAAGGGCTGAAAGCACATCTCGCATCGGAGGAGAAGCACAAGCTCACCGAGCGCGGTACCGAAAACGCCGAAGCGTACGAGCTATATCTTAAGGCGAACGGATATTTTCAACGGCAGACAGCCGAAGGCTACCGTCTCGCGGTGCAACAACTAAGCCTCGCTATCACCCTCGATCCAAACTACGCGGATGCTCTGCAAACCAAGGCTTTCGCACTTGCGTACTTGTACCGCATGTATGATCGCGATACGAAGCTACTGATAGAAGCCGAGGATCTGGTTCATCGAGCACTCGCCATACGCCCTGACCACTGGTACACATATAATGTACTTGCAGCAGTATACCTTTATCAGGGAAGATTGGAGGAAGCAGAAGAAGCCGCTAAACGGTTCGTTCAGCATGACCCGGAGAATCCCAGCAGTCATTTCGGTCTCGGATTGTTCTATGCTCAAACGAACCAGATGGATCTCGCGATTGAGGCGTGGGAGAAAATGCTCGCACTGAGCCCGGAAGATCGGACGGCATATCTCAATCTCGCGATCGCCTCTGACAGGACGCACGACGCGGCAGGAGCGACCAAATGGTCGCGAGCAGCTCTTTCGCGCTTTGAACGTCGGCTGCGTCTTGTGCCAGACGACGAAACTGCGAGAGTTAACTATGCCACTCTACTCCGACATGCGAATGAACCTGAGAAAGCAATTTTGGCCCTTGCTCCACTTCGGGACAAGCAGGATCTTGACGCCAATTCACTTTTCAATATGGGCTGCCTCTATGCGCGATTAAACGATCCGGAGCGTGCGCTGGAGGCGATCCGGCGTTCCGTCGCAGCCGGATTCGCTGGTAGTGATTATTTCCTCGCGGATCCTGATCTCGACTCGCTTCGGGGGATGCCGGAGTTTCAGGAGTTGGTGAGGGGGCTTGAGGCACAACAAGAGGCGAACAAGGGATCATAACCTTTTTCTTTTCCCGCCTGTTAGTGAAGCATCATGGTAACACGAGAGCAAATCGATAACTTCGCCCGCGAGATCGCACGACGATACTCGCCGGAGAAGATCATCCTATTCGGATCGCAGGCTCGTGGGGAGACAACACCGGACTCGGATGTTGATATGCTTGTGATTATGGATTTTTCGGAACGCCGAGGGGCGTACAAAGCCATAGAAATAACAAATAATATCGATCCACATTTCCCTCTCGATCTCATCGTGAGGCGAATGCCCGAAGTGAACCAACGAATTGCAGAAGGCGATTTTTTTTGGATGGATATTATGAAGGAGGGAGTTGTGCTCTATGACGCAGCCTACAAAGCGGTGGCTTAATAAGGCTGCGGAGGACTTCCGAGTATTGAGAAGGGAGTTCCGCAACACCGAGGAGCCTGCCTACAATGCAATTTGTTTCCATGCACAACAATGCGTAGAAAAACTCTTGAAGGGATTCTTGCAAGAGAACCAGATTCATTTCCCAAAATCACACGACATTCGCGAGCTTATCAATTTTGCATTACCCATTCGACCCGAGTGGGAAAAGCTAAAAGCATCAGCAAATGTTCTCACCCGTTATGCTGTTGATTCGCGTTATCCTGACGATGAAGCCTATCGTGAAGATGCTGAAGAAGCAGTAAGCACTTGCGAGAAACTCCGGCGAATAATTCTTGATGACCTCGAATCATTAGATCAACTTAGATTATCCTCGGATTAATGTTCGAAAAACTCCTCACTCCATTCCCCATCAACTCCATGACGCTGGCGAACCGTCTGGTTCTCCCGGCGATGGTGACGCGCCTTTCTGGCGAAGACGGCTTCGTTAACCAGGACATCACCGATCGATATGTTCGCTTCGCGAAGGGCGAAGTTGGGCTTATAGTCGTTGAGGCGATGGCGGTGCATCAGGCGAAGTCCGGGCCGCTGTTGAGGATTTCGAGCGACGAGTTCAAACCGGGGCTCACCGATCTCGCATCGAAAGTCCACGACACCAGCAACTCCAAAGTCGTACCGCAAATCATCCACTTCCTCAAGATCGCTCGCAACGGCTGGCGCCAGAAGATCGAAGACCTCTCAATCGCTGACATTCAAGCCATCATCGAGCAATACGGACAAGCCGCGCTCCGTGCCCGCGAGTGCGGATTCGATGGAGTTGAGATGCACATGGCACACGCATACACGCTCTCCAGCTTCCTCTCGAAGAAGAACAAGCGACCGGACATTTACGGCGGCAAGTCTCTCGATAATCGGATGCGGTTGCCACTGCAGATCCTGAAACGGGTTCGCGAGATGGTTGGCGATGACTTCGCTGTTGGCGTTCGATTCCTCGGCGAAGAGTGCATCAAAGGTGGCTACACCACCGAAGAATCCGCAACCATCGCTCTTCGCATGGCGCAGTCTGGCATTGATTACATATCTCTCTCAGCAGGAGGTAAATTCGAAGACGCAGTTCACAAGGAGGGAGAAGTTCTCTATCCATACACGGGTTACTCCGGCGACCGTTGCATGCCGCCGATGGATTACCCCGACGGCTACAATCTTCACATGGCCGAAGCCGCCCGGCGAATGCTCCGCCGCCACGGACTTACAACGCCCGTCGTAGCAACAGGCAAAATCCCGTCTCCAGAATTCGCAGAGGAAATCCTCCAGGACGACCGCGCCGACCTCATCGGCATGGCCCGCGCGCTACTCGCCGATCCAGATCTCCCGAGGAAGGCACGCATGGGTGAGTCGGAGAAGATCGTCAAGTGCATATACTGGAACATCTGCAAAGCCCTCGACGAGAACTTTCACAAAGTTGTCTGCGGTCTGTGGCCTAAGGATGAGGTGCAGGCGCCGTACTCTGAAGATCAGGAAGCTCCGGTGTGGTCTGCGGAGCAACCTCTCTCGGTCCTCGTCCGCTCGGGCAATATCCGCCTGAGCTGGAAGCTCGCCACGGATAACGAAGCGGTAATGGGCTACGAGGTCTGGCGCTCGGACGATGGCGGCAAGACATTCGCGCATGTCTATTCAATCACCACCTCGATGTGGACGGATCACCTCGCTGCTGCTGGCAACGCGTATCAATACTACATCCGCGCTTACGACCTTGCTGGCAATAGGAGCGTCCCGAGCAATATTGTCGATGCAGAGCTACCATTGGAAGTAGCCTTGCCGCCCGAGCCTAAGGCGATAGCGAGGCCAAGCTTTATGAAACCTTCGATGGTGTAGGCGACGGAATTAGAAGTATGGATCGCTGCCAGCAATAGGCTCGAGGCTCCGGGGCAGACTCTCATTGCGTTATGACCCGACCACGGACACTCCCGTCGACTGAGGAGACCGTGACGTAATACACTGCCGTAGGGAGTCCGCTGAGATCGATTACTGCTGATGGTGCCGCTGCCTGTTCGGAATGGAAGACGGTTTGACCAAGGAGATTAGTCACGTTGACATCTCGAAGGCTTTCACCAGAAGCTAGCTGTATCTGGACGCGTCCGGTTGAGGGATTAGGTGAGATTTGCAAAAGTGTTGGCGCGCTGAGTAGATGAGGCACTTCGTCCGTGATGCCGCCGATACTCCACCAGATAATTCCACTTTGGGTCCCGGCCCACTCATCATTGCCGAACGCGGCGAAGCCGCTCACTTGATCGATTGTCCCACCCAGGTTGTCCCATTTGTCACCGGAATTGGTGGATCTAAATATTCCTTCGAGAGTACCAACATCAATTCCGCTCGACCCGAATGTTGCGAAGCCGCGGATGCACATCGGTCCGCCTACGCTGCGGTCGTACGAGCGTACTACCGAATAGACTGCCTTCCACGACTTGCCGCTATCCGACGACCGAAAGACCTTCCGAAGCGTACCCGCGAACATATTTCTGCCGCAGACTGCGAGCGTCGTAACAGATTGCCCAACTCCTTCCACGGTGTCGATCATTTGCCACGAAAGGCCGTTATCCGTTGTGCTGGACAGGAAGCCATCCATCGAACCGGCATAAAGCGCGCCTCCATCCACCATCAGCGAGGTGACCGAATCGTGGATGAGCCCATTCGAAGCGGCCATCCAACTATTGCCACTATCCTCCGAACGATATACCCCCTTATCCGTCCCGGCGAAGAGCCTTCCGCCGTTACTTGCAAGAGAGCGAATGTTCGCCGAGGGAAGTCCCTTTGTTATGCTCTGGAACGTCACGCCAGAGTCCGTCGAGAGCATGATCTTACCATATGTAGCCGCAAGCAGACGTTGGCCAATAGAAAGAATTGCCGGAAAGTCCCCTGACTCGCTGCCGGCAAACCACCAATCTCTTCCACCATCACTTGTATAAACGAGTGGTCCCGATTGCTGGGAAGCGAATACCTTATGCCCCATTTTCGCGAACGACAGCACCGGGCTCTCGGAGGCATTGTATCCCTGATTCCACATCCCGAACGTGGGATCCGGAGATACCAAGCCTGTGCCTAAAACGAGTGATGCCAGGAGTAGTGTAATCTTCATCTTGATTCGAATATAATGAAGATAACGAAGGGGCACCCGGATTCCTGACAAACGATTCTGGATCAGGTATCTACCGCGGAAGTAAGCTTGGCAGTGATGCCGGATCTCCTCGCTCGGATCGGACTGCTCAAAGCACGCAACTTCCCCAGCGGCTGTTTATTGAACGAATCGCTGAACTGCAGATACAATTGGACACACATGAAAAAGGTTAAGCTTGGTTCGTTAGGCGCAGTCGTCTCCCGCATGGGACTTGGCTGCATGGGGATGAGTGAATTTTATGGAGAGTTGAATGATGCGGAGTCGTCGGCAACGATACTCCGCGCGCTAGAGCTAGGAGTCAACTTCATTGACACCGCCGATATGTACGGCATTGGTCACAACGAGGAGCTAATTGGCAAGGCCATACATGGCAAGCGCGACGAGTTCTTCATCGCGACGAAATTCGGCAATGTGCGAAAGAAGGATGACCCGACATACTGGGCCGTCTCCGGCAAGCCGGAGTATGTCCGCGAAGCGTGCGATGCATCGCTGAAGCGTCTTGGCATCGATTGCATCGATCTCTATTATCAGCACCGCGTTGATGCCACAACCCCGATCGAAGATACGGTTGGCGCGATGGCGGAGCTTGTCACTGCTGGGAAGGTGAAGTATCTCGGGCTTTCCGAGGCATCCGCAGACACGATCCGCCGCGCACACGCGGTGCATCCGATCACCGCAGTCCAAACCGAATATTCGCTTTGGACGCGACACGTCGAAGGGGACATTCTGCCAACGGTGCGCGAACTCGGTATCGGCTTCGTCGCCTATAGTCCACTGGGTCGCGGATTCCTGACAGGCAGCATCACCAAACCGACTGACCTTAGCGACAAAGATTCGCGCACGATGCGATTCCCGCGTTTCATGGGTGAAGCGTTCGACAAGAATCTCGCGCTCGTCGAACGCGTGCGCGCGATTGCCCACAAGAAGGGCATCACAGCGGGACAACTCGCGCTTGCGTGGGTGCTCGCAAAGGGTGAAGACATCATACCGATTCCCGGCACCAAGCGGCGCACCTATCTCGAAGAGAACGCCGCCGCTGCTGATGTCACACTAACACCGAGCGAGATAGAGGAGCTTGAGCGCGCTGTGCCTCACACCGAGGTAGTCGGCGAACGCTATGCCGCTGCAACGATGCGAACGGTTCAAGGGTGAGGTAGGATCCACCGCACACTGCAACCACAAGTGCGGTTGCAATGTGCTATGGAGGTTCTATTATGGGCAGGCAACGGCGGTCGTCGTCAGCGTACCGTTGTTTGCCACGGTCAGCTTATAGCATGTCCCGTTCGGTGATTTGAGAATGATACCCTCACCGGCGGTCTGCACTTGTATCGCACCGCTGGTCGCTTGCACGGCGATGTTGTTCGTTGCACCTGTTGCAGCAAAGCGTCCGCCGATTGCATAGCCACCGCCGGATGTATTATGACCAGTGAAGTCACCGCCAATCGAGTTTCCACCGCCTGAACCTTCACCCGTCGCCTTTATGCCGATGTTCTGATCATCGGATCCAGAGACGAACGAGTTGTAACCGACAAGATCAACCACGTTTGCGGTCGATCCGCTGACCGTAACCGTGTGACCCGAATACGTCCCGCTAGGATTGCCACTGTAGTCAACCGTCACGTTGTTGACCGTCGTGAGCGAGCTACTCAGTTGGCCAAACAACACATCTACATAATTCTTGTCTACGGCATCCGATGCGTTCGTGGGATCCGGGACATCCACTATCGGATTGAAATTCATGTCAAGCGTACCACCGATAGACTCTCCCGCATAGACTGTCACATCGCTGTAAAAGAAGGATGGCGCAGCTTGATAAAAGTTGCCATAATTGATAAACGGCGAGCCGTTCAACGTCAGCCCAGCGAACGTTGGTGATGCGCTCGTGCTGATCTGTGCTTGAAGATCACTCTCTGCTGCCGTAGCGCGAGTAACTTCATTATTGAGCCCTGCACTTAACGCATTAATGGCAGCGCCTCGTGTGTTGGCCTCTGCTGTTATGGCCGCTTGGCGGTTAGCGATCTCATTGTTGAGGTTTGTCGTCAACGTATTGTCGGCAGCGGCGCGTGAGGCGGCTTCTCCCGTGACGGCAGCTTGCCGGCTGGCAGTTTCATTGTTTATGCTGGTCGTTAATGTATTATCCGCTGTGGCGCGCGAAGCAGCTTCAGCAGCAATAGCTGCCTGAAGGTTTGAATTTTCCGTGTTAATGTTCGCACTTAGGGCACCCTCCGCTGCCTCTGCGCGAGATACCTCACCGGTAAGGTTTGCGGTTAAGGTCGCATCACCGGCAGCTCGTGCAGCAGCTTCTGCGGAGACTGCGGCCTGACGATTCGCAATTTCGTTTGCTATCGCTGGGGAGACATTCGAGCCGAGATTATCGACATACCCTTTTGTTGCTGCATCCGTGGATGCAGTTGGTGTTGCAAGGTTATTAATCTGGTTGCCGGACATATCCAACGGATTACCCATTGCTGCACCCGCAGAAAAGGTCTTGGCACCAGTGATGGTCTGCGCGCCGGCTAGCATCACGAATGCAGAGTTCGCCCCAACATCCGGGATGGTGTAGGTGCGGTTGCTGCTTTGAGAAGCGGCTTGAAGTGTGGCGTAGTGGCTATTCGCGCTGTTGTACAGCCGAAGCGAACCCGTCGTCGCTGAGGGATCCCCGATCTGGATGACAGATGCATCCACGATCTTGTGACCGTGCATATTAATGTCGTCGTCACCATCCTGGGCGCTGGCCCCCTTGCCGTTCGATGCGGGTGCTGCGCTTCCGAGCATCACGGCATTGCTTCCGGGATCGAACGCGAGTGTCAGCCCGCTGCCCGCAACGAAGTTTACATCCGTACCCCGTCCTCCAACACGCTGACCATTGATGGAAATGGAGCCAACAAAATCCGTCCCCATCTTCGCCGATGTGATCGAGCCATCCGCAACGCTAAGCGCATAGGGCGAAGCAGAAAGCTGCGTCAGCGGTCGTAGCTCTTCACCATTGGCAACCGAAGTAGCAAGCCATAGTGGGGAGGTAAGTTTCGATGCTTCAGGAAGTGGTCGCCCGGAGCCAAGCGAAAGATTGAATACTCCGTTTTGAAGCGTCGTGTTGAAATCATCTTCCCACACCAACTGCTTACCGCCAGCATCTGCGTATAAGCGCACAGTAATGACCTGTGGGCCATCGGGGGCATTCCCAACCCCAAGGTGTAAGAGCCCCTGATAACTAATTTGATATGGTTTCGCGACCGAGAGATCGTGCTGCGAAGTTTGGCAAAGAACAGAATGTATCGGGAACAACGCGATGTACGCTGCGAAGAGGCAAACGTTGAGCTTTTTCATTGTTGTGATGGCAATATCTGCGCGCGTGCACGGTCAAGTGCTCCGATAGCAGAGGTGGCAAAATCAATACACCGGCAGGGTGTGTATCACAGCAACGCCTCATAACAAGGCGAAGAGTGATGCGTGGGGGCATCATCAAATAGAGCAGATGACAGGTACCGAGCAGTGTACCGAACGGATAAGATCGCAAATGTTGGGTCTCATCCGAAGCAAACTAGATGCACAAATATAATCAATCTCTCACGCCATTGCAAGAGAAGTCTCAGACTATTTTGGTGTGCCGTATGAAAGGCGCTGGTTGTTTGCTCACGCAAAGTGCGCCTACGCCAGCGAGTCGCGAACGAACTCCCGACGTAAACGGCCAAGATGCTACCGTGAACTGTCCATGGCACTCCCGGCGTTCAGAACGGCAATGCGTCCCACAACACTCTTCCTCGTACTTCTCCTTTTCTGCGCACCCACGCAGACCAATGCGACATGGAATCGCCTAGATAACCGCAGCGTAGCTGCCATCGATTTCTATAACGCACACTTAGGGCTGATCGCCTTTGCTGATCCGACCCATGCACTGATGCGGATCAATGATTCCTCTTTTGCAGGCATCTGGGCGGCACCTGATGTCATCAGCGGAATCGTCATTCAAGATTCCAATATTGCCTGGGCTACGGTCAATAACAAAGGGCTCTATCATGGTGACAAGAATTGGACGAATTGGGTGAACACTTCGGTGCGCACCGACCAAACGCTCGTCGGAGCATCGCCATCACGAGTGTTTTTGTCTTCGACGGCCTCACCTCAGTTCTCCTGGACGATCGATGGCTCCGTGTTTACTGCTGCCACGGGCATCCCCGTAAGCGATGCCGTTGTGGCAATGGACTACTTCACAAACGAAGTGCTCTTTGCGGTCACACGAACAGGAGTCTATTGCTCCTTCGATGGCGGGACCGTCTGGACGCTCGGCAAGAACGGGCTCGTTGGTGCGGCAAGCGTATTTGCTGATCGTGTGCATCACATTGTCTATACTGGCGGAGACGAACTCCGAATGTCCACGGATAGTGGCAGGACGTGGACTGTCGTGTACGCGCCGCCGGAGTTGACCTCCTTTCACGAGTTAGATGGCCAAGTCTTCGGAGCACACGATTGCACGGGTACTCTGTACATATCCAATGGCTATAGTCATGGCACATCTGTGCTTCGGAGCCAATCTCAAGCTCAACGTTTCGAGGATTGTGAGCAATTTCCCTTCGGTGCTGGGACGATCCAAAAAGGCTGGGCTTTCGATCGGGGATCACTTGCGTACTGGTGGGACATCAACGGTACCTGTTCCGTCAGCCGAGACGGCCTCAACGGACTCCTCACTGATTCCGTGAAGCTGGCGCTCGATATGTCCGCCGATTCTGTGTCCGACACGTTGTGTTCCGCTTCAGCGCAAGCATTTGCTGTGCACATTACCTCTTCCTTTTGCACAGCCATTCGAATAGACTCGATCAGTGTAATTCATTCGGCTGGCAAGATCGCCACGAAATTCACCGCGCCAATTCTGACCGGCAGTAGTGTTTCTCTCCCGCTCACCTATACACCGCTTGTTGCTGGACTGGATTCCTCGGTCTTGCGTGTGTGGTTTCACTCATTGGAGTGGGGCGTTCGGGAGCACCACGATATTGCTATGATCGCAATGGTGACAACGCTTCCGCCATTCTTAGAAGTCGCTAACTCCGTGGACTTCGGCAAGGTCCATGTCGATTCAGCAAAGACGCTGACACTTACGCTCACAAACAGTGGCTGCTCACCGCTTCGCGTGGATTCGGTACTGACAAGCAATCCAGCGCTGATTCTTGCTTCATCGCCTCCGCTTCCCGCCGTGGTGAAGCGGGATAGTGGGATCAAGATCCGCCTAACGTTCATGCCGCATCTCGTTGGTGATATCATTGAATCTATAGAAATTGGTACAAACGCGGGTCACAGGTTTATCGAGATCGATGGTGCAGGCGTGAAGGAAGTCAATAGTGTCCCGGCGAACCCAGAAGCAGAGCATGAGCTACTCTATCCGAATCCGGCTTCGAGTATGCTATTTTTGCGAAATACAATCTCTCCAGCCTCTTTTGATCTCGTTGACATTTTAGGAAGAAGCGTCCTACATGCGGACCAGACCATTGGGGAAGATCACTTCGATGTTACGGGCCTTCCGAATGGTATGTATACCGCACGCATTGGTCAGTCACGCATTACTCGAGTTCTGATACAACACTAAATGAAGAAGTTCGCTGTCAGTTTTGTCGTCGCGATAAGTATGCTGTTGATGCTTCACGCGGATAGTCGGTCGCAGTGGACACGGGTATTGCAGCTCCAGAATACGTATGCGTCAAGTGCTTTCTTCTTTAATGCGACGGAGGGTTTGATCGGCACGGGCTCTTCCTATTTCAAGAGCAACACGATCGCCGCTATCTATTATACGAACGATGGCGGTGCAACATGGCTGCTGGCAACATTGCCAAATCCCAACATTATCGGACAGGTCACCGACATCTACTTTCGCGATCGCTTGCATGGATGGGCGACGATCGCGGAGAGCTACACCAAGGGCTTTGGTGGCGTCTACCACAGCACAGACGGCGGCGTTACATGGCGCTTCGTTGTGCCCGCCGCGTTTGCGGCTGGCATTCGAGAGACAAAGCGTGGCGTGTTTTACACAGATCGCACTGGCGGCACAGCGGGGTCTGGCCACATCGCATTTTCCAGCGATCAAGGAGTCACCTGGAAAACCGTAGGCAACACCGCGGCACCGCTCGGTATTGATTTCATTGATGATGCGACAGGTATGGCCTCGACGCTTGGCAATGCTGATGGCCTCCACCTGATGACGACCGACAGCGGCAAGACGTGGAATCCGCTTGTCGAGAATGCGGAGACGTGGTCCGTCTTTGCCGACCCTGTTCTTAAGTCATTCTTCATTTCAAGTGAGCACTGGCATCTCGGCAACGCCATTGAGACTGCGGTGTTCAAAACGCCGATCGTTAACCCGACCGAGACGCCGATGAAGACGTTTCAAGACTCCGGTCTCACAGGCGGCGTCAACGGTGCGCACGCGTGTAAATCGGTGGTGTACATTCAGGGTTGGTCAGCTGCGACGAACGGACCACACGGCCTACTGCGCACGACCGATGGCGGCACCAGTTGGGTTGCCGTTAGCGGACCAATGAATGCCAACGACACACGTTTTGGTGTAACCGGCCGCGGTGCCGCTGTCTTCGCAGGTGACCCCACTGGCGGTGTGTGGAGAACGACGAACGGAGGCGACGGAACACTCTCGCCTTCAACTATCGGCAATGTTTCACTGACACAGCTTAATGCAAACACCTCGAACGGATGCTATGCCGTTTCGGTGTGTGACAGCGCCTATATCCCTATCCTACTGGGATATACAGCTTGCGACTATTCGCAAGTCGTGCGCGTCCAGTTCTTGAACGACACCGGTCACGAACTCAGCTTCCCAGCCTATGCGAACAACGCCCTGACGTTTTCCTCATCGCGTTTGGATACCCTGCGGATACTTTACAAGCCAACGCGGCAAGAGAGCTGGACGGTTCATGTGAAGCTCACGCTTCGACAGCCAGACGGTTACCTTGAAGACACGCTCATCAGCATCCTGCTCAATGGTACCAATCCCAAGATCGATCCGCTTATATTCTCCGGCACTACGGTTACGGATTCTATCGACTTTGGTGCGGTGAGCCTCTGCGCAGACGCTGATCACAAGGTAACGCTGATGAATACGGGATGCAGCGACCTTTCCATTGAGTCCATGCAGACCAACGGCTCTGGATTCTCGCTCCTATCGAGCTTCAAGCCCTTCACACTGAGCGCGGGTACATCGCGGACATTCCTGCTGCACTATCAGCCATCCGCAACAAAGGTGGAATCGGGCTCGCTGATCGTCAAGCATTCTAGCGGATCGGATCAGGTGCTGCTCGGCGGCGCTGGCTATGCTCCTAACCAGACGCTCTCCATCCAGTATGATTCTGTCTTCTCATCGCTGTGCGATTCTGCTGCGTTCTCCATCCATCTCCGCAACACCGCTTGCACACCGTTCAAGATCCTCTCCGTCACCACAAACACTCCGCTACGCGTCGGGGTGTTGCCGGCAATCGACTCACTGCGCCAAGGCGAAAGCACCGACATTCCGTTGATGTTCGTGCCGACGAGCCAGGTAACAGTGTTAGACCAGGTGCACATAAGTGTTGGATACGAGGGCTCGACGAAGTCTTACGACACGACGATCACTATTGTTGCGACAGGTACCAGCGGTAAGCCGGATGTCGCACTTTCAATGACCACGCTCGATCTCGGATCGGTCTCGATCTGCGCTTCTGCGCAGGACACACTTGTCCTAAGAGGTACAGGCTGCGGCGACGTTACCGTTTCAAGCACGCTCGATGCATCGAACGGCTTTTCCATTATTCGCCGTCCAGCGAGTGTGATCGCGAAAGGCACCTCGGACACGGTGATCCTCCGCTTCCAACCAGGGAGCACCACTGGTGTACAAACAACGAATCTCGTTCTCAATACGAGTGCGGGGACAAAGACGGTTGCCTGCAAAGTCAATGTGACAAGCGACCCAGGCAACATCTCGCTTGCGGTCTCGCCGAATATCAGTACTTATACCTGCCAGACCGTCCCGTTCTCCTTTGAGATCTCGAACACGACCTGTGACTCGATCCGTGTGATGGGCTTCGTGCTCGGCGGCGTCTCTTCGCAGGACTTCTCCCTTGACACACCTATCGGTTTTTGGTTACATGTGGGTGAGAAGCATAAAGTTACCGGGCTGTTCAGTCCGCAGGACTCTCTGGCGCGAAATGCGAATGTGACACTGACGATCCGCAAAGCCAATGGAACAACCTTCGACACTACGATCGCAATCTTGGCAACCGGCATCGGTGTACCGCCTATCAAAGTAGCAGTGACAACTGCGCACTTCACCGCATTGCCACTTGGTCACGTGAGAATCCCGATCAACGCTCTGACGGGCAGCGTGGTCAATGTCAACAGCTTCGAATTTGGTGTGCGATTGAATACCGATCTGTTGACGCCTCTCAAGATCGTGGGTGGACAAGGCTCTTTTGGCAATGCTGCTCCCACATTCACACTGATGCAGGACAGCCTTACGGTTCATCTTTCCTATCCCTCGGACATTGCACTGGCTAAGGGCGAACTCTGCGAAATCGAATGCGAGGCCTATGTGGCGTCCCAACTTTCAACTTCCATTGTGCTGGGCCGTACCAGCTTTGACAACAGCCAGAACAACTCGCAATGTTTTACTACGCAGACAATATCGGACAGCACTGCCAGCTTCTCTCTTGATAGGCGTTGTTCGGATTCTACGCTCGCAGCTTACTTAGGAGCTGGGCGGCTCATCCTCGACCGCATCTCGCCCAATCCAACCACGGGCGTTGCCAACCTGGAATTCGACGTCCCAAGTGGCTATCCCAACAGCGCCATGCTTGAGGTATACGATGTACTTGGGACGCATCTTGGCGAAATGCCCCTGACATTTGGGGAAAATGGCGAAGAGCAGCACAAGATTACGCTCTCCGTCGATCTCGGACAGTTTGACGCACGTGGTAGCCAGAAGCAAGAAGGCATCCGGTACTTACGTATCCGGACGCCCTTGGGCCTTCTCACTGCGAAGGCAATTCTCTGGAAGTAAAAAAGCGATGCTTACACGTTGACGGCAACCTCTTTCTCAGCGCGTTCGCGAAGGACGAAGCGCTGAACTTTCCCCGTATCCGTGCGTGGCAAAGCATCGATGAATTCGATCTCGCGAGGATACTTATACGGCGCAAGTTCGCGCTTCACGAAGTCTTGAATATCCTTGACAAGTTCGGTGCTGCCTTGCTCTCCAGGTTGTAGCACGACATACGCTTTGACGATCGCGCCGCGCAGATCGTCCGGCTTCGGAACGGTCGCACATTCGCGCACAGCAGGGTGCTCGTTGATGACTGACTCAAGCTCCGGCGGCGAGACATTATAGCCACCTGTGATGATGAGATCATCATTGCGGCACTGATAGTAGAAGTAGCCATCTTCATCCATCATGAAGACATCGCCGGGCACATTCCAGCCATTCATCACGTAGCCCTTTTGGCGTTCTGGCTTCTTCCAATAACGGCAGCCTGTGGGTCCTTTGATCGCAAGCAATCCGGGGGTCTTTGGCGGCAGTAGGTTACCCGATTCATCTACGATCTTCGCTTCGTATCCCGGCACCGGTTTACCTGTGGCACCACCCTTGACATCTCCGGGGCGATTCGTAACGAAGATGTGCAACATCTCGGTTGAGCCGATGCCGTCGAGGATGTCAATACCGTACTTCGCTTTCCACTTCTCGTAGATCTGTTTTGGAAGAGTCTCGCCGGCACTCACGCCAAGCCGGAGATGAGATAGGTCATACTCACCGCTCTCGTCAAGGCGCATCATCATGTTGTAGCAGGTCGGCGCGCAGAAGCTGATCGTACTCTTGTATCGCACGATGGTCTTCAACATATTCTCCGGGGTGAACTGATCGAGCAGCACCGTACTCGCGCCGAACCGGAATGGGAAAACAAGCAGGCCGCCTAATCCGAATGTAAATGCAAGCGATGGATGTCCAGTAAAAATATCGTTCTCCGTCGGCGAGAGTATATTGCGCGCATAGCCATCGGCGATCGCGAGCACATCATCCTGGAAGTGCACCGTGCCTTTGGCATCGCCCGTTGAGCCGGAGGTGTAGCCAATGAGCGAGAGATCGTACCGCGTAAGACGGGCCGGTGCTAACGTATCCGAAGCAGTTTGCCAAAGGGATTCAAAGCTGGTGTAGTCGGAGTCGGTCCCGTCGCAGATCAGGATCTTCTCCACGGAGTCCATGGCTGGCTCCGCCTTTCGCACCTCATCGATGGAGGCGGCATCACAGAGCACGATCTTGCACTCCGCGTCATTGGCGCGGTAGCTGATCTCACGGCTGCGCAGCATCGGCATGATCATCACGGCAACACCGCCGATCTTCAGACACGCAAGCCACACGGCCACCGCTGTCGGCGTGTTCGGAAAGCGCATCATCACACGGTCACCCTTTACAATACCAAGCTGCAACAGCACGTTACCCATCTTGTTAACGCGCTTCAGAAGCTCGTTATAGGTGAGTACCTCATCTTTGTAATAAATGGCAGGCCGCTCACCACGACCCTCGGCAACATTGCGGTCGAGCAACTCAGCGGCGGCATTTAGCTCCGCAGGGTATTGCAGTTCTGGGCGGCTATAAACACGTTCACCCCAATCCTCGATGGGGGGCAGTTCATTCAGGAATTTCTCGTAGGACATCGGACAACAAATACGGAATAATGGAAATTGTCACCGTTTTAAGGCGTTCAAAGTAAGGAAAGTTCAAAACTTCTCACATCGAGCCCCGTAAAGAACCAGAGCTGTTCAATCACAAGCTTATGAAAACAGTATTATTCACCGTTCTCTTCCTCACCTCCACCTGCGCTGCACAGGCCCAGACCTTCACCATATCCGGCACGATGCATCACTCGAATCTCGAAGGTGGCTGCTGGTTCCTCGCCTCTGCTGATGGCAAACAATATGAACTCTTCGGCGATACAGCGATGATTCATCCGCTGCATGTCGAGGGGCTGACCACCCGGCTGTCCGTCGAGCATATGAAGGGCACTGCGTCGATTTGTATGATCGGGGACATTGTGAAAGTCATCGAGCGGCTTGATCTGAAGCGGCAGCCGCTCGACCCGAATATGTATCAATCCGATCTCGAAGGGACGATCCATCGTAGCAAGTCAGGGACCTGGTATGTCCTGACAGGAAGCACACCAGGTAACGCACAGTCCCGGTGGGAGTTCGAGAAAGCTCCCGCAGCAAAGTACCAGCATGTCGGCGCGCACTTCCGCGAAAAGGTGACGCTGATGCAGGAGCCTAAGGCCACACGCGGCAAACGCGCAGGACTTATTCTGACCAGCAAACCTGCTAATAAAAAGCAAGGGGCGCTTAAGAAGCAAGGAGCGCTTAAGAAGCTCGAGAATCGCGACCCTCGTTAGCCCACGGCCAGGAAAGCGGCAGCAGAGAAGCCGTCCGCTACTTCTTTGCCGCCGGAATGTATAGCTTCTCAACATACTCCCGCAGCATCCGCTCAGTCGAGAACGCTGGCACCAGCGTCGCGATAGACTCCTTCGCAACCTTCAGCCATTCGTGCGGGATGCCATCTGATGCCTTATCGTAATAGAGCGGAATGATCTCCTTCGATAGAACATCGTACATGTTGGTTGCATCCATATGATCCTGCTCTTCCTCGGAGCCAGATGTCGCGCCATCGATGCCCCAGCCATTCGCGCCGTTCCATCCTTCCATCCACCAACCATCGAGAATGGAGAAATTCGGCACGCCATTGATCGCGGCCTTCATGCCGCTGGTGCCGGATGCTTCGAGCGGTGCTTTCGGATTATTCATCCATACATCCACACCGCGCACGAGATACTTCGCAACGTGCATGCTGTAGTTTTCGATGAAAGCAATGCGACCACCGAACGCGGGGTCGGAGGCGATCTCCCACAGTTCGCGTATCATCGCTTTGCCGCCTTCATCGGCGGGATGAGCCTTGCCGCTAAAGATGAATTGAACAGGACGAAGTGGATCGCTAAGTAATTTCTTCAAGCGTTCGATGTCTTTGAAGAGAAGGGTGGCGCGTTTGTATGTTGCGAAGCGGCGTGCGAAACCGATGGTGAGAATGCTTGGGTCGAGCAGCATTCCACTTGGGATGAGAAATCGGGTATCAGGAGAAGGGGCCGTATTTCCCATACCTGCTACGGTCTGCCATTTGCGTCGCGCCCGCCCGGTGATAAAGCTGAAAAGACTGGTCTTGAGCTCATTGCGCGTGCGCCAGAATGTCTCGTCGGGAATATCACGCACTGCTTCCCAAAACGCCGGATCATCTAAGTGCTTGGGCCAGTCCTTGCCCAACTCACGTGTGAACATGCTCTCCGTCTCCGGCGCGAGCCAGGTACGGGTGTGAACCCCATTGGTAACGCTGGTTAGCATTGATGACTGCGCTGAGCCCGACTTTGCACTCAGCACGTTCGACGGAGCACTTCCCACATACTCCGGCCACATCTCTGCCGTCACCTCTTCATGCTTCTTGCTAACGGCATTCCGCTGAGAGGACAAGTTCATCGAGAGCGCCGTCATGTTGAAGTTCTCGCCCCACGCCTCCTTGTGGCGACCGAGATCGAAGAACTGCTCTTTGTCGATACCAAGCTCTCGCCAGAAATGGGAGAAGTACTGTTCGATGAGTTCAAACGAGAACGCATCATGACCGGCGGGCACCGGGGTGTGCGTTGTGAAGATTGATGATTTGCGAACGAACGCTTTCGCATCCTCGAATGACATGCCATCCTTGACCGCCAAGCGTAAGCGTTCGAGCATCATGAATGCGACGTGTCCTTCGTTCGCATGCCACACATCCGGTTCAAGTCCAAGCGCATGAAGCACGCGCACACCACCGATGCCAAGCGCGATCTCTTGCTGCAAACGATACTCTCTGTCCCCACCGTACAGTCTTCTCGAAATCTCGCGGCTCGCGGGCGGATTGATCTCCAGATTCGAATCCATCAGATAGATCTTCACGCGTCCGCAGCGAACAAGCCACACTTGCAGATACAGCAGATCATCCGGCGATTGCAGCGGCAGTGCGACGATGAGTGGCTCGCCGCTCTTGAGATATGCGCGCTCAATCGCAACATCCGGGATGTCGATGTCATGATAATTAGGGATTTGCTCGCCGTCAGCCGAAATCTCCTGCTCGAAGTATCCGCGCGGGTACATGAATCCGAGCGCCGTGAAATCAAGAGCAAGATCGCTTGCCGTTTTGCAATGATCGCCGGAGAGAATCCCGAGGCCGCCGGAATAGATCGGAAGGCTTCCATGCAATCCATACTCAGCGGAGAAATACGCGATCTTCGGGCTTGCCTTCGCCGCGCGCGATTTCGACTTACTTCCCCCGGATACCCGAGACCCGGCACCCGGAACCCGATCCATGTACTCATCGAACGACTTGATGAGCGCATGATACTTCCGAAGAAAGCCCTTGTCATTTGCGAGAAGTTCAAGCCTCTCAGGCTTGACCTGCCGCAGCATCTTCACGGGGTTATGATCCGTCGCGCGCCAAAGCGAGACGGAGATTGCTCGAAAGACCGCGCGTGCCTCAGGCGACCAACTCCACCACAAATTCCGCGCAACCTCCTCAAGCCGTGCGATAGGCTTTGGCAATGGCTGCGGAAGATCATCAAGCGTAGGTATGGGAATGGTAACCTTCGGTGTGATGAGGCTGTCGGTCGGGTTGTGCGTCGGGATATTCAAGACTATGGATGAGTTGAGTGCAGAGGTCGTGATTGGTCGCGTCACAAGGCAAGAAAAGCCAGCCCGCGAGAATGCCGAACGCGCAGAACAATCGCGCCCCGCGTTTAGTAGCCGCGCTTCCCGGAAACCGGATGAGCGGCTTTACGATTGTAGCAAGTCAAGAAAAAGCCGGCATTCGCCATCGCCCCAATCCGATTCCCATGCAAACTAATTCCTTCCATTATTCTGAACAAGACGGCATCGCCCGCGTGCGGTTCGCGCGGCCTGATACGCTGAACTCGCTGACGTTCAAAGTCTATCGCGATCTTACCGACCTCATGTATGCGCTTCGCACGAACGACGCTGTTCGCGCCGTGCTGATTGAAGGCAACGGTCGCGGCTTCTGCTCTGGAGGCGATGTGCATGAGATCATCGGCGAATTGATGAAGCGCGATGTCAAGGGTTTGTTGGATTTCACACGAATGACTGGCGAGCTAATCACGAATATGCGGTTGCTGGAAAAGCCCATCGTCTCCGCGATTAATGGAATTGCGGCTGGTGCCGGAGCAGTCATCGCGCTTGCAAGCGATTTCCGTATTTTTGCGAAGGAAGCGAAGATCGCATTCCTCTTCCAGAAGGTCGGATTGACCGCCGCCGATATGGGCGCCGTATTTTTGCTTCCGAAAGTCGTCGGCCTCGCGCGCGCGACGGAGATGCTGATGCTGGGTGATTCTATCACTTCGGAGGAGGCCTATCGCATCGGCTTAGCGAACAAGGTGGTTGAACTCGCGGAGTTAGAATCAACTGCACTCGCACTCAGCGAGCGTCTCGCCTCCAGCGCGACGATGGCTCTTGGTCTGACCAAGCGCCTCATCAACAATGAATGGAACATGGATCTAACATCCGCCATCGAGCAGGAAGCCACCGCGCAGGCGCTGATGTTGCAATCCTACGATCACAAGGAGTTTCACGCTTCGTTCGTCGAGAAGCGGAAGCCGAAGTTTGAGGGAAGATAATGTCGCGTCCTTTGAGCGGTGTCTGAATTGTTATCGACGGCTGTTCGTATCTTTGTTCTCTGTCCTTCAACAAATCAATGAATTCCATGGAATATTCGATGAGTTCCCCACTGCCGGACTCGGCACCGGAAGCCACGCTCGTAGAGTACGCAGGATTTTGGAAGCGGTTCTGGGCGTCTGTTATCGATGCTGTAGTTGTTTGGGTTGCAACTGTAATCCTCATGCTGATCATGCTCCTCGTCACAGGTGGCTTTGCTCCTGTTGAACACGGCGAGCGTCCTTTTGCAGCCGGTATCTTTGTGATGATGTATTTTCTCCTTCTTCTTGCAGGGGTATTGTATGGTCCTCTCATGGAAAGCTCAGAGCGCCAGGGCACGCTCGGCAAGTTAGCACTTGGGCTCTGCGTCACAGACGAAATCGGGAACCGCATCACATTCGGGCGTGCGGTCGGGCGCAACTTGTCGAAGTTCCTGTCTGGCATCGTTCTGGGGATCGGCTACATTATGGCGGGCTTCACCCCCAAGAAGCAGGCCATGCACGATATGATCGCCGGCACGCTCGTGCTCGCGAGGCAATCCGTGGTACCTCAACAGGTCGCTCGCAATGTTAGCACAGGCTCATGAACAGAATCATCAACCCCGAATCCCTCGTCAAGCCCGTCGGCTATTCCCACGCTGTCGAAACACGCGGCGGACGCACGATCTATCTCGCTGGTCAAGTAGCCTTCGATGATCGCGGCGCTATCGTTGGCGAGAATGATCTTGTCGCGCAGTTCGAACGAGCGATGCAGAATCTTCAAATTACGATGCGAGCTGCTGGCGGTGAGTTAACGGACATCGTACGATTGCTCATCTTCGTGAAGGACAAGAACGATTATCAAGCAAAGCTAAGAGAGATCGGCGGGGTGTATCGCCAATATTTCGGGAAGCATTTTCCGGCGATGTCTCTCGTACAGGTCGCGTCGCTCTTCGAGGATGGTGCGCTTATCGAGATCGAAGGCATCGCTGTAATTAACGACTAATGGATTTCACACTCAACGAGCAACAGCAGCACTGGCAGCGCGTCGCGCGGGACTTTGCGCAAAACCGCGTCGCACCGATAGCCCGCGAAATGGATGAGACTGGCGAGATGCCTCTCTCACTCGTCACCGAAATGGCGGAGCTTGGTCTGCTCGGCGCAACGCTGCCGAAGGAGTTAGGCGGAAGTGAGATAGATCACCTCTCCCTCGCGCTCATCTATGAAGAGCTTGGCCGTGCCTGTTCGAGTGTGCGGGGATTCATGACAGTGCATTCCTCGCTGGTGATGCAGTGCATTAATCATTGGGGCAGCGAGGAGCAGAGGACAAAATTCCTACCGATGCTTGCGAGCGGCAGTGAAATTGGATGTTATGCGCTCACGGAGCCAGAAGCAGGTAGTGATGCGGCAAGCATCAGTACGCGAGCGAGAAAGGTTAACGGCGGCTACATACTTGACGGCGAAAAGATCTGGATTACCAACGGCAACATCGCTCGACTTGCCATCGTCTTTGCAAAACTCGTTGCTCCTGAGTTCGAAGCAAAGAAGCCACACGAGCGCATCACGGCGTTCTTGGTCCCGTTAGAATCAGAAGGTGTGCAGCGCGTCCCCATGCCGGGACAAGAGTTAGGTCACCGCGCGAGCGACCACGCACATATTGTCTTTAAAGATTGCTTCGTAAGCAGCGAGATGGTGCTCGGCGGCGAAGGAAAAGGCTTCAAAGTCGCGATGTCCGCGCTCGATCACGGCAGACTTGGTGTTGCCGCAGGCGCGCTGGGTGTGCATCAGGCGTGCCTGGATGCGTCAGTCGATTTTGTTCGCAAGCGCAAGCAATTCGGACAACGCATCGGCGATTTCGAAATGGTGCAGTCAAGCATCGCGGAGATGAAAGCTTCGCTCGATGCCTCGCGGCTCCTCGTCTATCGCGCTGCTTGGACGAAGGATCAGGGGCTGCCGTCAAAGTCGGAAACATCCGTCGCCAAGTATTTCGCGACGGAGGCCGCTTGCAAGGCAGCATCCGATGCTGTCTTGCTCCATGGTGGACGAGGTTACTCGAATGAGTATCCTGTGGAGAGGTATTATCGCGATATCAAGGGACTACAGATTTACGAAGGAACAGCACACATTCAGAAGATCGTCATTGCTCGGGAGGTGATTGGGAAGGAAACCCGCTCATAATGCGTATCCACCCGTTCGTAGGTTTGTCCCTCATTGCGGTTCTGATCCTACCGGTCATTCTGCTGTATCCCTTCCACGGCGACAACCACACATACCAATCAATGGCGGTGGTTCTTGTGCGGTACCATGGGCTCCCTTACTTAGCCAGTTGGGATCAGAATTTTCCTGGAATCATCCTCTTCCACGCCGCAGCGATCGAGCTATTCGGAAATTCTGAATCCGGATTCCGCTTGATCGAGTACCTTGTCCAGGTAGGATGCGTCCTCGCATTGTATCGGGTTTGCCGACTTTGGCTCTCTCCCGCCACGTCTTTGCTTTCGTGTATCTTATATGCCGCGCAGTATGTCTCCGGTCCCATCTTGCTGATGGGTCAGCGGGAGGGATTCGCGACACCCATCCTCCTGCTATATACCTATCTTATCATCGACAGTTCTCGAGCGGCGGAAAGCCATACTCTTGACACGCGTGGGATGCTTCGCTTTGCGAGCGCAGGAATCGTCCTGGGATGCGCCGCGGTCATACGTCCCACATTTGCGCTCTTTCTCTTTCCACCGTTCCTGTCCGTCGCGGACATCCGCACATCGACAGGCCGAAAGAGTTTTGTTGCCGTTGTGGCGGGGTTCTTACTGACGCTAGGGATCGTCATACTGCCCTACGCCACTACGACCGATGGACTACGCCAGCTCTACCTCACCGTCATTCGTTTTAACCTGGACGTGTATGGTGGCATGTTTGAGCGCTCACTCGTCGCAAACCGCGCCTATGTTCTTCTTGCATTTATTCTATTCTGGAGTGGTGTAGTTCTCCTGAATCGAGTACGCAATCGGCACATCGCACAGGCTCCTTCGCGAGTATCCGAGCGGTGGTACATCGTGCTTTCCGTCGCCAGCGCCATTATCGGTATCATCGTCATGCGCAAATTCTATGGCTACCATTTCATTGTTGTCTTCGCTCTGCTCATACCCGTTCTAACAACATTGCTTGTTGATTGGGCCTCCAGTGGTGTGACATGGAGATCTATCCTTCTTGCTCTTATTATCGGTACAGTCGCAATTGTTTCTGGCCCAGTGAAACTCGCTCAACATTTTCTCATTGGACCTCCCAAGGCCGCGAACACGAACTCCGCAAACGCCGGCGACCCCAATCTAGGCGAAATACCGGAGCAAGAAGTGGCGAAGTATATCAACGGACAAACATCCGGTTCGGACAAGGTGGAATTTGCGTCCTACTCTGCGGCAATTAAGTGGCGGCTTCGCGCAAGACCGGTTACGCGATTCACTACGATGTTTCCTCTTGTCACTCCACAAAGAAATGGAGAGTTCACATCCTATCAACGAGAGTGGCGATCGGAATTTGTGGAGACAATTCGGAGGGAACGGCCGAAGCTCGTCGTCCTTCAAGCTCTGCGACTGAATCCTTTCGTGCCGGACTCGGTGACAACCTTGCCAGTCATGCTCGATCTACCGGGCTTTCGGGAGCTTCTCCTTCAGCGATACCATCTCGACACCGTTTTGAAGCGATGCTATATTTACCGCGAGTATTCCAGTGTTACGGGAGAAAGTCCTAGCGCGCGCTAGAATACTACAAGCTGCTCAAGCTTCTCGCGAATTCTCTGGACCGTCGGCACCACAACATCCATCAGCGTCGTATTATACGGCACTGGGCAATCCGCAGTCGCAAGCCGTTCAACTGGTGCATCTAAACAAGTGAAGGCTTCCTGACTAATTGTCGCCGCGATCTCACCACCCAAGCCGCATGTCCAGTTGTCCTCATGGAGGACGAGCACCCGGTTAGTCTTCTTAACGGACTTGAGAACAGCTTCCTTATCCCATGGGACGATGGTTCTCATGTCAAGAATTTCCACATCCAGTCCCTCGGCTGCCTGTGCTGCCCGGTCAACCATCGCGCCCCATGTAACTACCGTTGCTCTTGTCCCTTCGCGGTGCAAGCGCGCCTTGCCAAACGGTAAGGTAAATTCATCACCGGGATAATTCGAACGTGCTTGGGACGTATCGAGCAAAGCGCGATGCTCGAAGAAGAACGTGGGATCATCGCCACGTAGTGCGGTGCGGAGAAGTCCGACGGCGTCATCCGTGTTCGATGGATATGCGATGCGCCAGCCGATCGTGTGAGCGAAGACAGCTTCACCGGACACAGAATGCCATGGATCGCCAGTCTTTTTCCCAAAACCAACCGGTATGCGAACGACCATCGGTGCAGAAAACTTCGAGAGCGTTCTCCATCGCATCGTGCCGCAATCGTTTATTTGCTCAGTTGCCGGATCTGCATACTTTCGGAATTGAATTTCCGGCACGGGCTTCAGCCCAGATATCGCCATACCAACGGAACGACCAATGATACCCTCTTCGCTTAGCGAGGTATCGAAAACACGATCCGCACCATAGCGAATTTGTAGATCCACCGTCGCACCATGTACACCGCCCTTCGCGCCAACGTCTTCGCCGAAGATGAGCAGCTTCGGATTTGCTTCAAGCTCAACTTCAAGCACCTTTCGGACTGCGTCCTGCAAGTTCATCCTCGGCCCCGGCGCTGAGGAGCGCGGACCTTCCTCCGAACTCTGGACCTCGGGAGAAAATACATGCTTGGTTACGATCGATGTGTCGGGAATCGGCGCTGCCAATGCTCTATCGGAAGCACCACGCACCTGCGACTCCACCTCGTCAACCAACACGGACCACTCGGTCGCACTGATCAGATTCTTGGTCAGGAACGCCTCCAACTTGGGAAGTGGGTCGTGCGACTCCTCTGTCTTGCGAAGCTCGGGAGATTTGTAACTCTGTGTATCGACGAACGAATGCCCGGATAAACGCGGGACCTCCAAACGAATTAGCGCAGGACCCTGCCATGTGCGGACGTACTCAACAGCCGCGCGGATATTCTTCTCTGCATCAACTGGCTCGTAGCCCTTGCACTCGAACAGTTCGAGATTTGTAAACGCAGCAAGATTCTTCGCGATGTTCTTGCCCGGTGTTTGGAAGTCGCTTACAGTCGAGATGCCGAAGCCATTGTCTTCGATGAAGAAGAGCATCGGCAATTCGAGTGTTGTTGCGATATTCAGAGCTGCCCAGAAGCCATTCGTGGCAGTCGAGCCATCACCGCCAAGTGCAACCGATATCGCCCCCTCATAATTTTTGTCGCTGAGCGTCTTTGCATAATACTGAACGGACTGCGCCCAACCTGCGCCTGGTGAATACTGCGCTCCCACATCGCCGGAAGCCGGAAGCACCGTCCCACGTTCACGGCGACGAAGCAAGTGCACCACGCCGATGTCTCGTCCGTCGGTCATTCCACCAGAACGAGCGAGCGAGCCGCGAAATGCTTCCTCCGCTGTAAGTCCCTGTCCTAGCACGAAGGGGCGGGAGCGGTAGTAGCAGGTTGCGCCATCATGCGGATGGGTTATCATCTCGCTGAGAATGGCCTGTGCAAGATCGTGACCCCGAGCGGAGAATTGGTACGTTACGAGACCCTTCGGGGTCATCTCCTGCTCTTCGATGCGATCGATGGCGCGTGAAGTAAGTACGGTACGCGCTACACGCAGCCAGAACTCCTTGCTGGCTGGCTGTACCTCGGTCGGGGCAATCATCGTGGAAACGTCTGTAAGGCTGGGCACGAAGGTTCTACTGTTATTATATGTACGACTTTTGATGCTCACGAATTCAGATCGCAGCAGGCGGTGTCAGTCAGAATGAACCTGTTTCTCACTCCAAGGTGATCGGAGTCAGGCTCAGGAATGTGACAATTCCCCCCACGGCGGTTTCGTGCCCGGCGATGAGTATTGTGCTAAATTTGAATTGTATGAACCGGCACGTAACCTCTCGTCTATATCATCTCATCCTTGGGCTGATCATCCTCGCTGGCCTTACTCGGACAAAAGCCGGGGTGGCCCAAACTTGGCAACCAGTCTTCGAATTGGGGAGTGGAAGGGTCTCCGGTTTAGCGGCCGACGCACCAGGTAACGTCTTTGCTGCGACCGACAGCGGTGTATTTCTTAGCACTGACGACGGCAAACACTGGGGCGCCGCAAGTAACGGACTTTTTCCTAAGCAGGTTTTCGCCGTAACGATCTGTTCCAGCGGAACACTACTCGCTAGCACCGAGGGTGGGATATTTCGCTCGACAGACACTGGTCACAATTGGGCGGTAACCAAAGGACTCACGGAGAATACTCACGTTGATTGTTTCGCATGGGATCGCACCGGACACTACTACGCGGGAGATATGAGTCTTGGTGTATTCTACTCATCCGACGACGGGGTCTCCTGGAATCAGCGCAACAACGGCTTACCACATAAGGGGGTATGGTCACTCGCGGCCGCAATGAACGGTGATATCTATGCCGGAATAAACGGTTATATTGCTCGTTCAACAAATTTGGGAGAGCGATGGGACACTACCGAGTCACTTTCAAGTTTCGACAGAGTGACAGCACTCGGGTGCGACTCCATGCACAATATCTTCGCTGGGACCAAGTTGGGCCGCTTTCTTCGAGGCTTCGACGGCGGAGACTCCTGGCAGGAGATCATTCCGGGACCCATAAGCATAGCATTCAACTGCATGGCGGTACGATCAGACTCGATCTTTGCCGGGAGCGCCGACCATGGGATGCTGCTTTCGTACGATGACGGATTTCATTGGGGCTTCTACAACCTCGGTATTCCAGACAGCTCTTCGGTCATGTTATCCGTCACCTCAACGGAAAGCGGGCTGACATATGCTGGAACATTGAATGGCAGAATCATGCGAATAGGCGACCTGCCGATTCGTTCTGTGAAAGGCGGTCTCAACATATCCAGCGAATTTGATCTGACCGCGCAATCAGTCGGTGTGGGTGCTCGGTTGAGACTTGTTTTGCCCGAAGCTCAGGCTGTGGCGATCACAATTTATAATCTTCTCGGGGTCAAGATGCTCGAACTTGGGGCGAGGCCTTTTGAAGCTGGGGAGAGCATAATTCCGCTGGATGGTAAAGCAGTTCGATGCGGCTCGTTCATTGCGACTGCTATTTGTGGGGATGGAATGCGCGTCACAAAGATCATTCTTGTAGAGTGATCAACTGCGGGGCAGCCCTTGTACTCCCAACTGGACTGTTGATACGACATAAGCGAATGACTTAAACGAGTTATCAAATTGTTAAGAACAGCCCACGCGGAAACCTCCCATGAAGGGATTTCCTTTCGCTTACAAGAACACATGACAATGCTGATGAAGATACTATCTCTCGCGGGACTACTCCTTATCCTGGCCTTGGCATCATGCCAACCCACTTATTTCTACCACTTCCCGAAAGAATCGGAAGTGCGTGCCATCGCTCCGGACTCCCTAAAGTGGAAGTACTCTGGAAGCAGCATCAGCCAGATCCCGGTTGCAGATGATGGTGGTACCCTCTATTGGCTGGAAGTCACCGACAAGACCAAAGTCCTCATCAAAAGCATTCTTGGTGAAGAATACAAGTTCTATCTGCGCACCATCACAACCGACAACTCCGGCGGCGGCATCTACGGCCCGGACGGAATGTGGACCGGGTATGACCTTCATGATCACGTTCGAAGGACGGTCCTGGCCAGGGAGATCAACTCTATCTCGATCATCGCAGAGTCGCCGGCCACGCATCGGATACCGCGATAGGCCCGCGTCATCCTTCGAGAGTTGCAACAGGATAGCCCCCTGTATTACCAAATCATTACCTTACAATTAACCGTTCGGTAACGGTACGGTAAACTGAGAATAATGCCCAACCCGTAATTTTGCATCGTGGATGATGAGTCATCCTAAGCAACACGGACTAGTCTCGCCCGGATTCGGGGCCGGCGTCTGAAATAACTATCAAATTCAATCGAAATGCAGAAAATTTGTTCTCGCTTAAGCCTTGCAGTAATGTTGGGCCTCTTCACCTTCTTCGGCACCCAGAAAGCAAGCGCACAGACGACAGAGGAGAAGGTCACCACGCTCGAAGGAAAAGTCGCCGCTGGCGATGAGCGCGTGACTACGCTTGAGGCGACCGTCGCCAAAATGGCACAGCTCAAGATCTCGGGCTATGTACAGCCACAGTGGCAGTGGGTCAATATCGATACTTTTGGCACACCGAACGCGGCCAATGAGCAAAACAACCGCAACTTCTTCACGATCCGCCGAGGCCGTATCAAATTCCAACATACGACCGATAATGTGTATTACACGCTCTACCCTGACATCAGCGAGAGCGGAGTCATCATGAAGGAGGTCTATGCTGGCTGGAAGATCACACCAACATTCGATCTCTCGATGGGTGCAATGAATCGCCCATTCGGATATGAAATTGCCTACTCTTCTTCGGCTCGCGAAGTCACAGAACGTTCGCTCGCAGAAAATCGCCTGTTCAATGGCGAGCGCGATCTCGGTATTCAGTTGGCGGTGACACCGACCCTGGGCACCATGCATCCATTGCTTGAAGTCGGTATCTTCAACGGTTCGGACAACTTCGCGAAGGGACCAGTCCTGTTCAACTCCGGCAGCTTTGGTAGCCCTGTGGCCAATGGCGGAGCCGGTGGAAACACGAACACCCCCGCAACCAACGGGTCGTATTTCGCGAATGGAGCGGCTATTGGTGGTATCGCGCTCAAATCCCTCGCCACTGCGAAGACTGCCGCGGATACGCTCCTTTTCAACAAGATCAATGCAAACATGACGACAGCAGGTGATCTTGCACTCTTTGACAACGCAGGTGGTGGCTTCCGTCAAGACGGCCGCGAGCTTATCGGGCACATTCGTCTGCCGTTCCTTCTGTCGGATGATTTCAGCTTTGATGTCGGCGGCTCCTGGAGCATCGGCGGTATCAACGAACCGACCGATCTTATCGGACAATACAGCGGTACAAATGGCGTTCTCGTTATTTCCGATGGTTCGAAGTTTGACAACGCTGCTAACGGCGGATCAGCCAGCAGCCGCGCCGGACACGGTGCCTCCGGAACATTCAACCCGAAGGCCGCAACGGCTGAGTCCGGCGGGTTCCTTTCGAGCAACCGCTCGGTTTTCGGTTTCGACGCACAGTTCTACCTTAGTGTGTTGCCAATTGGCGGAAGCATCATCAAGGCCGAATTGTACACCGGTCAGGTGCCATTCTACGGTACTTCGGCTCTCTTCACACATGAAGACTCTTCGCTCTTTGGCGCACCGCGTCCCGTCACCATCCTCAAAAACGTTATGGGATTCTATGCGATGCTCGTACAGAACATCACCGACATGTTCCAACTCGGCATTCGTTATGATGTGTATGATCCGAACACCAAGTTCACTGGTACGGATTTCGCTACGCTCGCTAGCCAGAGAGGCATTACGACCAACACCGGTTTTGCTCAGGACTTGATGCAGTCCACACTGACAATCGATGCGAACGTCTTCGTCTCTGGTGCGGTCCGCCTCATGTTCGACTATGACATGGTGAAGAATGAGGACTATACACGCGTGGTTAGCGGCAACACCATTACCCAAAGCGATCCGAAGGACGACCGCTTCACCTTCCGTATGCAGTACAAGTTCTAAGACAACCGTTTTCTCACGAATGGTTTAATAACGCAATGGTAAGCGGGCCGTAACGGCTATTCGGCCCGCTTCTGCGTTAGAGTAGCACAGAACACACCGTCAAAACAACACTATAGCCGATCAACATCGGCATCAACTCATAGAATTACGACTACCATGTTAAAATCACTATCACTCAAACTTGCGGCACTCGCACTTGTTGCGGCGACCGTCGCGGCGTTCACACCGATGGACGTCATCACCATCAAGGGTTCCGACACGATGGTACAGCTCGCTCAACGCTGGGCTGAGAAGTACATGAAGCAGAACAGCGGAGTTCAGATCCAGGTGAACGGCGGCGGCTCGGGTACGGGCATCAGCGCGCTCATCAATGGAACGACCGACATCTGCACCGCCTCCCGCCCCATGAAGGACGCGGAGAAACTGAAGCTCCGCGATCGTTTCGGCACAACGGGCATTGAGGTCCGCACCGCCAAGGACGGGCTCACGATCTTCCTCAATCAAGCCAACCCACTTAAGGAGCTCAGCTTCGAACAGATTCGCGGCATCTACACTGGCAAGATCAAGAACTGGAAGGAAGTCGGCGGCGATGATAAGGACATTATCCTTTACGGTCGTGAAAATTCCAGCGGTACGTACTCGTTCCTTAAGGAGAACGTCCTCCTGAACGAGGATTATGCGAACACCATGCAGGCGCTTCCGGGAACCGCTGCTGTCGTAAACGCAGTAAAGCGCGACCCAGCCGGAATCGGATTTGGTGGAGCAGGCTATGCTAAGGAAGTCAAGGAGTGTGCCGTTCGTCATGGCAATGCCGATGCAGCATATCTTCCTTCAGCGGAGAACGTAGCCAATGGCAGCTACCCGATCACCCGCTACCTTTATTTCTACCTCCGCGCAAAGCCGGATGGAGCAACGAAGGATTTCATCAAGTGGGTACTTGGTGCAGAGGGTCAGCAAGTCGTCGTCAACGAAGGCTTCTTCCCTGTGAAGTAATAGTGTGATTACGAAATGGAAAAGGCGTGGACACAGCAGGGACTGGTCCGCGCCTTTCCATGTTATGACAATCAGCCTACTCATCGAACGTGAACGAAAACGACAAGACGCAAGAGACAACAAAACCTGACGAGCACCGGCGAACGGTTGCCTCGAAGTGGGGACCTCTTACGGCGAACCGCAAGAGCCGACCCTTCACGGCCGTCATTGAATTCGGTATCAAAGCGCTCGCATTTTCATGCTTCGCGGCGATCATCCTGATCTTCGTATTCGTCTTCCGCGAGGCGTGGCCGATGTTCACCTCGCATCCGGAAAACCGCACGGCGGTCGATACATCGTCGGCGGCAGTACTAGCGCTCGCCCGCGAGCTCTCACCAAACACCACCAGCCCAGGGACAGCATCCGAGAAAGCGGACATCGCATCCAAGGCGAAATTCAAAGCCGCAACAAAAGTTGAAACGAAGACGGATGCCAGTGGCAAGCAAGTCAAGGTAACGAAGGAAGGTGGAAATGTTGAGCAGGAAGTCTATGATCCTCTGGCCGACGACACCCCCGCACCCCCAAAGAAGGAAGAGCCAGCAAAGGTAGAGAAGAAAATAGCCACTACCACCTCCAAAGTGGACTCAGCTTCGACAAAGAAGGTGAAGTCCGAACCATCCACAAAGATAGTGGCGGCTACCCCTGCGAAAGCAAAGCGATCCGACACAGTTGCGAAACCGCTGGCCCAATTGACACCAGCTGTAGAAGCGGTAGATTCCGCAGCACTCCGCCAAGCCCGGAAACAGATCGACAGTCTTCGCACAAAAGAACTTTCCGAGAACTACGATCGAGCGCACGCCACGGACATCCCCCATCTGGCGCAGCTAACGTGGCAGCCTGTTTCAACCGTACCAAAATTCGGACTTACGCCTCTATTTATCGGTACGCTCAAGGTAACGCTGATATCGATCCTATTCGGTGGTCCACTCGGTATTCTCGCCGCGTTGTTCACGAGCACATTCGCACCGAAGTGGTCACGGGAGCTCATCAAGCCCGCCATTGAGCTTCTCGCGGGGTTTCCCAGCGTTGTCATCGGCTTCTTCGCGCTCATCGTCATGGCAACGGTATTTCAGAACTTCTTCGATTATCAATACCGGCTAAACTCCTTCCTGGGTGGAATTGCGATGAGCTTCGCTGTCATACCGATCATCTTCACCATCTCGGAAGACGCACTCGTTGCCGTACCGCACTCACTGAAAGAAGCAAGCGACGCTCTCGGTGCAGCTAAATGGCAGACAGCTTTCCGCGTGGTTCTGCCAGCGGCAATTCCTGGAGTCTTCGCCGCGCTCGTTCTCGGATTCGGTCGTGCATTCGGCGAGACGATGATAGCCCTCATGGCCACTGGCAACGCGCCACTCAGCAGCGCCAATTTCCTGGAGCCTGTTCGCACCTTCGCGGCAACCATCGGCGCAGAGATGGCGGAAGTGGTGTTCGGCGATCAACATTATAACGTTCTCTTTTTCATCGGCTCACTCCTCTTCATCTTCACTTTTTCGATGAATTGCTTCGTGGAGTTTTGGGTACGCAAGCGTCTCATCCGGAGGATTCAAGGAAAGTAAATGACTAACGCTATTTCCACACCCACATTTCTTCCTTCGGCGAAGGGCCGCAGAGGCGCAGCGGATAAACTGGCGGCCACACTCACCGGCGCTGCTGCCTTTTTCATTCTTGCGATCATTGCGATCGTCATCGTTTCTATTTTCAACGGTGGCAAGGAGCACTTTACCTGGGAATTCCTCACGCAGGCACCCGAAGAGGGAATGACCAAAGGCGGGATCTTCCCGGCCATCATTGGCACAGTTTACATGACGTTGCTCATGTCTATCATGGCGGTGCCCTTGGGGACGATCACGGCAATCTATCTCTCCGAGTATGCCAGCCCTGACTCCATCTTCGCGCGGATCATTCGCTTTGCGGTCAACACGCTTGCAAGCGTGCCAGCAATCGTCTTCGGATTGTTCGGACTCGGATTCTTTGTGCAGTTCATCGGCAAAGGCATTGATGGAGCACTTTTCGGAGGCCACCTCACTTGGGGTCAACCGAATATCCTCTGGGCTTCCATGACAATGGGCTTTCTCACGTTACCTGTAGTGATCGTCTCCGTTGAAGAGGCGATCCGGAATGTGCCGCGCGAGAACCGCGAGGCATCTATTGCGCTCGGAGCTACTCGACTTCAAACCATTTGGAAGATCGTCCTTCCTGGATCGATTTCAGGAATACTCACTGGCATGATACTCGCGGTTAGCCGTGGTGCTGGCGAAGTGGCACCTATTCTCTTTACAGGAGCCGCCTTCTTCCTGCCACACACGCCACATGCATTGACCGACCAGTTCATGCATCTCGGGTACCATATCTACGTTCTGGCAACACAGTCTGCCAACGTCGACAAGACCATTCCTCTTCAGTACACCACCACGATGGTGCTCCTGATCCTGACTTTTATGCTGAACCTCTCGGCAGTCCTAGTGAGATCAAGGCTGCGGAGAAACAACTAGGAGGATCTTCCTCCTCACACTTCGACGAGTAAGAAGATCATCTGTCCGATGTGACTACTTCTTCTCCAAGGACTCGAAGTACTTTCGAATAAGCGCGTTGTAGTCTGGTGTGTAACCTGTTTGACGCGAATGGAGCATTTCATCTTGCAGCTCCTTCTGTGCAGCTGGGGATTGGATGTTGAGATCGCGGGGGGACTCACGTGTAACATCTTCACCTGGTTTGGATTCACGCTCTTGGTCCTTATCGCGCTCGTGGACAGAGCGCTGCGCTTGCAATAGGCGCGAGAGGATCCGCTCCTGGCGCTGGATCGTCTCGGGTCGAACGCCGTTGGACCGCATGTCGCCAACGGTCTGCTGCATCTCGTCAGCGATCTTACGAAGATCATCCACTGCCTGGTGAACTCCTGTCTTGGACTGCCGCTGTTCATCCGCCAATTGCTCGATAGATTTTTTCACAGCTTCCTGCTGAGCAGAAAGCTTGCTCATCATTGCCTGCTGACGCATCATCTCTTTCTGGGCACCCTGATTTCCACCCTGGCCCTGGGCCATGCCTGCCATCTGGTTGTTGAGCGCCTGCTGCTGCTGTGCCATTTTGTTGATCTGGCTGATAAACTGCTGCATTGCGCCACCAGAGCCGCCTTGTCCGCTTTGGCCACTCTCACCGGGTGAGCTACCTTCGCCTTCGCCACCTTCTCCGTCCTGACCCTCGGAGCCTTCGCCACCACTTCCACCGCCGGATTGGCCCTGGCCCTGCTTCTGCATGGCCTGCATCGCTTGCTGCATTTCCTGAGATGCTTTGTTGAGTGCCGTCATCGCGGCCTGCGAACTTTGCTCAGCACCCTGCTGGTTGCGCTCGGTCATCGCCTCTTCGCCTTTCTGCATCTCGCCGAAGGCCTTACCCATCTGGCGGCCCATTTCCGGAGTCACCTTGGTGGATTTCTGCGCGAGCTGCATCGCTTTCGAAGCCGTTTGACCTAGTTGGTCCTTCTTCTGCGATTGCTGCTCTGCTAAGTCGCGGAAGACGTTGGAGTTCTGCGCGGCATCGTGCGCTTTGGTCTTGATCGCTTCTTCCTCTTTTGACAAACGATTGAGTTCGTCGCGCAGCTGCTTCATCTCGCGGATGGTCCGTGCCTTCTCGCTTTCAGACATCTTCTTCTTAAGATCCGCGAGCTTCTTTTGCGCGTCCTTCATCTTCTTCGCTGCGGACTGTGCGTTCTGCGCGGCACGCTGCTCGTCGCCCTTTTGCGCTGCATCTTCTGCCATCTGCATGTCCTTATCAGCAGAAGGATCGGCGAGTGCCTCAACTGCGGCCTTCATCTCCTGCGGTGACTGCATCTTCTCCGGCAGCTTCTTCATCTGCTCCGCGACATCCTTCATGACCTCGCGCATGCGGTCGAGCTCCTTCTGTGCATCCTGTTGCTTGCGTGCCTCGGCGGCCTTCTGATCCTGCGTTGGCGGCTTACCTTGATCCATGCGGGAGTGAGCGCTATCGGCAGACTGCTGCTCTTGCTTTGCAAGTTGGCTCGCGGATTTCATCAGTTCGTCAATCTTCTGCTCCGCCTGGATCTTCTTCAGGATATTGGCGGTGCGCTCGATGGACTTACGGAAGTTCTCCTCGTTCTGCTTCATGTTCTGCATGGCGTCCTGCAGCTTTTTGGGGTCGATGTTCTTCTGCATCGCCTTTTGCAGATCGTCCATCGCCTTCTTCAGCTCTGGAGAATCAATTTGCTTGAAGAGCTCCTGCAACTCCTGATACTTCTGCATCGTCTCTGGTGAGAGCACATTCTGCTGCTCCATGGCATGGGTCATCTGCTGCAGGTCTTTCGCGACTTGATCGATGCGGTCGTTCAGCTGCTTCTGCCGCTCGAGCATTTGCTGCATGTCCTTCTGCTTGGAGAAATCCTGGGAGCCTTTTGCAATGTCAGAGGACTTCATCTGGCGCATTTCATTCAGCGCCTCGTTGACTTTCTTCTGTAACTCCTGCGCATCCTGCTTGATGGCGTTCATGTTCTCCTGCGCTTTATTCGCCTCTTCATCGGCGCGCTTGAAGATTTCCTGAACGGAGGGCACACGCACAGTGAACTCGGGTGTCCGTGTCGACTTTGGCCCGGTGACCGCATCATTATCCGTTACTTCCATGAGATAGGTCATCTCATCTTCAGGGCCGATGGAGAGCGGTGTCATGTTCCAGATGTAGGGCACATCCAGATCTTGCGCGTTGTAATTCGAAAGTGGCACTGTCATCCACTTGAATCCCGTGTCTGGCGGCAAGTATTTCGAATGCGTTAGCTTGTAGCCGAGCCGCACGCCGCGGAATCCGAAATCATCATGAATGCGAGCGAGCATATCGAGACGCATGTCGCTCGGCAGCTCGGCATGTCCACCTGGTTCAATGATGACGATCTGAGGCGGCTCGTCTTTTGTGACGGTGACCGTGTATTCGATGGGGTGCTCACTGGCAACGGAGTCGCGGTCGAGAAGGTCAATATGATAACTGCCCGAGCGCATGAAACCGACCGCACCTGTGGCGATGGAGTCCGAAATCGTGAGTGGGTAGGAGTACGTAGATTTTGCGGAATCTGAGTGATGTCCGGCCGTGTCCGTGGTGCTGAAGACAAGCGTCGCCTTCATCAGCGGCGATGAGGCCACCACTCGGAAGACGCCTTTCGTCCCTGCGACTCCAGCAACATCGCCGATGTTCTCCGAAAGCTTCGATGACTTCTGGTGCGTGTAAGCAGGCGGTTCAACTTCGACGTTCAACGACCGGACGATGGGATGATCCAACACGGAGATCCTGAAATGATCGGACTCGATCTCCCGCGATTCCGCAAAGTACTCGACCGGGTGCTGCGCGTGGATGGTATAGACAAAGCCAGAATGAAAGCCTTGTCGAGTGAAGGAGGAATCCATCGGAGAACTGGCGACAGTCAGCACATCGAAGTCCTTCTGTCCTTCTTCGCGCAATCGGATATGGATCTGGGGAAGCTGCTCCCCGCGGGTCACGATCACGAGGCGAACGGAGTCACCGCGCATTACGCGCTTGTCTCCTGGCGAGACAACGAACGTAAAGGGCGCTGGCTTCTGGTAGAACGTACGGTGATGTATCAGGCGACCCGATGCCCCGAGCATTTCCTCCTTTGCACTGACGAAGAGTGCAAGCCCAAGCATAAGGCTGAAGAAGAAGATCAGCGCAGAACGCTTGACTGGGCGCTCCTCGACGATCGCGTTGAAATCTACATCGCGAACCGATGAGTAGGCGCTCTGAAACGCAGCCATCGCAAAGGCGGGCGAGCCGATCAAGGTGCTGGACTCCGCGAAGAGCGGCCGCGTTAGTTGAAGCGTGTTAACAAGTCGGTCGCTAACGATAGGGAAGTGGTGCCCGACCGAAGAAGCAAGTTCGTCATCCGTCGCTCGCGGACGGATTCCGAGTCGGACAAGCAGTGGTGGAACAGCGAAGCCGCCAATCGCACCGAGGGACAAGAGGAATGCAATCCAGAAAAGCCAGGTTCGTCCATCGATCGAGAGATGGCCGATCATTTCCGCGAGAATCGCGCCGAGCGAGATGACGAGCGCCGAAGCCATCCCATTGCAAACTCCACTCCACAGCGCGACCGACTCCCGGCGATGCCGGAGCCGCGCGAGTCGCGATAGCAGTTCGTGATAGAGTTCTTGAGGCAATGCGGTTCGAAAGGCGGCCCTGACGAGTGACCTTGATTCTCTAACTACCTGCTTGTTTGGCCCGTTCCTACACCGCGGAGTGATTCAACAGACGACAACCTTCCAACGACCCGAGACGGATCCCTACCTAGTTCTTCACCACCGCCACCCATATCTCGACCAAGGCATTTTCCATATCCTTGACGGGCTCCGGGTAGCGTTCGAAGTCGCAGGCCAAGGTCGGGTTCATCTTGTAACCAGAGGTTGGGAGCCAGTCCCCGTAGATGAATTGAAAGAACTTAGGAAGACCAGCTAGCGAACCCCGATAGGTGAAGACCGCGTAGTCCGATTCACTAACCTCCTTGCCAACCATCCCCTCGGGAATATCCTCCATCCGATCCACCTCCACGGAGGATATATAGTAGTATTTCGGAAAGGCATCAGGCTCCATGATGAAATCGCGAGAGTAATCTTCAAAACCATAGCAGACATTTGGGTTCGTCTGATGGGGGATCTCCGTCGCTCGTCTCGTGAACTCCGCCCAGGCCTCCTGTATAGACGCGATGCCGTTCGAGGTGTAGCGTTCAACGCCGATGAGCTTGAATGCGGAGCGTGTGCGGACTTCTGGGTGTGTGTTCATTGTCATCCGAATGAATTATTCAGCGCAAATATACGATTTCGATACGCTGAACTTTCAACGCGCAGGTTTCAAGCTCCTGCCTCATCAACTACCACATGCTCGGACTCTTCCGTCGCTCAAAAGCAGGCGATTACGCAGACGACAGACCCGGCGGACTTGCAGGAATGCTCCGCACAGACTCTCTTCTCTCCCGACTCGTCATCTTTCTGATGATGAGCGCCATCTTCTTCCTATTCTTGAAAGTGACAGAACGAAAGATCCCGACCGGCCTCGCACCGGACAGCACCGAGGACACAATGCACGTAGTCCCGCATTCGAAATGAGCGCGCAGAATCTCTCCGCCGATATTTATCTCGGCATCATGACGGGCACCAGCCTCGATGCGATCGATGTCGGTGCGTGTCGCTTTAATGGTAAGAATGTAGAGCTTCTCGCATTTCACTCCGTGGAGTGGCCCGCAGCAATGCGCGAGATACTAATGGAGCTTGCAACCGCGGAGTTGGTGTCGATGGACTTGCTCGCTCGCACTAATTTTCTTCTTGCGAGGGAGTATGCGAATGCGGTTGAACAAACGCTGACTCAATCGAACATTGAAAAGAGTGATGTTCGCGCAATCGCGTTGCACGGACAAACCATTCGCCATCTTCCGAAACCAGAATCTGTTCGAGGACTGGACCCCATCGCAGCAACATATCAACTTGGCTCCGGCAACGCACTTGCCGCGCTAACGGGGATCGATGTCGTTAGCGATTTCCGCTCAGGCGATGTCGCACTTGGCGGACAAGGTGCGCCGCTCGTGCCGATGTTCGATTACGAGTTTCTTTGCAGCCATGATGTTGATCGTCTCGTTGTCAATATCGGCGGCATAGCAAATGTGACCTGGCTCAAGCGCAATGCTGAGCCTGAGCAAGTTATTGCTTTCGATTGCGGTCCTGGCAACATGTTACTTGATTTTATTTGCGGGAAGTACTTTGCCCAACCCTATGATCGAGGTGGTGAGCATGCAAGCATTGGCAGCATTGACAACAGGCTACTTCATCGACTGCTTGCACATCCATACTTCGCAATGAATCCGCCAAAATCAACGGGACGTGAATTATTCGGCGAGGCGTTTCTTCACCCGGTGATCGAGGCAATTGATAATTCCGAGCTCTCCGCTTATGATGCTCTCGCAACGCTGGCGGAGCTTACAGCTCTGACAATCACAGGCGCGACAACTCTCGTTCAAACGGATATGTCATCACTAGAAATCATCGTGAGCGGCGGGGGTGCCCGGAACTCCTACCTTCTGGATCGAATTAGGATCAATGCACCAAAGGCTCGCGTTGTTTCGTCCGATTTCTGTGGTATTCCGGCTAACGCAAAGGAAGCTATCGCATTCGCGTTTTTCGGTAAAGCCTTTCTTGAGGAGATGCCCATACATTTACCTCTGACGACAGGAGCGTCACGAAAAATAATTTTGGGTAGTCATAGTATTGGAATGCGTTGAATTTTCACGAGTTGCAATTTCCGTTCGCGCTATGCGAAAATATTCCATACAAAAATTTCACTTTAGCTCTTGCTTTCGAATTTGGAATGTGTTATACTGCAACACGAGTGCGATGAGAAATCCTGTTTGCAGAATGTGGATAAGTAATTTTGATTCTACTTCGCGACCTGGAACGTAATCCAAAATGTTTTGAACTACCGTTGTGCTTTTAATGCATAACGAACACGTACGCTAGGTGTAGTAGTTAGCCCACGGTGTGTGCATCTTTGTGACGAAGCGAAACCTCGGAATTCGCGGCGAAAGGAAAGCAGAGCTGGCGCGCATGAATGCGATCATCGCCACCACACTTTCTGGGATCACGATCCGCGAACACTGAGCATGCGCACTGTTGTCCTGAAACCTGAATCGTATTTTTTACCACCGAACGTGACTCGTCACGGCGGGTGTTCTTCCGTTTGTCAGAAATTATGACGAGAACAGAGTTCTCCGAACTTGAAATTGAAATCGCAGAGTCGCCGATAACACGCCTGAGCGGACGAGGAATGGAGCAATCGCTTGCACCAAGCCCTGCGCTCAGTCGTTCGAGTGGCAATCGCATTGGGCATCGCACAACGAATGCCATACCAAAGACCGGCGCGATGTTCGAGCCTGAAGAAAGCAACGTGGAAAGTGAACTGCAGAGGCCCAGCCCTTTGACTGGAAAAGAGGAATCGTCGGTCGTCGCGGAAAGCGATCGATCGACATCTGACTTGCGCCTTGCTGCCGAACGGATCTGGAAGCGATGCCTGGAGCTTATTCGCCCTCAACTCAGCGCGCAGACGATGCGCACGTGGTTCGAACCGCTGGAAGCCACGGCCTTGGAAGGCTCGGAGATCACGCTTCGTGTGCCCAGCAATTTCTTCTGCGAGTGGATCACCGAGCATTACCAGTCGTTACTCGAAAAGGCACTGCAGGATGTTCTTGGTGCCGCCGCCCAGTTCCGCTTTGATAGCGCGAGCGAGATCCAATCGGTGAACACGAAACTGGAGGCCGCGCCTTCGCCAGTTGTGCCGGTTCCATCTGCTGCTCCGGTCGTGACTGAACGACCGACAAACGTTCTCGCTTCTTCGCCGCATCATTCACAACGCACGGGTGCGCAGCCATTCAACTCTCCTTCGTTTGGTTCGCAGCCTTCGCCCTATGCGCCTGCGATACCTTCGCCGTTCGCATCACGCGCTGTACCGCAGCAGCCACAGCAGAATGGCGCTTCCGCCTCCCAGCAAAAGCGCCAGCCGATCGAGCCCAATCTGAATCCGCGATACACCTTCGACACCTTCATCCGAGGTGAATCGAACAAGCTTGCCTATGCTGCAGCGATGGCAGTTGCAAATAATCCTGGTGGAACGCGCTACAATCCGCTGGTAATCTACGGCAATGTGGGTCTCGGAAAAACACACGTGATCCAGGCAGTGGGAAATGCCGTGCTGCAGAAGTTCTCCGGAGCCAGAGTCCTTTATACATCCAGCGACAGATTCACTGTCGAATTCGTGGATGCCATTCAGAACGACCGGATCAATGAATTCCAGAGTCTCTATCGCTCTATTGATGTCCTCATCATTGATGACGTGCAGTTCTTTGCCGGCAAGGAGAAGACGCAGGATATTTTCTTCCACACGTTCAATGCGCTTCGCGAACTTGGCAAGCAGATAATTCTGACCTGCGACCGCGCACCGAAAGAGCTGAAGGACATTGACGACCGCCTACTGAACCGCTTGCAGTGGGGCCTAACAGCAGACATCGGCGCACCGGACTTAGAAACGCGTATTGCAATTCTCCGTCACAAAGCCATCTCCGACGGCATCGAGCTTTCCAGCGACGTGATCGAATTCATCGCGACGAACATCACGACGAACATCCGCGAACTCGAAGGATGCCTGATCTCTCTGTTGGCCACAGCATCGCTTGAGGGCAACGCACCGACACTGGAGATAGCAAAGGAAGTGCTCCGTAAGGTTGCGAAACGCTCGGCGCCGATCCTAACTATCGAAACGATACAGCGGACCGTCTCGCGCAAGTTTGGCATTGAAGAAGATCTGCTTCGCGCCAAGACGCGCAAGCAGGAAGTAGTGGAAGCCCGGCAGGTGGCCATGTTCCTCGCGAAGGAGCTGACCAACAACTCGCTCAAGACCATCGGTATTCACTTCGGTGGCCGCGATCACTCCACCGTCATCCACGCCGTGCAAACCGTCCTCGACGACATGAAGCACAACCCGGCGCTGCTCACGAAGATCGATGAGTTGCGGAGGCAGTTTGATATGATGCAGTGAGATCGAATCACGAGCCGACTGCTTCTTGTGAATTGTAGGTCGAGCGTCCTCGCTCGACATTACGTTAAGCCAAAACTTTCCGTTACACGAGGGCGTTACAATTACATGCAATCATCGCTGCAACATATTGTCACCGACAAGGAGATCGCCTTTGGACGACCTCGCATTGCCGGTACACGAATCACTGTGAAAGATGTTGTGATCAAACACCTGCGCAATGGAATGGAGCTTGAACTCATCGCGGGCGATTTCGACTTATCTCTCGCCGATGTCTATGCTGCCATGACATACTATTACGATCATAAGACCGAGATAGATCAGGGTATAGATGATGATGCTCGCTTTGTTGCAGAATTCCGGAAGCAGTACGAAGCAACCGACAATCGGAAATACGTTGCGTAAGTCGCATGAGCGAGAAGATTCGATTCCACCTGGATGAGAGTGTAAATTCCCGAATCGCCAAAGCACTCGAAGCGATGGGAATTGATATTACTGTTTCTAAAGCAGTCAAACTGCGAGGTACGCCAGATGAGAAACAGTGGGAATATGCAACGAGAGAAGGCCGTGTGCTCATTACCCACGATGACGATTTCCTCCGCATCGCCTCTCGCAACCCGGATCATCCCGGCTTAATCTACTGCAAACAGGAAGGACATTCTCTCGGCGCAATCATCATGGAATGCGCATCCGTTCATGGCAACAATTCGGTGGAGGAGATGAGGGGAAGGGTTGAGTTCATTTGAGCGGACGCGACCAATCCACCGTCATCCACGCCGTGCAAACCGTGCTCGACGACATGAAGCACAACCCGGCGCTGCTGACGAAGATAGATGAGCTGCGGAGGCAGTTTGATATGATGCAGTGACACAATAACAGCTCGAATACCTAACGAAAGCCGCTGGAGTACCGCGGCTTTTTAGTTTTAAATAGTTATACCATACTCTGCATGATAACTCGCCACTTCAAAAACCTTTCCTCACTAACGTCTGGATAAGAAATCACAAGCTGTGGATAGAGGAAGCCAGACCACAGGAAGACTGTGGAGGGATATGTGGACTGTTCGTCTAACACCAGTTAGCCACATGTTAGCCAACAGATGGATAAGATGTGAACGCGAAGCGAGATGCGGTCTATCACGGTGATTCGTGAACGAGGTTTGTGTTCTCCACATGTCCACACCCTTTAAATCAATTATTAGTATTTAAATCTCTATTTAAAAAGAAGCATAGAAGAGAAGCGCGTGGAGAATTCTGAATGCTCATGAATCTTGACTGACGGGCACCTAACGGGGAGCAATACTTCGTTCGTGATGTTTTACAGGGCTCGTACTCGCAACTTCTAAGCTGCGTGACTCAACGAATCAAAACCTCTTTTTAAGCCACAGCGTGAACATAGCAATTATTGGAACAGGCTACGTAGGTCTCGTTACCGGAGCCGGATTTGCCGAAACGGGGAATCAGGTCCTCTGCATGGATATTGTGCCCGAGAAGATCGAAAATCTTCGAAAGGGTATCATCCCAATTTTCGAGCCAGGTCTGGAAGAGATCGTGAAGTTCAACGTTGCCGAGGGACGCCTTCGTTTTACGCTCGATCTCAAAGAGGCCGTTGATAGCGCTGAAGTGATCTTCCTGGCCTTGCCCACTCCACCCGGCATGGATGGCGCTGCTGATCTCTCAATGGTCCTCGAAACCTCGAAGCAGATCGCCAAGATCATGACGACGCCGAAGGTTGTTGTCAATAAATCCACGGTGCCGGTTGGTACGGCGGACCGTGTTCGAGCCATTTTCGAAGCGGAGACGAAGATCCCGGTTCAGGTCGTATCCAATCCGGAATTTCTCAAAGAAGGCGCTGCCGTTCAGGATTTTATGAAGCCGGATCGCATCGTGGTTGGCTCGCGTGATGCGGGTGCGATCGAGACGATGAAGGAGCTGTATGAGCCGTTCGTTCGCACAGGAAATCCGATCTTCATCATGGACGAGCGCAGTTCGGAGCTCACGAAGTATGCTGCGAACTCGATGCTCGCAACGAAGATCAGTTTTATGAATGAGATTGCAAATCTCTGCGATCTCGTCGGCGCCGATGTCGATAGTGTGCGCGTAGGTATTGGTTCGGATGGACGCATCGGTCCGCAGTTTCTCTTTCCTGGTGTTGGATTCGGTGGAAGTTGCTTCCCGAAGGACATCAAGGCGCTTATTTCGACCGCGGCCGAGTTTGGTCATGATTTCTCCATTCTCCGTGCTGTGCAGGATGTCAACGACAGACAAAAGACAAAGCTGCTGGATAAGATCTTAGCCCACTACGAAGGCAATGTTTCCGGTAAGGTATTCACAGTCTGGGGACTCTCCTTTAAGCCACGCACAGATGATATTCGTGAGGCACCAGCGATAGAGATCATTACTGGGCTCATAGCACGCGGAGCCATCATTCACGCAAGTGACCCTGCGGCGATCACACCAATGAAAACGGTTCTACCAGAGAGTGCCAATTTGAAGTACTACCGCAAGAACATGGATGCGCTCGAAGACAGTGACGCGCTTGTCGTGGTTACAGAGTGGAATGAATTCCGCAACCCGAACTTTGAGTCGATCTCGTCGAAATTGCGAGATAAGGTCGTCTTCGATGGCCGCAATATCTACGATCCCGAGCGCATGCGGGAGTATGGGTTTACCTATTACGGGATTGGCAGGCGGTAGGGGAATTTCTGCCCGCCCGCCTGAAGTTCTCCTGTTGAGTGTGATAGTTTGCCCTTCGCACTCGTTTGCCTACTCGTGCGAGAAATCAACTACAAGAGGATTTTTTGTTCCGTAGCGATACTCCTGACACTTGGGAGTACCCTCTTCGCATCCAATATCTTCGCGCAGCGCAGAACCATCGCTAGTGGCAAATGGAGTGACACACTCGTTTGGCAAGATGGCATAATCCCCAAAGCTGGCGACACCGTCATCATCTCTCAACAAGACTCAGTTTTTCTCGATACATCCACAGCACCTTTGGCGAAGCTATTTGTGGAAGGAAGACTCGCTGTTGATACGAATATCATCTATCTCGTTGGAGATACGAATAGTGTGGATACTGCAATCAGCATCCGTGGCGCGCTTGATGCAGGGTCGGGTTGGTTTGTCTTCAGTGACAGGCTCTCAAAGAGGCGGATGATTGAACTTGATAGTGGAGCGCTCTTTCGAACCAAAGCACTACTGCCTGTTGTCGCTGATAGCCTCTTCGATTCACTCCACGCACCGCTTTTTGTGTGCAACCTTCAAAGCACGTTCGAATACTATTCTGCGAACGCCGACCTCATCGATGTGTCCTACCTCGCGAATAATCTGCTCACTCACACCTACGGGAATCTCACGTTAACAAATGTTGACGCATCATTTCGATCAAATCCGGTTGGTGTTCGGGGCACGCTTCGCATAGGGTTTGGGTCGAGTATACTTCCGAGCGCAAGAGTCAGCGGAGTGAGGGGATACGATCCGCAGGTGATCACAATCTCAGGTGATGTCATCAATGAAAATCAAGGTGAATCAGGCGGGCCGGGGGCCGGGTTGCGCGGATGTGGAATGCAGTCGCTTGGTACGGATCACTGGATATTCAATGGCGCATCAAATCCAGGATTCGTAAGTCACTGGACAGGTCCATCACAACTCGGGACAGTGATCATTCCTAACGGTTCTACGCTAAGCGTTCGATTCATTTCTGATAGTGTGTGTGACTCTCTCGATGTTCTTACCCGACTGGTTGAGGAAGGTATGCCGTGCGGCGGACATCTGATAGGCCGAGTTTATTCGGAGTTTGCTCGCACGCTCGATGGCTCGAATCCTTCCGACGATTTCTACGGCCTGGGTCTCAGTATCCGGAGCGGGACGAATCCTTATCTAGGGCGGACACGTGTCGTCCGTACGAACGGATATATGCCACCGGGCGCAAAACCGGAGAACAATCCGGCTCTTCGATATTTTCAGATCACGCCTGGTGCTGGTCCGCAACAAGGGGATCCCAATGAGATGACATTCCAGCTGCACTGCACAGAGCTTAATGCTGCCGATCCCGGCGAACAGCATTTTTGGCGCTCGCGCAATCGTGGTCGCTCGTGGTCGTTCAGCGGTATTACGAACGTATCGCCTCAAAGTCTGTCCTACACCTGGGACACAACATGTCTGGGATTTCCGAATGACAGTGGCGGATTTTATTGGATGTTGTCTGGAGGGTATACGGATTCCCCGAATCCCATTGAACTCCAGAGTCTTATCGCCCAACGGATAACGAATGCGGTGAGGATCTCCTGGCAAACAGCCTCTGAATCGAATCTCCTAGGATTTGAGATCAAGCGGCATTGTACAGATTCAGAAAAACTAATTGCTAGCTACCTTCAGGATAGCGCCCTGCTTGGGCATTCGCGGTATGGTGCTGAATACGGTTTCAATGACAATGCTCCCACCGCCGGGACATCCCAGTATGACCTTTATGAGGTGTCCGGGGACGGGGTCCACACATTGCTCGGTTCTAGGGTCGTATCTGCAAATTCGGATACAGCTACGTCTTCGGTAGGGAGAGTTGATTATTTTGCGGGAATACTAAAGGGGTCCATTATCGGAACGGCAACCACCAGCGCCCGAATGATCGTAACGGATGCCGTTGGTCGACAGATCCTGGATCGGAAATTCGAAAAGCAGATCGCTTGTAATCCCGGCCTGCTTCCCGGTGTCTATTGGGTTCGGATAGAGTGGAATGGCGGGCGGTTAAGCCGGAAGCTATGGGTCGGAGAGTGAGCTTCCGGCACGTGAACTTTCCTTCGCCGCCCCCGGTTGCTTTGTCAAGTTTAGTTTGCCGGCCCACCAGGGATGATGATTCATCCCCACAGTTTTTGCCAAAATCCTGATGTAGCCGGCGCCAGAGTATTGCCCAGGTGTACACGCATTTTGCCATGCGTGCCTGAGGAAAGTGCTCGTACGTATTTGCCTGATTGCCGGCGATGTTCTCATTGCATGCGCTCCACGTTTTTCGTGGTGCTGAACGAGCTTCTCGTTTGGCAGTTTTTGCGTTGCTTACTATGCTCGCCCTAACCGAGTCCACGGCACATGCACAGCTCATGATCAACAAGGGAGCAACCATCGTCACAAAGGTCGGCTCTTACACGCAGGTCAACGGTGCGTATCAGAATCAAACAGGCTCGATCGACGACTCTGGCACGGTAACGATAACCACAGACTTCACGAACAATAGCGCTGCAACGGCCGGAGGCTCGGGGTGGTACAACATCGGTGGCAATTTTACGAACGATGGTACGTTCGTTCGCAAGACGGGGACCGTCAATCTCAATGGCGCATCGAATCAAAACGTGGGCGGGGCGGTCGTCACGACTTTCTACGATCTGCAATTTACTAATGGCGGGACGAAGACGCTGACACAGAAGGAGATCGTTGACAGCAATTGCTATTTCACAAATGGCGTTTGCTACACTACACAGACCAACGTGCTGAACTTCACGACGAATGGCAATTGGGTCAACAATGCTGGGCTTCCCGTTTCGCCCGCGATCAGCTATGTGGATGGGCCGTGCGAGAAGGACATGAATTCGACGAACCGCTTCTGGTTTCCCGTCGGTAAGGCAAGCCGTGGGAACACGTGTGCTATCACCCCTTCAAGCTCTGCGGCGACGACCTATCGCACTCAGTACTTCTGCTCCAAGTATGTGAACACCACGAGCATCCAGACGCCGCTTGTGGCCGTGAGCACAATACAATACTGGCACGCGGACATCGTCTCTGGTGGTGCTGATGCGATCCTACGCCTTTATTGGATTCCGGGAGATTATGTGCCTGCATGGATGCCAACCCCTTCCGGCCTGGTAGTTGGCCGATGGGATACACTTGCCCCTGTTGTACCTGGACCAACCCCCGCGTGGGTGACGGCCGGCGTCAGCGCGTTGTCGCCCGGTGCGACGTACAACTCAGGATGGATCGAATCGGCAACCGTGGTATCTGCTAAGTATGGCACCTCGATCATCAACCGACCATTCACGCTAGCTTCAACGACTTCGGACAACTCTCTGCCGGTTGAGATGGGTAAGTTCACAGCTCGTCAAGTGGGTAACACGGTTAAGTTGAACTGGAATACTTATAGCGAAATTCAGAACCTTGGATTCGAGATCGAGCGACATCCCGTCCTGTCATTAACGGATGCTGAAACTGTGGCTGCACCCGTGCTGATTAGGAGCTTCGAGAGCGATACCGCATTGCAAGCAAAATCTCCGTGGGGTGCGAATTATGAAACAACCGACGACGCACATTTGGCAACGGGTCGGTACGTGTACGACCTCTATCAAATTGACCGAAATGGGATCCGAACGCATGCTGCTTCGCAAACTGTAGACTACAGCGAGAAGGCAATACCTGGCTCGCTCACGATTTCGATCTATCCAAATCCGGCCGTTGAGACAGCTCACATTGAATTTGGTATGCCAACGGACGCTTATGTCTCGGCTGGGCTGTACGACGTCAGTGGGAGATTGGTGGAGAAGCTCGTGGATGAAAATCTCGCGGCTGGGGTTCATACGATCAGCTACAGTGCTTCACATCTGGCCTCTGGTAACTACAGCGTGGTACTACTTTCGGGCGGCATGAGAATGAGGGAGAGTTTCGTAGTGAATAGGTAGTCGTCGTCCCACATTTCATAATGAATGGCTGTCTGTTTTTGGTGGTCAATTGTGTCTGATATTGAGAACCTAATCGTACTATAATAGGGCGACGAGTGTTTGCGAGGGCTGGAGACAGATATTTTGTTTGGAGTGGCAGCAGAATTATTGCAGAATTGCTTGACTTTTGCTCCCCGTTGATCTATATTTGAATGGCTATTTCGTAGGGGGATTAGTTTGCTTTAGGGATGAGCGGTTCTTAAGAACTAACGTTCATTCGCCCCCCATTTGCTTATCGTAATCCCGTACTTCTATTTCCGATGCTTTTCCCAAGCCCGGCTAGAAGTTTCGAGATCGGTTTGCCAAGGAATCAACAATGAACACTACCCTTCTGCCCTCCCCACGGGAGAGAAGGCGGCTTCTTGGGCGCTGTGTCGCCATCAGAATCGCTTTGATCCTACTCCTTTCACCAGGAGTATGGACTATCGATCTGCGTGCGCAAAATGTATCGATCGGCACGACCAGCGCGGCGAGTTCAGCGCTCCTGCATCTTGGGTCGACAGCCATGGGTCTTCTCATACCGCGCATGACCGACGCGCAAATGCGGACAATCACCACACCTGCTACCGGAGACTTGGTTTATGACAGCACCTACACCAATTTCTACTACTACACAGGGTCTTATTGGACCCCAATGGTCGGCAGTGGTTGGTCGTTAACAGGTGATGCTGGCACGAGCCCATCCACCAACTTTCTAGGCAGCAAAGACGCTGTTGATGTCGTGCAGAGGACCAATGCCATAGAGCGGTTGAGATTTTACAGTGCCGGCGACATCGGTCTTACCAACAGTACAAACACAGCGGGGCGGCTTCTCTTTTATGAGCCATCTGGCTCTGGCACATATTACACAGCCATAAAGGCCGGTCCTCAAGCGGGCAACGTCCACTATGTCCTTCCAACAGCGGACGGTACGACAAATGCTGCGATGATCACGGATGGAACAGCTAACCTCAGCTGGCATATCTATTCCACATTTGGTGGAGGTGGATCAACAACTTTGTGGTCGCGTGGCTCTGCGGCGGGAGGAGAGAATGGTGTTGGAGCCAGTAATAGTTCATCGGCGCCGTATGCCATCGCGGCGGGTATTAGCTCAAGCGTTACGGGCAATTATGATATAGGGTTCGGTAACTCCATTTCCGTTTCCGGAACAGCCGGTACCGTTTCGGGGGGTAGCTCGAATTCCTCAACCGGTAATGACGATGTCACGGGTGGTGGGCAGAATAACTCAGTGCAGGCCACCGCCACGAATGCAAACGGTGGCAAATCAAATTCTCCGCAGGGAGATTATTCCGCTATCCTTGGTGGCAACGGGAATTCGATCAGCGCAACAAACTGCACCATTCTTGGCGGAACGACAAACTCGATCGGTGGAAATTATGAGATGTGCTATGGCTCTGGCATCTCGGTCGGTACGCAGAAGTTTATTGTCTTCAAAACGCCGGGGACGAACACCACTCGATTTGGAATTGGGACGCAAGCTCCCTCGCAGATGCTCGATGTTGCGGGTAACCTTCGATTCTCTGGTTCGCTGAAGCCGAACAATGCGGGAGGCTCAAGTGGACAATATCTCTTGTCTGCAGGCTCTGGCGTTGTGCCTACATGGGGCTCAGCAACGTTCTCCTCTAACAATTGGGGTTTGACGGGCACTTCTGGGATGAACCCGGCCACCAATTTTGTCGGCACGACGGACGCGCAAGATCTGGTGGTTCGAACGAACGCCTCCGTTCGGTGTCGGATTCTTTCTGCCGGTCAGATTGGGGTCAATACAAGCATATCGACGGCTCAACTCTCTTCCATCATTACAACAACAACAGATGAAACGGCGGGAGCCTATGGAAACGCATCTGGTTCGACTGCGACACAAGCCATTGGGGCGTGGGGAAGGGTTGGTAACACCGGAGCGACGAACACGGGCACGGTTGCTGTGCTTGCAACCGGAAATGGAAATGCGACCACGGGTACGACGAACGCTGCGGCTCAAATCTCACAAGGCGAGCTTACGATGGGCCGCACCACTCAGACACCGTCGGTCGGTACTGTGCTCGAGTCAGCAACTGCAGGGACGCTGTACACAGCACAGGGGCCGTCTGGTGTGATCCAGCTTTCGTTACAAACGGATCTCAGCGCGGTTGCCCCGACAATCGGCGTTTTTCAAAATTTGGGCACCGTGACGATCAATAACCGCTACATTACTGCGAGCAGCATTATCGTTGCAGGTATTGTCGCGAAAACGAATGGCGGGGGCTCGCCTGATCCCAAAAATTCGGTCTATAAGGTGGATGTCGATAGCCGTTCGGTTGGCTCCTGTGTACTTCGTATCGGCATGATCCCATTTGTTACGGATCTTAGCGCGTATCAGGGATCCGATTATATTCGACTTGCCTATGTCATTCTCAATCCTGGCCGCTGACGATCCATCATGAATTATCTATTCAACATCAAGGCGATTTGGCGGGTGAATCCGATGCGATTCACGATTGCGATAGCATCGATTGTCTTCATTTTCAATCTCAACCTGTTCGGTGTACATTCCGCGTTTGCCCAAGGTAACGTTGGTATCGGCACTACAGCGCCGGATGCGAGCGCACTCCTGGACCTCACCAGTGTTTCACGCGGGTTGCTGGTTCCACGCATGACACAGACGCAACGAAATGCGATCTCCACACCCGCAACGGGATTACTTGTCTTCTGTACGGATTCGGTCAGCTCCTCGTATCCATCCACATTCTATTATTACACCGGCTCAGCGTGGGTGCCGTTCCTTGGTTCCGGTTGGTTGTTAACAGGGAATTCTGGAACGACGGCGAGTACCAATTTTCTTGGTACAAAAGACTCGCAGGATTTTGTGGTCCGAACTAACAATACAGAGCGACTTCGAGTGTACGCCGCAGGCAATGTAGGCCTGATAAATTCCAACAACACTGCCGAAGAGTTACGGTTCTACGAGCCTTCCTCTTCTGGTACGAATTACACAGGGTTCAAAGCAGGTGTCCAGGCAGGAAATGTGACGTACACACTGCCGATCTCCGATGGTACGAGTTCGCAGGTTCTCTGCACAGATGGATTCGGTAACCTGGAATGGAAATCATTTGGAACGTCGGGTGGTGGTGGTGTTGACACGTTGTGGCGGCGTGGCAGCGGACTGTATGCGCTTGAAGGAGTCGGGACAGGCAATACGGCATCCGGCAATTATGGAATGGCTGGTGGATATCACAGCACTGCATCCGGCGCCTTCTCCATCGCGTGGGGAAATCAGAGCTTCGCTTCTGATTCTGGTGCAACGGTCTCTGGCGGGCAGCAGGACTCGGCAACAGGCTCATACAGTGTTTGTGCTGGCGGACTTCAAAATGATGCGTGCGGAGATTACTCGGTCGTCAGTGGGGGAAAGAATAATCGAGCGTGCGGGATGTATGCTATCGTTGCCGGAGGGTATTCTAACTCGGCATCGGGTGATTATTCCGTGATCCTCGGAGGAAACACAAACACGGCATCCGGTACATACGATTGTGTCTTTGGTGTCGGCGCAACGGTTACACAGGATAACAGCATCGTTTTCTACCACTCCACGGGTTCGACACGTTTGGGAATTGGGCAGACAACTCCGACTGAAGCGCTGGATGTCTCGGGCAATGTAAAATTCACCGGTGCTTTGATGCCGAATAACCTCGCCGGGACATCTGGGTATGTGCTAGCATCAACCGGAGCAAGTAGTGCACCGAGTTGGGTGCAACCATCGAACCTGTATTGGACGATCCTCGGTAACACCGGGACGGCCCCTGCTACGAATTATCTCGGTACCTCGGACGCACAACCGCTGGTCTTTCGAACGAACAATACTGAGCGTCTCCGAATACTTTCAACAGGTCAAGTTGCGATCAACACGACGACGACTTCTCATCAATTGCACTCGGTCTATACCGGTACAACTGACGAGGTTGCAGCGATCTATGGGAACGCGAATGCGGCTTCGACCAATCAAGTCATTGGGTTGTGGGGATCCGCTTCTAACACAGGAGCGACGAACACTGGAACGATAGGCGTGCTTGCGACAGGTAATGGAAACACAACCGCGGGACAAACGAACGTTGCGTTACAAATCAACGATGGTGAGTTTGCAATGGGCCGCACAACCGAGACGCCGAGTGTCGGCACGGTCGTCGAAGGAGCAACAGCAGGGACAGCATACTCCGCACAAGGACCAAGTGGCGTGATCGAACTCACGCTTGGTGCGACTGGTAACCTCGTCACAGCAGCACCAACATCTGGTGTCTTTCAAAATCTAGGCACGCTTACCATCAACAACCGCTACACTTCCTCGACGAGTATTGTGATCGTCAGCGTGCTCACGAAAACGGATGACGGTGTCGCGCCCGATTGCAAACAAGCGACATACTTTGTCGATGTGGATAATCGAACGACGGGTTCGTTCGACATTCGAGTCGGGATGATTCCTACGACCACGAACGTATCCAACTATACTACCTCTGACAAAATCAGGATCGGATACACGATCATCAATGCGGGTAGATAGATCGAGGCAAGGCGAGTGCGTGCGATTAGTTCAGAACCCTGTTAGAGATACTTTCTGAGAGTTTGATCAGACCCACTTCGATGATGGACTGTGTCTGATAACCTCTCGCCCCGGCGCTCCTGTGGCACAGAAGGATTCCACTTTGCAATGTGAGTGTACAGATGTGGAACAATGGCGGACTGGTGTCGCTATGAAACTTAATAATTCTTCCGAAATCTTCATTCGTAACAAGCTCACTAGCACTAATTCTGCCGCTGGACTTGTCTTATACATAGCTCATAGTTTGCAACGTCCGATAAGGCGAGCCCGGTCCCCACTCCGCGCTTAGTATCGCTTTAACCCCACCGGACTTCAATTATTGTGATTGGTTTACAGAACCAATCTTGTTTGCCAAAACATCATCAGGATACGTCATGCCATCCATTGCTCTGGATGCATTCGTGGGTGATCCGTCATCCAAATGTAATTGCACTGACTCAGCAGTGCCCGAACCGTTGTGTCGATTTGCTCGTGCACGATTCGGATCGGCAATTATCGTTGTTAGCCTTCTCCTGTGGGTACTTACGTGCCCATCCGGAATACGTGCCCAAAATGTCTCCATCGGAACTGCCGCAGCGAACAACTCTGCGCTCTTGCATTTAGAGTCAACCACGCAAGGCTTCCTCATGCCACGCGTGACCGATGCACAGATGCAGGCGATCACCACCCCGGCTACCAGTGACTTCGTCTTTGATAATACCTACACCAATTTCTACTATTACAACGGTTCGATCTGGACGCCACTTGTCGGTTCGGGTTGGTCGCTGACGGGTGACGCAGGAACGAGCGCCTCCACAAATTTTCTCGGCACGAAGGATGCGCAGGATGTTGTGCAGAAGACGAATGGGTATGAGCGCATGCGCTTCTTTAATGGAGGTGATATTGGTCTTACCAACACACAAAATGTAGCAGGTGCACTCCGCTTTTATGAAGCTTCGGGCCTCGGCTCTCTCTTTGCCGGATTCAAAGCAGGTGTACAGACCTCGACTATTCACTACCTGCTTCCTCCAGGAGATGGTAGCCCGAACGCCGCGCTTGTCGATAGCCTTGGCACGATGAGCTGGCACACGTTCGCAACGATCGGTGGTGGCGGCTCGGTAACGTTGTGGAATCGCGGAAGCGGATCAGACGCACTCGAAGGTGATGGTATTGGCAACAAGAGCAGCGGAAAGTATGCCATTTCTGCGACGGAGTATTGCACGGCATCAGGTCAAGGTTCAGTAGCGTTCGGTGATAGCAATCGAACCAGTGGCAAGGACGGCACAATCTCCGGAGGCTCCAACAATACGGTCTCTTCGCAGAGCGGTGCTGTACGAGGGGGGCGGCTGAATAACTCTTCAGGCAACAACTCCTATGTAGGCGGTGGATCGAGCAACTCTACTTCAGGGACCAATGCGACGGTTCTGAATGGTAGCTCAAACAGCATCAGCGGCTCGGAGGCGGTGATCATTAACGGAGCAAACAACAGCACGGCTGGTCAGGATAACCTGATCTTTGGTGCGAATCTCCATCCTGCTGGAAGCAATCAGCTCATTTTTTTTCCTCCGACTCCACCCACCGTGAAAATGGGAATCATGACAGCGAGCCCAGCAGAGGCGACGGATGTCGTTGGTAACTTACGTTTTTCCCTTGCGATCAAGCCAAATGGCTCCGGGGGAAGTTCGGGGCAATATCTCAAATCAGCCGGGAGTGGGAGTCCGCCGACGTGGGGGACGATTGCTATTCCATCGACGAACTGGGGTCTTACGGGCACGTTCGGGAGCAACCCAGTAACGAACTTCATTGGAACGACGGACGCGCAGGACTTCGCAATCCGTACGACCGCCACAGGGCGTGCGCGCATCGGCTCCTCCGGTCTCCTCGGTATTAATACCACATCAACTACGCATCAGGTCTCGTCACTGTATACTGGCACTGTGGATGAATCAGCAGCGATCTATGGCGTTGCATCGGGTAGCACAGCCTCGCAGTCGGTTGGCATATGGGGCAGAGCCGATAACACAAGCACATCGAACACTGGCACCGTTGCCGTACTCGCGACGGGCAACGGGAATGTAACAACTGGGACAACCAACGTTGCTTTGCAGATCAGCCAGGGTGAATTCGCAATGGGTAGAACAACGGAAGCACCATCGGCCGGTACGGTCACGGGATCTGCAGCCGCAGGAACGCTCTATTCACAGCAGGGACCATCGGGAGTGATTCAGCTTTCGCTTCAAACGGATCTTTCTTCCAATCCCCCGACGGCGGGTGTGTTCCAGGATCTGGGCACAGTCACGATCAACAATCGCTACATCACTTCCAGTAGTATCATCCAGATTGGAGTGGTCGGCAAAATAAATGGTGGTGGTTCTCCTGACCCCAAGAACTCCATCTATAAGGTGAATGTCGAAAGCCGAACGGCAGGGTCGTGCACGGTGCGAATCGGGATGATCCCGTTCGTGACCGATGCTGGGGGATATCAGGGATCGGACAATATCCAGGTTGGGTATGTCGTCATTAATGCAGGAAGGTAGCCCGAATGCAATACACACGTTTCAAACAACAAATGATGGAGCCACGTCGGCGAGCGGCACGGGGCGCACGCGTGCGATGCTTGCGAAGGTTATCCTGCACGTTCATCCTATTGGCTGCCCTTACTGCTTCGCTGGTGCCCGCAGTTCACGCGCAAGGTAACGTCGGCATCGGTACCGTTTCGCCGGACGCGAGCGCACTCTTGGATCTTACCAGTTTGTCGCGTGGACTGCTGGTTCCACGAATGACGCAATCCCAACGCAGCGCGATCGCATCTCCGGCGACCGGTCTTCTTGTCTATTGCACGGACTCCGTAAATGCTTCGAATCCCTCCACGTTCTATTATTATAACGGAACGGCTTGGGTGCCATTCCTTGGCTCTGGCTGGCTTATTCTTGGAAACTCCGGTACAAACGCAAGCACCAATTTTCTTGGTACAAAGGACTCGGTCGATTTCGTGATTCGCACGAATAATACAGAACACATGCGCGTATATGCCGGAGGAAATGTGGGTCTCACGAATACGACCAACAACGCGGAGGAGCTCCGATTCTATGAGCCCTCGGGGTCTGGTTCGACATACACGGGATTCAAAGCTGGCGTCCAAACGGCAAGCGTAACATATATCCTTCCTCCCCAGGATGGAAATGGTACAGACTACGTCCTTTGCACGGACGGATCTGGCAATCTCTCCTGGAAGGGGTTCGGCTTTGTCGGGGGTGGCGGTGTCGATACTTTGTGGAAACGCGGTAGCGGTACGTTTGCTCTTGTTGGCGTTGGCTCGAACTGTACGGCCTCTGGTGCCTATTCCATAACGGATGGTCTTAGCAACCTTGCCTCCGGGGCAGGTTCGGTGGCGTGGGGCGAGTTCGATCGCGCAACGGGTTATGCCTCTGTCGTGGCCGGAGGCACCTCAGATACGGCAAGTGGTGATTACAGCAGCGTTGGCGGAGGCACCAGCAACTCGGCAACGGGATCTTACTCCGCAGTTTGCGCGGGCCAATTCAATAGTGCGTGCGGATCCTATTCCGTTGTGGTCGGTGGAAGTAATAACACTGCGTGTGGTAATTATTCAACGATCCTCGGCGGTAATACGAATACCGTGACAGGCAATTACTCCCTTGCCTTTGGTGTCGGAGCGACAGTTACGCAAGACAACTCGGTTGTCTATTACAACTCCGGCGGTGGAACGAAGGTGGGTATCGGTACCCAAACTCCTGCCGAAGCGCTTGATATTGTAGGTAATCTTCGCTTCTCCGGCGCTTTGATGCCTGCTGGTAATGCGGGAACATCAGGCTATGTGCTGGCTTCAACGGGCTCTGCCACTGCACCGGTTTGGACGTCGACGTCCAATCTCTATTGGAGTACCTTGGGTAATACTGGCACGAGCTCTTCTACGAATTATCTCGGCACGATCGATGCACAGGCCCTGGTCTTTCGTACGAACAATACGGAGAGAATGCGCATACTCTCCAGCGGTCAAGTGGCAGTGAACACGACCACTACAACGCACCAATTTCACTCGCTCTATACGGGTACGACGGACGAAGTTGCCGCGGTCTATGCGAACGCAAACGGAAGTACTGCAAACCAAGCGGTAGGGGTGTGGGGTACGGCGACGAATACCAACTCATCGAACACCGGCACGATCGGTGTGCTGGCAACTGGTAACGGCAACACCACCGCAGGACAGACGAACGTGGCGCTGCAACTGAACGACGGCGAGTTCGCGATGGGACGCACGACGCAAAGCCCAAGTGTGGGAGCAGTCGTCGAAGGTGCAACGGCGGGAACATCATACTCTGCCGAAGGACCGAGCGGCGTTATAGAACTGACGCTTGGCGCGACTGGAAATCTTGTTACAGCGGCACCGACTGCGGGGACATTCCAGAACCTCGGCACGCTCACGATCAACAACCGCTATACGTCGGCATCGAGCATTGTCATCGTGAGCGTTTTGTCGAAGATAGATGACGGCATTTTGCCGGATGCCAAACAAGCGGAGTACTTTGTCGATGTCGATAACCGAACGTCGGGCGCGTTCGATATTCGTGTCGGGATGATTCCGACGGCAACGAACGTGACCAACTACAGCACGTCGGACAAGATCAGAATTGGATACACCATTATCAATCCAGGGAGATAAATTTGGAATAATGACCAGCCAACCCACGAACGATTGTTGCCCGGGAAACCAGTTGGGCGGTAACAGTGGGTGACGGTATGATCTCTTTCTCAGTCCCTCCTCGGCCCAGCACAGGGGAGGGACTAAAGGTTTGCGAAAGCAGGGAGTTGTCAGGGTGCGCCTCCGAAAGGTGACGCACCATCATTCGACAAAGTGGGGCGGCCGTGGGGGGCCGCCCTTCCTATATGGGGGAGGGTGGTTGTTTTTACCATGCCTGTCAAAAATTGTGTTATATTGTTACGAGTTAAAGAAATGCTCTAAGCTCTGAGGACTGTCGCCATGCGGTTTCGTCGCTCTATTGATCGTGTGTTATTGAGTTTCCGCCACCGATGGGGGGGGGGCAATTTTTTGCTTCGCCCTATTAGCTTCGTTCAGTGGTTACCGCTCTCCTTCCGCGTCGGGTGGTTACAAGCAAGAGTTGCTATTTCCTCGCCATTGTGAATCTTTCTTCTCGGTTAACGAACGAGCTCAGTGGCCGATCTATGCATCCAGCCGAATCACACTCTACTTTAGAAATAGTGCTTCGGACACGTGGCATCCGCTTGGAACAATAGAAAATGGTCACGTTATTAAGCAAATTGTACCTCTCCCTAACGGCAGCATTCTCGTAGCGGGCTGGAACGGTCACATGGGAAGTTTATTTCTTAGCTGTGATTCAGGTTATCATTTCGCCAAAGTATTCACGGGGACTGGCGGCGGTGAAATTCTAAATTTCGAGGAAGGTAGTCACACGATTTACGCCGCAAGCATTTATCCCCCGGGTCTTCTATCGTCGAAAGACTATGGTAACAGTTGGGATACGACAGCTAAAGCAGACACTGCGATCAAATCATACGCTTGCTCACTGATTTGCAGAGAATCAGAACGCGGCCAGCAATTTGTCTTAAGTTGTTCGAGACCCGGAATCGTCCTGTCGAGCGATGATACAGGGAGGTCATGGACAACCATTCTAAGTGGCACAGGACTCGATGGCAGAGAACTTCCGAAAGTAGCTGGTGTTGCCGGAACACTTGCTGTATGTACAACGGACGCCTACGATTCCACCGGTATGAACTGCTATCTCTCGTATGGTAGTACGCGGTTATCGTCTCATAAGAATGGATTCCCAGGCTGGGCGATTGACATCGATCGAATGAATCCCTCAAGAATTTGCATTGGGTACTTTGGTCCGAACCATGACGGTAGGCGTAAATCATGCATGTATGAATCACTTGATCGAGGGAATTCCTGGAAAGGGATCGATACTCTCGGCGGGTGGTACGTATGGTCGCTGAAATACCGACCTGATGGCGGGCTACTCGCAGCTACGGATAAAGGACTCCTGCAATTAACTCCATTCTAAATCGGACATTTCAAACACAATCACCATGAAACGAACCGCGTATTTTGCAATACTCCTTGCCGTATTAAGCACAGTATCTATGACTCAGAGCGTGCACGCACAAACTCCGTGTACGGTCAATCAGCCCGATCCTCCTCCTCCCCAGCTTCCGATCGAACAGATTATTTTTCAATGCCATAACGACGAGTCTCCCTGTCAGAGCGTATGCGATCCCCCGCTGCCCAATTTGAGCTGTAGGCAGTACTCACTTCAGAACCGATATTCGCTAAAAAAGATATCGAAGATCGATATCGACTGCACTCCCCCGCCAGACAGCAGCTATACTATCTGTTACGCGCTCCGCTATAACGGAACCAATACGAACTGGACATCACATTATTTGGCTTTCGGCGGTTGCGGCGATGCGACTTCGGCGTTTACTGTCGAATTTAATCCGACTTCCACCGCTGGTGAAGTTGCAACGGGAGAATGGTTCATGACGGAGCTCTGTCACGCCTGCACCAAGTGCCTCTGGACTATCACGTTCGATGATGGTAGTAGCTGTACCATCGACCCATCGCATGTGCCAAATGGAGGGGGTGGTTACAAGAATTGCTGTGAGAGCGGAAATTAGATGAGACCGAACACAAGTATCAAACGAATTGCGATCATTATCTCAATCTTTAACATTGTGGGATTTGGCGATACACTCGCCCAATCCTCGGGGTGGAGCAGAATGAAGATCGCAAATTATTTTCTTGCGACGCAAGTCCACTTTGTCGACAGTATGGTGGGTTATGTCGGGGGTATTTCCCTCTCTCGGCCCGTTCCCTCAAAACCGTATGCCTACTATCGCCTTTTTCGGACTTTCGACGCAGGGCAATCATGGAATGAGATCGACCCGGTGCTTGATTCGAGTTTTACGACTTTTCAATCTGGACCTGAAATTTCTACGCCTGCACGCGAGGTCGTGTACATGAGCCCTTCCGACTTGTGTAGCTTCGATTCTGGTGCAACGTGGATTCATCGGAAATACCAACTTACCAGCTTTGATCATCTTCACATGTTTTCGGCTTCGTCCGGCTATGGCCTTTCGACTAACGATGTGGACATTTACAAGACAGAAGACAGCGCGAAGTCCTTTGCTCTGAAACGATCAGATGGTACTTTTGAATCAAACTCGGGAACAGCACCGTTCGGTGAACTTTGGCTGGATAGTTTAACATGCCTCAGCCCGGGGGGGTCGCAGTCTGACACGAGCGCGGGCGTTGGCTTTGTTAAGACGGTCGATGGCGGAGTCCATTGGGCTTACCATTTCCAGCCTTTTCCTGATACCAATAACAAAAACGACTATAGCGCAACTGGGCCGATCGTGGCGGAGATAGGAACGAAGAGAATTTGGCTTTATCACTCCTATATTACAAACGGTTTTAGACAGAATGTGATATACCCCAACTCGTACTACCTCAGTACGGACACGGGCGAGACATGGACGGGCTCTACAATATTTCTGGGTCGCATTGCAGCGATGGGAGCTGCAGGGGGTGCTGTTTGGGCCGCAATATCGAGCGGGGATACACTCACTTCACTACACCCGGCAAGCCTTCTCGCCATGAGTACCGACGGAGTGCATTGGAAGATTGATTCGGTGAGCGCGAAGGGTCTCCTCATCAACGCACTCTGCTTTACCGATGCCTCGCATGGCTGGGCGGTTGGAAACGACACGGTCACTGGAACAACGTTTCACGATTCAACCGCTGGTTACGTGATGCGGTATGTCGGGCCTCCCGTATCCAGCGTGCGGAGCGCTTCCCAGGCTTCACAATCTCACATCGATCTTACACCTAACCCCGTAAGTTCGGTGCTTCATTTCGATGTCGCTGGTTCGCTGCCCATTGAGCGCGTGGAGGCAATAGATGTGCTGGGGTCGTCATACGCATGTCCACTGATTTCCTCGCGCGGCACGGTGGGAGATGTCGATTTGTCCAAGCTTCATGCAGGAATTTTCGTGCTTGGTTTATGGACATCCGAAGGCTATTTATTCAAGTCATTCGTGAAGTTGAATTAAAGAAGCTTACCGCACCGCCTCCAGCACGATCTCCGCAATATCGCGCACGCGGACGTTATCGCCCTCGCCTTTGGCTTTGACGCCATCGGACATCATCGTCATGCAGAAGGGGCAGGCGGAGGCGACGGTCTGGCCGTCGTGAATGTCGCCGCGGCCGAGAGCTTCGAGCGCTTGCTCGGTGCGCTCGATGTTGATGCGCTTTCCTTGCTTCTCTTCCATCCACATTTGTCCGCCGCCAGCGCCGCAGCACATCCCCTTTGATTTTGAACGATCCATCTCGACGATGTCGAGTCCGGGTATCGCTTCGAGCGCGGCGCGGGGTGCGTCGTAAATATTGTTCGAGCGGCCGAGATAGCAGGAGTCGTGATACGTTACGCGGTCGAGCAATTCTTTCGTCGGTTTGATCTTGCCGGTGTTGAGCAGCTCGGTGATGAACTCCGTGTGATGCACTACCTCATAATGTCCGTCGAAATCCTTCCACTCGTTCTTGATCGCGTTGAAGCAATGCGGACACGTCGTCACGACCTTCTGCACATGATAACGATTGAGCGTCTCGACATTCTCGCGAATGAGCATCTGCGCGAGATACTCATTGCCCATACGCCGCGCGGGATCGCCCGTGCATTTTTCCTCGTTGCCGAGAATGCGGAAGTCGATGTTCGATAACTGCATCAACTCCGCGAATGCCTGCGTGATCTTCTTCGCGCGTTGATCGAACGAGCCAGCGCAGCCAACCCAGAATAGAATTGGTGGAGTCTGATTTGCGGGTGTTGGATTAGCCACTTGTGATGCCGCATATTCTGCGAACGTTTGAATGCCCATTCCATTGGCCCAATCGCCGCGCTCGCTTGGGGAAAAAGCCCACGGCGAGAAGTTATTCTCCATGCTGCTGAAGGCCGATTGCAACTCCGGCGGGAAGCTGGACTCCATCATCACAAGGTTGCGGCGTAGATCGACGATCTCATCAACGTGCTCGATCATTACGGGGCACTCCTGCATACACGCCTGACACGTTGTGCATTGCCACAGCATTTCTTCCGGGATGTAATCACCAACGAACTTCTTGGCTTCGACCTCCTCGCGCGTCAGCTTCGGCTTCTGGAAGAGCAGCATTCCTTCGGCATGACTTACACTCTTGTCTTCCGGCGTTACGACTTCGTCAACGATGGTGTCGCCTGTCGTTGCAACTTTGGCCTTGACGATCTCGCCCATCCATGTATCGAATCCGTACGCACCTTGCGCTGTGAGATACGGCGCTTTGTCGAGCATACGATTGCGCGTGGCGATGATGATCTGTCGCGGATCGAGAATCTTGCCGGTGATATTCGCGGGACACACGGAGGTGCAGCGTCCGCAGTGCGTGCAGGTGTCGCCATCGAGGAGTTGCTTCCAGGAGAGGTCCTGGATGTCGGCCGCGCCATACTTGGTGATCGTCTCGTCGGTGAAGTCGATGGGCTTGAGATAATTCTTCTTCTTTAGATCAGCGAGATAGACATTGGGAAGGGATGTCATCACATGCAGATGCTTCGAGTAAGGGAGATAGTTGAGGAAGCCGAGGACGAAGGTGATGTGAATCCACCAGGTCGATTCATAGAGTAACGTTAGACCAGATGTCACGACAGAGGCACCGCCACCATTCAGCATTCCAGCGAGCCACGAGGCCAGCGGGCGCACTTCCCAGCCGTAACGACCACCCATGGCAATACGCGATGCGTTCGCAATGGTAAGCGAGCTAACGATGACCGCGATAGCAACGAGAATAACAGCCGCGTCTGTCTTCTCATGCACATCACCTTGCAAGCGCTTAACTCGCGAGACGAAGCGACGCCACAGAGAGATGATAACGCTCAGGACGATAAGCGCGACGAAGATGTCCTGCGAGACGGTCATGACAGAATAGACCGGCCCCAAAAATGAGAGCGAGAAGTTGCCACCGCTGAGTCCCTCGCCAATGGACTCGATGACCGCGAAGAGCAGCACCATAAAGCCCCAGAAGATGAACGCGTGGATGGGGCCGGCGACGGGATCGCGGAAGATCTTCGTCTGACCGATAGCGATCGTCAGCACGCGGCGGACGCGCTGCGAGGGCTTGTCGAAACGGTTGGTCCATGAGCCGAGACGCAGGAAGTCGATCAGCCTTTTTGCATTAACGATGATGCCGGCAATCGCGGCAAGGAGGACGAGGGAAAACAGAACGGTCTTTAGCATAATCACTCTGGGCACTGGGTTTTATCTGCTCATTCGAATGTGCGCGGAGGTGAACAAATGTGCGGGGAGGATGGAGCCGGGGGGAATCGAACGATTGCGTTCATGACCAAGTCTATACACGAGAATCAGCAAGGGACGAAAACGGCAATCATCCGGTTTTGCAAGTAATGTTCAATCCTAAAAACCCTCCGCGTATTCTGTTCAAGTATCGTCATTTCGATGAGCTTGGCTACGGCTTAAAATCGCTAGACGAGATTTATTTTTCGCCGCCCTCAGAGTTTAATGACCCATTTGATACAGGAATCCCCATTCTGTACCGAAGCAGTGGCGCGTCGTCCGAAAGGATTCTTGAGCATATGCTTAAGAGCAATCTCGAAGTAAACGACCCGCCGTGGGATGAGGAGCGAATCCGCAGTCGGCATTTAGAGCTTATAGGTCAAACGAAGGATCTTCAAGTAGCTCAAACCGAAGACCTGGCTGCGATAATGGAACTGTCACAGAGGACTGGCGTATTTTCCTTAACCGAGAAGGAGAGCAATATCCTTATGTGGTCACATTATGCTGCGAATCACACAGGGTTTTGCATTGGTTACCGAACATCACCTCTCTATTCCTTTCTCCGCACGCAGGCAGATGTAATTCTCCCGAGGATCGTCTACAGTCCAGACTGTCCCTTGGTAAATCCCTACGACCCCAATATTTCGCTGGATTGGTACTATGCGCCCTTCACTCACAAATTTCTCGATTGGGACTACGAGTCAGAATGGAGGTTGATCTTACACGATGGAGCTAAGAGAATTATTCCGATACCCGAAAACACTATAGAATCGGTTACTCTTGGATTGCGTATAAGTAAGGAAAACGAGGCGGTGCTGATCGAGAAAATTAGAGCTCGAAAATTGAGACCAAATGTTTTCCGAATAATTCGGAAGTTTAGTAGTTTCGAATTGGCGTTTGCCCCTGTAAGTATTGAATAGCAGGAAGACTTGCGGGGACGCGTGGCCTACTCGCTAATTTAGAATTGTTAGATACTCTTTCGAATCCGTCTGAATCTTCTTCATGGTACCTATTAAGCGATCAAGTATTATTCTCGCTCGAACTACGGCATTATTCAAAGGTTTCGAAGCTCCTTTCATCCCAAGCATTGAATCTCTAAACGATTCCATTTGCAGTATTGAAGGCTCGACCGCTTGAATCATTGATAGCACCGAACTTCCAAAGCTGTCATTGTCGGTTGTGTGTCCTGCCTCTCGTCTCCATCGTAGCCATGGAACGAGATTGTCGTGCATTGCCGCGGCTTTGGATTCCAGAATTGGGACTTCCTTTTCAAGTTGCTCCGAATACTCGTTAACATCCATTGCGGTAGCATTGACAATACTTATCGCCAATTTCACGTTATCTTCCTTCTTGGTGATCATGCTATTGAGGCTCTCTTGACGGACATTTACTTTTTGGCCGACTTTCGAAGTGAGTTCCGCAATGCGAACCATCACCTCATTCATTTCTGTCATCGCCTCGAATGAGTCCTCCTTGTATTCTAAAAAGCCTTTATCATCCTCCAGCCCGTCGGTTCCTTCAGGGACATCCTTCGATATCTTCTCAATTTGATCTCCCGCAGTCTTCCACGTCTGATGTTGCCTAATATTCTCTGCGATGACAATGCCCACTCGATCTCTCGCTGGGATGGCGAGTTCAGCCAGAGGTTTTTGGGGATCGTTAACAGCTTGAAAATCCAGTAGACGGGGGAAGCTAGCGATGTCACAGGGCCGAACGTAAATGCAAAGCAATCTTAATCCTTCCTCTTGCTCGGCCTCTAGTATTGGTGGGAGTTCGTTTTCGAAAATAAAATCCGATGCCAAGAAGTCTTGGCTAATAATCAATATCGCAATTCCTGATGTTCTAAGCGCCTCGCGAATCTCTTCCTTCCACTTTTTGCCGGGATCGATTTTTCTGTCACTCCATTCAGTAACCGTGCCCTCTCTGATGAGTGGCTTTAAGATCGGATCAAGCCATTTGAGCCACTTTTGATCCTGATGTGAGTAGCAAATAAATATCTTCTTAGAATTTCTCATCTTGTTGTCGGGACTGCTGTTGGACACATAGTGACATTCAGAATCTGGTAAACATTTCGATCGAATTAGGACCGGAATTGTGCCTCTCCAGATGACCGGCGCAACGCGTCGAAATCGGGCAAGTCAGACCGGTCCTTCCACATCCCGCGCGCCTGACGTCGCATCGCGAGAATCTCTTCGCGAGTAAGCTGCGGATGGACAAATGCCTCCACAGCCTCGACGATAATTTCTTCCTTTTTCTTGCCCTGTCGAAGCGCAAAAGAGGCGAGAAGTGCGTCTGTGTTCTCGGAAAGGCTAACCTGGGTCTGAATCATATCATGTAAAACGGTTCGGCTGAAAAACAGTTCAAGCGGTGGGTCGGGCGAGGACGCCCGACCCACGCATGATACCATCCTACCCCTGCACCGTCCGCATCGTCGCGGCGGCATAGCGTTCGCCGACGACCTCGGTGTAAGGCACGGCGCGCTCAAGCTCTTCGATCTCGCGTGGTGCCGGGGATATCGGTATGACGTCTTCACCTTTTGCGAGTACCCAGGCGAGCGCGAGCTGCACCTTCGGCGGCGGGTACTTCGTGCCTAACGGCACTCCGGGGGGTGTAGGGCAGGGATGCCGGGACTGACGGTAGGCTCGGGTTGTGCATCGGTCTGCGAGGACGTTCCGGGGCCCCAGACTAAAGTCTGGGCTACACAGGGAGGAAGACGGGGAGAAATCTTTGGTGATCTACCGTATTGCTGGTGGGTTCGGGAACCGCAAAATATTTATGGAAAGCGTTTTCTGTCTTATAGACAGAATGCTGTAAGTTGTTGATTTATATGAGAAGTTCATGAATCGCGAATTTACATCACACAAAACAATGGTGATTTAGAGAGTGGGGTGTTTGCTGGATTGGCTTTGTCGTTGCGTGGGCTAATAGTTGCCGTCCTGAAATGCGAAAGGCGACTACTATTTTTGAAAATAGTACTCGCCTTTCTGTTCTCTCGCCCTGTTCTTTATGTGACTGTAGGAGGTCAAGGTGAGGCCGCTTCCATCTCAAGTTGGAAGCTGATCCTGGATGAATAAGCATCCTGTAGAAAAGACTCATTTTAGAGAGTGAGTAGCTCTTTCTGAATTAGCAATTCCACAAATTGGCTGCCAACGCGGGAAGCGGCCATAATTGTCGATTGAAGCGTGAATTGGGCACTATTCCGCATTGCAAATTGAATTCGGATTTCAAAATGGAAGACCGAAGTAGAGTGAAAAGTTGCCTCCGGAGCGGTGGCCTCGTTGTGCAGTCGCTGGCTACCCCAAATAGTGCGCTCCCCACATCGCCAGTACCAAGCAGCCGAAGATGATGCGGTAGATGCCGAAGCCGGTGAACTCATGCCGCTGTACGTAGCGGATGAACCAGGCCACCACGGCGAGCGCCACCACAAATGAGGTGATGAAGCCGATGGCGATCATTCCGAGGATGTCGCTGGTAAGGAGCTGGCGATATTTGAGAAGTTCGAATCCGCTGGCTGCGAGCATGGTGGGAAATGCGAGTAGGAATGAGAACTCCGTCGCTGAGGCACGCTTGATGCCACGCAGCATCCCGCCCATGATGGTTGCCGCCGAACGCGATGTGCCGGGTATCATCGAGAGCGCCTGAGCAAAGCCTACGATAAGGGCATCTGCGGGAGTCATGGTTTCGAGTGTGATTCTGCGCAGATCTTCGCGAGTTTGCTTTTCAATAATGATGATGGCGACGCCACCGAGAATGAGAGTTATGCCGACCGTGAGCGGCGAGAAGAGGTAGGTACTGATGATATGATGAAAAGCAAGGCCGAGAACGCCGGCGGGCATGAAAGCAAGTATGATGTTCAAGCCTAACTTGCCAGCCGCGCTGTGGGTAGAGCGCGTTCTGGCGATATCCAGTAACCCGCCGAGACTGCCGAGAAGCCGCTTGCGGTAAATGGCACCAATGGCGAGGATCGCTCCAAGCTGAATCACCACTTCGAATAGCTCGGCCTTATCCGCATCGCCTAGCATCATTTGAAATTTGAGGAGATGATCCGCAACGATGAGATGCCCGGTTGAAGAGACGGGAAGGAATTCCGTGAGTCCTTCGACGATGCCGAGAAGAATAGCGACGATGGAGACGGGAAAGGTCATGAGTGATAAGTCTTGGTTAGGATGGAGGTCAGGCAGGAGCGCACGCTCGACGAAGCTAAACCGCGTTGCCGCGATCAAGATTCAGAGATAACAGTATCTTGACGCCGAGATCGTGATGTAGTCCAGGGGAATCCAGAGGATCGTTTCAGGGAGCGCTCCTGATTTTCATTCCGTCGTTGCAGAAAATGCGTATATTCGCGCGTAAGGGGATTCACACACTCTTTAAGTCCGGGTGTCATATGTCCGGTGTCCACGTAGGACGCGTGACAACCAAAATCAATTATTGGAGATGTGCCGAGGTCGCGAGCGGCAATTTCCTTCAGCTTCGCAATGCAATACACTACTTCAATCCTGAAAGGGCGTGTTTTCGCCGCGCTATTAACCCTGTCCATTCTTTGTGTTTTTAGCACGGAAGGTTCAATTTCGAGCGCGAAGGCTCAAGTTCGCCGTGGTTACCTTGAGGAGTTCACGGGTTCGTGGTGTGGGTTCTGCGTTCGCGGCAATTTTGCGATCCAAGAGGTGGAGCGGAGATTTCCGGGACGGGTGGCGGTCGTCTGCTTTCACTCGGGCGACCCGATGCGTACAAACCAAGGGGACTCGCTGATTAACGGAAAAGTGGTTGCGCAGTCCGTGAGCAGCTTCCCACTAAGTTGGCTTGAACGATCGCTCTGGGGTGATACAAAGTGGGCAGCTGACCCTAGCACCTGGACGCACTTGGCAGGCTTTGGCGGAAGTGCGTCGGATCCGCAATATGTTGATACCATGCTGAACACGAAGGCGCTCGCAACGGTCGGTGTAAGCAATGTGACTTTCAGTCCGACTACACATGAGGTTTCCGCCACGATCACCACCACGTTCCACGAGGCGATGAGTGGAGATTTTCGCATGAACTTGCTGGTAACGGAAGACAGCGTGAGCGGCCCAGCGGGAACACGCTACGATCAGACAAATTATTATTCCAAGACCGACAAGCCCATTGGCGGGAACCTGCCGAACAACCCATTTTACAACTCCCCGTATAAGATCGATGGCTGGCAGCATCGGTATGTCTTCCTTACAGCTCCGGCTGGGATCCGCGGCAAAGCAGGGGTTATCCCCTCCACGGTTGCGCCGGATGCACAATACTCGCAAACCTTCACCTTCGTACTTCCGGATAGCACGCTCGACCCAAATAATATTCGCCTCGTTGGAATCGCCTACGAGTATAGCGCCACGGATTCGTCCATGAATCAGGTGTTCGATGCCGAAGTGGCGCATCTTTCCGCAGCGAAGATTCCCGTTATCGGTGCTGACGCCTTTGGCTTCCCTACTGATGGCAATTATATCACGGTCAAGAGCAATCAACAAACCAGCGAGACAATCACCTTTCAGAACAACGACAACACTGCACCGCTGACGCTCGGATTATCATTGGATACTAGCAATGGGATGCCTAAAGGGTGGTCCGCGGCTATCTCTCCATCGACCATAACCATCGGGCCCGGAACCACGACTGACGCCAAGGTGACCATCACTGCGCCTGATCAATCCGGTTGCGCGGCTATGTACATCATCGCCATTCCGCAACGGGCCGGAGCGTATGCGCACCACTTTGAAGTGTTCCTCGCAGCCCTTTCAGATAATACCCAATATGGGTACTATTACACTCCGGGCTTCGCCTTGACCCCGAGCATAGAGCATGCTTTCCCGAATAAGTTCGCATCTCGTGCGGCAGCAATACCACTTATCGGAGATGCTATATTGGCATGGCCGATCGAGAAAATGAATTTCGCGATCTTTGACAACGACCCTTCAATGGGTGGAGTATTCCAAACACCAGCGAATACTGTGAACGCAATTCAGAATTTGCTCAATGCTGGCAAGCCGGTCTTCTATGTATCAGAATATGCCATGTCCGCGCAGTATGACACCAACAACCCGAATCACCTGTATGCATCGACCGACGATGCACGGTCGTTCTTCGAGGACACGTTGGGAATAAAGTATCGCTTCACGGAATATCGTGCTGACACGAATACTGGAAAGTTCTCCAACTTCAACGTTCAGGGCACGTCGGATCCCATCGGAAGTGGGATCAACGCCACGTTATTTGGTGGTCAGTACTCGGCCCCGTTCTCTATTACTCCGGGAAGCAACTCCAGTCCGATTTTCTACTACGACAGTAACACATCGCGAGTAGCAGGAATCCGTTATACTCATCCGCAGTCCGGTGGTAGGATGGTATATTTAGGATTCAATCTCAACGCGTTCACGGACCAAAAGCTGGCAGCCACCATCGCAGCGCGATCAATAGATTGGTTGCTTGGATCACAACAAGGTGTGGCCACGTCGGAAGCGCCAAAGAGTGCACAACTGACCGCGTCCGAAAATCCATTTTATGGCACGACGGATCTCTACTATCCAGGCGCGCCCGACGAACGCGAAGTGAGTTTCACAGCCTTCGATGTATTGGGTCGTCAGGTTGCTACGCTCGTTGCACATCAGCTTGGTGATGGAAGTTGGAGCGCGTTCTTTAACGCGAGCGAACTTCCGGATGGGATGTACACGGTCGTTGCACGTTCGGCAAAGGGGACACACGAGATAAGGATCATAAAGAAGTAAAGGGCAGTACAGTACTTCGTAGGCGGTTTGGTTATTGAAAACGGCTCATCCCCGGTCGCTAGGCCGGGGATGTCACGTTGTTTCAAATTCTGTAAGGATCTGATTAATGGCTAGCATACATGGGGATCGAAGTCGGCAGATTTCTCGGTTTTTCTCTCTGATTCCCGGCGTCATCCTGATCCTTCTTTCGCTGCTGCGTTTGCCAATGGCCGCGCATTCCCAATCGGTCTCGCGCATTAACCCACCACACTTAACGATCAGGGGCGCGGCCCTCGCTGGAACGATCGACCACGCGAACGACACTGGAATGATGGTTGGCGACTCTGGATTGGTGATGCGCTATCTTGGCTTCTCGGCGAGCAGATACCAACAGCTTGATGCAAAGATCAGCAAGTCCGTGACGCTCTATGCAGTTGCCTTCACCAATCAACTTCGGGCAGCTATCGGTGGCTCGAATGGTGCCCTTGCCTATACCACCAACTGTGGTGCGAGCTGGTCGCCGAGTTCGATCGGCACATCTGCTACCATTCGTAATATGACCGCCACCGTCAATGGAATCCTTATAGGTGTTGGGGATTCTGGACTCATCATCCGTTCAACGAATAGCGGAAAGAACTGGACGCGATTATCCTCTCCGACGAGCGCTCAACTAAACGCTGTGAGCTTTGGCACAGCGGATACCGGATTTGCAGTTGGAAATGACACCGTCATCCTTCGCACAGCGGATGCCGGAAATACGTGGCAGACCATCCCCTTTCCGTACGATCTAAAACGATACGACACGCTGGTTCGACAGATCGACTTTTCTTCTGTCTATGCACAACAAGGCGACGTACTTTGGGTTGGTGTTCGATCACCTGTCATGCCGCTTCTCATGATGCGCGACAGTGCCACGGACAAATGGCGGGTAGGAACTCCTAACTTGCCGATCTTCCCCCATTCCGGGCCGCTGACATCACTTGTCAGCGTAGGCGACGGTCTCGCTAGTCTCTATGGAAAACCCATAAACACCTTGATGGGTCTTGCAGCAGATGACTATCTCTACGCATGGGGGGATAGCGCTACTGGTTGGACGCGAAGAATCATCTCTGCCTTCGGGGATGCTGACGGAAACACAGATCCAGCACCCATGCGCAATTATTGTGCGGCTCTTGCGCCAAGCACCAACGGAAATGTCCTTACATTCGGCGGTGACGAGTTGCAAAGTTGGGAAGGATCCTCGTTCGATGGATACGGAGCAATCACGCAAAACCTTTATCCAAATGGTCGTGAACCGATCAACTTCCTCTCAGTCAGCATCGCACCGGATGGCTATGGATATGCTGCCGGTACAGGCGCCGCGAGAGATCGAACCACGGACGGGGGAATATCGTGGAGGCCTGTCACTAATATCCTGGTAGATCAGAAACTCAACAGCATCTGTACCCTAACCGATGCTATCGCTATAGCATCAGGGTGGAACGGGCTTATTCTACGAACTACGGATGCTGGAAAGAACTGGGACTCAATCGGCAGCGGGACAACAAATAAGCTCCACGGCATTGCATTCCCGACTGTAGATGTTGGGATCATCGTTGGTGACTTTGGCTACATTATTCGCTCGACAGACACAGGAAGAATCTGGGCGAATGTGCCTGTGCCTGGCTCGATTCAGGACTTTCTATGGACAGTTGCCTTCGCAGACGGTCAGATTGGGGTGGCGTGTGGGGATGGAGGGAGAATACTTCGAACAATTGACGCAGGGCAGCATTGGTCTGATGTCAACAATGTGCTTAGCGGTACGCCGGCTTCCATTCGCCAGGTGGAGGCATTCCCGGATGGCACATTCATCGCCCGGGCAGGCACAAACCTGATCCGCTCAACTGACTTCGGAGCAAACTGGCAGTTTGTACCACTGCCGACAAGTGATAGCCTTGGAATGAGCTTCTTCAATCGAAAGATCGGGATCGTTGCTGAACGTTCATCATCCAGCGCGATCGTCCCGGATACTGCCTTCCTTGCTTTTACCACGGACGGCGGCCAACATTGGAAGCACTTTGCCGTCAATATCTGGAATTATGATCGGATTCTTTTCCATTGGTTGAATGACCATCAAGTCTTGCTCTACGGTATCCAGGGCTTCGTAGTAATGGTAAATATCTCAACGAGCGATGTTCGTATCACTCGAAAGGATATTGGACCCAGCAACCCAGTTTCTATTTATCCCAATCCTTCCGCGGGAACAGTGAGGGTTGACTACGTCATCGGGACAGGCGGACTTGTCACGATTGACCTTTGGGACGAAACAGGAAAGTCACAACGGCAACTGTTTGTTGGAGAGGAATTTTCAGGAGTACATTCGAGATCACTTTCGATTCCGACGGATCTGCATGGCACTTTCGTGCTACGAGTTTCTCAAGGAGAGACGTCCGCTGCCACAAAACTAATCTTACGCTAATGTCCACGGGACGCAGGTGGGAAGCAGAGTGGGCATCTAAGGTTCTTCTGGTCCTCTGTGCAGTTTTTTCTGTGGGGCTGAAAGGATTTCTGTCCACGCCGCTCCACGCACAGCGGGTGACTCGCCTGAATCCGGCCCATCTTTCCTTCCGAGGAGCGGCAGCTGATCTAAATGGCGAAGCCATGCTCGTTGGCGACTCTGGTATGGCGGTGTCGCTCCGTGTCAGCACTTCTGCGCAGACGACTTGTACGTTCGGCCCGCGCCACTTCCTTGATCCAAACGTGACACTGAATGCTGTGGCGTATGCGGCTAAGAGCATCGCAGTTGCGGCCGGCACTGGTGGCGCGATCTTCACGACACACACAAATGGAGGCGCATGGCGGCCTGCCCCTTCGGGTACAACCTTGACGATCCGTTCTCTTGCTTCAAACCTCAAGCAGGTCCTGATCGCCGTGGGTGATTCCGGTCTTATGCTACGATCGGTCGATTCCGGGAGCACCTGGTCGAAGGTCAACTCACCGGTTACCTCTCGACTAAACAAGGTGGCCTTTGGTGCGCCAAATTACGGAGTTGCGGTTGGCAATGATACGGTCATTCTGCAAACGCTCGATTCTGGAAAGAGCTGGTCGCGAATGCCATTCCCTTACGACTTGAAACCAGTAGATACTATTCTCTCCGGTCGGGTGGACTTCACCGCCCTCGCGTTGCATGGCACAGACAGTGTATGGGTAGGAATAGAGCGCCCCGTTCTGCCGCTGCTCATCGATCATGGAGGAGTAGACCCGGTGGCCAGTCGATTCATCGCTGGTGGTGGAATCGATCAGAACGCAAACTTTGCCTTGATTCACAACTCGGGTCCCATGACGGAATTGGTCTATGTCGGCGACACCACTAACGGCGTCGTGATGGGCTATGGCATGGAGGATTGTAGTTACACGTACACGCCATCGAATGGCTGGGATAGAGCGTACCCCTATTTCCTCGGCGATGCCGACGGCCATCAGGATCATCTCCCGCTTCGGGTACGCTGCGCTGCGTATATAAAAAGTGGGAGCTCCTACGCCGTGATTGATGCTGGTGATGAAGACTATGTGAGCGCCTTTCAGCAGCTAACGGTGGGTGGTCCGGGCTGGCAGAATTCCCTTCAGTATGCCCCCGGGCACCCCAATTGGAGCCACCCACTCGACCTTAGCATTCCAAACGGCTCCGTGGGATTCGCCGTAACTGTTGGAGGTGGGGTTTTTCAGACCCGAGATAACGGCCGCTCATGGGATTATGCTGTTGCCCCTGAGTATGGCGATTCGCTCAACGCACTGGTCTGTCTGGATTCACTGACCGTCATCGCGTGCGGAAGGGATGGTGCACTGATTCGCTCCAGGGATGGCTGCCGTTCTTGGGACACCATCCCCAGTGCTACCACCGAGCGCATCCATGGAATTGCATTCCCGACACGCGCAATTGGGGTGATCGTCGGTGATTTTGGGTACGTTAGTCGATCTTCGGACACAGGAAAGTCCTGGACTACGATAACGAACTTCACATCGCACTTCCTGTATTCCGTCTCGTTCGCCAATGATCAAATCGGCATCGCTTCGGGAGATAGTGGTTCGCTCTATCGTACAATGGACGCGGGTCTTCACTGGTCTGAGATAAACAATGTCCTTAGCGGTACGAGTAATTCGATCCGTCAGGTTCAAGCATTTGCAAATGGCACGTTCTACGCTCGAGCAAGCAGCAATCTCCTTCGTTCGACAGACTACGGGTTGAACTGGTCGTTCGTAAATGTGCCCGTTGGAGATACGTTGGGGATGAGCTTTTATACTCCCACTATCGGCATTGTTGCATCAGGCTCGGCATCGAGCGCAAGCGCTCCGGATACCGTATTCTTTGCTTACACCACAAACTCGGGCTCGACATGGCGGCAATTCTTGATCCCCATGTACAGCTACGGCGCGATTCCCTTCCATTGGTTGAATGATCACCAGGTCTTGGTCTATGGCATCGAAGGCTTCATCGAACTTGTCGATTTCTCTGGCGGTGATGTGAAAGTTTCCCACGTGGAAGGTGGCAGCCCTGTACCCATAGCCGTTTACCCAAATCCATCGAACGGAGAGGTGCGAGTAAACTATACAACCAGTGCCACGGGCCAAACTTCAATAGATATCGTGGATGAGTCTGGCCGTCCGATTGCAGTACTCTTTTCCGCGGAAGAATCATCCGGCATTCATTCGCACATCCTCGCGCTCCCGACCGGGCTCCGCGGCTCCGTATTTGTTCGTGTTACCTCGAACGGAGCATCAGCCGTTGCTAAATTAATTATCGAATGATTCCACGTCAGTTCCAGCGCCGTATCTTACTGTTCGTATGTCTGGTCGGGTTCGCGGCCTCGTCGGATGCTCAGCATGTCACCCGTATTAATCCGCGCAAGGTCAGTCTCCGTGCCGTTAGTCTTTCCAGCCTATGGACTGGCATGATCGTCGGCGATTCTGGATATGTCGCGGTTACGCACGATGCCGTTGGCGCGAATGCGTGGTCTGCGCATCCATCCCCATTCGACCCTTCGATTGGTGTACTTGCTGTCGCTTATGCTGGCGATACTGCGCATGTTGTGATAGCCGGTACTCGCGGTTCGCTCGCAGCATCAAGTGATGGAGGAGAGACGTGGAGCGTGGTCAACCTCGGCACCAGCGCGACGATTCGCGCGCTTACTTGGAATCATGCGACGGCGCCTCCAGTGGTCGTCGCGGTCGGCGACGGAGGACTTGTTGCTCGCTCGATAGATCAGGGCAAAACATGGACAACGGTTTCCTCCACAAGCACGGCCCAACTCAATGCCATTAGCTTTGGCACCGCAATGGATGCCTTCGCCGTTGGCAACGATACAACGCTCCTCCAGACGCACGACGCTGGACAAACGTGGTTAAAAGTACCGTTTGGATATGATCTCCATTCCTGGCACAATGGATTTTATGACACGATCGGAAAGATCGATTTTGTCGCGGTTGCAATGGGCGGAACAGACAGCCTGTGGGTTGCGGCAAGGCACGGCATCAGTCCCCTATTCTATTATCAGGGTACCCCAGATACATCTGCGGCGGCATGGTCGCGAACCTTTGGTAAGTACGATGCAAGTAGCAGTTCCATTCAGCCAACATTTACATCGATGTTGTATGTAGGAATGCCAAAGTTCCTAAATTGCTTTGTCACTACGATCAGCGATATTGAGATCAGCAACAGAAGCACAAATGTAAGGTGGGAGGGTGGAGACGTTTCGATAGTCGGCGATGCCGATGGCGGAATAGACCCATGTCCTTTGCGCATTCGTGGCTCGGCGTTTTGGAGGGTCAGCACCACAAAGGATACAACGATGGTGATGATCCTTGTTGGGGACGAGTGCAATATCATTCGCTATCCATGGACACCACACGTAAATGGAGCTGACATGCCCTTCAACTCCATAGAACGCCGATTCCCACTTCCGGGAAGACAAACGAGCACGGAATTCCTTGACGTCGAGATTCTCCCGAACGGGTTTGGTTATACCGTTGGCGTGGGTGAGCGCTTCCAACGAACCTCTGACTATGGGCGCACTTGGACTGATGCGTACATCCCGATCACTTCGGCAGGCAATATAAATGGTAGCGACTCCGCCATTAATTCGGTGCATGTCTTTGATTCCTCCTCGGCCCTCATCGTTGGGTGGAGTGGGATCATTCTCCGATACAGCGATACTGGCTGCCATTTCGTACCTAGCGGGACAACAGAGCGCTTACATGGTATTGCATTCCCCTCAAAGGACACCGGTCTGATCGTTGGTGATTTCGGTACCATCCTTCACAGCACCGATGCGGGAGAGAGTTGGAATTCTATTCCTACTACGGCACCCGGCTTCTTATACGCAGTTGCCTTCTGCAACCCCCGGATAGGTGTTGCCGTGGGGGAGAACGGAGCAATTCTGCGAACCACCGACGAAGGCGAGACATGGAATGACGTCAACAACATCCTGACGGGTACGCAGACATCCATCCGGGAGGTGCAAGCGTTTCCGGGAGGTACATTCCTCGCCAGGGCCGAAAGCGAAATACTTCGGTCAATCGATTATGGGCAGACCTGGGGGATAGCACCATCTCCAATCGGGGATAGCCTCGGGATGTCATTCTACAACACGCAAATCGGGATCATAGCAGAGCGGGCTACCTCAAGCGGAATATCGCCCGACTCAGTAGTACTTGCCTACACAAGGGACGCTGGAGCCCATTGGGCCGAGTTCACGGTTGGTATGTGGAATTATAGCCGAGTGCTCTTCCATTGGCTGAGTGATCACGAGGTATTGCTGTATAGGATAGATGGATTCATCGTTGATGTTGATCTTTCCGGAAGTGAAGTAAAGCTCACTCGCGTGGATCCTGCCGCCCAGCTCTCAATTGCTGTTTCTCCAAATCCCTCGAGCGGAGATGCGCGATTTACGTATGATACAAAGGTGCATGGCCTGACGACTATCGAGCTGATCGATGAGTCCGGCAAACTAATTACATGTCTATTCCAGGGAGAGGAAACGGTGGGAGAACATTCACATTCCGTAAGAATCCCTACTGAACTTCACGGCACGTTCATCGTGCGCCTGAGCGCCAATGGAGAGTCGTCTGTTACTAAACTAATTGTGCCATGAAATTGAAATACATCCTGCGGATCTGTTTATTGCTTACGTGCATCACCTCGGGTGTGCAAATCGTCCGTGCACAGCAGGTTACGCGTGTCAACCCTTCGCACATCACGCTACGTGGCGTGAGTCTTTCCAGCTTGTGGACAGGCATGATGGTAGGGGATTCCAATTACGTGGCGGTTACGCACAGCGCGTTTGATCTTAATACATCACCCTCCTTCGTTGCCAGCCAAAGCCCGTTCCCGAAGTCGACTACACTCTATGCGGTAGCCTACGCGGGCGATACACTGCACGCCGTGATTGCAGGCGAGAACGGTTCGCTGGCGTGGACGAGCAACGGAGGCTCATCATGGACTGCAGTCCCACTTGGTACGACGGCAACGATCCGCGCTGTTTCGTGGAATAACTCAACGGCATCACCTCTGCTCGTCGGTGTTGGTGATGGTGGGCTTCTTATTCGCTCCACCGATCAGGGGGTAACCTGGAAGAATATTACCTCGCCAACTGCGGCCAATCTAAATGCTGTTACGTTTGGTACTCCGAGCGACGCCGTCGGGGTGGGAAATGATACGACGATGATCCAAAGTCATGATGGTGGCCAGACATGGTTACCTATGGCCTTCCCGTATAATTTTCATACGTGGTACAACGGCGGATATGAAAACAAGTTTGGTAGGATCAATTTTACTGGAGTGGCAATGGCCGGCAGGGACAGTGTGTGGGTCTGTTTTGATACAGCCATGCTTCCGCTTCTCGTCTGCAAGGGAGGTGCGGCGGATACCTCCAAGGAGTTTCTCCATCAGTTATTTGGGGACGTATTTGGTACTGGTAATATTCCTGTCAATTGGCCGCTGCAAACCTACCCAAAGTGGACCTCCGTGGTGTATGTTGGTATGCCAAAAGTGTCCTTGATCTCTTCAACCGTTGTGGGCGATTTTGTGTACTACACGGTAGATTGTGACTCTAACATCGTAGAGAAACCGCTCGGCGGACTAGGTGACGCAAACGGGTCGACCGTGGAATTGCCATTACGTATTCGTGCGCAAGGTTTCTGGAAGCAGGACACGAGCTACATAATTGTGCTGGCTGGAGACGATCTTAGCTTGTATCAAGAATCAGGCTCTCCGAACAACGGAATGGGATTCTCACGTGCGTTCCCACCCTATCCCGGCAAAGACATCCGCGACGAAATTCTGGCCGTTAGCATCCTGCCGAATGGATATGGTTACGAGGTTGCCACAGGTGACTATTTTCAACGGACGACTGACTACGGAAGAACATGGACAAATATACCGCTGCCTCTTGCTTCATCCCCTATCGATAACGTATACACCCTTGATAGCGCAACCGCACTCGTTGTAGGCTGGGATGGTGTGATCCTTCGGTACGACCCATCCGGTTCCCACGTCGTGCCAAGCGGCACGCAGGAACGCCTGGAATGGATCTCGTTTCCTTCCCCTGACACAGGCATCATTGTGGGTGATTTTGGGACGGAGCTTCTAAGCTCGGACAGAGGCGCGACATGGCGAACAGTCACAACCCCGACCTCAGTCCGTCTCTTTTCGATAGCCTTCGCAAACAACCGGATCGGCATTGCCACCGGAGATAGTGGCACGATCCTACGCACTACGGACGAAGGAGTGACGTGGACCAATATCAACAATCTCCTCTCGGGCACCAGTAATTCCATTCTCCGAGTGCAGGGCTTCTCAAACGGTGTATTCCTCGCGCAAGGTGGAAACGAGCTTTTACGCTCGACGGACTTTGGAAAGAATTGGCAGTTCGTCAACACACCGGCAAGCGATACGGCCGGAATGGGATTTTACTCACCGCAGATCGGAATGATCGCGGAGCATTCCACCTCCTCGCAACATGTGCCAGATACCGCGCGTCTCGCTTTTACAACCAATGGCGGCTCTACGTGGACACAGTTTGCAGTCCCATTTTGGAACGACCGCCGTATCCTCTTCAACTGGCTTAGCGACCATGAAGTGCTTATCTACGGAAGCTACGGCTTCATTGATGATGTTGTCATTTCATCGAGCGGTGTCCCGGAGATAACTCGTGTGCAAACTGACCCTGCACTCTCTGTCTTCCCAAATCCTTCGAGTGGGAACATCAGCGTTGAGTACAACACGCTGACAAGCGGAGCCGTAGCGATCGAATTGCTCGACGAATCCGGAAGAAAGGTGAAAGGTCTCTTCAGCGGACAGGATACGCCCGGTCAGCATTCGAGATCCTTTTCTCTCTCCGAGCTGCACGGAGCGTTCTTCCTAAAAGTCATCTCTGAGTCTTGCCAGAGCACTGCACCGCTTTGGCTCAATTAATGATCAATCGATGAAAGCACTCCTGCTCGTTTGTATCGGACTTATCCTTCGTCTTACTCCGAGCGGGAGCGCCGAGGCGCAGAGCGTCACGCGCCTTAGCCCGCCGAATATTTCCATGCGCGGCGTCAGCATTGCAAACTCCTCGCACTTCATGGCAGTCGGGGACTCCGCGACAGTTCTCACGTGCTACAGTGACACGGGTGCGATCGCTACTTGGTATCATGCGGCCTCCCCGTGTGATAAGAGTCATACGCTCAATGGTGTCAGTTACTACAGTGTCACACATGCCGCAGTAGTATCTGACGGCGGATTGATTTTCACAACCACAAACACCGGAGCTTCCTGGCAGCAGTCTGGTGCTGGGGTTACGGGGCAAACCCTCCGTGCCATTACCTATGCGGATGCCCTGATCGCAGTTGGTGATAGCGGTATCATCCTGAGATCGACCAACAATGGTACGAGTTGGTCCAAGATCGCATCGGGCACAACCCGAAGCATCGCCGCGATTGCGATCAATGGCAATGGTAAAGGGTATTTTGTTGGTGAGCATGGCCTGACCGGACGCACCACTAACTTCGGCGCGAGTTGGATAGAGGTTACGGATACCATTCGCAATATGGGAGTCAACGCGAACTATATCAACTTCAAGAGTGTGGCAGTCGCCCCGGCAGCGTTCGGATTTGCGATCGCGGTTGGAGACAGCGGAGGTTTGGCCGAGGCAAAATCCGGCGTCTGGAGCGCGTTCAGAGGTGTACCTTCTACCTCAACCGTTATTCCAAGCTCCACGCTCGCTGTCGTAGAGATAATTGCCAAGACCAACTACGGGTCAGCCTGTTATCTTGGGGCCAACTCGGATACTGCGACCTGGGATGTTTTTGGTGACAATGACCACTGGTTGCGTATTCGCAAGTCCTTGGTTCACACGATTGATTCCGTTACCTATAATCGATATTTCATTCCCGGCGATGCGGACGGTAATGAAGACCGTGAGATGTGCAGAATGACGTGTTCAACTGCAATTCCTCCCGCCTCGGGAGTACCGTATGGAATTGAAATATTCTTTACCCCGTACGAAGGCCCGTGGGTAAATTTTGGCTCTGGCATCGTGCAGCCCGAATTCAAAGCATCAATAGAGAATTTCCTTTTCGAATCCATCGACAGTCTGGGGAAGGGGTTCGCTACGGCTGACGCTGCGATCTTCCTTAAGACCACTGACAACGGCAAGAGCTGGGAATGGGTATTCCCCCTCTCTTCCACCGCAGGTTCTAATGACATCGCCACCGACGTGCATACGATCGACTCAAACAACGCGTTCGCCGTTGGTTGGTCAGGCAACTTGTATCGCACCACGGATGGCGGCTATAATTGGGATAGCACGAATATACCCGCTGCTCATCTGAATCGGCTGCACAGCATCGCCCATCCAGCACCTAAGGTATATGTTGTGTGCGGTGACTTTGGGACTGTCCTCCGCAGCACGGACGATGCAATGACCTGGAATTCCTCAGCAAATCCGAGTACAGACTTTTTGGAAAGCATCGCGTTCTCAACGCGAGACATTGGCGTGGCCGTCGGTACCAATGGCGGAATCATCCGAACGATTGATCAAGGGGTAACGTGGAACAGTGTGAATAATGCACTGACTGGTACAGCCTCCTCGTATCGACAGGTGCAAGCATTTGCGAATGGGACCTACTATGCGACAACCGATAGTGCAGGCTTGTGGAAATCGTCCGACCATGGCCAGAGCTGGCACTCGATTCCGAATGTACCCTTCACTCTTGGTATGAAGTTCTTTAACGAGAGTACTGGCGTCGTGGCCAGCGGAGCATGGTCCTCTCGGATCGTGAATGACACGATGAGCTTCGCCTTCACCCGGGATGGTTTTGCGACGGCTCCGATCAGTTTTAACGTACCCTTTGTCAACAACGACAGAGTCTCCTTCCATTTTCTCGATTCGAACACGTTCCTGTGTTTTGGGTCCTACACATATGTGGTGAAGGTGGATATGTCGGACCGCAAAGCCAGTGTTACTCAACTTCCACGTCAAGCTTCGGAGATACAAGCGTATCCGAATCCATCCACAGGTGAAGTTCGTGTTGCTTATGTATCAAAATCAAGTGGGCCAGTAACGATTGAGCTGTGGGATGAGGCGGGGAAGAAGGTGAAGATGCTCTTTATAGGGGAAGAAGTCGCGGGAGCGCATACACGATCATTTGTGATCCCTAATTTGCATGGCTCCTTCTGCCTTCATGTCAATATAGATGGCAAAGCGTCCACTCTCGGATTGACTCTCTATTGAATAATTGTAAGACTCTGATCATGTTGATTGTATTCCGGTTCGGGAACGTGCTTTGTGGATCGCTGATTCTCTTGATCCTCTTTTCACATGCCGCTCAAGCGCAACACGTCAAACGGATATGGCCCTACGCAAACACCACCCATACCTGCGCAATTACACCTACGCTTGACGAAGTCTTCGCAGGTGATTCCGGCTATGTCCTATTTCTTCATTTGGACTCTGTTGGACAGAATAGAAGAAGAGGATGGTTTGACTATCTGAACAAATCGGTAGCGTTGCTTGCCTCCGTTGTGACGGATTCTAATAGTGCCGTTGTGGCGGGCACTCGCGGTCAGATTTGGTACACTGTCAATGGAGGTCAACATTGGAATGGCACCACCGTCCGAACGACGGCTACGGTGCACTCTCTGACGTCGAACGGCAATAAGATCGTGGTCTGCGTAGGCGATTCCGGGCTCATTGAACGGTCAACCGATGACGGCCATACCTGGAAGCGCCTCACCTCACCAGTAAGTACGCAGTTGAACTCCGTCACATTTGGTACGCCGAGCAACGGCGTCGCGGTTGGAAACGATACCACGATTGTTCAAACGACGGACTCCGGCAAAACCTGGAGCCGAATGGCATTCCCGTACGATCTTCGTCCGATCGCGAATAGTATTCAACGTGTCGATTTTTCCGCCGTCGCCATGTCCGGCTCAGACAGCGTTTGGGTTGGGCTTGAGCGACCGATTCTGCCGTTGCTCATCATCCATGGCAGTGCTGATCCAGCAGCAACGCTTTCACCATTCCCAAACTCCGGACCGCTAACTTCGCTCGTCTATGTTGGTGCAAAGGACCTGTCATTGATGGCATTTGCTCCGGATGATTATCAATATGAGTGCAGACCAGGAACCGGTTGGTTTCGGCAACGAGTAGGTTGGCCCGAAGATGCGGATGGCACCATTGATTCTGCGCACTTGCGCACTCGATGTGCGGCGATCAGAAAACAAGCTGGAAGATTCACGATCATTACTGGGGGGGATGATTTCCAACAGTATCAATCCTGGATTGTCGGAAGCCCTGCTAACCCGGACTCGATTGTCAACTGGCTCTGGTTCCAGACTCCTGGCACCGACGCGTTAATTGAATGGATAGAGATTGACGATCATAGACGCGCGGTAGAATACAACGATAGTATCGTCTTCGGAGTCGGAGCGCAGGGTGCTATCTGGGTGACCATGGACAAAGGCTTTACCTGGCAGAATGCGTATTCTCCTCCGCTGAGCTACGGAAGATACACCCAGGGTAGCCTGAGCTCCATCTGGAAAGTCGATAGTTTAAAGGTGCTTGCCGCTGGTTGGGCAGGGCTCATCTTAAGATCGTCTGATGGAGGTTCAAACTGGGACAGCGTTTCGAGTGGGACAAAGAATCGGTTACACGAAATTGTATTTCCTACTAGGGACGAGGGGATCATCGTTGGAGACTACGGGGTCATCCTTCGAACAAACGACACGGGTAAGTCTTGGGAAATTATTCCAACCGCCATTCAGGACTTTCTCTGGGCCGCCGCCTTTGCCACAGATTCGGTCGGTGTCGCCGTTGGTGACAATGGCAGAATTCTTCGAACTGTGGATGCGGGTCTCCATTGGTCTGATGTCAATAATGTGCTCTCGGGCACTCAATACTCGATCCGTCAAGTTCAAGCCTTCTCAGATGGGACGATGTACGCACGTGCAAACGGTGCATTGATCCGATCCGTTAATTTTGGGAAGGATTGGCAGTTCGCTCCAATGCCAGGAGGTGATTCGATTGGGATGAATTTCTATAGCTCGCACATAGGAATTGTTGTGGAAGGCACGTCATCGAGCCAGCGCGAACCTGATACCGCTTTCGTCGTGTACACTTCGGATGCGAGTGCCCATTGGAAGGAAGTCCGTGTTCCGCTCTGGAACAATCATCGAGTGTTGTCACATTGGCTCAACGACCATCAAGTGCTGCTATATGGCACGGCCGGCTTTGTCGAGCTTGTGGATTTTTCGACAGGTGATGTAAAAATCACCTGCGAGGATGCCCCCGGCCTCCGCACCGCCCTTACGGTCTATCCCACTCCCTCGAACGGGGAGGTTCGCGTAGAGTACACAACGACGACGAACGGACCGGTAATATTCGAGCTGTGGGATGAGACGGGGAGACTAACGCTTGGGCTGTTTCGTGGGAATGAGATCGAGGGACGGCATGAACGTACGTTCAACCTGCCGAGTGAACTACATGGTGCCTATTTCGTTCGACTTACGGCGGATGGGACAACGGCCACCGCCAGGTTACAGATTCAATGAAATGCCAACGGCTCCTCCTCCTCGTTTTGTGCAGCGCGTTCTTACTCATACCTGCCGCACGGTCGCACGCCCAGCATATCACGCGGGTGAACCCGGACCACATTACCCTGCGCGCGGCGAGCCTGGCAAGCCTCTGGACAGGAATGGTCGTCGGTGACTCCGGTTATGTGGCGGTAACACATTCGGCTCTGGCCGGGGATTTGGCGGATGTATGGGAGAGGCGACAGACCGGTTTCGATCACTCGATCACGCTCCATGCCGTTGCCTACGCTGGGGATACATTACATGCCGTCATTGCAGGCTCGAATGGTTCGCTCGCCTGGACGAACGACGGCGGCACTTCGTGGCACCCGGTTTCGCTTGGGATCACTGCAACTATCCGCGCGCTAACGTGGAATACATCCACCTTGGAAAATATTCTCGTGGGTGTAGGAGATGGTGGACTCGTCATCCGTTCTTCTGACATGGGGCAGACGTGGAAGACCAGCTCTTCGCATACATCGGCACAATTGAACGCAATTGCGTTCGGTACGACCAGCGAGGCGGTCGCGGCAGGCAATGACACGACTATTATTCAAAGCCACGATGGAGGTCTAACCTGGTCACCCTTAGTGTATCCGTATCATTTTCACACCATGGAGCGTGCCTCCTGGTACGACACGATCATTAAGCGAATTGACTTCACCGGCGTGGCGATGGGCGGGGCAGATACCGTGTGGGTTGTCATGGAGCGTCCCATCGGGCCGCTTCCTATTTACCGAGGAGCTGCGATCGTGGATTCTCCCGGAGTTGTTGTTGCTACTACTGGGGATCCCACACCGGCAGCCTTCACTTCGCTGATCTATACCGGGATGCCGAATTTCATGCAACTCATCGGCTTCACAGCGAGCGATTACATGCTCTACGATACCGGGTGGAAATCCAAACGGGGTGGAGATTATTGGATTGGTAGAAACCTCAACCTGATCGGCGATGCCGATGGTGGCATCGACCCGGTTCCACTCCGCCTGAACGGCGCAGCCGTTTGGAAGATGGATACGACCCTGCAGGTACTCATGGTGGGCGAAGAGCTAACTGCCATGCGGTACATATGGTCCCCACGTGCCACAGGACATTCCGCCGCACTCTCCTTCTTCGACGATCCATCGCTCATTCCCGGCAAGAGTACTGTCATTGACTTCATTGACGCCAGCATCCTTCCGAACGGGTATGGTTATGCCGTTGCTCCCTATACGTACCTCCAGCGTACTACCGACAGTGGGCGTACCTGGGCAACGGTACCAGTACCTATTTATCACAATAGCGTCCTCAACAACGGCACGTATGATTCCTCGTTCAATACCGTGTTGACAGTTGACACGAGCAGCGCGATTGTGATTGGCTGGGATGGACTGATCTACGCATTCGGTCCCTCGGGCGGTCACTTCGTGCCAAGTGGGACTCAGGAGCGACTGCACGGTATCGTGTTTCCGTCGGTGGACACGGGCATTATCGTGGGAGATTTCGGCACCGTGCTGCAAAGTGTCGATCGCGGCGCGTCGTGGTTACCCATCAACATTTCATCCCCTGCATTCTTGTATTCGGTGGCCTTCGCAAATTCCCAAATCGGAGTTGCAACGGGTGACAACGGCACCATTCTTCGCACCACGGATCGAGGCACAACGTGGAGTGACATTAACAATATTCTGAGCGGACAGGTCACCACAATCCGGCAGGTGCAGGCCTTCGCGAATGGCACGTTTCTCGCGCGCGCGGATGGTAGCCTCATTCGTTCATCGGATTTCGGCGTGACCTGGCAATACGTCGCTCTTCCTGTCGCCGATAGCGATGGCATGAGCTTCTATTCTCCGAAGATCGGTATCGTGGCCGAGCGGATGACCACGAGCGCAAGTGTGCCCGACACCGCGTATCTCGCTTTTACAATCAATGGGGGTGCCACCTGGAAGGAGTTCATTGTCCCGATCTGGGCCACGAATCGAATTCTGTTTCATTGGTTAAGCGACCACGAGGTGATGCTCTATGGTACGGATGGCTTTATCGTGGATGTCGATCTCTCCATCGGGGATGTGCAAATAGTGCGCACTGATAGAACACGGGACTTTCAACTCTTTCCGAATCCATCGAGTGGTGAGTTGCGAGTGAAGTACACCACGAAGACAAGTGGGTTGGTGACAATTGAATTGGTCAGCGAAGCAGGCGAAAAAGTCAAGGGCCTTTTCAGCGGACAGGAGACCGCAGGGGAGCACGCACGATCATTTTCGCTCCCGGACTTACACGGCAGCTTCTTCGTTCGGCTTCTTGGCAGTGACGGCACCCAATCCGTCTCAGAGCTTCAGCTGCGTTAATTCTTAGGGGGCGGCCCAAAAGCTTCGTATGTTTGCTGCGCACGGGATGGATTGGGGGCCTTAGGTTCACATCCCTTCGTGGGCGATTGGTCGCCCCGGTATTCTTTATTCTTGTCCAGGATGTCTCCATCTGCCACACGCGTGGGCATTGCTTGCCTGTTTGTAACCATGCTAGTCTCATGTGCCGTCCCTGTTTGCGGACAGCACGTTCGTCAGCTTTCTCCAGCCAACCTCGCGGTACGAGACATCTCTGGATTCAGTAAGCCGAACGACTACTCTGTCGACCTGATGATCGGTGACTCCGGTTACGTGTACTGGTCGGCCGCAGAGACTTCGGTCTTGCTGCAACTCGATCCAACCGTTACCTTCTTCACAGGCTGCATCCTCGATACAGAGCACGCGGTCATTTGCGGTTCGCGTGGTGCCGTGTACTGGACCGCCCACCATGGGGTATCCTGGAAGCGGACAGCTCTCGGGTCGACGGTAACTTTGAACGGCATTGCCTACAACGGAAGTGGAATTCTCCTCGCTGTGGCAGACTCCGGCCTTACTTTTAGATCACTCGATAGTGGCAGGAGCTGGAGCAGGGCGGCGATTCAGGGCGCCGGTGCGTTATCAGCGGTTAGTTTCGCCGGTGCATCTTTGGCAGTTGCTGTTGGCGACGACAGCAGCCTGTTCAAGACCACTGACGCGGGGCTCTCATGGGTGAAGGTCCCCGTCCCCATGGCATTGCTTGCGCCGCTCTACCAGTTAGTGCAGAAGCTCCACTGGACAAGTGTCGCTTCCAGCGGCACCGATACGATCCTGATCGCGCTCGAGCGACCGGCCTTTATGCTCCTCTCCTACGACGCGATGCGAACGTTCGATACCGCGTGGCTCGACGCATCCAACCCAAAATCTGGTCCTATGCGGAAGGCAGTTTATGCTGGGACGAAGTTCTATACTGCATTCGCGATAGGAGAGGGGGACGTAATCTATGTCGCAATGGGGCAGGGCTTCCACCATTGGCGCGGCACATCCGTCAATGTGTATGGAGACGCTGACGGGAATATCGACAGAACTCCTGCACGGTTCCTTTCGGGTGCGTACACCGGGCCACAGTACTCTACTATCAATCCAGTCGGGGGGGAATTCGTTGTCGGCGATGTATCCGGTGCAGTTCATGTGCTTCGGCCGGATAGCCTAGGTAACGAATCGAAGAATTTTGTCATCAGCGACTTCTTCAAGAATCAGGGCATCCTCACAGACCCCGCCGATTTCCTCAGTGTTTCGGTCCTCCCATCAGGGATCGGTTGTAGCGTGGATGCTTCCCTTGGCTACCTTCATACGACTTCGGATGGAGGGCGCACCTGGAGTGCTGGAAGGGGCCGACGGCAACGGACTAACACGGCCTGCATGCTCGATGACACCACGATTTTTGCCATCGGATGGAACGGGCTGATCCTTCGCTTTCGGGATACCTTGCAAGGTCGGCCGTTGATCATGGATTCTATTCCCAGCGGTACCAATGAGAAGCTCCATGGCATTGTGTTTCCACGAAGGGATGTAGGGATCATCGTTGGCGATTACGGCTATATTATGCGCTCGAGCGATAGCGGACAATCATGGACATCAATTCCCACGGCGACACAACAATTTCTCTACTCCGTCGCTTTTGCGGATTCGATGATTGGCGTTGCTGTCGGCGATGCTGGCACAATCCTTCGCTCGACCGACGCCGGACTACACTGGTTCGACGTCAACAACATACTCTCAGGAACGGGAAATTCAATTAGGGATGTGCAGGCGTTCAGCGATGGTACATTCCTTGCACGCGCACAAACGCAACTTATTCGCTCGACCGACTTTGGTAAGAGTTGGCACTTCGTCAACATACCGATTGGCGACAGTACGGGGATGGGCTTTTACAATTCGAAAGTTGGCATCGTGGCAGCACGCTCTGCCTCCAGCGCGATCGTACCTGATACCGCGTTTCTCTCCTATACAAAGGACGGCGGTGGAAGCTGGAAGCAATTCTCCGTTCCAATCTGGAATTACAATCGGGTCTTGTTCCATTGGCTGAACGACCACGAAGTCTTGCTCTACGGCATTGCAGGATTCATCGTCGACGTGGATATTTCTGGCAGCGATGTGAAGGTTACGCGTGTGGCGACCGCCGGCGCCCACGCCACCCTCGCGGTTTATCCGAATCCATCGAGTGGTGAGTTGCGAGTGAAATACACAACAGAGACGAGCGGACCAGTAACGATAGAGTTGTGGGACGAGGCCGGGAAGAGAATACATACGTTGTGGAGCGGCAACGATGTACAGGGAGACCATTCCCGCGCGCTCTCGATACCGGAAGGGTTGCACGGACCATTCTTGCTACGCCTTTCCAAAGATGGTACCGAGACGAGTACGGCGGTAGCCATTCGATAGCAGCTCGCTTCGGATTGCCATTCTTCTGCCGCATTCGATCTCTGTTCCTGCATTCGTCCCCTGTTGCTGCATTCGATCTCTGTCCTTCGAAGCGCTGGTTCACTATAGCCGAGCCGGATTTTCGTATATTTGTTTGTTGAGGTATGTCCGGCCCGCGCTTGCGGGCCTTCTTTCGAACACAGCACCTCGAAAATTGTCGTCAATTTCTTCATGCTCGCTTGCACCGTTACTGGTGAGGGAGTAACAACTATCATGATTAATCTCCATCCGAGTCGCACCGTCCAGTTGCTTCATCGCTTACCATCCGTTGGTAAAATATTCTCCTCATTCCTGTTGCTGATCGGAGGGATGTGCGGATTCTTTGCCCCAGCCCATGCACAGACTCACCGAGTCTACATTGAAGAGTTCACTGGCTCCTGGTGTGGTTACTGCCCCATCGGGAATTATGGGATTCAACAGATGGAACAGAAACACCCGGGCCAGACGGCAGTTATCTGTTTCCATAAGTTGGATCCAATGGCCACAGCACAGGGGGACTCGTTGTGGAAAGGCAAAGCCTTTCCACAGTCCTCCGACGGAATCCCTCAAAGCTGGATAGATCGTCACGCGGTGGATCCACCCGGTTGGCTTCAATTTCCCGACAGCTGGATTGAACTACCTGGAATCGGTATAGGCTTCACAGACTCTTCCAGCAGACATCGGTTGGTGGATTCTCTCATTAAGCTACCGGCAAAGGCAACGGTTTCCGTCACGAACGTAACATTCGATCCCGCCACGCACATCGTCTCTGCCAAGGTATCGGCGACATTTGTCCAGGCCATGAGTGGCGATCTCCGGCTCAACCTGATGGTCACAGAAGACAGCGTCAGTGGGCCACCTGGCTCGAACTACGATCAGACCAATTACTACTCGCGATCAGATTCCTATTTCGGCGCGCTGCGCCCCCAGAATCCGTTCTACAACTCGCCGTACAAGATACAAGGCTGGCAGCATCGCTATGTATTCCTCTCGGCGCCTGCCGGAGTCCGAGGCGTGGCAGGTGTCATTCCGGCCAGCGTGGCCGCTGGTTCTACTTACTCGCAAACGTTCACCTTCAGTCTCGCCGATCGTACGATCGACCCGAACAACATTCGGCTCGTGGGGATTGTCCACGCCTACAGTGCTGTGGATACTCAAGGCTGCGAGGTCTTTGATGCGGAGGTAACCCACCTGTCACAGGCGAAGATACCGGTCCTAACTGTGGACGCCTCGTCATTTTCCAACAACGGCACCTTTATTACGGTCAATAGCAATGCCCAAACGACGGACAAGATCACATTTCAGAATAACAGCACGACAAGCGATATGACGCTGGGGCTGTCGATCGACACTACACATCCACTACCAAAGGGTTGGTCAGCCACGATTTCGCCAGCAAAGCTAACCGTTGGACCGGGCACTACAAGCGATGCGACTGTGACGATCACCGCGCCCGATCAGTCCGGTTGCGCATTCCTGAATATCGTCGCAACTCCGCAGAAAGACGGAGCCTATTCGCACAGTTTTGGGACTCCGCTGCTCGGTCTATCGGATAATACGCGTTACGGGATATACTACACTCCTGGCGTAACGTCCATCTCCGCAAGCCTTATTAGGGCGCTGCCGAGCAATTTCCTGTCACGCACTGCGCTTATCCCGCTTTACACCGATGCGATCGCATCATGGGGTATTGAGAAGATGGATCTGGCAATATTTGACAATGACCCAGTGCTCGGGGGAGTCTATTCCGGCTACCCGGCAAGTACCGTAGGGGCCATTGAGAACATGCTTGATGCAGGTAAACCAGTCTTGTTCAGCTCTGATAATGCGTTGGCAGCACAATTCGATACCGCCAATTACGCTCATCTTTATGGTGCGACGGATGATGCGTTATCCTTCTTCGTGGATACCTTGGGAATAAAGTACCGGACGACAGAAATACATTACGACACGGCAACGGGCAAGACTTTCCCGTTCGCGCTTTCTGGGACTTCCGATGCTCTGGGCAACTCGATCGTTACGACGGTAGCTGGCGCACGATACTCCGCACCGTTCGATCTAAGTCCGGGAAGTAACTCAAGTCCGATCTTCTACTTCGATAGCGCTGCCTCGCATCTGGCAGGAATTCGTTACACGAACCCCCAGACGGGTGGGAGATTCGTTTTTCTTGGATTCAACTTAAGCGATGTCGCAAACTCCGCCACCGCCGACACGATCGCAGCAAGATCGATCCGTTGGCTGCTCGCTTCCATGCATCTCGGGGTGACGGCGGCAACCTTGAACTCTGAAGAGCCAGTGTTGCGTGCTACGCCGAATCCATTTCATTCTGAGACGGAAATTACTTACAGTGGAAGCACTGGTGATCGAGATCTCAGCATAGCAATTTACGATCTTCTTGGTCGCAAGGTCGCTTCACCAGCACTTCGTCAGTTAGGGGATGGCAGTACGGCTGCAACATTTGACGCGAGAGGAATGGCTGCAGGGACCTATACGATCATTGCTCGATCGTCTCAAGGTACGCGCGAGCTTCGAGTTGTGAATACCGCCAGGTAGGTGGTTGAGATGCACATGGGCGGATGATTTATCATCCGCCCATTTTTATTCTATTATTTGGGACCGATGACCTCGTAAATTTTCATCGGCTCCTTCTTCCCCCGAATTTCAATAGGCTGCCATTCCTTCGCCTCAATCGTGTGTTCGGCCGCAGTATAGGTAGACTCGCTGATCAGGATAGCATTTGGGATCGTCTTCGTCAGGGCCTCGATTCGGGATGCGACATTGACAGTATCACCGATGGCAGTATAATCCACTCGATCCTCGGAGCCGATGTTCCCAACGATGACCTCGCCGGTATTGATGCCAATGCCGATCGTAAGATCTTGACCAAGAATACTGCGATATTTATTGTTGAACTCTCCCATACCGTGCCGTATGGCGAGCGCGGCGCTGACAGCATTTTCCTGGTTGCCAATATAAGAAACGGGTGCTCCGAAGAGAGCGAGCATTCCATCCCCCACGAACTTGTTCACAGTTCCGTTGTGCAGCCGGACGCATGATGTGATAAAAGAGAAGAAATCATTGAGCAACTCCACCACCATGGATGGCTCAAGCCGCTCGGCGAGTGCTGTGAAATCACGGATGTCCACGAAGAGGACGCTCACAATTCGCTGCTCCGCTTCGAGGAGTGGCATTCCCTCTGGTCGCGCCATCAACTCTTCCAGCACCCGCTCCGGAATGTACTTTTGGAACAGACGAACAAGTCTCTCTTGCTCGGCAACCTTTTGGTGAAGTTCTAATAGCAGCCGCTTATTTCGTGATTGCAAGGCGTAGAACTCCAGCGCCGCATCCAGCGTCATTTTGAGTTCGGTTTCATTCCACGGCTTTGTAATATAGCGATAGACCCGTCCTGAATTGATCGCTTTGATGATCGCATCAATATCACTGAAGCCTGTGAGGATCATGCGAACTGCATCGGGGCACTCTGGTATTACCGCCTCCAAGAACTGGACGCCGGTCATTTCCGGCATTCTCTGATCGGTTACAATAAGATGGATCGGCGTCTCCCGAATGATCCGCAGTCCTTCCCGAGCACTGATCGCTGTGTGTACCGTGAAGTGACGTCGGAACGCAGCGCGAAAAGACGTTAGGTTCTGTTCTTCGTCATCGACGTAGAGAATATTGTAAGGCTCCTTCGTTAGCGAGAAGGAGGGGTTCGATGCGGATGCGGGAGAATGCATAGTGTTCCTTGATAAACTTCCGTTAATCTCTTAATATCTTTCTAGCTTGGCACGAATAGAGCTTGAGCGCCCACACGCTATGGGTCGAATGAGCTACGATGGGTCACCTTTCGGCTGCGCTAATGGCAACCGGATGATGAACTCGGAGCCCACGCCAGGCTCGCTATCGACTTCGATCGAACCGCCGTGCTTCTCGATAATTCCATAGCTGATCGAGAGGCCCAGCCCTGTCCCTACCCCCACATCCTTCGTTGTGTAGAAGGGATCGAAGATCTTCTTGCGGACTTCCTCAGGCATACCACCGCCGGTATCGCGAATTCTGATCTCGACCTTGCTATTTCCCACGCGCGCCGTCCGAATAGTGATAGTGCCGGAGCCGTCAATAGCCTGAATGGCGTTCGAAAGAATATTCATAAAGACCTGATTCAGTTGACCAGGGTAGCACTCGATGTCAGGCAGGTCGGCATATTCCTTGACGATCTCGATGTGATTGCGATATTTGTTCGCCAGCAATGTCAATGTCGAGTCGAGGCCCTGATGAATGTCCGCATATTTTACGGCATTCTCGTCTGTGCGCGCAAAGTTTCTAAGTCCTTGGACGATCTCGGCGGTTCGCTTTGCACCTTCTTCGATTCCATTGAGCAGGGCAGTGATCTCGGTCAGCGTGTAATCCAGATCCAGTGCCTTTTCCTGCTTTTTGAGTGCTGCCAGAGAGGCAGGTAGATCGCTTGCCGTTTGGAGCGCACGGTACGCTTCCAAGATCTCCCGTACATCAAGAAGATTGCGACGCAAAGGATTTACATTTGCAGAGACAAAATTGATCGGATTGTTGATCTCATGAGCAATGCCTGCAGTCAAAAGACCGAGCGAGGACATCTTCTCCGACTGCACCAACTGGTGTTGCGCCTGCGTAAGATCGGTCAGCGCACGATTAAGCTTCTGGTACGCGCTCGCGTTGTCAAGAGCGACTGCGACGTACAACGCTAGCGACTTCACCATGTCCAGATGATACTGGGAGAAGGCGCCGGTTCGGTAGCTTCCAACAGCAATAATGCCGATAGGGCTACCCTTGGAAAACATAGGAACAACCATTAGTGAGCGAACAACGCGAGTCGCGCCCTTAGCCCAGGTGAAAGGGGGAAGCCCATCCGCCGTTGATCGTCCTTCCGTTCGGGACTGCGGGCGTTCGAGGTGACGAATATAACGAGTGTAATTGTTCTCAACGTCATCAAGAAATACCTCCCTACCATGTGATAGCGACCAAGCCGCAAAATTGTCTGGATCTGAGAGAGAGACGTGGTAGGGATCCCGAACAACTTGATTGTCGATGGAGAGCATCACATGGAGCTGATCCTCCTTCGTTCCTCCATTGCCTTCAGTCGGAAGCTCATCTGCCGCACGTTCGATCGAGGCCAATTCCAGGGCGGCAGCATCCATCATCGTATTCAGTGTCTGATAGACCTTCATCGCCACATCTTCGAGCTTCAGTGAAGCGATGATTTGCTGTCCGAGTTCGCTGACGACCAGCAGGTTGTCATACGAAAGCTTGAGTTCATCCGAGGCCGTCAGTGCGGTTTGTGCGACCATTAATGATTCGCCAAGGGCTGACAGCCGATGGTTCGAATCGCGAAGTTGTCGAACGATCAGATTGAAGCTCGAAGCAACCTTACCGACCTCGCCCGTATTTGTGAGTGAAATGGATCGCTCAAAATCGCCAGCGGCTACACGCTGGATCTCTGTCAGCAGATCTTCCGTAGGTTGAATGAACCGAGCAAGGATCTGAGAGATCGCTACATACAGAAGCAGTGAAATCGGGATAACGGCAACGAGAGCTAACAGCCAGCTTCCGGCGAAAAGAATGATGACGCCGAGGACAACTACGGCAAGAGTTAACGATCCTGCCAAAAAAAGTTTTCGGCCAGACGTAGAGCTATCGCCATCCGTAGGCACGGGGCCGGCGGAAGGCGTGGAGCGGTGATCCCGGGCTACTGCGGGATCTGGATTGCCCGCTTTTGGTAGTTCGGTACCAGGGACCGGTTGGCCAATTCGATAGGCTTGAGTTTCGATCATTATTGATGCCTATGGAGCACACTTCTCGCTGTCCACGTAGGTTCCCTGGCGGCTAGTATGGAAACCGATAGAACGCCTGATGATGAGTCCGGCGTCCGGCTTAGCTGTACAGCATGGCGCTAATATACACATTTTTTTCGCTCCCCACTCGGGATTGAACTGTTCGCGAAACTAATTGCGTATATTCGTTGATGGTACTCTGTAGCGATAGTACTATCCGACGAAGCAACAGACACAGTGTGTCATTGCCTCGGTAGCAACAGTAGTTTTTCTCCTCTTTTTAGAGTTGATTTCCGAACGAGACAACCGCAGCGTATTTCTCGCCGTTGCCCCTAGCATGCTCGAAGAGCATGTTCGGCGCATACGTTTGGATTTGGAGCACCGGGGGATTACCGTCCTACGTTCCGGTTCAGGCGTGCCATGGCCGGGATCGAAAGGGAGCATTGACAGCTACATAGCGCAATCACTACTTTCCGTGCACTTACTGGGGAGCAGCGCTCTATACACCGAGGACTCGCACTCTCCGGAAATGCTTGGCTCCCTCGAGGCCGCCTTTGATTTCTCGCTCTCGAATCCGCAATTCCCCATCTTTGTTTGGTGCGGATCGGATGATCGCTCTTCCGGCTCGCTACGGCTGATCCAGGATCAATTACTAGCACATCGTGAACGGGAGATTGGCCCGAGCACAGAGATCGTTCTTAGTTCGCTTGAAGATTTCAAGTCGCTTGTCTATGACAAGCTCGACTCCCTCGCTTCCAAATGGGCCGCGCCACCACCTCCTCCTCCGGCAGCGACATCTGCACGGCAGCAGGGTAGCTCTCAACCAGAGTTGTATGTTATCTACGATCAGCAAGATCGCGAGACTGCAAAACCGATCACGGAGTTTCTTCAAGGGCAGGGTGTCACGGTTCTTGAATCGGTCTTCGAAGGGGACCAGGGGGCGCTTCGCACCATCCATAATGAATACTTGAGACGCTGTGACGCGGCGTTGATCATCTATGGACGCGTGCGTGAGCCGTGGGTTCGCATGAAACAGCAGGATCTGCTTCGGGCTCCGGCGCTCGGAAGGCGGAAATCGCTTTCTGCAAAGGGAGTCTTGTTGTGCTCTCAAATGACCGACCTCAAGATGCGGTTCACTGCGCCGGATATGATGGTTATTAATGAGACCGGGTCGGTAGCTTCGGGGACGAAGCCTACCCTTTCGGTACTCACTCCATTTCTCCAAAAGCTCGCTGCTGCATAATCTCCATGGACACAAACCTACACTTGGAGGAGCAGCTCGGAGTCACCGTTGATGACGGATCATCCACGATGAATCCATTTCCCGGACTTCGTCCGTTCGAAATGTGGGAAAATTACCTCTTCTTCGGGCGAGATCGGCAAGTTGATGCGCTCCTGAAGAAACTTGGTGAACAGCACTTTGTCGCTGTTGTCGGTACATCCGGTAGCGGCAAGTCATCGCTTGTACGTGCCGGTCTTTTGCCATCTCTATATGGTGGCTATATGGTCTCGGCCGGTTCCACCTGGCGGGTAGCACTTATGCGCCCAGGTTCCAGCCCAATCCGCAACCTTGCCGAAGCGCTCTCTTCGCCAGACGTATTTGGCGACACAGCAATGGACGACGGGGCCTCCTCAAATGACCCGGAAAGAAAATCTGACGTTGATCGGCGCACGGCAGTGCTCGAGACAAGCTCGCTTGGCCTTGTTCAGGCCGTGCGTCAGGCTGAGTTGCCGAGCGAAGAGAATCTCCTTATTGTTGTGGATCAATTTGAGGAGCTCTTCCGATTCAAGGATAATCAGTCCATCGCGGATGCTGCTAATGAAGCTGCAGCATTCGTAAAGCTTTTGCTGGAAGCCGTTCATCAACGCGAGCTTTCCATCTACGTCCTCTTGACTCTTCGAAGTGACTTCCTTGGTGATTGCGCGCAATTCCGGGACTTGCCCGAAACGATCAATGAGGGCCACTACCTGATTCCGCGGCTCCGCCGAGAGGAACAGCGTGAGGCCATTCTTGGGCCAGTGGCTGTTGGCGGAGGGAAGATTTCGCCTCGCTTGGTCCAGCAGCTGTTGAATGATCTCGGAGATAATCCGGACCAATTGCCGATCCTACAACATGCGCTCATGCGAACGTGGGATGAGTGGCAGCGCCATCACGAGCCGGGAGAACCAATAGATTTCCGTCACTACGAGGCGATCGGGCGAATGGCGCAGGCATTGTCCCAACATGCGGATGAGGCATTCCGAGAACTTTCATCGGATAGAAGCAGAAGCATCTGCGAATCCATCTTTAAGTCGTTGACGATGCGTGGTGCTGATAACCGTGGCATCCGTCGGCCAACAAGGATCTCGGAAATTTGTGCGATCGCGGAGGCCGATGCTCCGGAGGTGATCGAAGTTGTTGAGTGCTTCCGGAAGCCAGGTCGCTCGTTCGTGACGCCTCCATTTGGCGTGCCACTGACGAGCCACACCGTGCTTGATATTTCGCACGAGAGCCTAATGCGCGTCTGGTCGCGCCTTGAAGAGTGGGTCAATGACGATGCGGAATCTGCACAGATGTACACCCGACTCGTCGAAAGCTCCCTACTTCACGAGAAGGAGGAAGCGGGTCTGTGGCGAGATCCAGAATTGCAACAGGCTATCAACTGGCGCGACACGCATCGTCCGAATGAAGCTTGGGCCTTGCGCTATGCACCTTCTTTCGGCCCCACGATGGGCTTCCTCGATGATAGTATTCGCCAGCGCGATCGCGAGCGAACGGAGAAACGACGCAGGCAGAGGATGATCAATGCTTTCATCTTCGCTTTCCTTGCCTTCGCAGGTATCCTTACTGTGTGGGCACTTTCCGAACGGAGTTCTGCTACAGAGAGCGCGACGCTTGCTCAGAAACAGCAAAAGTTTGCTGAGGAGCAGAAGCAGTTAGCCCAAAAGCAAAAGACGCAGGCGGAGCAGAGTGCGCTGTTTGCTGAGCAATCGGAAGCGAAAGCGCTTGGTGCGCAAACGGAATCGGAGCAGCAAAAGAAGATCGCTGAGTCGCAACGCGCGGCAGCATTGGCGCAGAAGCAGCAAGCCGATGAGGCGCGGGCGGAAGCAGAGCATTCAAGTCAAGCGGCAAACGAACAACGTATTGCTGCGCTTCGCGAGAGCCACATTGCCGATAGTCTTAAGAAGGAGGCTGAGAACTCCGCAAAGGCCGTATCCAGGCTGCGACTGCTCTCGATCTCCAAGGCGCTCGCTATCAAGGCAGGACACATCCAAACCCAGGATCCTCAGCTTGAGGGATTGCTGGCCCTTCAGGCATATCAATTCAATCAGGCAAACGGAGGCTCCAGCCTCGACCCTGACATCTTCGGCGCACTGCATACCGCGAATGAGAGAATGAATAAGGCCAGCCTTACCCTCGGCGGACCAAATGCTACACACGTCCGAGGCATACTCTATTCAAAGAACGGCAGTGTTGTCTCTGCCGGTGCGGATGGTACTATAACGGAGTGGAGCCCCAAGGGCAGCTCCCACATCATCGGCAAGTTGCGCGGAAGCCATACGATCGCACTTTCCGCTGACGGGTCACAGTTGGTCGCCGCCGGAGATGACCGCCATCTCCATATTTTCGCCATGAACGGTGGAATGCCAGTAGCGGATCTCCCCGTAGACATCGCACACATTGTGCAATGTGCATTTGTGGATGATGCGACGATCGCGGTGCTGGATAATGAGGGCGGCGTACGTATCCTATCTCGCGCGGACGGTAGCCCGCGAGGAGCGATTTCGCTGGCGGCCCCAGTCAAGTCTATTGCTGTCAGTCGTTCGGGCGGTTTCCTCGCTGCCGGAGATGCGAAAGGACACGTTGGTATCTGGTTGCTCACCGCTTTTTCCACAACGCCAACGAATGGTACCTGGGCAGAGAGCAAGAATTTGGGCACAGCACCCGGCCCAGTCTGCTCGATTGCGGTCAGCCCTGATGGTAAGATGGTTGCATCAGGGACAGAGCGAGGAGCTGTTAATCTTTGGAGTATTGGAGGAACACGTGCGGCACAGCTTGCACTTACTAATAATCTTCCAATCCCATCCGTGACATTTAGTCCCGACGGTAGCATGCTTGCAACGGGCAGCTCTGACGGAAAAGTGCGTTTGTGGAATCCGCGACGCCTCGGTGATCTGCCTATTGTTGTTAACGACAACCCGGGTTGGATTTGGGCATGCGCTTTCAGCCCGGACGGCAATTCGTTGGCCGTTTCGTGTGCCGACCGTTCAGTCCATCTTATCCCGACACACCCGGATCATATGGTCGGACAAATTTCACCGCACATCACCCGAAACCTCACCGAAGCGGAGTGGGAAGAGTACATCGGCACCGATGTACCATACATGAAGACGGTTGCTGCGAACTGAGCTCAGCAGTTCCGGCGAACAATTTTGATCCGAAATCCTAGGACGAAATCCTTTACCGGTTCGTTAACCCCTTATGACATTACCGGCCCGCTTTCCTGCTCGTCCGATAGTAGCGACCTGTCGGTCGCTACTCTTCAGCCTTATCTGGATCGCCCTCTCGTTGACGTCGCCACGCGCCCAAACTCCACCTAGATATCTCGGCGGCGGGATCACTGCTGGGATGAATTTCCATGACCTGAACGTACCTGTCTACCGCGGCGATACACTTTGCGGTGTGTTCCAGAGTGGCACAAGCATCCTCCCGAGCGGATTCCTCACTTTTGAGATGCCGCTCGGTGAGCCGACATCTTCCCTTTGGATCGCTCCCCGGATTCATTTCGCGGGCCTTGGTGCGCTGATCTCTACTCCAGCGATCGACCCCGCCAATACACGGTCACCCGTTGATAGCTCACTCGTTCCTGTGACCCGCACACACAAACTCGATGCAAGCCTGTTAGCCCTCGGAGCTGACCTCTTTGTAAAGTATCCACTCACCTCCCGATTGTTCTTATTCGGAGGACCAAGTCTGAGTTATCTCCTGACACGTGACGCGAATCAAACCGAAGCGATCACGGATCCTCCGTACGCTGTCTTTAGTCCGGAGAAGACACAAATACGAACACTGGGAAGCGGCCAGATACCAAACAGCACAAGTTTGCTTGCCTCCGTCTCGCTTGGAGCCTCATTGGACATGCCACTTTCAGAGAAGGTAATGCTAGCGCCGGAGCTTTCCGTTTGCGTGCCGGTCAACAGTGTTCGCTCGGATTATCGCTGGCGGGTGACGACGGTTGCGCTGGGAGCCTCCATCAAATTCAATATCGCGCATGAACGGGAGATCGAAGTTGTGCATGTCGAGCCACCGCCTCCTCCGCCACCACCCGAGAGGCCTCGCAGCGAGATCAGTGCACGCGTGAAGATCTCCGGCGTAGGTGTAGATTCAACCGGGGCGGAAGTAGAAATGCCGGAGCCACAATTGCGTGTGGAAGAATTCGTGCGATTGGAGTCGTATCCTACACTCAGCTATATCTTCTTCGATTCAGGAAGTTCAACGCTGCCTGTGCGCTATCATTCGCTTAATGCCGATAGCGTAGTGGCCTTCGATCCCACTTCGACATTGTCAGGTCACAGTTCGATCGAAGTCTATTACGACGTCCTGAACATTCTTGGTAAGCGTCTTCACGATAATCCTACGATCAGGATTACGCTCTCAGGGTCCAACGATGGGCACGAAGCAGGCGGCATGGAGCTCTCGAAACGCCGTGCTGAAAGTGTGAAGCAGTATCTCTCTACAACGTGGGGCATCGATCCTAAGCGAATCAGGACGGAGGCGCTAGAGCTTCCCAGAAATGCATCATCATCGGAGACAAAGGAAGGAACAGAGGAGAATCGAAGAGTGGAGGTCACATCGACGGATGCGAATTTTCTTGATCCTCTGACGGCACAGACGATCGACCGCACGATGAATCCACCGAAGATCCGATTGCGAGTATCGTTGCAATCGCGGCTCCCACTTGTGAAGAATACGTTGCTCTTGCATCAAGGCAGCCGAGGTCTTTACTATTTCAGCAGTGCAACCGCGGTTCAGGATTGGCGGCCTCGGCCAGAAGAACTCCCAACCTCCGATACCGCGATGGTTGCCACCTTGATGCTCACCGATAGCAATGGCTCTGTCGCCGAGGCAAGTGACAGTGCACATTTGGAGCAGATCACGATCAAGAAGAAGCGGCAGGAGCGAGTTAAGGACAAGATCATCGAGCGCTATAATCTTATCACGTTTGAATTCGACAGGGCCGAGCTTGATATTCGCAGTCAACATGTGATCGCGGACATTGCTCGTTCTGTGACGGAGAACGATAAGATCCAGATTCGCGGCTACACAGACATCACTGGTGAACGAACGCACAACCAACAACTTTCGGAAGCACGCGCGAAGGCCGTCGAGGCTGCTTTGAGATCGGCGCTTGGACAGAAGGCATCCTCTGTCTCCTTCGATACGCAGGGCGAGGGGCAGCTGAATCTTGTTGACAATCGCCAACCGGAAGGCCGCTTCCTATCAAGAACCGTGTTTGTACAGCTGGAGAAGCCGATCCAGTAGAAGGCATCACTACCAGGCTGCGAGGACGAACCACATCCCGTGCCGTGCCTGTTCAACTATACACTTTATGCGTCGACTCGCACTTGTCGGTATTCTCCTCATGCTCGGCTTCGCCGCTCAGGCGCAACCTGTGGTGAGCTATATCACGCCCGATGCTGGCGCGCCAGGAATGTGCGTCGCCGTAGAGTTCATTTCGCCTTACAACAAGCCTCAAAACTTTGATACGAAAGATGGTACGCTGAGTCCCGGAGAGATTGTTCGCTTAGTTGTTGCTAGTGACTCCGCGTTCGTCCGATTGGGACCCTCTATCGTTAGCAACAACGGTATGGTGATCCAGCAGATGCTCCTCATTGAGGAAAGTGCTCCGGACGGAACGACGATTCAGCTTCAGGTAGTGAACTCGGCAGGTCAGAGTGCTCCCGTTAATTTCAGCGTCCGGCTTCCAGGCCATCTCGGCACGCTCACGGGCGGCGGGGTCATCGGTCAAGCACCGCTTGTGCCACGCAGCGTTCGCAATACGATGATCGTCGATTCGATGATCCTTCAAAACGGGATCTACTCCTGTCCCACCGGCGATCCTGATCTCGTGACGCCCGGTAATCAAGCATTTCTCCCGCTCCGCATTCTTTCCAAAGGGCCAATTCGGCTCATCAACGCAACGCTTAGTGCCAATGGTTTGAATGCTACTACTGGTGTCAGCGGCGGCAATGGTGGTCCCGGCGGTGGCGGCGGTGGTGGTGGCTATCCTGCTGTCGGCGGCAACGGATTCACTGGCGGAGGCGGAGACGCAACAAACCTTGCCTGCGGAGGTTTGGGAAGCGGTGGTGTGCCTACTGATCCAACCGGAGGACAGTCGATGACCGGTATTAGTGGTGGTGATGGAGAGCACTACGTTTCGAGCGGCGACGATGGAGGCGGCGGTGGCACCGGTCATCCGTTCGGGCACAGCGGGACGATAAGTTGGAACCAGCCGAGTGTTGCCGGCGGGTTTGGCGGTGGAAGTGGTGGCGGAAGTACGAGCAGTTACTCCGCGGATTACGGCGGCGGCGGTGGTGGGTTCGCCACAGATGGGACCAAAGGAGACGGAGCGGGGGACAACCATGGACGAGCGAACGGAAATGAATTGCTCGTGCCATTAGCCGGTGGATCAGGCGGGGGTGCAGGAAACGTAACGTATGTTTCTTTCTTTGGTGGATCCAAAGGCGGTTCTGGTGGAGGCGGTGGTGGCGCGATCGAATTAACAAGCTTCTCAACCCTCACGATGGGCAGTGGAAGTAGCAGCGCAATCACTTCGAACGGCGGCTCTGGGTCGAACGCCGTCCCGGCATCATTTCAATCGGCAGCAGCTGGTGGCGGAGGCTCGGGCGGTACAGTTTCCATTGGAGCTCGGGATTCTATTGTCATCGGTGCTAACGGCGCAATTTCTGTCATTGGCGGATCGGGTGGTACAAGCTCGAATTCTAATTCCAATGGTGGTACTGGTGGTCTCGGCAGAGTGAGGATTGACGGGTATGTTTCAAATGCTGTCGGTTCAAGCTCGAACTACTATTCGAGCAATAAGGACTTTACTGGTCCTTCCGTGCAGAGAGTCGTTTTTAGCAAGGATTCTTTCGAGATCATCGGCCACGGGTGTGGGTGGGACAACAGCTCCGATACCTTGCCCGTGCAGGTATGGACTGCCTGGCCCAACGAATCGACGTGGTATCTCATTGACGTGACTCCGTCCAAAGACCCCGTGAGCCATAGTTGGAAGTGGTCGTCGGGTAAGTTAGAGATGCATAAGGGAGCCGCCGATACGGAAATCTACATTGTCGCACTCCAAGCAGACACCTCTGGAGTGCTGCAAATGATGACGCACACAAGCGGCATGATCGCCAAGATACCCGGACCTGCAAAAGTACTCTCGAAGACAACGGTGATCGACTTCGGCAAAATCGCCGTGGGTAAGTGCTCGCACGACACGACTTTCCAAATTTACTCCGTCGGCAAGTCCGATTTGGACGTCAACCAGCTCTCCATTACTGGAGCAGATGCTGGACAATTCTTGCTCAAGTCACCAACTCCTCCTAAGACGGTGAAGATAGGAGATTCGCTTTCCGTGACACTGTCGTTTTGCCCGACAGTTCTCAAGTGCCCGATGTCCGACACGTTGCACATTGGTACGAATGACGTTCAAGTGCTCGTTCAGCTAAAGGGTTGTGCGGTTCAGCCGATGGTTTCAGTGCCCGACACCATCAACTTCGGCAGAGTCCAAAAGGACTCCTGCAAAGACACAACATTCACGATCGCTAATACGGGCACTGGTCCACTGACCATCACGAGGTTTATCTTGCCGAACCCGGCCTTCACGGCAATCAACGGTGTGCCGATCACCATCGCCGAGAACTCGAACTTCACGCTTCACATTCGCTTCTGTCCGACGGATACGATCGCGTATCAGACACCGGACTCGATCAATTCAGATAATCCAACAGCGGTTGTGGTGATTCTGAAAGGGGACGCACGTCCTCTTCCTCTGAAGAAGGGAATACTTACAATGAAGTCGCCCTTCAATTTTGGTCACGTGACCAAAGGCACGTGTAAAGACTCGTCATTCTTTGTCTACAACACTGGCAATGATACACTGTTGGTGGATGCTCCATCGATCACGAACAACAATTTTATCTTACTCTCCCCGAGTACCGGGTTTGTTCTGGCTCCGGGAGACACCCTCCGCATCGGAGTGCGCTTCTGCTCCCCGGGCCCCAATGCTTGGCAGGGTAGTCTCAACTTCCACACACATCTCCCGACCGATCAGGCCGTTCAGCTACTGGCCTACACTGGCGAGGGTATCCTGAACATCCCACCAGTAATTGACTTCGGGACGGTTAGCGTTGGTGCTTGCAAGGACACGGATATCGTCGTTTGGAACTCCGCCCAAGATACGCTGGTAGTAACTGGGGCGAAGAGCTTCCAACCGCCTTTCTCGTATCAGAGCGCCGACCCGCTACTCCTCGCACCCGGCGCTTCTGGCAAAGTCAAGTTACGCTTCTGTCCTACGGATACCAATACGGTTTCGCAGATCACGCGACTCGATACGAATCACACGACCAGCACAACGTTCATGGTGCGCGGTAACGGCGAGCGAGTATCGCTACTTGTCAATCCAACTGGTGTTGACTTCGGCTGTCTACGAACAGGGGTGACTTCGACCAGCACAGTGCATATTGACAATAAGGGTACAGGCGTATTGAAACTGATCAGCGCCAAATTCCTTGTTTCGAAAAACTTCACTATCGCACAATACCCGCATGACAGCGTAGCTCCTGGAGCAAGCGACTCCGTTAAGGTCTCAGTGAGTTCGATCACGCCTGACACCGCGTATGCTATTCTTGAGCTTCAGTATCAGGGAATAGCGCCGATCGATATTCCGATAACAGGCCGCTTATCATCTCCTCCAAAAATTACCGCACTGGATACGAACGTGAGCTTTAGCTCGGTGAACGTTGGCGATTCGAGCAAGGACACTTGCCTCCGCATTACGAATTACTCGTGCGTGGGTATTGATCTCGGAACCATGTCCATCGTTGGTACGGGGAGCGGATCGTTTAAGATCACTTCTGTTTCGAACGCGACCATCCTGGCCGATAGCCAGTTCGCGACGATCTGTGTTCGTTTTGTGCCAGGCTCTTCGGGTAATCAAACGGCACAACTACAGGTGACTAATAGCGCGGGTACCTCCACCATCGCAACTCTTAGCGGGTCTGGTAAAGGACAGCCCGTTGCAGTTCAACTGACACTGGATACGGTCTCCGGAAGACCCGGACAGATCGTTCAAACCGCTGTGCGCACGCTCAACGACGTTACCCCCGCGGCGATCACAAGTCTGACATTCCGTGTCACCTTCGACCCGATGCAGTTGGATATGAAGACGCCCCAGGCCTCGGCGGGTAATAGCATTGCGCCGGCAGGCGGAAGCGCCGCGCCAGTCTTCTCCGTTAAGCAATATTCTTTTGGTGATAGAGAGGTCACAGCGACCTACTCTTCTCCGCTCAGTGGCAAGACACTTGTTGCTACTCTGCCGTTTGAGATCTTGTTGCCAAGCACAAGTACGGCGGCAATACATCTTGTTAACGCTTCGTTCGGAACTTCACCCGCAACGCTCTCCTCCGTCTCGGATGGACAAATACGGATCGAACAGTGTGATACGAGTGAGCAATTCGCTCTCAAGCCAAGTTGGATCAAGGTTGCACAGAACTCCCCCAATCCCTTCAATCCTCGAACTGCGATCGAACTGGAGATCGGGTCGCCGGGACATGTAGAGATCCAGATCCTAAACGAGCTTGGTGAGCGTGTTCTCGTTCCATTCGACGACAACGTTGAGGCAGGACGGAAAAAGATAGAGCTTGATGCAGGCGCTCTGCCAAGTGGAGTTTATCACTACATCACGGTATGGTCAGACGGCATCAGCACGCTACGTGATGAGAAGACAATGATCGTCGTAAAGTAAGCCGCTAATCCGAAGTCGTCAAAGATTAGAGTGAACAAGGGCTTACCACTCGCGGCGGTACTTTTGCTCCCACTTGTGCTTTAGGAAGGAGTTGCGAACTGATTTCGCAGCCTGCACTTCTTCCGCTCGATCCCTTCCGCGAAGCAGAGCTGCAGCAAGGAAGATGACAGCGACGAGTGCGATCACAGCATAATCTAACCACCCGTATTCGCCGCCAAACACCTTGAAGACGGCGAGCGCAATGTCCGCTGCAGCGATCAACAAGGCCACAGCGATCAGCCGAATACTTACGGTTCGTGACATCATAACACTTTGGGAAATTACTCGGACAACAGGCTCATGGGGCGACGGAACATCCCGTCCTTTAGTACAATGTTAATCGGAATCGTTCAGTTCATGGAATTGAAACCAAAAGAGATAGAAAACAGGATTTAGGGAAGAGAATGAGTTTGCATTATGGAACAGGATCATAGCCACCCTTGTGTAATGGGTGGCACTTAGAAATTCGCTTTATCCCCAGCCAGACACCCCGCACAACTCCAAATTTCTGAATGGCTTGCGCCGAATACTCCGAGCACGTCGGTACAAAACGGCAGGATGGTGGGAAGAGCGGCGATATCAGCCGCTGATAAATACGAATTAGGAAGATGAAGATCGCCCGCATGTCGTAAAGGGTGCTTGCTAGGATTGAATCTCCGGGAGAGGACCCCTGTCCTTCTTCTTAACTAATGTCATAGCACGGCCTGTAGGTGGGGCTGAAGCAGTGATGCTGCGCTTGGAGATTTGTAAGACAACAGAAACTACCTCCTTTAGAATCAGCTCCCAGCTCATTTCCGGAATTGGCTGAGCGATGCGGAGCATCAGCAGAACCTGCTGACCACGTTCGGCCATCACTTGCTCCAACTCCGCAAAGCCGGATGCCTCCGTCACTGCTGCGCGCAGCCACCGCTTGATCTGATTGCGGTCGTGAGCAAGTTTGTAGGAGCGCTTGGCTGCAAGGAAGAGGAAACGAAGCGCCGCCTCGTCCTGCGGCAAATCTCGCGTTGCCCATGCCGCCTCGACAACACTGTTCCCTGTATTCCGAACCCATTTCCGATTCGCGAAGAACCAATCCAAGTTCTTCCTGCCGGACAACGAATGTCGGCGGTCGGGAGAAACGCGGTTGCCTTCGTCGGCCATTCGAATGAGCTCTGTCTGAAAATTCGGGAATTCGCCTCTAAGAACAAAAAGCACCCGAATGGAATTCGGGTGCTCCTAAGAAAGCTAAATGCGTCAAGCTGCCACAGAAGCAGCAGACTGGGCCAATGCTTATGACTTCCGCTCGTCGGAGGTTGTCAGTTTGTGGCGGCCCTTGGCACGACGCGATGCAAGCACGCGGCGGCCATTCTTTGTGGCCATGCGGGCGCGAAATCCATGCTTATTTGCCCGCTTGCGACGGCTGGGCTGAAATGTTCTTTTCATCGGTAAAAATCCTGCTTTGTCTGTTTGCTGCTACGGATGAGCGATCATCCACGTTCCTGAGCACATCGCCCCGGATTATCCAGCAGGGGCGCTTAACAGACAGAACTCCGTGAATGGTTCTAACTTCGCAACCCTTTTGGGGATAACTCCTTAATCCACAGCAAACTCCAACCGCACAGTGATCGAAGCCGTTTTCGCCTTGGATGACGTATTGAACGCGCCACCACCCGAGAATTCCTCATTCGAATTCTGTCCCGTGATCTGAAAGATCCCCATGGAAGCATTCCGAAGTTTGCCAAGTGACGAGTGCGAGTTCTCTGCGATCTTCTCCGCACGGTTCCGTGCATCTGCCGTGGCGGCAGCAAGCATCTTGATCTTCAAATCGGAAAGCTTTGTGTAATAGTAGGAAGGTTGCCGAGAGTAGAGTTCAACGCCGTTGTTTATTAGCTCCGTAACTTCACGAGAGATCAATTCTACCTTATCCACATCACTCGACTGCAGCTTCACGTGTTGCACAAGCTCATACCCATCAAAGACATCCTGACGCGATTTGCCATCGGCGCCGAAAACGGTCTTCCACTTGCGATTAATATCCACAGAGCTGAAGACGATCTCCTCCGGCTTTGCGCCTTTCGAAATCAAATGCTCGCGTACGATGTCCGCATCATGCTTGAGCTTCTCATACGCATCTTTTAGCACTAGATCCTTCTCGGTAAAATCACCGAACCACACGATCAAGTCCGAAGTGAAATTCTGATTTGCAAGTCCCGTTACCGAAATGGATTCGTGCGTCGGGTGGGATTTCTTCCATGCCCCGCTCAGCACCACCGCGGCGGCCACGATCGAGATCGAAAAGAGTAACGCATTGAGTGAGTTCTTCATGGCCGGAAGTTGAATGGAGATCAATGCACAAATATAACTACCTGGCAGCCACCATGCTATGGAATGGTGATGGGCACTGCGTTCGTCGGGTATTTCCCAAAGTACGGGTAGAATAGCTTCCCGGTGCTATCGTAGCTCGGATAATTGTATTGCTGGTTGTACGGCGAAGCGTAGGCTTTACAATAAACGGTCGTTCCCTTGGGGTAGTACTTGCGTACTTCTTGAGGCAGGATCGTCACTGTCACCAGACTGTCCTTTTGATATCCTGGCTCATAGTTGCAGATCCAATCATACGTCTCTGGCTTCTTCGGATCGATCGCATTCGTCTTTGAAAGATACAGATACACCGTTCCAACGGCAGGCCGACTGAGGTCCATCGTTTCCAAATGGGTCTTGACATGCAATCCATTCGTGGGATCTACATCCGGAGAAACAAGATCGATCGTTGACTTTATCCAGGACTCCGGAAATAGCCGCGTGTAATGCTCGACACCACTATCACGCGGCTCGGAGAAATAGACCGTCGAAGATGGAAAGCCGCCCACCGAAATGGTCATCGCATAATTGCCCGCAGGCAGATGATTGAAAGCGTACAATCCGCCGAACGTACCGGCCGTCGTATCCTTCGGTCCTGTCAGATGAATCGTCGCAGCGCCGGCACCGACAAAATAGACCGTATCAAATGAAGAAGGTCCCGCATTGATCTCATCAACGTTTCCGCCGACGCCATAGGGCCCGGTCACCCACGGCGTCCCGTTGCCGGATCCACCTGAACTCTGCGGATCGGTCGAATGGCTGCAACCGAAGCTGAACACACCAAGAAGAAGAACGGAAACTGCAATGAAATTACGCATACACGGTTCGATGATAAGACACAGACTGATCCGGGACACAGCCCTCATATAAAGACCAGCGCCAAAGCAAAAGGTAACAGGCTTACGCCGACACCCGGGAGGAATAACCGACCAAACTGGAATTTGTTACACCCGTGAAGTCCTTATTTCATTCAGTTCTTGCACTAGAACGGACGCAACTTTCGCCCGGCAAGTCGGTTGTCACAGCGAGCGAAGCAACATGCGTCATTCCGAGCTTGCAACGAATTTTCTTTCGCAAGGAGGTATGCCGTTGGCGGGCATCCCTATTTGTTGTCGGTGCTACCGCGCAACGATTTCCTCATGTACTTCACGCACGTTGTAATTCTTGGGCGCAACGTGTGTCTTTAGTTGTGAGTCTCTTTTAGTTTATTTCATAGGATTGCCAATGAAACAGTTTGCCAAATTACTCGCGGTTAGCTTCGTGCTGACCGCCGCCTCATCAGGATGCTCGGATAATCTCAGCTCGATCCTTAACAGCGGGCTGCGCACATCCCTCGATAGCGCTGTGAGCCGCGGCCGTGTTGCCCTCGGCAGCGACTCCAGCGCTTCCCATCGTGATTCCAGCATCGTTCATCACGACTCCACCACCAGCGACACCACCGATCTCCGCCACAGCGGGGACACCACTGAAGCACACCACAGCTGCGATGTCGGAGACACCACGCGCATCAGCCAGCACGAGGGTGGTGGAATAGACTCCACACGCCACGGGGGTGGATCAAGCGGAGGAGGTAGTAATGGTGGTGGTAGCAACAATGGTGGCAGTGGCAGCAATGGTGGTGGAGGATTATCGGACTCCACCAGTCACGGCGGGGGACATCACTAACAAGCGAATGTTGGGGGGTGAAGAGAGGGAGACCATGGTCTCCCTTTTTCTTTTGTGTCAGCACGTTCGAGAAGCATTACTCTTGCAAGGACAATGTTTGAAGCGTATGGCAATTACTCCACTCGACCAGACGACATTCCAAAACGCTTATTCCGGCGAAGCCCCGGCATGGGAAATCCCCACTCCGCAAAAGGCACTCGTTGCCGTTGCTGATCAGATCCACGGTACGCTGCTCGACTCCGGCTGCGGTACTGGAGAAAATGCGCTCTTCTTTGCAGCGCGCGGCTGCACCGTAACGGGGTACGATTTCGTGCCGGATGCAATTCAACGTGCAGCATCCAAGGCGCAAGAGAGAGGCATCGCCGCCACCTTCCTCGTCAAGGATGGCCTAACGCTCGGTGATTGGGACGAGCAGTTCGATAACATCATCGACAGCGGTGTCTTCCATGTATTTAGTGATGAAGACGCAGCGAGGTATGTCATGGGGCTTGCGCATGTACTAAAACCTGGAGGACGGCTCTTCCTCATTTGCTTCAGCGACGCAGAGCCCGGTTTGCAAGGTCCGAGAAGGATTTCGAAACAGATGCTTCACGACCGTTTTCAGGAAGGCTGGACTGTCGAGTCCGTTACGCCATCCAACTACAACGTACGACCGGAGTACGACGGCTCGCGCTATAGTGCTGGTGGACCGAAGGCATGGTTTGCCATCATCCGAAAGAAAAGCTTCGAATCCAAGCCATAATCAACGAAATAATAATTGTTGAAACAAATAAGAATGGGCTGTCGTTAGAAGTGGTAGTTGCAACAATGATTGCGTAAACACACATTCTAACTAATGTCGATTATGAAGATCTCTTTTCTTATTGGGCGCATTATTTTTGGGTTGTATCTGCTATTTAATGCTTTCAACCATTTTTCCAGCAACGCAATGCTCGCAGGCTATGCGGCGAGCAAGGGCGTGCCGATGCCGGAAGTAAGCGTATTCATCGGCGGCGTGCTGCTGACGATCGCATCTCTGAGCATACTGACTGGCTACAAGCCTAAGATCGGTGTCGCCGCGATGATCCTCTTTCTCCTGCCAGTGACATTCACTATGCATGCCTTCTGGAATGATTCTGACCCGATGGCGAAGATGGGGGACATGGTCAACTTCATGAAGAACTTCGCGCTCATTGGTGCCGGGTTGTTGATGACCGCCATTCCGACGCCGTGGCAAATGAGCCTGGACGGACGTAGCCAGGCGTCACTCCAGGTCGCGACTGCCTAAGGCCGGTTGGGACAATTTCGGCAGAACGGGCTAGCAAGCTTAAGGCCGGCATCTCCATTCCAATGGGGTGCCGGCCTTTTTACAGTGTTTGCGCTGGTCTATAACATCCCCAATCGCTTGCGAATAAACCACTCAGTGCTGAAGAACAGCAGTGCGAGAGCTAGCAGCGGCCAGCTATTCCATATCTCGAAATCCCTGGTGTTGGAGATTTCGCGTGGCGTGAAGCGCGGCGAGGCCTGAATGTCCTTGAGAATATTCACCGCTGTTTCAGGTGTGTAGAATTTTCCTCCGGTGCGTTCAGCCATTTGTCGGAGAATATCGCTTCTCATACGCGGCTCCGCAAGCTCAATATTAAAATCGCCGACGTTGAATCGCCCATCGTCTGTTCCGATCTCCACGCCACTGGCAGAGGCCGCTCCTTTGAATGCGTAATCACCTTTCGGTAGCCCTTCCGGCATCACGGCGGTGAAGCGTCCGTTGCCCACAGCCTCCAACGCGAGATCCACGGGCTTTGTGAGCGCAGATCCTGTTATGCGGATGGTGACGTCCGCATGTTCCATCGGCTCGTAGCTCTCATTATAGACTTGTCCGAAGACTTCGATGCGTTCTCCGGCCTGATAGAACTTCCGCTCCGGCGCGATGCGTACGCGTTTGTTCGATTCTTCCGTCGTTAGCCAACGCGCCGCGTTCGATAGGAATAGATCGAGTGCACTTACGAGTTGCTTTGCTGTGTCGCTACGGTTCGCATACGCGCGCTCACGTCCGAAGCTGGTAAGCTTCCACTGCCACAGGCCGTAGCCTGTGATCGCCAGCTGCCGGGCTTGTCCAATATGACGTGAAAGAATGAGCGGCTCGCCAAGTTTTACGCCAGCCATAGTCGCTTCAGCGAGCGTTTGGCTTTCGGGCCGCGCCTGAAAGTGAGTTTCGGTTTTGAAGAGCGGGGCGACGCCATCCCAGCTGATCTTCCCGCGTTCATCCGGGGGAATGTGCAGCACCGGATTATCTGAGACAGCTGGATTGACTGCCATGCCAGCCTTGATCTCATTCTGTGATGCCATTCGCGGCTCCACTTTGAACGGCAGTGCATCTCCCAATTGCTGAAGCTTCCCAAGATCGAGTTGACGGGATGCGACGAAAAGCAACGAGCGCCCCTCGCGCGTCAGAAGATCGCGTACAAGCGCGATCGTGGCGTCCGAAGTTGATGCGATGGGAAAACCGGCAAGTACCACAAGATCCACTTGTCCGAACTTCTCACGTGTCGGTGTACCCTCGTAAAACTCGGCTCCCTGCTTCTGAATAAATGTCGTGAGCTGGAGCGATGGATTTTCCGAAAAGAACTGTCGCAAGAAGCTCACATCACTCGATGGCGCGCCTGCAAAGAGAAGGACATGAAACTTGTTCTTCAACACCTTGACATACGCAATGCGCAGATTGTTCTTGTCTGTTGCTTCGCCAGAAAGTGTCGTGACCTTCGCGATCAGCTTCTTCGTCCCCTCGGTTGTCGGGGTGTATTGAAAGCTCACGGCTTCATCTCCACTTGCCTGGGCGATCTCGATCGCTCGTTCGCCGAGCTTTTGCTCTTCTTCGAAGAGCTCGACCGTGATGTGCTCTCCCGGCTTTGCGCCACCGTAGTGGATCGTAATGTCCACCGGCTGCAGCGCACCGATGGTACCTACCTCATTGGTGAAGAGCTCTGTCACGGCTACATCGCGCGGCTCCGTCGAATCACCAAGTCCCACGACGTAAACAGGTACACCGAGATCGGTAGCGGAATAGACGGGGTTCTTTCCGGCAGTGAATGCACCGTCCGTGTACAGAACGATCGCCTCGGTGTTCTTCGTCTTGCGTTCAGCGCGAATCACCTCGAACAAACTAGAAAGATCGGTCTGCGAAGCGACAGGACGAATGCTATCAATCGGCGTCTTATTGCCAAGCGAATAGGTGCGTTCACCGACAGAGTAGAGATCGGACTGCGTACCGTCAGTCAGCATTCCCTTTGGTATCGCTTCGTGAATGCTTGCAACCATAGCGTCCCTACGCGTCGCTGTGCTACGTGTGAGAACATGTCCTTGCTCCGGCAGCGCCATGGACTGCGAGTTGTCCATCACAAGTGCGAACGAAGGGATTGTCTTCTGGGTGGTGGTGGAGCTAAAGATCGGCTGGAAGATCGCCAAAAGCAGCGCAGCCAGGCCCAACGAGCGAAGCGTGATCAGTGCATTCCTACGAAAGTTCGTTGTGCGCGGAATCGTATTACGGTACGACCAAACCGCCACCAGTACACTGGCCAGCAGGATAAGAAGATACAGCCAGAGTGGACCGGCGTTGAGAGTGAGCGAGATGTGGTTCAAACTATTTCATCAGCCATTCGACTCGCTTCGAACGGAGCGCCTCCGGCGAAAGTTGCGGTGCGTCGTACATTCCCAGCTCCCGCCGCTGACGGTGAGCCTCGAAGAGCGCCACCGCCGTCGCCACCGAGACGTTCAGGCTTTCGGCCATTCCCATCATTGGAATGTAGATCAGTTCGTCCGCAAGCCTCGCAACTTCCTCCGAAACGCCCCGATGCTCGTTGCCAAGCACGAGTGCGGTGGGGCGAGTCAGGTCGCAATCATAAATGGTCTTCGCGTTGGGTTCTATCTTGGTTGCAAGAATCTGGAATCCATCGTCGTGGAGTTTCTCAAAGCAAGATGCAACGGATGTATGCCGCACATACTCGATCCATTTATAGGCTCCGCTGGAAGTCACATGGTTGAGCTTGGGAAATTCTTCGATGTAATAGACAAGATGCACGGTCATCACTCCCACCGCATCACACGAGCGCAGGATTGCGTTCATGTTGTGAGGGTCGTGAATATTCTCCAATACAACCGTGAGCGTCGGCTGCCTACGCTGCAGGGCGAAGTCGATTTTCGCCGTGCGCTGTGGCGACTTCAGATCCAGTTGTTCGAGTTTCTCAAACACGATCCAAAAAGCTTGCAAATGCCTCGGCCCATTCCAAGGGGCGCTCCGAGGCAGTCAGGTGTGCCGCGCCGTTCATCTCCACGTAGGTTGCCCCGTGGAGCTCCTTTGCCATCTTACGCTGGATCTCTGCCGCGATCGTTTCATCTTCCGAACCGGAGATAACGAGGGCGGGAATGCTGATGAGTTTGAGTAGATCTGTCGAGTCCTCCCGGGCAGCCATCGCACCGAGGGCATCTGCGATCGCCCTTGGTTGCGCTTCCGACATCCAGCTGCGAATATCAATGGCTATCTCGGCGTCGGTGTCTTCGGTAACGAATTTCGAGTAAAGCCGATCAATTGCGGCGTCCGCACCGCGCGCTAACGCATCCGCAGCGAACTCCGCGCGATATGCTTTCGCCTCTTCGGAATCTACCTCCGCTTTGGTGTTCGAAAGCACGATCCCACGAAGCATAGAAGGGTACTCCCGATAGAATGCGAATGCCGCGTAACCTCCCATACTCAGTCCACCGAGTATGATGCGATCGGGTGTGTGAACAAGAATAGCCTCGCGGATTTCTTTCGCAATGCCCTTCATCGTCCAACCCTCATGAAGAGGCGATTCCCCGAATCCCGGAAGATCGACAAGAAGCAACGTTGTATCATCTCGAATGCTTTCCAACTCAACCGCCATTCTGTCCCACATCGCGGTCGAAAGCGGGAAGGCGTGAAGAAGCACGACGAAGTGCAACGGATCGTCAGCAGCAGGCAACAGACGGGAATTTAACATGAAACGACGTGGGGAAAGTAAATTTGTCGAAACCAAATAGTCATGAGCGCCGATGTGTGGCTGAGCATTGCGCCACACACCTGTTTGCATGAACTGTCATTCCCGCGAAAGCGGGAATGACAGCGGTGTTGTTTGCCGAATAGGTTACGCTTCCATCATCTCCGCAATGATGCTCACAGGCGCAGTTCCGAAGCTCAAGAACTCATTGTGAAAATCATACAGCGAAAATCCAGGCTGCTTCTGTAAACGTTCGCGAAGCTCGCGGATCTGGAATTTGCCAAGCGTGTAGAAGAGGTATCCCGGATCGAAGACGGCACGCTCTGCTTCCTTGCGTGCCGCGATCGGTCGCAGCAGAGCCTTTTCTTCGAAGAGGTGCTGCACCTCCGACAAAGTCATCTTTCCGGAATGTAATTCGAGAGAGGCGACGTAACGGCACAACCGGATGAGCGCCTCTTGTAAATACGCGATATGGATTCTTGGGTCGCCATTGCCCCATCCGGCCTCGAGCATCATCTCCTCGGTGTAATGGGCCCAGCCTTCCAAAAAGGCGTAGGACCAGAAACACTTACCCACTTTGCTCTTCACATTTTGAAGATGGAGGAAATGCGTGTAATGTCCGGGATAGGCCTCGTGAATAGAGATGATCTCCAAAACGGAGCGATTGAGGCCGTGCAAGTACTCTTTTCGCTGAGTCTCCTCCCACGTCGCTTCCGGAAGCGTGATATAATAGAGCGCTTCTGTTGCCACCTGTTCGAAGGCCCCTGGGCTGTTCATTGCGGCGAAGGCCCAGCGCATGTGCGCGGGTGTCTCCTCGACGGTGCAGCGAACCTCGGAAGGCATCTCGATCAGATCGTGCTGCACGATGAACTGGCGTATGCGCTCGAGCATGCTGTCCATCTCACTCAAGATCGTCCGTTCATTGAAGTGGTCGGACTCGACGAAGGTGTGGAACACCTCTTGCGTGGTCATCTTCGAGTCCAGTTCGGCGCTCTTCTTGTATAACTCTACCGTGAGGCGATCCATCTCTGCGCGCCCCTTCTTCAGAAGATCGTCGATCGAATCATCGATCAGTTCTGAGGACTTGATGAACCGCTGAAGCAGATCCGGGCCAAGACGGAAGGAGTCATACATTGCAGTTGGAAGGACGACGGTACGTATGGCTTCCATGAAGTGCGAGATCGCAAGCTTGGCGGTTTGCATCGCTTCCGTAAGGTCCGCAACCAACTGAGGGTTCGTGAGATGGGAGAAATACTTCTCGGGTAAGAACTCAAGGAAATCGAGTCGGCCTTGGAGTGCCATCAACCCCGTTTCAACGATGGTGCGGTCGAGGTGCCCGCTTAAATTTTGTCGCGCAATGGCAAGCACGCGTGGGTAGGCGCGCAATCGAACCAGAACCGAGCCCATCCGTTCCGAGAATGGAGCGAAGTCGCGGTCTAACAAATGTGTGAGTTCCAACTGGTCGTTATAGACCATCGGGTTCCACTCGAAATCGCGAAGCTCCGTCAGGCGAAAGATCTCGTCGTTCAATTTCCATTCGAGCGCCCGGCATTCGAAGCGACACGTTCTGTCCGGATTCTCTTCTCGAAAATCACGGTCTAATATTTCCTTCGCTTGCCGAAGCTCAGCCAGGTAATGCTCCCGGCGCGGCGCACTGAAATCTTCGATGCGAGCGTCATACTGGTGCAGCCCGAGCGTCGATGCGAACGTCGGGTAATAGGAGAGATACGTTGAAAGAACGTGATCGCGAAACTCCGCGAAATTATGAAAGCGACGGGATTGCTGAGCCATGCGATTGTTGAGCAGATCCGCCAGCATGGAACGCCTCACAGAAGGAGCTCGAACTCTATGGATTCAGAGTCGATATCCGCGAAGTGCCATCGTTCAGCAAAAGAGCTGCAAACGGATTACCAAGTTGTAATTGCGCGTGAAGAAACGGTGCACCAGTAACAGAGCACAGAAGATTCATTGAATAACTTCGGAAGTATCCCCGATATTCAAGCGGCGGAATGGAGCGCTAACAGTAGCACCGTAGCCAATGATGCTGCCTTCGGTAATAACACCATCCAACACGGCTCCGTCCCCGACGATGCTGTCGCGAACGATGCTATTGCGAACGGTCGCTCCGGCGCCAATGCTTGCGTACGGCCCGACAACCGCGTTCTCGATCTGTGCGCTGTCCGCGATATAGCATGGGTCGATCACCACCGCCCGATCGAAGCTCCGCGAATGCGATGCCTTGTCGAGCATGTGTCGGTTCGTTTCCAATAATGTCTCCGGCTTACCACAATCGTACCATGCTCCCACCTGAAACGTAGAAAATCTCTCACCACGGTCGATCATCAACTGAAGCGCATCCGTAAGTTGATATTCATTCTTCGTCCGGATATTCTTGGTTACAAGCTCATCGAGGCAGGCGCGGAGCAAACCAGGATTGAGAAACAGATACAGGCCTGCAATGGCAAGGTTGGTGGTTGGATGCTCGGGCTTTTCAATGAGCTTGGTAATGATGCCGTTTTCCACTTCGACCACACCAAAGCGACGTGGATCTGGTACTTCCTGAACGCCAAGCATACTCGTTTGAAGAGAAAATACCTTCGCGAAGTCCAGGTCAATGATCGTGTCCCCCAACATGATGAACAGTGGCGAACCATCGGTAGGAAAGCTCTCCCGAGCGACCCAGATGGAGTGCCCTAAGCCGAGCAGCTCCGGCTGCTCCACAAAGTTGACCTTCAACGCGGGGTAGTTTCCTCGGACATATTGCTCAATTTCTGCCCCACGGTAGCCGATGACGATCGTTGCGCTCGTCATGCCACCAGCGATGAGGCTGTCCAGGATATGTGCCAGGATTGGTTTGCCGGCAACGTTCAGCAGGACCTTAGGGTGACTGAAGGTATGTGGTCGGAGTCGTACACCGAATCCGGCGGTGGGAATTATAACGTGCATGTGGCAATGTTGTGTGATGAATCGGGAATGAAGCCGGGGGAATGCTGATAGCAGCTCAAGACCCTCCTCATTAATGTCATCCACCCTTGCAACACGCCGCGTAGCACTTAGCACTCCCGCGTCGTGTTAGGAAATCTATGCAAAATCGTACTAATCTTTCGTTCTATTCGCCACGGCCAACGCCTTCTGCGCGGTCGAAGCAGTCCAGCTTCCATGTAACACGTCGGCTAGCTGAGTTCGCTCGCTCGAAGATATCCATATTGCTGTTTCTGGCTTTGGCTTCCTCTGCATTCGTAGGATTGGGATGCACCTCTTCGACCTCGGCTACAGTGTTTATGGTCGTGGACAATGTTGCCTGGCTGCCGAGTGAATCCGCGCTGATTGCGCTCGTAGAGAAGCAAACTGTGTCCGCTTTGGACAACTCGATCTCCTACACCGTTGGCCTCTATAATTTCGGTGCAGATGGATCGTTGGGTAGCGTGATGGGGCCGGGCGATGTGGTCGAAGCGTATTGGAATTCCGCTGTGCTCTCGTTGTCGAATGATGGCTCGACAGCTTACGTTCAGCTTGGGGCTAGCATTTACCGAGTCAATATCCACGACAACACAACAACAAAGCTTGTACAAACTGCGGCCCTGCTTGGCGTTTCACCCGATTCTAAGTACATCATCTCCACGGATGCCAGTCCAACCGATAGGGCGCCGGTCTATACGATTTATGATGTATCCGCGAACCCCGTTCGCCGTGTTCGGCAGTTCACCCCGCCGAACATCATCAATAACCGTTGCCTGTGGATCGACGGTGGCACCTTCGTGGTGACCTCATCCGATTCTGCCGGTTCCAATATTTCTGTGTGGGACACCAATGGCACGATCCTCCACACCTATCCAAATGCAGAGGCACCGTTGGCAGCGAGCGCCTATGCGTCAAGCTCACACGACCTGTTTGTTCGCAACAACTCGCGTGGCATTGATCGAATCAACATACTTACGAACGTAAGGACCGCTGTCGTCTCACAGGATAGTGTTGAGAGCTTCGATGCATCGCGCGACGGGACATTGCTTGCATACTCCTCCGGCAAAGTCGCACAGCCATATGCACTATTTGCGGTGAATACTCAAAATGGACACTCCGCCTCGATCGGTTCTGACGCCTTCCAGCCGATGATCTCACCGAATGGCGATCGCGTAGCTTTCATTCATAACGCGAGCCCGAACCGCGACGTCAAGGTGCTCGGAATCTCGATCCCCAATTAAAATGAAATAGGGTTTAGAGTATAGCAAGGAGTTTCATCCCAGCTAGACCCTAAACCCTAATTCCTAAACCCTACCGGCCGTTAGCTCTTCGGGGCGCTCTCTGCTTTGCCCTTGCAGCAATCGTGCTTGGCACCAGCGGCGGCCTTCATGTCGCAACCGGCCTTTGAGCCGGCCTTCGCGGCAGTCGCTCCGTGCATGCAGCAACCTGACTTTGCCATCTCTTCGGCGGTCATATTGCACTTGCCGTCTTTCATGCCGCCGGCATCTTTGCAGGCCTTCATGCAGGCTGCCGAGGCTTTCTTGCCCTTACCGGCTTTTGTCGCCTTGTCGCCATCGCACGCATTTGCGGCCGTGGCGTTCATAAACAATCCGAGAGTAATGAGTAGTGCGAGTTTGCGCATAGGAGTTATAGAACGTTGTGTGAAAATCTCTGGCCTTGTGGACAAGCTCTTTTCCACAATATTGCCAAACTTCTAACTGTCAAAAATAACAGGGTGCTCCCGCAATCGGTTCGCAGGCGCTCGGGCTCAATCGGGACAAACCCGATTATGAATAATTTTTGATTTCTGTAGCTGGTGGCTTTAGAACGGCCATTCTGATACTTCTTCGGGATTTTCTAATTCCCGGTTCTCGCAATTCAACAGTCTACGATTCTTACGGTAGTATCTTTGTGACCGCATGGCAAGAATTCGAGGAGAACAGTATGCATTCGGGTGGCCCGGTATCGAGCCACGATGGACTGCGGGTAGTAAGGACGGCGTAGGCACCGCCTACTCTGACGCGAGCAAGATCTGGTTCACGCTTTGGCGCGGAATCCTAACGGAGGTCTATTGGCCGACCGTTGACACACCACAGACCCGCGACCTACAATTCCTCATCACCGATGGTGAGACATTTTTCCACGAAGAGAAGCGCGATCTTGTGCCAACCATGGAACGCATGTCCATGCACGCGCTTGGTTACCACACCACGAATCGCGATCCCCAAGGTCGCTACTCCATCCATAAGGAGATCATCGCGGACTCGCAATTCCCGTGTGTCCTTCAGCGGATCACCGTGGACGCTGGCAAATCCCTTCGTGATAAGCTGCATCTCTACGTGCTTTTCTCACCACACATGGAGCGCGGCGGCCACAACAACGAAGCGTTTGTTATGGAGCAGGCAGGACGACAATTCCTGGTCGCACACAAGGGTGAATCCTGGTGTGCGCTTGGTGCGAACACCGCGTTTCGCAAGCTTTCCGTCGGCTTTGTTGGCGCCTCCGATGGCTGGCGCGATGTTTCCGAACATCATGAGATGCAGTGGGAATACGACCAAGCCATCAATGGAAATGTTGCGCTCACCGGAGAAATCGATCTTACCGTATCGAACGAGTTTACCCTTGGTCTTGCCTTTGGGAGCACGTTGCAGAGTGCAGTCTCTACGCTATTTCAGGCGCTGGGATTTCCGTTCGAGGATCGCCGGAAGCTTGTGCTGGATGAGTGGGAACAGGCTTCGAAGATGTTTCTGCCGCTTGGTGCACACTCTACTGATTCTGGCAAACTCTATGCAAGCAGCACATCGCTCCTGCTGGGGCATGAAGATAAGACCTTCCCAGGTGCGTTCGTGGCATCGCTCTCCATCCCGTGGGGTGAAACGAAGAGCGATCCCAATCCCAAGGAGGATGGCCCCGATAATCTGGGTGGGTATCACCTTGTTTGGACGCGCGATCTTGTCAACAGCGCGATGGGGCTGCTTGCGGCCGGCGATAAGGTCAGCCCCTTGCGGGCTTTGATCTACATCGCTGCGACGCAGCACAGCGATGGAGGTTTCTCGCAGAACTTTTGGGTTGATGGTGAGCCCTACTGGAAAGGCTCACAGCTTGATGAAGTGGCCTTTCCTATTCTGCTGGCTCATAGACTCTCAACCGAAAAGGGCTTGCAGGATTTTGATCCTTACGTGATGGTGATGCGGGCTGCCTCCTTCCTTCTCATTCACGGACCCGGCACGCAGCAGGAGCGATGGGAGGAGGCGAGTGGTCTCTCGCCTTCCACCCTTGCTGCCGTTATCTCCGCACTGATCGCCGCCGCCGCATTCGCGGAGGAACGCAAAGAAGTAGCGAGCGCTGCTTATCTGCGCGACTACGCAGACTTTCTCGAGTGCCATATCGAACCCTGGACAGTTACGAATGCTGGTACACTGGTGGCCGACGTACCACGCCATTACATTCGCATCTTGCCGCTCGATCTTACCGATCCATCCTCGGATGAAGATCCTGATACTACGACGCTCACGCTTCAGAATCAGAGGCCAGACATGAATCCAGTGCATCCAGCAAATGAAATTGTTGATGGTGGCTTCTTAGAGCTTGTTCGTTATGGTGTACGCAGTGCCAATGATCCGCTTATTGTCGATTCGGTAAAAGTCATCGACACCATTCTCCGCCGAGAGACGCCACTCGGTCCTTCGTACTATCGCTACAATCACGATGGTTACGGCCAGCGCGACGATGGCACAGGTTACGACGATTGGGGTACCGGACGATTGTGGCCATTGCTAACAGGCGAACGCGGACACTACGAACTCGCGGCAGGTCGCGACCCCGGTGAGTACCTGAAAGCCATTGAGCAATTCGCCAGCAAGACAGGGTTGGTGACGGAGCAAGTGTGGGATATGGAAGAATCTCCAACCGATTGGCTCAAACTTGGTCATCCCACAGGGGCAGCCATGCCGCTCATGTGGGCCCATGCGGAGTACATTCGTCTGCTGCGCTCTGTGCGGGATGGGAAAGTTTTCGACACCGTGCCGGAAGTCGTTGCGCGGTATCAGGGCAAACGGAAGCAGTGCCGACTTATCGAGATATGGAAGCCGAACCGACATCCCGCAAAGGTGTTGTGCGATGCCACACTGCGAATGCAAGCTCCCGAACCGTTCACGCTCCACTGGACCTTCGACGACTGGGAGACGGAACACGAAGCGAACTCCGAACACACCAGGCTCGGTGTCTATTATTTTGACATTGAAATGAAGGACCTGAACGAGACCCGGATCGAGTTCACGTTTCACTGGAATGACCGCGAGGAGTGGGAGTCAAGGAATTATCAGATCACGATCGTTTAAGAAAGCTCTATGACAATAGCAATGATTGGTCTTGGCCGCATGGGTGCCAATATGGCGGCGCGCCTCATCAACGGTGGACATCAAATCGTCGGATACGACCCCAGCGAGGAAGCGCGTCAGCGCATGGTCGCATCTGGAGGCGGCTCAGCAGCTTCGCTTGAAGAGTTATGCAGCAAGCTCCCGACACCTCGCATTCTATGGATCATGGTCCCTGCCGGTGCACCAGTGGACGACACCATTGCTGGTCTTCTTCCGCATCTTCACACCGGCGACATTCTCATTGATGGTGGCAATTCAAATTTCAAGGACTCGATGCGCCGCGCCGAATCCTTGCGAGCGAGCAATATCGCGTTCGTCGATGCCGGCACAAGCGGCGGCATCTGGGGCTTGAAGGAAGGGTATAGTATGATGATCGGCGGCGATGAAAAGATCGTCGAGTATCTCACCCCGATTTTCGAGACGCTCGCTCCATCGAAGACGCAAGGATGGGGTCGCGTTGGCGAGTGCGGAGCAGGGCATTACGTCAAGATGGTACACAATGGTATAGAGTACGGACTGATGCAAGCTTACGCTGAGGGGCTTTCATTGCTCAAACATAAGAAGGGCTTCGAATTTGATGTGCACCAGATCTCTGAGATCTGGCGATATGGAAGTGTTGTTCGCTCGTGGTTGCTTGATCTCACAGCCGATGCTCTCGCAAAGAATCCAGAGTTGGAAGGCATCGCACCCGTCGTAGCCGATTCCGGTGAAGGCCGTTGGACGGTCTTCGAAGCTATTGAGAATGATGTCCCTGCGCCGATCATGACACTCTCCTTACTTGAACGCATTCGCTCTCGGGAGAAAGAGTCTTTCAGTGATAAATTGCTCTCGGCAATGCGCAATGAGTTCGGCGGCCATCCTATCGTAAAGGAGTAATTTGTTGACATCGAAAGCAAACCGTATGACCAAACACTCTCAGCCGGCCGTTATCGCGATCTTCGGAGCAACGGGTGATCTTGCACATCGCAAGCTGATCCCTTCGCTCTATGAAATGGCAGCCGCCGGCCACATGAATGAGGACATCATCATTCTAGGGATCGGTCGCGGCAATGACATGGATGATGCGGGCTTCCGAAAGAATGCCGAGGATGCTATAAAGGAATCTCTAGGAAGTAACGCCGAACTCGCTAACAAGTGGTGCTCCTCTCGACTGTACTATCACGCTATCGGCGAAAGCACATCGGAAGATTTTAAGAAGCTCTCAGCGCGCATCGCGAAGCTGGAACGAGCGCACGGACAGGCAGGAAATCGCATATTCTATCTTGCGCTGCCTCCGCCGCAGTTTGGACCGACCATCGAAGCACTCGGTGCAGCGGGATTGAACAAGAGCAAAGGCTGGACGCGCCTCGTCATTGAAAAGCCGTTCGGTCGCGATCTCGACTCGGCTGTCGAATTGAATGATGTCGTCCACAAGAACTTCGACGAGGAGCAGGTCTATCGCATTGACCACTACCTCGGCAAGGAGACGGTGCAGAACCTTATCGCCTTCCGCTTTGGCAATGCGATCTTCGAATCGATGTGGAATCGGGAGAAGATAGAGAAGGTGGAGATCGTTGTCGCAGAAGAGCTTGGTGTAGAGTCACGTGCGGGATATTACGAGAAGAGCGGGGCGATGCGTGACATGATACAGAATCATCTTACGCAGCTAATTGCGCTAACTGCGATGGAGATCCCGGCCTCCTTTACCGCGGCGGACATCCGCTATGAAAAAGTGCGTGTCCTGCGTTCGATCGCTCCGATTGGCGAGAACGATGTAACGATGGGGCAATACACCGATGGTGAGATCGGCGGAGAGCGCGTGCGCGGTTATCGGGAGGAGAAAGGTGTTCGCAGAAATTCCAACACGGAGACATTCGTTGGCCTAAAGCTCCACATGGAGAATTGGCGCTGGCACGGAGTGCCGTTCTATCTGCGGACGGGCAAGCGATTGAAGGATCACAGCTCAGAGATCAAGATCACATTCCGCTGCCCACCGATCAATCTTTTCACCCCACACAAACTCCACGACAATAGTACAGAGTCGCACTCCTCTGCGAATGTTTTAGTGATTGCCGTGCAGCCCAACGAGGGCTTTCGCATGTCCTTCGAAGTGAAAGCCCCCGGCACGGAGATGATGCTTAAGACCGAGTGGATGCATTTCTCTTACTCGGAAGCATTCGGTGCACTTCCGGATGCATATCACACGCTACTACATGATGTGATGCTTGGCGATCAAACGCTGTTCGTCAGTTCAGATGAGATGCTCGCATCGTGGAAGCTCTACACACCAGTGCTAAAGCGGAAGCACACGCTGCATTTCTATCCTGCCGGTTCGTGGGGACCGGAGTTTGTTTGAGCTAACGTTGAACGAAGGGTTCGAAAGTCATCACTTCCGAACTACCACCTTCCGCGACGATACAAACCGGTTTGCTTCCGCACGCACGACATACCCGCCGGATGGCAACAAGGACCCTGCTGGAATGCGCACGGATTGAACACCAGGCGCAACCACGACAGTGGACGCCCACACGCTTTCGCCAACCATATTCGAGACTGAAAGCGCAACGTTTGCGCTTTGTCCGGCCAGAATGTTTGCAACAATTCCTCCGTCGTCACTCTGGAAGGCACTCTCGATCTTCACTCCGTTCGTCAACAAGAATGCTCGGAGCGTAGGATCACCACAAATATCCTTGCCCAGGAATACCGTTTGTGCCTGTGCCGACTGATACACCACTGCGCAGCCATTCGATGTGCCGGGTAGCGAACTCATTACGCTGATCGGTGAAGTCTCCGAGTCCGACACGTAGGTCTTGAAGATCAAATGTGTTAACACACCGGACGTACCCAGTGGTCCACCTGAGGATGTGAATGTTATCTTCGCAACGTCCTCGGAGATTTGCTGCACGCTCGCAGTCCAGCCGCTCGTGAGGGTGCCGTTGACATCCGCCTGTACAGCTTTCAAAACATTGCCATTGTAGTTTACGAACAGATCGAAATGATTCACGATAGCGCTCGATGGAAGTCCGAACAGTGTCACATCCGCAGAGGCAGGATTTCCAAAGGTAACGGGCGAGACAGCGACGGAAAGCCACGTATTGCCAGTATCCGTATTTGCAGCGATGGAGGTGTGGAGGATCAGATCCTTAGCGACTGTGTCACCGCAGAGCAAATAGGTAACGCGCGCGTGGAGCGTCACACTATCCGAAGCCGCATGAGGGAATAACCTAAAGAGAAGCAGGGTATCGCCGCCACTCACCACGGTCGGCGCATTGACCGTCAAACGGTAGTTGCCATTATTCTGTCCCGACTGCGTGTAGTTGATCGGCGCAAGTGGAATGCCCGGAATTACCGTCGTGAGATATTCAAGCGTTGTATCAAACTGCAGCTCGATACGGACAGGGATAAATTTATCCTTTCCGCTAATGATCGAATCTGCAACCAACGCGAGTGTTGTCTGCGTGCAGGACTTCGCTTTCGTTGAACGAAGTATCAGCGAGCGATGCAGCGAATCCGTCGAGGGCTCGACGGCGAATGTTACTGCGTCGATCGGAATCTGCTCGATTGCATCCGCGCACGCATCCGCAGCGGAGTTCTTCCCGATGGACGTACTTGCTGACGAACGCGACCCACCAAAGACCATGCGGAAGAGATCCGTGCCGCTCAGCGGTATTCCCACCACAGAGATCGCCAATATACCAGGCGTCGAGGAGTCGATCTTATAGGTCGCATTGGTAAGGACAGCATGCGGTTCGATGGCTACCAGATAGAGCGTCGTTGGATCGTAACGAAGCAGGATCTGCAGGCTGGTCGCAAATTCCTTCTGCGTGAGCGGTGCGTCGAGGGTGACATTGACGCCGAAATTTGAACAGGCAGTAGCTGGCTCGGGCTTCAGGAGTAAGGTATGATGTGCCGTGTCGCGGTGAATACCGGGACCAACCGTTCCAGCGATAAAGGAGTAGGAATCCGCCTGTTGGAATCCAGTACCAAGCGAGAAGATCGGTACGTTAGAGGTGAGCCTGTGAAATCCTTCATCCACACTGGGATTGATGGCAGACCAGCGGGTTTTGTTGATGACGCGAACAGTGTCGAATAACTTTGCGATCGGAATCGCATTGAGCGCAATACCATCGAGAAAAATCTTGTCTGAATCCGCCGTTGGGAAGATGATGGGTGCCCAGTTTGCGAAGCTTGAAAAATCAGACTCCACAATATGCGGTGCATTCCAGATCATTGTGTCGGCATAGTGCGACGTATCAAGAATAGTGACTACCGAAGGATCGCTCTCGCCAGAAAAGGAGAAGCTGCTCCCGCGCGTCAACTGTGCCACTTGTGTTGGAGCGAATGTTTGGACCTCTGCCGGTCCGAGAACTTCCGCGTAGAGCCGTTTTCCAGAGGATGCAGAAGGCGCACCGTTGATCGTCGCGAAGAAGTCTTGGTCGCTCGTGATCAAGAGCTCCACCATGGGATCCCGATTTCCGAGCGGCTGCACGAAGAAGTGCTGGCCCCACCACTTCTTGCCGAGGATCTCATCCATGATCTCATTGCACGATTGCTTCTCCAACGGAACATACGCGCATGTGATGCCAGCGATGACACTGACGGGCTTTGTTGAGACGACCGTCGAACCAGAAAGAGAAGTCTCCAGTGGGAACGATGAGGAGTCTGCCTTCACCATATAGCACTCGCCCTTCATAAGCGTAACGACGATTGGTACACCAGCAGGCTGTCCGAGTAATGTTCGAACTGTCGGGACGATCGTAACAATGGTATTATCCTGACTTGCAGTTACGAGAAACTGCACGCGGTTATTCTCACGAAAGTCATTCCACAGACCCCACTCACTGACTACATAGCTGGTGTCCAGCGCCTCATCAGGAAAGATCTGTGTTGCTTCGCCGGCCTCCGGTACGGAGTCCTGCAGGACGATATTTACTGGTTCGTTGGTGTGTACAAGAATACCCTTCCTCGTCTTGCCAAGATCGGTCAGGTGCATCAGGTGGTATGGCAGGTCGAAGATGGTAGGCCTATTCGCCGTGAACGAGAACTGACCCGCTTCGCCATCGGGTGACAGGTACACACCACAGCCATCAAATGGGCTCGTGACAGTGACCGTGATGTGCGAGGGCTGAACGTTCGTGTCCGAGACAGCAAGACGATCAGGCCCCTCAATGATACCAAAGGTAAAATTCTGACCAGCGCGCTGCAGCGTAGCCTGCGCGTTTGCGGATAGATCCGAAAAAAGAGTAAGCGCGAAGAAGACGAGAAAGCACAGTGCCCGAATGCGCTTCACCGAGGACCACCCAGAATGCGTTATTGATCTCACGATACGTTTTGTAAATTAGTGGATGATCGATATTTGCCAGTGTCCTTGAGCGTTCGAAGATCTGCTGTTAGCAACCAAGGTGTACGTTCCTGCCGGGATGTGTTCGACATCGAACGAGTATTCATCTGAGATTGTAGCGATGTGTATCACCTCGCGGCCAAGCGGATCGACGAGCCCAATGTCCGAGAGTGGCACCGCTCCGATGACCCTCACATAGGTGCTTGACGGATTCGGATAGATGGAAACCGCAAGACTCGCAGATTCATTAGCTGACTCTGTCGGCAGTCCCTGTGTACCATCCGGTTTCGAGAGAGGCAGAACGGTGCCGGGAATGAAGGAATACGCATCAGCCAGTTGGAATCCAGTGCAAAGCGCAAAGATTGGGACAGGGGAACACAAGGTATGCACGCCCTCACTAACGATCGGATTGATCGCTGACCACGCGCTCGCATTAATGGGGCGCACGACACCAGCGAGCCGTGTTGCTGGAATCGCTGCGAGCGCGACACCATCGAGCATGATTGAATTGTACGCCGCTGTAGGAAAGATGATCGGTGCCCAATGAGTGAACGGGGACAAATCAGCAAGCATGTTAGGACTGACCCAGATCATCGTGTCGGAGTACTGACTCACGGGCAGAATGGTCACCAGCGTCGGGTCCCCTTGCGCACCGGGAGAGAGTTCGCTTCCTCTCGTAAGTTGGTGAACTTCTACAGGTACAGTCGCGAGAATTTCCGCAGCACCCCGCACTTCTGAAACCAGCCTCTTGCCGTTTGCAAGACTTGGGGTGCCGTTAATGATCGCCACGAAATCCGTGTCACCTGTTAGTAGTAACTCTACCATGGAGTCCACATTCCCCAAGGGTTGAACGAAGAAATGGGTACCCCACCACTTTCGTCCGATCAACTCATCCATCAGCTCATTGCAGGATTGAACCCCTGCCGGAACATACGCGCATGTCGTCCCCACCATGACCGACACGGGCTTATCAGCCCTCACTGTTGAGCCCGAAAGCCCGATGTTCTTTGGTCGCGAGTTGGAGTCCGCTTTGACCATATAGCACTCACCCTTCATGAGCATTATCTCGATCGACACGTTGGATGGTTCGATCAGCATGGTCATCGACGATGGCACAATCGAAACGTGTGTACTGTCCTGGCTCGCTGTGACCAAGAACTCGACGCGGTTGTTCTCGCCAATGTCATTCCAAAGTCCCCACTCGCTCACAACGTAGTTAGTGTCCAGCCCATCATCAGGGTAGATCTGCGATGCATCGCCAGCATCTACGACGGAATCCTCCAGCACCAGGTTGACAGGTCGTGTGGTATGAACCAGGACGCCTTTCGCAGTTTTGCCGAGATCGGTTTGATGCGTAAGGTTGTGCGGCAGATCGATAATTGTCGGATGATTGGCAGTGAAGCTAAAGGGTTGCGAGTAGCCGCTCGGGGAAGTTACCGTACCGCTTCCATCATACGTGCTGAGAGCTGTGAGTGTTAGTTGGGATGCAACGAATGGGCCACCCGAAGATACGTTTCGATCTGGCCCCTCGATAATCCCGAACGTGAAATTCCTTCCCGCGCGCGGCATGACGGTCTGCCCTGACGCAGGGCCACCCGCAGTGGATAGGAACAGAACGACCGCTATGAACGAGAAGCGAAACATCCGTTTTTTGCTACATTGGATCAGTGCTACTTCGCCGATGGACAGATCAGTGTAGAATGGTAATGCGGGTACGCACAGACTTTGCATCCGTTGATGCGCAGAGGAAATAACTTCCGTTAGGCACATTTGTTACATCGAATGACTCAGTACCCGAAACAGCGCCGAAACGGCGAACGACTCGCCCGAGCGGATCGATGAGCAACACACCATCAAGTTGTTGGTTGGAAGTAATTGAGAGTGTCCCACGCGCAGGATTTGGGTATGCAGCAATCGTAAGGCCTGCGTTGTTTCCAAACGGCGCGGCCAGAACTCTTCCAAGCGATGAGCGGGAGCCATCCTTGTCACGCGCGAAGATCTCGTAGAGCACGTTGTCGGCCGGTGCTGTCCGGTCCATTGCAGCATATTCTGCCCCAGTGGAAATATTGCGCGCAGGAAGCTGCGCGATGAGTTCATGTGTGCTCACGCGCTCTATCTCGTACAATGCCACGTTTTCTTCCACCGCCGTCTTCCACGAAAGCACCACCGCACCGCCGCTATTCCTCTGTGCGGAAATGGAAGCAAGTTCGACGGGGAGATAATTTGTCGCCCCGCTGAAGACCAATCGGAACATTGGCACCAGGAAGCCACCGTTTGCTGCGTCGGTCGCTGTCGGGGAGGTGTAGGAAACCGTTGGAGAGTAGAAGAAATGACTGAGGACGTCCGGGTGAAGTGTTCCATAGCGATTGTTTGCACTTGTTACGGAGTCCAATAGCGTGTAATAGACAAGCCCGTTAGAGTTGTCCCCGCCAAAGTTGGTGCCGCTGCTCATGGTGAAGTGCAGGCGATAGACGGTTGTGTCCTTGAGTGCCACGGGCGCGAAATTCGCCTGATACCAACCAGCGCCCGAAGGGGTGACCGAGAAGCTGCGATTTACTGTCGTGCCATTTGCGAAGATGTCCACGGACCACGACGCAGCTGAACTGGAACCAGTATAATAAAAGCGGCAACCGCGCAGCGTGTCATTCCCCAGCGGTGTAAAGGTGTAGTAGAAGTTCGTAGGCGCGGTTGAAGATGTGCCCACGGCATCCGGCTGCCCATCATCCATAGAATACTGATCGTCAATGACGAGCGGCTTGTAGAAGAGATTTGTATCGTTGGCTTTATACAGATCATAGTCGGTCGCTTCAAGCGTGACGAGTGCGGTAAAGACGCCGCCCTGGCTCCCATGAATGTCCCACGCCGGCAAGGTGTACCATTGATCTGTCTGCGGGGATGGAATGTCGCAATGGCTGATCCTATCATAGACGATCCTCCCAATGCCATCCCAAATGCGAAGATGAGCGATGAAGAGTCCGAGTGCAACGTCATCGCCGTTATTCATGACGCGCACTTTCGGAGTAAGTCCGCCAGAGAGGTCGCGTGGGATGTGGTTGAAGACCCCATTGCCAAGATCAACATCCAACGGTTCGAGCTCTGTTTTGTGGGATGGAATGGGCTCGACATGGATCGCATCGACGACGAAGTTATCCGCATCTTCCAGGAAATATTGGGCAGTCATCGGGGACTTATCCGCGATGGAGTTGCGTGCTTGGATACGAAGCCTCATCCGGAAATGATCGTGCAGAAATTGGTTGCCAAGCAGTGCGCGGAACGTCTGGGTCTTTACGTCAAAGCCACCGGTGATCACCCCGATCTTCGACCAGGAAGATTCATCGGGATTCCATCTATTACCACTGCTTACAAGTCCTTCTACTAAGAGTGTATCACCAAACTGCGCCATGCCACCTTGCGCGTATGGGATGGGTAGCTCTGGGCCTGAGTGGAAGCGGCTGTAGATACCCGCTTGACTGCTGTCGCTGGAAAGTCCGCGCTGATAGTGGAAGTATAGGTAGACAGGACCAGGTTGGCCAGTCAGATCCATCGGTGCACTTGTGAGCGTATCGCCGCCGGCATCTGTGGGGTATGATTGGCCGCTTGGATCGAGTCGATTGAGCACCACCGCTTTCACACCCTTTGCCACCGGTGCAATAGGCGTGTACATGATGGTCGAGGCATCTCGAACGTCAGCGCCGTTATTGGACCACAAACTTGGGGATAGCCCGCTGTTGAACTCCTCGCGGAATGGCACGGTGGGATTTCCCAGATACACAAAGTAGCGAGTTGCTGTATTGTTCTCTGCCCACTGGTCGGATATGTTATTGCGATAGGAGAGTACGAATGTTACTTTATATGCACCCGTTGGCAACCCTTGATAGGAAGCACCAGTAAAGGTGGCCGTGTTTTGTAATGCCACATCAATACTATCATGCTTGGAATAGAACACGACCCCCGTGCTCAGGTTGGTCATCGTCGTAGTGACAAAGACACGAATGGCAGAGTCCGAGGAGTTGTTGATGTCGCACGAAGGCGCCATCGTGCTGGATGTGAGCTCATATCGGTCGTAGGGTGGGAAGCTGATGCCGGTAATTTGAAAAGCATCCTTATCCATTCGGAAGAATTTCACGGCAAGCCCGTTGTGCAGGCTCTGTGCGTGCCCAGTGGAGCTGGTGGCGTAGTAATATCCTTTATGGAGATACATCGTGCCCATGTTCAGGAAGCGGCCCATGACGCCGATCGTCACCGATTGCTGGAGGATCTGAGCTGCGGGGACGCCATTGAGTGTTCCGTCGAACGACTTGTACTCGAAGGTGATCGAGCTATCGACTGCGCGGAAGACGACCTGGAATGTCGCTCGGATCTGACCGTTCGTCCCTTTGAGTCCAAGGTTATAGAACGAGACGTAGAAGGAATCCGGGCTGACAGGGCGGACATAGATATTGGTTCGATTAGATCCGCTCTGAATCAATTCAAAATCACCCCACAGCGGTGCAACCAGATCCATGAGAGCGCTGGCGACCGGCATAGGTTGATTATTCGAGGAGGAATCTATACCACTGAAGCAGATCGTACCACTTGTCGAGATCGAGGAGCCCGGTGTCATGTGTCCCATTGGGTCAGCGAATGGTGGCTGCAGGAGCCAAATGCTGCTGAGATAATAGGGCATAAGGACCGTATCAACGGTAGCACCGATCCGCGACGAACTGGTGTCTGAGGCCGGAAAGCCTGTGACACGGATCCAGGTGACAAAGGTTGTGTCAATAAACTTGAACGTTGGCTTATATGGCGATTCGTCATCCGAATCGACCACATAGAACTGCGATCGGGGAAAGCCCGGAGTTGGAGTTCCGCGGCGGTACCTGACCTGTGCCTTGGAAGGAAGAACGAGGCATCCGACCGATGCGACAATGACCAACAATAACCCTATTCGAACGACGAGTTTCATTCTGATGTCTCCTACGAAAGTATGTACACATCTAAACCTCAAATATACGGAGAAAAGTGTTGCAAAGAGAAGGAAAGTTAGGGCAGTGGCGGTTTTTGACTCGTTTCGGGCAACCGGAAGCCCTCCCCTTCGCGTTGCCACAGTAATGCCCACCATTACCACGGATGCCGAACCCACGCGGGCCGAACTGCAGTCGCTCTATCAATGGGCGAAGGAATCGAGCTTTGCCGGTAATGATCCGCACGATCTACTGACGTCGCCATTTTTGCAAGGACTAAGGAGCCCGCTTGTGCGATTGGCGGCGGTGCAACTTGGGCGGCGATCACCGATCAATGTTCGACGACTCCTTCGAGTCCCTCGATCAGAAAATGCGAAGGCGTTGGCGCTGTTCATCTCAGGCTTGGTTCGAGCGAAAGAACGTGCTACCCTGAGTTGGCACGACGATGCAGAACAACTTGTACGGAAGCTCCTTCGCTTGCAACACGCGAACGGTGGTTGGGGCTACCCCTTTCCATGGCAGTCGCGGACGCATTATCTGCCAACAGGAATGCCGAACATTGTTACCACTTCATTTGCGGGTATATCGCTTGCGGATTTTTGTGCGGAACATCCTTCAGAGGAAGTGAAGAATGCGCTTGAACGCGCAGTTGGATATGTCCTACATTCCGTCTCTCGCGTCACTACGGTGCCAGATACTGGCATTGCATTCGGATATGCCCAGGATGATCCGCAGATCGTTTTCAACGCTTCTTTACTTGGCGCGGAGTTCTTGCTGAATGCTGGGATATTACTGGGCAATGACGAGTACATGAGCCTCGCGCGTCAAGCCGCACAGTATGTTGCATGCTTTCAGGCCTCCGACGGTTCCTGGGTCTATGGACGTGAGGTGTCTCAAACATGGATCGACTCCTTTCATACCGGCTTTGTAGTCGTTTCCATGAGGCACATTGCAGAGGCACTCCGTGATGCAGAGCTTCTTGCCTCAGCCACACGGGGCTTTATATACTTTAAGAAGACCTTCATTGCCGAGGACTTTGCAGTCAACTACTTCTCAAACAAACGCTTTCCAATCGATGCCCACGCACTTGGGCAAGCAATGGTAACACTTGCCACCTTCGGCGACGTTGACACTGCACAGCGTGTCGCGGCGTGGTCGATCGAGAACATGCGTTCGCCGAAGGGATACTTCTATTATCAAAGGCATCGCCTATTCACAAATCGAATTCCATACCTGCGTTGGTCGAATGCGTGGATGTTCCGTGGATTAGCCGAACTCGCCGCGTATGAGTGAGCATCGCAACGTCTGGATCGATCTGGAGAACACGCCCCATGTGCCGTTCTTCCTGCCAATCATTCGCGAGCTTGAAGCGAAGGGTTTCGAAGTCATTCTCACCGCCAGGGATTTCGCCCAAACACAAGAGCTTGTCGAACAAGCGGTACTGAATGCGAAGGTTGTCGGCGGTGAATATGGTGGATCAACCGTTCGCAAGACAGTCGGCATTCTCACTCGTGCGATCGCGCTTGCGTGGTATCTGCAGGGAAAGCACATCGCGCTTGCCGTTGGGCATGGTTCGCGAGGGTTGCTGCTTGCGTCGAAGCTACTGCGGATTCCATCTTTAACACTCTATGATTACGAAGGCGCAAGCGTTCGTCTGTTCAATCGTTTGAGTACGTTCGTCATGACGCCCGAGGTGATCCCGTTTTCGAAACTTGAACAACTAGGGCTTGCGCGAAGTAAATATCTGACGTATCCAGGCCTCAAGGAGGAAACATACCTATCATCCTTCACGCCAGACAACAGCCTCGTCGATCAACTCGGATTGGCTACTACAAAGGTCATCGTCACAATACGTCCCCCATCCGCTACAGCGCACTATCGCAGTGATGAGTCCTCTCGACTCTTTGCCAAGATCATGAAAGATCTCAGTACGCGGGACAATGCTCAGATTGTTCTCATTCCACGCAACAAGCAGGAAAGGAGAGAATTGATTTCTGAGTGGGACTCCGCTCCAAATGTGATCATTCCCACTCATGCTGTGAATGGCATGAACCTTCTGTATCACTCCGATCTCGTAATTGGCGGGGGTGGCACAATGAACCGCGAGGCCGCGGTGCTTGGCGTGCCAGTCATATCGATCTTCAAAGGCCCCGAAGGGGCTGTGGATCGCTGGTTGATCGAGCAAGGGAAGATGATCGCAATAGATAATGCCGAGGAGATCATCCCACTACTGCGGAAACGTGATCGGACGGAGCTTCAGACAACGAATGTGGTCCGTGAGGCTATTGTCAATGCCATCCTGAACATCATCGCATAGGGATGAACGTGCGGCTTAGAGTGTCAAGAAGACGTTTACAGAACGAATGATAAAATAGATTGCCAGCGCGATCATCGCGACGCCAAACAGGGAATTGATCTTCTTCGAGCGTTGGTGAGAGACGGTCTTATGTGCACGATGCACGAGCAGCGCAAAGATAGAAAGATAGGATCCAATGCCAAGTGCGCCGGCTGCAAGGAAAAGAATGCGCGTGGCCAGCGTGTCGGGAGGGGCAAGATGAACTCCCCTGAGCAATTGTGCGGCCAGCAGCCACCATGCGATCATCATTGGGTTGGTGAATGCGAGGGAGAATCCGGTGAGGTACGCAACCCCTGGTTTTCGCAATCTGGCAATTGCGAGTGGCTCAGTGATCGTGGGTTGTGATGAGTTATCGATCGCGACCGTACGCGGAAGTAGGTTCTCAGATGCGCTTGCATTCTCTCGTATCGCATCGCGCAGGGTGATGATGCCAAGCACGAGCGTCAGGAGACCATTGAGCAACCAGAAGCCAGCCTCCACGGCGGGCTGTTGAAGCAACGCGCCAAGACCGAAGAGCGCAATGAACCCATAGACCAGATCAGACGATACCGAACCAGCTACGACCGCCAAAGCGGAAAGGAGAAACCCCTTAAGAGATCGCTTAGCAACCTCAAGTTGCGATGCACCAACCGGGATCGCAGCGGCGAAACCCATGCCATAGACGCAGAGGAGAAAGAGGACGGTATCAACTAACGAATGCACGCTCTATATCTACACTGAATTCAATGTTCGGGACAGCTGCATCCAGATCAGTTTGAATGGCTGAGCCAGATTCCAAGGCACGTGTCTTAGACAATTGACTGAAATAAGATGCGATGTATGCCGCTACTTCCTCCACTGGCAACCGATCGAAACACCGAACCTCCTCACAGAATTTGCCAAACTTATTGATACACGTAATATTTCTGCACGGTACTGGTGCAGAGAACGCTCGTGATGGAGCATCTTGATTGGCCGGTACATGATTTGGCTGCTCAGAATCGTAGCCATACATCCGCGAGTCGGTTGCACCATAGATCGCCACGACGGAGGTTTTGTTTCGCATTGGCGCGGAGTCCTTTGGCGAAAGTTTTCGTGTTGCAGCTATATGGATCGGCCCGGTGTCGCCCGAGATGTACATGTCGCAAGCGTCCAGGAGCGCAACATACGCTCCGATCGGCATGTGTGGTACGAGCACAAGCTTGTGTCGGGAGATACTATCGAGCGAAGCAATGATCTCGCGTTCGATCAGTGGATTGGAGTAGGCCTGACCGATGAGCACCGCAGAAACACCCTCCATTCTTGTGACATCCTGAATAATGCGGCGTTGGATCTCCAATGGTATCATGCCAAAACGAGAGGTGGCATCCGGATTGAAGAACAGTAAACCACCTCCGGGCTGAAGATTGTGTGATCGGAGAAATCGCCTTGCTGCGTCGATGGACACATCCGAAAGATAGACGCGATTCGAATTTAGGGGCTCCGCTTCGCTGTTGGAATCCTGCCCCAATATCCGAAGTTGGTTCTCCAATGATCTGGCCGGCTGGTGCGCCTCATTAAAGCGTCCGAGGAAATCCTGAAGGAAGATCTTAGCAAGATAGGAAATGTGGCGCTGGCCATTCTCTTTCCATGCCAGGAGTACGAAGGCAGCGAATGGTATATAGAGCTGAAGCACGGTCGAAGCAGCGGCTTCCCATCCGCGCCGCGTGAGCGTTCGCTTCGTAATGAACGGCCCCATGTTCAAAACAAGAGAGAAGGATTCTCGCTCCACGAGTGCCCTGATCCCAATGAGATCCTCCCGGGTTGGAAACCCCTTCTCTCCGCGAACGAAGTTGTGTACGATCACGCCGGGCATTCCCTCGACAAGTTCACCTCCGGTCTTATTGCACAGATAGTGAATCTCCGCCTCAGGATAGGCGCGCCGCAGAACCGGCAAACATTCGCTGGCGAGTATGGCATCCCCAATGCAGACATCGACAGCGAGGAGAATCTTCTCGGGCTTTGAGAGCGGTGAGAAGTGAGAAGCGCGGAACGAAGAAGCGCACCACTTCCGCTCATACGACGCCTGGATCTGGCCATGGACAAAGCTGCTTCCAAGCGTACCAAGAAACGCCCTCTGGAAGAGCTGCGGTACAATCGTGGGAAAGGAGTCAGTGAGTTTGTCTAAAAGCTGAAGTCCCAGCTTCGAGAGTCCTTTGTTCATCATAGCGATTCGCTCGAAAAGATGATGCGTTCTGAAATTTTGGACGAGCAATCCCGCGGTTGAGAAATCAACCGAAAAAAGTCCCGACCCCGATATGTTATGGCGTCACTGTCAGACCAAGAAGTACCGCGCCTGTTGGCATCCCAAAGTAGCCGGCTGTTCCCCGAATGCCGGCCTGGATCGCGCTGCTGAGAGAGTAGTCGATCTCTATGTCACATTGAGCCCCGAAACGATACTGCAAAGTTGGAAGATCAAGTACCTTCGTCGCGGAGGTGGCTGTGGTTGTTTTCAAAACTAGATAGGAGGGCCCAATGGAGGCATGGGTTTGGATTGGTCCCATCGGTATAGCGATTCCAGCGAGCAAGCTGAATTGCTGCCGTTCCTCTGCAACCAGTAGTTTCAGGTCGCTCGGATGATGCAGGATCTCCTCATCCAAGTTGCGATTGCCATTTGCGCGCAAATAGCCAAACGTGAGCGAGTAGTTCTCTCTGGCAAGATTGAGATCAATGCCCTCGGCGATCATGCGCATCCGCCCGAACAATGCTCCGCCAACGACGCTCGATGAAAATACAGTCTTCGATTCGCTCGCTAAAAAAGGAGACTCATAAACTGGCAGGATGGAAGAGGCATTTAAAGAACGGGTTTCGGCTCGCGGTGTGCCAGCTGGTATCAGCTGTACCCTTGTGATAGTCTGGGATAGATACTCTATTGATTGTGCTTCGACCGCTGAAGGCGAAACCTTTGGAGGGGTAGAGGTAACTAACAGCGAACCGGACGAGACAGTCGTTGCAGATTGCACCGCTGCGGAAACTGGTCGAATATGATCAACTCTCGCTACTCTATTGTCCTTCGGCGCGGCTGTCGCGTTTGCTACGGTTGCAACATCAGCGTGGAGGATCGGGATGAAATTAGCAGCCGTGGCCGTAATTACACCTAGAGCAAGAAACTCTGCGAGAAAGCTACGGATAACATTCCACAGTGAAACGCGGTGAGAGAACCCGAGGACGGCGAGTTGAATGCGCTCGACTCCGAATGGCGATGACAGCGAACGCAGCGGTTCGAAGAGGTCGCTCTCCCGGTTCCCCGTTATGTGTGTCGTTCGTTTCATAGCTGTTGTAAGCGAATACTTCCGAGCGTAAAGCCTTCAAGCGCGACATCGTGTCGCGATGCCCCATGATCTGCTGAAGGTTCGAGTATCATATCTCGGAGACCATTGCGTGCCCGATTGATGCGGGATTTCACACCCGCCAACGTGCCACCTTGAATGGCTTGAATCTCCTTCAAGGATAGCCCCGTGATCTCAAAGAGAACGATGGCCTCCCGTTGTCGCGCAGGCAATCGAGACAATGCGTGAAGGAGTAACTCGAGATCGTGGGAGGATTCGCGGATCGAATCGCTGCGCACTTCTTTCGCGGCTTCGAGTGGATCGAATAATCTGGCGCGCCAGCGTTTCCGGCGGTGCAGCCGTACGGTGATCGTGCTGACGAATTTCCGGAAAGCCGCCTCCTCACGAAGAGAAGGAAAGCTGCGATAGGCTTCGACCCAGGTGTCGCTCACGAGATCTTGCGCCTCAGCATAGGAATGCGTAAGCGCCCGAGCCAGACGCCAGATGGTGTCCTTCTCGGTCTCTACCAATTTCCAGAATGTGTTGCTTCCGGCTTGCACGCTCCTATCGATAAGAACTTCTTACTTCATAACAGACTTCCTCGCTCCTACGAGGTTTAAGTGACCTGAAACGAAAAAAGGTATCGCAAGGCTGTTACGAAATCTTCAACTAATGAATAACTCTTTCTGCGTGAACGAAGGGACTTTGAAAACAAACCTCTCTGCGCTCCGAACGGTTAGTATATCTTCATGCGAATATCTTACTCCCAATGGATCCCCAACGAAAGCGCCACCGCCGAGGACAGGCTGCGGCAGCTTCTCGACCTCTTTAGCCAAATCCTCCTCCAGACTTCCGGCGATGTGGACGAGTCGCTCGAATGGATGCGCTACCTCGACGAACAGTATCAGATCTTCGGCCCGAACATGACGCTAGACATGTTCGTCGATGATCTGAAAAAACTGGGACTTATAGAGGAAGATGAGAATGCGCTTCTGAAGCCGACGAACAAAGCCATCCAAAACATTCGCCGGGATGCGCTGCTGGAGATGTTCAAGTCGCTGCGCAAAGCGCCCAGCGGTGCCCACGACACACCGCACACTGGCAGCGGCATCGAGCGTACGCAGAATACGAAGAACTACACCTTCGGCGACCAAGCTTCGAATATCGATTTTACTCAAACAATTCAGAACGCCCAAAAGCGTAACCTGCGCGACCTAGACACCACTGACCCGAACTCCCCCACCTCGGAACCGGGAGGGGGCTGGGGGGTGGAAAGCGGTGACCTGCATTTGACGGAAGAGGACATCGAAGTCTATGAGACCGAACACCTCACCTCGTGCGCGACGGTCCTCATGATCGACATCTCCCACTCGATGATCCTCTACGGCGAGGACCGCATCACTCCAGCAAAGAAGGTGGCGCTCGCACTTAGTGAACTCATCAAAACGAAATTCCCGAAGGACCAACTCTATGTGGTCACCTTCGGCGACGAAGCCAAGCTCATCACCGTTAACGAATTGCCCTTTCTCGAAGTCGGGCCATTTCACACGAACACCCGCGCGGGAATCCGCCTCGCGCGGCAGTTGCTCAAACGCTCCGGCAACGTCAACAAACAGATCTTCATGGTGACCGACGGTAAGCCGTCGGCCATGTTCGAAGATAATGGACGCCTCTACAAAAACTCGTTCGGACTCGACCCCAAGATCGTCAACAAAACGCTGGACGAAGCGCTCGCCTGCCGCCGCGAGAAGATCACCATCTCCACCTTCATGGTCGCGCAAGACCCCTATCTCATCGGCTTCGTCGAAGAGCTAACGAAATCGAATCATGGCCGCGCGTATTACTCCGGCCTCAACGATCTCGGCCAGTTCGTCTTCGTGGATTATGTGCGGAATCGGAGAAAGAAGTTTCCGGGGCGGGGGGATTGACTGGAGGTGTAACAAAGTAACCTTAGTGCGTGTCGTTAGTAATATTGACATGACTCGTATGAAGACTCAAATACTATTGACAATACTCATTACGATGGCCTTCAGTACCATTGGCCAAGCCCAATGGGTGCAAACCACGCCGATGACCGACTTCAATATTGAGGTTGGTGCGCTCGCGGCAGTCGGTACTGACCTATTCGCAGGAACTCCAGCGAATGGCATCTTCCGTTCAACTGATAATGGAGCTTCCTGGAGGAATGATACTACCGGCCTACCCCCGAACGTAGGCGTCTTGGCTCTTGCCACAATGGGAACGAGCATCTTGGCTGGCACCTCTGGCGAAGGCGCATATTATTCAACCAACTTTGGTGCTTCGTGGATTGCGGCTACTTCGGGAATTGCAAAGATGTACGTGAACACGCTCACTACCAGCGGTACCTCTATCTTTGCGGGACTCCATGGCCAAGGGGTCGTCTTTTCGACGGATGCGGGCGTGACTTGGACGCAAAGAAGTGACGGTCTGACTCAACTGAATGTCGTCGGGCTGGCGGCGATGGAATCCGTCATCTTTGCCGCTGCACAGGATAGCGGCGTTTTCCGTTCCACGAATGAAGGGAAAACCTGGACTAATTCAAGAGTCGGGATGACGAACACTCACGTCAATGCGCTGGCGGTCATCGGTACGAATCTCTTTGCCGGTACATACATGGGTGGCGTGTTCAAGTCAACCGACAGCGGAGCATCTTGGGTTGAAACGAACAAGGGTCTAAGTAACCTCTTCGTCCATTCACTCGCGGCGTTTGGGTCAACACTGCTCGCTGGAACCTACCAGTCGGGATTGTTTCTTTCAAGCGACAGTGGCGGACGTTGGGCAAAAGTTGACGCCGGCCTAAAGGCATGGCCATCTTCATTCTCGATGATTGGCGCGACAGTATTTGCCGGCACGAATGGAGATGGTGTCTGGTCTCGCCAACTCTCCGAGATGATCGCACACAGCGTTGTTTCCTCCAATCTACAATCAAAATCATCCCCCTCCAACTTCCCCAACCCCTTCACCCTGAGCACAACAATCCCCTTCACCCTGCCGCGGGCGGAGCATGTCTCGCTAAAAATATTCGATATGCTCGGCCACGAAATGGCAACGCTTGCCGATCAGGACTTCGATGCCGGGCCGCATGAGGTCGAGTGGAATGCGGCCGATGCGATTCCCGGTATTTATTATCGTCGCGTTGCAACCGAAGATGGTGTGCGAACGAGCGCACTCGTTCTTGCGAAGTAGAGCCGCGCCTACATAATCACAGCTCCTAAAACCAATACTTCGTTCGCTTGGTCCAGGGGGATTTCGGGTAGTGTTTGTGCAGGTACGTAAAGGCGGCTTTTACTGGCGCGGTCGCGTCTTCATCTTCGCATCCATAGCGCGAGCCTTGCACGGCGCGGTGGAGCATCTCCGGCATACGGGGGTCGTTCGGTGCGGCTTTGGCCCAGGTCAGCGCCTCCTTGTTCAGATACCCAACCGAACTGCGACATTTTCGAATGCGCGAGAGTTCGTCACTCGCAGTGTGGCGCTCGTCCGGCGTGAGAAATGGGAGCGGAAGCTCTGTTCGCGCGGGCGGCGGAGCAGAGCCATACCAGCCGCGTTCGAGATAGTAGTCCTTCATGGAGTCCGCACTGTGCTCAGTCTCTTCGCTGCACCACCAGTTGTCGCGGTAACTATCGGCGGCGGTGTCATCTTCGAAGCGGCTGAGTCCCATTTTGAAGTACGGGGAGAATCCTTTGGCGTGCAGAAGAATGCCGATTGCCTCGTAGTGTCGTTCGGTCACGGTGGTTGCGGCGCTGTAACGGGCGAAGAGCCGCGTTCGAACAGGCATCTCCTTCAGATATAACTTGGCAAGTTGTTGCGCCAGCTCATCCTCATTGGCAAGTACTGCCCGAACCCAGCCGGTCACATCCAATCGCGCACGTAGTTCGTGGCTGAATGATGGAGTCGCCCCAAGTCGCGTGAAGTAGGAGTTCGGTAGAGAGTAACTGAGAATTTGCACGCCGATCTCATCGAGCGGTGTCAAATACTTCTGATCCTCCTTTAATTCTTTATCCTTGTCAGTGAATGGTAACTCAGAGCCTTCATAGTCTCCGCTGAGCGCGGCCGGGCGGCGTTCAAGAAACGCGACCATCTCATCATAACTCTGCGCGAGTTTCAGACGAAGCTCCTGGAACTGGTTTCGGCTAGAAGCCGGGAAATATTCGTTGCGTGCTGCGTTCAAGACAGCGTCAATTATATCCCGTGCGCGATCATTCTCTCCACGTGCGACGAGGAGCCGCGCTTCGTGGAAGCGGACGGTCTGGTAGGCAGGACTCTCTGCCTTGATGTTTTCGGAAGCGGCGAGTAATGCGGGTACGATCTTATCCGAGCGCGAAGCTCGCGAAAGCGCGCTGACAAGCCACGGAAGCGTCTTTGTCTTTTGCCATTTGGCGAAGACGTACGCATTCGCACCCGAATCCCTGACCTGGAATGTCATTACCCAGTCAGTCATGTCTTCCGTTCGATCTTTGGGCAGCTGGACGAACGTTGGGCGTTCCCCATAAAGATAACTCACGACTCCACCTTCGAGCGTGTGGTCGAGCGTTGCCGTGTAATCGGCGACGAGATCGGCGATGCTGTCGGAGATGTGGGGCAGGAGTATATTGACGGCCAGCTCTTTCTGGCGCGCGCTCCAATCGTAGTGCGCACGCGCAGTACGAAGGAGCGCCTGAGACCACTCTCGAATCTGCGTATCGGGATGTCCATCGAGTATCAACGTAAGCTCTCGAATGGCTTCCTGCAATGCTGGCCGAACAATGGGATCGGTATCGTCGGCGAGCAGCGCCTGACGCACGTAGGTCCGTGCTGCAAGATAAGACGCTATTGCGTGCCATCGCGAATCTTTGTCGGATGTGATGGAGAAGAATCGCTCTCTGGCGAGATCGAAATCGCCATGATAGAAGTGCGAGGCTCCGATGAGATAAATGCGATTCTTTCTAATTGCTGTCGATGCACTTGGAGCGGCCTCCGCAGGGACGTGGTCGCTCGCGAGGGCCGTGTCGTACGTAGCGACCCAGTCCAACGCCTCCGAACTTCTCGCGCCAAACTCATGGGCAAGACTACGATAGGTCAGTACTGCATTTTGAAACGCGCCCTCAAATACATATTCAAACCGATGATGCCTATGTGCTTCCTCAATTTGATTGACGAGCGTTGGCGGATAGAGATTCGCCTTCACCTCTTCCCAACGATTCGACCGCGCGGGATCTGGATAATGGTATGTTTTGCCGAACTCCCGGTTGACGATCTTATCTATCAGAGTGTACTCGTGACTTTCCGAGTCGAACAATATTTGGTCCTTTGCTCGCCAAGGAAGCGTGGCGGTAACGAGATGATCCCATTTATCTTGCCACGTGGAGTCTGTCTTGCGGCGTGGCTGATCCTCTTCCTCCCAGCTTCGCCACTCACCGAGCCGTCCTTTCCACATGGTGTGCAGCGCACGTTGGCCTTTGGTATCAATAGTTTGGCCAACTAAATACCGATAAGCCACAGCCAGATAGGAGCGGGCGTACGTTGGCTCCAGTATGCCAAGGTGACCGGCAGCAAATCGGTCCAAAGGTAGATCAGGGTGTAGAGAATAGTGGAGGATAGCATAGTCGAACATCGGTCCGCAGGACTCCCCGCGCTTCGGCTTCTGCAACAAGAGCAACAAGCCAACGCATACAAGTAACAGTAGATCTACACTTACAGACTTCGACAAGCGTTTCATCAGAACCCTCCCAACATCATTTCAACTTTGTGAATAGACTTTGGCGTCCACGGGGCGGAATTGAATACATAGACGGTTCGACCGCGCAGGTCGGGATGGATCGGTTCGTCGAGCGCTATGCCAACATTGCGCGCGGCCATCGTGCTTCGCACGCGTCCGCCACTATTGATGTAATCCTTCACGCGTTTGTCATCAGAACCCATCCGAAAGAACATGGGTATAGCTTCGTTGATAGGCAGAGAATCAATCCAGGTATCGTATATACACCAGGACGCAAGCGCAGTAATGGCAATCCGTGTGCCACGAGGAAGTTCTGCGCGGAGCTCTTGCAACAGAGCACGATAGAACGGGCGCTCACTCACCCGCGCATCAAAATCTATTTGAATGGAAGTTGCATTACAACGTACAAACTCCTTCTTAATACAATCGCGAATGCTGATGAGCGGCAGACTCGACGCTTGTGAGTTAGTAGCGATCTCCATTCGAATGACAGGGATGGTTCGGGTGCCTGTCGCGAGCAATAGTGGTTGACGACGCGGAGTTACTCGGAGGTCACTACCAGAGATATCCAAGGTGGCAGCAAGGTAGGCGACGGAGACGTGAGTTGTGTCGATCTCCCGCAGATTGGTCGGGCGTTCCCATGCCCAGAGGACTATGCGCGATGCGCCTGTATGCTGATCAAGATTGAATAAGTAGGAGAGGGAGGTGAGCGCGAGAGCCAATCCGACAATTCGGATCACAATCGGACGCACACGCTGCTGAAACATCGGTGAAGACGAGAGCGGTGTGCGTCCGTCGAAATGAAATGGAATTAGTGTGGTGTCAGATCAAACAAGTACGTAAGGCCAAGCTGCGCAGAGGCGAGTGGGCCGTTATCTTTCGTGTCATCAAGAACGGTGATGCTGTGATTCAGAAGTTTCGTAAATGGATAACCTGCGCCAATGAGAAGATGCAACTGCCCGCCATCACTGCTGGACAGAACAATGTCTCCGCCAATCCGACCCTCAACCAGAAAGGGCATCTCGGAAGACGTTGGAGTGCTGCCCGATGCGAATTTGGCTGTTCCTGAATACGTCGTGCCGACGCTCATCGGCAAGCCCAGGCAAAGTCCGATAATGAAGCCGCCGAGTTTGAGCTCCGGACGAATAGCTAAGTAGCCCAGACTCAGGTCGATGGCATTCGCGTCGTTTGCCTGATCGTGATAATTTACACCGCGTGATTCATAGCCGATTCCCAAGTCCAGTGCGATCTGCGGGCTCCAGGGATATGTCAATAGTACACCACCGGTAAATGCGAACTTTGAGCCGGTCTTTGTGCCATCGGAGACAGGCCCAGCATTAACGGAGGCACCGGCCGTGAACATGGGGCCAACGAGAATATCCTTCCAGTTTTGAAGGGACATTCCGGAGCCTTGTGCTCGGGACGAGGAGAGGCCGCCGAACAGGAGAATAAGTAGGAGCGATGCAGAAAGTAATTTCTTCATGATGCTTTATTGAAAAATCTTATATGCACAAACAGAATACAAATATAGCCAATGGCTAATGAAGAATGTCAAATTGATAGCTGATCCCCGCCTCCACGGTTGGAAGTGGGCCACGGCCCATCGCGGAAAAGTGGCCGGTCGTGTCGAAGCTGGAGGTGCCTTGGACGGCATGAGCCAGCGGCCAGTTGGCGCTTATGACCGCATGAACAATGCCGCTTTCACCCTGTAGAATCGGGATGGAGATCGTGCCGCGAAGTTCGGTCAGCGTGCTGAGGTCGCTTGTCGCCGCATTGAGATTTTGGTGATAGGGTGCCGTGTGACCCAGATGGGTGAACTGCGAGACCACCTCCTCCGCGCCGCCGGCCATGGGAAGATCGAACGCCAGTCCGACGAGCAGCCAGCCGATCCGGATAGATGGTTGAATGGCGATATAGCCGATGTTGAGATCAATGTTGTCCGTGTCACCCGAGTTAGTGCCAAGATAGAGATCGCGCGAATCATAGAACAGCCCGAGATCGAACCCCAGCCACGGACTGATGGAGAAATCCGCGGTAGCTCCGAAGACAAAAGCGAAGCGTGACGCCGAGTGCCAGCCTTCGGGGGCACCCTGATTCTGCCGGGAGTAACCGCCCGTAAAGTAAGGGCCGATCGTCACATCGTTGAAGATCCAGAACGTGGAAGTATCCTTTTTCAGCGCGGGTGGGGTGTAGATCTTCCGCTGGGCAAACAGCGGAGTGCACAGTGTGCACAGAAGCAGGAGTATGGCAAATGGCTTAGTCATAGATCACCTTTAGGTCCCCATGGTTTTCGTCAAACAAGAGCATCCCTGTTTCGCCCCGGACGACCGGGCCTTCGAGTGACAGGCGCGTAACGCGTTCACCATCTAAAGCAAATTCCACGGTGACGAATTCCCCGCTTTGCGTAAGCAACCGAATGGATGTTGCGCTTATCTTCCCCGTCAGCTTCGCGATGATGGCGGAGGACATGCAGCCCGTGCCGCAGGCAAGCGTTTCACCTTCGACGCCGCGTTCATAGGTACGAATGCGAAGATATTTCACACCACAATCTTCCCCCACATCTACAAAGTTCGCATTCACACCAACAGGGGCAAAGGCCGAGTGCCATCGAAGTAGAGGGCCGTAGTGCGCGATGTCGAACGTCTCGATGTCCGTCTCCCCCAGCTTCTTCAGCTCATCCATGAATACGACAACGTGTTGCGAACCGAGATCGACATAGCCTGTGCTGATGGGCTTCGGGTTATCGAGTTGAAGCTCAACGCTCGGACGAATTACAGTGGGGTCGTGGAAATAGACGCGAATGCTTCCAGTGGCAAGTAGGTCCGCATGGTTGACCGCGCCGAGTACTTCGAACTCTGTTCGGTCGGCTTTGGCGTAACCGTAGTCCCGCGCGGCCTGCACGGCGCAGCGCGCTCCGTTACCGCAGAGCATTCCCGTCGAACCATCAGGATTGTAGAAATCCATTCGGAATTCCGCTCCAGTCATCCCGCTGTGGTTGATGAGGATCAGGCCGTCGGAGCCAACCCCGGTTGTGAAATCACACGCGGTTTGGACAAGTGTCGTCATCGCTTCGCGTGAGAGCGAGAGCGGTTTCTCCCACGTGTTCATCACAACGAAGGTGTTGCCAGCGGCGGTATAGCGATTGAATGGGTGGTTCATGTAAAGGAAACAACACGATAAAGCCCCAGTTCGCGCCGGTGATTCTGTGCTGAAGTCTTTCTGTTAGGTAGATGGGGCAATCGAGGGCTGAGGAGGGTCGCCTCCTGCTCCAACATTTGCGGAGTCCTTTGGCTTATATTTGTATATGATTACATCTCGTTCCTACCTAACGGTCATTGTCCTTCTTGCCATTGGTGCCACACTCTCCGCCCAGCCGCGCTACGCTACGAGCGGGAAGGAGTTTTATATTGGGTTTGCGAGTAATTATTATCTCAATGTGGCGCAACAGACCGATACGATGGAGCTCATGATCCTCGGTGATGTTACGGCAATGGGGTTGGTGGAAGTGCCCGCTCTGAAGTTCTCCCAAAGCTTTACGGTTACTCCGGGGTTCATGACGACAGTGGGATTGCCGAGTGGTAACGGTGAAGGTTCTGTGGTCATTGGTGAAGCAGGGGCCGTGGTAAAGGGCCTGGCTGTTCACGTGACTTCAAATCAGAACATAACCGTTGTAGGTCTAAATCATAAAGTCTATTCGTCTGATGCATTCCTTGCTTATCCGACGCAGGCGTGCGGCACTACCTATCGCGCGATGAGCTTTGAAAATTCGGTAGACCTACCCTCATTACCCCCGTCAGAGTTTATGCCAGGAGAGTTTCTCGTTGCCTCCGCGCACGATAGTACCCACATCAACATCACTCCTCGCGCCCGCACAAACGACGGGCACCGTGCAGATTCCAGCTTCACCGTCTCGTTATCAAAAGGAGACTTATATGAAGTGCAAAGTGATATCGGTGTTGCGGCTGGTGATCTGACAGGTTCTTTCATCTCAAGCGACAAACCGATCGCGCTTTTTAGTGGTCATTCGCGTACGCAGATCCCTTCAGACTTTTTAACTGCAGGTGGTGGAACATCGCGCAATCACTTGATTGAACAGCTACTACCGCTTGATCTGTGGGAGGATTCCGCTGTCGTCGTTCCACTTGCAGATCAGAGCGGTCAGGGAATTGCCCGCATCGTCGCTGGATATGATAGCACGGTAGTCTCCATTGTTCGATCCGTGGATTCAACGCAGAGGGTTGTTTTGGACGCAGGACAGTTCTATCAATTCGATACCCTAACAAGTCAACCACATTTTGTGACGGCGACTCATCCAATCGAAGTTGCGCAATATTTGCACACCAACGTGAGTGGAATAAGTAATGGCGATCCTGCCATGGTTATGACTCCCTCGCTCACCCACATGGATACATCCCTCGCTGTTGCTGTGTCGGACAATGCCACTTTTACGACGCACGACGTTACGTTACTCCTCTCCGCGCGTGACTCACTCATCACGATTGATGGGCACGCACTCCCCATTATTCATTCTCTCACACCGGTACCCCAAAGCCCGTACTTCTATATTTCCTTTAGTATGAATTATGGCGAGCACTTCATTTCGATTCCACATCCGTTCAATGTAATGACGTATGGTATGGGACAGGTGGATGCCTACGCCTATTCCGGCGGCATGCCCGTTCGGTTGCATCCATTCTCCGAAGTTGCTGAATCGTTCGCGAAACCATACAGCGCTGCCCTCGTTTTTCCAAATCCCACAGCAGGTTGGGTAACGATCGCAGATGTCCTTCCGAGTGCGCGCGTGATCGTAATGGACGCCTTAGGCCGTGAGATCAACGTTGCAATGCAATCCAGCTCAGCAGGACGCCAGCTCGATCTTACGAAGCTACCTGGTGGCGTGTATCTTGTCATCATTGAATCGAACGGTATCAGAAGGATGGAGCGCGTTGTGCGGGAGTAGCCACAATAGGGGGGGCAGGAAGAGCAGTAATTTGGATAGGGCATAAATAAGTGACCTATCCGTAGCCGTTACCTTTCGTAGGTTCATTGGTCATCATTGTGGATTGACGTTCACTTGATCACATCCTACGATGATTACTACTTCGAACCCTCGCTTCCAACAGTTGATTTGCAGAACGATCCTTTGCTTGCTTCCCGCGGTGCTACTGTATTCCGTACCGGCTATTGCAACTGCGCAATGGAGTATCGTCTCCCCAGGTGGGGGTTCAACCATTACAAATGGTGCAATGTGCTTCTCGGATGGTGTGGTTTGGGCGGGGGGACAAACTGTTCGGTATTCCTACGACTCGGGCAAAGTCTGGCAAACCGCGTATAGTTGGCAACACTCCCGCGTGCTCGATATCGCCTTCTTCGACAAACGAACGGGAGCAATTGCCTCGCAAGATGGTCTCTTTATGACGTCTGATGGTGGCGCATCCTGGCATCTTGCCCGGGATGGTTCTTACGTAAAGGTTGCCTTCAACGGATCGGCCTCCACAATGCACGCGCTGACAGGTGGAGGATCGTTGTTTACGAGCTTCGATGGCGGCTCATCCTGGTCGCAATCCTTTCATCAATCGACTTCATCGTTCAGCTTTGCCGTCGGTAAGGATCGAACGGTGTATGTGCTGACCGGTGACTGGGGCTCGCAGATCGGGTGCGTGCATTCCTCCGCTGATTACGGTCGCACCTGGAGCGCGGGTGGATCGAACATTGATTTCGATTCATGGACGCTCTCTGCTGATAGCTGCGATGCCAAACGGCTTTACCTTGCCAATGAAGAGTACTATTCCTCGAGCCCGGCCGATGGAAGATCGCAGATCTACGTGAGTACGGATGGCGGTATGTTCTGGAGATCTGCGGATTCCTACGCAGGACACTACTACTCCGGAGCCTTCGCGGTCACATCGAACGCGCTCTTCGCCGGGACAGTGGGTCAGGCGAACGGCGCAGGGATCCGGCGCTCTGTGGATAACGGAGTGACGTGGAAAGGGATCGGTGGCCCAGCGGTTCCGGCGGACTCCCGGAACATCGTGGCTATCAACGCGAACATGTTACTCGCGATGGATGAAACCGGCAACATTTGGGCAACCAATAATTGCGGTGGGCAGCCTGTGCCCCACGGATCCAGCGATGTCCTGGCCGTTTCCCCTAAGTCACTCTTTTCCACGGACACTACAAACTGTGGAACCATGCTCTCCAGAACTATCGCGATCCGGTATCCTGCTTGCGGAGCTGCTTCCATCATCGGACTTGAGCTTCAGGGTAAAGACGCGAAAAGCTACAGCACGTATCTCCCATCGAATGACACTATCGTTGTAGGTTTTACGCCTGCGCACGCTGCGCGCCATCAGGCTGCGCTTGTCATCTCGTTTGACGATGGTAGGAAGGATACCATTGCCCTCGCTGGCTATAATCATGCACCGGTCTTCAGCTGCGCCATTGCAGAACACGACCTGTTTGCGGGCGACAGCGCGTATTACTGCACGCCACCCGTTACACGGAGCATCCGGGCGAACTTCAGAGGCTGTCCTGCAAGCATTACATCGCAGCAGATCATCGGCGCTCATGCAAGCGAGTACACAATAGTTCATTCCATTGCCAATACCTGGGCGGCCGCAGATAGCGCATGTGTTACGTTCCGTGCATCCAGTCCGGGACGTTGTGATGCGGAGTATGAGTTGACCTTCGAGGATGGTACGCGGTTCCACATTCCGCTCGAAGGGTATGGCATTGCTCCGAAAGAGCTGGTCGCGAAGACCAAAGATGTTGCAATTGATACCATTGGAGGCAACACCGTGGTGATCCCGATCTTTGTGGAGGGGTTGGATCGCGCAGAGGACATCGAGTTGACGATCGACTTCGACACAGCTTTGCATTACCTTGGCACCTACGATTGCTATGCCGCACAGCTCCCTGAACACAGTGATCGCAACCAGCAAGCGACCGTGCGAGTCCAGGGTGCCGTATCCGGTGGCCCCATTGCCAACGCACGATTCACGACAACGAAGGACACCGCCGTGCGTCCCCGTGTGTCATTCACCTGCAGCGGCATCCCGACGGCCCACAACGCGTGTGAGTACGGGCTGCCAGGCAGCGTGGTCAGCACTGTCTTTCCTCAGCAAAGTTGTGGCAACTGGCTTATCTCCCAATTGATGAACCAACGTTGTGGGCCTACCTTCAGGGTGGCTCCGAACCCGGCGCAAGCGGAGGTAGCACTGACTTCCTCTGATGCCCTCGGCGACGTGACCATTGAGTTCCTGGACATGATGGGCGCCCCTCGCCTTTCAAGAACAGCCCACGTGGATGCAAACGCTGCCGTACATGTTGCGACGCCAGAGGGTAGCGGCATCTATACGGTTCGGGTGCGCTCCGGTACGAGCGTTTCGAATTGTAGAGTAGTGGTTCGGAGATAAGCGATCAAGATCGGAAACGACCGATCTAAGTCGAGGGTATCATCACCCCTGGGTCCCGCGTGCGGGCTCTGGGGGTTGATGATGAAATGCAAGAGCGGAGGGCGAGCCGGGGAGATTCTGACTGGTCTTATTCTTGCACGCTTCGCCAACCTCTTAACAATCATTTAACATTGGGACGAATATTCTCTTCGGTAAACTATGTTCTATGGTTTCAATGTGACACACTTTCGCGAAGCTTAGAACAGCATGATCTCCTACGGCCACCACCAGTTTCCCGGGCGCCTCTTCGTTGTTGAGGGCACCGACGGCAGCGGAAAATCCACGCAGCTTGCCTTGCTTTATCAATGGCTCAAGAGCGAGGGCTACCCTGTTATTTTTTCCGAGTGGAATTCCTCGCCGCTTGTCAAGGAAACGACGAAGCGCGCGAAGAAGAAATTTCTCTTTACGCCGGCCACGTTCTCACTCCTTCACGCTACAGACTTCGCCGACCGCACCGAGCGCGACATCATTCCGCCGCTGAAGGCCGGTGCCATCGTGCTCGCAGACCGATACATCTATACCGCCTTCGCTCGCGATGTCACACGCGGCTGCGATCCGAAATGGGTGCGGCAGATCTATCGCTTCGCTGTTGAGCCGACGGTGCGCTTCTTTTTCCGCGCACCGCTGGAGGTCGCCATCGAACGAATACTTTCGGGTCGTCCTGAGCTCAAGTATTACGAGGCGGGAATGGATCGCGGGTTTGCGGATGATGAAGTCGAGAGCTTCAAGATCTTTCAAGGAAAGATACTCGACGAATACGACAAGATGGTGTCCGAATTCGGACTCACGAAGATCGACGCGACGCGTTCTATTCTCGTTCAGCAACAAGAGATGCGTAAGCTCATCACCCCACACTTAAAAGGGATTAAGAGGTTCTAACATGACACCCATGCAATTTTACGGAACCCCGCTTCCGGACGCAGAACTCAAGCCCTATCCCGGCAAGCTCATCGTAATTGAAGGCACCGATGGTGTGGGCCGCTCCACACACATCGCAACGCTGCGCCCGTGGTTGGAGTCGCAAGGCTACGCCGTCGCCGACACCGGTATGACGCGCTCGGAGCTTGCTGGGCGCGGCATCAAAGAAGCGAAGACGGGACACACGCTCGGCAAGCTGACGATGCAATTGTTCTATGCCACGGACTTTGCTGATCGCCTTGACAATGAAATTATTCCCGCGCTCAAAGCGGGTTTCATCGTACTGACGGATCGCTATATGTACTCCGCCATTGCCCGCGCAGTCGTACGCGGCATGGATAGCGATTGGGTGCGCGATATTTACGGCATCGCTCTTGTGCCAGATGCGATATTTTATTTGCGAATTGACTCCGTTAGTGATCTCGTACACCGAATGCTCTCGGGTGGACATGCGTTCGATTACTGGGAGTCCGGAATGGATGCCGGACACGGTGAGGATTTCTACGACAGCTTCGTTGCATATCAAACGCAGATGTTGAAGGAGTTCGACCGGATGACGACGGAGTATGGCTTCCGCGTTATCAATGCTTCGCGCACAACCGCACGCGTCTCGGCGGATCTGCGACGAGCCATTGCAAAAGTGATCGAAGGTCAGCCCGCGCTTCGCGGTGCGAACATGGGGATCACGACTCCCGACACGGCACTTGCGCTTGATGTGGTGAGTGCGTCCAAGAAGAAGAAGTAACGCACGCCGTTCCCCACTCTGTCATTCCCGCGAACGCGGGAATCCAAACCCGTACGGCATTGCACGCATCGACCCCTGGATCCCCGCGTTCGCGGGAATGACAATTTGAGTTCTGTAACTAATTTTAACCCCCGACTCGTGAGAATCGCCGTCATCGACATAGGTTCGAATTCGATCAAGCTGCTCGTTGCCGAGCCGGGGCCGGGTCGCACACTGCTGCCGATACGGCGTGAGAAGTCCATGGTGCGCTTGGGGCATGAGACACTTGTGAAGGGTCATCTCTCCAGCGAGGCGACGGTCGTTGCGATACGCACGCTCAGCGTATTCAAAGCGCTCGCGCAATCTCTCGGCGCACAGCAGATCATCGCGATTGCAACGGCATCCGTTCGCGAAGCAGACAATGCCGCGGCGTTCATCAAGGAAGTAGAACAGCGAACGGGTGTTCGCATTGAAGTTCTGTCTGGTGTGGAGGAAGCTCGATTGATCGGTCTCGCTGCATCGCACGGATGCACGAACGGCGCGAAGAGTGTGCTGAACATCGACATCGGCGGCGGCTCCACGGAGCTATCCCTCATGCGCAAGATCAAACCGGGACAGCAATGGACACCAGACATGCTACACTCTATGCGTATTGGTGCTGTCCGACTCACAGAGCAATTTCTCTCAAACGATCCGCCGAAACCCAAAGAGCTGCTCGCTCTACAGCAAGAGATTGAAGCCGCACTCGAACGCCCGGTTCGCGAAATGAAGGGGGCGAAATGGGCTGCAGCGACGGGCACATCGGGCAGCATACTCTCGATCGGTGCGGCGTTTCAGTCCATGTCCTATCCCGACAACGAGTCGGGACAGTCCGGCGCAGTGCCGAGCATTGCGATCACACGGAATTCGCTCGCGCAGTTCAATCGGGAGATGCTCACGATGACTGCCACCGAACGGAAAAGACTGCCCGGCATCAGCGAGCAGCGCGCGGAGATCATCATCGCTGGCGGACAGATCCTGGAGCACACCATGCGCGCGCTGAAGATCGCGAAGATCAGCACATGCGGATGGAGCTTGCGCGAAGGTGTGCTGCTTGATAGAATGTCGGAGATACAAAGCCCACGCGCGGCTCGTGGACTTGCCGAGAGCGATGCCCGCTTAGCCGGAGCAGAAGCGCTCGGCGAGCGATTCGGCTACGAAGCGACGCATGGTAAACATGTGGCCGTCCTTGCAGGCGAGTTGTTCGATCAACTGAAATCGCTGCACGGACTTAAAGAGCATGATCGCACGCTGCTTGTCGCGGCCTCGATACTACACGACATTGGTTACGCGATCTCTCACGAGTCTCATCACAAGCATTCGTTCTATATCATACTGAACTCCGAATTAACCGGCTTCACCGATCTTGAACGCTTGCTCATCGCGAACATTGCGCGCTATCACCGGCGCGCATTGCCGAATCAGCAACACTCCGCCTTTGCGAATCTCTCTGATGAGGATCAGGCGCGCGTGTGGATGCTCGGCGGTATCCTCCGCGTTGCGGACGCTACGGACCGCAGCCACCAATCTCGCGTCAAGCATTTCAAAGCCACACGCCGAGGCACCGTCGTTCGGCTCGAACTCCTCAGCGCACGCCGCTGCGACCACGAACTATGGGCCATCGAGAACAAGAAGGATATGTTCGAGGAGGCGTTTGGGGTTACGCTGCAGTTTGTGAAGGACTGAGGAGAAAGTCGCTACAGTATTGATATCTCATATTTTGAAAAACACTCCCAACGAACAATATATTGTGGTGATGGCCCAATAGGAAGTCCTAGTGTTGGTCGCGTCCGCGGAGCCAAGCTCCGAGAGCGGGAGATCCGCAGTTACCGTTGGTGCGACGTATGCTCCGAACAACGCGAAGCGATACCCGGCGGAAACTCGGGCAGCAATTCGAGTCTTGAAGGAATTCTCTAACGGTCCGTCTTCCCATGTCGAGTCCGCTTTTCCATCGCCCCACCGAGATCCGTTGAGATAGGTTTTGTGCTGATAAAAATGACTTCCGATTACATACGCAAAGCTTGGCGCCGCTTGAACAAACAAATCTGTTCCAGTGAAGGTGTACCGCACGAAAGGATCGACCGTGAGATAGGTTTGAGAAATGTTCGCGCTGTCACGCAGATTCAGCTCCCGATCCGGGGAAATATACGTATGGGCGGAAGCGAATTGTTTGTAATCTACTCCAGGCTTCATTCCAAACAAGAGACCATCAGACGAGAAATAGTCATAGGCGACGGCAGCACGTATCGCGTAGCCAGAACCATCGGAATATTGACAGGCGCACGGAGCCGTAAATACTCCCTTTTGAATATCGAACCCTGCTCCAAGCTCAATCTCCCAATTTTGCGCGAAAGCTGCTGGGGCCTGAAGAACGAGTACTGAGAAGACAAAACTGAATAGGATCTTCGAGAAGTAGTTCTTCATAGTCCTGATTGTTTATGAACACTGCTAAAAATGAAACACCAAACTATGCATCATGTTCCAAGCGCACTGGGCATTGTTTATGTCCCGTCAACTGTTATCAAGGACAGTGTGAAAGAGGCAATATCCATCAAGCTGCTAACATCCATCGGCATTGCGGCCATCGTGCTGCAACTCAACGCCGTGCCGCTCTCCTATTTTCTGTTTCATCTCAATCAGGACGAAATCGCACGGACGCTCTGCGAGCGTAAGATGCCGCATTGCAATGGTCATTGCTATCTCGTAAAACAAATTGCGAAGAACGCCGCGCAGAATAGTGATAGACAATCGAGTCGAGCAAGCACGCAACTCGATCAACAGTATCTTCTTACGTCGGGAGACGCAAGCGCGTTGTTCCCCCATCAATTGAGACGAATCCCTACCGATCCAACCTGCGCACTCTCTTCCGGCTGGCTCTCTCTCTCGGTAAAGCCTCCCCGATCCTGCTGAACGCTCCCACTCAGTAGATCATAGCACCCATGGTTCTTCGCGACTCGTGAAACCATGCGGTGACTTTCGCTCAACAGATTTTATTATACAATGATGATTTCACGATCAGCTTTTGCGGTTGCTTGTTTATTTATTGCGACTACAAGTACTGCATCCGCACAATTGCCTCCGGGCCTCGTTTCCGAGTGCGATTTCTGCTTATGCTCGCAAGGCATATCTCCGCTCGAAATGGGTGGCTCCGCAATTCGATACGATGCTCGATACACGGATTTGAGCCACGAATACATTAATGGCTCGCGCGTTCCAAACGCGAAGAATGCTCGGGAGACATACGTCACAAATCAGCTATCACTCATCTATCACATCGCGCCGGGCTTGTCCGCTACGCTCATCGCGCCGTTTGCCCACAAGACTGTGAGCGAGATCGATCCTGTGACCGGTGCATCCTCCTTCACGAACAGCGGCCTCGGAGATGTATCACTCATAGGTCGTTACAATCTCCTCGCAGATCATGCCTTTGGAGATACGCGCATTGTCGCTGCAACGCTGGGAGTGAAGTTCGCGAACGGCCTAACCACTGCCATGAATGGAAGCGAACCTGCGAATGCCGATCTGCAATTAGGCACAGGCACAACAGATTTCATCGCGGGATTTGGCTACATGCTAGGGTTTGAACGATGGAACATCGGAGCCAACCTATTAGCGGGGCTTCGTGGATTCGGTTCCGGCGCAAGCGGACATGTCTATGGCAACAATCTTAACTATGATGTCACTCTCCGTTACCGTCTCTATCAAAATGATTCTGGTGATCCGACGATCTTCGGAGCTTTCGGTGTTCGCGGCGAGTGGCGCGGTTATGAACTTCAAGATGGACAGCGTATCGATGGTTCTGGCGGCGACGTAACGTATGTCGCTCCGGGAGTTCAAGTGTTTCTTAGTCGCCAGATTTCACTCGACGCAACCGTGTGGATTCCTGTTGTTCACGCACTCAATGGCGATCAGGTCGCGGAGACGGTGAAGGTCTTGGCAGGATTTCAATACGGATTCTAAGCGCACTCTGGTTCAATGCCAGGCGACGCACATAACGGATTCTCCGTTGCTTGTAAGTAGCACCGCGCCATCGAGATCGGTTCGACAAACGATGGCCCCTGCGTCATCCATCGCTCCGCAACGGCTGGCGCGGGGTGCCCGAGCTTCTTGTGCTCGCCAGCGAGAATGGGCATCGGATGCTGATTACTCGGCTACCAACACAACGAAGGCTTCACGGACCGTTCCGCTTGGCTACACCTATACCTCTTGGTAATTTGTCCCGAGGCGGCTGCAAAAGAAGAATATGTCTGTGGAGAGCTGATGTCGAGCGTGGCTCCCATGAGGTTGTCTCGAGGCGAAGGAACTGCCCAGCGGCGTCCATTCCGGCCGCCTCTCCGAGCGTGGGGAGGAGATGCTTGCGAAGATGGTGGTTGCGCGGTGGTCCGCCGAATCCCTTCGCTACGCCGTTGCTGTGAATATGCGTTCCATCCGGGCCTGTCGGGCGGGGATGCCCGACCTACACTGGAGAATTTACAGAAATCGTCAGATTGGGCTTGCTTTTGTTTTAGGGAAGTGCTATATTAGCCAGTGATATCATGGGCACCGATTTTCTCGCAGCAACGTCAGAAAGTAATCGAGGAAGGAGAGCCTGTTCATTAAATGAACACTCAATTGAGAGAATAGGGGCACCCGTTTTCAAGAAAAAGGTGCCTTTATGAATGTTGAATGCAAAGAACACGCGGCAGCGAATGGCCAGTAGCGTTTCCAGCACGGATTTGAAAAATTGGAATTCGAACCCGCGCCGCTTCGTTTCGCGTGCTCACCAATTTTTCCCGTATGAAAATCCACGAATACCAAGGTAAAGAGATTCTGAAGAAGTATGGCGTGCCGGTGCCGGTTGGCTACGCCGCCTATTCGGTCGATGAGGCGGTCGAGGCCGCGAAGAAGCTGCCGACGACACTCGCTGTCGTCAAGGCGCAGATCCATGCTGGCGGACGCGGCAAGGGCGGCGGCGTAAAGCTTGCCAAGAATTTGGATGAGGTCCGTGCGAGGGCGAGCGAAATTCTCGGCATGACGCTCATCACCCATCAGACCGGGCCGGAGGGACGCCTCGTGCAGCGGTTGCTCGTCGAGCAGGGCGTTGACATCGAGAAGGAGTTTTATGCGGGCATCGTGCTCGACCGCGACACCGGCAAGAATGTCGTCATGGTCTCGACCGAGGGCGGTATGGAGATCGAGAAGGTCGCCGAGGAGTCGCCGGAGAAGATCGTGAAGGTTTTCATCGATCCGGCTCTCGGTTTCCGTGATTACGAAGCGCGGCAGCTTGCTTTCGCGCTGGGACTGAGCGGCGGTGCGCTAAAGGAGTGCGTCGCGTTCCTCAAGGCGCTGTACCTGGCGTATGAGGAGACCGATGCGTCGCTGTTCGAGATCAATCCGCTGGTGCTGACGAAGGATCAGAAGATGATCGCGCTCGATGCGAAAGTCAACTTCGATGACAACGCGATGTTCCGTCATCCGGATTTTGCGGCACTGCGTGACATCGCCGAAGAAGATCCGCTGGAGGTCGAGGCGTCGAAGTCGAATTTGAATTATATCAAGCTCGATGGCAACGTCGGCTGTATGGTCAACGGCGCAGGACTCGCGATGGCGACGATGGACATCATCAAGCTCGCGGGTGGAGAGCCGGCGAACTTCCTCGATGTTGGCGGCGGAGCCAATAAGGATACGGTCGCTGCGGGCTTCCGCATCATCCTGAGCGATCCGCATGTCAAGGCGATCCTCATCAATATCTTCGGCGGTATCGTCCGCTGCGACCGCGTTGCGACGGGCGTTGTCGAGGCCTCGAAGCTCGTGAAGCCGCACGTCCCGATCGTCGTCCGACTCGAAGGCACGAACGCGGAAGAGGCCGGCGTCATCCTGCGCGACAGCGGCATGAACTTCCTCGTCGCCAAGGGCCTGAAGGCCGCAGCGGAGAAGGTTACGGAGGCGTTGGGGGTGTAGGGATAATCTTAGGATAGACCTCCTGCTCTTACAACTGGAGAGAGCAGGAGGAATCTGGTTCAACCGAATAACTCGCCTTCGAGAAACGAAGTAACTGACCCGCGAAGTTGACTAATGAACTTGTTGAAAGACAACTCCTTTGACGGATGCTTGATTAAGGTGGGGTCGGAGTTCGTCGCAATTGTAAAGCAAGCAGTGTCATACAACCGCTCAAGGAGGAGGCGTTCGCACAGTATCTGATACCTCTTTGCATAACTACTCCCTTCAAATATGGGATCGACTGGAAAATGCGATTGAGCTACCCGAACCGGATTGTGGACTTTGGGACAATCTTCCAGCAGGAAGAAATAACCCAGGAATGGACGATGTGTTTTACCGAATCGTCCTTCCCTGTAGGCGATCCAAACATCCGAAGCACTACCGATTGCTTCTTCAACACGATTGTTGAAATTGTTGCCAAATGATGGTCCGACTTGCGACTTGAACTCAAGAGCACAAAGCAATTTCCCATCTGCAACCACCAACAGATCCCATTGTTTTTCGGGCCGATAATATCCAGGTAGTTCGATAGAACTCTTCGTTTTGATGCATGTCGCATCCAAGCCGAGATCGGACAATGTATCGGCGACCAGCTTCTCGAGTAATCTCATTTGGACATTTGCCGTCACAGAACCGCGACCGCCAGCGTCAGTAACGCCACGAGCTTTTTGATCCGCAAGCGCGCTGACACGAGAATTCCAGAAGTGTTGAACAGCTTCCTGAAAGCGTGCATCGATTAGCGATTTCTTCATAGTGATCAGGCTGGGTAGAACTTGTTCGCTCGGAGTGTGCTTCGAGCCGAATCTCTATCTCTAAAGGCATCGCGAAATTCTTGCGCGTCGTCTTCGGAAATATTTTGAAGCCTTGGAACCCGAATTCTACGCAAGTACTGAGCTTGATATCTGTAGAATCCCCCTCTCATCTTCATGGCATAAGCAGAAATGAAGAGTTGAGCTTGCTCCGAAAGTAGAATTCCGCCCAAGACCTCGAGATCCCAATCTCGCGAGATGATAAAGTAGAGGTTATGATGCGGATATGTCCATCCCGAATCGAGGACCGGCACCAAACGAGATCGGATGTCTGGGATATACAGTTTTTCGGCTGTGAGCAAGTCATAATCAACCCTATCAATCGTCCGATAGAACTTCTCCTCGGATTTCTTGCCTACATGTCTTGCTTTCAAAGACTTGGAATGACTCTCAAAATACTGTTGGAGCTTGGGGAAGAGTTTGAGATCAACAAGACCCTTTTCATTCCATGGGTTAACAAGAAAATGTCGTGACCAGGTGAAGCCTGACTCTGAGACGTCACTCCCTAAGGCTAAAGGAAGAAGGCGATTCTTCTCGACAAGCTCCTCGTCACGCGTGACATAAATCTTGTCTGCTCCGCTGGCGACGCCGATTCCTACGAAAGTACCAGTTGCTTCTTCTTCAAGCGTGGAGAGTAGTTTATTCCATGCAACCAGTTTAGCCATTGACTCCGGATCTCCGTTTGGCCATGGTTCGTCATCGTTGAGCCACGGCTCAATACTTCGAAAGCGAAGCCCCTCAAGAGTTGTTTGCGCAACGACCTCAGCGATATTCACGAGTTCCTGCGAACGGCGCCTGATAACCGTGACTGCTGGATAGGCATCCACCTCGTCCTCGAATGCGTCAGCTTCGTGAAGTTCAATAATCCAGTCAACTGAAAACAACCGGTGTATCAGAGCACGAAGGTGAGAACCATAACTATTGCGCATCCATCTATCAGCGCAAATGAATCCGCAAACACCACCTTCTTTCAGTTGACGCAGACCCGCCTCGAAGAACCCAACGTAGATATCAGCTCTACCTCTCATTGTGGGGAACAATCGCCGGTACATCGCAGCGAACCTCTCATCGAGGTTCTCAAGTCGAATGTACGGAGGATTGCCGAGCACAAAATCAACCTTGGGTATTTTGTTTGTCGAGAGAAGATAGTCACCGACGCGAATCCACGAATCACATAAATCTTCCGCTACTTTTGATGATACGCCCTCGTCCTGAAGGAGAGATACAATGCTGTATCGTAGCCGTTCCGCGGCGACTGGATCAATCTCAAACAGGATTAATGCTGAACCCAGCTCTTGCGGGTCTCGCGAGAACTTCCGCGAGGATTCCATCAATCGCTTCACCATCTCCAGGGCAAAAGCACCCTCTCCGGCGGCTGGTTCAAGCGCAGAGGAGCAGGCAAGATCAAAATCGGAAGTGTAGGCACAGAGATCCAGAATGAGCCGGACGACCCACTCTTTCGTATATACACTCCCGCGAGTTTCCCTAAGTAGTTCTGTTGTCACTGCTTGCAAGTCTGAGGTGCCCATTATCCTGAACACAATATACGAAAAAACAGCGCACCATAGGAAAATCTCGACAGTTCTAATCCTCTCATATCATGTCAACCGGAGTGTCAGAGAATTGAAACAAGCTACAGAGATTAATTTGGAGCAACGTGGAGACGCTCGGGCCGTAAGCACGTTTATGATCCGATCCGCATTCGTCTGCATTCTCATTCCCGTTTGTCTTTCGAATGCCAGGGCGCAGGCGGACTCGACGCACGCCGACACGACAATAACCGCTTCGAATGCGGTGTATTTTGAATTTGGCGGGCCAGCGATTTTTTATTCGATCAATTACGACCGAATGGTATCCCCCGATTTCGGTTTCCGTGTAGGAATAAGCAATATCCCGAGTAGCTCTTATCTTGAGAACGGTGTATTGGGCACACTAACGTTTCCGATCTTTCTCAATTGGTTTCCGCGGGCTCTTTCTCAGTGGCTGGAATTCGATGCCGGTTTGGTGATTCAGAGTGGCAAATTTATTTTAGATTATCCCGATATCACAGCGCACGGATCATTTTATTCGGTCGGTATTGGGTATCACTATCAGCCACCTGACGGCGGAGTTCTATTGCGTCTTATGTTGACGCCTCTGTTCTTTAGCAACCAAACATTTGTGTGGTGTGGTGCGAGCCTCGGGTTGGCGTTCTAAGCTTGGCCCATTCTATTATATGGTTATGTTGAAGCGATTACATTTGGGAAGAAACAGTATGGCGGGCTATGTGCTTGTCACCATCCTGATTGTTCTCTTCTCCTGGCTGCTCCACGAATGCGGCCACTACCTTATGGGCTGCGCGCTTGGTTGCCCGATGATCATGACGCTCAACTCGACCTACTCGACCGTGGGTACCGCGACGCAACTCGATTCCAGTTTGATCGACGCCGCTGGGCCGCTCATCACCATCATCGAGGCGTTCATCGGCTTCTATCTTTTGCGGCGTTTCTCAGATCGCCGATTGTATCCGATCGTCTTCGTCCCGTTCTTCATGCGGCTGCTTGCGCTGGGTATCAGTTTCCGGAATGCGAATGATGAGGCACGGATTGGTCTTGCGCTTGGTATCGGCAAGTTTACGCTTCCAGTGTTGGTGTCTGCGATGTTGTTCTATCTGGTCTATCGCACATCCGTTGAAAAGGGATATCGTCCGCGATTTCAGGCTATCACGGCGATAGTGACGCTGCTCGTTAGTACGGGTATAATACTATTGGATCAGGCACTCGATATAGTGCTGTTGGGCTAATCAAGCTCCAATCATCTCAATCACACAAAGCAAAGTTCAGACCGGCTTAAACCTCTCAAACCCCTGCCGGCAATCCTCGCAGTAATGGATCGAGCGGCAGAGCGTGCTACCGAACATCGAGCGGAGTGTGGTGTTCGCGCTGCCGCAATGCGGACAATTGACATGCTCGATGGTTTCGAGATTGAGGACGCCATCAATCTGTATCGGCGCGCCCAAACCGAATTCTTCCAGCAGCTTCCGGCCTCGCTCAGTCACGCGGTCGCTGGACCAGGAGAGTTCGTCTTCCATATCAACCGTCACATTATGGAAGCCTGCGTTCGCGAGCGTGTCGGTGATGCTATTGCGAATGTAACTCGTCGCGGGACATGCCACGAATGTTGGGAGTAGGCGAACGTGGATGCCATCATCGCTCATCGTAACCCCGGTTATCATGCCGAGATCTATGACGCTGAGGGTGGGGATTTCGGGGTCCATGACGGTGGCGAGTACCTCCATAACCGCGTGGGAAGTGCCGCCCTCGGCACTTCCTCTCTGTTGGTTTAAGAGCGTGCCGGGGTCGGCACGCTCCACGCGGTTATGCGTAACTACCATGTCGCTGCAGGATCGAGTCGATACACTTCCGACATCTCCTCGACCATCGGTTGAAGATACACACTGTGATAGCCGTTGCGTCCGCCGAAGATGATGGACGAAGGGGCAACATCAGGCAGGACAAGACCTGCCTTGTCGATGATCGGTGCGATTGCGTCAAGCCACTTCGCTTGCAGAGCCGCTTCGCCTTCGAAGATATTGTTCGTCTGCAATTCGTCTTCAAACTTCGATGGCTCGAACATCCCGAGCGCATACGGGAATGCTTCGTTGAGCGCCGTTTGCATTCGCGCATGACTCTCCTCCGTCCCTTTGCCGAGCTTCGTTACCCAGAGATCAGCATGAAGGACGTGATACTTCAATTCACCCTTGATCTTCTTCGCAAGTGCGGCAAGCGGCGCGAAAGAAGATTGTGTGAGCATCTCGTAGCGCAAAGACTCCGCGTGATCGAAGAGGAAGTGACGCATCAGGCTGAATGCATAATCGCCGATAGGAAGCTCGACAAAGTGTGACGAGTGAAAATCCTTCTCGTCGCGACCGAACGCGATGGCGTCTGGTGTGCCTGCTTCGAAGTGTTGCTGAAGCAGCGTGTAGATCGCCAGCGCATGACCGATCTGATCCTGCGCGATGGAGGAGAACGCGATGTCTTCTTCGAGGATCGGCCCGAGGCCCGTCCACTCGCTGTTGCGGTGACCGATGATGAGTTCATCGTCGGCCATGCGATAGAGTAAGTCTTTGATTGCGTCGTTCATGCTTTCGCCTCCGCGTCCATTCGTTCCATTTCCTTCTGCTCTTCCTTGGTATCGAAAAGATATTTGTTGATACGCTTGCGCACCGGATAGCCGGAGGCCTCGCGATAGTTTTTGTCCGGCACGGTGGAGAACATGTCCTCGTCCTCGTGCTGGAAGGTGAAGATGTCGGTCGAGCGGACGGCCCAGATATTCACGGTCTTCTTGCGGCGTCCGAATTGCTCCTTCGCGAAGACGAGCGCAAGCTCAGGGTCGGGCGCGTGGACGATACCGACGAACTCGTGCGCGGCGCCGCGCTTATCCTGATGGAAGATCGCGAAGGTCTCCCAGTGCTCGTTCGGTTCGAGCCCGGCTGAGGCTGGCGCGCCTTCGATGTGCGCGCGTTGGATGCGAGGGTCTAGGCTTTCGGTCATTGAAGTTGTAACGTTGTAATTCCTATACCTTCGTTGCCATGAAGGCATACGGATTTAGCTTGAACTGCCGTTTGAATTCCTCTCCTGAATAGCGAGTCAATTTTGGCATACTGAGAGCCGACGTCACCACGCAAACAAACGAAGAAGGCTGATCCAAATAGGCTACCTCGTTTCTCGTTAGTATAACGGACTCTCCGACTCCCTTGACGCCTTTAACTTCCAAATGCTGAATCTTCTTACCCTTCTCGCATAGCAAGTCATAACCACATAGTTCTTGTTCTTTAGAAGTGACTTTCCACCCTTGTTTTTCAAAATGAGACGTCACAAACTTGATCGCGGCTTTCTCGACTTTTCGATTCGAAATTGAATCGCCAAAGCCAGCCCCGACCGGAGCATTGCCTAATTTCAATTCGTCAAGCGGGGAAGAATCGCTTGCGATCACCGGAACTTGCAATCTATTCGCAAGCAACTTGACAGAGTGCTGTGTAGGCTTGCGAAGCGCTCGGAGCGCATTCGCCCACTTCCCGGGATCGTCTGGAAGGCTCGAATTAGACCCTTCAAAACGGAGTTCCTTTGACAGGTCTGTAATGTCCCGCAATTCATAGGGCACGTAGGGTTTTTTGAATGCGACATGACATTCGGCTTCCCACCTATCATCACCAAATCTCTCAACGGCTTGCTCATCCGTCATGACCTCTTCAATCGCTCCCATCCCTACGAGGTAGAGATGAGCATCTTTGACCATAAGAATCCATAAGACATCACCCTTCAAGACACGCTTGTATCGCGCGCTTGCTGCGCTAACCATTAGTGTGCCTTCATTAGATTTTGCTGTTTGCGGCTTCCAGTACGTGGTATAATTTGTCACAGTCTGCGCATTCGTCTCCTCGGGTGCCTCAATGTCCTCTGAGGGAGCAGCCAGAGCGCCATCGCTCGCTACTGCTCCAAATCGAGTTTGTAGTAGTCGAGTGGATGAAGTTGAAAGTTTGTGCAGACCTCTTAGCCAATTGCCCCATTGCGCCGGATCCTTCGGGAGCGGAAGTACTACGCCATTTTTTAATACAAATCGCAATACACCCTTAATATCAGTGATATCATTCCAAACAATTTGGGAACTTGGCTGCTGAATAATTGCCCAGTATTTCTGCTTCTTGCCTTCCTCGGGCCAATCCTTTTTGCCCCTAAAAGCGGGATGTGTTTTGGCCATGTTTTGTGGTAATACTTCTTTTACCCTTCCACGAGCGAGAAGAAACAGTTTCTTATCCTTCGAGGTAACCATCCAAAGAGTATCATCTTGAGTTAGCGAGTTGAAGAACGCACTCCAAGCATACTCAAAATTCTTCCCCGTATCGAATTCTGCGTTCTCAGGAGTCCAGTATGAGACGTACTGCTTTGGTTCATTTGGAACAAGGGTTCTTTCTTCAGGTTCAGATTCGTTTGAGGTGCCTGCATGCGAGTGCTTCTCGATAAGATCGAGAAGCGTCTTGGCCTCCGCTCCCGTGAGCGAAGTGTAGCCCAGTTGTTTACCCCTGTTCCATCCGGACTTAACAAAAGCCTTCTCGACACTTGAAAGAGGGACGGGTTTAGCATACCGCTGAATGTGGTCTATGGTCGAACGGTAATCACCAGTAGTTCTGAATTCAGGGCTACTAGCAATCCTTCCTTCAGCGAGGAATGAGGAATTCTCTCCTTTGAAAAATAGGACCACAGGGTCACCTTCCTTCGCACCCTTCGGTACTTTCCACTCCCTCACTCTCTTCTTTTTTATGAGGTCCTGGTCACCACGAGAGTCACCGAGTAGTATATGTAGCATTCTTTCCTAAGCCGTGAGGGGTTGAGTTAGATCAAAATGGAAATAGTAGTCCGATGCCAAAACCCGTATAATAGCCATAATCTAGCGCGAGCATCGCACTTGACGTGTCACTCGTAATGCCGAAGCGTCCGGCAGCGCCAAAATTAAAATTCTGCGTTCGGGTCTGCGCGCGAGAAATGCTGCTATGAGCATAGCTGATTTGGGCTGGTGCGCTGCTGACTAATCCGGCAAGCACGCCAATATGAACGCGTCGGGTACCTCCACTAAATATCAAGGCGACTCCCCAGCGGTCCTCAAAATATTGACCTTGTGCGGTCGCGAGCAACTTCTCGTTCGGTTTGCCACCAAATTCCAAGGAGCCGCCAGATGCGCCATTTAGAGTGCGATAGGACCCCCCGAGCACCTGCGCTGAAAGCACACTTGGGATAAAGAGCAAGAGGAATATGAGCGCGTGATTCACAAATATTTCTTGGTAGAAGTACGCATGGATTCCTGCGCTCGCGGGAATGACAGGCAAACCCTGCATGCCATTGCGGGAATGAGAGAGAAGTGATGCAAGCGTTCGGATGAATGACATGTGATCGTTCAGTTCAACAATTACGCGTACGGCACCACATGCTTCCTCCCCGCCTGCATCAACGCTTCGCGAACCCAGCGGCCGGTCTCTTTAGATTCTCTCGCTTCGTATTCCATGCTTCGTTCCCATTAACGGTTAAATGCAAAGACCCGAATGATGGTCTTCTCGATTGCGCTCATTGCGTTTCTCTTCCATATAGTGCTCAATGATCTTGCTCTCGCCTGAAACGATGCCAACAATGGATCGAATGGCGGCCTTTTGTCTGGAAGCTATCGATAATGCGTCTTCTCGTGCTTTGAACACGATCGCATCCGGTCGGTCTTCTGCACGAATGCGAGCGCCATTCTTTAGTCCATGCCGTTCCCGTACCTCTTGCGGCATGTGCAAAAAGCCTTGATTATCAACGGTAATATCGAATTCTTGAATCATAAGAACCTAACTGGTTCAATTTGTAAGGAGTTCAGCTTACGCGTACGGCACCACATGCTTCCTCCCCGCCTGCATCAACGCCTCCCGCACCCAACGACCACTCTCTTCGGCGTAGCGGCGGACGGCAAGGCGCTCTTTGTTGCAGGGGCCATCGCCATTGATGACGCGGAAGAATTCGTCCCAGTCGGGTTGGGTGTAATTCCAGGAACCGTCCTCGTTTTTCTTGAGCGCGGGATCGGGGAGAGTCATGCCAAGCTCCCAGAGTTTCGGCACGTACTGCTCCATGAAGTCCTGGCGCATCTCCTCGTTCGAGGCCATCTTCACTTTCCAGCGCATGAGCTTCTCGGTGTGGACCGAGATCGTGTCCGGCGGACCAAAGAAGTGCATGAGCGGCGGAAACCACCAGCGGTTCAGCGCGTCCTGCGCCATCGCGCGCTGCGTCGGCGTGCCCGTTGCAAGCGCGACGAATGCATCATAGCCCTGCTTCAGATGAAAGGACTCTTCGTAACAAATGCGTTCGAGTGCGCGGCAATACGGCCCGTAGCTTCCCTTCGCGTTGGCAAGCTGATTGACGATCGCACCGGCATCGACCAAAAATCCGATGACGGCAATATCCGCCCACGTCTTCGCCGGGTAGTTGAAGATATTGCTGTACTTGGATTTGCCGCTGATGAGATCGTTGATCATCGCCTCGCGCGTTTTGCCGAGCGTCTCGGCAGCGGAGTAGAGCAAGTGCCCGTGCCCGACCTCATCCTGTACTTTCGCGATGAGCGCAAGTTTGCGGCGCAGCGTTGGCGCGCGGGTGATCCAGGTGCCTTCGGGCAGCGCGCCGATGATTTCCGAGTGCGCGTGCTGCTCGATCATGCGCAGCACCTGACGGCGATACTCCGCCGGCATCCAGTCATCCGGCTCGATCTTCTCGCCACGGGCAATACGCGCCTCGAACTCGGCTAACTTGACCGGATCTTCTTCGATTGCCGCAGCCTTACTCGCCTGCGTGGATTTGGGATCCTCTTCAATGGATACGTTTCCGTACATGCTCTTTCTCTCGCTTGAATTTAAGGGTTCAGAACTGCATAACAACGCGGTTTCTGAGTAGTTCGTGAGAGCAGAATCGGCTTCACCATGGCCGCTCCCCCATACGTCATTGCGAGGAGGGCGCAGCCCGACGAAGCAATCCGTTGGGGTAGTGCTCCTCCACGAGGGATTGCTTCGTCACCCCTAACGGGGTTTCCTCGCAATGACAGGATAGAAAGAAACTCGGCAGAGAAGTGTAACCTTTTACCCTTTCATGGTTCTATACTACAGGAGGACTCCACTGCGAGTCTCCAGGAAAGCCTTTGACCAAACCCGCTTCCATTCGACCATGATACAGTCCCGCAACGTTGCGATTCTTTTCCTCGGCCTCGTACTCTTCGTGAATAGCCTTTCGGCGCAATCCCTGCATCGGCGCGGGGAGCCGAGTGCGCTCAGCAGCGGCTACTATGTTGTTGATAACAACGACGATGCCCCGGTGCCGTGGAGACCGAACTACTTCTTTATGGATACCTCCGTCTATCGCTCGGAGTGGACGCAGGTCGTGACGGGTCCGCTTCAAGGCGCGGCGAATGGGCAGTACTTCAATGTCCCTTCCACATCTGTCCCGTCCAAGATGGATACGACGTTCAACACGATGGCGGGGCCGATCTCGATGGGGTTGTTACACAAGTGGAATTTCTATGGCGCGGATTACGACAGCGTGTTCATTGGCGCGAATGGGTATATCGGGTTTCGTCCGTACGCTGAAGTGACGGCGACCGAGCCAGCGATGTATTGCCGCAGCACACCGATTGATCTGAAGAACAATGCCATCAATGCGCCGCGCGCTATGATCGCTGCGCTGTTTGGCGGGCTTAACATGCGACACGGTGGATTGAAAGACACATCGCTCATCTACTATCGCACTTCGCCAACGCGTGATAGTTTCTTCGTCAATTACTACAACATGCGGCTCCGCAACCAGAGCCCAAGCGATTTCTCGCCCGCAGGATTTACCACCGCCGGTGCCGACCGCATCTTCATCAAGAAATTCCAGATCATCCTTGCGAATACGGATTCCAGTATTCAAATCAATTATGGTTCGTTCTACGGGTCGATCAATAATTTCCCGCCCGTTCTCGCATGGAGTTTGTTCGAGAGGAATTGCAGTATTGGGCTTGTGAGCGAAACTCAAACGGGCGGCACGGTGCAGTCCACTTCGGTACTGTATGGTCCGGCAAGCGGTGGGCCGAGATGGGATGCTGCCACCGCCGATTGCGGCTCCTGCAATAAGGAGTTGCACCAGAGCGGACAGTGGGCGTTGCGTTTCAAACGGTGGCATAATGTTATGCGGGCAACCTCGGTCCTCTTTCCACCGAGAAATTACCAGATCTGCCTTGGTGGGGCCATCACGCCGCGCGCGCGCTTTACGAATGTGGATACGGTAACGCTTCCATCCGTCAAAGTCAGCTTCCGGATTCGAAACGTGGTGAGTGGAATGGTAGTCTATGATAGTTCGCTCATTTTGAGGAATGTCCCACCCGGCGCATCGGTGGATACTACATTCCCGGACTATCAAACAGTACCCAACATTCTCGCTGAGCTCGGGACGTTCGACGCCTGCGCGATCTCCACAAATCTCGATGCTGCAGGGAAGAGCCTCGGCGATGCCTGGCCTTACGATGATAATGCATGTATTCGAATCTTTGGTGTGCGAAGAACGACACAGCCGTTTCGGGATGCCTCCAACAACTACGGTCATCCATCGACATACGACATTCCTGACCAAACGTTGTGGGTTTCGCAGGGCGCAGTTGTTGTCGATGGGGACGATGCCACATGGGACCCGCCGCCGCCTCGTGCCATGGATACCAACTACTTCGGGCCTGACGGACTGCACTCACCTGTTATTCGCCTTGATCGCTCCGACGAGAACGGCATCTCCTACGTCGGCACCGGTGTCGGTGATACGCTGACAAGCTTCCCCATCAATCTTCTCGGGCAAACACGTTGCACACTGACCTTCGATTACATGCGTTCTGGCAAGCAGTATTATCCGTGGCTGTGGGATGCAAGCACCGCGCTGGGACCGGAGAAGACCATCGTGGATAAGAATGGGAAGGTCGTTCGTGTCGGGGATTCTCTTGTGTTGGAATTCAAGAGCCCGAGCGACTCAGATTGCAATCCCACCTCATGGAATGAGATCGCATCGATAGATGGTGGGCAGGATTTCGAGTTCAAGAGTTTGTCTGTGCAGCTTCAATCGTTGCCGGTTAATTACTTCACATCTGACTTCCGATTCCGATTTAGGCTGAAGACGAACAATGGACCGTATTCCGCAGGTACGCTGGATGACAATGATCCATGGTATATTGATAACGTCTCCGTAGCGAGACCCGCGCTGCCTGAACTGGAAGTTAAGTGGGTACGCGTCGTAAATCCCTACTCGAAGATTCCAGAGTCGCAGGCGGTGTTGCCTGTCTATGTTGATTTGAAGAACTACGGGGCGGACGTAGCAGTCGGTCTGCCAGTAAACGTGCAAATTTCCGACCCATCGGGTAAGGTCGTGTATTCGCACATGGTGACTTTGGGTTCGCTGCTTTCCATGCAAGACTCTATCATTCGCCTTCCTGATTGGGATGCGCGGCAACTTGCGGTTGCCGGTGAGTATCTTGTCAAGGCTTCAATTGGTCAGCAAGGTTACGATGATTACTCGGATGATGATTTGACGTATTCGAAGTTCTATCTCAATATCGAAACGGGTTCTGGTGCAGTGCAAGAATTCGCCTACGACCACGCAGGGCTAACCCCATCACCTGGTGCTGGAAACGATGTACCACAATATCTGCAAATAATCGGTGCAGGAATTGGCTTCAGCAACAGCAACGGGAGCTTCGCGATGAAATTCCAGCTTCAACATACGGACACACTGTACGGCGCACGACTGTACTTCACCGCTGCAAACTCTTCACCGGATATGATTCGGATTTCCATCCTCAACGGTGATCCAACCTCCTGCACTCCCGGTGATACTGTTGCACAACCAGGAGTACAATCCGTGTTTCAAGACTTTCGAAAAGGAGGCTTCTTCAATCAATTCTGGCCCTACTACTTCCCGAAACCCATCGTGCTAAAGGGCGCACTCGATGGCGCGACGAACAACGGCGTGTATTGGATAAGCGTCAGCCAGCTCGGTCTGAACAATATGGATATGGGCGGCGATTTCGCGCGTGGTGGCGGTATCGTTGAAGCTTCTGACCAAACAAATCCGCATATTGCCCCGGTGTACACAGACAAATACGGCACGCAATGGGGGCCCGGCGGTTCGGATAACAGCGGCGATGTAAGTTGCGCCTGGGCAATCGAGTTCAACGCTGGCAGCGGCAACTGGCAGCAGTGGATGCCATCCTCCGGCTACTGGCCGACAATGACCCAATCGGGTAATTCCCTTGCTGTTCACAGCACAGTCGATCTCTCCTCTGCGACGACAGCGGGATCATACATGCCGATGATTCGCCCGATCTTCGCGAATTACACACCTACTCTTGGTAAGATCGAATCCGCGAAGACACCCGAAGGATTTGGATTTGATGGCAGTGCGCCGAATCCGTTTGTGCCGTCGCTTGCCGGGACAGAAGTCCAGTACCATTTATCGGAGTCCGGGCCGACAACACTCGCCGTTTACAATCAACTTGGGCAGCGAGTGCGAATGCTTGTGCAGGGTAACGCGATTGCAGGAAGTCATTCTGTGTTGTGGGATGGCAGAGATGAATCCGGAGCCGAGGTTGTGGCCGGATGCTATGTTTGCCAGTTGATGCAGGGCGAGCGGAGTGCTACGATTAAGGTGATGGTGCGGTAGGTGTGGAGCAAGCTTTCGTTTGCTCCAGAGCGCAAGCCAATGTATGGACTACGCTTCTATGCGGGTGGGTCGAGCGGCACTCCCACGCGTACCGCTGCATTGCTTGCCGACCAATTCCGGGGTTCCTCCACCACAGGGATGTTATCAGGATCGATCTCTATCTTCTTCGGCGGCGCGACAAGCGTCGGCACCGTCTTCTGCGATTTATGCCCGAAGTAGATTATTAATGAGAAGACAACCGCGACTGTCAGGCCTACCACTTTCATTAAAGGGTCCATAGAGTCAATTGAGAATGTGAAGTTATCAAGTGGTTAGGAATTGCTCCCTGCAAAAAAGCAAAGCGTGGCCTTCCGTTCCTTACCGCCTTTTCTCCGCATCTGAAGCCTCCGATCTCATCTCTACTTCTCCTTTGGATGCCCCCACAGATTAGGGAAATATGGCCGGAGCTTTCTGTGGGAAGGAAATATTTTCAGAAATAATCTTCCGAAATGATTGACTTTTACTAAAAATTAGTTATCTTTGTAGGAAAGTGGGGAAAAGTGGGGTAAAATGTCATCCTTCAAAGGAAGCGATAATTACATCGTCGATGCAAAGGGCAGGGTAAGCATACCCTCGAAGATGCGTCGCAATATCGAGCCAGCCGCTAACCAGACGTTCGTCGTCGCACGCGGACTGGAGAAGTGCCTCTATGCGTATCCGCTCGATGAGTGGGAGCGCCTGGAAACGACCATCCGCGATATGCCTCAGTCCAATGAGAAGGACCGCTTCTTCGTGAGGATGCTGATGCAATGGAGCGAAGAAGTAAAGCTCGATGGACAATACCGTTTGCTTCTGCCTCGGGCGCTCATGGATTTTGCCGAGATCGAACACGAGGTCTTTTTCATCGGAGTGCTGGACCATATAGAACTCTGGAATCCCAACAATTTCAAGAAGTACATCGACAGTAAGCGAGAAAGTTACGAGCGCGTAGCAGAGCACGTCATCGGTGCACGACGCCAGGATTCAGTTCTTTGACAATTCGTCCATGAAAACGGATGACGGCTCTTCACGAGAGATGCGATCATCTTCGTACCACACTCCAGTCCTACTACCGGAGGCATTAGAGCTTCTGGCGGTAGGTGACGGTGGTGTGTATGTAGATGCAACACTCGGCGGAGGCGGATACACCGAGGCCATACTTGAGGCCTCCGAGGGTGCTCAGGTGTACGGTTTCGATACTGATCCGGCGGCGCTGGCATTCGCGGGCAAGCGGCTTGACAGATTCGGTGATCGCTTCGTAGCGGTCGAGGAGAATTTTGGCCGACTTGCGGAATTGCTTTCCGAGCGCGGCGTGCAACGGATTGACGGGATCGTCTATGATCTCGGCGTCAGCAGCCATCAGTTGGATACGACTTCGATCGGACTCAGCTATCGCATCGATGCTCCGCTTGACATGCGGCTCGATCCGAGACTTCCGATTTCGGCGCTGAATATAATTGCATCCTATGACGCGCCGCAGTTAAAACAGATTTTCAAGATGTATGGTGAAGAGCCTTACGCTGGGCCGATCTCGAGGAAGATCGTTGATGCGAGAGAAAAGGCTCCGATAGAAACCACAACGCAGCTCGCGGAGATCATTACACATGGCACGCGAGAGGATAAGCGAAACGAGACGCTATCGCGTGTCTTTCAGGCGCTACGCATCGAAGTCAACCATGAACTTGATAGCCTGCACTCGTCACTCGAACAGTCTTTGGAGGTGATGAAGAATGGCGCAAGGATCGTCGTAGTGAGCTATCATTCGTTAGAGGATAGAATTGTAAAAGAGCTATTCAAGAGAGAAAGCTCGCCGGCGTTCGAGCCAGGTTCGTTGGGGTCGCTAAAAGAGAGCATCGATGCTTCACGCGTCCGCCTTCGGATTCTGACAAAACTTGTGACTCCGACATCGGAAGAGGTCGCTCGCAATCCACGAGCCCGCAGCGCGAAGTTAAGGGCAGCAGAACGTGTGCTACATTCGTAGAAGTATCGGCACGAGAAGTTTAGATTTAAGGGAATAGTACTGTGACACCAATCGCAATTGCGCCACGAGCAAGTATCCCGCTCAACCGGGCAGGTGGAGTGCGTGAATTGCTAGGTACCAAGCAACAAACTGCGCGACCTGCTTTCGACGTGGGACGTGCGCCGATCGCCGAGGAGCGTCAACTCATTGCGGAGCCTGCGCTTCCCATTGAACCAAGTGCTGTTGCAGCACCAGCCGTGCGCCCGGTCGCGAGTGAGTTGGAAAAGGCAGTCCGCCGGATGCCAACGCTATACGTGATAGCCTTCTTTGGTGTGGTCGTTTCCTGCGCTGTGCTGATCATTTGGAATACGCTGCAAGTCAACAGGTTAACCGCAGAACGCACAAAGCTTGATGACAAGATCGAGCAGACACAGCAGCGACTAATCCGTTTGCGGGCGGAGGAGATGCAACTATCGGCGCCAAGTCGCGTCGGGCAGATCGCCCGTACAAAACTCGGAATGGTCGAAGCTATGAGTGAAGATATTGTGGTAATAAAGTAGCCGCGGCGGTAACACGTCGCAACTTTCGCGAGTCATGACGCAATGATAGACCAGGACGAATTACCGTTTGAGCCTCCCGTTATGCGGAGTGCTCCCCTGGTGCGGAGTACTCCGCGTATGACGTCGCGCACAAGTGTTGCGGGTACTCCAATGGGGGAGTTCCGTGGGCAACAGGAGCATGGGCTAGAAGAGCGCACGCTTCGAATGAATGAAGAAAAGCCGGGGATTCCGCGGCGTGTGAGTGCGGACAATCGTGAGAGAAGGGGGCTTCTCGAACGTCCTTCCACGCTCGCTCCAAAGGCAGGTGAGGACTCACAGCCGCGGAACATCCCCGATTTACCGACCGAGACGCAACAAGAAAGCAACGAACCTTGGCACGAGCGCCTTGTCCAGAAGTTCTTTGCGGTTCCGCCGCCGGTGGATCCGTTGAAGAAGAATGGCAGGCTGTACACCGCACTTGCGTTCTTCCTACTTGCATTCATGCTGGTCATTGGCAAGCTCTTCAAAATACAGGTCGTTGATCATGCCTCGTTTTCGCGCGCTGCCGATGATCAATATAAGATGGAAATGCCGTTGGCCCCAAAGCGCGGTCTCATCCGCGACCGCAATGGGGTCATCTTGGCAGCGAATGCCTACGTTGTCAAGTATGCCATTGATCCGAAGGCGTTACAACACAAAGAGAAACTTGCGGAGTTGTTTTCGCAGACATTCGGCAAGCCTGTGAAGACGTACCTGTCGGTCTTCAATGATACGACCCGCCGCTATATCGTCGTTGAGAAAGAAGTGCCGCTTGAAGTTGCGGCTCGGCTCGATTCGGTCAAAGACCATGGGCTAATTCGCTCGCTGGACTCAAGAAGAAATTATGCCTTTAGTGAGCGTGCATCACATCTGCTGGGATTCGCGAGCAAAGACGGACGAGGCCTTGCTGGAATAGAATTGATCTCCAATCATGAGCTCGGTGGGCATCCCGGATTTCAGGTCATGCAGAAGGATGGCCACGGTGGACGCAGACCGGATGTCGATTATGAGAAAGTACCCGCTATTGATGGCGATAATCTTACTCTGACAATAGACGAGTCGATCCAGTCCATTTCCGAAGCAGCGCTGAAGGCCGGAGTTGAGACAGCAAAGGCGGAAGCGGGAATTGTCATAGTGATGCGACCGAAGACGGGAGAAATACTCGCGCTTGCGAATGTACCGGATTTCGATCCGAACCACTTCTATTCGGCGACGAATGAGATGCTCCGCAACCGTGCGATCACGGATGCATACGAGCCCGGCTCAACGATCAAGGTGCTCACAGCCGCTGCTGCGCTAGAAGATGGCGCTTGGAAACCTGAGGACAAGATCGACGCGGAGCATGGTCATTGGAATCCGGAGAACGGTGTGAAGATCACGGATACGCATCCGTATGGCGTCATCACGTTTCGGCAAGCATTAGAGAAATCAAGCAACATCTGTTTTGCCAAGATTTCGGATCGACTGAATCAACGGCGATTCTATAAGTACCTTCGCGATTTTGGAATCGGCAATTTTACGGGAATCGACTTGCCGGGTGAGGTAAAAGGTGTACTTCACACACCGGTGCGTTGGCAGGCCAATTCGAAGCGTTACATGGCATTCGGTTATGAACTTACCGCCACGCCGATCCAAATGGCGACGGCGTACGCAACAGTCGCCAACTTCGGCCTGATGATGAAGCCGTATATCATTGCAAAGCGCGAAGGCATTGATGAGAAAGAAACGAAGATCGAGCCGCAGGAAATTCGTAGAGTCGTAAGTGAGCAAACATGTAAGACGCTGATCAGTATAATGGAAGGCGTCGTGGATTCTGGTACCGCGACGCTCGCTCGCATCAAGGGTGTTCGGATCGCTGGTAAGACCGGCACGGCTCAACAGCTGGTTGGTGGGCATTGGTCGAAGGAGCATTACACGTCTAGCTTTACTGGATTTTTTCCGGCGGAGAAGCCGGAGTACTTGATCAGCGTCATTCTGCGCTCGCCGCACAACGGCTATTATGGTGGAACAGTGAGTGGCCCGATCTTCCGCGAGATCGCAATGCGAATACTCGATCGCGATGCAAAGCTGCCTGTCGAGGCGCGCACGAAGGAGATCATCGCGCCGCCAACAGTAAGCGAAGGGGTTGTCGATATTGATGGCACACCGCTCACTACAAAAGAGGAAAGCGACCGCTCTATCGGTGATGTGCGCGGATTATCGGTAGAAGCAGGACGAGCATTGCTCGCCAGTCAAGGATTTACAGTCATGGGAGCCAAGGATCAACCTGGCGTGATTGACAAAGTACAAAAGTGTGGTGGGGATACGGTCCGGTTCATCGTTGCTAAGCCTATCCAGCAAAGCGACGATGACCGATCAAAAGAGCCAAGTGTGCCGCTTGTGGCACCAGACCTAGTGGGGATGCCGATCGCCCGTGCGATCAAGTTCGCCTCTGCGAGTGGTCTGCGAGTGACAGCAAGCGGAACCGGCAACGTGACGAGGCAATCACCCGAAGCCGGCGCGGCGCTGGTGATAACCCCGGCAGGAAGCCCATCCATCATGCTCTTCGGCGAAGAACATTAGCTCTGCCTTTGGAGGCATAGTGTCGTGACGTTTTGCAGGCAGATCCTGTTTGACAGGCGCTGCATGCAAAACGAAACACTTGTAATCACGCCGGAGAAAGATATTACACTGCGGTCATCGCAGGAAGTATCCAAGCGACGTTCGTTGAAAAATGAAATTTAGTGAGCTAGAAAAAAGAGTGAGAAATCACTCAACGCGAATGGAGGAGATCGGTCTTCTGGATTTCTACGGAGATCTGGAGGCCGATCTCTCCAGTCCGCGTTATGATTCGCGGGACGTAAAACCTGGTGATACCTTTGTCGCGATTCGCGGATTTGCGACAGATGGTCACACATTTATTCGACAGGCGATCGAGCGAGGAGCATCAACCATCGTTCTAGACGAGCCGACAGCGTTCACCATTCCGGACGCAGCAGCCGCGAGTGTTAATCGGCTTCTGGTTCAGAACTCCCGACGGGCGCTTGCTTTCATCTCCGAAGAGTCGTTCGGTAATCCGAGTTCGACGCTCAGAATGATCGGCGTCACGGGTACAAATGGGAAAACTACCGTTACACATTTGATCAAGCAGCTGCTTGAAGCGAACGGTGAAAAGACCGGCATCATCGGGACTGTTGGAATTCAGATAGGGAAAACAGAGATCGAAGCGACACACACAACGCCGGAGTCGCGCGATATTTCTGAATTATTGGCACGCATGATCGCCGAGGGGGCTACGACGTGCGTCATGGAAGTCAGCTCTCATGCACTGGCTTTGAACAGAGTTTCTGCCATTGATTATGACATTGCAGCTTTCACCAACTTAACGCAGGATCACCTGGACTTTCATCACACGATGGAGGAGTACTTCTCGGCTAAACAGAGCTTGTTCGATTCACTCCGGGATACTGCTGTGGCTGTCACCAACGCAGATGACCCGTTGGGTTTGGCAATGGTCGCAAATACAGAGGCCAATTCCCACAGCTACGGAATATCGAATCCAGGCGACTTGTTCGCCAGCGACATTCAACTTTCAGTCGATGGCTCGGAATTCTGGATTCAAAAGCGCTACTCTGAAGAGCGCGCTTTTGTGCGTTCCCGGCTCATCGGAGCCTTCAATGTTGAGAACATATTAGCGGCGATAAGCACCCTTTACTTCGGCGTGCCGGGTTATTCGCTTGCCATACTCGCCGAACTGATGCGGGACGTAAGGCCTGTGCGGGGTAGATTTGAGGCCTTTCGGCTTCAGAGTGGGGCGCGGGCGATCATAGACTACGCTCACACTCCCGATGCACTCGAAAAGGTATTGACCACGATCCGGTCATTAGGTCCAAGGGGGAAGATCATCACCGTTTTTGGATGTGGTGGTGATCGGGACAGACTCAAAAGACACCCAATGGGGCATATCGCTGTAAAGCTGTCGGACAGTGTGGTAGTTACTTCGGATAATCCTCGGTCGGAGGACCCAAACTCGATCATCGAAGAGATACTGAGTGGAATACCGGTTTCCATGCGGACAGGGGTCAGAGTGGATTCGGACAGGTCGCGAGCAATCCGGCAAGCAATATCGATGGCGAGAGATGGAGATATTGTGCTGATTGCGGGGAAAGGTCATGAAACGTACCAGATCGTCGGTAAGGAGAAACACCACTTTGACGATCGCGAAGAAGTGATAAAACACGACTTAACCCGCTAAAATAGCGGCTTTGCGGGAGTCCTATCGACCTGTTTTGTTGTTACGCGGGTGCTGCAGACTGATCCTGAGAGCTGTTGCCCCCCAGCACTCTCGCACCAGTGTTTTTCTCAAGTTTTCATAGAATAAAGCGCCATACGTGAATCTTACCGTTGAGGACTTACTAACCATTCCGCACCTGCAGGACGACGGAGTGAAGGCGTTAAACTTAGCCCGACCCTTCCGAGCCGTATCAACCGACTCCCGTAGTTTAAAGCGTGACGATATCTTTGTCGCGATACAGGGTGTCAATTTTGACGGTCATAAGTTCATCGATGATGTCGCAAGGGAAGGCGCCGCCGCTGCGATCGTTTCGCAAGAGTGGTATGCTGCGCGCAAGGGTAAGAAGTGCCCGCTGCCAGTCGTCATTGTCGAAAATACGTTGGACGCCTTTGGGGCGCTCGCCAACGTCTACCGCAAGAAATTTGATATACCCATCATTGTCATTGCCGGATCGAATGGCAAAACGACGACCAAGGAGCTTGTTGCGCATGTGCTCTCTGGTGCACGCGGAGTCTTAAAGACAGAGGCAAATTACAATAATCAGATCGGTCTTCCGCATATGCTGCTGCAATTGCGAGATGGACACGAACTTGCCGTACTGGAAATAGGTACAAATCACCCTGGAGAGATAGAGTGGCTCTGCAACGTTGCCGAGCCAACACATGCGCTCGTGACGAACATTGGACGAGAACATTTGGAATTCTTCAAAGACCTCAAAGGGGTCGCACAGGAAGAGCGCATCGCACTTGAATATGTCCTGGGCCGTGGTGGCGTCGCCTTTGTTAACTATGATGACCGTTACCTGCGTCCCGTTGTGAAGCTCGCCCCAGAACGCTGCGTGACGTTTGGTGCCGGAGCGGAAGAAGATGGCAGGTTCGTGTATGCACAGCGGCTCGGATTTGCAAAGGATGGCAGGTTGGAGATGCGCGTTGGTTGTGAGGGTAAGTCCTTCAAGTTACGAACCCATATCGTAGCAGACTATGCGCCAAACCTTATTGCGGGGGCTGTTGCCGTAGGACTGCACTTCCACATGCGCCGGGCAGAGATCAAAGCCCAACTTGAGACATTTCGCCCACACTCAAAACGACTCGAAGTGGTGAAGATGCAAGAGGGCATTACTATCCTCAACGATGCCTATAACGCGAACCCTGACTCGATGGAATCGGCGTTTCGTACGATGACCGAATTCCCTGTGGATGGGCGCAAGTTCATCGTGCTGGGCGATATGTTCGAGCTTGGAGAGACCTCGCAGAAAGAGCATCGTGCGCTTGGGCGAAGGGTTGCCGAGTTTGGATTCGAGAATGTGTTGTTTACGGGCAAAGACATGGAGCTTGCGTGGAAGTCGTACAACACGGCATCCGGCAAGACGAACGGCGCCACGACTCAATCCTATTTTGAAAGCAAAGAGAAGCTCGCCGAACGGTTGCGAGATCTTCTTCAGCCGGGCGATGCGGTTCTGATAAAAGGCTCGCGCGGTATGCGGATGGAAGAAGTCATCGAGTTGATACAGCGCGGATAGTTTTTTGGCAATGATGAATTATGAATGATGAAGAGTGGCCGCGTATGCGAGCCACTTGATTTGTCGCTGTTCATCATTCACCCTTCATCAATCATCATTGTCCAGATGTTCTACTATCTATTCAACTGGATCAACCATACTTTCGCCCCGCCGGGCGGCGATCTGTTTCGGTACCTTACTGTCCGAAGCGCACTATCGGCCATTACCGCGCTTGCGCTCAGCTTATGGAGCGGTCCAAAGATAATTTCGCGATTAAAGACCCTTCAGATCGGAGAACAAGGTAAGGTCGAGGCACCAAAGCAACATCTTGCAAAGGCTGGAACGCCCACGATGGGTGGCATTATCATCTTGCTCTCTTTGATCGTGCCCACGCTCTTGTGGGCAGAGCTCGGAAACATCTTCATCATTCTGATCTTGGTGGCGACACTTCTCCTCGGAGGTGTTGGATTTCTTGATGACTACTTGAAAGTCGTTAAGAAGAAAAAGAAGGGCCTGGTTGGCAAATACAAGATTGCAGGACAAGTGACGGTGGGCCTTATTATTGCGCTGACAATTATGTACTCGCCAGGGCTTTTCAAATACGCAGGTGTAGATATCACGACAGCCACAACCGTCCCCTTCTTTAAGAATCTTGTTTTTGAATTTGGACCGGTCTGGTATGTTCTCTTTGTCATCTTTGTCGTCACGGCAACGTCGAATGCAGTAAACCTGACAGATGGATTAGACGGCTTGAGTGCAGGCACGGTTGCCATTGCATTTATTCCGATCGGTGCGATCGCATACTTCTCCGGCAACTTGCAGATGAGCGATTATCTGAACATACCGTATCTTCGCGGTGCAGGAGAGCTGACTGTTTTTTGCGCGGCGCTTGCTGGAGCGTCGCTCGGGTTTTTGTGGTACAATGCGCACCCGGCGCAAGTGTTTATGGGAGATACCGGTTCGCTCGCACTTGGCGGAGCGATGGGGACGATGATGATCCTCTGTAAAAAGGAATTCGTGTTGCCAATTGTCGGCGGCATCTTCTTTTTGGAGTCGATCTCCGTAATCATGCAGACTGGCTACTTCAAATACTCTCGCAAGCGTTACGGCGAGGGCCGACGCATCTTCCGCATGGCACCGATCCACCATCACTTCGAGCTGTGCGGCTGGGCCGAAACCAAAATAGTCACGCGCGCCTATATCGTAGCCATCGTTCTTGCGATTCTGGCGCTGACCACGTTCAAAGTTCGATAGTAAGACGTGCGGTGCACGTCTCCTTGTCTTTCAATCTTCCTTCCAAATCAAGATTAGGACGTGTGCAACACGTCCCTACATTTATGCAAGTACGAAGTAAACGCTTTTCGATCTTAGGTGCCGGGAAGTCCGGGCTCGCGGTCGCGCGTTTGCTAAAGACGCGGCGAGCGAAGGTATTTCTTTCCGAGATGGGGAAGAGGGAGAAGTTCGATGAGGTTGCCACAGAGCTCGATGCCATCGGCGTTGAGTATGAGTTCGGCGACAATACGCATCGAGTGCTTGAAGCAGAGTACGTTGTGCTTAGCCCGGGTGTCCCTCTGGAGGCGCCGATAGTCAAGCTTGCTCGCGAAAAGGGCATCAAGATTCTGAGCGAGATCGAAATAGCTTTCGATCAATGCGAAGTACCCGTCGTGGCTATTACCGGTACGAACGGCAAAACGACGACGACGACTCTCGTCGGAGAAATATTCAAACATGCGGGATGGAATACCCAGGTGGCGGGTAACATCGGTATTGCCTTTTCAGAGATAGTGGATAAGGCGAAAGGTGAGAAGTCCGTTGTAGTGCTTGAAGTATCCAGTTTCCAACTCGATACGATAGACACGCTGCGTCCAAAAGTGTCCGCCATTCTCAATATTACGCCGGACCATCTTGACCGCTACAAGAATTACGAAGGCTACGTGCAATCCAAGTTTCGTATCGTCGAAAACCAGAAAGGGCATGATGTCTTCGTCTTCAATTACGATGACGAGACTGTTCGCAATATGGCAGAGACCGTGAGCGTGCGCACACTTGGATTCTCGATTAAGGAAGAACTCAAGCAAGGCGCCTTTCTGCAGGGCGATAATATTGTGCTTCGCATCGGACGCGAGAAGGAAGTACTGATGGAGCATAGGGAGATCGGCATTCCCGGCCCGCACAATCTGATGAATGCGATGGCGGCTGCACTCATGACGCGCTCGATGGGTGTGGAGTGGGAGGCCATACGGGAGACACTCCGAACTTTCAAGGGCGTCGAACACCGAATAGAATTCGTGCGAGAGTTAGATGGCGTAAAGTATTACAACGATTCGAAAGCAACGAATGTCGATTCCGTCTTCTATGCACTCGGCAGTTTTGGTAATGCACCGATCATTCTCATCGCCGGTGGCAAGGACAAGGGCAACGATTACACCCGTATCCGCGAACTAGTCGCCGAACACGTGAAGGCGATTGTCACTGTCGGTAGAGGCGCGGAGAAGATCGAGAAGTTCTTCAAAGATGTGAAGCCAATTCATTCGGCGGGGATGTCGATGGAACAGGCGGTTCGACTTGCCCGTGAAGCCGCTGCACCTGGCGACATTGTGTTGCTATCCCCGGCTTGTGCAAGCTTCGATATGTTTGATAATTATGAGCATCGAGGGAGGGTGTTTAAGGAATTGGTTAATGCGTTGATTTGATGCCAAAACATATTAGCTTGAGCCGCTTCCTGACCTTCACCGCCTTCCTGCTCGCGTCATTGGCGTTCGTGCAAACCTCCGCCGCCACGCAAGATACCGTCTTCCTCAAGAAGCGAGTGCCAGGCGGCAACAACATGATATTCATCGACACATCGCGAACGTCGTTGTTTTATTCGCAATTCGACCAATCCTGGTTTTTCCGCCACGCGCCGTTAACGGAAGACGATAGCGCTTTGTGGGACCAATTGCATTTGATGGATAGCGAAATCTCACAAGGGCAACGGGAGCATTTCCCGAAAGAGATTCAGGATCTTGCGGGACAGTGGTATCCGGTTGAGAAATACGGAGATGCCTACTACCTGTACAAACCATCGGACGGCATGTTCGCGCGAACAATATTCGTTACCGATAGTGCGCTTGTCTTTTTAGGAGGCGATGGTGCGGATCAATTGTATTACCCACTGCGAGGAGTTAAGAGATTGGAACCGCAGAAGTTCGGTATCGAGATCGGCATTCGGCCAAATTCGGACAATACGACGGGGCTGGTCACCTGTGTGATGCAGCGGTTGGCTACCGATACAACAATCTATCGCTTGGATGCGGGACAAGCATTGACTGGCTTGGACGAAACCGCTTACTTAATTCGTGTTGAAGACGTTCGCAAGTTCCCGATTATCGTTAATTACTCCGTCGACCAGAAGGAAGGTGAAGTGCAATTCGATGGAAAAGGAAATATAAGAATCCGTTAAGATGAAACCAAAACGTACCGCTGACCTGAGCCTCTTCCTGACCGTGACCGGTCTTCTGCTCGCGTCATTGGCGTTCGTTTATACGGCGAGCGCCTCGTTCAGCGCGACGAAGATGGGGACGAGCGAGTCGATGCTCTTCAACCACGCGAAAAAGGTGTTCTTGTCCTTCGTCGCAATGATCTTCTTCACGAAGGTCGATTATCATAAGTTCGAGAAGCAGACGAAGTGGATCATGCTTTCGTCCCTGCTGCTGCTTGTGCTGGTGCTTGTCATCGGAACGCGAGAGCTTGGCGCGCGGCGTTGGCTGGCGCTGGGGCCGCTTAGTTTCCAACCGGCGGAGTTTGCGAAGTTCGCGTTGGTGCTTCATGTAGCGGCGCTCTGTGCGGCCAAACAGGAGATCATCGGTGATTTCAAGAAAGCCTTCTTACCGATAATTCTTTGGGCACTGGCCGCCGCTGCACTCATCGCGAAGCAGCCGAATATGTCCACTGCGAGTGTACTCTTCCTGATAACGTTCGGGATCATGTTCGTTGCGCAGGTGCCGCTCAAGTATATGATCTCATGTGGGGTGCTTGCGGTGATGGGAGGCGGAGTGTTTGCACTTACGGCAAGTTACAGAGTGCAGCGTATGATGGCCTTCGTAGGTCATCACACATCGCAAACGGATAAGGTCACCTATCAACTCGACCAGGCGATGATCGCATTCGGCAATGGAGGCCTTTTCGGGGTTGGCATTGGGCAGTCGAGGCAAAGCATGTTCTTTCTGCCAGAGTCGTATGGTGATTTTATCTATTCGGTGATCGGCGAGGAGTATGGTTTCATCGGTGCGGCACTGCTTATTATTGTCTTTGGATTTATCATCGTTCGCGGCATTCAGATCGCCAAACACGCGCCGGACGCGTTTGGCAGGTATGTTGCATTCGGAATCACGATGACCATCGCAATCTACGCCATCGTGAACTCCTTCGTCAACGCCGGCCTCATGCCGGTAACAGGGCTCCCGATGCCCTTCGTGAGCTACGGCGGAACAAGCATGATCTTTAGCGCCGCGGCCGTTGGGATACTGCTAAATATTTCGAAACACATCGAAGTGCTACCACGAGCGCCGCGCATCTCCATTGGCGAGCGGTTGCAATCGTTGCTGAAACCACCGACGCCGGAAGAACCCGCTATCGCCGCATAAGTCATGGCACACAAGACTATCCTTATCGCCGCCGGGGGCACCGGCGGGCATCTCTATCCGGCGATCGCAGTGGCGGATGAGATTCGCAAACAGCGACCGGACATTCGCGTCATCTTCGTCGGCACGCATGATCGTATCGAATCGCGTGAAGTACCGCGCGCGGGCTATCCATTCTTCCCAATTGCAATTGAAGCACCGAGGAAGAATATCAAGTCACTCTTTACCTTTCCTCTGAAGTTCGGGAAAGCAGTACTTGACTCGCTGCGGATAATCGCCAGCGAGAAACCTGCAGCAATGCTTGGTGGCGGAGCCTATCTTAGCGTACCGGCCGGAATCGCCGCATGGGCATACCGCGTGCCGATTGCATTGTTGGAGATTAACTCCATTGCAGGCGCGGCGAACAAACTGCTTGCGAAAGGCGCAAACAAGCTTTTTGTTGCATACAAGGAATCGCTCAGTCAGTTTCCCATCAATATTGCAAGCGGCGCAACCGTCAGTGGTACACCGGTCCGCGCGGACTTGGGTGCGAATGAAGTTTCGATTGAAGATGCGCGAGCGTCGTTCAATCTTGATCCGGCCCGAACGACGATCCTGATCTTTGGCGGCTCCCTCGGTGCGCGAGCTATCAACGAAGCCGTCGAAGAGATCGCTGGTCCGCTTGCTGACACCGGCTATAACGTTCTATGGCAGACCGGGAAGAGCGTTGATCTTCCAGCGCTTCAAACAAAGTTTGCGAGTAAGCCGAACGTTCGTGTGATGGACTACATTTACGATATGGAGCGGGCGTATCGCGCGGCCGATCTTGTCGTCTGTCGGGCCGGTGCATCGTCCCTTGCGGAGCTTGCGCGTTTGGGCAAAGCCACGGTTCTGGTGCCGTGGTCCAAAGCGGCCGCGAATCACCAGGAGGAGAATGCGAGAGCCTTTGAGCGCGATGGAGCCGCAATCGTATTGACGGATGCAGAAGTTAAACAAAAGCTGATGCCGACGCTCCAAGAAATACTAGGCGATGATAACAAGTGCACTGCGATGTCAGCAGCCATGAAACGGCGGGATAATCCAGACGCGGCGGCTGTTGTAGCGAGTTGGTTAATCGAACGAATTGTATGAATACCGGGTCCTCGAGAGAGCAGCACATGTATCGAGCACGATTGGATTTTCTCTATCAGTCGATCGCTGGCTATGCCACGGTGCTGGTCATCTATCTGATCGTTCGTTCGGTCGCTGTCACGGAAGCATTTCCTTCACTGTGGCAGGATCCCATATTGCTCTTGCTCTCGGCGATCACGCTGCTCTCTGTTTTCGCACTTCTCTACAATCTTCTGATGCATCGGCAGATCGAGATCGGAGCAGCCGAACTGCGCTTTACGAGCAGAGCGCGTCAACGGAATATTGATCGCAGCGATGTGCGCTATGTGCAATTCGGATCACCGCATGGCCCCACTCGGAGTGCGGTCCGGGTTGTTCGGATCTGGATGAAGGATCGCACGCGCCCTGTGCGGATCCGACTCGCGAATTTCGAACGTGGGGCTTCTTTATTAAACGAACTCCGTGCATGGGCCGGACCGCTGGCAATGGATAAGAAGAAATCGCTACGACTGCTGCGCCGGCGCACTTCTGGGACAACATCTTCGCCAACCACCTTCCGTTAACGCGACGCACGACATCATGGAGCATGTACACTTCATAGGCATTGGCGGCGCGGGCACGAGTGGGCTTGCCGAGGTTCTACTCATGAGGGGAATTCGCGTCTCCGGAAGCGATCTCGTGCTAAGCGCTAAGACGGAAGAGCTTGGCATGTTGGGGGCGACAATACATGCCGGGCATAAAGCCGAAAACGTCTCCGGCGCCGACCTGGTAGTCTATTCATCTGCGGTGCATTCTGAGAATCCAGAAATGTTGGAAGCTCAGAGACGGGGAATTCGCACGCTTCGTCGAGCGGAGTTCATGGGAGAACTCCTAAAAGATCACAAGGCCATCGCGGTCGCCGGTACCCATGGAAAGACCACCGTTACCAGCATGATTGCCGCAATACTCATCGAGGCGAAACTCGATCCACTGGTATTGGTTGGTGCAAGTGTTCGAGAATTGGGGAACAAGAACTCCCGTGCTGGGACGGGTCGTATAGCCGTAGTGGAAGCAGATGAATACGATCGCAGCTTCCTTGCGCTCTCACCCTATATTGCGGTGATGACCTCGCTCGAAGAAGAGCATCTTGACATCTACAAAGATCTGGACGACCTTAAGCAAGCGTTCGTTCAGTTCGCGAATCAGGGGCCATCGACCTTCATGACTGGTTTTGCGGTCGTGTGTATTGATGAACCTGGATTACGGACGATAACGCCTCGGCTCGAAAAGAGAATTGTATCGTATGGTCTGACTTCGAATGACGCGAAGTACCGAGCGATCCAGCCTGTCTATTCAGCTTCACGCACACGGGCAACGCTGTTGCGAGGCGGTGAGAAGATGGGCGAATTCGAGCTCGGAGTTCCCGGCGAACATAATCTGAAAAATGCTATTGCGGCGATCGCTGTGGGAGAGATCCTCTCGATACCGTTCGAGATCTCTGCGCGTGCGCTAAAGCGATTTTCGGGTGCTGACCGGCGCTTTCAGGTTATCGGAGAGTCAAAGGGTGTCACTGTTATTGACGACTACGCACACCATCCTACGGAGGTCCGAGCCACGCTTGAGACTGCGCGTCGCTCGTATCCGGGCCGAAGGATCGTCGCATGTTTTCAACCGCACACCTTTACTCGCACGCGGGATTTTGGAATGCAATTCGGGCAAGTGTTTGCTGAATTGGCGGACATTCTTGCTCTTTTGGATGTCTATCCGGCACGTGAGGAGCCAATACCCGGTATTACGAGTGCATTAATTCTGAATGCCGCACGAGAAGGTGGCCTTGAAGATGCTCTGGAATTTTCGGGTGTCTCTGATTTACCGGCAAAGTTGGGCAATATAGTTCGTCCCGGCGATGTTATACTGACCATTGGCGCAGGGACCATCACGGCCGCCGCACCTCTCATTCTCGAAGAACTTAACAAACGCACTCTCGACCAAAGCGTTGAAGTGTCTATCTAAACTTTCCGAAGAGCGGAAAGTTGACTTGGCCATACAATGAACTCAGAAGAGTCACAGATCTTAGATACGCCCATCGGCGAACAACAGAATGACGTTCCATCCCTCTCGAAGTCGGTGGAGCATACGGAACAACATCCTGTCTCAGCGGAAGCTTTCATTGCTGAGCAATCGGCGCCAGTAAGCGACTCGACTCCTGTGAAGTCCGCCGTAGATCCGGCTGATGAATCGAAGGCACAGCGAGTGCCCAAGGCTCCGCGGCCGAGCAAGAACCGGCCAGAGCGAAGGAATGAGAAGCGCGAGCGTCCTCGTGGGCCAAAGCCAGCAATGTTTCGCCGTTTTGTCTCGATCGTATGGTCGGGAAAGCGCGAACCCGTGGATGACATGTTCTGGGTGGAAGCTGAACGCGAAGGCGATTGGATCGTGATTCGCGAGTTCGAAGCAATTCGTACGCGGAAAGACATTCTCGAACGATTGCAAGAATTGCCCGCCGGGTTGGTAGCCGTTGACTTCAACCTGAGTTACCCGCAGGAATTTCTTGAGCTTCTCAAGGGAGAAGGCATTGAGGACTGGCGCGGATTGGCGAAGAAGGTACGTGAAGATTTGAAAAAGAATAGCGATGACGGTATTCGTTTGTGGATCGAACGCATGGGTCGCTATCGCGAGTCCAACCTGGATCCGACGCCACCACCACCACGCTTCGAACGTCGCGATGATCGTCGTGATCGCTTTTCAAACAACCGAAACGACCGATTCCAGGGTGAGCGCAAGTCTGAGCCACTGCCGCCATACGAGCAGCCTTCGCTTGCAGAGCGATTCCGCCGTACCGATCTCGCGCTTCGCAAAGTAGCAGGTCCGCATCTGGGCAGTCCGATCCAAATTGGTTACAACCGACTGACAAATCGTTATGAGTTCAGTGACGCCAATGGACGTGGTCGTGCGGCGCTGATGGGGATCTCCATGATCGAGCAGCTTTTGGAAGCTCGACCAGAAGCATCCGTGTGGCCGATTTCGCGCCCCAAAGAGCTTACCGTTGTCGAAGTATTGCCATGGACATTCACTTCCGGGAAGCAGATGGAAGCGAATGAACTGCGTAAAATGATGGCTGTCCATGAAGATAACGGCTGGGAGATCCCATCTTCCGCCATTGATCTCGCCGCTCGCAACGGGGATGCGCAACGCGCGCTGCTTTGCTTGATCGGGCTCATCAAAACGGAGACCAGAGAGAATCGGGAACGCAGGCCAATTCGTGATTACGTTGATGCATTTTATGAGGACCCTCAAGTTAAGCTCGAAGGTTGGTTCTATAGCATCGGATATCGCGTAAGCGATGATCGGAAGACGCCGGTGCCCACAGAAGAGAAAGGCGAGCCGATCTCGGAAAAGCGGTCGCGAAGAGGCGAGAAAGAAGCCAAGCCGAATACGCCGGCTGCCGTTGAAGTATCAGTAGCGACCTCTTCGGAAGAGGCCGTCATGGAGGCTGAGATCGAATCAACCGCTCTGGTAGAAGCTGAGATAGCGTAAGAAATTGCAAATAGTGGCCGGGCGTTTATGCCGGCCGCATCCCGCCGAAGCCGCAGCCAGTCAAGGCTGCGTGATACCACTCACTAATTTCATTTTTCAACGAGCATCAAATATGACTCGTGGCGAAAGCCTTGTGCTTGTTCGCCTGTAAGACAGTGGTACGAATCAGGACAGATTCATAGTGAAGGTAATTATTAATTCGTCGAACGCACCGCGCCGGGAGTATACCAATCTCCCGGAGCGCGAGCCCAACGACCTCATTCGTCAGCGCCTCGGTGAGAAGCGTGTCGAATCGCAGTTCGACGGAGATGCCGCATCTGTTGAAGACAATTCAGCGTCCGAACGGTTGGAATTCGAGTCTCCTGAACCGGCTCTTACGTCTCAGCCGAATGGTGACTTCCTCACCAACTTCTTGTCGGAGGGTGAGGAAGATGCAGTGATTATTGATGATAGCCGCTCCTGGAAGCACACGCGGTGGGCAACGCTAGTATTCGCTGGTGTACTGTTGGCGCTCGGTGGGCTCTGGTATTTCGCATCGCATTTCGAGAGCGGCCTTGTGACAGAACACATCACGGTGCGCGGTGCAAGCCTGCTAAGCGAAAAGGAGATCATTTCGCTTGCAGGTATTAACCGCAAAGAGAAATTTTACGACGTCAATCTTAAACAGGTTCAGGCCAGGCTTATGCGCCACTCGCTCATTAAGGATGCGCATCCAAGCCGAGCGCTGAATCCCTCCACGATCATTCTCGACATTGAGGAGCGCCAGCCTGTTGCGATGTTGCGCTCTGAAACAACAGGCGAGGCATACATTATCGACAGGGATGGAGTGCTGCTCCGTCCGAAGCTGATCTCCGGCTTGCGAGACCCGACAAAATTGATGCAAGTGCCGTTGCTTACTGGCATTAGTGAGCAGGACACGATCGGCTACAAAGCAATGGCGCGCCTTATTGCGATGATGGCTGCCATTGACTCTGGTGCGTTGCGCTCCGCGATAGGTGAACTTCGCCGAACGCAAGCGGGAGCGTTCGTGATCTACACCTCAGAGACCCAGACCCCGATATTCATCGGCTCACCGTTTGATGCGCCATTTCGTACTGCCATGGAAGCACAACTTGGCGGTGGTCTGGCACCGGCGCAAACGGAGTCGCTCTTCCTGCGGCAATTGCGACTGCTGGCAAAAGTGTGGAATGCAAGGCTTAAGAATGAGCTGCGTGCGGGCGGTGTGGCGTATGTGGACGCGCGGTTCAGTGGACAGGTGGTGCTCAAGCGCCGACAAAGCGGAAGCGTCCCTGCAAGCAAAGCAATTGCGCCCAAAACGGCGATTGCCTCAACCACATCTCAAAAACTTTAACCTATAATTCGCTACCGATACGATGCAACGAACCGGATACCAGGACCCAAACACAGGTGGCTATTCCACTTCGCTTAGTTCGGCACCCATGATCGGTGTGCCAAACGCACACTCCCCAGGCAGGATCATTGTCGGTCTAGATGTGGGCACGACAAAAGTCTGCGCGATTGTCGCAGCGATCTCGCTTCGTGAGCCACACACAATGACCATTCTCGGAGTAGGTCATGCACCAGCTGACGGCCTCTCACGAGGCGTTGTAACGAACATTGAGAAGACGGTGCGCTCGATCGAGAAGGCGATTGGCGAGGCAGAGGCACAATCCGGAGTGAAGATCCGTGAGGTCGTTGTCGGCATCGCCGGGGATCACATCCAGTCGTTCCAATCGCGCGGTGTTGTAACGATCTCCAACGCGGATCGCACCATCACGCAGGAAGATGTTGATCGGCTCATCGAGGACACGAAGAAGGTGCACTTACCGATGGATCGGAAGATCCTCCACGTGATACCTCAAGAGTTCATCGTCGATGGCCAGGATGGTATCCTGGAGCCGATCGGGATGTCCGGGGTACGCCTCGAAGCGAGCGTTCACATCATCAACGGCCTGGTGACAGCGGTACAGAATATTTACAATTGCGTCGAGCGCGTGGGACTTCGCGTACGCGACATCGTATTAGAGCCTCTGGCTTCCAGCTATGCCGTGCTTGACGATGAGGAGAAGGAAGTCGGCGTTGCGCTGGTCGATATCGGGGGCGGCACGACCGACATTGCTGTTTTTGAAGAGCGGACTATCCGTCATACAGCCGTGATTGGAATCGCGGGGCAGAAGGTAACGGATGATATCCGCAAGGGTCTTGGTATCCTTGGGGACCAAGCTGAGCGGCTGAAGCGCGAATATGGATGTGCCGTAGTCTCGCATATTCTGCGTGATGAGGTAATTCAATTGCCAGGGCTCGCAGGACGCAAGCCACGAGAGATCCAGAAATCAGTTCTGGCGCGTGTAATTCAACCACGCATCGAAGAGATACTGGAATTTGCCTATGCCGAAATCAAGCGCTCTGGATATGCTCGTCACCTCTCTGCTGGTGTCGTGCTGACCGGGGGTGGCTCGATGACAAACGGCACACGTGAACTTGCGGAAGAAATATTCCAGATGCCAGTGAAGATCGGAATGCCGATGGGCTTTGGCGCAGGGCTCGTGAAGGAAGTGGAATCGCCCGTCTTCTCGACGGCAGTGGGGCTCGTTCTCTATGCATTCAAGCATCACGAGCGCAGTTCGTTGCTCAACTATGTGGAAGAACCGATTATGGAAGAAGAGATAGCCGGACCCGTCATGGAAGAACCCGCTGTCATTGAGCTCGAAGGTGAAGAAAAGGGCAGCGTCTTCTCACGCATGAAAGAATGGTTTGAACAACTTTGAGTACCGAGTAATGAGTAACGGGTAACGAGTAAAAGTTATCCGTACCCCATGCCTCGCTACTATTCATTAGAACTTAAGATCGTTATTCGTAACTCAATACTCGTTGTAGTCCTATGATAGAACTCGATACAAAACAAGAATACGGCGCGAAGATCCGAATCGTTGGTGTTGGCGGCGGTGGGTCGAACGCGGTGAACGCCATGATCAACAAGGGTCTCGAAGGCGTAGAATTCTGCGTGCTTAACACTGATGTGCAGGCACTCGAAAAAAGCTCGGCCCCGTTCAAGCTTCAGATCGGTAAGAATTTGACGCGCGGACTTGGCGCAGGCGCGGATCCGGAAGTCGGACGCAAGGCAGTCGAAGAGGATCGCGAGGAGATCACCCAGCTCGTAACGGGCTGCGACATGGTCTTTGTGACAGCAGGAATGGGCGGTGGAACTGGCACGGGTGGCGCAAGTACGATCGCGGGGATCGCGAAGTCCGTCGGGGCTCTTGTCGTGGGTATTGTGACGAAGCCATTCCAGTTCGAAGGGAAGCGCCGTTCTCGTCAGGCCGAAGAAGGGATTGAAGAGCTTCGCAAGAATGTCGATACGCTGATCGTCATTCCGAATCAGAAGCTGCTTGCGTTGGTGCAGGATTCAACGTCGTTCTTAGATGGCTTCTCGCTTGCGAACCAGGTGCTCTACAATGCCACGCGCGGCATCAGTGAGTTGATCATTCGTCACGGTTACATCAACGTGGACTTCGCTGACGTGCGCACGGTTATGAAGGAAATGGGTGATGCCATCATGGGCTCGGGCGTCGGACGCGGTGAACATCGCGCGTCGGTTGCCGCAGAACATGCGATCTCGTCGCCGCTGTTGGAAGGTGTCTCGATCCAGGGCGCACAGGGTGTGCTGGTCAATATCACGGGCGGCCGTTCCATGACGCTGCTGGAAGTAAGTGAAGCCACACAGATCATTCACGATGCGGCTGGCGATGATGCCAATCTCATCTTCGGTGCGGTACTGGATGACTCCATGGATGAGGAGATCATGGTCACCGTTATTGCAACGGGCTTTAACACGCGGCCGAAGTACACGGGACTGAGTATCGATCGCTACGGCGTCCCAACCGAAACCCTCCGAGACGAGGCTTCACCGAAACCACGTGTCGAGCGGATAACACCGCCGATGGCCGATCCGATGCCCACGGAGCGAAGAGGAGCCACCATGCAGGAGCCCGTTCGCGGGACAGGAACAAGCGGCTATTCTACTGAGGAGCGCACTGAGCTTCCCCGCATTGAACGAATTTACAAACCGCGCGGCACACTCACAGAAAAGGATCGTGCGACGACGTTCGAGCGAGAGCCTCTGCATTTGGGTGACCACAGCGATTCGAACTCCGTTGTACGACTTTCTCCGAAAGCAGATAGCCGCCACGTTCCAAGCGGTCCACGTGATTTAAAGGACTACGATCAACCGGCCTACTTGCGGCGCGGTGTTGCGTTGCCAGTGATGGAGGAGCTGGATGAGGTGGCGGTGCAGGAGCCTACACGTGAGGTTCAGCAAGAGGAGGAAAACGTCCGCGCTCGACGCGACCGCGACGACCGCCCGGCGTTCCTTGCACGGATCATGGACTAAGGCACTGGAGTGCCGCACAGAGTTTCTTAAGGGGCAACAAAATCCTCGAAAGAGAAATAGGTGGACGGGTTACGTACGGTTGGGGGCCTGCGTAGCCCGTTCATATTTTATCAAAGTCGTCGGATTCACAAATGACAGATAGATCACTCTCCGGACAACGCGATCTTCTTTCGGCCATTGGGTTATCCCTGCTCGCGGGGTTGCTGACACTCATTTCGCCTTCTATCGTAGGGACAGAGTCGAGCGCACTTGCATTGCAGAGCCTTCAGCATTGGATGACAGGTGCCCCTGACCGCTTCGAAGCGCTCCACGTCCATTGGTTGTGGTTGCCGCGCGTCATCGCATTCATCACTGGTGATGCATTCGCAGCGTTAGCAATCTTCCGAGTAATACTGGTCGGGCTGACTACCTACCTCTTTCTAAGAATGGCGGAACGCCACTTCGACACTAAGCGTGCAATGATCGGGGCGGCCATGTTGGTGTTAAATGTAACGGTGCTCTATTGGTCGCATACGTTTGGGTCACAACTGCTCACGCTATTTATGGCGGTCTGGCTCCTGTATCTTCTGAGCAGCGCGGAACCACGCAATCACAAGATCGCCGCGCTGCTCTTCGGACTTAGTTTGTCGATCGGATTCTGGCCGTTTGTGCTACTGGTAGCAATGATGACTGTTGGGCTGAACTTTCATCACACCACTTACACCCCTCGCGCAAAGCAAACATACGTGCTGTTCGGACTCATGCTTATTGGAGCCGCGTCCTACCTTCTGCTGGAGATATTCTACTTTGGCACAGCGCACTTGTGGGAGGCGCTCAATCCGAAGTTTAACATTCCACGCGAGATCAATCTCATAGCACAGGGATTGGTAATTACTGTTTTCACGATCAACGCGCTGCTCTTCTCCAAATTGGGACGAAGAAAGGGAGGGCTTGCAAAGGATTTTCAATCCGCGTTCGTCATCTGTGGGATGTATGCGTTAGTCAATGTCTTTTCACGAGAGGACATCCTCATGGATATGATGGTCCTTTTGCCCTGCGTAGTGCTTGTCGCCTTGGATAAGTTTGAAAACATTCGTCGCTTTGCTACGATCTATCTCGTTCTGAATCTTGGGCTGTTCCTATTGCTACCCGCGTTCACAACGGACCCTGAGATCGCTTCGGCTAAGATGCAACGAGTGCATTCCGTTGACGCGGTATCCGGTAGCTATTACTTGGCTAATGATCTCTTCAGTTATCAGGATTTACGCGAGCAACATGCGGGACTTGAAGAAGCGCGGCAACTATTGAGGGGCGTGCGTCTGGATTCCACACTGATTCTGTTGACACCAGGAACAGACTACTGGTTCGATGCTGGTACGCTGGCGGCGGAGTTTCCGGCAACCGACTTCGGATGGTTTTATGGGTACCCTATCAACACTGTTCGCATCAATGGCATGAAGGACACGGCGTGGATCCATCCGTTGCCAGCTCGGCCTTATACGGCCGCGCTGTTCGACAAATCGTATGCGCGGACCTTCATCGACAGCCTGTTACCTCCCGGAGTGTCGCTAAAAGAGTCTGAGCGATTTCAATACATTGATACGAGAGCGAACGCATTTGGGCGCCGAGCGCTGCTAGATCAGATGATCCACATGGAGTACCAGGGTTTTCATCATTAATAGCGTTACTCTCCCGCCCGACTCGTCTCAACCTGTATCACCTCTTCGCTTCCTCGTGCTGTCCGAATGACGGAGAGCGCGAGGATGACTAGTCCGCCGACAATTGCGTAATTCGTTGGGCGTTCACCAACACCTAAGAACACCCAGACGGGATTCAGCACCGGCTCGACCATGGCGATGAGCATTCCATCAATTGCGCGAACGTGCGCGATGCCATAGGTAAAGAAGGCATATGCAATGCCGATCTGGAAGATGCCGAGAAAGAGAAGGCGACTCAAATCGCCCGAAGCAAGCGTGAAGGAAGTCGCCCCCATAAGGGCAACGATGATCATCAATGCTGCGATGAGGATGTGACCCATGATCACTACCTGCCAGCGGCTCCGTTGCGTGGCGCGTTCGTGTTTAAGCGAGAGCGCATAGCTTGCGAATGCAACCCCACTTGCAATTGCGGCAATGTTACCCCAAATATTTCGCGTCTCGAATTTGCCTATGAAGAAGAGAGCCATCGCTGCGGTTGAAATAGCGACGGTAAGTAGATCCGAGCGCTTGAAGCGCGTCTTGGTCAGGAGAGGCTCGAGGAAGAGAACATAGATGGGTGCGGTATATTGTAGAAAAATCGCGTTGGCGCTGGTGGTAAGTTTGGTGGCAAGAACAAATAGGACAAGAAGCAACGCATAGAAGAACGCGCTCAGCAGATTATATGGCGTGATCCACGGTGCGGCTTCGCCAAGCTTGTTGCGTTGGGCGAGATAGATAATGTAAATGGTCGTCGCCGCGATAGTGCTGCGCCAGAAGGAGACGCCCCAGGCATCAAGCGAGATCTCCTTAATAAAGACGCCGCCGGTGCTCCAGATCAACGCGGCGAGGAAGATCGCGAGCGCGCCCATACGCTGCGAACGCGCAGCCACGTTGGCCATCAGTGAGCCCCGGACCAGCCGAGGCGGTCGCCTTCGGCAAGGACAGAGTGAAGCTCTGTCTGAGTGATCTGTTTGGCCTTCAGGAAGGAATCGAGCTGAGCTTCTGAGGTCTTCCCGTTTCGCATTGGCCTATAGGATTCGTAAAGGTCGAGCACCTGCTTTGGCGTGAAGCGATGCAGCAGATCGCGATCCCTCTGCTGACGAATGGTAGAGGAATCGATGATCAATCCACTGGAGTCCCACGGCGAACGCAATTCACCAGGTTGTTCGACAAGCGGCGCGATCAGCAGCGAATCGGTCTTGCCAAGACCGGGCTTGTCCTCCTTGCCCGAGCAGGATGCGATCAATACGCAAACAGTAAGTAGGAGAGCAGGCTTCATCATGAGGCAGCAACGACAGTATTAGTGAGTTCTCCCAATTCATCGATCGCGCAGGTCACAACATCGCCAACCTGTACCCAAAGATTGTGCGTGATCTTCGATCCGTTCAGTTCGAGCAGGCAGCCAGTGCCTACTGTGCCAGAACCGATCACATCACCGGGATACAGGGTCACACCATAGCTCGCACGCTCAATGATCTCCGCGAACGTCCATGTCATATCCTTCATGTTGCCGCGGCTGAGCTCCTTTCCATTGAGCGTGGCGGTCATCGTAAGATCGTAGCGGTCGCCTCGCGGACTGTGAATGCGATGCGATTCGAGCTCATCGCGTGTGAGAAGGTACGGGCCGATGGCCGTCGCAAAATCTTTGCCCTTTGCCGGTCCGAGCGAGAGCTTCATCTCCTCCATCTGGAGTGCACGCGCGGACCAGTCATTCATGATGGTGTACCCGGCAATGAACTCGTCGGCCTCCGTGGCCTTGATGTTGCGACCCTCCTTGCCGATGACGATCGCAGCCTCGAGTTCGTAATCCAATCTATTGAGGTGCTCCGGCATGACAGCCATAGGACCCGGACCAATGACCGCCTGATGATTTGTAAAGTAAAATACGGGAAAGAGATCGAACTCCTCGATCATCTCCACGCCCCGATTTCGTCTGGCTGCTTCGACGTGCTGCCGAAACGCGTAGCCATCGCGCATGGATGTCGGGCGCGGAACAGGGGCGAGAAGAGCCACGTCGCTGAGACTCAACCTTCCATGATTAACGCGAAAGGCTTCGGAGTCGCCGACAGCTTTGTCCTGGATCATGCGCGCGGCTTTCATCGCCGAATCCCCATGCTGAAGGAAATGAATGATGTCGTGTGGCAGCGGGGCGGCGTGGCCACGGCTGGCCATTTCGAGATCAACGACCTCGTTATTGAGTAACAAACCGAGGCGCGGCTCCGAGCGCTCGGAGAGTTTTGACAGATAGGTGACTAATTTCATAGTGCAAATTTACCACTTATTTCGGCGGGATCTCGAAGAGCAGTTCTACGAGCGCTGCCGCGACCCAGGTTGGCTCCGATGAATCGAGGACTCCGGAGTAGTCCACAAGCTGCAAATCTTTGATGTTAGCAGTAAAATTCCTCAGGAGTTTGGCGAGTAACGGAGCGCCGTCGCGGAAATCCGAACGGATACTGTTGCAATCAGCGATGAAGCCAGCGTAGTCGCCACGAGGGAGTCTCTCCAGTGAAGATTGAATGCATTCGCGTGCCCAGGTCAGACTGCTCGGGTCATTTCTCTCACGCAGAAGCTCTATTGGCGTGTCGTAGCCTACTCCATGATGGATCATGTCGGCACTTGCAACGATGGCTGCACCCTGGTTGAGCAACTGTTGAAGTTCATCCATGCCGGGAAGAGTCTGTGGTTCTGTGCCGGTTAGGAACGGGTAGCGTGAAATGAGCCTTGGTTTAGGCGTTCCATATTGCTCGGCAGCAAGCGTAAGCATCGCGTCAAAGTTGTCGAGCGAGAATTCATCGCGCCAGATCGCTTTGTCAAACGGTGCGTCAGCACCGTGTATGCCTCGGAGCCCAGAGTCGCTGCGGCGAGAACCAAGATGCAGGACACCGAGCGCTACAACGGTGCCGTGTCCAGATTTCAACACCGCCAGCGCCGCTGCTGCTGTTTGTGTGCCGGAAACCGAGAGACGTGTATGAGGAAAGATGAGCGCACCACCCTTGGAAAGCGCAATCTCCGGTGCCTCACGCAGAAGTGACTCCATGCCGCGCCGACCGAGGGTGGCGCGTTCCTCTGCGTAAAACTCTTTCCACCACCGTGGACTCGGCATTCTGTGGAGTATTGATTAGCGGTTCAGGCCCTCACAGATAAAAGACCAACCCCGCGGCAAAACCGAAGAGATTATTCGAAGCACTCGGGGCGATCGATAGGGGTGTGGTGCGCTTGCCGAACGGGGTCTCGAGTGTTTTGCTGTCAGAGGTCTTCAGCAAACCAGTGGTAACGGTGCGCGCCAAGATGTCGATGGTGAAGCTCATGCTTTCCACGATGCGGAAGTCGTTCAGAAGATCGAAGTTGAATTGATAACCCGTTGCGGATGCCGAACGGGAAAATCCACCAGTTTCCGTTTCGGAAGTGAGCGCAATGACAGCGCCAACACCACCGTTGGCTCGAAGCCGATAGAATTCGGAGCTGTAGAGCACAAACATTCCGCCAACGACGAATGCGTGTTCGATCAGGTCGAGGCTTTCTTCAGCGTTGAGAAGCCCTAGCGCATTGCTATCAATGACCGTGTTGGCGAATTTCGCGGTGAGGTCATACTCCGCAAAAATGCCCCATGACCTAGAAAGCTGCGCCGCACCGCCAAGTATGATGGCGCGATCGACCGTGCCATAGTTCTCGCGATCATCAAGCGGCTTTGGCCGCAGACATCGCTCGGAGAAAAATTGATTGATGTCACGAGGGAGGATCTGAAGGTAGGCCCCGTAGTTGGCGTAGATGCTTAGAAAGTCCTCTTGTGGATGCGCTGCTTTGCGCTGCGTGTGGATCCATTGATCGAGCAGAGCTTTGCGTGCGCGATAGGCAGAATCGAGAACTCGTAGGGAATCCGTCGGAGGTCGGTAGACGCTGGAATCGCGAGAAGCACTTATTGGCGATTGTGCGTGTACCTCAAAAGCACACAGACACAAGATGGCGAAGAGTGGGGCAAATACTTTGGCAATTCTCATCAGGATTGGAACATGGCAACGATAGATTTACTCCCCAAGTCACAACCTTGATTTCAAGAGATTTGGAGGATTGAGGAGATGGGGAGCGAGTGGATTATAGAATCCGAGTCAGACGGCGCACCGCGAAACTGTTGGAGTTCTATAACGGGCGAATCAGACTTCCACCGGAAGATGGAGTTAGTCATAGTAAGATGATTGGCGAAAGTGGTTGGTAAAGTTGTAGCATTTCATTGCGTTGCGATACAAAACACGAACTTTCAACGCAAAAACATTGTATATTTGTCCCGTATAACAGAAGACTATATCATACCCACAATGGCTGAAACGCAAGGCGAAAGAGTTCGAAGGGCTCGTGATGAGCGTGGACTAAAACAAGGCTATGTATCCCGGACGGCGAACATCACGCAGGCACATCTGAGCCGCATCGAGAACGATGAGTCCGGTGTGACGGATCACACCCTGAAGAAGATCGCGACAGCCATCGGAATTCCCTTTGAGGACATCGTCGTCCGTAAGGACCCGACGAAGGATGACGGTCCACGCGTGGCGAACATCGATGATGTGCTCGCAAGTGAGGCCGCCATGACCCGCTTCTTGAACGGAGAACGTCCGGATCGGGAGACGTACGACTGGGTGAGGCGCTCGCTGGCCGTCATCCGCGCAGAAGTACGTCGGCGCAAGGAGTGGTAAGTTACACCTCGTGTTACTTGGGGTGCAGGCGGGAGGCCGGCCCCATGTTCGCAGATGAGGGTTGACTTGATCGAGATCCTGATATGACTTCCGAATCACTAGGACGTCGAGAGCAGATCGTGCGGCTGGCCGAGGATGTCCGCGAACGAGTTGGGGATGTGTCGCAGATCGAGGACATCGCGGCAGCGACCGACATCACGCTTGTGATCGAAGAAGGTCCGCACGGCAAAGATGCTGGGTTCGCGTTTGTTCAGTATATATCCGAGCCAACATTTATTGAGAGCCTTGCGAGGCCGGGAGAGTTTGTGCGCGTCTGGGACGGCGACCGGTGCACGGTTCATCGCTCGATCGTTATCAATCCCAATGGCGGAGTGCCCGAGCGCGAGGTGTTCTGGCATGAGTATTATCATCTTTTCCACTCACCCGATGGTGTGCAGCACAGCGAGCGGTTCCCGCACCGTTACTCTACCGAGGGTGTACTGCACAACCAGGAGGAGCGGCGCGCCGATGAGTTTGCTGCAGCAGTGCTCATCGCCCCTCTGGACGAACTCGAAGACATCGCCGATGTCATTGAGCGCTTCTCTGTAAGCGAACGCCTTGCGAAGTGTGCGATGAATCTGGCGCGGCAGTTGGCGGCGAACAGGGGAATGTACTGAGTCGCCACCGATCAAAGACGAATATCGCTCCGCCTTCTACTTGGTTTCCAATTAGGTTCTCGATGCAGCACTTGGGAGCCAAACAAACGTGTGAGTAGCTGGGAGTGCTCTTTGATCAGCCAGGGAATGGGATGGATGCGTTGAACCATCGAAATCTTTTATATTGTAAATCGCTTGTTTTCACACATGACTGTTCCTAACCAAAATATCTCCAAGAGTAAGAACCATGACGGAGCCTAACCCTCACGCCCGCATAGAAGCCTTTTCGGACGGAGTATTCGCAATTGCGATGACCTTACTGGTGATCGACATTCGAATACCAGGATTGGAAAAGATATCCTCCACTCACGAGCTTTGGATGGCGTTGCTCCATCTGCTACCCTCGGTGGCAACGTTCATCCTTAGTTTTACTATCATCTTGATCACCTGGGTCAATCATCACTCGGGTTCGAAGCTAGTTAGCGGTTCCTCCTCTTCGCACGCCTTTATCTATGCGAATGGGTTTTTGCTGCTAACGGTCGTCATCCTACCGTTTCCTACCAGCCTTCTCGGTGAGACTATTCTGACCGATCACGCTGGACCGGCTGTTGCCCTATACAATGCCGTTGTGGCAGCGCAGGGCCTCGCGTGGGTTTTGCTGCTGCATACCGTGATCGCCGGCAAGCAGGCGAAGAGTGAAAAGGCAGAGCAGATCGTGCGGCGAAACCTTACGTATGGATATTACGCGTTTACGCTCTATTCTTTCGCAGCGGTGATCGCGCTGTGGTTTCCAGTCACGATCGCCATTGTGACCACGCTTATCTGGGGTTTCTGGCTCATCATCGGGATCAACACGAAGGAGGATTGAGCGGAGCCATCCGGCGAAGAATCCCACAGTAGGATATTGGATAATTGCGCGGAGGGAGTATAGCACACGCAGCGTGCAATTGCGTCGGGTTTCGTTGGCGTCAGGGGATGACCAACCCGCAGAGGTTGAGGGCTTCGGTGATGCGCCGGCGGTCGATGGGCAGTAGGTTGTAAGTAAGGACGCGGAGGTTGTACGCGCGGGCTTCGTCCAGTTTGCCTAAGTGGAATGCGGCGATAGCGTGCTCTTCGAGCAGCCGCCACTCGGCGTCCTTTACGACGAAGAGCGCGTCCTGCGAAGGTCTGGGTTCGACCAGCGAATGGCGGTAGCTTGCCTCGTACGCGTTGTGCTTGTTGAGCAGTTCGCATAGCACGACCAGTGCCTCCAGCCTTGACGGGCGAAACCAGTAGGCCTTCTTCAGCGCCGCCTCGACTGCGGCCGGCGTAGCATCAGTTTTGTACATGAGTTCGGCTGCTCTCCATAGTGAGACGTAGATCTCTTCGGGCCATCCGCCCATTTCCGCTCGTTCAAGATACTTGGCAAGAGCCTCCTCATGACGGCCAAGCTCCATTAGCGTTTGGGCCTGGTAAAAAATGCGGCGAGTCAAGAGAGGCTCAGTTTCGAGGATCTCCAGATCGCGGAGCAGTTTCTCGCCACTTTGGTTGCGATGAGAGTCGGAGATGGTTTTTGCCCAGAGGGTCTCCAGTTTTTGGATCCTCGGTGTGCCATCGAAGTAGAGGCTTTCGTGAAGCTTGTGCTTCCAACTCCATCGGGGGTCGTTGCGGATAATACCTGTGGCCCAAGAGTCCATCGATGGCATCTCAATTCGAACGGTAAAGCCGTCATATTCCGGAGGAAGAACGAGGTTTCGTGTAGTGGAGTGGACCACATCGTCAGCATCCAGAAATACGATGTGTGTTGCTGTGCAGTTCGCCATCGCCAGATTGCGATTGGTCGCGAAGTCCACCCAGTCGTCGCGCCGTAGCACACCGGGGAGATCGCCAAGCTCCTCGCGGATGATCTCCATCGTGGCATCGGTCGAACCTGTATCACTAATGGAATAGCAGTCGATGAAGGGGCGAATGGATCGGAGCGAGCGCTGAATGATATGCGCCTCGTTCTTGACGATCATGCTGAGACACAGAGACATACGTTAGTACCGGCACATGGCAAAGCAGGAGGCGAACATCAGACTACTTGAGTACTTCTCGCAACGCGCCGGCTTACTGAAAGTCACGCTCCGCTTCTGCAACCGTCTGGAAGATCTGGAAGACCATTGGAAAGCCAAGAAGATCCAGGATGTGAAATATCTTGTCCGGCAGTGCGGCGAGCTTCATATCTCCGCCCCCTGCTCGAACCTCTTCGATGAGTCCCATCAAGACACCGAGTCCTGCGCTGGAGATATATTCTACGTTGTGAAAATCCACGATCAGGTTATACTTCTGGTCGGCGCGGATGGTTTGTTCGAGGAATCGCTCGAACTCTGTTGCCGTGTGTGCATCGAGCTGCCCAGTGAGCGCGATCACGGTGTTGGGTGCATCCGTTGCGGATGTTACCGCTACAGAAAAGCGAGGGGGCGTTAATGGTGTTGACATGATCCTATAAGCACTTCATGACGACGAGGGTTGCATCGTCATCGAAATTTGCAGATTCGGTAAACTCGGCGATACTCGAAAGCAGCCTCAGTGTAAGATCGCGTGCGCGAAGATCACGATGTTCCGCGACGAGTCGGGCTAATCGCTCATAACCGAGTTCTTGTCCCATCGGGTCGCGTGCGTCGGTGATACCATCGCTATAGAGCACGAGGATGTCGCCGGAAACAATATCGAGGCCCATTTCTTCGATCTTATCTGCGAAGTCCGTCTTCTTCATCAAGCCGACGGCCATTCCACGCGGCTGCACAAAGCCGTACGTCCCATCGGCCCGGACAATGAGTAGCGGTGTGTGCCCAGCGCGTGCATACCTCACACCTTTCTTTCCCACGGAGATCAGCCCGAGCGTAACGAAGGATCGCCGTAGCGAGGACTGGGTTGGTGAGTTGTGGAGCAGCGCGTCGTTCGTGGATTCAAGCAGCGCGGTCATGCTGGCCATCATGGGTGCCAGTGCCTGAACAACACCTTTCGTCTCTGCCATGTACAGCGACGCGGATATCCCCTTGCCGGAGACATCCCCGATCGCAACCATCGCGGAGCCATCCCAGAGTTCAGAGAAATCGTAATAGTCGCCTCCGACATCGTATGCCGGAATGCTGGTAACATAGACATCGAATCCAGGAATATCGGGGAACTGCGTAGGCTGCAGACTCTTCTGCATGAGGCGTGCCGCGCGGAGCTCACCATCAAACTTTTGCTTTTCGATGGAGTCCTGCAAGAGGCGCGCAGTTTCGAGAGCAAGCGACGCGACGTCCGTAAAAGCGGTGAGCACCGTGAGATCATCATCGTCGAAGCCATCTTCACGATGCTTTGCCACATAGAGGCCGCCGCGCACCTCATCCTTTCGAAGCAGCGGCACGGCGACCAAGGAACGCAATTCCCTGTTATCGCGCGCCTGTTCAGCAGTGGGAAACAGGTACTGCTTGGAGCCCGTCACGCGCTTCAGGACGAAGGCTTTGCGCGAACGCTCCAGCTCAGCTCGCGGTCCTTCGCCTCCTTCATCGTCGACTGCCGGAAGGTTTTCACCATCGGTCATGATGTACTCGGCCGCGTGCTCACCAATTCCGACATAGGATCGGATCACATCCTCGCCTCCATTGTCGGCAGCGCGATTCATAGCAGTACCTGTCGGCGCGAAGGAATTTGACTGAAGCTCCAGCCACGCTGAGTCGGACTCCGTAGCCTCGCAAGCGAGAGCCGTGATCTGTTCTGCAAGTCGAGGCAGATCGAGCAGCAGTTCGCTTGAAAGAATGTCGGATGAAAAACGCGTGAGCTTAGCGAGCGACTGGACCTCCGCAGACTTGCGCTGCACCAGCTCGGTGGAAGAGAGTGAAAAGAATGTGCTGAAAAAGACAAGTGCAAAATAGATCGCGAGCGTACCAAAAACAGAGATCGCGATCATTTGCCAGAAGAGCGCATAGCGTTCAAAGATAACGTCGGTAACGATCTTATCTCCTCCAAACAACAGCAGCGCACTCGAAGCAAGCAACACGTTGAGCGCTGTGAATAGGAGAAGTTTGCGCTTATCCTCCTTCGTGACATGGGGTAGCCAGGGCAAGCGGTATCCGAGGAGAAGCGCTGCCAGGGCAGTGGCCAGCACAAGAACCGAAAGGATCGATACGCCCAGCGCTCCCGTCGGCACCACGTTCTCCGCCTGCCACAGCGTAAAGAGTGCCAGAGCGACGGAAGCGGTGGACCAGCCAATGAATCGTCGGCGAGCAAAATGCGCCGATTGCCGGACGAATACAAGCTGCCAAAAGCTCATGATCAGCGCGACAAGCATCACAAGCCAGATCGCGCCAAGTATGTCTATCGAGATGACCGTTGAGAACGATCCCGGTGCGACGGCAAACGGCGAGGGGCGGGGAGGCCGCGGAAGTGAAAGTGTGAAAAGAAACGGAGCGAACGCAAGCAGGACGGAGATTCCTAAGACCAGCGAAAATCGCTGAACGAGCGTCACTGGCCAGTTCGAAGCGCGGCGTATTTCCTCGCTGCGGCTGATCGCGGAGGTTCGGAAGAACAACACTTCTGCGGCCCGAGCGAGCCAGAGCATTGCGGCCCCCTGCAATCCAGCGCGGACTAGTTCGAGCACCGGCCCCTGCATCGCCGTGTAGGAGTGTGCGATCAGGTCGAGCACGAGCACACCGGCCAGGATCAGCAGGCTCAGAATACCATAAAATATCGCTCGTGTGCGCATTGTGTGACCCCAACGGGTGAAGCGTAGACTTTAGTTTACAAAGATTTTGAGCCCGGCGGCTGTAACCTTTTTGCACTTGGCGGTTCTTATAGAGTGGGGTTGTTGAGGTGGAACCTGCACCCTGCCCGCTGTCCTGTGATTTAGACAATGAGAACGATACGAATTCTGCTCCTTCTGAGTGCTGTCTGGGCAATTCTTAGCCCCGAAGGAGCACGCGCGCAATGGCGCGTGGCAGCACCGCGTCTGCTGGACTCAACCAGTCTGCCAGGAGGTGCGATCACCTATCGGGACGGCATGGTCTGGGCCGGACGCGATGCGCTTTATTCGTCCGCCGACAGCGGAGTTACCTGGCAGCGAAACGCACTCACCTTCACCGAGCCGGGGGACTACATTTTCGACATTCAATTCTTCGACCGGAATTTCGGACTTGTTACCACCTACCACGGACTCTATCTGACGACGACCGGTGGTGCGTCGTGGAAGAATTTGCAGCCCGATAATTTTAGTCCCGGTGCGAGTGGCTGTTTTGCAGGTAACCCCGACACGATCATTGCGGCGTGGTCTGCGCCGGGGACAGTGTTCGTCTCCACTGACAGAGGCCGAACATGGAGGACGGGACAAGTAAATGATCTTGGTCGCCAGTTGCTGTATCGCAAAGGAGCACTCTATTTCTTCACTGCCAAGGACTTGCCCTCGCTTGGTGGTGCCCTCTTTCGCTCTTCGAACGGTGGCGCATCCTGGCAGCAGTTGCTTGGGGTATTCGACCAGGATTGTTATAGTTTTGCCTTCGACTCCTGCAAAGGCAACGCGTATGTTGTGAACGAGGCCATCGAGAACACGTTCAATACCAGCTCGAATATTCTCGTCTCTACGGATGAGGGTGCCTCGTGGCAAGTGAGCATCTCGCAAGACCTCTCCTATTTTTCCGGTGCTATTGCACTCGGTACCCAGAGCAGCTATGTTACTACCGTTTCGGATGGGGTGCTTCGCTCCATTGACAATGGTGTGACCTGGATTCCCATCGGTGGACCGAACTGTAACCGGGATGAGATCGCCATCTGCGCGATCAACGATAATCTGTTGCTCGCGCTCGACACAGCGGGTAGCGTCTGGCGAACGACGAACTCGGGTGGCCAGCCGGTGCCGAACATGTATTCGCCGCCCACGCTTGCGGGGAGCGACCTATTCACCGGAACTGCCACCTCGATCTGCAGCTACGCGAGCGCGAGCGTTCTTATTCAGCCCTACACAGGTATCACCTGTACGCCGCCAACAATTGTCGCGGAGTGGATCGACGGGCCAGGTTCAGTGAGTTTCGCGCTCACCCACGCGCCTACTGCTGCGCTCACACAGCTTGATTCCCTGGTACTCCGCTTTGCACCGGACTCCGTAGGGCAGCACAACGCAACGTTGAACATCCGCCTGAGCGATGGCACCATTTGGAAGGTCGCTCTCGCAGGGCGCGGAGCTGACAGCGAGAACGTGTTACTGAATCCGCAGAACATCACCACAGATACTATTGGAGAGATTTCGCTTTCTGTTCATGTCGGGCGGATTGGAGTCTCCAGCTTCGATCTGCCGATCACATACGATACAGCAGTCCTCGTGTATGAAGGCACCTTCGACTCGCAAGGAACACGATTAGACATCGCCACCCTCGCCGCAGGCAACGCGCTCATACACATCAACGGCTCTGCCGGGCAAGCGGTTGATTCGCTCGACATCACCGCTCGCTTCGCATTCTATCCAACTGCGCAGAAGTGTGGCACGGTGACCTTTGGCCCCGGACGCTTCACTCCCGACACCACCATCTGCGGAAGCATCAAGGCCACGACCGCGCAGATATGCTCTCACAGCGCGTGCGGCGAAACGATGCTCAGCGATTTCCTCCGCTACGGCCGCCGCCCCGCGTTTCGCATCACGCCAAACCCGGCGAGCAGTACAATGGAGATAACCTCCCAGGAGCCTGTCGCCAACGCAACTATTGAAGTGCTGAACGCGCTGGGCCGGGTGGAGCTGCGCGAAACCGCCAATCTCAGCGGGGACGCATTTGTAACCAATCTCGCCGGACTTACTCCCGGCCCCAGGTTTGTTCGTATCCTGACAGCCCACGGCGTGCAGGTGCTGCCGATGCTGATTTTACGATAGGATTCTTTTTATTTGATCGTCTGAGTTTGATTTTCAGAAGCAGAACTTCTTGGCTCAGAGTCTATTTTTTGATCCTGAGTAGGCGAGATACCCGATGGAATGCACCTTCCAAAGAGACCACATAGGCACCGGGCGTGAGCGATGATACATCGAGTGCAAAACCATTCTCGCCACCTCGAACCCGTCGCCCTATGCCATGAATTTCTTTGCCCGTAATTGAATAAATGTGCAAGACACCCGCTTCAGCAGCCTCGAGTGTGAGCAAGACCTGCACGGTCTTGTTGGCTGGATTGGGGCTGAGTTGAATGGTCCGCTCAAAAGTGCTTGGTTGGCTCTGAACTGCAAGGGATTCACGGCAATACAGCTTCTTAAATGCGCAAATGTCATTCCTCGACATCGGGGTGAGTCCGCATGCCTTTGTCCAGTCGGTGAAGGCAAGGTGCGCCATTAGGTCTGTCTTTAGACCGTCGGAAGAGGGTAGGCCTGTGCCAAGATCAATCGCGTAATCGCCATTCGCGTCCAAGTCTTCTAAATGTGTAAGCCCGAAACAATGCCCAATCTCGTGCCGAAGTACATTGCAAAGATTATCCTTGTATAGTGCATTACATCCCGCAGGTGCAGGGTCGCAAGGGTAGGCGTGCCACCCAGCAAGTTTTCCTGTTTGGTTGATTAATATCTGAATTTTACCCGCGTCGAAATCAGTTGGCGGAACCTGACAAACAATCCAATTAGCTGGGCTATTTACATGAACCGTGGTCTGCGCCCCGATTCTATCAATTGGATCTATTCTGGTGTCAAACTGATCCGCCTTAATGCCGTATGTTATATCGATGCAACAACCAGCAGTTGCCACATCTTCTTCACTTATGGTGAGTGCGCCTGGACAGAGGTTAGCCCACTCATGCCACGCATCTTCTATGCACTGTTTCAAGGCATTCCCGTCAACGCAGCCGTGACCATCGTGGTCGAGGTCATGCGGTGTGCAAAAGGTCACGGTTGAACCGAGATGCCACATCAACTGGTCGTCTACAAAAGAATCCCACGGGTCAGTCGCTATTACATCGTCAAAGTCACATCCAATCGACGAACTAGGGTCTGCGATAATCATGGTAAACATGAACCTCTTGGCAGAACAGGGCTTGTCTTGAGCCCGGCTCCATCCAAGGAACGAGAAGGTGCAAAGTAGGAAGGCAAAAAGGGTGTTCTTCATAATAATCACCTCTTTAATGAGCTACGATGTTGTGGATGTCTGCTCTGATCATGGATAAAAACGTTGCTAATGGAACGGAGGTGCCATATCCAAAAAAGTCGGATGGAATCATCACCTTGTGATCGGGATTAATTCTGAACAGCCCGGCTTCCGGCGAATAGTGAGTGGCGGGCCAATAATCACGGAAGACATGTGCCCCATCATACACCTCCTTTTGCACGTTTAGACAAACGATATATTCAGAGTCCACTGCGACAGCATTTTCACCGAACTGATTGCTTCCGCTGATTGCGCGGTGTCCGGCACTATCGGTAGCGACCACCCTGAAGTCCGATGGCGTCCCATATTTCTGCCATTCAGGCGAGATTACGAATCCGATAGCAGGATAACCCTCGCTCTGTGGTTCGCGGTGTAATTTCCCTCCTGGCAGTGTGTAGTACAGGTTTGACGGAAAATTTTTACCCTTGATGGTGTCGAGGATTATTGCCTTGAAGCACTGGAGAGGCCGATTGATCGTAGGTTCTATGTCGCTCGTCACCTCGACAACCTTCACGTGAAGAATCAGTTCCGTGTTAGCGAGAAATCTTACCTTACTATAATGCCCAAGAATGGAATCCTCCCGGTCCAGCAATAGGCTCAGAATAATCGCGGGCGGGGTTTTGTAACCAGGTGTGATGTCGATGCCATAAAACATAAACTCATCATAAAGGGAGGCATCATACTCATTCATCGCGTATTGAAATCGCAGAAATGGCCTGAGCGTATCCATGGAATTAATCGCCTTAGCTAAGGAATCGAGTTGACCCCAAGTTAAGTTAGCTCTACAGAGACTATCGAAATAGATGTAACCGAGCATGCAGTCCCAGGACATACCCGTATTGAGGGGCGGGCAGTGATCGATCGGGGTGGTCGCGTATTCGTTACACTCCATGTGTGTAGGTGGATCAATCGGCCGCTGTGCCTTAATCTGGTCGGTGGCACACAAAAGGATGCTTGCAAACATAATCGCAATAAGGACACTCATCGAGTTTTTCATGGTTCCTATTCCTAATTTGAATGGAGTTAACAAATCGGTTCTCTAAGGTTCATCAAGAATTTGCCTCAGAGACATTACGAAAATACGACATTTTGAACTGGGCTGTACATAATGGTCGTTTGCCCTTGCAGCGAGTAAGGAATTTCCAGCGGGAGAGAACGAGGTGACCTTCGATGGCAAGGCGCTTCCGGCTGGGGTGTATTATTACCGCATTGAGACAGGGAGCGGGATGTCGGCGGGGCGGGCGTTTGTGAAAGTGTCTGAACCTTGATTTTAAGAGATTTTTGAGATGGGGAAGATTGGGGAAGGACGGAGTCTTATCTCATAAATCCGTAGAATCTCTTAAAATCAAGGTTCAGACAAGGGGAAGAAAAGCTGCGGGGGAAATGTTCTTCGATTCCATGGCAGCAAAAGCATCAACCAAGAAGGTTCTCCCCCGGCAACTCACGAATGGCGAATTGCCAATGACGAACGGCCACGCGCCCAAATCTTCACACAAGATTCATTCTTCCGCCTTGCCCGAACTCGGTCTCACCCGCGAAGAAATCCTCTCCGATTACCGCATCGCGCACCAGAGCAGGCTTGCGAGCTTGCTGGGTCGGCGCGAAGTGCTGACGGGTAAGGCGAAGTTTGGTATTTTCGGCGATGGCAAGGAAGTCCCGCAGGTGGCGATGGCCCGCGCCTTCCGCAACGGCGACTGGCGCAGCGGCTACTACCGCGACCAGACCTTCATGTTCGCCACCGGACTCTCCTCGATCCAGGAGTTCTTCGCGCAGCTCTATGCGCACACGAGTCTCGAAGCCGAGCCCGCTTCCGCCGGCCGTATGATGAACGGACACTTCGGCACGCGCAGTCTGAACGAAGACGGCTCGTGGAAGAACCTGATGGGGCAGAAGAATTCGTCCGCGGATATTTCTCCTACCAGCGGCCAAATGCCGCGCCTCGTTGGGCTTGCCTATGCCTCCAAACTCTTCCGCGAGACTCCCGTGCTTCAATCCGGTTTCGAGCAGTTCTCCGATCACGGCAATGAGGTTGCCTTCGGGACTATCGGCAACGCTTCAACATCCGAAGGTCTCTTCTGGGAAGCATTTAACGCCGCCGGTGTGCTGCGCATCCCGATGGCTGTGAGCGTGTGGGATGATGGCTATGGCATTAGCGTGCCCGCAAAGTACCAGACGACGAAAGAGAATATTTCCGCCATCCTCGCTGGATTCGAAACGAATGAGGATGGCGAGGGCTACGCCATTTACAAAGTCAACGGCTGGGATTATCCAGCGTTGGTGACAATGTATCAGGATGGTGTCGAGCGCGCGCGCAAGGAGCACACACCGGTTCTCTTCCACATCGCTGAGCTAACGCAGCCCCAGGGCCACTCGACATCCGGTAGTCACGAGCGCTACAAATCGAAAGAGCGCCTCGGCTGGGAAGACGACCGCGATTGCATCCGACGTATGCGCGAGTGGATCATCTCGTCCGGCATTTCGACGGAAGCAGAGATGGACGTGATGGATGCGGAGAATAAGACCATCGTCGATCAAGCAAAGCAAGCCGCGTGGGATGCCTATCTCGCGCCGATAAAGAAAGATGTTGCTGAGGTTTGTGCGATTCTTGGTCGCATGGCAACTGCTTCGGGTAACGCGCTCTTCACAGAGATCAAGGATGGGCTTGAGTCCATCAAGGAGCCGGTGCAGAAGGATATTTACACGGCGATTGGTCGTGCGATGAGAGGCGGCACCGCTGGGGGTGCCCACCACACGACTGAATTGAAGCAATGGAAGCGCAGTGCCGATGCGCGGCACTTCGATGAGTACTCGACGCATGTGTATAGCGAGTCGGCGGAGTCCGCGCTCAATGTGCCGGAGGTGAAGGCGCAATACACGGGTGATGATCCGAGGCTCGATGGTCGTCAGGTGTTGCAAGCGTGTTTCGATGCGGCGCTTACGCGAGATGCACGCGTGTTTGCTATTGGCGAGGACCTGGGTGTCATCGGTGATGTCAACAAAGCGTTTGAAGATTTACAGGCGAAGCACGGTGTAAATCGCGTGACCGATACCGGCATTCGCGAAGCGACGATCATGGGACAAGGCATCGGAGCCGCTATGCGCGGGCTTCGTCCAATTGTGGAGATACAGTACCTCGATTATCTCCTCTTCGCGCTCCAAACTATGTCCGACGATCTTGCAACTGTGCAATGGCGCACGAAGGCGGGGCAGAAAGCGCCGGTCATTGTTCGCACACGCGGGCATAGATTGGAAGGCGTGTGGCACTCCGGCTCGCCAATGGGGATGATACTTAGCACGTTACGCGGAATGTACATTCTCGTACCGCGCAATATGACACAGGCTGCGGGCTTCTACAATACCATGCTTCGCTCGGACGACACCGCGCTTATCGTGGAAGTGCTGAACGGTTATCGCACGAAGGAGACGGTGCCAGCGAACGTTGGTGAATTCACCGTGCCGCTCGGCGTGCCGGAGATATTGCGCGAAGGCTCCGACATCACACTCGTCACATACGGCGCAATGTGCAAGATTGCAATGGAGCTTGCAGCGGAGCTTGCGAAGTTCGACATCTCAATTGAATTAATCGACGTACAAACGCTGATTCCGTTCGATCGTCCGGGCATCATCCTCGAATCACTCAAGAAGACGAACCGTATTGTCTTCGCCGATGAAGATGTGCCAGGTGGTGCGACGGCGTACATGATGCGAGAGGTTCTGGAAAAGCAAGGCGGCTACCGCTGGCTGGACTCAGAACCCGTCACCATCACCGGCGCGGAGCACCGCCCAGCGTATGGCTCCGATGGCGATTACTTCTCGAAGCCAAATGTCGAAACGATGTTCGAGCGGATCTATGCGATCATGCACGAAGCCGATCCGGGGAAGTATCCGGAGATGTGAAGTTAATTTGGAAATCGGTTTGACCCAACCTTGTGCGGCCCGATTGTTGCAGAATTCCCTCGGAAACAGATTTCCTCACTCTCACACGATTAAACGCTAAGACCTATGAAATCCTACGTAATAATTGTTGCCGATACTGGCGTACTGAAAGCTTATTTTACACGCGAGCGGTCGATCCAGCACCGACGGAAGGCCGATCTCATCAAGAAGATCACCTACACAAAGGCTCACACAAAGCTCAGCGATCTCCTCACCGACCGCCAGTCCACCACTCGTGGCTCCGGCGACGCCCGAAGCGCACGCCGCGGAAGCGGGGAGGCGCACAACATGAAGACCGAGATGCTGAAGGCGGCAATGCGTGCGATCGCGCATGACATTGAAGGTATTGTCTCCCATACACCGGCCGATGAGTATTATCTCTCTCTGCCGAAGTCGATTCACAACTCTGTGACCGCCGAGTTGCCGAAAGGGATCCGATCAAAGATCTCGAAGTTGCTCGCGCTCGATCTTACCAAGGACACGATCGAGGATATTCGGAAGAGATTTAAGATGTAAGCGAGGGCGAGCAACCCCGCGACTACTTTCGAACCAGAATCAACGCGAGACCGCCGACGACAAGCGCGGCGGTCAACGCACGAAAGATCCACATCCACATCACGATCTTTCCGTCTCCGAATTCTGAAGCCTGATCGCTCAGATAAACGCTTTCAAAAAAGGCAAAGAACGCTGCGGCGAATAGGGTTAGCCCAAGAGCAATCTTCGGAAGAGAGTTGCGAAGCATCTCCAGCTATTCAGCGGTGATCTTGAGTGGTGTGCCAACAAATTCACCATTGATTCGCAGCCGAGCGATATAGGTGCCAGCCTGTGGTGGCGTGATCCTCACCTCCGATTGCCCTGAAGAGACTGCCCCAGCGCGAATGATCGTTACGCCACGCCCCAACAGATCTGTGAGCACGATATCCGCAAGTCCTGCAATCGCCGAAGTAAAGTGAACGGCTGTCCCGCTTGAGGTGAGGAACGGATTGGGATAATTTTCGAGTACGATACCCGTGGACTTGTCTGCGTCTCTAACTCCCATTGATCCTGATTGAATGAGTTCGACGGCGTCGAGCCAAAAAGAGGTTGCACTGACATCAGGCTCCGCGGCGACGCCGATGGATATGTTGTTATAGAGTGCAATGATCTTGTGTCCAGTTGCGTCCGTATCGGGGACCGTGATGGATACCATTCTCTCTTCATTGAGGGGGCCCGCTTCATTGAGCCGAAGAATAGGGCCGGTTACAAGTGGATGACCTTGGTCATCCAGTCGATAGAATTGGATGTCCCCAACGCTCGAATCGGCGGCACCCTTCTTCCAATAAAAATGGAGAGTGCTCCCTTTTTGAAAATCTGCGGCAGCGCCATTGACGAAGAACTGAGCTCCCAGGAATCCCGTGGGACTGAAATGTGCAACCAGTCCATCGCCGGGATGGCCCTTCACAAAGTCTGGATTATCGACTCCGGCGCTACCGATAACCGAGTCGATAGCGAGCGAGTCATAGTGGACGACCTGCGCGTGGGAATTGCGCACACAGAAGCTCAAGGAAAGCAGCACGAGAAGGAGTCGTAACGAGTGTTTCATATCAGAGAATGTTCATCAGCAACTCCAGAATAACTCCGGAATCGGTACAAAGTTACATCAGCAGAACCGTTTCAAGGACAAAAACCCTACCGGATAGAAGAAATATCCTCAATTATCTTCGGAAATATTCCGCTCAGGCGTTTCCACTGCCCGGCCATGTCCTCACTGACGATCTTAATATCGGCGAGCACGGGCATGAAGTTGGTGTCCCCGTTCCACCTTGGGACGATGTGCCAATGTAGATGCGAATCGATGCCTGCGCCCGCCTCACGCCCCAGGTTCATTCCAATATTGAAGGCGTGAGGGCTTGAGAGCTGGAGAAGAGCCGCATGGGCGGCCTGTAAGAGGGTTTGTGCTTCCACTACTTCGCTCATGCTGAGCGACTGAAAATCAGCGGTATGCCGAACCGGAATAATCATGAGGTGGCCGCTATTGTATGGGAATCGGTTCATGAGCACGAAGGTGCTCTTACCCCGATAGACGATAAGCGAGGATTCATCGTTCGAGCCACTCCATGCATCGCAAAAAACGCATTCATCACTCTTGGCTTCATCGGCGAAGGATGCAATGTAGTGACTGCGCCACGGGGAAAATAATTGCTCCAAGGGAAGTAGATTAGTCCGTTGATGCTACTACGGGCTTGCGCCAGAACTTGAACAATTTTCCAAGTGTCGAAGGACCAAGCAATCCCTGCGGTCGGGAGATCATTAGCATGATCAGTAGCAGCGAATAGATGATCATGCGGTACTCCGGCACCGAGCGCAATAGCTCCGAGAGTGTCGTTAGAACGATTGCGGCAAGGATAACGCCCACAGTTGAGCCCATGCCACCCAATATTACAATAACAACAATGTCGATGGATTGCAAAAAGGTGAAGTCGAGCGGAGTAATATTGTAGTTGGAATGGGCGAACAAGCCTCCGCCGACACCAGCGAAGAACGCTCCAACGACGAACGCGCGCACCTTGAACTTCGTGGTGTCAACGCCCATCGCTTCTGCGGCTATCTCATCGTCACGCACGGCGAGAAATCCTCGGCCGTAGGTAGAGTTGACCAGGTTCTCCACACAGAAGACCACGACCGCCGCAACCAGAAAGACCCAGATGAATGTGGTCATTGGCAGAACGCTAAATCCTCGCGCGCCGCCAATGTAGTCTGTGCCGTGAATTTTGAAGTCAACGTTTTGGATAATGACGCGGATGATCTCATTAAAACCGAGGGTGACAATCGCCAAATAGTCACCACGTAATCGCAGGCTTGGGATGCCAACTCCGAGTCCCGCGACTGCGGCGAGCAACCCACCGCAGACCAAGGCAACAAAAAAGGAGATCGTCCCAGTCATTCCGGACATTTCTAGGCCATGTGTACTGAGATAGGTCGTGACAACAGCCGAAGTGTAAGCACCTACCGCCATGAACCCAGCGTGCCCAAGGGAGAACTGTCCGGTGAAGCCATTGATCAGATTGAGGCTGACCGCCAGCGAGATCATGATGCCTATGTAGATAATCCGCCCGAGAATGTACGGGTTGATCATCGGCGCGAGGAAGCTCGCACCGATAATGGTGACAACCGCTATGAGAAGTCCTGTGTAGGATTTCATTATCTCGTGCTAAACTTTCTCGATTTCTCTTTTGCCAAGAAGCCCACTGGGTTTGAAGACAAGGATCGCGATCAGAATCCCGAAGGCGATAGCATCGCGATAGGTCGATGCTCCCGTGCCAGAGACGAACGTCTCGACAAGCCCAATGATCATGCCTCCGAGTGCCGCTCCGGGGATGTTCCCTATCCCACCCAGCACGGCGGCGACGAATGCTTTGAGTCCTGGCAGGATTCCCATGAGCGGCTCGATACTCGGATACATCGTACCATACAGCACTCCGCCGGCGCCAGCCAGAGCGCTGCCTATTATAAAAGTGAATGTGATGACTCGGGAGATGTTAATGCCCATCAAGCTCGCCGCCTGCTGGTTAAAACTAACCGCTCGCATGGCCGTACCGATCTTTGTTCGCATCACGATAACGCGCAGCAGAAGCATCAATCCGAGTGATACCGTAATGACAACGACCTGGATCATATTTATCGTGATCGAGGAGGAGTGTATCACGGCCTTGTTCGAGATGATCGGGGGGAAGCCACGAGGGTTTGGGCCAAAAAAAAGTTGTCCGGTGTATTCCAGGAAGAGCGACACGCCGATTGCGGTTATGAGAACGGTCAGCTTTGGTCTTGATCGCAACGGGCGATAGGCAAGAAATTCTATCGAGGCGCCGAGCGCCGCGCAAACGCTCATCGAGATCAAAAAGACAAGCACCGTCGATTCGAGAGATCCTACGGGGAAGAAGTGGCTGACCCAATACGTGGCCGCGTAATAGCCGACATAGGAGCCAACCATGAAGACGTCCCCGTGCGCAAAATTGATGAAGCGCAGAACGCCGTAGATCATCGTATAGCCGAGCGCGATCAACGCGTAGATCGCGCCGAGCGAAATGCCATTAACGAGCTGCTGGAGGATTTGCATGGGTGGAGGAGTAACAGGTAACGAGTAACGAGTAGACTAAGAAAGTACTCGCTACTCGTTGCTCATCATGCTCTACTTAAGCGGAGTCAACGCTTCACCATTCGGCCCAATCCGCTGGGCAAAATGGAACTTGCCATCGACGATCTTAATAATTGTCAGCGGCTTCGAGGCATTTCGGTTCTCATCGATCGTGATGTGGCCCGTGACGCCAGGGAAGTCCTTTGTTTCCGCGATGGCTTTTCGGAGCGCACTGCTGTCGGTCGAACCAGCGCGCTTGATCGCATCGGCGAGGATGCGCGCGGCGTCATAGCCAAGCGCTGCCATGGCATCCGGAACGGCATGATACTTATCCTGATACTTCTTCACGAAGTTCTGCACGGTCGAATCCGGATCTTCCGTTGCGTAGTGATTCGAGAAGAACGTGTTGTTGAATTGCTGCTCCTCGCCCTTCGTTAACTCGGGAGAATCCCATCCGTCGCCACCGAGAATGGGGCACTCGATACCAAGCTCACGAGCCTGCCGCACGATGAGCGAGACCTCCGTATAATATCCTGGCACAAAGATCACATCCGGGTTCGCTGCGCGAATGCTTGTCAGCGGAGCGTGGAAATCCTTGTCACCCGTAGAGTATGATTGCTCGCTAACAATCGTGCCGCCGGCCGTGGAGAAAGTGTGTTTAAAGGCTTCATCTAGCCCTACCGAGTAATCTTGCTTGACGTCGGTCAGCACAGCAGCGCGCTTCTTGCCGAGCGAACCGAGTGCGAAATGCGCCATCGTCTTACCCTGGAAAGGATCGATAAAGCAAATGCGGAAAATATAATCGCCCTTCTTGGTAACGTCTTCGTTGGTGGAGGCGGGGGTGATCATTGGAACATGTGCTTGCTGCGCAATGGGTGCGCCAGCCATTGAGCGCGAGGAAGCGACTTCGCCAAGAAGGGCGATCGCTTTGTCGGAGTTCACAAGCTTTTGTACGCTCGCAACCGCTTCCTCGGTCTTGGATTGGTCATCCTCGGTGACGAGGTTGATCTTTTTTCCAAGTACACCGCCCGAGGCGTTGATCTCATCGACCGCGAGGACATCGCCATTATGGACAGACTGCCCGAACGTTGCGGTGCCACCCGTTAGTGAAGCATACTCACCGACGATGATCTCACTACCGGCAGGGCCGCCGGATGTTTTGCAACTCACGAAGAACGCGGCCGAACACGCTACGATAGAACAGACAGCAAGAGTGCGAAAGCGCAGTATCGAGTCTAAAGGGAATGTCATTACACTTGTGCTAACTAATGTTTACCAAAGCACTCACTTTGATCGGAAGCCGTCGTTTAACAGGGCTCGCCCGCTCGAAGTGAACCTAAAAGTCGCATAAAGCAACTGTAAATATACGGAAATGGGAGGCTCAACGAATGAAAAAGTCTTCAGGAAAACGCTTGTCTATCGCCGATTCTTAACCGGAGCGTTGAATTCTCGTTAACTTTGCACCATGCGCCAGAGTCTTGCAGTGCTAATTTTCGTGTTCCTTCTCACCGGAATCGCCCGGTCCGAGCCAGCGGATTCCGTCCGCGATGGCTATCGTCATTTCATCATGCCGAGTGGAAAACCTATTGAAGGTGGTTACCTGGGCTTCTGGGAGCTCGCCTTTCTACAGGCAGGATATGGCTTTGGCGATATCTTCTCATTATCGGCTGGCTTCACTGTGATGCCAACGGTGGCCTTCCGCTCGCAGTTTGGCTTTGTGCAAGGGAAGGTCACGCTCTATGATGACGATGTGTTCTCGCTGGGCGGCGGTTTGAACTACTTCCGACTGACGAGCGACAATGATCTGCTTCACTTGTTCGGTACGCTTACGTACCAGCATCCGTCAGGGTCGCGCTTCACCGGGATGGTGTTCTATAAGATTTCCAGTTCAACACCCAATGGGTCAGACAACCCTTTAGTGACGGTGAATGTCATACCGTATGGCAGCTTCACATTCATCTATCAGGGTGGTCTCGGTGCCGGCGTTGGGTTCGACACACCCTTTGCGGGAAATCCGAACATGCGATTCGTTGCAGAGTTGTGGAATCTGGATATTAGCAATCCGAACAAACTCGGCGTGATCGGTGCATTCCGCTTGGAGAGCGCTCACTTCTCCTCGGATTTTGGACTGATGTATTTTACGTTGCCGCTGATAGCACCCGTGGCGAATTTCGTTTGGAGGTTCTAATCGTCCGAAATCATCTGCTTCGTCCGAATCGAAGCCTTTCGTAGCCACGTGCATTTTTGCCACGCGCAGCGTATGGCGCTCCGGCAACTGGCTGATAGGAGATCATGAGATCCACGTAGTGGTAGCCCTGGGCAGTTGTTCCCACAAGTGAACCATCGAGTTGATTCACCACCTGAATCTGTGCATAATGTTGATCGGTTGTGCGTGCTTGGAAGATCAGATAGGATTCGCCCGGTGGTACTCGGTAGGCGTTTACACCTGCGGTGAATCGTGAGGACAAATCGCTGCCAAACGTAAGGGCATCAAGACTTTGCGCTGCAATGGAGAAATCGGAGAAGTCGGTCTTCTTTCCATCGGTGCGATGGGAGAGCGAATCCACTGCGGGAGCTGCGAGGGTAAGGAGTGAGTCCCCGGATGTATCCGTTGCAAGGAAGAGATCGGAATTCGGAGTGACCCCTGTTTTTTGAACGCGCTCGGTTGCTTGGGTCCCAAGAACAATACCGTTCGGATGGGATGCGTCGGGGTCAGAATTTTCGTAAAGCCGGATCGGTCCGAAGCGTGTTGCAGTCGCCCACTGGATGGTTTCAGAAAAGGCAAGCGTCCCACGCACGGATATTGAATAGACGACTCCGGAGGTAAGTCCTGTGAGGGTCACGCTCGATTTGCCGGCAGGTGCGATGACGCGCGCGGCTTCGGTGCTGCCTGCCATCGCGACCACGGTATCTGCGGCCTTATCTGTGGCCGGGCGCTGCCACTTCAGTCCAATAGTTGTTGGGCCAAGCGAACTGGCACGTAAGCCCATCGTGACGGAATCACTTCCAATTACCCAGACCGTCTTGCGAACGGAGTCACTCTGGAAGCGATTGCGGCGGGTAGCAATGAAGGGAATAACATACTTGCCGGCAGGCACGTCGGCGCCAATAGTATAGCTTGTACTAAGATCCCCGGTTCCGTTGATCGTTGGCCCGAAGTGAACCTGAACGGGCTGTGCCGAGAGAAGGGGATTCAAAAAGTCCACGTAAGAAGAGTCGATCGGTGCACCGCGATGAGTAATGTGGAAGGAAAATGCGACCGCATTGCCGTGGCGGACATAGATGGTATCGGAGGCCGGAGTTGGAATTGTCAGTACCAGTGGGATCGGGTCGACATCCACTTTTACATAGCGCCTAATGGAATCCTTCTGTGTCGATTTCGAGGCATAGAAGGTGTATTGGTAGACGGCGAAGGGAATTCCCTGCGGTGGCAGCGTATCATAGAAGACCGTTCCGCCGGATGCACCAAGCGGGCCCAGTTGAACCTGCTTCTTCATGATCGGGTCGTAGAAGTCGATCACGGCGGAGTCAACCGGGTGGCCACCTTTCATTACCGTGAACGCGATGGAGAAGTTCGATCCCGTTGACGTAAAAATAGTATCCGCTGCGGAGGATGTCAGCCGAAGGGCAGTCGTGTCCGTTGGCGGCGGGGTTGGAGAAGGCTGGGTCGCAGGATCACTCTTGCAGCCGGAGATCAGCGTAACGGAAAGGATGAACACAGGGATGACCGCTAGGACTCGTCCGGGATTGAGCTTCATAAAAGAACTCTGGATAATTTAGTCTAACCGTCCCTCCGAAAACGAGAGGGCGGTGACCAATATGACATTTGGGGCTGAAATGAAGTTCACAGAACCTAATTCCCGCGCAAAATGTCCTGTATTTTCTCAGTATGTCCCGTATCGGGATGAGGCTATTGACTTAAAGAAGGAGTATCTCTTTGCTTCGAAATTCTGCTGACCGGCGCACTGTCGCTTATGCGGTCGCGACTACCTCGCTGTTCGTGATCCTCTGGATGTACGGATTCCATTCCGTTAGTTCATTCCTGTGGATTCCGCTCTATATTGTGTTCCTCTTCTTCTCGATCGCGGTTACGGTGATCGCGCATAACCACAACCACATCCCGATCTGGCGCAGCAAGGTACTGAACCAGTTAACCGATTATTGGCTGACCGTCTTCTACGGTTTTCCTGCGTTCGCGTGGATACCAACGCATAACATGAACCATCACGCGCTCAATAACAAAGAGGGTGACTACACCATCACCTATCGGTTCTCCGAGCACAATCATTTGTTCATGCTGCTTACCTACCCGATGGTCTCCAGCTATTATCAGCAGAAGCCGATCCGCGACTACCTGAAACAGCAGTGGACAGAGGATCGACCGTATGCGTGGTTCTGCATTTCCCAGTATGCGCTACTCATCCTATGGGTCGCAGCTGCATTCGTGATCAATTGGAAGAAGGCGCTGCTCTTCGTGATCATTCCACAGCAGGTCGGCCTGGCAAGCGTGCTGATCTTCAACTACTTGCAGCACGTCCATGCCGATGAAGAGTCGGAATGGAATCACTCGCGCAATTTTGTGGGCTTCCTCAATACCTTGCTCTTTAACAACGGCTATCACACGGTCCATCACGAGCGCGCGGGGTTGCATTGGAGCAAGACTCCCGAGCTTCACGCAAAAGTGGAAGCGAATATCTCTCCACGATTGAAAGAGCCGAGCTTCTGGGGGTTTATTTTCAGGGCCTACTTCCTCGGGATGGTCAACCCAAAATATCGCACAACTTCGATGCGGCTGGAACGGATGCACCGCACGAACTGATCAGCGGATCAGTTTCCTGGGTTGACTTCTCGGCTTTGAACTCGCAGTGTGCCGAGAGTGCACTACGCAACTATCACCTATTTCTTCGGCATCCTGGCACCGGTGCCACGACGAAGTTTAGCATCACTGAAGGACTCGACCAAATTGCGTTCGTTGAGGAATTCCAGTACCATTCGTTTCACATCCTCACCTGAAGTTGCCGTGGCGAATATCTGATTGACCAGTGCTTTGCAATCGCTTGCGTTGAGTAGTCGTGTTCGCGCGGCTAGCGCACGGACAGAACTTGGAGATACAGAGATCTCCTCAATTCCCAACCCAATCAGCACTGGCGTGGCCAACGGGTTGCCACCCAATTCACCGCAGATACAAACGGGTTTGCCATTGCGGCGTGCCGACTGCGCCGTGAGCTGAATCAGCTTCAGAACAGCGGGATGTAACTCCTGGAAGAGGCCGGCGATGAGGTCGTTACCGCGATCAACTGCGAGCGTGTATTGAGTGAGGTCGTTCGAACCGATGGAGAAGTAATCAACCATCGGAATGAATGTGTCCGCCATGAGTGCGGCACTTGGCACTTCGACCATGATGCCGACCGGCATTTCTTCGTCGAAGTTCTCACCCTTATTTCGCAGATCGTTACGAGCTTGTTCGAGAAAGGCGAGCGCACGCTGCAACTCATCCTGCGTCGTGACCATCGGGAACATGATCTTCACGTTGCCGCGATACGACGCCCGGAGCGCTGCACGAAGCTGACCCAAGAACAGATCGGGTTCGTCGAGTGAGATGCGTAGTCCGCGCCAGCCCAAGTTTGGGTTATCTTCGCGATAGGAGCCACTCAATACCTTGTCGCCGCCGACATCAAATGTTCGCAGGGTGATGGTGGCAGGGTAGAAGCGATCGGCAAGATCTTTGTAGAGAACATTCTGCTCCTCTTCGCTTGGGAATTCGTCATGAAGAAGTAAGAAGTGTTCTGTGCGCACAAGTCCGAGTCCTAGCCTCTTTTCACCGCCACTCACCACAGTAGTCTGGCTAAGGCGCTCTGCTTCGCTGATGGCGATCTCGTTGCCGAATTCGAGGTTCATCAGAATTCGGAGATCCTGCCCATCGGAAGTTCGGACTATGGGAGCGTCGTCTTCCAGGATCTTCTCACCCACACCGACGCCGCTGGCAATGACAAAGCTTTGCTCCTGACGGTAGCCTTTAAGCGTCTCATCATCGGGATTTACGATCAGCTCACCGCGCTCACCATCGAGGATAAGCATATCCCCGGTCTCGACACTTTCCGCTGCGTCGTGGAGCCCGACGAGTGCTGGAATACCCAGCGATCGGGCGAGTATCGCAACATGGCTTGTTACCCCGCCGCCATCAATGGAGAATGCAAGTACACTCGATCGCGCAAAGAGGATTGCGTCGGCCGGGGTGAGCATGTCCGCGACGAGGATAGAAGGTACTTCGATCTTCGAAAGCCACTTCTTTCGATCGAGGAGGTAACGCAAGAGTCGTTGCTTGATGTCCTCAATGTCATCGACGCGCTCGCGCATGAGGGCGTTGTCGCTTGCCTGCAGCAGACGCTGATGATGCGAGAACTCGGTATCGACAATAACAGCCGCCGGCTTCAGCTCGGCTTTAATGCGCTTGCGAATGCGTTTGAGAATGATGTCATCGGAGACCATCATCATCTGCGCTTCGAAGATGGAGGAGGCTGAAGCGCCGACTTTTTGCTCGGCTACGCGCCGCACTTTTTCGATCTCCTGTCGCGCACGGAGAATTGCGCCGTCGAAACGCTCGGTCTCATAAGGAACGTCGGCTGGCAACAGGTCACGATCCTCGGCGTAGAGCAGCGTGCGAGAGTAGCGGTACGCGGGGCCAATGGCAATGCCCCGGCTCGCCGCGATTCCACTGAATCGCATAATCTGCTTTTTCTCCGATGGATGCCTGTGTGTCACTGTAATTACATGTGCTAAATGTGCTGCGTCGAACGTGCCTACCCCTATAGCGAAGATCGCTTCGTGGCTGGGTATTGAATACTACTCATCCATTTCCTCAAATCCCTTTTCGAAGTACTCCACGAGCGTGCTCATTGCTTCGGTTTCGTCGGGTCCATCGAATTCAAGATCCAGCGTTGTACCCTGCGCGGCTGCGAGCGTCATGACCCCGATGATCGACTTACCATTGATGCGGAATCCGTCCTTTACGACGTAAAATTCCGATTCGAATTTACTTGCGAGCTTCACGATGGCCGCCGCAGGGCGTGTGTGCAGCCCCGCCCGATTCTTAATTGTAACAGTTTGTTCGATCACTCAGCCATTCCAATGATTTGCCTCGTTCTACAAAATTCGAAGATAGAGGAAAGAAATCCGAGCCACTAAGGTGCCGCAACCCTGGAAGGTTGGCGGTATTAACTACTTCTTCCCAGCAGGCGATCGCAGAACACTTCGAGGTGCTGCCGGGCCTCGGAAACCGGGACTCTGCCCAATGCGGCTTTTGCTCGGTCGGTTTCCTGCTTTGCTATTCGTTCTGCGGAAGTCAGTACGCCAAGCGTGCTAAATAGCTCGCGAGCCAGAGGAACGTCCTCTGCAGTTGCCGCGTGATCTCGGATGCGATCCATCAGCGCGCGTTGTTGGACGTTCATTCGGGAATAGTGCTCGGTCGCACAGACGAATAGCAGTGTGCGCTTGCCTTCGACGATGTCCCCGCCGATCGTCTTTCCGAACGCCGCCTGGTCGGCAGTGAGGTCGAGCAGGTCGTCGCTGATCTGAAATGCAAGGCCCAGATGATGCGCGAATGCACGCAGATCCTCCTTGTGTGAAGATTCCACGGCGAGTGCACCGAGCACAGCAGCAAGTTCAAGAACTTTGGAGGTTTTGAGGTCGATCATGTGAAGATATTCCTCGACCGTTAGGTCGTCCCGCAGTTCAAATTCTTTATCCAGTGCCTGACCTTCGCACACCCTCCGGAATGCGAGGCCAAACTCCTCTAACATAAAATGGACAGTTGGCGAGGTTGTCCGAGCAAGCGATTCTGTCGCGAGCGCGATGATCACATCCCCAGAGAGGATGGCGGTATTGACGCCGTAGGCTACATGTGTCGTTGGTCGTCCTCGGCGGGAAGCGGCGTTGTCCATAATGTCATCATGGACCAGAGTAAAGGTGTGGAGCAGTTCGACTGCGCACGCTGCCGGAAGCCAGTGATCGCTTGGTGCATCTGGCCCCGCCGCAAGCGCAGTAAGTAACGGGCGGACACGTTTGCCGCCAGCTGTAAGCATATCCCGGACAGGATCATACAAGCTCGGCAACCCCGGTGGAACCGAGGTCGCAAGATATTGCTCAATATGTACCCGAAGGGATTCGGCGTGGGTGTCGAAGGAAGTCGGAGTCAAGACAGATCGGTATTATTGGCCCGTGGGTGAAGTCGCTGCCGCGTCAGAGCGGGAATGTCCGAGGAGCCCGTTAGGAACATTGCGGCGCGAAGCTGGAAGAGGAACGTCTCGACCAGTGCAAAAAGTGCTTCTTCATCGTGCTCGACGAACGCCTGAATGAGCGGACGTGCAACCCCAGCGGCGGTGGCACCCAGCGCTACAGATTTTGCTACGTCCACACCGGTGCGGATGCCACCGCTGGAGATCAGATCGAACCCGAACTCCGGGCGTAGCTCAGAGACTTGTTGTAAAGCCTCTGCAGTAGGAATTCCCCAATCCCAAAATGGCTCTAGGTTATGGCGAGATCCGATTCCATTGCGAAGTATCTCCACACCAGCCCAACTTGTGCCGCCTGCACCAGCCACATCGATCGCCCGAACACCAACTTCCAGCAACCGACGCGCGACCGATTGGGAAATACCCGATCCTACCTCTTTCACTATGATCGGGACGGTGAGAGTTTTCACGCAGGACTCAATGCCAGCGAGAACGCCACGGAAATCGCGTGAGCCTTCTGGTTGCAGCAACTCCTGAACGGGATTGAGATGAATGGCAAGCGCATTCGCCTGAAGGAGATCGATCAAGCGACGCAGCTCGCCGCTCTTTCCCGTTGCATGTAGCCGTGCGGCTTCCACGCCGCCAATGTTTGCGAAGATGAAAGCTTTAGGCGCAACCTCTCGCACGACGGAAAATGTACGATGCTGTTCAGCGGACTCCAGTGCCTGCCTACCACTGCCGAGCCCGATCGCAAGCCCAAACTTCTCGGCGGCGCGGCCGAGAGCACGGTTGATTTCGTATGCACCAGTGTACCCGCCGGTCATGCTCGAAATTAGGAGCGGAGCCTTGAGCGAGAAACCGAGAAGCGTTGTTTCGAGCGAAATATCATCGAAGTGAAGTTCGGGGAGCGCGTTGTGCTCGAAATTCAGATCGTCGAAGCCGGTGCGCTTTGCGCGATGTTCCACCCGTTCGCGGACCACAAGATCCACGTGCTCGGCCTTGCGGCCTTCGGTGGCTGAAGGGGTAGCGGTGCGCTTTTTGTCTCCGGGCGTCACAGGGATGGTAGTTTTGTACAGAAATTCAGTCCGTCAAGATAGGGTTTCGCAGGGTCACGTTCATCCTGCATAGATTCGTGCACAGGGGGCATTGGGAAGCTCAGCAATTTGTAGCACGATTATTGCTTGTTTCAATAGGAAATTCTAACACCCGTACACAGAGATAGACAGGTTCGTGCTCTCTGATGTCCGGCTGCCACCACTGCTCTCCACAGTTCATAACGCAGCTATGCGCATACTTGTTATAGAAGACGAAAAGAAAGTAGCCCGTTTCCTGGAACAGGGCCTTCGCGAAGAGAAGTACGACGTCGATGTTGCCCTCGACGGCGAAGAGGGGCTCCAGCGCGCGCTTGCCGAGTCCTACGACCTTATCATCACCGACATCATGATGCCCAAGCTTTCCGGGCTGGATGTCATTCGCGAAGTACGCGCGGCGAAACGTAATGTGCCGATACTCTGCCTGACTGCCAAGACGGAGATCGGGGAGAAAGTTCAGGGGCTCGACGCTGGTGCCGATGACTATCTCACCAAGCCATTCCTTTTCGAAGAGCTCTCCGCGCGCGTGCGTTCACTCTTGCGCCGATCGGACATTGAGAAGAAGACGCAGCTTGTCGCGCGAGACCTCGTGCTGGACACCGTCACGCACACGGCTCGTCGCAAGCAGCCGAATAGCGATGAGGATCAGCACATACCGCTCACGGTAAAGGAGTATGAGTTGCTGGAATACCTGATGCGCAACAAGGGACGCATTCTATCGCGCTCGGTCATCACACAGCACGTGTGGGGCTACTCGTTCACGATGGGATCGAACGTGATCGACGTGTATATCAAGCGTCTGCGCGAGAAGATCGATGCCGCCCGCGAGGAGAAGGACCGCCTCATCACAAGCGAGCGCGGCGTCGGGTACGGAATCCGCACTTGACACGCATCCACGAATTCACAGCTCCGACCCTATCGCGCTATCACCACTCTTCGCGAGACAACGGAGCTCGCTGAACAGACGCGAAGATAATAGGAGCCCTCCGCCAACCTGGAGACATCCAAGCTGATCGCATTGCTTGCGCTTTGCTGCGTCGTTAGTACGGCGTGTCCCAGCACGTCATACATCACAAGCGATACCCCATACCCCGAACCCCGCACCCTAACTACGATCTCATCGCGCGCCGGATTAGGCACAATGCTCTCGATCGTGAACGTGTGTGTGCCGACAAAACCACTCAGCATATTATCGGGACATACCGGAT
>CAIUMP010000055.1 GCA_903900335.1 uncultured Ignavibacteriota bacterium | reverse complement strand
GGGGTGTAGCGCCACGGCAGCCCGTGTAACGCGGACTTTAGTCTGCGCATTCGAATCGGGGTCACAGACTGAAGTCTGTGCTACACGGGGAGCGGGGTGTAGCGCGACGGCAGCCCGTGTAGCGCGGACTTTAGTCTGCGCATTCGAATCGGGGTCACAGACTAAAGTCTGTGCTACACGGGGAGCGGGGTGTAGCGCGACGGCGCCTGTGTAGCGCGGACTTTAGTCTGCGCTAGCACTTGGGTTGGGAGAAATCTTGAAGAATCTGCTGCTCATTTGGAAATTTGGGAACCGCAAAATATTTTTGGAAAGCGTTTTCTGTCATATAGACAAAACGCTGTAAGTTGTTGATTTATATGAGAAGTTCATGAATCGCGAATTGACACACGCAACATATTTTTAGCAGCGCTACGCGACGCTGCTCTAGGAAAGGTAATTTGGAACGCGATTTTAGAACACCTGAACCAAATGACTGCGCTGTTTTTGCACACGCCGCTTGACCAAAACTTCAGCGAAGGGTGATCTCCTCTCGCAGCTTTTTGGGTAGCTTGGCGAACACCGCCTCGTAGCTTTTGCGAATGTGGTGCTCGAGTTGTTTGCGTGGGAGTGTTGTCGTGCCGGCTATGGCGACCCACTTGTGTCGTGCGAGATATGGCGCGGGTTTGATGCCCTCGATTTCGAGCAGGGCGTCGAAATCCTCATCGGAGCACTTAATGGAAAGCGGAAAGGGCGGGTTGAAACCGGTGAAGACGAAGGTCTTGCCGCCGACTTTGAACAGGAGGTCGCTCCCCCACTGCACTTCTTCGGTCGCTCCTGGAAAAGCGAGACAGAACGACCGAAGTGCCTCGAAATCCACGGTTAGTCCTTCTTCGCGGGGGAGCCGTCGCTGGTGGCCGCCTGGCGCCAGTTGACGGTGAAGTTCTGCTCGATGGTGAGCGGCTTGTCGGTCTTGGGCATTTGGAGCAGGGAGTCGATGGATTGCACGAAGGTACCCTCGATGTGGATCCAGTACTTCTTGCCGGGCTTCATGATGAGCAGGTAGCGTCCGGACTCGGAGTTAGCTCGGCCGGCGGTGATCTCCTGAATGGCGCATGTCGTGACCTCATCGGAGTCGGCAGATCCGCCGGCCTCGTGGATGCTGAGCCGCACCGTCGCGGGCTTTGCGTCGGCAGTCATAACTGCTCCCTTCATGACGATGACGGGCTTCGAGAACTGCGCTTGCGTGGTCAGTGCTCCAAGTGTGCAGGCAAGGGTTACGAGGGTAGCGATCGAGAGTGGACGGTACATACAGCTCCTGAAAATGAAAAGTGTTAGTGGGTAGCGGCTGCCGAAGGTTCAGCAGTCGAATTGCAACAGCCACGCTGGGCTGACAGGTTCAATTATTCTTCTTTCAGCTTCTTGGGTTTCTTGTCAGCATATTCCACCATCATCGCGATGGCCTTGTCGAGCCGCTTTTGCCGCGCTTCGGGAGTCTTGTAATACGCGACGCCCCACAAATGCGAACGCCGGTGCGAGGGCGGCATCTTCTCCCATCCCACTTTCGCCTCCGGGTTGCGCGCGAACTCCGCCTTCAAATATGGTGGCGGATCGAGTTCTCCGTCGCGCATCTCGACGAGTATTTCCGCCAGCTGTTCCGCGCGCTTCTGTGCTATCGCGGGAGATTTCACCTGCTCTATGTTGTCCGTAAAATACTTGCGCATGGAATAACTGAAGCTGTTGTAGTACTCCAGTAACTCTTCATCGTCTTCGAGCGCCTTCGTTAGCAACGGATGAATATCTACCGTCCGCTTCACTTCATCGAACTCAATCGTTACCTCAACTGTATCCCCCAACGCAACACCACCCGCGCCATTCCGCATCCGCTTGTTGACGAGCAGGAAGTGCTTGCCCTCTTTTCGTGGAAAGACAGATGTACGAAAAGCGAAGCCATTCACCGTCCCTGACACCGGGACCGTGCCGGCCTTGCCGAACGCCTTCTTCACATCGAACGGCACGTCGACGACGTTCCAGCCCAGCTCGCCAGCGTTGTTGCCGGGAGTCGAGCCGAGGCGTTTGAGTTTGGCGTTGAATGTCTTCTTCACAGTGTGGTGACCGTACTAATGTATGTGACTGCCAAAACAATGATTTGTCTTTCCCGCATTCGAGGGAACGACAGAGAGAGCGTTAGGATATAGCGGTGGTGTCTTTGACAACAGAATATTTTGTGATGAGCGTCCCTCGTTCATTCACCTTCTCGACGCTCATTAATTGCAAATTTACATCCAGATTCATTTCTGTCGCGAAATTGCCGCCAGTGCCGAAGATCTTCGGCTCGAGCGTAAGCCAGAGTTCGTCAACGAGGTTCGCTGCAAAGAAGGATGTCGCAACGTGAGGGCCGCCCACAACGAGCATTTGTTCATATCCGGCGCTGTGGAATCGATCGTGGATTTGAGCCGGGGTTTCGTCTGAGAATTCAATCTGTCCCGGTATGACTTTATCCGCATACTTCGCCAGGTTCTTCGTCAAAATCACCAACAATGTGTTCGGTGCTGGGTTTACCGGATCGAAGTCGAACGTTGCGCTGCCCATGATCGTAAGCCGACTCTCCGCCCACATTTTCTTGAAATACTTCTGATCCTCTGCCGACGACCAGCGAAACACATGAGGGTCACCCCATTTAGTGATCTTACCATCGAGTGTGGTGACAAATATGACGATCGTTTTCATTATACTCAGATTTTGCCGCAACGTAATTGGAACAATCGACGATCAAACCAAAGTCCCGAAGCGATGAAAGTACGCAATTTCGAGGCTATCCTGTGACTATTCCAATTCCAAAACATTCTTTGTCAGGCGGGGGCACTCCCCTTCGTTATAGTCCATGCAGAATTCCGAGTCTTCAAACGACTATAATAGGAAGCGATTTCATTTCCGCACTAGCCCGAATGAAACCAGTGCCGACTGCCGTTTTGAGGAATCGCTTTATTCACTTACCACATCATATTCCCATGTCTCAGTCACATTCACTCCCCAATGAGCGCAGGAGGTTGACATTTGCGCTTCAGTGTTCGCTCTTGGCATCGCTTCTCTTGGTGGCCCTTACGTCGGGCTGTCGCAAAGTCGAAATGCCAACAACACCGCCAACCACATCAACGCAAACCACGACGATCGCAGGTAGAATTACCGATGAAAGTGGTCTGCCGGTTGCTGGTGTCGCAGTCACTGCAACAGGCGGCAGCGCAACAACCGACGCCAACGGGCTATTCGCAATTCCTGATGTGGCTGTCACTTCTGGACGGGCATTTGTCATTGCAAAAAAGAGCGGCTACTTTAATGGTGCTCGTGCGGCGGTAGCAACCATTGGCAAAGTAACGTACATTAAGTTCTCGATCGCGACGAGCACGAACGCCGGGTTGATCAGTGGGAATCTCGGCGGCACTGTGACGCTACCAACCGGAGCGAGCATCGCGTTGAGTCCTGCGGGAGTTGTAACATCAACCGGAAGCGCATACACTGGTACGGTCACGGTGTTTGCACGATATCTCGATCCCGCAGTTACGTGGTTTACTCCTCTCTTCGCTGGTGATCTTGTTGCTCAAGCGGCGGATGGATCGCAAACGGTACTCACGAGCGCGGGCGTAATACTCGCCGAGTTGCACGGATCAACCGGGGAGATCCTCCAACCAGCTCCTGGCAAGCCTGCCGTACTTACGATGCCGATCACCCCAACGCAACGCGCAACAGCAACAGCCACCATTCCACTGTGGTATTTCGATGAAACTCTTGGAATGTGGAAAGAGGAAGGCTCTGCGACAAAGGTCGGTAATAACTACGTGGGTAATGTCCAGCATTTTTCCGCATGGAATTACGATTGGAAAGGACCTTGGGGGACGATACACGGCCGCATCGTGTGCGGAGGTGTACCAATTCCAGGAATTGCCGTGAATGTTGGAACCTCCGGTGCGCAACCTGTCACGGATGGCAGCGGTGAGTTTACGGTGAAAGTCCCGGCCGAGACGAACAACATCCAGATCCAAGTGCTCTCGGCGCAGAACGGAGGATTGTATTACATGAATTCCGCGAAGCCGGTCGCTGTGCCCCGAGACGTTACAACCGAGATCGGCGACTTCTCGCTCGACTCACCCTGCCCAAGTTGGCTCTCCGGGACGCTTAAGGATTGTAACGGCAACGGCGTCGCCGGTATGATTCTCGCCTCCTGGACGGGTGGTATGAGTTACATCTACACAACCGATGGCGCATTTAAGATGGTGGCTGGTGCCAGCCAACTTGTAACCTTCTCCGGCACAGCCAAGTCCGGGACAGCATTGCAGCCACAAAGCAGTATGACCGGTGCCCAGGGTGGAATGACCACGGTTGACCTTACCACATGTGTTGACGTACCCAGCAATGTCCTTATCGACATTACCGGCACCTACGATGGCAGACTGCTTGCCTTCAGCCCCGATGGGAAGATCCTTGCCACGTTGGCCACGAATCTGAAAGACGTGATTCTCCTGGACACGAAGACAGGAAATACGCTTGCGCAACTCACCGGAGCATTTAGTGGTGGAAAGACCCAGGATAGCACAGGTGGGTTGTATGTTCGATTCAGTCCAGACGGATCCAAGTTGCTTACACTCTCTAACGAGTTCTATCCTTACCGTATCAATTGCTGGAAACTCGATGGCACCAACCTCACTCCGACTGGGATCCGTAGTACCGGCCTCACTGCGGCCTTCACGCAAGATGGATCAGCGGTGATCCATTGGATCAGCGATACTATCACACTGCCGCACGCAAATGGAATCTATGAGTATGATATTGCACAAGGAAAAGACATACAACAACTTTCACTGCCAGCCTCATATGGTGAGATGATCCTCGGTCTGGCTTCTGGAGGTACCCAACTGGTCGTCGTGTCCGAGGACATGAATAGTCGGGCTATCTGCAACATTTGGGATCTTGGTGCAAACCAGTCGGTCTCCAGCTTCCCGCTACTTCCCAGTTTGTATTTCTGGAATGTGGCGTCTTCCGCAGGTTCAAAGCTTTCACCTGACGGCCGGATCATTGGCTTGGTTGAGTCTGGGAATCGATTGCACTTCGTTGATCTGCAGTCGAGAGCAGAGATCAGCACGAGCAGTATCAGCGGTCCATACAACGCGTCCTTCGGCATTAACTCCGATGACGCATCCTTCATCGGACAGTACCGAGCTGGTCCCGGAAATACGGTTGGGCTGTTTAGCCTCGCTGATGGGATGCCACTTCGCGCTTTCGCGGCGCCGGTAGCTGCCGGCTACTCATCGGGAGTTACCGTCAGTCCCGATGGAACACTCGCGGCCGCCGTTTATTCGAATGTTGTACGTATTTGGAAGCTAAAGTAGTCGCATTGGCAGCACGACATTCCGTCTCCTATTGAAATAGAGGCCGACCCACGAATGGATCGGCCTCCTTTTTTCTAATGCCAAATGATTTGATTCTGCCATCCCTACTCCACAAGGACCGGGACAACTTCGGTGTACCCATCCTTAGTCCTGAGGAGAACCCAATATCTCCCTGCACTAACTCCTCGCACTGTCATCGCGCCGACAACTGGTATCCCCGCATCATTCACGGATCGGACAGTGCGCCCGAGCATATCGACAAGGGTGATCTGTGCATTCGATGACTGAAGCATTGTTAGAATCAACACGCCATTTGTAGAACTCCAAACCATGGAAGGTTGCGCCGATCGAAGCGACGAAGACACACTCGCGCCTCCTGAACCAGCGTCAATCTTCTGCCTGTAAATATTTTCATGCCCACGAACGGCCCACAGATTGCCATCAGGGGTGTAGGCAAAGTGGGTTACACTCTCGATGTACTCGTTGGGTAACCCCGCTGAATCGACAGACCATGTCTTACCCAAGTCCGTTGACTTCCACACGTTCGCGGCTTGATTGAAGTGGTTCTGTCCGAAGGAGAGTTCTATCCAGTTCCCCTTTACATGGATAGCGACAGGGCTGACATAATCACCATTTAGGATCTTCTGATTCGTAGCGGCGGAAATGTCCTGGGTTGTCCAATGATTTCCGGCATCATCACTGTACATCATGAACCACGGGCTGGTACCTTTGTGTGCAAAGGCGTAGATGCGCGAGCCTTCAATAGTCAGCTTCGGAAGTATCCCATCCCAACCCGCGTTCTGCGGTGTGATGAAATTCGCGCCGCCATCAACAGTGTAATAGATCCCAACGCTGGTGCCAACGAACAGTGTATCCCCATGCGAGGTTACAGAGTGAGGGTTATGAATGCCTTGCACCATGTATTGATTTCGTGTGTACGTGCCCCCGAACGTCTTGATGTCGAACATGTTTGGCCCATTCCAGTTGACGAACAACCAGTGACCCCACGCATGCAGGTCATCTATCACGGGTAGCCCGCCCCAACCCAGAACTTGACCTGGCGCACCGACAGTATCCATCAGCCACGTGTCGCCCTGATCGGTGGAGTAGAACACCATCCCTCCCCCATTGCCGTAGTTCATTGGTGCGTAGATGCGCCCCCCCGCGGCTGACATTATGCTCACATTCTTTGCAACTCCAGCACCCTTCGGCGGCAGCCCGGAGTCCGACAGATCAATCCATGACATTCCGTTATCGGTGGACTTCTGCATCATGTTATCTTCATTGAAGAAGTACATTACGCCGCCATCGACGAGCAGATCACCATTACCCTTAACAGATTGCGTTTGCTTTCGGCCACCATCCACCCATTGCGCATGACTCAGGCCGAAAGTAAAACATAGAAAGCTGATGACAAGAAACGATTTCATATGTGGCTAGAAAAAGTGACAACTTACAGACCCGCAAATATACGAATGAAATGCTCTGTGCCGGTATTCCGCGCCGCATTGAAGCGCCTTGATCTGCACGCTTAGGACGAACCACTGAAAAGGTCGTCGTAAGCGTGTTGGTCCTCGGATACTTTGCCTCGATGTGGAGGTCATCTTACCCCAAAAGCCTAAGAGTGCATTCAGAACCTTTAGCAGACACGCTCTTTGAATTACCTCTTGACTTGCAGGCAAGCTATCCATCTGCCCACTTTCTTCCACTCCTCTGATCACGACTAATTGCTGGCTTCGTTGATTGCAACGGGATTGACTAGTCGAGCGATCGGCCCTGACAGTAAGTAAAAAGAGACCCGCCCCTCGCTGCGGCGAGAGGCGGGTCATCCTGTGAGAGAGTATCGCTTAGTCTGTTACCTACTTAGTACGATCGATCGAACCGCCTCTGCACTTCCCGTCTTCAGCTTCACGTAGTACGTTCCGTTCGGCATTGCCTCGGCGTTCCACTCGATCTGATGTTCTCCCGCTGTCAGGCTGCCCTCGACAAGTGTTGCGACCCTTGAGCCGGTTGCATCATAGATTGCCAAAGTGGTTGGAACGACATCCTCAAGCGTGAATCGGATCGTGGTTGTGCCTCGGAATGGATTTGGGTAAGTTGAAAGTTCGAAGCCAGGGTGTTCTGCGGGTATAGCACCTGCCTGCTTTGACGCCTGGGCCGACACATTGAACGTAAGCACACCTGCTGAATCGGCAACGATCGAACCTGCAGATGATTGCGCGATCGTGATCTTGTTATTCGCATCCATAGCAACCGCATAAACGCCAGTCGGATACATTCCACCGAGCGTGAACGTGGCCGTCTCATTCTGCTGCATCGTGAAGGATGTGCCAGTGATCACGTGCTGCAAGGCGATGGTATCCTTGTTGAAGAGCACATAATTGATCGCGCCGCTTGCACCAATGCGTGCGCCTTCCATCGTGGAGTCATCTGTACGCACGTAACTCGTTGCCATCTCCGTTTGATTCGCCGTACCTGGCTGTAAGATGCTGAGATATGTCTCCTTCAGCGGATTGAGTGAATCTCGTACCTCCGTCCGCCACGTGCCGAGATTGAACGATGACGCATAGCCTGCACCGTAGATGTTATCCGAGTTATTGCTCGACTCATCCACGGTTGTGATCGTGGAGTTCGCCGGCAACACGGTATGAATGTAGAGAGACGAGTTTCCCTTCGTGATCTTGACGTTCTTTCCCGTTACCGCCGGTTGACTCGACGAATGCCAACGGATATGTTTATCGAATTCCGCACCGGAAGCCGCGTGCTTCGCCTTTACATAATCATAGACGGCGAGGATGTTCGGTGTGCGCAGATAGAGGAAGTTGCGATAGAACTTCTGCACCACGCGATTGAGCGTGTCGGAAAGTCCGCCGCCAGCGATGTTGTTATATGCACTCGAGAGATCGCTGCGGATGTAGGTGAGCGAATCCAGCATTTCGGACGCGATGAGTTCGTTCTTGCCGAAGTAATTCTGCCCACCGACGGTCATCATCCCCGTGTTCGTGGATTGATAGGTCCCGCGATCATTGATGAACAGTGTATTCGCCGCAGCGGAGAAAGTGTTGTAACCGAGACTTGTGCCAGTCACACCAAGATTCGTCGCATCGCTGCGCCAGTTAAGTGTGCTGAGCAGGAGATTATCCCTGTTTCGGTACATGGAGATGTGCCCAGCCTGAAAATGCGAGTGATCGTCGAAGATGGCGGCACCCATGTGTGTACCGATCCACGTGGCGTTCGAGGTCCAATCACTGCGCATCGTGAAGTAGGGCGTTGCGCCGTTGCCATATCCACCAGCGGGATACTTTACTGTCTGTCCTGACCAATACGGCGTGATTGTCTGTTGTGTGGATGTGCGAGAGTTATCCTGAAGATAGAACTTCTCCCACTTTTCCAAATCATACGCAATGACACCGCTGGCGTAGTGTCCCCACGTGTGATCCTGCGGAAGATCGGTCCACGCGAAGTACTGCGCGCCGGGGCCATCTGATGTACCCTTTAATGTGAATGCCAATCGCGCAGCAACATTAGGCATAGTGACAGCACCCTGATTTCCACCGTAATCACCGATGGGATCGGTCAGCACGGTCCACGGCAACACGGCATTGCGCAAGCAGTGGTACATGTCGTGAATCCAACTTGCGTTTGCGCTTACGACATCCTCGCCGGTTGCAGATTTGATGGTATTCATGTAATCGATCTGCCGCGCGAACTCCTCCGTGCCGTAGCTCCATCCCTGGAAATCAAATCCACCTTTAAGCGGCGCTCCGATGAGATTTGGCGGTGCCGCATAGATTCCTCCAAACCATGAATTGAACCAACCATCGAAAGCATCCTTGCGCGAACTGCCGGTTCTATCGGCGATGCCGAGGTTCTGACTCCAGGAGCCATCGAACCGCTGACGCGCCCAGTCGATCATCGTTTGCGCCATGCTGTTATCGCCCGCGGTGGCGTAACCCATGTAACCAACACCCTGCAACGTGCCACCGAAGTAATTTCCCGAGCCGGGCCCGCTTACTTGATAAAACGTATTCGTCTTCGCATGACGAACGGAATCGAAGTAAGTATTCATCAATCCTACCATTTGCGTTTTGCGCGCAGTTGTCAGGAAGTCATAGCACCAATCATAGATGATCGCAATGCATGGAAACACATTGCGAGAGGCATAGCCATAATTGCATTGCGCGGGAGAGGTCCCATTCGGCGGCTGGTTCGCAGGGTTGTTCTGCGCAGAGATCATCGTATCGACAAGCTGCAAACACTTCTTTGCGTATGCAGAGTCATGCGTCATCTGATAGGCCATCGCCAACGAGAACGCCGCAGCGCGCCACTGATCGCCCTCGTATGAGAAGAAGATCGTGTTGCTGTACCACACGTTGCGGAGTCCGTAATTAAACGTGTGAACAGGACAATTCTTGTACGCATCGGCCTCCGCTTTGAGAGCGACCCATCCTGCATCGTTTGCATTCTTCTTTGCGGTTAGAATCGCTTTCGTAGCGGAGTCGAGCAGAATGCGGGGGTGCGTTGCGATTACGGCAGAACCCGTGATAGCAGAGACCGTCGCAGTCGTGAAATTCCACACCTGCGACCACGAGCTCGTCCCAGAGCCGATCGCTTGGACACGCCAGTAGAATGTCGTGTTGCCAGCCAGCTGTGCGGTCAGCGTGTTCGTGTAAAACACTTGGGTATTGACAACCTTCGTGACGAAGCCCGTATCCGTAGCGACCTGCACATTGTACCCACTTGCATTCGTAACGGGATACCAAGAGAAACGCGGCGCGAGTGTCTGGTTCGTGGCCGTATTCCAAGGCCACGAGAGCACGGGTGTACTTAGAGTCTGCGAACTGCTCGACGAACCACCGCCCCCACCGGATGTCCCGCCGGACGAACCTGTAGAAGTCCCCGTTGTAAAATGCCATATCGTTGACCACGCACCATAACCACTATCGTTATGACCAAGGACTCTCCAATAATATGTCGTCATAGCAGCCAGACTATTGACCTGACGCGTTGTGTCTGTTACTGGAAAGGCGGCAACAAATGTACTGGCAAAGGTTGAATCGGTGGATACCTGGATGCCGTAGGAACCGGCTCCCGAGACACGATGCCACACGAAGAGCATGTTGCGATACTGATTTGTCGCGCCATTCTGCGGCGTCATGAGCGTCGGTTGGCCGGGTGCAGCGGCAAAAGAGGCGATAGGTGTGCCGGCAATTGCACACACGGCAACAAGTGCCAAAGTTAGAAAGAGGGCGTAAGAAGCCTGTCTCATTTTCATGGGATTTTTTGGAATAGTAGGTTATAGACGACGTGGTTTAGCGTGGGCAATTTATGGCTGCTTCCGAACGGTGTGGATCGGCAACATCCATTTCCACCACACAGACTGGTGGCACATCAAGGGAACACAATATGTACGGCAAGATCACGATACGATTGACACGAAGTGCGAATAACGCCTGCTGCGTACCCTCCGCACTTCTGAGCTACAAACTTAGCTCGGTGGCGCCAAGGCCCGTTACTGAATTAGTACGCAAAAAGTAGAAATGTGGCCAGTTGTTGAAGAAACCTTCCGCTATCTCAACATAAGGAAACGGAAACGAGCTAAGGGGAAGTTACTCTTGCCTTGCTGACTCTACCAAATGTCACACTCATTACAGCTACTGGCTGCCGATAAACTATACTAAGCCTGAGTGACGCCATCATCGCTCGTACGGACATGCACCATTTCCACCCTCTTGTGCCTCGTTGCGGGATCATCCGCCTTTGCAGACGCACTCGTTCCGCTTGCGAACTCTGACACTTCACGGACAACCACAGCACCTGCGAAGGACACGACTGCGCAATTTGAGCTGACCCTTCGTACGGCGAATGAATCCAACGGAACTGATGCCGTCTTCGGGCCGATCACCTATGGACTCCTTGGCACCTACACATTCTCGTCCAATCTCCGATTGGAGGCCACCTTCATCCGAATGCACGAGCCGGAGATGAAGCCCTTCGATTCCTTCCTCGATGAAGGACAACTCCTCCTCCAATTTCCTGCGGATGGATTCACGCTTGACGGAACTGTGTGGAAGAGTCGGATGATGGATATGTACACGACCCTCGGAGGAATGGAAGTGGCCCGACCACTTGGCGACATCACCATTCAAGCTGGACTTTACGCTGGCACCGCATCCCGCGAGGAGGTATCGGGCAGATTCCTAGGTGCGCAGATTAGCCTTTCAACCGAGATTGGGATTCTTGAATTGACTCTCCAGCACCTCGCTGGCACAATTCATCTTTCGAGTGATCCAACAACATTCGGCGTAGGTCAATATCATCACACCACTCTCGAAGCCGGACTGAACCTTGCCGAATCACTCCACTTTCCACTCAAGGCAACCTTCGCCATTGAACGCCGCTATTTCCATTTCGGCGAAGGAGGCCCTACGAGCGAGCCGATTGATACGTATATTGGGGTTGTGGGGATCGAGGTTAGTGTGAGTGATCCTTAGGTTCTTGTCCATGGCAAGCGCCACCAAGTATCATCGGCCCTGCGAGGCTTAACTTCACTCTGGGGAGGTTGACCGCATTGCCTTAAGCTCGGCAATCGTGTACGGTGGTCGCTTCAAATGCGCGACGGCATGACAATTCGGGCAGAGGGGCGACATGTCGTTGACCGGATGAGGGACAATCTCACCTGAGGTCGCAACCAGATTGTGGTGATGCACATGGATATAGTTTTTCGCGTTCGCACCAAACATCTGTCCGAAGTCGAATTTGCAAACGAGGCATTCATATCCGTAATGATCCAAGCAGGCCTGACGATTTTTGGGATTGCGTTCCGCTCGTGTCACAGTAACACTTCTTAGCCCTCCTTCCAGACCACCTATCGCAGCAGGTTTGCCCGGAGAGACCAATTCATTTGCAGAGATGTCTGAGTCATCATCGTCTGCCCTCCTGCGAACCGACTTCCCTTCATACAATGTCCTGTCACTGCGTACGATGTCGCTCCACAACTCTTCTAATTTCTTAGCTATCTTCGTCGGTATCTCTGCTCCACCGCGCTGTGGAGACCAATGCATTCCGTCAAACTTTTTCAGATCGTCGAAGTGTAGATAAGGGTCACCAGAATCGATGTCCTGCAGGACATCTAATTCCATCGGATTAACCAATTCCCCATTGCTCACGAAGGTCGGGCCTGTGATCCAGCCCGACCCCACAATGCCCTTCTTACCTGGCTCGCCCAATCTTATTATGAAGACTCGGTCACCCAGCGAGACATTACGCCTTTCTGATGTCCACCTTGTTTGGTACGGGCCATGTTCCCGTATCGAACGCTTTACTTCAGTGATGTCCCAGCCGTTCCATCGCTTTAGATTCCACGGGTATAATAAAGATCGGGGAGGCAAATCCTCGACCGACAGGAAGTTCGGGGTCTGGCAAATTGCATAGGGTCGAATAAAGCCGACGTCAATAGGCACGCTGGTGCGCTTGAGCAGTAGCTCATGTTTGTAGTGGTACGGATGACCCATGGACCGGAGAGACGAAAATGAGTACCGTGTGCCTTGCCCGGGCCCGAGCTTCACTGAGTCCAGGTAACCCCACGCTAGGAGCCCGTCATTGGTATGAGCCGCATCAGCAAAGATAATTGGCACCTTTCGACCCTCTTTCGCAGCTGCTTTCAATAGTCTCTCTGCGGTGCGCCACGCCTTCTTCTCAGTAAACTTTCCGGTGCCTCCAGCAGCAATTGCCTGCTTTATATCTGCATAGTCCTTAATCGTGTAGATGCACGTGTCGGTCAGAAGGGGAGTGTTTTCCATTCCACAAAATTACGACAAAAAAACCCGCTAACGCAAAGCGTTAGCGGGTAATTAAAAAACCCCTGGCGACGACCTACTTTCCCGTGTGTTAACCTCCAAGCATCATCGGCCCTGCGATTCTCTCCACTTTGCTACCGCAAAAATACGGCAAATTCACTGCGGGGTCATTTTTTCGAGAAGTACCGCACGTTCGACAGCTCACTAAAGTGAGCATCGGAGGTCCAGAGTTCGGCGGCATTGGTGAGGGTCGTGGCGTATATGATGGCATCGGCCATCGCGAGCTTATGCTTAACCGAAATTCGCGCTGCGGCGATGGCGAGTTCTGGGTCCAGCAGTATGACCTTGCCCCGCATCATCATCGATCTCGCGTTCATAGCTCCCTCCTCCCCGAATTTGAGGAGCATCCATTTGTACACTTCGTAAATCACAATGCTCGGGACAATAAGCGTCTGGCGATCTTCCATGATCGGCGCGAACATTGGCGCGAGAGATCCTTCACGAAAGTATTCGATCCATGCCGAAGAGTCAGGGACGTTCATCCCCGCTCCTCATCCTCTTCTTCTCGCTCGAACGGAGGGATACCTTTAGCAAATCCACGGAGCGCTTGCATATCCCGCCGGAAGGCCTCATCCTCGTTCAGCGGCACGATCTTCGCCAGCGGCCTATTATTCTCGGTAAGCAGAACCTCTTGCCCCTTCGCGGCTAAATGCACGAGGGCTGAAAGATCGGGCGCTGCGGATTCAATAGTATAGGTTTGCATAAGTTCCTTAACGGCAGAGTCCCCCGCTTCGTGCCATGCAATAAAAAACCCGCTAACGCAAAGCGTTAGCGGGTAATTAAAAAACCCCTGGCGACGACCTACTTTCCCGTGTGTTAACCACCAAGTATCATCGGCCCTGCGAGGCTTAACTTCTCTGTTCGGAATGGGAAGAGGTGGAGCCCTCGCGGTATAGTCACCAAAAGGAAACTTTGGGGAAGTGCTGATCTCTCAGCCTTCTTTAGTGCCTTCGGCGCAAAGCGCGGAAAGTCAATGAACAAATCAATGACGGTGAGCGGTGACGCAGGGCAGACCTGCGCGGTTCGAAAGATCAAGTGTATTGTTGGTTCTATTCACCAAACACTACAGTGAAGCACTAAGCAGCAAGCTTCATGATTGCTCATGAATCAGACTGCGCGCTCTATCATAGGTTTGTATTTTTTCTATCGAGCGAGACGCCAAGGCGCAAGCGCGATAGGAAAAATTAAAATGAAGTCGAACGACTTATTAGTAACTGTCGGCTGAACACATTACTGTGCTTACACCTTAGTCCTATCAACGTAGTAGTCTACTACGAGTCTTCAGGGAGATCTAATCTTGGAGTAGGTTTCGTGCTTAGATGCTTTCAGCGCTTATCCTTTCCGGACATGGCTACTCTGCACTGCCACTGGCGTGACAACAGATACACCGTCGGTCCGGTCAACTCGGTCCTCTCGTACTAAAGTCGAGGCTCCTCAAATCTCCTGCGCCCGCATAGGATAGGGACCGAACTGTCTCACGACGTTCTGAACCCAGTTCACGTACCATTTTAATCGGCGAACAGCCGAACCCTTGGGACCTTCTTCAGCCCCAGGATATGATGAACCGACATCGAGGTGCCAAACCTTGCCGTCGATGTGGACTCTTGGGCAAGATCAGCCTGTTATCCCTAGCGTACCTTTTATCCTTTGAGCGATGGCCCTTCCACGCGGCGCCATCGGATCACTAACTCCTGGTTTCCCATCTGCTCGACCTGTACGTCTCGCAGTTAAGCACTCTTATACGTTTACGCTCTGCGCATGATTACCGACCATGCTGAGAGTACCTTTGAGAGCCTCCGTTACTCTTTAGGAGGCGACCGCCCCAGTCAAACTACCCGCCTGACACTGTCCGTCTCCCGGATTCACGGGACAACGTTAGAATTCAAGCAAAGCAAGGGTGGTATTTCACTGTTGACTCCACAGAAGCCAAAGCTCCCGCTTCACAGTCTCCCACCTATGCTACGCATGCATGGCCCGAAGCCAATGCCAGGGTGCAGTAAAGGTGCATAGGGTCTTTCCGTCCATATGCGGGTAACCGGTGTCTTCACCGGTACCACAAGTTCACCGAGCCCGTCGTTGAGACAGTGGCCAACTCGTTACACCATTCGTGCAGGTCGGAACTTACCCGACAAGGAATTTCGCTACCTTAGGACCGTTATAGTTACGGCCGCCATTCACCGGGGCTTAAATTCAATGCTTTGCTCTTGCGAGCTGACATCTCCTTTTGACCTTTCGGCATTGGGCAGGTATCACACCCTATACGTCTTCTTAGACGAATTAGCAGAGTGCTGTGTTTTTGTTAAACAGTCGCCTGGGCCATTTCACTGCGGCTCAAGAAGGCTCTCGTTGTTCACGATCACCTTCTCGAGCGCCTCTTCTCCCGAAGTTACGAGGCTAGTTTGCAGAGTTCCTTAACGTGAGTTCTCTCGCGCGCCTGAGTATATTCTACCCACCCACCTGTGTCGGTTTTGGTACGGTCGCCATCAGCGACTAGAGGTTATTTCTTGAAAGCTTCGCGCTACATCATCGGTTCCCTTGCGTTCCCCTTGTCAACTCCCCAGCATTACGTCAGCGGATTTACCTACTGACCAGCCGCAAAGCCGAACGGACATCCAATAGTCCGCATGCTTAACTTACTTCGTCACCCCATTGTCATTGCTTTAGGCGGCACAGGAATATTTAACCTGTTTCCCATCGCTTACGTGTTTCCACCTTAGCTTAGGGGCCGGCTAACCCAGGGAAGACGAACTTTACCCTGGAAACCTTAGGTTTACGGCGAGGAGGATTTTCACCTCCTTTATCGTTTACTTATGCCATGCATATTCACTAGTATGCGCTCCAGCACTCCTTTCGGTATACCTTCACTGCACATACTACGCTCTCCTACCGCTCGCACCCGCGTCTTATTGCTAAGACTAACGGTTACGAACCCGTGATTTCGGCTCTAGTTTTGAGTCCCGGATATTATCGGCGCAGAGTCTCTCGATTGGTGAGCTGTTACGCACTCTTTAAATGATGGCTGCCTCTAAGCCAACATCCCAACTGTTTTAGAAACTCTACTTCCTTTCCCACTTAAACTAGAATTTGGGGCCTTAATCGACGATCTGGG
>CAIUMP010000054.1 GCA_903900335.1 uncultured Ignavibacteriota bacterium | reverse complement strand
TGTCATTCCCGCGGATGCGGGAATCCAGCTCGTTGTGATGGCGATAGGTCTGGGCTATGGATTCCCGCGTGCGCGGGAATGACATCCAACGCTATCCTTTCCGTCATCCTGAGAGGAGTTCGTGCGACCCGAGAGCACGAACGCAGCGAAGGATCCCTTCGTAGTGTCGCACCAAGGTCGTCGTAACCCAACACAGGAAGGGCGATGGCCTTAGCAGGGGTATCCGACAACCCCTCGGAAGAAATGGTAATAGCAGCGCGAAGCGCCAACTGTCGTATTTTTGTGGCAATGAAAAAACTCTACTTCGGCGACAACCTTTACATTCTCCGCGAGCACATCGCGACGTAGTCGGTCAACGGTACAGTCGCGGAGCGACGGTGTACCCGCAGCCCAGGGTGGAGCAAGCATCGCCCACGATGCGTAGCGGAACCCTGGGTTAGCGTAACCGTTTTGAATATGAAGTCCTGAAAGGACGTTGTACCCCACACATGCCACAATCCTACGGCCCCGTATAGCTTCACATCGTCTTCAGCACGAAGACTCGTGAGGCGTTCCTCACACCCGAATTGCACACCGAATTCGCGCGATACATCACACCGATTCTGCACGATTGCAAGACCCGATTAATCACTGAAGGCGGAATGCCGGATCACGTTCACCTATTGATCGATCTCGGGCGCGAATCATCCGTATCCACATTGTTGCGGGAGATCAAATCGAAATCATCAGCATGGCTTCGCAATAAAACGGGGAAGAAATTCAGTTGGCAAGGCGGGTACGGGGTGTTTAGCGTGAGCCCTACGCATCTTGAACAGGTTTTCAAATACATTCAGAATCAAGAGCAACATCATCGACACAAAACATTTCAGGAGGAGTTCGAGGAAATGTTGAAGATCGCGGGTGTAGAATATGATCCGAAATGGTTATGGCGGGAGGATGACGGCGACTAGCGTGCCGACTAGTCGCGTAGCGACGCAGTACCCGCAGCCCAGGGTGGAGTAAGGAGATCAATAAGAATATTGAGCCCTGTAAGGGCGTTGTTAGAATGTTCGAACGAGCAAACATCGCCCTTTCAGGGCTTATTGCTTCTTACTACCAGGCAACCCAGGGTTCCGCTACGCTCCACCCTGGGCTGCGGGTACTTCGTGGCTCCGCCACTGGGGAATGGGTTAGTCGCGTAGCGACGGCAAACCCGCAGCCCAGCAAGTAACACAGCGGGATGCTGGGTATTGGAAGCTAAACGGGGTGGTCTCCTGGAGGAAAGGACTGCCCAGTCCCACCGCTTTTTACACCGCCCCACCGGGGCTGACTTAGCTAGAACAAATTATTTGCCAATTTAGTTCCCGCGTTTTCATCTTTTCGCCTATTCATGGACATTTTATGTCCATTTTGCCTTTCTGCCTCCGCCCGATGAGCGCCCTTCTGAAAATTTAGAGATTTTCTCTCGCCACTTGTCCGGTTCTGAAAAACTGCCGCGTCTATGGAGAGTATTGTCACTAATCCAACTCACAACTATGAATGAATTCGTATTTCTCTATCGCGGCGGAATGAGCGACGGCACCACGCCCTCGCCGGAAGCAATGCAGGCCATCATGAAGCGCTGGCAGGACTGGTTCACCAAGCTCGGCGAAGAAGGCCGCTTAAAGGACTGGGGCGCACCGCTCCAGCGCGAGGGTCGGCGCGTCGCAGCGGGCGGCGTCATCACCGACGGACCGTTCACCGAGGGCAAAGAGGTCGTCGGCGGATATTCCATCATCAAGGCGAAGGACCTCGATGAGGCGGCAATGATCGCCAAGGGCTGCCCGACGTTCGACACCGGCGGCTCCGTAGAAGTCCGCGCCGTTGCACCGATGTAATCGCGACCAGCCATGCTATTTTTGCGAATGCCTGCCCTCGATGGTTTCGAGGGCGGGTGTCTCAAGAAGCTAACTCCTTTTACTAAACCCACGAGGATGATTCAATGACAAAATCAGAATTTGTTTACGTCACCTACATCAAAACCACCGCCGACGAATTGTGGAAGGCACTCACCAATCCAGAACGGATGAAGCAGTATTGGTTTGGAGCACATGCTGTTAGCGACTGGACGACAGGTTCGCCGTGGACGATGTATTCTGAAACTGGGCAAATCTATGACGCTGGTGAGATCATTGAGAGCACTCCGCCAAAACGCTTGGTCATCAAATGGCAAAATCAGTGGCGGCCTGAACTGAAAGCCGAAGGCCACTCACGCTGCACATTCGAAATCGAACCGGAAGGCAGTGCTACTAAATTGACCGTGCGGCATGAGATGGATAGACCGCATTCACAATTTATCGAAGCGGTCTCCATCGGCTGGCCCAAGACGCTTTCGAATTTGAAATCGCTTCTCGAAACGGGGAGCGTTGCTCTTGAATTTACGCGCCATGGAGCCTGAGAGTTAGAACTTCACATCCGCAGTTCACTTCAACTAATCCAATTCACATCTTAAACATCAACTTTGAAAATCGCAAAATGAGTACACAACCAGATTTCCAATACCGCCTCACAGTCGATGCCTCTCCTTCGGAGGCCATGCAGAAGATCAGCCAGGTCGATCAATGGTGGGCCAAGAATTTCACCGGCGAGGCACGCAATCTCAATGACACGTTCTCCGTCCATTTCGGTGATACCTTCGTGAACTTCAAAATCTCCGAGTTCACACCGAACAAGTCGATCACCTGGCTCGTCACCGATTGCAACCTCCACTGGATCAACGACAAGAAAGAGTGGAACAACACCGAAGTGATCTGGACTCTATCAGAGAAGAACGGCAAAACACAGATCGACTTCATGCACAAAGGCGTCACCCCTGCCAGCGAATGCTACGATAGCTGCGAGCCCGGCTGGACGCATCACCTGCAAGACAGCCTCCTCAAGCTCATTGATGAGGGCAAGGGTCTTCCGGAGTGACGAATCCGCTTCTAAGTAATCTGTCACGCACATCTCTTTACGTCATTGCGAGGAAACCCCGTAGGGGTGACGAAGCAATCCG
>CAIUMP010000053.1 GCA_903900335.1 uncultured Ignavibacteriota bacterium | reverse complement strand
CTTTCGCCGCCCCACTCCTTAAGAGAAAGAGATTCTCAACTTAAAGCCCGCGGTTAAGAGGCATTTCGAGAACCCCACGAACCCTCAGTTCTTCATTCTGCTTACGAATACATGCAAACTCGTGCCACCTTCGGAATCGCGTCATTTCAACTGTATTTAGCTGTTTTGGCTCGGTTGACTGGTCGGAAATTGGACGCTTTCTAATTCATCGTCCAGAATCTTGGCCTGCGAGCGGACCAAAAACGCGGAATTCAGACCGAAGAGAGGGCCTGGTTCCGTTGGCACCAGAATGGGTGCATACTATCACAGCAGCGGAGCTCTCAGGTGAGTCCCTAGTTTGCCCTAGTGTGATTTGACCTAATACAATCGGGATGTAGTTTGCCCTCATCCCGCTTCTGACAACAACGATCACGCAGCAGTCGCGAGCAGGCGTTCAACGCGCTCCCTGTTGCGGACGTGGACACGCATCTTGAGCCGGACGTGAGTATCCGAGAAAACCCTCTCGCGTACCTCTCCGAGCTCGTGGAGTCGGGACGCTATCTCATAGTGTGCCAGTGGTATGTCAACGGTCAGTTCGAAGGAGGCCTCGGTTATGACCTTCTCGATCTCACTCTTGAGGTTTTCTATGCCTATGCCCCGCATCGCGGAGATGAACACGGCATGGGGATAGCGTGCTCGCAAGTCGGCCACAAGGTACTTCCTCTCCTCTGGAAGCGCGTCCAGCTTATTGAAGACCATGATGACGGGCTTTGTATCAGCCTTGAGTTCCTTGAGCGTCTCCGTTACCACTTCGATCTGTTCTTCAAACTGCGAGCTGGCAACATCCACGACGTGGAGCAGAATGTCGGCCTCATCCACTTCGGAGAGTGTGGTACGAAACGATGCGATCAGGCGAGCTGGCAGCTTACGAATGAACCCAACAGTATCGGTTACGAGCGTTCGACGACCGTGGGACAAAACCACCGCCCGCGTGGTAGCATCAAGAGTCGCGAAGAGCCGGTTCTCGACGAATACATCAGATTCACCCGTTGCAATCGTGTTCAACAACGAAGATTTGCCAGCATTCGTATAGCCGACAAGTGCGATCCGGGTCATCTCGTCACCGCGACCAGACCGGCGCGTCTCATGCTGACGAGCGATTTCGTTGAGCTTTCCCTTTAATACAAGTATACGGGTCTGGACCAGGCGACGATCTGTTTCAATCTGCGTCTCCCCTGGCCCTTTTGTACCTATTCCACCGTGCTGCTTGGACAAATGGGTCCAAGCACGAGTCAGGCGAGGCAGCAGGTATTCGAGTTGCGCAAGTTCAATTTGGGTCTTAGCTTCGCGCGTTCTCGCGCGGCTCGCGAAAATGTCGAGGATGATTCCAGAGCGATCCAGTATCTTGACATTCAGCTCCTTTTCGAGATTGCGCGCCTGAGACGGGGTGAGATCATCATCGAAGATAACAAGCTGAATTTCCAGCATCTCCACGTGCTGCTTTAGCTCCTCTACCTTCCCTTTACCGAGATAGAGTGCGACATCCGGTTTCGGCCGCTCTTGCGTCATTCGATACAACACATCCGCGCCTGCGGTGTCAGCAAGCAGAGCAAGCTCATTCAAATGTTCGAGTGCCTCTTGCCGGGTCTCTTCGTTGTTCGAGCGTATGAGGGTGACGATCGCGGCCCGCTCGCGAGCTTTGTGGGTTTCGAAATGCCGAAAGGATTCTCTCAAATTATTAGTATCGATTGGATGAGTATCGAGTGGCGACGGAGAATGCTGATGCGAACGAAATAACAAATACCCGTTCCTCGTTACTCACTACCCGTTGCCCTCAAAGACCGTTCCATCTGCATGGTACGTCCTGCCGGAGGGAAGGTTGCGGTCAGTGATTAGCCGATATACTGTCTCTGCGATTTCTTCTGGCTCAATGACGCGGCCTTCGCGATTCAACTTGCCGAAGGCGAGCTCCGCCTCTTCGCGGGATTTGCCCCGACTCATGGCGCCTTCGAGGCTGGCTTCCAGAATTTGCGTCCGCGTGAAGCCCGGACACAATGTGCTGAATGTGATTTCCGTGCTCCTCAACTCCTCAGCAGCGGCCCGCATTAACCCGAGGAGGGCATGTTTTGAAGCGGTGTACGCTGCGGTGAATCGGAACCCCTGAACGGCAGCGGTCGATGCAATCGCGATGACATGGCCACCCCCAGTTTTCAGTCCCGGAGCAAACGCCCGGAGCATGTGGAAGGCCCCCTCGGCATTTACTGCGAAGATCTCCCGCCACATTTCGTCCGTGGTCTCTTCCAGCTTCGCAGTCGTTGCGACGCCAGCGTTGTTTACAAGGATATTGACTGTACCAACCTCGGCCTCGATGTCATTCCTCAGCGCATCCACTTCCGCTGATTCGGTGATGTCGCACGGGCAAGCCCATGCCCTGCCACCAGACCTGACAATATTATTTCGAACTTCCGTGATCTCCTCGCTCGATCGAGCCACCAGGATGACGGGGATTTTGGCCTGGGCCAGCCTGAGCGCGATGGCCTTGCCAATCCCGCGGCCCGCGCCAGTGACGAGTGCTAAGGGTTCGTTCATGCTTCTTTGGCGAGCGAAATGGATTTTTCCGTAACGTTGTAAAGCTGATTCGCACCGCCAAGCCGCTTGCTCGCTGCGGCAAGCTGAAAGCCAGGGCGCAACGACCGTGAAGCCCAGGCACCGTCGCGGCGAATGACCATAAGCCCAACTTGCATGTCATCCTTCAGTTGCTTGTCTCGAGCGATACGCTGGATCGCTACTTCACACGCTTCTTCCGGCGCCATTCCTTGCCGGATCATCTCAACGATATGGAAGGAGGAGCAGGCTCGCATCACTAACTCTCCGGTCCCGGTTGCGACAGCTGCAGCAACCTCACCATCAACGTACAACCCAGCACCAATGATGGGAGAATCGCCGACGCGTCCGTGGAGCTTGAACGCGAGGCCGCTCGTCGTGCATGCGCCGGCGAGCTTGCCTTCTGAATCCATTCCGATGATGCCGATGGTGTCGTGCGATTCGTTTATGGGAGGCAACCCTACGCTCTCACGCTGGATCTCGGTGTGGTTTCCATCCTCATCGACGCTCACGAACACATACTCATGCTCACCCTCCTCTGCACGGCGGAGACGAACATGCAGCTTATCTGGCTGCTTTGCCCACTCCTTGTAGAGCAACTCAGCTTTTGTCGTTAGCAAACTCGTTCGCGTAAATCCTTCCTCTTCCGCAAATTGCTCCGCTCCTTCGCCGACAAGCATAATATGCGGCGTCTTTTCCATCACGCGCCGCGCGATGGAAGCAACATGCTCATAATTATGCACGAACGCAACCGCGCCACATCGTCCTTCGTGATCCATGATGGACGCATCCAGCGTGACGTGCCCCGACGCATCAGGAATGCCGCCGCGACCAACGGACATGCAGGTCAAGTCCGCTTCGCAGTACCGCGCACCCAGCTCGACGGCGTCGAGGGCGCTTCGGCCCGCGAGGAGGGCATCGTAAGTGATTCGGTTCGGGTGGAAGCCGTGCTTCCAGGTGGAGAGGGAGATGAGCATGCGATACAAATTTGGTCGTGCAAAACTAACAACAGAACAGACTGGAGTCTTGCATCGGTCAGATCGGGATGCAATAATTCAGTTATTACCGGGAATTCGCCAACCGTAAAATTAGTTAATAGGAATAATTACTAATAATAACCCCAATGCCATCCACCCCCCGACGATCCACCAAGCAGCGCAGCATCGTGCTGGAGATCGTCGCGCGCGCTAAAACGCATCCGACGGCGGAAGAAGTCTTTACGATTGCTCGGAAGAAGCTACCGGAGATTTCCCTGGCGACGGTCTATCGCAATCTCCATTTGCTGGCGGAAGAGGGCAAAATCCGGGAGGTGCAGTTCGAGGGCAGCACACTCCGCTACGATGGCATGACTATGGAACATGAGCACTTCTGCTGCCGCTCGTGCGGGGTGGTAGAAGATCTTCCAGTTTCCCTCCCTGCCGCGACGGTTGCTTCCATTCAATCACAACTCGGAGCAATCATTGAGCGCTATTCCCTGGACTACTACGGAGTATGCCAACGATGCAAGGAGAGCGCAGCATGAATGCTCTCTCTCGCGGGAATGCAGGTACTACACGGTCATTTGCTGCCATGAATTCAAGACTGTCACGCCATGAAGGTCATTAGTTACAGTCTTTTCAATTACCACGCATTTACCGACACGAACCGGTTCGAGTTCATGGCGATGCTTCGGGGCGCGTACTGGAATTTCCGGATGAACCGGATGATCTATCCGGGTTGGACCACCGCGATCCACACAGACACCGAGACATACCAGTCTTTCCAGAAATATTTTGAACAGTTACAGAGCCTCGGGGCGTCGGTCATGTGCGTAAGCAGCAACCCAGCGATTTCCGTCGGGATGTTATGGCGTTTGCTGCCGCTGTGGGAGGTCGGTGTGACGCACGTTTTGTGCAGAGATAGCGACGCACTCACCACCTATCGAGAGGCGCAGGCCGTGACAGAGTGGCTTTCCACAACAGGGTATCCGATCCATGCCATACTCGATAACCCGATGCACGCGGGTCTTATGGGAGGGATGATCGGCCTCACGTCAGCACTCGTTCAGGACAATCCATCGTTCGAGCAGGTCATCTCCAATGAAGCGCTTACTGATCGTGGTAGGGACCAAGATATATTGAATAAGAAGTTCTCCCATTATCCGATCCTCTGGCATCGCGGTAGTGCTGATGTGTATTCCGCATTGGCAGATGTCGAGCCGCCAGGTGTAAAGGCATCGTTGTGGGAAAGCAACTTGACCTGCCGACACATCGGAAGCGCTGGAGTAGTCGAAATGGAGACGATCCGTTTCTTCAATCGCTTCGATCCCTCAGACCAGTTCACTGCATTCGAGAAGCAATTCCCAAACGTATTCTATTGGCATGGCTAAGGTGATTCTCTCGTCCACGTACGACGACGACTACTTGTTCTACGTGCCCATAACGGCTTGGGTATGGAAGTACTTCGGGTTCGATGCCGTGGTCTTCGTCCCGAAAGGCGGGACCCCACTATTTAAATTGGTCCTTGACTACACGCTTTCAACGACTAACTTTGTCTATTTTGAGCCATCGAATGTGTATTCACCGGCCCGGCTCGCTCAGTGTAGCAGGCTGTTCGCTGGGTGTATGGACTTCATTGCCGAGGACGAATACTGTCTGCTTGGTGACATTGACATGATCCCGCTCTCAGATTATTTCTGTCGGGATTTTGATAAGATAAACTACTTCGGTCATGACCTTACCGGCTTTGAGCATATCCCAATGTGTTACGTCGGAATGACGAAGCAGGCATGGAAGAGTGTCATGGGTCTGAGTCAGGCAAACGCTGTAAGTGCGCAGCCACTTCTAAGGGCTACATTTATCGACCACATGCTTCGAGCCATGGAGCAGTACACCGATAACTGGGGGCTCGATCAGGACATTCTCACGGATCGTATGAGAGGCTACGGGCTCGAAAATTGCAACGCAATTCCACGAGGACTACATGGCCCGAGTCACGCAATTGGCAGAGTTGACCGATCGTACGGCTTCGATGTCTGGATGGAGAATCCGATCGACGCTCATCTCCCCAGACCAGGGTTTGAGGAGAGCTCGTTCGCTGACATCTCTGCCTTATTGGGAAGGGTATTCCCCTCATCCGACTTCCGATGGCTGGCAGAGTATAGAGAGAAGTATGTGCGATCGAGGTCAGCTTCCTCCCTTTAGCAAGAGAGTGAGGAAGATGATCGATCACTGGTTTTTTTTCAATCAATTCATTCTAGAACAACTATCATGGCAACGCTTAAAGGTACCAAGACACTCGAGAATCTTAGAGAAGGCTTTGCGGGAGAATCGCAGGCGAATCGTCGTTATCTCTTTTTCGCGCGTCAGGCGGACGTGGAAGGATATCCAGATGCGGCAGGCGTATTCCGCAATACCGCAGAAGGCGAGACGGGTCATGCATTCGGACACATGGAGTACATCGCCGAAGTAGGCGATCCGGCTACGGGTCTCCCGATCGGTGACACAGCAAAGAACCTTGAGGCAGCGATCGCCGGAGAGACCTACGAGTACACAGAGATGTACCCCGGCTTCTCGAAGACTGCTCGCGAGGAGGGCTTTGACGAAATCGCAGAGTGGTTCGAGACGTTGGCTCGCGCTGAGAAATCCCACGCTGGCCGCTTCCAAAAGGCACACGACGCTCTCGGTGCTTAAGCGTTGAGTACTCTACACCTGCGTGCTTGCCACTCTGGATCGATCCAGGGTGGCGAGAATGCAGCGTTCTTCTCCGATCTATCCTCCACCAATTCGGCTAACCTACTCTTCTCATGATGGTCTTTGACACGCACGATCCGCTCTATTGGGACGCTACAGATCTTCAGGCAGAATTCACTCGCGTGATGGATGTCTGCAACGGATGCCGCCTTTGCGATGCATTGTGCCCACCGTTCACGGATGTCTTTGACCGCATCGACCAAGAAGACGACAAACTCACAGCGGCCGGTCATGGCAAAGAGAATCCCGTCCATGAACTGAAGCAAGCCGACTACGACCACGTAGTTGATTCGTGTTATCAGTGCAAGATCTGTTATCCGAAGTGCCCGTACACTCCGCCGCATGACTACATGCTGGATTTCCCTCGCCTGCTCTTGCGTGCTGACGCAATAAAGACGAAGGAACGTGGCAAACCGCTGCAGCATCGTCTTCGCGACATGATCACTGGCGACACGGATCTTTCTGGTGCAATTGGGGCTGCAATTCCCGGAATCATGAACTGGGCGGCGACGAACACGCTGGCGCGAACTGCGCTCGAAACAACTGCTGCAATCGATCGCCGGAAGAAGCTTCCTACATACTACGCGGAGACCTTCCACTCATGGTTCAACAGTCGCGAACAGAAGAAGCAGGCCGCCCCTCTTGCTCGTGTTGCCCTCTTCTATACGTGCATGGTCGATTCCAACAAACCATGGATCGGAAAGCAATACGTCGAGATTCTGGAGAAGCTCGGCATCGAAGTTCTCGCACCAGAACAAGAGTGCTGCGGGATGCCCGAGCTTGGGACGGGTAATATCGAGAAGACCACGAAGACCGTTGATCGAAATGTGAAGCGATTGCTGCCACTTGTGGATGCGGGTTACACGCTTGTGGCCATGAGCCCAAGCTGCTCGCTCATGCTGCGTCAGGAATACGCACACTACGCGACGGACAAAGCTGCCGCTGAGCGCATCATGGCAGCAACGGTTGATCCGTGCGAGTTTCTCATGAGGCTTCATAAATCGAAGCAGATAACGCTCGAGTTTCCCGTAAGCGTTGGCCCGCAGTACACCTATCACTTGCCTTGTCACCTGCGCGTACAGAACGTTGGCTTCAATTCCCGCGATCTTCTGAAGCTCATTCCCGGACTTGAAGTGACGATGGTGCAGCAATGCTCTGGTCACGATGGCTCGTGGTCTTCAAAGAAGGAGTATTACGAGATCTCGCTTGATGTCGGCAAGAAGCTCTTTACCGCGATCGAGAAGAATAAGCCCGCACCTGTGGCTGGCGATTGTACACTGGCGCATCTTCATATCGAAGAAGGCACCGGCGAACGAGCATTGCACCCGATCGAAGTCGTCTATCGTGCAATGGGACTGACAACTCACCTCTCCACCTCCTCACTGTAATAAGCAGCCATGCAAACCATAGCTCTATCCGAAATCCTCAACATCGCCGATTACGAAAAGGTACGACCTGAGTATCGAAAGAAAGTGATCAGCGAAAAAGCCAACCGCCGTATCGCGGTTGGCCCGCTCCTGACATTCGTGTTCGAGAACAAGAACACCGTGCTCTTTCAAATTCAAGAGATGGCCAGAACCGAGCGACTAGTGCACGACACCGAAATTCAACATGAGATCGACACCTACTCGCGGCTCCTCCCGACACACAACGAGCTGTCTGCAACACTGCTGATCGGTATCACAGACAAGGATCAGATCAAGCCCGTGCTGGACTCGCTTGTTGCGTTGACCCAGAACTCCGTCTTCCTTAGAATCGGCGAGCATGAGACCGAAGCGTACTTTGATGAGGAGCAGTCCGAAGAAGGACGTATCAGTGCCGTTCAGTATATTCGCTGGCGGCTTTCGGACGGGGATCTTCAGGCTTTGCGATCCGGAGAAGCTGCGATGAGTATCGTAGTACGGCATCCCAATTATCAGTACACCCAGCAATTCACACTGGAGCAACGTGCCTCCATTGCAAAGGACGTACTCCACTGATTAACTCTTACCCACGCATGGTTTACGTCACACGCAAAGCACACTTCTCCGCCGCGCATCGGCTCTTCAACCCAACCTTCACCGACGAGGCGAACGAGGCCATCTTTGATAAATGCAACAACCTTCACGGGCATGGACACAATTACCAACTTGAGGTAACCGTTGCTGGATTGCCAGACCCCCAAACGGGCTACGTTATCGATCTTAAGAGGCTCGCAAGATTGATGGACGAAGTCATCGTTGATAAGGTCGATCATAAGCACTTGAATCACGATGTTCCGGAACTACGGGGTATCATCCCTACTGCGGAGAACATCGCGATCGTTTTTTGGTCCTTGCTTGAACCGCACATTACCGAAGGCAGACTGTATTCCATTCGCCTCGCTGAAAGCGATAATAACGTTGCCGAATATCGAGGCGAGCCTGTAGGCGCACTTCCTCGCTTCGAGCATACAAGAGCTTAAAATCCCCATACGGTCGCCTTACTTATTTACACACACTAAACACTGCAGACACGTGGCTCCTATCACCACCCTCCCCAATCGCACGCAAGACATAGAAGACATTCCCCAGCCAAAACGTGAGGAGTTTACCTCTTCGCCTTGTACGACGGGCGCAGCCGAGAATGAACCGGATTCCAATCCAAAACTTCGGGAGCTAACCCGTGCACTGATCGAGGAGATCGGCGAGGATGCGAACCGCGTTGGGCTCTGGCGCACGCCACACCGCGTCGCAAAGTCGTGGGAGTTTCTTACCAGCGGCTACACAACCGACATCGAGAAGGTCCTGAACGGCGCTGTCTTTGAAGAGAAGTATGATGAGATGGTCGTTGTAAAGGACATTGACTTCTTCTCGATGTGTGAACATCATTTCCTGCCCTTTTACGGTCGCATCCACATTGCCTACATCCCGAACGGGAAGATCGTAGGGCTTTCGAAGCTGCCGAGGATCGTGGAGGTTTTCGCGCGCCGCTTGCAAGTTCAAGAGCGCATGACGCGTGAGATAGCCGATACGATCACGAGGTACATCACACCACTGGGAGTTGGGGTCGTCTGCGAAGCGCGCCACATGTGCATGATGATGCGCGGCGTCGAAAAGCAGAACTCCATCACCTCGACCAGTGCGATGCTCGGAGCTTTCCGTGAGCCACAGACTCGAGCAGAGTTCATGACACTTATTGGGACCAAGCCGCTGTAGTCGATTTTTCATGAACGCTTCCGGCTGAGGCCCCTGTTGCGGTCGTTGTCTGGTACTAGTTTGACCCCAACGCCCCAAGACCGCACTTATGCTTAACCGCGACGAAGCGATTCGACTTCTTCGGTATACCGCTGGCCTCGCGGGTGCAACGGTAACGGAGTCGGAGGTCGCTGGCACGCTCGTTATTTGCATCCCTGGATCACCTGCTCCAGCTTCCGAAGCCAAGCAGGATAAGGCCGAACCGGCGGCATCCCCCGGTCGCTTTCGGGTGCTGCATGTGGAGGATGTTGATCGCGCAAGTGATCTTATCTACTACTACCTACGTAACAGGTATGACGTTGATACCGCGCAGACTGCCGAAAGTGCCTTCGAGCGTGCAATGAGTCAGCAATATGACTTCATCCTCATGGACCTGAATCTTGGTAAGGGGATGAACGGATTTGAGCTTACCGAATTGCTGAGAAAAACGGAGCGATACGCCAAGACCCCGATCGTAGCCATCTCGGGATATACTACTCGGAAGGATGTTGATCGCTCCATCACGGCGGGCTGCAATGCGTTTCTTTCGAAGCCCTTCCTCAAGGATGATCTTCTTCGACTTCTGCATCAACTTGAGTCCAAGTTCGAGCTTATTCCGGGGATGAATTTGGCGGCCGCTCAAGATGGAACTGCGTCCGACGGAACCGCGAAGGCGATCGAGCCTGTTAGTGCGCCGCTCTTCAGGGACGGACTAACTCCCCCCTCGAAGTCATCGCAATAAGTTTAGGGACCGAGTCCCACGCAATCCGAACGCGCCCAACCGAGTCAGGTCCGGAAGGAAGCAGCTCTCAGCGAGGTTCGAATGTGACGTGGATCGCTTGGTCCCTTTTTTTTCGTCGGGTGGTTTGCTGAAAGAAATTTTCGGGCCCGAGGTTAACTCTAGTGCTCTCAACTACGGTTAACTTGCCGTGATAACAATAACTGTTGTGACAATAGCCAGCATCCGGGGTTTTGAGTAACGCTGAGGTAGACTGTGCTGAATTTCCTTCGGGAACGTTCGCACCCTTCCCGGCTTTTGTTCGAACTTCTTCCTTCATATTCCCACTCAGAGACTCCCGATTGCTATGCGATTCAAGAAATTTACCCTCGTTCTAGGCTGCTTTACCCTCCTTGCAGCGTATTCAATTCATCAGGCTAACGGTAACTCCGGCGGTGTTGTCGGACGCTCTCGATCCGGATGCGGTGGCGGCGGTTGCCATACTTCTTCTTCGGGGACGACTGTCACCATTTCGACACAGGCAACGCAGATCGTTGCAGGGCAAACCTATACCTTCCAATTGGTCGTCAAGAATGCGAGCAAGGCCGGCGGCGGATGTAATATCAGTGTAGATAATAGCGCAAAGCTTGCGACCTCCGGCGGTGGACTCTTGCTCTATAGCAATGAACTGACTCACACCCAGCCGCGCTCCTTCACTGGCGATTCGGCCACATGGACGTTCAAGTACACTGCGCCAACAACACTCGGTACCGCGCACATCTACGCGGCTGGTAACGCCGTGAACCTAAATGGTGATAACTCCGGCGATGCGTACGCGACTGCAACCTACACGCTGACGGTTGTCTCCGCCTCCGGACCTGCAATTTCCATCCCGGCGACGTTCCGCGACACCGTGCTCACTGGCACCACGATGACCAGCACACTCTGGGTGAAGAATGCTGGAACGACTGCGCTTACGATCAATCGATATGCGCTGAAATCCGGTGCCTCATTTCATTTTGCCGATACTACAACCCACTCTATTGCGGCAAAGGACAGCGCTGCCGTGAAGATCCAGTTCGCCCCGTTGGCAAAGGGGACGATCAAGGATACCGTCCAGTTCTATTCCAATGATGCTTCGACACCCACGGCTTCGACGATTCTGACGGGTGTTGCTACTGCCGGCACATTCCAATTAGCTGCAAACCCGGTGCAATGCGGCACAGTCGTTGTGGGCCAGAACATCAATGTTAACGTACCATTCAAAAACAGCGGCAACGGGGTCCTGTTACTCACTCCGAAGACGTTGACAAGTCCAAATCCAGACTTCACCCTTTTGGGAGTTAATCCTCCAGGAGTACCCCCGCTGACGGTGGCCCCGGGAGCAACAGTGACTGCAGCATTCCGTTTCGCCCCGACGCAAGTAGGCGGCGATACCACTTCTTTCACCGTTACCCTGGAAGACTATCCTGGAATGGATCATGACACTACGATTCGTATTGTCGGAGTCGGTGCGCCGGCCGGCGCAGTTGCGTCGATATCGGCTCCTGTTCAAGAGCTCCAGGTCTATCCCAATCCTTCCAGCGGCCTGGTCAATATCACCTCCGGGATTTCGGGAGATGCGGAGGTGGACGTGAGTGATGAAGCCGGGAAGATCGTATTCTCCGAGCACACAAAGCTTACCAACGACTTCATGCTCAACTTGAACAGTCTTCCATCCGGTGCCTATTTCCTGCGCGTTCGTGCAATGAATGGCGAAGCGATCGTTCGTCGAATAGTCATTGCCTCCAGATAAGGGCCGCGGCAAAATAAAGACTGATTATATGTTGCTCTACCTCGTTCGTCATGGTGATGCGGAAACGCTCGCGCCCAGCGATGACGAGAGGACGCTGAGTGAGAAGGGCCGGAAGGTTACCGCCGGAATGGGAGAGCTATTGCACAACGCGGGCTTTCCTGTACCCGATCTCATCCTTGCAAGTCCGCTACCGCGTGCAAATGAAACCGCACGCATCATCGCCCAGACGTTTGCACCGAAGGTAGGGATCGAAACAAGCGACGCACTTCGGCCATCCCGAAGTATCGAAGGTGCGATGAACCTGGTGGCGTCGAAGCAAGAGACGTGCGAAACACTGATGATAGTTGGCCACGACCCGCTTCTTTCGTGTCTCGTGAGTGCGCTTATTTGTGGGGCCAACGTGCCAACCATCGAAATGAAAAAGAGCGCCGTAGCGCTCTTTGAGATCTTCCAATTCGACGCACCTCGTATGCGCGGAGTGCTCAAGGCATTCTTGCCACCACGTCTGGGCAAGAATGTTTGAGGCGGTCGTCTTTCAGCCTTGCTAATTTAAGCGATACGCTTCTTCCATTCTGCCAGTTTGTTCATCGCCTCGATCGGTGTGAACTGATCGAGGTCAAGCTGGCGCAATTCCTCGGCCATGGCATCGACGCGCTCGTCACCGAAGGCTTTCTTCAATCGCTCGTCCTGCTCTTCCTTCGAGATCCTTTCTACAAAAGGAATTTCCCGCTGAATATTCGCCTGCGCGATCTCCAACTCGGTCTCCTCGAGTGAACGAAGAATCTCTCTTGAGCGATCGATCACATCCGGCGGAATACCTGCCATCGCCGCAACCTCGATTCCATAGGAGTGATCTGCAAATCCTGGCGTGATCTTGTGCAAGAAATGGATCTTACCGTCGGCTTCGCGAACTTCCACCTTCAGATTATGGATTCGTGGATACCGATCCGAGAGCGCATTCAACTCGTGGTAGTGTGTCGCAAAAAGCGTGCGAGCGCCGGGTAGGTTATCGTGGATATATTCCGAGATTGCCCACGCGATAGATACCCCATCGAATGTAGAAGTGCCGCGACCAAGCTCATCGAATAGCAGCAGCGAATTCTTCGTGGCATTATTGAGGATATTTGCTGCTTCATTCATCTCAACAAGAAACGTCGATTCCCCGCTAGCCACGTTATCACTTGCTCCAACACGAGTGAAGATGCGATCGAGAATAGGAAAGTTGGCCCGCTGCGCTGGAACATAGCTTCCGGTGTGAGCAAGGTAGGCAAGAATTCCTGTCTGCCGAAGATAGACGGACTTACCAGACATATTCGGTCCGGTGATAACGTAGAACTCGAAGCTACCGGGTTGGAACATCACACTATTCGGGGTAAAGCGCTCGCCAACCGGCATCAACTTCTCAACGACAGGATGCCTGCCATATTGGATATCAAATGCTCCCGTATCATTGAATTCTGGTCTCGACCACTTGAGCTTCGTTGCTAACCAGGAGAAGGTCACGAGCACATCAGAAAGTGCAAGCACCTCGGCGTTCCGCTGCAGCGGCTGCGTATCTTGCAAAATGCGAGCGCGAAGTGAATCGATCATCTCGCGTTCGAGAACTTGCATCCGCTCTTCGGCACCGAGTATCTTCGATTCATAGTCCTTCAGCTCGGGAGTGATGTATCGCTCGGCATTCGTCATCGTTTGCCTGCGCTCATAGTCGGCTGGCACTTTTGCCGCGTTTGCCTTTGACACTTCGATGAAATATCCGAATACGTTATTGTAATCGACCTTGAGCGATGTTATTCCCGTTCGCTCTCGCTCGCGGGCCTGGATCTCCATGAGCTTATCACGGCTGTTGCGTGTCAGAGAGCGAAGTTCGTCGAGTTCTGCGTTTGCGCCATCACGGACGATGCCAAGGTGTGCGATCGTGACCGGAGGTTCTGGTGCGATCTGTTGATCGATTTCTTCCGCAAGCGCACGCAGCTCATCCAACTCCCGAGCAATCGCCGATAGCAGCTGCTTCTCAACCCGTTGCTCGCCAGCAGAACCTTTGAACAAAGGCTCCTCAACGAGCTGCCCCAGCAACTTCTTGATCTCAGGCAGATGCCAAAGTGTGAACTTCAGCACGAGGAAATCCCGGGGAGACAATATTCGCGCGCTAGCAAAGCGACCAAGTAAGCGTTCAAGATCCCCAAGCTCGGCGAGTTCCATTCGCAGTTTGTCCCGCAACTCTCTTTCAGTAGAGAGCAATTCAACTGCATCCAGCCGCTGGTTAATACGATCACTACTTCGTAGTGGCCGCGCCAGCCACTTACGAAGCAGTCGTGCACCCATCGGGGTCGAGGTTTCATCCATCACCGCTAGTAAGGATGAATCCTTGCCGTCACCTTGCAGAGGAGCGAAGATCTCCAGATTGCGGCGGGTGGTGTAATCTAACGTGAGAAAATCCTTAGAATCGTATCGGGAGAGATTGGTGATATGGCCAAGATTCTTTTGCGAGCGCGTCTCGCGCAAGTAATCGAGCACCGCGCCTGCCGCGGTCAGCCCGAGCGTAAGATCATCGACACCGAATCCTTTGAGTGTTGCAGTCTTGAAATGCTGCAAGAGAAGTTCACGTGCAGTCTCCTCATGAAAGATCCAATCCTCACGTTTCGTGATGGATGGCTTCCGTTGAAGCGCAATAAAGTAGGGTGCTAACTCGGTCCGACCAACATCCTTGCGTGCGACCAACAACTCGGAGATTCCAATCGACTCGAGGTGTTCGGCAAGCTGCCCCTCGGCTATCTCTCCCGCGACAAATTCACCGGTCGAGACATCTGCGTAAGCTATGCCGGCAACTCCGCTGTGTAGGACGATCGCACCAACGTACGTATTGCGCGATGTCTCAAGCAGCTTCTCGCTAGTTTGCACACCGGGGGTTACAACCTCGACAACATCGCGCTTGACAATGCCCTTTGCCAGCTTTGGATCCTCCAACTGCTCGCAAACGGCCACACGGTAGCCTGCGCGTATCATCTTCGGTAGATAGGAGTCCAACTGATGATGCGGAAAACCCGCAAGCGCGATCTCGCTCGCAGAGCCACTACCGCGCTTGGTCAAGACAATTCCCGTGACCTTCGCCGTTGTTACGGCGTCGTCCCCGAAGGTCTCAAAAAAATCGCCCATGCGAAAGAAGAGGATCGTTTCAGGATACTTCGCCTTGATGGAGTTGTATTGCTTCATCAATGGCGTCAGCTTTTCCGAAGCAACTGGTTTCTCCGTGGTGGGGACTGTGTTGTCTTGCATACACGTGGTAACAGAACCGGGTAGCGTTTGAGATTCTGCTTTCTTTGGGCGGGATGACTACTTGCGGATAACTCCGGTTTCCATGCTCCAAAACAGAAGATCAAGCTCGTCCATCGAGATTCCGATCTTCTGAGCGTACATCTTCCACTTCGCTTCGATCTCGAGATACTGCTTTTTTGTCGGACCACTGGTCGGGATGTTCTCGATGATACCGAGGCGGTGGAGATGCCGATAGATATGTCGATCAAGAATTGCAAGACCACGGACACCGATATTGCGAAGGAAATGTGAGGCCTCCTTCATTCCCAGTCCACTCACTTTGGCGATCACGATCTCCCGTTTTGCTTCGGGGTTTAGGAAATGGTCCGTTACGCTTGATTGAAGCGATTGAAAGTCGGCGCGAATCGCCAACAGCCGCTTTGCCTTCGTATTGTGAAAGCGGATATAGTGCTCGTTGTCGCGCAAGGTTGTCGTTGGGTCGAAGCCAGTTTCTAAGAATTTTCCGTGAATGAGCTTCGCAATGACGGCTTCGGCATTCTTGGCACTTGACTGCGGAGTAAGAATGCAGAATGCGAGTTCGTAGAAGTAATCTTCAACTGGTACCCGTGCAAAATCCGCGAGGCGTGCATTTATTGCTTCTTTGCGATCCGCATAGGTCGAAAACCAGGGTTCGGGAAGATTACTCATGCGTGAGCGTGATACGGCCATTACGAATGGCGATGAAACCCTCTGCATGCAAGGAGACAAGAATGGCCTTCTGCAATTCTTGAAACTCACGTGTGTCCAACACATTTTTCAGAATTGTCGGATAATCCTCCCGTAACACTCGATCGAGCTCCATGGCCGTGATTCCTTCTGCTTCTGAAATGAGCTTCAGAATTCGGCCTCGCCAGATGCGACGCGGGTGTCCGAAGAAGCGCTCCTCAATGTTCCTTTTGGGCTTTGGTTGATGTCTGATACCATGCAAGTTCTTAGCTGAGGGACAGTCACCTCTCACTGGGCATTCTGCGCATCGTGGCTTCTGCTTAGTGCATACCGTCGAGCCCAGATCCATCAACGCTTCATGCAGATTCGCGGATGTTCCAGGAGGAAGTATTGTGCGGTCCAATTCTGCAATCTCACGAACGGGGAGCTTTGCATGAGCATCTTCCATCGGCTTCCAAAGCCGTGAGAGCACCCGCTGGACATTCACATCAACGACGGGCACATCCACATTGAATGCGAACGCCAGCACGGCTGAAGCAGTGTACTCACCGACACCGGGAAGTGCGAGAAGCCCTTCGAGTGTTTTAGGAAAGGTTCTTCGAGCGGCAATTGCTTGGGCCGCATTCTGCAGATTGATCGCTCTACGATTGTAGCCAAGTCCCTGCCATGCCCGGATGACCGTTGAGCGCGGAGCTTGAGCCAGGCGTTTCGCGGTGGGAAATAGTTTGAGAAATACTGGCAATTTCTTCTCAATCTGTCGCGCTCCTGTTTGTTGGAGCATGAACTCGCTCACGAGTACCTCGTATGGCGTGCGACGGAGTGCACGCCACGCATATTGCGGCTTATTGACGGGGTGCCACGCTAGAAGCTTCGTGACAACTCGATCAAAACGCTTGCGAGTAGCGTGGTGAAGGGAGTGTGTCGTATCACTCATGCCCGCCCGGAATTCCTTCTCGCGAGAGCCGTGCGAGGATGTTGGCATTGCCGCTCAGATGCGTTAGCGTTGGCAATATTTCCTCCGAGACCCACGACAACTGATTGAATTCCAGATTCGTGATCTCCCCCACCCACTGTCTCACAAGAAAATACCGCACATCGTAGATCATGCCGTTGGAATACTTTGCCGCTTCCCGCATCCACTCCTCTGCAACGGTTGCCTCGATTCCCAATTCTTCTTTCAACTCCCGTGCGAGTGCACACTCCGGCGTTTCACCAGCTTCAATTTTGCCTCCCGGGAATTCCCAATGCAACGGATAGACTTTGTGCGGCTTGCGTTCTCCCATGAGTACACCACCGTCCTTCAGCATCAGCGCACAGACCACTTCGATTGCTTCCGTTCCCATTATCCGAAGCTTAAAGCATGAAGCGGCTGCATCCGACTGGCAATGCGCGCAGGTATCCATGTGGCAGCCAAGGCCATGACGAGCGCGAGAACGGAGACAAGTGCATAGTGCTGCCACTCTATCGAGATCGGCACAGAGGACATGAAATAGATATCTGCTCGAAGTTTGAAAAAGTGGTAGTGCTGCTCAAGGAAGCAGATGGCGAAGCCAAGCATGTCACCGATGATGACACCCGCGACTGCTATCGTCATTCCCTCCGCGAGGAATATCTGAGCCACTCCGCCCTTCGTCGCACCGAGAGATTTCAATATCCCGATAGAGCGTGTCTTCTCGATGACGATCAATAGCAGCGTGGAGATGATATTGAATGTCGCAACCAGGATGATAAGCCCAAGTATGATGGGGATCGGTTGCTTTTGCAATTTGATCCAGGCGAAGATCGCCGGATAGACTTCATACACACTTCGCGCGAAGTAAGGATAGTGTACCACTTTATTGATCTTGGCCGCTACCGGGTCTGCGTCAGCTAGTGAGGCCGTGCGAATGTCATAGCCGCTCACCTGCGTTGCGCTGAAGCCATTGAATACTTGCGCGGCGGGGAGTGTGGTGTACGCAAGCATGTTATCATATTGTGACATGCCGGTGGAGAACACACCACAAACTCGATACATGTGGAGATTTGCTAGAATATCTTCTCGGCTGCGAAGGCGTTCGTTGAAACGGATGGCGGCAATGGATCTGCCAACGTCCGTGTGCAATTCTTCTGCGAGTCCTTTGCTGATCAGAATCGGTGCAACCGAATCGCTGGCGGCAAATGCGATGTCAACTCCTCGAATGATCCGCTTGCGTGCCATCGAGTTGGTATCCCCAAGGGGCACACCGCGCAGCACAACGCCAGCTACTCCACGCGGCGAGCGTAGGATCGCCTCACGTTGTACGTATGGTGTCAGCGTGCGAATCTCCGGGACGTTCTTATATAAGAAACGACTGGTGCCCGGAAAGTCCGGCAGCGGACGATTGCCATACGAGGTGATCTCCACATCGGAAGTAAAGCCAACGACATTATCCGTTAACGTCTTCTCAAACCCGCTTAGTATTGCGAGTGTAACGATCAGTGCTGCCGTGCCAAGCACGATCCCACCCGCCGCGAACATCACGATAACGCTGGGCAACGCTGGGAGCCGGCCAAGCAGCGTGGAAGTTTTCGCTCCGGCTCTGCGAGCGGTAAGGTATCTGCCAGCGATGAATCGAGAGTACTTCATAAGCACACATGCTCCTTCATCCTGGCCATCCTCTTAGTCCTGATCAATAGCCACTGTCAGATCAGGATAATAGCCGGATATGCGTACGGTGTAGTACCCGCCGGCATCGAAGGCCTGAAGTCCAGGCATCCGCCCTACTGTTAGCTGCTCCTGACCTGCGCGCACGATCGTCTGATGGGCCCCGGATGGTATGAGCGTATAGTCATTCATCGTACCATACTGCACAGGAACAGCTTGCGGTGTACCAGTTACTGCCGGTTTGTCAACGAACGGCGAATGCCCGAGCGAATCGAGATCTAGAAATAATGTCGGCCCTATCGCAGGGTAATTCGCAACACCATTGATGAAGCGAATGTAGCATTTACCCGTCGGTGCATGACGAAGCTTCATGGAATCGTTGGAGATGAAGAACGTCGAGTTTATAGAGTCCTTAAATAAGGCAACAGTATTGAGTGAATTTGTGGGAAGCGTTGGCATTGGGACCGTCCCGTAGAATTCCGATGAGTTCTTATATAGATAGTAGACAACCGCACTATCTGGGGTTACGGGCATATACAATGGCTGGCTCGCGCTCCGAGCTGTGAATGGAGCCGGTGCATTGGGATCTTGCACCATCTTTATGAATACTGTCTGATCCGAGGGCAGCATGGAGATGAACCGGAGAAGGGCAGGTCCGCGAGTTGTGTCATGCACGGGCACCTGCACATAGACCGTTTCCGTCACGGTCTTCGTACAACTGCTAAGGCCGATCAGAGAGAGAATAATCGCGGAGAAAGCCCAAACGAGATTCGATATTGGCTTCATCGTCACAGAATTTATGTAAGGAATTCCTGCGAAGATAACACATTTTGGCACCCGGTGTCAGAAAGTGGGGGATTTTGGGAAGTATCTTCCTACCCATCGTGTCTCCGAAAACCGGTCCATTTAGGTGTGAACAGACCAGTCGATCGCAGCTGACGACTAATAATCGGTACCGAACGCCGGGTTCGAAGCTGAGGCGACCGCGTCTTTGGCGGCCGTTGCCATGTCCTTCGCGGCGGTGGCGGCGGTCTGGGCGTGCAGAAGTGCTGCTTCCTTGGCCGCCTGCGCGTGCTGTTTGAAATTCGGAATTCCGTTCTGGACCACTTTCACCTTAGCCAAACCGAAAAGACGAAGGGTCTGAATATAGCCCCATCCCATGTCGATCTCAAACCAGCGCTTCGAGAATTTCGCGCTCGAAGGAAACTTGTGGTGATTGTTATGAAGCTCTTCGCCCGAGAGGAGCATACCGATCGGTACGATGTTGCGGCTCTCGTCCCTGACTTTGTAGTTTCGGTATCCGATCGTGTGACCAAGGCCGTTGACAACGCCCGCAGCCCAAAATGGTACCCACAAAACCTGTCCTGCCCAAACAAGCGCCCCTGTAAGCAGGCCCATCAACGAGAAGCTGGGAGTGGCGAATAACAGCATATCGACGGCAAGCAGGAATACCAAACCGACGATCTTGTGTGGAATAAAAACATTTCGCTCGACCCAATCATTTGGGCAGCCCTTTGTGAAGCGCTCCATCGTCTCTGGGTCGTTATAGGCGTTGCGGTAATACTTGACGCCGAAGAAGAGGATCTGTGCCCAGCCGTGAATGACTGGCGAATGCGGGTCTTCCTCCGTCTCGCAGAATGCATGATGCTTACGGTGTACGGCAACCCACTCACGCGTGCTCATTCCCGTGAAGATCCACAGCCACCAGCGCATGGCCCAGGATACGATAGGATGAAGCTTTACGCCCTGATGCGCCATCGCGCGGTGCATATAGACGGACGTACACATAATGGTAAGGTGGCCGCAAACAACAACGAAGAGCAATGCGCCCCACCAGGTGTGCGTTATCCAGGATAAGTCCATTCGGTCGATGTTGGGAAAACGATTAAGAAAATGGGTTCTCGGCGGCAGACTGCCTCTTTCGGGCCAGAATACGGTCGAATCATGGTCACCCGGTTCGGAGCCTATGGCGCAGTGAGTGACGTAATACGCAGAAAGGTCCGAAATAGTTTGGTTTATTCAGGCTCATGTCACCTTATTCACAATGACCCGTAATAAGGATTCGGCGGAATCATTTCAGGCAAAGGGGGATTTGTGATTCCCGTCTCTTTAAGGGACGCCGCCCTTTTTGAGGCGCGGGCTTCGCTCCTACCCCCACGAGCGACTTTTTCCAGTTTTTTCACTTACTTTTTTAAGGACTCATTCAGAGACATTTTATGACAAAACTCGCTCAACGTTTGGCCATCGTCGCTGTTGCGACGCTCGGTCTTTTTGGTGGCACGGCCAGCGCGCAGAAGACCGTCGTCGTCGATGTGAACGTCGTCGTTCAGGCCATGCCAGAATACGTCACCGCAATGAAGCAGTTAGAGGGACAGAAGAAGATCTGGACCGATACGCTCCAGACCATGCAGACTGCCTACAAGGCAAAGCTGGAAGCCTATTCGAAGGTCGGCGAGTCCGCCAGCCCAGAATTCAAGAAGAAGTCGCAGGAAGATATGGCCGCCATGGAGCAGCAGTTCATCGCCTATCGCGACTCCAAGTTCAATCAGCAGGATGGCGAGTTGATCCAGGAGCAGGCCAAGCTTCTCAAGCCGATCCAGGAGAAGCTTACTGCCGCCCTTCAGGCTTACGCCAAGAAGGAAAAGTACGCAATGATCCTGCCGAAGTCTGCGACGATCTACACCGAAGATGCGCTCGATCAGACCACGAAGTTCCAGGACTACCTCAAAGCACAGAAGTAACCTTCTCAGCTTCGAGGCAATCCACACTCACTTTTGAGTGGTGGGAGTTTTTTAGAGACGCGGCCGCTTTGAAACAAGGCGGCCGCGTTTCGTGTATATGAACCGGTGGCCGCGTAGCGTAAACCCCGAGTGCCACAGTCAATTGCATCCAGAGAGCCACTTCTATGTTCAAGCACATTCGCGTCGGACTTTCACTACTCTCCTGCCTGAGTCTCTTCTGGATATTGGGGCAGACCACGGACCTCTCTGCGCAGCAGACTCGGGTGGCCTACATTGATGCTAGCAAGCTTCTGAAGAGAATGCCCGAGGCCATTGATGCGCAAACCCGCATCGAGCAGCTCATCGCCACATGGTCCCGCGAAGCAAATGATATGCAGAACGAGCTGGACCGAAAGCAAGCAGAGTACGAGCGCCGAAAGCTCATAATGACGGACGCCGAGCGCGCATCCTCTGATGTAGAGCTGCAGAACCTTCGTAAAAAGCTCGACGACTACCGACATCAAAAGTTCGATCAGACCGGTGGCGAGCTTTTTGCTCAACAAGCAACGATGATGAAGCCTGCGTATGAGCGCCTGGAAAATGCGATCAAAGAGGCCGCCGCAGAAGGCAACTTTGATTACGCGTTCGATTGCAGCTCGAAGGACATTGTGTTGCTTTATAAGAATGCGAAGTTCGATCTGACGATCCCGGTTGCTCGTAAGCTTGGCATCGAGTCAGAAATACTAACCGCGCCGCTGATCAATAGCGGCCCGAAGGGAAGCACACCTGGTGCGAAAGCGCCCGTCAACACGCTGAAGAACCAACCACCCGCAAATTTGCCACCTGAGGCGATTCCGCCTCCGGCACCGCCACCCAATCCTGGCCCCCCTGCGACAGAGAAGAAATAGGGCGACGACTGAGGCCGTGTTGGCCTAACGGCAACTTCGGTAGCGATATGAAAAGGTCGGTCCTATTTTGTGCGTAAATTAGCGGCATGAACTTCGAAAGCTTACGAAAAAGTACCGGACTTCCTGCCACGAAGAGGCGCACAGCGATCTCGCAGCAGCCCGCTCACGTCCACCGATCCGAAATATCCGAGAGCGTTATCGAGGAGTTTGTCGATCGCGAACTTACGCATCACAAAAAGGGCCGAAGTCACGCTCACGGACCTTTGCCGATCATCATTGCTATCACCGGCCACCGCGACCTACGGGAGGAGGATCTCCCAGCCACCGCAGGCGCACTCCGAGAGCAGTACCAAGTATTGCGATCTCATTATCCTTCTACTTCCTTTATCCTATTATCTGCTCTTGCCGATGGGGCTGATAGAATCGGCGCGCACTTAGCCTTAGAGCTCGGACTGAGACTCATTGTCGTGCTTCCTATGCCACGTGAGCTGTATGAAACCGATTTCGATGACGCCTCTCGTCGCGAATTTGGCGAACTGCTCGAAAAGGCGGAGCACTGGTTTGAACTCCCGATCATCGATGGGTTTACCCGCGAGGACATCGCCCAACATGGCAAGCCGCGTGGTATGCAGTATGCCTCAGTTGGTGCATATTTGGCAATGCACAGTACAATACTCGTCGCATTGTGGGACGGCGTGCCGCTGGAGCTCATCGGAGGGACCTCCCAAGTAGTAAAGTACAAGACCGAAGGTGTTCCGGAGCCTTTCGCGCCGCCTCGCAGCGAACTTGACGCTCCTGACAATGGTCCGGTCTATCATATCGTCACACCTCGTCGGTCGAATCCCACACCGAACGGGAAGCCGTTCTCGCTGCACAGAATTTATCCCTCGGGTTATCAAAACCAGGCGGAAGCGGAGAAGTCCTACCGCGACATGTACGACCGCATGGAGATGTTCAACAAAGACGCACTGGATTATGCCGATGAGTTAAAGCACCATCGCAGGGCCAGCAAGGAGTACCTGTTCCCAAGTAAGTCCCATGCGGCAATGCCGGCAATGCTTCGAGAGATGGTGGACTTCTACTCGATCGCTGACGTCCTGGCCCAACGCTTCCAGACTCGCACCACTCTCATGCAGCGCTGGCTTCTGACCTTCCTCTTTTTTGCTGCGCTCTTTCACGAACTTTATCCGGCAATCATAGAGGATCATGTTCTGGTTGCAATGTATCTGGCGATGTTCATCTTTGCGTATGCCTCATTTTCCTGGGCGGCGAGGAAGTCCTTGCAGACGCGATATCTGGATTATCGGGCGCTCGCAGAGGGATTACGTGTCCAGTTCTTCTGGAAGCTCGGCGGACTTAAAGACTCCGTCGCTGACTACTACCTCAGAAAGCAGAAGAGCGAGCTCGATTGGATCAGGCACGCTGTCCGAAGCTGCATGACCGAAACCTGCGCCGACGACACGATCCCGACAGAATCGCAGGCGATAGGCCAAGAGCCCGCAGAAGAGGATGCATCTCCAAAGGGACATCCACGGCTGCGGCAGGTTCTGAAGCATTGGGTCGAGGATCAGGCGAAGTATTTTGCCAAAGCGGCGCATCGCGACCATGAGCGGCTGCACAAAACGGAGCGATGGGTGCAACTCCTCTTCGCGTCAACGCTGGGGTTGGCCTGCTACGAGCTCGCGGTCAAGAACGCAAATGACTATGTGTGGTTCGGCGTTGGAATTCTACCCGTTCTCGGGGCTGTGATGCAGACGTACGCGGATAAGATGGCGTACGCGGAACATAAGCGCCAGTACGATCGCATGAGTGCATTCTATCACCGTGCTCAGGTTCACCTAAAGACGCTAATAGACTCAGATCGAACCAAGGATGCTCAGCGGTTCATCGCGGAGTTAGGCAAAGAGGCCCTTGCGGAGAACGGCGACTGGATCCTGACACATCGCACGCGGCCGTTGGAAGTGCCTAAGGGATAAGCGAGAGGGTTACACGAAGCAGAGCGCCAAAGCTGGGAAGGATTTGGCGCTCTACAGTTACGGATGGATCTCGTCGCCGGGTTTCGAATCGGGTGGCCGATTGAAGCTCATCTTAAATTCTCGCTTCCAATCTTCCTTCGAGGATTTCCACTCTTCCTTGGCTTTCTGGCGCTCCTCTGGAGACATTCCGGCAAATTTGTGCCACCACTCGTCTCTGCAATTCGGTCCACCGAAGTTGATATTGTATTTCCACTCACGATTCGGACCGGCCCCCCAATTCTTTTTGCGCCCCCAATGCTTCCACGGCCTCCAGCTTTTACGGCCACCGCGAATTCCAACAAGTACCCGGGAGAGTACAAGCAATCCTACGGCATGGAGATAGTCCAACTGGGGTCCGTGAAACAGATCCGGAATGAGCGCATTCCAGAGCAGCATCACCACCAGTCCAAGAAACGCCGCGCCAATGATAAACATACTATACCTCTCTAAGCAAATTACGTGAGTTCCAATCGGTTGGAAGTGACCGTGCAGAACGGTCTGCGCTAATCTCAGTCCTTGAATTCGTGCTCGAACCGTGCAAGCTTTTCACGAAGGGTCTTGACAGCGCGGTGCTTTCGAGCAAGCAATGTGTTGAGTTTTTCACCTGTGATCTCCGAGATCTCGCGGAAGGAAATTCCCTGCATCTCGTTCATGACGAAGATGTCCCTCTGCTGGCTTGGCAGCTCCGCGAGTGCATCGACGAAGGCGTCCCACGCTTCAGAGCTGATGAGGTCGCGCATTGGGCTGCTCTCTGCCTGGGCAGTCTCCTCCATGAAGGGGGTCAGACGTTCCGTTTTGTGCTTACGCTGCCAGTCGATAATGCGGTTCTTCGCGGCGCGATAGAGCCACGCCCCAGCATCTTCGATGACCTCGTCGGCGTTTGCAGTTCGCAACAAGTTGAAAAACACATCCTGAACGATGTCTTCAGCCAGATCCAGATCGCGCACCCGGGACTCGACAAAGCGCACAAGCGACGTACGGATGGTATTCACCCGCTCCCTGCTCGATGCTGTGTCACCCGGTTCACGTCCTCCGTCAAAAGAGGCTGTGCGAAGATCAGAAATCAATAGTGCTGCTGTCATTGTCTCTCGTGTGTAGGTATAGACGAGCGAGGACGAGTATTATTGCGGAAGGTTTCGCTTGGCGTGCGAAAGCGAGCTTGGCTCAGGCCGACATGTCATTCCGGAGGAAATGCTTTGATGATTACGGGGGTTCTGTTGCCCTTCATCGTACGTGAAGTATTACTCGTCCAACCGTTTGGATCTGAATGGCCGATATCTTCATTTCCTACTCCTCCAAGGACCGCCAGAAGGCTGAGCAGCTAACCGAGTTGCTTCGGTCGGCGGGGCTAACCGTGTGGATAGACCAATCAGGGATCGAGGTCTCGACAAGTTGGTCGAAGGAGATCGTGCAGGCAATTGACGCGTGCACGGCATTTGTCGTGCTGCTATCACCACATTTGGTAGCATCAATTGATGTGATCTAGGAAGTATCGCTTGCAGCGGAGCAACAAACGAAGGTACTCCCGCTTGATTTCGAACGGGTAGCACTCTTTTTTTATAGTGGCCCTACCGAGGATGCCCACAACACTGCCTTGAAGCTGAGGTCCCTTAAGGATGGCAATTCACTATACAATACAGCCTGCCTCTTACAACGGCTTGGCGACCCCCTGGAAGCGCTCCGTACATTCCGCAAAGCGATTGACGCGGGATTTAGAAATATGCTCCATCTAAAGGAATTTCTATCCGATGAGAACGATGGCATGCTTGCGCTTCACGGCACTCCGGAATACGAGGAGGTGAAGCGGATGGTGGAGGCGGTGGAAGTAACGGGTGGTGGGTGACTAGAAACGAAACGCAAAGCAGAATTCGCTTAAAAAAAAATATTATCTTTCTTGACTTTGGGCTCTGAATGTGTTATGTTATAGGGTATATTATGGGCACCCATTTGCAATAAGAAACGCTCGGAATGCTACTTGATTCCCGCCCCGATCAGCTCCAGAGAAAGCGATTCGCGGAATGTCAACTAGGATTCAACGTGGAAGAAACGGCTTTCATTAAATGAACACTCAATTGAGAGAATAGGGGCACCCGTTTTCAAGAAAACGGTCCTTTTATGAATTTCGAATACAAACAACTGGCGAATGCTGTATTTCTAACCACCGACTCTCCTATTGGGCAGCTTTGGGGGAGAAAGTAATCTGACTGCGGTCGGTCTGCTTTGGCTAGGATGCTTTGAAGGTAGGGCTCAGCGAGCGAATGTAGGCCACCAGGCAGCGAACCTCTTCATCTGAAAGCTGCGGCTGGGCCGGCATCGTTGGGTAACCATAGGTAGCCCCTCCCATCTTGATGACGTTGAAGATATGTTCATTGGAAAGCTTGTCCATGTAGTCGCCGTTGCAATGATTTCTGGGCTTGGGGTTCATTGCTGCAGCTGCGGGGCCATCGCCTTTGCCGTTGAGTCCATGGCAGGGGGCGCAGTTAGTTCGGTAGGTTGAACAACCCTTTGCAACGCTTGGAGCGGACATGTCAAGCGAGAAGCTTGCAGAAGCGGCGGCCCGTGCGCCTCTATTCTCGGAGTTTCCACAGGCTGCAAGCCCAATGGCAGCGGCCAGAATAAGCAAAGGAAAGATAGACGACTTCATAGCCATTCTGATGATTCAAGGTATGGACGAATGCAAGATGACGACAGTCAATGGGTAACAGCTGCAATTGCAGAATCGCGCCTATCCGAGCTATGTAACAACTAGCTGGAATCGGAGTATTGTCAGGACTTAATTGCGTCTCATCGGGTGTTTGAGACCCGCTTTCCGGGCAGGTTCTTAACCGAAGATGGACGCAAGAGAATGCGTAATTAGTCTCTGGGCTGTCTCCACACAACCTGACTTCATTCATTATTCTATCCTAGACTATGCGAAAATGTTTTTGCTGGGCGTGTCTTCTAATGGCACTCCTGTTAATGGGACTCCTGTCCGGCGGTGGCCTTCGGGCACAGGCCAAGGCTGGCTCCTCTAAAGCAGCACCGGCTACCAACTCGATCGGATATACATCGAAGAAGCTCTCGAACGGACTGGATGTTATCGTCGTCGAGAACCACATGGTGCCGCTTGCGACCATCGAGCTCGTAGCACGAAATGGTGGCTTCACCGAACCGCCTGAGTTCAGCGGGCTCTCCCATTTGTACGAGCACATGTTCTTTAAAGCCAACGCGAAATATCCTTCGCAGGCAAAATTCCTCGAAGGTTTGGAAAGCCTGGGTGGATCCCTTGGAGTTAGCAATGCTCAGACCCATCAGGAGCACGTGAACTACTTCATCATTATCCCGAAGAAGAATCTTGCTGGTGGATTCGATTTCATGTCCGCCGCCATTCGTACCCCGCTTTTCGATACTGCCGAATTGAGCAAGGAGCGATATGTGGTTCTTGGCGAGTTCGATCGCAACGAGGCAGAACCCACCTTCCGAGTCCGTTATGCTATGGATAGTGCGGTGTGGTCACCGGAGTTGTTTAGCCGCAAGGAGCAACTTGGTTTGCGTCCGACGATCCTGTCCGCTACACCGGAGATGATGCGCACCATTCAGCATCGCTTCTACATTCCGAACAACATGTCGCTCGTCGTTGCTGGTGATGTGAAGCCGGCTGAGGTGTTTGCACAGGCCGAGAAGTACTTTGGCGCCAAGATCTGGCAGGCAGGCCCGCCCCCATTCCCACAGTTCAATCCTCCGGCATTCCCGCCGATCAAGAAGCAGCTTGTTGTTCGTGAAGGACTCAATCTGCCTTATACTTACATTGACTTCACGTGGCACGGCCCATCGCTCGGGAAAGACGATGCGGATACCTATGCCGCTGACGTGTTCCACACGATCATCAACCAGTCGAACAGCCGCTTCCAGAAGAACCTCGTAGATAAGCGTCTGGCCTATCAGGTCAGCAGCGGCTACTTCTCGCAGAAGAATGTAGGCCCGATCGGTATCAATGGGTATGTGCCGATCCCGGCGACCAAGAAGGCGATCAAGGCGATCCAGGAGGAAGTGAAGAACTGGAATTCCACAGACTACTTCACCGATGACGAGATGACGACCGCCAAGCGCATTCTTGAAGGCGACCGTATTTATGAGACGGAATCAGCCTCCTCGTTCGCGACCACCTCGTTGCCGCTCTGGTGGGCATCGGCCGGTCTCGATTATTATGTCAATTATATTAACAACGTGAAGAAGGTAACCCGCGCGGACATCCAGCGCTATTTAGATCGCTGGATCAAGGGCAAGAACTTCGTGCTCGGGGTCACCACGAATCAAGCAGCACTCGACAAGCTCCAATTGAAGGCCGAGGAGGTAATACAATGAACAAGAAATTACTCATACTGACAACCGTTGCGCTACTCCAGGCCGGAGCACTCTACGCGCAGATTCCGAATGACGTTCAGGACTTCAAGTCACATGGCATTCACGTCATCCTGCGTTCGACAAAAGCGAATCAGGTTGTCAGCGCAGTCCTGGGCTTTGAGGGCGGACTCGCATACGGTGAAGCGAACAATGCCGCACTTTCTGGCATGACTGCCGCCGTTATTACAAAGAGCGGCAGCGACAAGTACCCTAAAGCAGCGTATCGCGATTCGCTTGCGAGGCTCTCGACTTCGATCGCTGGATCGGGAAGCTTCTATCACATGATGTTCACCATGCAGACCGTGCGTCCGAACTTCAGCGAAGCATGGGATATCTTCAACGATCTTCTCGTGCATCCGCACTATGATACCCTTGAGGCGTCTAAGATAGCAGAGAGCACCATCAAGTCGATCGAATCCCGTGAGACTGAGCCGGAGAGCTACGCATCCTTCCTTGCAGATAGCTTGTGGGATGGCGCTTCCAAACTCAATCGTGTAGCAACTACGGAGGAGGTGGAGAAGCTCACGCCTGCGGACTTTAAGTCTTATCGTGATGCGCAATTGCAGCGTTCGCGTGCAGTGCTGGTAGTCGTTGGTGATGTTTCGAGAGCAGAGCTGGAAGCAAAGCTTGCTGCGCTTGACGCGCTGCCGATGGGCAACTTCGCTTGGCCGAAAATAGAGCACATCGCCCCATCAACGGGTAAGTTTCTTTTCGTACCAAAACCAGCGGACTTCCCAACCACCTATGTAGAGATGCGCGGATTCTCCGCTAGCCCAATGGACCCTGACTGGTTCGCAGAACGAATTCTCGTCGAGGTTCTCGACAAGCGCTTCTTCGATGAAATTCGTACGAAACGGAATCTGGCGTATAGCCCGGCCATCTACCCAAGCGGCGAATACTCCAATTTCAATATGAAGCTAATGTTCCAGTCCGTGCTGCCGGATTCCGCGACGAGAGTCGCGTTCCGTGAGTTGCGAAAGGTGCAGGAGGAGTTGGTCTCACCAGAGCAACTACTACACTCGAAGGAAGGACGCATCACTACGTACTACTATTCTACTCAAGAGAATCTTCGACAAGCTTCTGCCTTGTACTCCGATCAGGTAGAGTTCGGTGATTGGAAGTTCTTCTTCTCTATCGTGCCCAAGACGGAGCAAGTAACAGCCGAGCAAGTACGCGCTGCTGCAAAAAAATATCTTCGCGGATTTAGCTTCGTCCTCCTCGGTCCAGAAGGCAAGGCCTTGCAGGACGTCTATAAGTTCGAGTAGCAAACTGGTGACTTTGGATACTAAAAAGCTCCTCTTGGAACGTGTGTCTAAGAGGAGCTTCTCCATTTTCGTGTGGGGCAAGCTTCAGCTTGCCCCATCCAAATCAATCCCGCTCGAACACCCCGGCTATCCCCTGCCCAACGCCAATACACATCGTCGCAACACCGCGCTTCAGGTTCTTCCGGCGCATCTCATAAAGCAAAGTCCCAACCAACCTACCACCGCTTGCACCAAGCGGATGCCCAATAGCAATTGCTCCACCATTCGGATTAACAATTGCAGGATCAAGTCCGAGCTCGCGAATCACCGCAAGGCTTTGCGATGCAAATGCTTCGTTCAATTCAAAAAGATTTATGTCTTCGATACCGAGCTTCGCAAGTTTCAACGCCTTGCGCACAGCTTCGATCGGCCCAACGCCCATGCAACGCGGCGTGAGCCCCTCGACTCCACTCGCAACATAGCGACCAAGCGGTTCGATACCAAGCCTCTTCACAACGGCCTCGCTAACGACCACAACCGCGCTCGCACCGTCATTCAAGCTGCTGGAATTTCCCGGAGTAACGCTCCCACCCTTACGAAATGCGGGCTTGAGCGTTGACAATTTATCGAGCGTTGTATCGGCGCGCGGCTGCTCGTCTGTCGAAACAGTGACGGAGCCTTTCTTGCCCGCGATTTCAACCGGCACGATCTCATCATTGTAATCCCCGCGCTCTTGTGCAGCAATCGCTCGGCGATGTGATTCCAGCGCGAACGCATCCTGATCCTCACGCGAGATCTTCCATTGCTCCGCCACATTCTCCGCAGTTTCCCCCATGGATTCCAGCGGGAACATCGCCTCTAATTTCGGATTCGGATACCGCCATCCAAGCGCAGTGTCATACGCAGTAATATTCCCGAACAGCGCTGCACCAGAGACATTCTTCGGCATCGAATACGGTGCGCGCGTCATACTCTCGACACCACCAGCGATAATAATATCTGCTTCGCCGCTACGGATAGCCCGCGCGGCCTGAATGATCGCGTCCAGCGAAGAACCGCAGAGACGATTGATCGTCACCGCAGGCACTCGCTCCGGAAAACCCGCGAGAAGCGCACCCATGCGCGCCACATTGCGATTGTCCTCACCAGCTTGATTGGCGCAGCCGAACATCACATCGTCGATCTCGTTCGTGTCAATACCGGCGCGGCGCGCGGCTTCCTTCATGACGAGTCCCGCCATGTCGTCGGGTCGAACGTCTTTGAGTGCACCACCGTATTTTCCAAACGGTGTGCGGCAGGCGGAGAGAATGTAGGCTTGTGACATTGGATAGTGCTAAGTGCTGAGTGCTAAAGTGCTGAGTAGAGGCGCATAACGGAATTCGTGCTGACAGAATTTCAACTGATTCGTTTGGGAATGTTCCGTCCGCCATAAACTCAGGCCGGAATTGGGCAGAACTATTTCTACTTGTTATCCAACAACTTCTTCCGCACCTCATTCAACAATGCATCCTCATAATTTCCAGGCACATATCCCGTCACCAGCGTTTCGCTCGTCTTCACGGACACAAGCCGCGTGCTGATACTCTGAATGAAATACCCGCCCGATTCCGAGTACGACCCACCGCCGGATACGCTCTTCGTCACGATCACCTTGCCCTTAACAGTATCAATGTTCTCGTGAATATCAATCGGGCGCACACCGCTCTCTGGGCCGTGATAACCATATTGGATCGAGCCGAGAAACACGGCGTCGATGTGCAGAGGCTCGGCGAGCCGTGCAAGATCATCCGACGTTGCGCGTGAGAGATTGATACCCTTGCTCTTCGCTTGATAGACAATATCCTGCGCATCGATGACCGAAATTCCTGCGTCCATCAAAACCGCTGCTAAGTGATCGGCAATCGTCTGATTCTGCGCGACATCGGGATTACCAATAACATCGAACGGCAGCACAGCTACGCGCTGCGCCTTTGCGCGATAACCTGGAGCTACGCTGACCGTGGCGATACTACCACAACCGGAGAAGATGGCGATCGATGTCGCGAAAAGAAATGCAAGTTTAATTTTCATGAATTCCTTGACGCGACGAGAAAGAAAACGTTTCGCTACGGTGTGATGAATTTCATCTCACCTTCGGCATAACGTCTCAATAGACTCGCAACTCTATACCTATCCGACCCATACTCCCTCGCAAGCGCATCAAGGACAGCAACGATCGCCAGCGCACCGATCTCATCGCACCACGCAAGCGGCCCCTTCGGATAATTCGTGCCAAGCTTCATCGCCGTGTCAATATCCTGCGCCGTTGCCACACCCTCCTGCACGGCGAATGCCGCTTCGTTCACGATCATCGCGAGGGCGCGCGGGAAGACCCCCGCTACCGCGTCGTTGATCTTCTCGCCAGTCTGTCCGAGCAGAGCAAGGAAGGTCGAGGCATCCTCGTCACTTGTTGGCACGCCGAAAGGGAACGCATACTCGACGCTCTTTTGCCGACCGAAGTAATTCGGGAGCATTGGCATTCCGCACACACGAGCGTTTGTCCCGGCGGCAGCGCGTGCGGCAGTGGCGCTCATCGTAAGCGTGTTCGTAATAATGAGTGCCGTCGTATCAAGCTTTGAAAGCCGTTCCGCTTTTTCCGTCGGGTTGAGAAACGACGCATCAAAGACAACATCCGGCTCCCCATCGAGCGAGATGGAGTCGTGCTTCTTCAGATACTCGGAGAAGAAGGTTAGATACTGCGGGTCAGCGATAAGTTGAACGTTGGTCATTATGCTTCCAGTTTAACCGCGAGGACCGCCGCTGTTTGCTTCTCGCGATACGCGCGCAACTTCTCGCGAAGTCCTGCATCCGTTGTCGCAAGCACCGCAACTGCGAGCAACGCCGCGTTCTTCGCGCCTGCCTTACCGATGGCGAGCGTCCCGACAGGGATCCCACCCGGCATCTGCACGGTCGAGAGAAGCGAGTCCATGCCCTTCAACGAAGGCGATTCAATCGGCACGCCGAGCACTGGCAGCAGGGTGTTCGCCGCGATGACGCCGGCCAAGTGTGCCGCCGCTCCCGCCGCGCCGATGATGACTTTCATCCCACGTGCTTCCGCGCCAGATGCGTACTCCGCCACCGCGACAGGCGCGCGGTGTGCAGAGAGCACGCGGTAATCGTGCGGTATGCCAAACTCTTCCAAAACCTTATGCGACTCCTTCATGGTGTCCCAGTCGGACGCGCTTCCCATCAGAATTCCTACAATTGGTGTGTCGTTCGTTGCCACAAATAATTCTCGATATTTGGTTGTTAAATACAAAAGCGACGCCATCAATCCCGATGGCAAGGTGCGGTAAACAGACGAAATACAGAAGGAGTTTTTCCCATGAAGAAGGTTGCTGTCATTCTCGCGGGTTCGGGGTATCTGGATGGATCAGAAATTCGGGAGGCGGTGGGTGTCCTTTGGGCGCTCAGTTCGCATCCTGTAGAAGTGGAGTGCTTCGCGCCCGATGTCAACCAGTTCGATGTCATCGACCACCTCACAGGTCGCACCCTCGGAGAGCGTCGTAATGTCCTGACGGAGTCCGCGCGAATTGCGCGTGGCAAGATCAGTCCGCTTTCGACACTTACACCTGCTTATTTCGACGCCATTATCATCCCCGGCGGATTTGGCGCAGCGAAGAATCTCTGCACGTTTGCATACGAAGGCTCCAACGGCTCGGTCAATACCACTCTCGCGAGCATCCTCAACGCAATGCACACGAGCGGCAAACCCATCGGCGCAGCATGTATCGCCCCAGCGATCCTCGCACTGAACTTCCAGCACACCGTCCTCGAACTCACCGTCGGTGCAACATCCGACGCCTTCGCCGAAATCCAAAAGCTTGGACACAAACACTTCGTCACGAAGCCAAACGAGATTCACATCGACAAAACGAATCACATCGTCACGACGCCTGCATACATGTATGATGATGCGCCTCTGCATGAGATCTTTGAGGGGATTCGGAGGATGGTGGCGGCGGTATTATCCTTCTAAAACGTACAGCATTAATGCAAATTATTGTAGGGGCTAACGGCGTTAGCCCGACCAGTTGTTAGATAGTAATACTTGATCGGGTTAACGCCGTTAACCCCTACGAACAAACACCAAAGCAACGAAACGAAATTGTCCGAACGGTTTCCAAGCCGCCGAAATCCCCGCATTCCTGGGCATAACTATGCCGAGGCCGGATGGTATTTTATTACAATGTGCACAGTAGGGCGTTCCGAAATCCTCTCGACTATCAGAGACGGTACCGCAGAACTAACGGCGATGGGTGAAACAATAATAAGGGAGTGGCAAAGGAGTGAATCAATCCGTAAAGAGATCGAATTGGATGCCTTCGTCATCATACCCAATCATATTCATGCAATTGTTCGGATCGTGGAATCCTCGGAGAGGAAAAATAAGAAAGGACTTGAGAAACACAGCTTATCTTCCTTTATTGCTGGTTTTAAAAGCAGCGTCACGAAACAACTTCGTTCCGAAGGCCTTTCTGCGGAGTCCCCTTGGCAACGAGGGTACTACGAACACATCATTCGAGATGCAGAAGAATTGCAGCGAATCCGAATCTACATCCAAAATAATCCCCTCCGGTGGGAATACGACCGCGATAACATGCAGGTGTTAAAGACCAGAATGAATTTTGTTGCCGGGTAATTGTCTACGCGGATAACCTTGGGATGTGGCTGTAGGGGCTAACGGCGTTAGCCCGCACCCCGATCCGAAGCTATAGGCTGCTCGGGTTAACGCCGTTAACCCCTACGCATAATTCCCCGCGCCCTCACGCCGCCTTCGCCATCTCCTGCTCCTTGTACTGCAACTCATACAGCGTCCGGTAAATCCCGCCGTGTTTAAGCAACTCATCGTGCGTCCCTTGCTCGCGGATCTCGCCGTGATGGAGAAGGATGATCTTATCGGCCTTCTGTATCGTCGATAAGCGATGCGCGATAACGATTGATGTTCGTCCCTTCAGCAACTTCTCAATCGCAGACTGTATCATCTGCTCGGACTCCGTATCGATGCTCGATGTCGCTTCGTCAAGGATGAGAATACTCGGATCATACGCAAGCGCGCGTGCAAACGAGATAAGCTGCTTTTCCCCAACAGAGAGAATCGCCCCGCGCTCTTTCACCTGCGATTCAAAGCCCTGCGGCAATCGCGAAATGAAATCTCCCGCCCCGACGATGCGCGCCGATTCGCGAATCCGCTCCTGCGAAATATCCTCATTACCAAGACTGATGTTGGTCGCTACGTCCGCGCTAAACAGGAATACATCCTGCAAAACGATTGCTGTATTGCGTCGCAATTCCTGTGGATCGAGCGCGCGGATGTCGTGTCCATCAATCAAAATCTCCCCGCGCTGGAATTCATACAACCGCGTGATGAGATTCGTGATAGATGACTTACCCGCCCCGGTCGCACCAACAAACGCCACGGTTTGTCCCGGCTTGACACTAAAGGAAATATCCTTCAGCACAAAATCTTCATCATTGTATGCAAACCAGACATTCCGAAACTCGATCTCGCCGTTCAATCGCCCAGTTGCAATGGCTTGAGATGGTTCGGGAAGTACGGTGTCATCATCCAGCAATTTGAAAATGCGCTCGCTCGCCGCCATCGCCGATTGCAGAATATTATACTTATCCGCTAGATCGCGGATGGGTCGGAAGAACTGCTCCGTGTATTGATAGAATGCCACGAGTGTGCCGATTGTCAGCGCGCCTTCGACTCCCGTTTTGTATCCCAACACGAGCGAGCCCCCATACCAAATTATCAGCGCCGTTGCAACGGAAGAAAGAAATTCCACAGCCGGATAGAACACCGCATAATAAAACACGCTTCGAATATTCGCGTCCGCCACACCGCGATTGATCTTGTCAAATCGGCGATAGGTATCAGCCTCGGCTCCGAAAAGCTGCACGGTAATCATACCGGAGACGTGCTCATTCAAAAACGAATTGAGCCGCGCAACAAGCAAGCGCACTTCGCGATAGGATTCTCGCGCCTTCTTGCGGAAGATAGAAGTTGCGAGCAACAATAAGGGAAATACTGTGAGCGTAACGAGCGACAGTTTCCAACTCGTCGCAAACATAAAGACGAATATCCAGAAGATGACGAAGATATCCGCAACGATCATGATGATGCCGGAGCTGAACAACTCGTTTAATACCTCCACGTCGTTGGTAAGGCGCGTCACCAATCTACCAACCGGATTGCGATCAAAGAAGCGCATGGAGAGGCGCTGCAAATGCGCGAACAACTCCTGCCGCAGATCGAGGACGGTCTGTTGTCCGATCCACGTGGTCACAAGCGTCTGCACATACTGCACGCACGATTGCAATATCAGCGAGACGATGAGGAACACCGCGATGGTCGTAAGACCGTGGTAATCCCCCTTCATGATATGGTTGTCAATCGCGCGCCGTATCAGATACGGGCGCATCGGACCCAGCGAGGAGACGAGTATCGTAATCACAACCGCAAGCACGACCTTCCACTTATACGGCCGCAGGTATTTCACCAGCCGCCGCATCAGCTTCGCATCGCACGCTTTTCCTAATATCTCTTCTTCGTGGGCCATGGGTCGCTTAAACGGAATTCAAGGACATTTCGTCTCGTTACTTTGGTATGACATCAAGAAAACAAGCTGGACCCCTGTTACAGAAAGTGCCACTTTCCACAGTGACGGACGACCCCGAGTACACTCGAATCGTCCGAGAGAAGATCCAGGCGGGAGTAGAGTCCATGAAAGCCGGACGAGTTATTCCGCATGAGGAAATGAAGCGCAGAGTGGAGAAGTGGAAACGCGGATAGTCTGGACTCCAGAAGCTGCGGACGATCTGGAAGGTGCTTTCGAGTATCTTAAGGAAGAATCGCCGCAGTATGCTGCACAACTCGTCGATAGACTGATGCAGAAGATTGAGACGCTTCTAACGTATACCCAACGCGCCCGTCCTGTCCCGGAAGCCGATGACGAACAGATTCGCGAAGTGTTTGTCGATAAATACCGAGTTGTTTACCACATCGGACCAGGTGAGGTCACAGTTGTCCGAATCATTCACATGTCCCGGTATTTCAAGTCGATTCCGTAGGCGCGCTCTGAACGAACCTTAGCCCGCAAACTTGAAATGCGGATTCTCGATCAGCCCCACCACATTCCCAAACGGATCGAGAACGCTGGCCACTTTGATCCCATCGCCAACATCCTGAATCGGCAAATGCGGCTTCGCACCAAGTGCAACCGCTGCTTCGTGCGCCGACTCAATATTCGCAACACCCCAATACGCCAGCGGTCCGCCGGGAGCCGCTGCAGGAGTGCCGTTTGGATCAAGCCCCAGCTCGAATCCGCCAACATTGTATCCAACATAAAACGGTTGATCGAAATACGGCACCGTGCCAGTCAGCGCAGTGTAGAATGCCTTTGCCTGGGTTAGGTCGGTTACGGGGTAACCGACGGTTCGTAGTCCTTTTAGCATGGTTGGTTTGGAGTTTTCGGTGGATAGGTGCCTATTAGATTCGGGACAATATAACACCTAAAAACGGCGATGACAATCAGAACGCAACTTAACTTTTCAGTTCTGCCAAAACTCGCTCCTGTTGCTTCTTCGCCATTGTTCTGGAGGCTTTACTGGCAGCGCGTTTCATCCCGAACTTCTTGTCGAGGTGTTTCGTCCGTGCGGCTGTTTTGCCAGTTCGAATACGGTTCATCACTCTTGTTCCTGACCACGTTCACCGTGCTCTCAACTTGCCCTTCTCGCTGCGAAGGTACAGCACCACACCCCGCTTACAACTTACACCACCTCAGCAAACAGATCAACATCAATCGGTCTCTCGCTTCGCAGTTTACTCACGCCGAGAATCGAAAAGCCGAGCACGTGTCCTTCGTCGTCCACGCGTGTCATTATCGCATCGTGTTCCGTCTCGACCATATACCCGGCTCTATCCGCAAAGGTAACTTCAAGGAAATCCCCTTCGGCATCGAACCACACTTTTACATGTCTATCCATAACACTTCCCCCTTTTTGATCTTGTTTGTGAAGTAGGCAGTTAGCACAAATGGCCCGCCTTCGTCATCCTTCACGACAATACAAAGCCATTTATCACCGATGCGGGTTCCGAAGTAATAGCGGTAATAGAGCGAGGTCTCGATATCACTGTTCGAGCGAATGACAGCCTGCGGCACGAGCAGGGTTTCCCGAACATGCGCTTCGAAATCATTCATTTCAAAGTGCTCTTCGATGTGTCGGATTCGCTCCTCCGTCAAGCGAATCATCTTACCTCTGTAATCCTCCAATAGGAATTCCATTTCCGTAGAACCGCTAAAATGTCAATTTTATTCAAAAGAACATTCCTGTACTGGTGGCTATCGAAAACCCGCCAAATCCTCCCCCGGAAATTCTCACCCCCCATTTGCTGTTCACGCACCCGATGCCAACAAACACCGCTGCTCCCGACCCAATAATCTCCCCGGAACTCATTGAATTGCCCATTCTGAGCATTCCGGGAAAGCCGAACGCCGGACTGCGCAAGATCGATAAGCCGGAAAGCAATTGCGGCGTCGTTGGTATCTACAATCATCCCGAGGCGAGCGTAATTGCCTACTATGCGCTCCATGCGCTTCAGCATCGCGGGCAAGAGGCGGCTGGCATCCTCACCGCCTACACCGACGAAACGGCGAAAGGCCCGAAGCGCAAATTCCGAATCCATAAGGATAACGGCCTCGTCCTCGAAGTATTCAAAGATGACAAGATACTCTCGGATGTCCTCATCGGGGACTCCGCGCTCGCTCATAACCGTTACTCCACCACCGGCGCGAGCGGCAAGATCGAGAACATTCAGCCCTTCTTCATGCACTATCGCATGGGGAATTTCGGCCTCGCGCATAACGGTAACCTAACCAACACCCGCTCGCTTCACGAAGCGCTCGACCAAAAGGGCACGATCTTCCAAACCACCACCGACAGCGAGATCATCCTCCATCTTGTCGCGCAATCCAAAGAGGAGAATCAGATCGACCAAATTCGCGATGCACTCTCGCAGGCGCATGGCGCATACTCGCTCGCGATGCTGACCGACACCGCGCTCGTCGCCGCCCGCGACCCGCACGGCATTCGTCCGCTCTCATTCGGTCGGCTCAAACGCAAGGATGGCGAATGGGCCTACATGGTCGCCTCCGAAACCTGCGCGTTCGATATTGTCGGCGCGGAGTATATCCGCGATGTACAGCCGAACGAGATTATCACGATAGATGAAGAGACCGTTCGAACGGGCGAAGTGAAATCAACCTACATTGATGAAGTCGCGCCAAAGCCGACATACTGCATCTTCGAGTACATCTACTTCTCGCGCCCGGATTCGAAAATCTTCGAAGAGAATGTCGATAAGGTGCGCCGCAAGTTGGGCAAGTCCCTCGCAACGGAATCGCCAGTGCCGCATGAGGTTGGTCGCAAGGTAACCGTCATCAATGTCCCCGACTCTTCCAACACCGCGACGCTTGGCTATGCAAGCCAAAACCAAAAGCTCGGACATCAGACGAAATACCAGATCGGACTGATCCGCTCGCACTATGTCGGACGCACGTTCATCCAGCCGGGACAAGACCGCCGCGAGATGAAGGTGAAAGTGAAGTTCAATACGGTCAAGGGTGTGCTCGCGGATAAAAAGGTCGTCGTGATTGACGACTCGATTGTGCGTGGGACGACATGTCAGTCGCTTGTCGCGCTCATCCGCGAAGCGAAACCGCGCGAGGTGCATCTGCGCATCACTGCGCCGCCGATCACGCACCCCTGCAAATACGGCATGGACTTCCCCAGCCGCGAAGAACTCATCGCCAATCATCACACGAACGAGGAGGAGATCGGCAAATCGCTCGGCGTGGATTCGCTCAAGTATCTCTCCGTCAAAAAGCTGTTGGAGAGCGTCCCGCGCAAGAACCGCGCCGGCGCGGACATCGGCTACTGCACCGCCTGCTTCACCGGCGAGTATCCCGTGCCCTTCGATGAGGAGACGCAGGAGACGGATGATTGAGGCTGCTGTAACTTGCAGAAGGTTTCCGTGTTAGTATTGCAATGCGAAGTGAACTACAGCTCTCTCGTATAATCGAGGCGCTCTGCGTCGTCGTAGCTCTGTTTTCCTTTTCGAGTAGCGCCCAAAGTCAGTGGCAGATTGTAGCGCCGAACCTGCTCGGGCGGCTGGACAGCAACATGGGATGCCTAACCTATAAGGCTGGAGTGCTTTGGGCTGGTCATCGAGATACCCTTTGGAAATCAACTGACACCGGTTCCACATGGCGTCGAATCCCTCTTCCATTGATTACTTCGAATGCGTCTATCTCGGATATCAACTTTTTTGATCAGCTGAATGGACTTGTCGGTACGCTTGGCGGCGGTATATTTAACAAGAGATGGTGGGAATTCCTGGAAATTAATTTCGCTCTTGAAGGAAGTATTGTCAGTGCTATTCGATTCCACAGGCCAACAAATTTGGGGATTTCGTTGGGCAGCACCAGAAACTTACTACAGTCCTGACGGAGGCGCAAATTGGATCCACACAGATTACTCTGGGGTGGCATCGTTTGATGAGATTGTCGATGTGACGAAATCTCACGATGGATTACTATTCGGACATTGGTCGGATGCTGGTGCATACATGGGCGGACTGATGGCCCATGGGCAAGGCTCGACTTTCGTGATGGTTGGAAGCGAATTCACCGGCGGCGATAGCTTCAGCCTTGCTGTGGATTCATGCGATAGCAGACGAATTTATATGGTACATGAAGACTACTATTGGAACAGACTTAGCTCTGAGATTTTCACTACTCAGGACGGAGGCATTAGCTGGCGTGCCAGAGTCGCCTTCCCTGTACCATATTTCTGCGGATCGATTGCCCTTGGGCCGAAAGCAATCTATTGCCCAACTACAGCGAGAGGTATTACCAGATCGACTGATCTTGGGAATTCATGGAAAGAAATAGGTGGACCATCCGAGGGTTTGGGCGGTATCGATTCAAGATTTATTACAGCACTCAACGACAACATTGTCTTAGCCGTTGATAGTGAAGGAAGCATCTGGCGCACCTTCAACTCTGGTGGCGATCCGCTACCGAGTGCTTCTCGATCCGGGACGCTTAGTGCTTTCTCTCTTAAGTACACGTCCGGGCTGTGTGACTCGACTCTTTCTCAATCGGTTCGCATCCATACATGCTACTGCGGTACTGCAAATATTTTGAGCCAGCGGATAGTTGGCAAGGACTCGTCGTCTTTCACTCTCACTCATCAAGCACCTACGAATCCCGACTGCGACGATACGATTAGCGTTGCGTTTGTATCGGACACAAACCGAACCTATGATGCCCAACTCGAAATCGCGCAGGGCGACGGAGAAACTCTCAGGGTTCCGCTTCACGCCTCGCCTCAACAAGTGGATTTTGTTGCACAAGTTCTTTCGATTGAGTATGACACGATAGGCGGGACCTTCTGGGTGTCTTTCGGCATGACGGTATCGAAGCCCGTCACGTCGGTAGATTTGATGCTACACTATGATCCTTCGTGGTTATCCTATCAGGGGTCGGTTATTCCATCCGGGAAGTCCATTGACGTTAACGGCTCCAATTTTCCCGGGCGCGCAGCGCTTCACATTTCTGGCTCGGATATTGGCATACTGCCTGAGATTCTTTTCTACGCTCGTTTCGCAGTTTACCCTTCTTCCGCAACCCATGGACAATCATGGATAGACTCGGTCCGCTATCAGATCGAAGGTGGTCAATGCGATTTTTTCTGGAATGATACGATTCCATTCGGAATCCTCGCACCTCAGAATTGCGGGACTGATATTCTATCTACGCTTATGCGGAGTGGTGTTGTCGCATTTGAGATTGTCCCCAATCCCGCCGGGAATAAAGTGACTTTATCCTGTTCAAGCGATCCGGGGAATATGGAAGCGGTAGTGTCCGATGAGTTTGGACGAGAACTAGCACGTAAGTTTGTGCACCCAAGGCCCGAGGCTCCAGCACCCATTGACATTTCCCATTTGCCCAGGGGAGCCTATTTTATCCGACTCGAATATGCGGGTGGAAATCGGGCACTTCGTTTTGTAAAAGTAGAGTAGCCATCTTTTTCAGGTCACTCAAAATTGCCCTCCCCCCAAAGAACGTCCCCACCGCCTGCGCCGTTAGTCGCTGGATGAAGTTTCGCCTCGTTTCCATTGCGCTTGCCGGTCTGGTTATGGCGCTTGTTTCCGTGTGTATCGCGCAGCCTGTGGCGCGGGTGTCGGTTAGTGCCGCCGCGTCGCGTAGTATCATCGTGAAATTCCGCACGGCAGAAGCGATGAGTGATCCCGCGCTCCTCGCAAACCTCACGAGCATCAGCGCGACGAGCGACGTGATGCGGCCCGTCTTCCTTCAACCGAAGCGCGGGATGCAGGTGCAGAGTATTGCGACGAATGGGTTGGATCGCATCGTGAAGATCACGCTCAAAGCTGACATGTCCGCGCGGGATGCAGTTCGCACGCTCGCGCACAACGCATCCATCGAGTACGCCGAGCCGAATTACATCTATCATGTCGATGGCGTCATCACGCCGAACGACTCGCTCTATGACGCGCAGTGGTGGCTCAAAAACATTCACGCGCCAGAAGCGTGGGAGATCACCGAAGGCGACAGCACGATCCACATCGGCTTCGTTGATACAGGCGTCGATTGGTGGCATCCCGATCTCCAGTTTCAGTTCGCGATCAACCCGAAGGAGGACATTAACCACAACGGCCTCTTCGATCCGTGGCGTTCGGACTCCATCGGCACCGACGCACACGGCAACAAAGTCCACGGCGACATTGACGGCATCGACCACGATGGCAACGGCTATGCGAACGATGTGATCGGTTATAATTTTGTCGATCAGGAGTCGCTGAACATCGGCGATTGGTCAGGCCGCGATCCGTATCCGTGGGATGAGAACGGACATGGCACGATGGTCGCGGGTGTGCTTGCTGCGCAGCAGAACAATCACATCGGCGTGAGCGGCATTGCTCCGAAATGCAAGCTCGTGGCGCTCCGTGCATTCGATGCCACCGGCAACGGCGAGGACGACGACATTGCATCCGCCATCGTCTATGCCGCCGACAATCACATCCAGATTCTCAATTGCTCCTTCGGCGATATTGTCCCGTCACTGTTGCAGCGCGATGCCATCCGCTATGCAACGAGTACGGGTACGCTCGTCTTTGCGTCGAGCGGCAACGATGGAGGAGATAAACCGCACTACCCCTCCGACTTCGATGAAGTAGTTGGAGTCGGCGCAACAACGAACAACCCCACGCCGGATAATCTCTTTGCATTCACATCCCACGGCGAAGGGATGGATATGGTTGCGCCGGGAGATGACATTATCACCACCAAGTTCGATGGCACGTACACGAAGACACAAGGCACGAGCTTTAGCTCACCAGTCGTGGCCGGCGTTGCAGCACTGCTTCTTTCGCAACATCCGAACTACGGTCCGGTTCAACTTCGCTCTGTGCTTGAATCCGCAACACAGGATATTCTCGCAAAGGGTTACGATCACGAAACAGCAAACGGGCGTGTAGATGCGTTGCGCGCGTTAAAGTATATCGGTGGTGCGAACATCAAGATCACATCGCTTCATACGATGGATCAGATTCACATTGGCGATGATGTGCAAATCAGCGGCAGTGCAATGTCCACGCTGTTCACAAGCTATACGTTGGACTATGCTTACGGAGTTCAACCCGACACCAACCCGCAAGTAAGCAATTGGCATAACATCGGTGGCGGTTCATCGCAAGTGCTGGATGGTCTGCTGGCAACATGGAAGACGCAAACACTCAAGGCGGGCTTCTACACCATTCGCCTTGCGGTCACCTCAACCGACAACCGCAGCACCGAAGAACACATTATCGTTTGGCTAAGTGATGGCGATCCATCGCTCGTGTCCGCAGAAGTCGACACGATTTATGTGAATGATCGCCGCGGCCTTCTCATCAAAGCCATTTCCGATCAACCCAGTATGTTCCGCGTCGATGCTTCGGGCGGCGGTGCTTCAATATCCAAGACGGACGATCATCTTGGGCTAGAACACGCTGTGCTCATCAAGAGCGAGGACATTGCCTCTGGCGTTCCCCTCACGTTGGATCTTAATCTGACAACTCCAGCGGGTGCCATTGTCTCTAGCGAAGTAACGGCGACTATCCCCAACGAAGGCATATCCGAAGTAGGCTTTACGCGCAAGCCCTACTCACTCCCTCAAGGCTACGCGCTCGATTCCGTTCTTTCCATGCCAACAGGTGATGAAGTGATCGAGAGCGTCTTTCCCGATGGCATTAACTTCGGTCCTCTCAAAGTGTTTTCGTTCGATGGCAAGCGATTCAAGCAAGTTGATTCGCTTCCTGACACGTGGATTCCGAGAGCGCTGGGCAATACACGGGGGGATTCACGACCCGAACTGCTGCTGCAAGTCGGTGATAGTACCATTCTCTATAAGCAAAACGCGCAACATAGCATACTTGGTGATCGCATCCCCTTGGGGCGGGCGGATGCTCCTCGAACTCTGTGGGCGGGTGCATTGGTCGATCTGGATAACTCTGGCAAAGCAGACATCGTTGGATATGGGGGCACTGCGGATGGACTTCTCGGAGGGCATGATAGTACCTACTATTCCTACAAGTGGAATGGCAGCTATTACCAAATTCTTGGGTGGATGCCGAATTCGTCCCCGCCAGATAAATTCTACAACGCCTCCAATCAATACTCCGAACCAAACGCCGCTCATACCGATCTTACGGGTAATGGATTTCAGGATTTGATCACGCTCGATAACGATGCCGATCTCATCGTGTATGAATACGATGCAAGTGCACCGACGAAGTTCAAGACGGTGTATGAAGAATCGAACGACGGACAAGCAGAGGGAAGCCTTGTAACAACTGGCGATTTCGATGGCGACGGAAAGCCGGACATTGCGTATGCGTGGCATTCCGTCTTCTCCAACGATGCGATTGGTGAATACGCACCGGGCGCGCCACAGAATTATTGGACGGTTAAAGTCCTTCGCAATCTCGGCGGAATGAAGTTCGAAACGATCTTCTTCGATCGCTTCTACTACGCAAAGCCTCTCACGCCGTATCGTTCGAGTGTTCAAGCGATGCGAAGTGTCACGGGTGGCACTGTCGATAATCTCGCGCTCTCCCTCTTCCCGAACTTCTATCTCCTCGAGTACGATGGGAATTCGCACAAGATGAAGCCGATCTGGCACTACCCCGTCTCTGCGAGTCCGCGCGGCGCGATAGCATACGACTTCGACCGCAATGGCAAGCGCGAGTTCGGCTTCGTCGCGGGTGATTCCATTCGCTTCTTCGAGCGGGATACCACATACGCAACACAAACGCCTGCCCCCGGCGGACTCAACGTCTCGCCCCGTGATGTGGACCATGTCGATCTCGACTGGGGAGCCGTCGCAGGAGCGCAGCAATACTACATCCTCCGCGCCGCACAGGGCGATACTAAGTTCACAAGGATTGATTCGACAGGCCTGACGCACTACTCCGACATGCTCGTCAACGACGGTGACATACTCTTGTACTCCGTTGAAGCAGTTGATCGACAACACACTATCCCGGTAAGCGAACCAGCGTTTCCAATGTGGGTGACTGTTCATGCAATGCCACAGCTTACACGTGTGAATGGTGTCGAAGACAAGCACATTCGGATTCACACATCACAAGTTCTTCGCACTAATCTGTTATCGGCAGGCAGTATTATCATTGATGATACACTCACACCATCTTCGGTTGCCGTGGCTGGCGATAGCCTGCTTGATGTCGGCTTTCCGCTCCCCATTCCTCCCGGCCCGCACTTCGCGCGCGTACATTCCTTCGAGCTGCGCGATGCGATGAACTCGCCATTCGATACCCTAAGCCGCGTAACATGGAATGCTCCAATCGCTACTACTCCCGAACGCTTCTACATTGCCCACTGGTATTTCGAGCAGCTACCGAGCGGCGTTCGTATTCATGTTGTCTTCAACGTGCCTCCGGCGCAAGGGGCGAATGACATCACCCACTTCTCGCTTTCGCCGTATGGGACGCTCGATAAAGTCTATCCCGATCCCGCAGATGCAAACGCGCTCTACATTGATGTAAGCAGCGACATGAAGCTCATCGCGCTCGGTGTGCCGTTCGTATTGTGTGTGAAGGATATTGCAAGTATTCACAACACGCCGCTCGATGCGCAAGAAGGCGATTGCGCCGGTGTATCGTTCACCGAACCAACGCTCGCGAACGTGATGGTCTATCCCAACCCAGCAAAGCAATCGGATGGACAGCTTACCTTCTCACGCCTCACACCGCAAGCGGATATTCGCATCTACACCATCGGTATGCGCTTCGTCCGACAGATTTCAACAACGGAGAAACTCGGCGGCGCCTTCTGGGACATGCGCGATGACAAAGGCAACCGCGTTCCAAGTGGGGAGTACATCTATTACACGACTGGTAAGGACGAAAGCGGTACAGCCGTCGAAGGACAGGCGGCAAAGTTGGTGATCGTGGATGATGTGAAGTAGCGTCTTACAATCCACGCGCCAGCACATCCGCCAAGTGCACCGTCTTCCTCCCCGTCCCCTGCTCGATCTGTTCTCTGCACGAGAAGCCATCCGCGACGATAATCTGCTTTTCCGACCCTAACCGGATTTTCGGGAAAAGCTTCAGCTCGCCGATCTGCTGCGAGATGTCGTAATGCTCTTCGCCAAACCCAAATGCACCTGCCATGCCGCAACATCCAGTATCCAATTGTTCGGCGTCGATTCCATTCTTGCGAAGCACAGAGCATTCAGAATCCCGATCCATGATGGAATGATGATGACAATGCAATTGAACAAGAGCGGAATCTCGGGGGAGGACGCCCGACCTACGCGAAGTGAGATATTCCGGTGCGAACTTCTCCAAGAACTCGCCGAGAAGATATGTCCCCTCGCTCAATCGCTTTGCCTCTTCCCGTTTCGAGAACAAGTTTGTCAGCTCATCGCGGAACACGGAGGCACAGCTTGGTTCAAGCACAACAATTGGAATCCCCGCTGCGACATCCTCCTTCACCACATCGAGAATCTCCGCCAATTGCTTTTTCGCTTTTTCTAGCATTCCCCAATCGTAGAGTGGGCGTCCGCAGCACATGGACTTTTCATACACCTTCACTGCAAAGCCCGCGTCTTCTAATACTTTGACTGCTGCGATGGCTGTCTCAGGATGGAAGTGGTTGTTGAAGGTGTCAGCCCAAAGGATTACCTGTCTCTCGTTGCTAACTGCTCCACCCCCCAGCCCCCTCCTCCTATCGGAGGTGGGGGAGTTCGAAAAGAACCAGCTCTTGAACGTTTGCTTCGCAAACTTCGGGATAGTTCGATCGGGATGAATTCCGGCGAGCTTCTTCGCGATGGAGCGAGTCAGTGGAGACTGTGTCACAAGGTTGACAAGCGTAGGGAAGCGCGATGCAACCTTCGATGCTTGGTAGATCAATCCCATCGCATAAGCGGCGCGCGGACGAACTTTACCTTCGTAATAATGTGAAAGAAACTCCGCCTTCAGCGTTGCGACATCGACATGCACGGGGCACTCTCCCTTGCAACCTTTACATGCAAGGCACAGATCCAGCGCGTTCTTTACCTGCTCGTCCTTCCAGCCACCAGTAATGGGTGAATCACCCCGCATCATCTCGAAGAGGAGATGTGCACGACCTCGCGTAACGTGCTCCTCATCGCGTGTTGCCATGTAGCTTGGACACATCACGCCGTCTTCCTTTCGGCACACTCCCGCGCCGACGCAACGCTCCGTCGCGCGCGAGAAGCTGCCATCATCGTCCGGGAATTCGAAGTGCGTTTTGACTTGCGTCGGGTTGTAGTCCGCACCGAATCGAAGATTGTCGCCAATCCCATTCGGGCGAATCAACTTGCCGGGATTCATCTTCCAATCGGGGTCCCAGATCGTCTTGAACTCCTCGAATGCCTGCATGATCTTCGGGCCATACATCTTCGGAAGCAACGCCCCGCGAGCTTGACCATCCCCATGCTCACCGGAGATAGAACCACCGTAACTCAGCACAAGATCAGTCGCTTCATCGACAAACTCAAGCCACGTCGCAATGCCTTCTTTGCTCTTCGGATCCCAGTCGATGCGGTTGTGCATACAACCATCACCGATGTGACCATAGACCGCGCCGCTATATCCAAACATGTCAAGTAGCTTGCGGAAGTCACGCAAGTACGGCCCGATCTTCGCTGGTGGTACGGCAGAATCCTCCCATCCCTCCCAATTGTCCTTCTCACTCGGCGTTCGCGAGACAGCACCGAGCGCCGAATCCCGCACCGTCCAAATCAACTTTTGTTCAGCGGGATCATCGAAGATCTTGAGATCAACAAGATGCTTATCGCGCTTCAACTCATTCGCAAGCTCCTCTGCCGCTTGGTGGGCAACTTCCGCACTGCCCGCGCCAAACTCGATGAGCAACCATCCCTCCCCACCTGGCATCATCGCAAGCTGCTTGGGATGCAGATGCTTCTTGACCATCGCGTTCGTCAATCGACGATCCATGCCTTCAAGACCAATCGGCTTGTGGCTCATCACCATCGGCACACAATCACCCGCTGTCGAAATATCATCAAACCCCGCAACAAGCAGCACTCGCTTCCTCGGACTTGGAATCAGCCGAACCGTCGCTTCCAGAATCGTTACAAGGGTCCCTTCTGAACCGACGAGTGAGCGAGCAACATGGAAGCTGTTCTCGGGAAGTAGTTGATCAATAGAATATCCCGATACACGGCGAGGAATATCCGGGAAGGTGCGATGAATTTCACCTGAGTAAGTCTCTGCGATTGTTTTGAGACTTCGATTGATCTCGGCTGCCCTGCCGTCGCTCGCATGGTGATCCGTACCTTGGACGAAGTCCTTTCCCACGGTTAGTCGCGTACCATCGTATAACAGCACATCGAGCGCCTCGACGTTATCAACCGTCCTGCCAGCCATGATGGAATGCACTCCGCACGAGTTATTCCCGATCATCCCACCGAGCGTACACCAGCGATGCGTTGCAGGGTCGGGACCGAACGTCAATCCAAACTCTTCGGCGGCATTTCGCAAATCATCGAGCACAACTCCGGGCTGAACACGCGCTATCTGGCGCACAGAATCGATCTCGATGATCTTGTTCAGATATTTCGAGAAGTCCATAACGACGGCTACGTTGCAGCACTGCCCTGCAATGCTCGTGCCCGCGCCGCGGCTAAGTATTGGTGCGCCGTGCGCTTTCGCTGTTGCGACCGTCGCGATCACATCCTCAATCGTTCTTGGAATTACAACGCAGATCGGGACTTGCCGATAGTTCGATGCATCACCTGCGTAAAGAGCACGCGAACCGGCATCGAATCGCACTTCGGCGGTGGTGCGTGCGCGAAGTTCGGCTTCGAGACGAGCGATATCAAGTCGCACTGAGGGAATAGCTATATCGAGTAGTTCAGGCATCTAATAGGCTGAGTAGCGAGTGAGTGCAAAGCAGCACTCTACCCAACTCTTAATTCTTAACTCTTACTTCTTAACTGATCCCCATTCCCACCCACTATCGAGCGCCATCCGGAGATCCGCTGGAAGCCCGGTGGGATATTTCGCATACATGCTGATGGAATCGTAATCGTCATCATTCGGATCAGGAAACACAATTTTCGTCGATCCCACTTCTTCTGCGATGAAGTAGCTCAGAAGTCCTCCAAGCGCAACACCTGCGATTGCACCAACCGTAGCCCTCGTACTTCTGCGTGGATCTGCCGGACGGGTGCTGTCCGGTAAGTATCCTTCGCCAATCCAGTAGCCCGCAAGCCCGCCCGCGGCCGCACTGACCAAGGAGATCCCCGCCTTTTGCCCCGAGGTCATCTCGTCATGGATCGTCACCGTATCGACGATTGCATAATCCACGAGCATGATGTCCGGCTCCCCAGACGAGACATTTCGATCCAGCACGAGCCAATCCGGCTCGACGGAGACGAGGAGTCCGTCCACGTGTGTACCGTCCTCCAGCGCGAAATCGACGTGATGCCCCGCATCTGCCGAGCTGCCGGAGCAGCCGCAAAACGCCAAACAAATCAGAAGTAAAAATACCGAACCGCAGCGAGCATACATCATGACTTTCTCTGCAACAACATAAGGCACAAAGATACGCCGTTTCCGGCGAACATTTCCCAATATTCGTGACTTATACTCGTGGCGTAAAAGGGCTGCGCGGAAGCCCCCCTTCACGCTTCGAATTTTTTTGAGACATCCTTCTCGAATTCGTGTCTATCTAGTGTCGGATTGTCGAGTGGCGCTCGTAGGAGAGTGTCACGACAACATAAGTGCTGCTTCCCGATCGCTCCAGAAGTGATCGACCAAACGTTCGAACGGTTGCGGTGGAAATGCGAGGTGTCTCGCGAATCCTTACGCAACGAAACCCCACCCGAGCGAATTGTGAAAGACCATCGGTTAACGGATCAGGATCTCGTTGCGGCCTTGCGTGGAAACGCGAAGGGTACTGAACGCGCCTTCACCGAACTCTACGCTCGACACGCGCAGCGCACCTACGCCTTCATCCTGCGCATGACGGGTGACGCAAAAGCCAGCGAAGACCTCATGCAAGAGGTGTGGTTGAAATTCTATGACGCGGCTCGCGCCGACGTCGTCGTTACGAATCCCGTTGGCTTCCTGCTCATGATCGCGCGCAACCATTGTCTCAATTGGAAGCGCGATACGAAACCGATGCTCTCACTCGAAGGTCTTGAGGAAATGACCGCACGTCCCGAAGAAGACGCGGCCGAACTCACCCGATTGATCAATCTCGCGCTCGAACTATTGGACTACGAATACCGTGAGGCGTTCGTGCTTAAGTATTATCAGGGCTACGACTATCAGGAAATGTCCACAATGACGGGGGCCAGCGTCGATGCGCTCCGTAATCGTGTGTGGCGCGCAAAGGAAAAAGTCAAGTCCGCGCTGCGCCCACATTTTGCAGAATTAGGAATCCAGAAGTAATGACGTATCCAGAACTCATCAACGAATATTTGGACGGCAAACTCGCGGGCACTCCGCGCGAGCGCGAACTCTTCGATGGCCTCGCCGAACATCCGGAGTGGCGCGAAGAGATGGCGCTCCAACTCCAGATGGAGCAAGCCATGCGCCGCGATCTCACGATGGTTGCCGTGCCACCCGCCGCAACGAACGCCATCTTCTCACGCATCCGCTTTGCACCATCCGAGCAGCGGAGCATGATTGCAGAGACTCCCTCCGCCATACGTCGGTTTGTATTCGGCAAAGGCGCTGAGCATCTTGGCGTGTATAGCGCTCTTCGCATCGCAACAATCGCAATACTGCTTTCCGGCTCGGCATTCGTGCTCTACTCGAATCTTAAGTCTAACACAAGCACCACGCCGCCTGTCCGAGCCAACGGACTCCCTCCGCAAATGCCACCGGTTTCCGATTCCGCCGTCGCCCCGACCATTATTCCGACTAGCTCACTTCCCACGACTCCGCCGATTCCTAATGCCATTGCGGATCGAGTGCAGAAGGAGCGAACGCCATCACCAGCGACGGCATCATCCAACGACGCAGAGAAGCTCATCCATGTGACCGACGTGCGACAAACCGACATTGCCAATGAACCGATCATCTCCTATCTTAACGTCGGCAATTTTTACGCGGTTGACTATTTGACCCGCGAGAAGATTATCGGCGTCTTTGAGTCCGGAAAGATATTCTGCTCGGAAGATGGCGGACACGCATGGATGCTGCAATCCAGCGGCACAACAACAGACCTCTACGGCGTCAACTTTATTGATACGCTTAACGGCGCGGCCGTTGGCGGGCACGGAACGGTACTTCGCACGAGCGATGCTGGTCGCCACTGGCGGCAAGTAATCAGCGGCACCGATGCAAAGCTCATCGCCGTGCGATACGTGACTGCGGACACGCTTTACGCTTGTGGCGACGGTGGCTCTATCATTCGAAGCACCGATGCTGGCAATGTCTGGACGAGACAGACAAGCGGCACGTCCGCGAACTTTTTCCGCATGCAGTGGAAGAATGGTGAGGAAGGCGAAATTCGTGGAGCGCATGGCATTGCGCTTACCACGCATGACGCCGGTGTGACATGGAATATTGTGAAGTAAATACGTTAGCAGTTTGTGTGGGGGCGACCCCGGAAGGCTTCAGAAGGGATTCAATACTATGGTACACTCGATACGGCACAGCACTAACTCGACGATGATGACGACCAATCGGCTCATAATCTATTTGTTGTTCCTGCTCCTGACGCTGATCGCGTTCGTGCTTTCTGCGAACGCGCAAACGCCGCGCACCATCAGCTATCAAGGCGCTGTAACGAGTGGGAGTCAGCCCGCGAGCGGCCCGCACGTTCTACGCGTTGCGTTCTACGACTCGCTCTCTGGTGGGCAGCAGTTGTATCAGGAAACTCACACGACTACCATCACCGGTGGCATATTCAACATTCAGATCGGCTCCCTCACACCATTCCCGGCAACCCTTCGCTTTGATCATCCCTACTATCTCGGCGTCAGTATTGATGGCGAAGCCGAACTCTCGCCGCGCTCCGCTCTCTCAAGCGCACCATACGCACTCGCTTCCCACATCTCCGAACTCGCCGAAGGACTGACGCCCGATGCACACGGCGTCGTCACAAGCATTAATGAACTCGCAGGCGCTCTGCACATCACTGGCGACAGCATCACGACGATCACCGAAATTGGCAACACGATTTCCATTCACGCAAAGCCAGCCATAGCGAATGGTTTTCAATCCGTTACAAGCAAAGACAAGACCATCGCGATCACCAACGGCAATGGACCGAATGCGGACATTGGCGTTGCTGATAATGCCATCACCACCGCAAAACTTGCAGATGGCTCCGTCACGCTTACAAAACTGAATCAATCGGGAGCCACGCCGGGACAAATCCTGAAGTGGAACGGCACCTCTTGGACAGTAGCGAATGAAAGCGTGGGAGGAGCATTCCCACCGGGCTCCATTCTGAATAGCACGCTTCGATGGAATGGAACAGCGTGGGTCGAAAATCCAACCGTGCTGGAATCCGCGACTGGCGCACTCTCCGCTGCATCGCTCAACATCACAGGCACCACAACACTCGGCGATGGCACTGGCGCAGATAACATCGTGATGAACCCTGGAACCGGGACAGTTTCCGTAAATGGCTTCGGTCAGGGAATCGTCAAAAGCAACAATGCGGGAGTGCTCTCCGTCGGGCAGATTGATTTGACGACAGATGTCACCGGTGTCATTCCCGTAGTGCATGGCGGCACTGGCGTGAGCAATATTCCTGCCGGACAAATCCTCATCGGCAACGGCATCAATCCCATTTCAACCGCAACACTAACAGCAGGCTCTGGCATCAGCATCACCACAGCCGGAGGTGCGATCACCATTGGCAATACTGGTACGGCCGGCTGGCTTCTCACCGGAAACAGCGGCACCAGTGTGCCCACAAACTTCCTCGGCACCACCGATGCACAACCGTTCGAGATCCACGTCTATAATGGCGATGGCAATGCACGCGGCTCAAAACGTGTGATGCGATATGAGCCCAACGCAACAAGTGCAAATCTCATCGGCGGCTATCAGGGTAACGCGGTAACAAGCGGTGTAGTCGGTGCAACGATCGCCGGTGGTGGTCTCAACGGCTTCGTCAATACGGTCACAGACGATTGGGGCTTCATCGGCGGCGGCACAAATAACCGCGCTGGAGATAATGCTGGCTCGCTTCAGAGTGCAGCATACGCAACAGTGGCTGGCGGCGGAAGCAATATCGCAAGTGGACAATATTCATCTGTACTTGGTGGCACTGGAAATACGGCGAGTGCGATCAGCACGTCCATCGGCGGCGGTGCTGCAAATCAGGCGACGGGATCCTATGGAACGGTCGCGGGTGGCTCAGCCAACACCGCGGACGCTTACTCCGCAGTGGGTGGAGGTTCGAGCAACGTTGCGTCCGGCGCTCAGGACGCTATCCCCGGAGGCAGCAGCCTTACGCTCTCCGGCACGGGATCATTCGGCTTCAACGGAGAAAGTGCCGTCGGTCAAAATCCTATTAGTGTTTCCTCAGGGCGGGTTGCGGTCTTTGGCAATACGAATCTCTGGCTAGCCAATACGGATAACGTATCAAGTCAATTCCGTCTCTATGGACCACAAAATGGTGGTCCGAGTTTCCCGGCGGCCTCTACTCACTTCTCCTCGCTTTCGACTGGCGTGCAGACTGCCGATATCTATTACCTCTTGCCCACGACTCAACCAACGGTTGGCCAAGTCCTGACAGCAAATGCAGTGACGGGTACTGGCCCATACTCCGTTGATCTCGCATGGGGCGCGGCTACAGGTAACGCATGGAATCTCACGGGCAACAGCGGAACAACCTTCGGGACGAATTTCCTCGGAACCACGGACAACAATGCGATGATGTTCAAGACTGATGGCGTCGAGAGGATGTCAATGCTTGCCGGAGGCAATATTCGCATCGGACCGCAAGGCTCCGGCACACACTTGCCGACCAATCAGTATCCACCCGATAGCAATGGGCTCATCTTCTCAGGGGGCACTGGCTTTTCCGGTTTCGACAATGACAACAGTGATCCGTTTTGGATAGCACGCAAAAACCTCGGCAATGATGTTTCTGAGCTGCGCGTCATGCTCGGCGATAACGCAACCACTTCTCCACGAGCCGACTTCATTTCCTTTGGTGGCGGGCAGGCACCCAGTGGAGTGTTCGAGTTTGTCCCCGGCGTGAGAATTGACGCCGGTGGCGACATCGGTGTTGGGACAATTCCACCGGACAACGGTGCTCCTCATTATGCCGCGCTCCCCTGGGCTCCCCAAAATAAGGTCGATATTTTGCGCGGAGGAGTTGCACCTGGTTCCGCGCCATCCTTCCCAATTACAAATGGGACTATCACCGTTACGCGTAATCCAACAAGCGGACTGCGCCTCTCTGATTTTTCGGGCACGTCGGCTCAGCAGTCTGCTATGGCGTTCACCTCCAACGGCCTTGTCCTCTCGGTAAATACCAGCGGCGATGTAATCCTTACCAACAGCCCTGCCGCCAATAATTGGACAATTACAGGTAACACCGGAACAGCTGCCGGCACAAATTTTCTTGGTACAACAGATGCTCAGGATTTCGTGATCAAGACGAACAGTGCCGAAGCAATCCGTGTGTCAAGCGCAGGTTATGTGGGCATCGGTACCACACTGCCATCACAGAAGATAAATCTTGAAAACGGTAATCTCCTTCTTTCGCGCACCGGTGCAAGCGCGGCCGACACCCTCAGGATGCAAGGCGTTTCAACCGGATCATCGAGTTTCGTCGCAGGCAATCAGGGAGCGACGACGGTTAATTATACTTTGCCGACGGCTCAACCGACAACTAACCAAGTCCTCACCGCGACCGCAATTACCGGCACCGGCCCCTATGCCGTCACGCTCGGCTGGGCAGCGGCCTCCGGCAACACGGCGTGGAATCTCACGGGTAACGCGGGAACGACGGTTGGGACTAATTATCTTGGCACCCAAGACAATCAACCATTCGAGATACATGTCTTCGACAATGATGGCTCGAATAAAGGCTCCAAGCGCGTGATGCGGTTTGAACCAACGGCAACAAGCCCCAATATCATTGGTGGATACAGCGGCAATAATGCGGCGTCCGGAGCGGTTGGTATTTTTATCGGAGGGGGCGGATATGCAGGCGACTCCAATGCCGCGACGGCCTCATACGCGGCGATTGCGGGAGGTGCAAGGAACACAGCCGGAACATCAGCCTTCATTGGGGGCGGCATGCAAAACTTTGCTGGTTATTATACTGTCGTGGGTGGAGGTTCGACGAACACTGCAAGTGGGAATTATGCTGCAGTGGTGGGTGGTAATCACAACGGTGCCGCCGACATATCTACATTTGTTGGTGGTGGGGAGTTTAATTTGGCGAGTGGCACGGGCTCATTTGTCGGGGGCGGAGCGAGTAACACCGCAGGCTCCCAGTCCTCAGATCTATACCAAATAATAGTCGGCGGAGAGGGCAATTCCACGCGTGGTGCTTACAGCTCACTCCTCGGTGGTACATACAACAACGCCTCGTCGTACGCAGCAGTTGGCGGAGGTGCCTACAACACCGCTGATACTTCTTCCGCAATCCCTGGCGGCGGACACTTGAAACTTGCTCCATGGAGCTTCGGATTCAACGGTACACCACTTGGCGGCGCAGCACTTGTCGATCTTTCCTCATCATCGTATAGAAATGTCGCTTATTTCGGCGGAGTAAATATGATGATAGGGAATATCGACAACAGTCCGCGTCAGATCCAATTCTATGGGCCAAACTCAAGCCTGACGTATGCCGGCGCAAAATATTCGAGCTTCATGGCAGGCGCGCAGTCTAACACCATAAATTATACTCTTCCCACTGCACAGCCGACAACAAACCAAGTTCTCACTGCAACAGCCATCGCGGGCACCGGCCCGTATGCCGTTACGCTCGGTTGGGCCGCCGCTTCCGGCAACACCGCATGGAATCTGACCGGTAATAGCGGGACGACAGCCGGGACGAATTTTCTCGGGACGACCGATAATCAGGCGATGGAGATTCAGGTTAAGAATGGCGCGACGGTGAATAATAGCATTATTCTAAATCCGAACGGGAGCATTCAGCGGGATGCCGGTGGAAGTGCCCGGGGAGCAAGTGCCGTCGATTTGCAGAACACTCGAACTGCCACTACACAAGTTGCTTCCGGCGCGAACAGTTTTCTCGGATCTGGAACAAACAATTCAGTTGCAGGGCAGTTATCGGTGATTGGTGGAGGAGATGGAAGTACTATTGCTGCATTCAATAGCGCGATTGCCGGCGGATATCGAAATTATATTGGGACGAATTCAAACTATAGTACCATTGGCGGCGGGGCCAGGGATACCACCAATAACACTGGCGGCGTGATCGGTGGTGGCTCGGATAATTATAATGCCGGACAACTTGGGACAATCGGTGGCGGTGAGTTCAATTATGTGAACGCAGCCGATGGCACTATTGCTGGCGGTGCCTATGATACCGTGAGTTCCTCCGCAAACGAAGGGACTATTGGTGGCGGAAATTACAATACAGTAAGCGGCGCGGCAGCGACGGTTGGAGGTGGGGGACTTAACCATGTAAACGGGACTAGCTCGACAATTTCTGGTGGTGGTGTGAATAATATCACGGGTAACGATGCTACTATTGCTGGTGGCGTCTATAATACGGTCAATGCTTATTATTCGACCATTAGCGGAGGCGTCCATAACTACATCGGTGGAAATTATTCTACGATCACGGGCGGCGGATACTTGCGACTTGCCAGCGCCAACTCCTTTGGCTTCAATGCCGGAAGCAGCTCCGCCGATAGTGCCTTTGTAACTTCTGCCAACACTGCGTATTTCGGGAATGTCAATCTCTGGCTCGGTAATACGAATAACACAGCTAGCCAATTGCGATTTTATGAGCCGCAAAATGGTGGTGTCGCCTTCCCCGGTGCATCAACAAACTTTTCAAGCTTCGTAGCCGGAGCGCAATCGACAGATATTAATTATACACTTCCAACGGCGCAACCGACTGCAAATCAGGTCCTCACCGCAACAGCGATTTCAGGTACAGGGCCGTATGCCGTCACGCTCGGTTGGACTGCGAATGGTGGCAACACTGCGTGGAATCTTACAGGGAATACCGGCACGGCCGCGGGGACGAATTTCCTCGGAACGATCGACAACGTCGATCTCCAATTCCGTGCAAATAATGTTCAGTCGGGATTGATACAAGTTGCAGCCACAGGGGGAACAGGCTTTGGGTATGGAGTTCTTTCGCACAACACGACGGGAACAGCGAACACAGCCGTGGGCTGGGAGGCACTGTTTGCAAACACGACAGGCTTTCTCAATAACGCGAGCGGAGCATCTGCACTTTCTTCGAACACGACAGGCTATTACAACAGCGCAAACGGAGCGGAGGCACTCTACTTCAACACAACGGGGAACAACAATACCGCAAACGGATACAATGCGCTCGTTAACAACACAACTGGAAGCTACAATACCGCCGCTGGTTCTGATGCATTGAATCATAACAACGCAGATGGCAATACGGCCAATGGCTACCGCACTCTCTATTCCAATACATCGGGAAATCAGAACGCCGCTAGCGGATATGAAGCGCTGTATGCTAGCACAACGGGAAGTGCCAATGCCGCGTATGGATACCAATCGCTCTATTCAAATTCAACAGGAAGCAACAACACTGCCTCAGGCCAAAACTCCCTTGTGAACAACACCACCGGTAGCCGAAACACCGCCGTTGGTGATAGTACACTGTTATCTAATATTGTAGGCTCAACGAACAGCGCGCTCGGGCATTACGCGAATGTTGGCGCGAACAATCTCTCAAACGCGACTGCCATCGGCGCGAACGCACTCGTCGGGCAAAGCAACAGTGTAGTGCTCGGCAGCATCGCTGGAATGAACTCTGCGAGCTCGGATGCGAAAGTTGGAATTGGCACGACAACGCCACAGCAAAAACTCAATGTGGAGAACGGTAATCTGCTTCTTTCGCGCACAGGTGCGAATGCTGCAGACTCTTTGCTATTCCAGGGAACATCAGCAGGTATATCAAGTTTTGTCGCCGGTGCACAAGGTGCAACGACAATTAACTATACCTTGCCAACCGCGCAGCCATCCGCGAATCAAGTTCTTACTGCAACGGCAGTTGCCGGAGCGGGCCCATACGCAGTTTCACTCGGCTGGGCAGCACCAACCAGCAACGCGTGGGGACTTACCGGCAACACCGGCACAACCGCAGGGACCAATTATCTCGGGACCACCGACAACCAACCGTTCGAGATTCACGTCTTTGATGGTGATGCGGCCAGCAAAGGATCGAAGCGCGTGATGCGGTTCGAGCCGAATGCAACGAGCGCAAATGTCATTGCGGGATATCAGGGTAATGCAGTCACTAGCGGTGCGGTCGGAGCGATCATCGCGGGTGGTGGAGTTAGCGGTGCAACGAATTCGGTTTCGGCAAATTATTCCGCCATCAGTGGCGGCACATCAAATACCGTAACCGGTACATACTCCGTCATCAGTGGTGGCTCGACAAGTGGACTCAGCGGCAGCTACTCCGCAGTCAGCGGCGGATTTGGAAATTCCGTTACGGGAAATTATTCCACGATTGCCGGCGGTACTGGCAACGCTATTTCATCGGCCAATTCGTTTATCGGAAGTGGCGCTGGCAACTCCTCGAGTGCCGGGAATAGCGTGATCGGTGGCGGTGCATCAAACACCTCTTCCGCTTCCGCAACCTACAGCGCGATCTCCGGAGGGCAATTCAATACTGCTGGCGGGATTGCCAGCGCGACCGGCGGCGGTGAATATGGCTCGGCCAATGGCAGTCATTCAGTGATTGGAGGCGGTCTTCGAAATACTGCGGGAAACTTCTCCGCTATTCCAGGCGGCGACTCACTTACGGTCGGAGCAAGCAGCTTTGGAATGAATGTGCCAGGTGGGAGTGCCCTCGCAGGTATTATAAACCTCGGAGCGCTCTCTAATCTCGCGTACTTCGGCAATATGGATCTCTGGCTCGGCAACACCGACAACGTCGCGCGCGGCTTAAGATTTTACCCAGCCAGTTCGAGTACCTCGTATGCGACGAGGGTTTACTCCAGCCTTACTGCGGGTGCACAATCCGCCGTAATAAACTATACACTCCCCATTTCGCAGCCAACGGCGAATCAAGCTCTCAGCGCTACCGCCATCACAGGCGCCGGCCCTTACAACATAACGCTTGGCTGGGCAACCCCGTCCGGTGGTGGATGGGCCTTAACGGGGAATGCCGGTACGGTCGATGGCACCAATTTTCTCGGCACCACGGATAACGTCGCCTTCACAATACGCGTGAATAATAACCGTGCGTTCCGTATTCAGCCTACCGCGATCGCCCCAAGCTTTATTGCCGGGGGCGGTGACAACAATGTCGTGAGCACCGCTGCCGGCTCCTTTGTGGCTGCGGGCGGATATAACTATGCTGGTGCTGACTATGCGTTCAATGGAGCCGGGGCATACGACTCCATCGTGTCAACAGCAACCTACAGTTCAATCACTGGTGGCTACCACAACAAGATCACAAACCAAGTAAGCGGTATAACCGCGGGCGAGAATGGATACATCTCTGGCGATCATTCGTTCATCGGTGGTGGTTTCGACGATACTATTACAGCGTTCGGCGGTTTCGTTGGAGGTGGTGCACACAATCTGTCGCTCGGTTCTGATGGTGCTGTCGCAGGTGGTCAGGGCAATGCGTCCTATCTGAACTCCTTCATTGGAGGCGGCATTTCAAATCTTGCGGGTGGCACGATACATCCAGCCGCTGCTGTGGTTGGCGGTGGACATGATACAGTCTATGGCGATTACTCCTCAATCGTCGGAGGCCAATACAATACTATTACCTCAAGCGCAGTCTCATCGTCTATTCACTCCGGAGTGAACACCTATATCGGCGCAGCGAACTCCGCCATTGCTGGCGGAGGTTACTTACGGCTGACCGGAACGCACTCGTTCGGATTCCATGCCGGGACTGGCTCGGCAGATAGTGCCGCCGTCAATGCAAACAGCACGGCCTTCTTCGGGAATGTGAACCTGTGGATTGGGAATACCAATAATACCTCAGGCCAGCTGCGCTTTTACGAACCGCAGAATGGCGGAGTCACATTCCCAGGTGCTTCCACAAACTACTCCAGTTTCGCTGCTGGAAGTGGACAGTCTGCCGATATTAACTACATTCTTCCAACCTCGCAGCCCTCGACGAATCAGGTGCTTGCAGCTACATCTGTGACAGGGGCCGGGCCATTTGCAGTGACTCTCGGATGGTCAAACGCGTCAGGCGCGGGCTGGGGACTAACGGGCAACACCGGAACCACGGCGGGGACGAATTATCTCGGCACCACGGATAACATCGCTTTTGAGATTCACGTCTATGACGGAGACGCGGCAAACAAGGGCTCGAAGCGGGTGATGCGGTATGAACCTACTACGCTTGGCCCCAATATCATTGGCGGGTATCAGGGGAACACCGTTGGTGCAGGCATTGGGGGCGCGACGATTGCAGGAGGAGGATATGCTGGTAATGCAAATTATGTGTACAGCAGCATGGCGACCATTGGCGGAGGGGACTCTTCCTATATCTTCTCTAGTGCGAACTACGCTGCGATTGGCGGTGGCCGCGGAAATCGAATCGGCAATAATGGCTTCGACGCTACGATCGCCGGTGGAGAACGCAACTCGATCGCCGGTTCCTATTCCGCGATCCCCGGCGGCTCTGTACTAACTCTTGGAAGCTTTAGTTTTGGATTTAATAGCTCCGGGGATGGACAGCTAAATACCTATGGCGCTGATGTCTCAAACTATGACAGCATCGCCTACTTTGGGAATGTTGATCTCTGGTTAGGAAATACAGGTGGCCGACGTCCGCGTCAGCTGCGATTCTTCCAAACTAACTCTGCTAACACCTACTCTGCAACAACGTATTACTCCGCTTTCCAGGCGCCTTTGAGTTACTCTTCCGGAAGTATCGTCTACACGCTTCCAGCTACTGCGCCAGTCGCGACGGGAAATATGCTACTTGCGACTTCGGGAGCTGCAAGTAGTTGGAGTTGGTCCACCGGACTGGTTTGGGATAATACCAACTCGCGGCTCGGCGTAAACACAACCACGCCATCGCATCCTATCCACAGCATTAACGCCGCAACAACGGATGAAATGGCCGCAGTCTTTGGGGTCGCCACAAGCGCAACAACCAACCAAGCTATCGGACTATGGGGTGATGCAAGCAATACCTCGGCTTCAAACACCGGTACCATTGGTGTGCTGGCAACTGGCAATGGAAATACTACCGCTTCTCAAACCAACGTCGCGATGCAGATCAATGACGGCGAGTTTGCCATGGGTCGAACCACGGAGGCTCCTGGCAGCGGAACTGACGTTGAGGCCGCAACGGGTGGTACGGCATATTCGGCACAGGGACCTAGCGGTATCGTAGAGTTCACGCTTGGCGCAACCGGCAACCTGACAACTACCGCCCCGACCGCTGGCGCAGTGCAGAACTTGGGCAGCGTGACGATCAACAATCGCTACTGTCAGGTCGGGAGTATCGTACTTGTGAATGTCGTCGCCTTCACGGATGACGGAGTCGCTCCTGATCCGCGCGATGCCGGATTTATCGTGAACGCTGACAATACTGCCAACGGATCGTTCAGCGTCCGGATCAAGATGCTACCAACGGTGACAAGCGCCTCGAATTACTCCACTAGCGATAAAATTCGGATCGGCTACATGATCGTCAACAAGTCGAGGTAACCACAATCGTAGCGCTCCCAAGGCAATGAATTGCGTTGCCCCGGTGTCGGTCCTGCAGGATTTAGACGGACTTTCCATTGCGGAGGTTGCTCCGTGCTGCGCGTTCGTTGCCGCAAAGCGAAAGTCTTCAGTTTTACACAATCACTGAAATTACGACTCGCGTTCGTATATTTGCCCGAGATTCATGCTGATACGCTCGTTCCGCTACTTCCTTTTCGCACTCATTGCTCTCTGCTTCTCGGCGGAGCATCTCCTTGCGCAGAATATTTCCGGCATCATCAATACCTACGCGCGTGCACTGGTTTTCGATTATTGCGAGAACACAGTACGTATCGCGGGTACCTCAGGCTTTGTGGTCGGAGATAGTGTGCTGATAATGCAGATGACAGGGGTATCCATTGATGAGACGAACACAGCAAACTTTGGTACAGTCCTGAACGAGAATGGAATCTCGAATATTGAGTTTGCCCGAATCAGTGCAATTCCTGATGCAACCACACTCCGTTTCCAAAATGCGCTTTTGCATCAGTACAATGCGGCGACGGGTGTGGCCCAGATCATTCGCGTCCCAAACTATAAGGATGCAGTTGTGACTGGCACACTTAAAGCACAACCGTGGGATGGCTCAACAGGAGGAGTGGTGGTGCTACTAGCATCCAACAGCGTTACCTTGAATGCCGATATCAGTGCTGACAGTGCAGGATTCCTCGGTGGCGCAGCTTCGCTACTAGGTGGTACACCTGCTACCAAAAATGACTCGGACTATTTCCTCCCGGACCAGAGCGACTTAGCTGGGATGAAGGGGAGTGGCATTGCCGGACTCTTGCCGAGCAACATTGGCGCCGCACGTGGTGCGGCGGCAACTGGTGGAGGCGGTGGAAATGCTCATAACTCCGGAGGAGGCGGTGGCGGCTCATTCGGAGCTGGAGGTGGCAAGGGTGGAGACCAAACCAACAACCAGAGCTACGGTCGATTTCCTAATGGAGGAATTGGAGGGCACGCATTTCTCGGCCATCCTGGGGAGACCTGTTTGATGATGGGCGGCGGCGGTGGCGGTGGTCATCAAAATGACGGCGGAGGAACCGCCGGTGGCACAGGAGGTGGTGTTGCGATCCTCATCACTCCAAAACTTACCACGAACGGACACATCATCAGCGCACAAGGTGCCTCTGGACAGACCTCTCTTCGTGATGCGGCCGGAGGCGGAGGTGCGGGAGGAGCTATATTCATAGACGCGGGCACGAGCAGCACTTGCCTTATCGACCTCCGCGGGGGCGACGGCGGTTCGGTTGATTGCGACGCATTCACGGATGCATTCGGTCCAGGCGGTGGCGGAGCAGGTGGTACCTATTGGGGGCCAACACCGGCAACTGGCAACATCGATAGCGGATCAGCCGGGATCATTAAGAACTGCACGGATCTCACTGTCAACGGCACCACTTATGGTGCCACACCTGGCGAGGATAATGATAATGTTTACTCCTCGGCAACCATAATCGGTTCATCTACCCCATTCACACTTCCGTCCGCTAATAATCATCTGGACACCATCTGCGCTGGCGATGCGGCCTCGATCTCCGCAAGCGGCGGCGACTCCTATTCGTGGGCAGCATCTCCAGACATCATCGATCCTACAAAGCCCCAACAATCCGTATCTCCAGCAACCACTAAGGTGTATCATGTTGACATAACGCGAGGTACCTGCCATTATCTTGATACCGTGCACGTCGAGGTGCTTCCTCAACCTCAAGTTGCTTTTAGTGGTCCTACGACCGCCTGCAGCGGAACAACGGTGACCTATTCGATTCCACAAGAAGGTACTACGTTCTATACATGGCAAGTTACTGGCGGCACGCCGTTTACTAGGGTGGGGCCGTCGATTGATGTTTCCTGGAATACTCCGGGGATACAGACCATCACACTTAAGGCGGATAATGGGAAGTGCTCCACAACGCTGACCAAGCAGATTACGGTAGGAACGCAGGTTGTCCCCAAGATTTTGGGAGACTCTAATCTTTGCGAAGGACAATCCCTAGTACTGGCAGCAGACGCAAAATATGCATCGTACTCTTGGAGCACCGGCGAAACTGATTCTGCGATTACAATTGCCAAGCAAGGTTCCTACTCCCTGACAGTGACCAGCGGTGGCTGCACAGGCACATCTGAAACGCGCACTGTAACGGTTCATCCCGTTCCGGTTATCGGCATCAACGCGACACTGATGTTGCTGGAGCACCCAGGCGACCAGAGTGTACTTTCCGCAAATGGAGTATTCGCACAGTATCTTTGGTCAACAGGTGAGAAGACTGCGAACATCACCATTACTTCCGCCGGAACATACAAGCTGACAGTGACAGATGCCAACGGATGCAGCAGCACGGCGAGCATCGACATTATCGACGCAGCATCACTCCCCGCTGTTGAGCTTGGCATTCAAACTACTCAGGCATACGCTGGGGATCACATCCAGCTTCCGATCAGTATTCTCTCGTCACGCAACCTCGATAAGGGGGCTGCAACGGACTATCAATACACGATTCACTTCGATAAGTCTCTCCTGGCTCCGGTAGGCCCTGTTGTCAGTTCGGCGATCAACGGTAAGTGGCGGAGTGTTACCAAACAAGGTACACGTTCTGCGACGTTGACTACTGGCACACTCGACCAGCTCGAACTCATCGCCGCCCTCGGTGACACCACCGCGACCCCCATCTATTTCGACAGCATCGTCTGGTCGAATGGAAAGGCGATTCGCACGACACTCGATAGTGGCCAGTTCATTCTGCTTGGCATCTGTCATGCAGGCGGCACGAGGCTCTTTAGCGAAGACGGCAGAGTACTGCTCAGCGCAGCGCGACCGAATCCTGTGCACGACTTTGGAACGTTGGATTATTCGCTCGTTGAGCCCGGTTCAACTCAGCTACTTATTCGCGATATGCTTGGGCGCACGGTCAGCACGATCCTGAACGGCGAAGGAGTTGCAGGTGACTATCATGCTGTCATCGACGCTGCAAATCTGCCAAACGGCATGTACGACGTCGTACTCCGCACACCCACACAAACCCTCCACTCGAAGATGGAGGTTTTCCATTGATGGCATTTAACCTCCTCTACCCGCAGCGACATCAAGGAGTCAAAGGACGCTGGTATTTCTTCCTACTACTGCTCTCGCTTTGCCATACAACCCCTTCGGTGGCCCAAGAGCGAATCGAGACGTCCCATTTTGGTGGATACGTTCAGGCGGGCATTAATCAGCACAGCGCCACATTTCAATCGCTCCCCGACTGCCCAACATGCGGGTCGCAATTCTCCAGCGGCTCTGGTCTCGGCTTCGGAATTGGCGGCTTCTACGACTTTCTCTGGGCGAACCCGCTCTCGTTCGAGTTGCGACTTGGCTTTCGAACACTCGGCGCAACGCTCAAGGCGGATAGCTCAACCACAGTCCTCGTCGGAGGCGTCCCCACGATCGGCACGTTCGAGCACTCCCTCGCCTCTTCGATCTCAATGATCGCGCTCACCCCCTTAGCGCGGTACTCTCCCGTTGAAAACCTCACCCTCAACGTAGGACCAGTGGCCGGCTTCGTACTTGCCAACACATTTCACCAGCAGGAGACTATGCTGGAACCAGCCAACACTGGCACTTTCGAAAATGGCAAGCGTATCCGCAATGACTCCACTGGTACCACCCCAAATCTCTCCAAGCTGTATCTCGGCTTGACATTTGGCGCACAGTATCGCCTTCCGCTGAACGCCGGAGGTACTCTCTTTGCACTTCCGGAGGCATTCTATACGCTGGGTTTCAGCAATTTGGCCAGCAGTGTAAACTGGAAGGCAAGCTCCATCATGGGTGGCGTGGCGATCGAATATCGCCTCTTCAAAGAGCCACCTCCTCCTCCTCCACCCCCACCGCCGCCGGCAACTCCCCCACCACCGCCACCTACACCAGCGCCGGTTGTAGTCGAAGTGCATGCACCGAAAGTCCCGGCGCTTTCCGTATCCCTGCAACTGGCGAGGGTAGACTCTGTCGGCCAGGAACACCCGCTGAAGGAAGTAGTGCTCGAGGATTACATACGCACGCAATATCGGCCACTGCTGAACTACCTCTTTTTCGACAAGGGCTCATCCGCACTTGCGGCTCGCTATCATCAGATCTCCGCGGCCGAGGCGGAGCACTTCAGCTATGCCAAGCTCAACGACTACGAAACCCTGCCGCTCTATTATGATATGATCAATATTCTCGGCAGGCGCATGCTGGACTACCCCAAGGGGCGGCTGACCATCACTGGCTGCAACGACGGCCAATCTGAAGAGGGCAACAAAGCACTCTCGCAGGCCCGAGCTGAAACCGTCTTCAACTACCTCCGCGACACCTGGAAGATCGACCCGGCACGCTTGAAACTCGAGGTGCGAGGCCTACCAGAAAAGCCTTCTTCCGTTGCCGACTCCGACGGCTCCGTAGAAAACCGCCGAGTCGAGATCACCTCCAACCTTTGGCAGGTCATGGAGCCCATATTCACGACCGATACCGCCCACATTCCGAATCCCGCCAAGATTCGATTCCTACCACACGGCGTCGCCGAGTCCGGATTCCGGCAGTGGGAGGTCTCGGCCACCAGTAACTCCAATAAACTCAAGGGCTTTGCAGGCAAGGACTCCCTACCGACCCACCTCGACTGGGATCTCGATAAGGAGCACGAATCCACCCTCCTTCACCTCGACACGGTCCACACCCTGCTACAGGTTGCGGACGAAACTGGCCGCCCAGCGGAGTCTGGCGACGTGCCCATCCCATTCCGACATTTCACGCTCAGCGACAAGCACAACCAGGGCTCGGTGGACACCATTATTTCCCGATATAGCCTCATTCTCTTCGATTTCGACCGAGGTGAGCTTTCAGATGCAAACCGCCGGATAGCCAATTTCGTCAAGGCACGCATTACCAGCCAGTCCAAGGTCGCGATTCTCGGATATACCGATCGCATGGGCTCCGATGAGTACAACCAACAGCTTTCCGAACTCCGAGCTAAATCCACAAAGCGTATCATTGGCATCGACCAGGGCGAGGTCCGCGGACTCGGGCGCTCTGTCCTTCTTTACGACAACTCCCTCCCCGAAGGCCGTTTCTACTCCAGAACCGTTACTGTCATCGTCACTACCCCGACGAAAGAATAGCTTTCATAGCGCAGCAAATTTCGGTGCGTGTGTAAATTGGCAATTCATAATACCAAGCAGAGGTACCACGCGCAAGCACATTAGTTGTGTGATGTAAATTCGCGATTCATGAACTTCTCATATAAATCAACAACTTACAGCTTTTTGTCTATAGGACAGAAAGCGCTTTCCATAAATTTTTTGCGGTTCCCGAACCGACCAGGAATTCGGTAGAAAGCCACAAATTTCTCCCCACCTCCCCGTGTAGCACAGACTTTAGTCTGTGACCCCCTATGCGCAGACTGAAGTCCGCGCTACACGTCACTACCATCATCACCCCACCACAACCCGCCGCGTCTCAACAAAAACCGCCCGAACTCACTCGCAAATAATAGATCCCATCGGCAACGTGAAACCTCCAGCGTGCCAATCTGTCCGACTATGTGCGCGGAGAATCGGTACTATTTTTCGCTTCCTGAATCCAGTTGAGTCAGGGTTGCCGCTTATGGCCAGGATCGGAGAAATAACCCACCGACACCGAGATCAATCACGGTTGCTCTACAACTGCCGTCAGAGACGACGATCCCTCTGCTGAAATCCATTTCAAACATCTGACACTCTTATGACAGAACCATGACAACGCGACTTTTGGGAATGGCTATTTTTGCATTAGAAATATGCAGCTGATACCAAATTTTACTCGTGAATTGATTGATCTGAATTTCCATGACAACTGAACGTTCGATATTATTCGCTACTTTTTCTCGGATATGGATTCTTTTCATGCTAGCGGGTTGCACCAATTCCCTTAGCGTGCCCTCTGGGCTGAGTTCCTCCCAAGGAGACCCTGGCTTGACAATGGGAGGCCGCGCAGTCTATCTCGGCCAGGTGTTCCTCAATGCAAGTTGTCAATGTCCTGTCGGACCCGTGCTCCCCTTTGTTAGCGGTTATGATATTGACTTGATTTCATCCTGCGGGTTCAAAGTCTCAGACGGCCGGAAATTCGATACTACCCTATTTTGCCAAGCAACCAACCCCTCTCCCAGTCCGGCCATAGCGGTCTTCTCCGTCACTCTTACACTTCCGCCACAGGCGGATACGGCGCTGACTGCTACCGCTTTTGTCTTGATCAACGGCAAAACATATTGGGCTTCGAACGTAGGCGTCTTCGCCTCACGTGACTCACAAGGGTGGGTCTCAGCGGGAGTCCGACCCGAAGCGTTCGACCCTGTCTGCGTACCTGTGGCGTGCTCAGGGAAGCTCTGTTTTGGTTCGGCGCAACAGGGATCGCAGAAGAAGCTCGAACTCTTCGATGAGAACAGCGGCACATGGTCTTCAAAAGCTTTCGATCTAATTCAGCCTCTGTCGTTGACACTTCATGGCAAGGCCTATTTCCTCTCAGGTGTAACGAATGCGGCGGGATTTGAAGTGTTCGATCCGAAGACGAACAGCGTTTCAAAACTCCCGACAAACCCGGCGCTGGCGCCGCTCCAACCGATCTTCTTCACCGATGGCAACTTCATATTTGCTGGATGCGGCCATAACAACGCGTACTATGGCGACACAACGCGGATCGTGAATCTCTGGCGATACGACGATGCCACATCCGAGTGGAAGGAGATGGCAACACCTCCGTTCTGGGGATTGAACATCGTCGAATCGATCAGCGGCACTGGCACGTGCTATGTATTGACGGGGCATCTCGACTCCCTCTACCAAGAGACCTATCAATGGTGGGCGTACAATCCGATGAGTGATGCATGGAGCAAGAATCCAGCGATTGCCGCATCACAACTTGAACCGCCATCCGCGTCGTATGCGGTAACGGGAAAGTCTCTGTATTACGTGGCTCTCGGTAAGATCAAGGAGTACTCGCTTGCGGATGGATCCTCGCGAATTGTGTGCAATGTTCCAATGGACGCAGGACCATCCCCGATTCTCGTTGCCTCTGCAAACTGGATTTACCTCTGCCCATCGAACCTCGACGCATCAAGCTTCTGGAAGCACCCCGTTCAGTGACACGCCAATATCCACAACCCGCTACTTCAACTACACGATCAGCGAGTGTCTCGGTGCGTCCTCTGCTACCGGGCAATCTTCTGGCATCGATGGTCGGCGCCTGGCGTGTGGATAGCGCTTTGCACCCAGCCGGCATCACTTCGATCTCAACACCGCAGACCATTATTTCCTGACGCTATGAACTCCGACCGTGCAATGTCTTGAATGATCGGATATCGCAAAGTAGCGGTCTACGCCTTGAAGTCATGCCACCCGCGCGATTACCTCCCAAACATCGCCCCCTGTCGCACTATTTTTCCGGGAGTCCAGTTAGCGTAGGGCTAGTATTTTCGGCAACCTATCAAACGACGTAACCTCGCATGGCGAAAGAACCGAACGGACAACCAGTTGTAACAAAGTCCAAGTCCACCAAGCAGCATCCGCACATCGCGGCGATGCAGGCTGAGCGGGACGTTGCCTCCCGCTCGCTCGGGCATTTCATCCCGGAGAAGTGGCGCGATGCCGTTGCCGTCGCGCTGCTCTTCCTTTCGCTGATCGTCTTCTTCCGCGGCGTACTGGATTCCTCGCACGTCTTCTCCGCCGGCGACAATGTCGCTTCCGATAGCTTCAAGCCCTTCGTGGATTCTGCTGCGGCCAACGGATCTGCTGTCCCGCAATGGATGCCGAACATCTTCTGCGGAATGCCAGCGTTCTCGGCGCTTGTCGTAACGGGCACGCGAACGTATGACCTGGTGCATGTCGTCTTCGATTTTGCTCAATCCATCCCACGCGCGCTCTCGCCGAACACGGATGCGATGACGCATATCTGGCATTACTTTATCCTGGGTCTCGGCATGTACTTATTGATGCGGGTCACGCGGAACACATCGCGCGTCGTCGCACTCTTTGCCGCATTTAGCGCCATTTTTTCAACGTGGATCATTACGTACGTAATGATCGGCCACAACACGAAGATCTTCGCCATCATGACGATGCCGTATATCTTCATGGGCATTGAGCGGCTACGCTCCCAGAAGATGGAGTGGCCGGCCCTCGTGTTTTGGTCCGCTGTGCTCGCAACTTCTTTCCACTTTTTGCTGGAGTCCACGCACGCGCAGATGATCTTCTACGTCTTCCTTGCGGTGCTGCTCTATTTCGTAGTCTCGTTGATCGTCGAGCTTCTGCGTAAACACGAGAGTTCAAAGATGCATGTGATCGGACCGTTACTGCGCTCCGGAGTGCTCGCGCTGCTGATGACGGGTGTCGCGTTTGCGATGTCGGCAGATCGCTATATGTCCATGCAAGCATACGCACCCTATTCCATTCGCTCCTCCCCTCCGATCAAGGATACCCAAGCGGCAGATGGTAAGGAAAGCAGAGTCTCCTCGAATAATGCTACGACAGAGTCCGGCGGCTTGGATTGGAATTATGCAACGGCGTGGTCCTTCTCTCCCGGAGAAATGATCACATTCCTTATCCCAGGCTATTATGGCTTCGGCAAGCTCCCCTACGAGGGACCAGAGGTTCAAGGTGAAACGCGCATCCCAACCTACTGGGGACAGATGAACGGTACCGACGCGGCTAACTATACGGGCATCGTCGTATTCGTTCTTGCCATCATAGGGATCTTCTCGCTTTGGAAGCGCGACCGACTGGTCGCGCCGCTAACGATCATCAGCCTCTTCGCGCTGCTGCTTTCATTCGGCGGCGATGCTACCACGGAGCATGGATTCGCATTCCGGTCCATCCTCTTCAAGCCGATGTTCAATCTCTTCCCGATGTTCAACAAATTCCGTGCGCCGATGATGGCGCTCGTGTTGATGCAGCTCTGCTTCCCTATACTCGCAGCGCTGACCTTCGAGGAGATCCTCCGCGTATGGAAGATCAAGCGACCGGAAGAAGATGCTCGCTTGCAAAAGTTCTTTAAGTACGGACTCTATGCATCCGGTGCATTCTTCCTTATCTCCCTGCTTGGCCGTAGCATGATCACCGGCGCGGTGAAATCCGGGATGGCGAAGAGCCACATCGCGAGCTATCCCGATGGCATCAAGGAGTTTATCGCTTCGACAGCCGCCAACGACGCCGTCATCGGGGCGCTGCTCGCTGTGGCCGCATGTGGTCTTGCACTCTACTTCTTGCAGCGCAAGCTCTCCCCGCTTGTCTTAGCCGTTGGCTTATTCTTGCTCTGCATCATTGATCTCTGGCGCGTGGATACTCGTCCCATGGAGATCATCACAAAAGATCAATACCAGAGCAGCTTCGCTTCGCATGACTACATAGACTTCATCAAGCAGGATAAGTCGCTCTATCGCGTCACAGACTTGACGGAACAAAATCCATCCAACGTGCTCGTCAGTTACGGCATTCAATCTGCTGGCGGATATCACGCTGCCAAGATGCGTGCCTTCCAGGATGTGGTCGACATCACCGGCAACGAAAATGGCAACGGCATCTTCAATCCGTTCATGTTCGATCTGCTGAACACGAAGTACATCATCGCGAACGGCGGACTCTCGAATGACCAGACGCGGTTCTTGGGTGCATTCCAATCCAAAGAGCCAGCCCCTCAAGGCCAGGACGGCAAGCCCGGAATTCCTGCGATCGTTTGGCAGAACCCTCATGTATTGCCGCGCGCGTTCTTGTCCTATCGCTATGATGTAAAACCGAAGCTCGACATTCTGCACGCGATGAATGCCGGCTCATTCAATCCGCGCGATGTTGTCTATTTCGATGAGGCACCAAAGGGTATGCCCGCGCTGGAACAGCAACCGATCGACAGCGCTGAGTCCGCGACGATCACGCAGTACAAGAACGAGAACGTTAGCATGCAAACGAAGACCAAGGGCAATCGACTACTCTTCATGTCTGACACATGGTATCCTGATTGGACTGCCACTATCGATGGCAAACCGACGCCAATCTATCGTGCTGATTATGCGTTCCGTGCGATCGTCGTTCCTGCTGGTGCGCATGAAATCCACTTCTCCTTCCGTGATGCCAACTACCAGACGGGCCGCTCCATTTCGCTTGGCATGAACTGCCTGGCGCTCATCGGCTTCGGCTTGGGCATCGCAAGCTTCGGGATGGCAAAGCGTAAGAGGAAACCGGAGGTCGAGATTCTGCCGGATAATGTTTGAACGTAGCTTTCTGAAATTTGAGTGACTTGAAAGGTGGGGCTTCGGCCCCATCTTCATTATATGTTCACGCTCTGACGTCATTGCGAAGAGTCCCGAGATGACGCATCATGCATGAATTGATTGGTGAAGAAAGTTAAATCCCCCGTCCGGTAACAAAGTCCCACAACAAAGAGTAGAGAGTGTATCAAACAATCACACGAAGCGCAAGCGCTTGAAACCGCCCGCTTCGTTGCAGAACAACAACTCTCGAACAAGACTATGACTACAATCAAGAGAACACTCAGCGCTTTCGCCGTTTGCGGTACGCTCGCGGCGGGTACACTCACCGCATGTGCAGGTGGGCATCGCTTCGACCCGGAGAATCGGATCGAGCACATGAAGAAAGAGCTGAACCTCACCGACGCGCAGGCCACGCAGATCAAAGCGATCTACGCGCAGAACGAAGCAACGTTCAAAGCAGACCATGAAGCTGTCAAGGCAGCGACCAAGGACTCGCCAGCGCAGCAAACGGCCAAAGCTAAGATGAAGGCTGACATGGAGAACGTCAAAGCGCAAGTAACGCCAATCCTAACCGCCGATCAGCAAGCGAAGTGGAAAGAGATGATCGCCAAGCACGAGCACAAGGACAAAGACTAACTCCCGTCACATTTCCAATGTGCGAGGCCGGGTTTGAACCCGGCCTCTTCTATTTCATGCAAAAAAGAGCGGACAATTCTCCGACCTTTTTGCGCGAGTACACTTATCTTATCGCTTCCAATACTCCCCGAAACGTCCGCTGAAATCGGACTTCGAGGCGTAAATGCGCTTCGTTGATGCGACGGCCCGGATTCGATCTTCGGCGACCTTGTTGGAGGCCTCGACGGTCGTGATGTTCTCATCCTGCGCACGAAGAAGGATCTTCTTGAGCGAATCGTAAATACCATCAGCCTGCTTTAGCGCACGGCTCTGCGTATAGCCCTCGAGCTCGTTAGCAACGTTGATGAGTCCGCCAGCATTGATGACGTAATCCGGCGCGAAGAGAATACCGCGATCCTTCAGTGCCTTCCCATGACGCTCTTCATTTGCAAGTTGGTTGTTCGCAGCACCAGCAACGATCGCACACTTAAGCTGTGCGATCGACTCATCATTGATGATCGCACCCAACGCGCACGGAGCAAAGATGTCGCAATCCAACCCGAAGATCTTCTCTGGCGCAACCACTTCAGCGCCCGTCTCCTTGGCAACAGCGTTCGCTTTGTCCAGATAAATATCCGTTATGACAACTTTAGCACCATCGTCGGTAAGATACTTCGCGAGCGATGCCGCCACGTTACCAGCACCCTGAATGACAACCTTCTTGCCAGCAAGCGAATCGCTGCCGTACTTGACCGCCGCACACGCCTTGATACCAACGTACGTGCCGCGAGCCGTCACTGGCGAAGGATCGCCTGAACCGCCGAGCTCCACGGGAATGCCGGTGACATACTTTGTCTCCGAGCGGATCCATACCATCTCATTGAGTCCGGTGCCAACGTCTTCGGCCGTGATGTAACGCCCACCGAGACCTTCGACGAAACGTCCGAACGCACGGAACATCGCCTCGCTCTTATCCTTCCGCGGATCGCCGATGATAACGGCCTTGCCACCACCGAGGTTGAGTCCGGCAACTGCGGCCTTGTAGGTCATGCCGCGTGAAAGACGAAGCACGTCGTTGAGCGCATCGTAGTCGCTGGCGTATGTCCACATGCGGGTTCCGCCGAGGGCGGGTCCGAGGGTTGTATTATGAACGCCGATGATGGCCTTCAAACCGGATTCCTTATCGTGGCACATAACCACCTGCTCGTGGTCCCGCTCACCGATCATGTCAAAAAGCTCTGGTCTGGATGTAGAATTTTCTTGGCTCATTGCAGCTGATCCTTGTTTTTCGCCATTTTTCGAATGGCCGTTGCGATTTATTGTTGAGGTGACCTCGGAGGTTGAGGAGATTTTGGAGTCGGCCATTGACGTAGAATGGATTCTCTGTTCAAAACGGGCGGAGGATGGATAAATGCCGGACCACATGCCCGGACCTGAAATTCCTGCGCCGTAAACGAGTGCGGCGTTCTGCCCGTTCCGGGATGGCAACCTGTAGGCGGTAGCTGTAGGGAATGCCTTCCAGGTGGCACAAATTCAGCAGGTATCCTCCCGTCTTCATTCGGCACAAATAGCGCGAGAACCCGCGCTTCGACTCAAATATAATACTTCTGATACGGGTTCAGCCAATGCATTACTATCGCGATCGCTGAGTACTCCAACGGTAGGACTTGGACCGTGGCGAGAATCAGCAGGGGGAAGCACCATTGGTACAATCGGACGCTGTCAGTTGCCACCAAAAGCTGTGCGTAGGAAACGACGATCATCACGATAAGTGGTACGCTGAGATGCATGAGCCCCAGAATGCAAACTCCAAATGGCAGCAGCATGAATTCCAAGCTGAACCAGCGACCGCGATGAAACTGGATCCCTGTCTGGAATGGATGCGACAAGATCACCTCGCCACCAAGCATGTCCACTGGATTCGGCTTGCGTATCAATGCCGCTGCGATAACCGGGACGAACCCCAAAAGCGCTAACGGATTCCAGCAGGCAAGTGCTGCGAAGATCGGAGTGGACTCTTTGGTCATCCCCCCCAGACAAGAGAATGCGATCCCCAGTGGGACATTCCCAGCAAGGAAGCAGGTTGCGCTCGTCAACATGAATAACAAGGCCGTCCCATCGAGCAAGTATTCCGCGAGTGCATTCATTCGGATAATTCCCGGAAGCCCCAGCAGTAAGCACGCGCCGACAAGGCACTTCTTCGGCTCAACCCCTTGCTCGTAAAGGTAAACCGACATCATCACCGGGAGCAGAACCATCGCTCCACCGGTCACCCACTTCCAGAGCCGGGGTGACTGCCTACACACGAACGGCAACAACCACCGCAGATGGAACGGCTTATGCAACCGCTCACCCCCACCTGCGGCAAAATAGCGGTGGGAATCCGGATAGAGCGCTCGGCCGGTGTCCACATTCAGGAGCCAATAGTAGGCTGAAGATATTATTAATGGCAGCGCCGCCACAAAGACAAGCTCGGACATTGGCGAATTCGTTACGATAGATTCAGAATAGAGTTGATGTTGCTGACCAGCTCACAGCCAACGAGCGATCTCCAGCGCCTTCAGGCAGGGTAAGTGATCTTCAACAGGGATCAGCGTGATGTCTGTTTCCTCGAATCCATTTTGAAGCACGTCGATCATGATCGGATGCTTCGCGATCGAACCGGAGAGGAACAGCTTGTACGGCTTTTTACCGCTCATGACATTTGCCGCGAATACAGGAAACACCAACATTGCCAGCTCGATCAGCTCCTCATAGACCAGGTCGTGCGCGGGGGCAAGTTGTTGCGACAATTCAAATGCGATAGGTGCAAGGCTCGATACAAACGCTGAATCCCGTTCCGCCAGCTTGACGATTTCCATCCGATTCTCTCGTATCTCCTCGGGCAGTCGAAGCAGTATTCCTTGACTCAACTCATCCGGCGGATAGACTCCGTCGAGAACCCGGATGTAATAGCTCAGCACACGCAGTCCAATTCGATAACCGCTTCCTTCGTCTGATAGCAGAGACCCCCAGCCACCAATGCGCCTCGGCGCGCCACCATGTGGCTGAAAGAACAGGACGGAACCAGTACCTGCTATAAGCACAATTCCCTCTTCACTTTCCCCCAGAACTGCCGACAGAGTCAGCGTCGCGTCTGTCTCGATGTGGAGATTCACATTCGTGAATGCAGGATTGGCTCGCGCCGAGGACTTCCACGCATCCTGATCTTCGGTGCGGCTCATTCCAGAAAGCCCGACCGCTACAGCTGTCACCTGCGATATGTCTTTCCCCAGCAACTCGGTGAGCACTGTTCCAAGCGCATCTGAAGACGCGGACCAATCGTTGTCACGAACTTTTAGCGAGACTTCAAACTCGTGGTAACTGGGTGCCGCATCGCCGCGCTGTATCAGTATTCGCGTCTTTGTACCACCGCCTTCCACACCAACGTAAATGCTCATTTCTTCTCCGGGATTTGTGGTCGAACCAGTATCACTTCCTCGCGCTCCATCACTACTGCACCGGGATCGGCGTTTCGTGGTTTGCGAACATACTTCTTGCGTGTGTAGGAGACGGGAGCAAGCGGCTGCGATTTTGCGTCACTAAAATACGCTGCAATTTCCGCTGCGCGTTCGATCGCCTCTTTCGGCACCTGCGGACGCTTACCGCATTGCAACACAACATGCGACCCCGGAACACCTCGCGCGTGCAGCCAGATGTCTTCCTTCTTGGCAACCTTGGTGGTCAGCTCGTCATTCTGTTTTGCATTTTTTCCGACCAAAACGGTCAGGCCACCTGGGACCGTGAATTCCCGGAACCGGGTCGTTGTGGCCGAAGCGGATGTGCTGGCAGGTGCCATCGAATCAGACGAAGAGCGCTGTCGTTCAAATTTCTCCAAATCTTTCAGATCCGAAGCGTCCGCAATACCTGCTCTGATGACTTCGAGTTGTTGAATCGTGGCTTTCGTCGTTTGTGTCCGTTGCCGTAATTCTTCTTTCGAAGCCTTTGCACCCTTTGCTCTTTCGAAATATGCCGAAGCGTTTTCGTACGGCGATAGATCGCGGTTCAGCTTCACGATCATCGGACGCTCCTCAATTTCCAGCGTCGTCTCCTCTAAGCCGCTGATCATCCCACTTGCCGCCATGAGGAGTGCATTACCGATGGCGGCGTACTTCTCCGCACGATTGGAGTTCTCCACACCCTTTCGCATTTCCGCAAGCGAATGACGAAGCCGTTCGATCTCGGCGTCGCATGAGGACAACAGACGGGACCGCAACGAATTCACCATCACGAACTTGCCACGCTCAATGATGACTGAGCGCACGGCAGTGGTAATAGAGTCACGCTTTTCTATTACTGCGTCCGGCAAGGAAGCGAGTGGCAAAAGCGCGAGCAGTATCTTGCTCGGCGTGCGATGGATGTAAGCTGCTCGGGAATTCTGCAACTCAGCTATCAAGGATTCCGGACTGCAATCTCGCGCCACCGCTTCGCGAAGATATTGCTTCCCCAGCAGATTAGTGTGCGTCACCGTGTCCGTCGCACTTGCCCCTTCCCGCCAACCGGATGCTCCCTCTCGTATCCGCTTGTACCCCGCGACAACCTCTCCATTCTGCATCAACACCGCATTCGGCGTTGCGAAGAACGACAGGACTATTTCGGATTCCCCGAACGACAGATACACCACGCGATCTTCAGCGGCGATGGAAATTCCGCTGACGGCCCGCCCGACCAGTTCGGAGAAAAAGAGCTGCACGTTATGCTTCGGCCGCCGCTCCTCCCTGTCAGAGAAGAAGAGAGCGCCGTCTATGGGCCGCAAAACCGCCACCAATGTACCCAGATCGAACCGAAGTCGAAGCTCGTTCGGCCTTAGAGAATAGGCCTCCTCGAACCGTGCGTCGTGCAGAATTGGCCCGAGTTCGCGAACAATGGCAGCAAGCGTGAAGTAGTTGGATGTCATTCGTATTGCAAATCTACGTCGCCGTTCACGCACTTCGCCGGAACTCTCACTCCCCAAAGAACATTTTCACGCGACTGCGATGAGCGACGACGGCTGAATCCGTAAAGAAGGGCCTAATTCCCTTTTCATAATTCATCATTCATCATTCATCCTTGCCCAAGGGGGCCTGTAGCTCATCTGGTAGAGCGCGTCGTTCGCAACGACGAGGTAAGGGGTTCGAGTCCCCTCAGGTCCACAGCCCACTGTCTGAACCTTGATTTTAAGAGATTTCATAGATTTGTGCGATGACTTCTCTTAATCTAATTCTTCCAATCTCATTAATCTATTAAATCTCTTAAAATCAAGGTTCTGACATGATCCTGCCAATCTACACCTTCGATCACCCCGTTCTGCGACAGGAAACTGCGCAGATCGAGAAGGATTCGGGCGAGCTGCAAAAACTCATCAAGGATATGCTCGCCACCATGCGCAATGCCGATGGCATCGGGCTGGCGGCGAACCAGGTGGGGAAGGCGCTGGCGCTGACTGTGATTGACGTAAGCGGTGTGGATGGAATGCAGGAGCAGGATGCGCTGGTGCTCATCAATCCGGTGCTGATCGGCACCGAGGGCGAGTCGGTGTTCGAGGAAGGCTGTTTGAGTTTGCCGGGAATTCGGGAGGAGATCGTGCGGCCCGAGAAGATCGGCGTTAAGTATTTCGACCGCAATTTGAAGGAGGTCGAGATGGAGTACGACAAGATCGTCGCGCGCGTTGTCCAGCACGAGATCGATCATTTGCACGGAAAGTATTTTATCGACTATCTCTCGCCGTTCAAGATGTCGCTGTTGAAGAACAAACTCTCGAAGATGATGCGCGGCGATATCGACACCGACTACCCGCTCGCCCCGCCCTCCGCCCATCACGCGAAGCCAAAGGGGAAAGTGAAGCGGTTGAGTGGGATGTGAGGGGTACACACAATTTGCAAGAGGAAGAGATTGTTGTGGTATATTGTTGCGTAGGTTGAGCGTCCTCGGTCGGTAATTCTGACTACAATAAAATCCGAGAGGTCACCTCGAATACAAGCAACAACGTGGATTTTATCGCTCCTGGAGGAGTGGAGAGTTTATACGATACTGCCTTTCCTTCCTTCCCGGTTAATATTGCGATGGCCCTTGTGCCGGACGATGCAGATAGTATCGGAGGAGCGACACACAATACAGACCAATACACCTGGTTTGGTGCAACATCTGCAGCAGCGCCACTTGTGAGTGGACAAATCGCGCTCTTCCGAGGTTACATGCAAAGGAATGGACGTGCATATGCTCGCGAGGATGTCGAGGGTGTATTGAAAGCTTCGGCTCATGACGTTGTGACTGTAAATCCGCCATTTGATCTCGATCCATACTCGACTCATCCTGCGTACCCAATCGGTTATGATACCTTAACTGGATTTGGCTTCGTGCAAGCAGACACAATGTTTATGATGCTCGACCCAACGAGAAAAGCGTATGTGCTCGCTCATATTGAAGTTCCAGATTCGGCGCTTCATTTCGGAATTTGGAGCTTGGGGATCGATTCAAACAAACTCTTCTATGACGCGACTAGTGATACTTCTGTGCATGAACATGTGCCGAGCAGCAAGTACAACGTGCGAGTGCGAGAAATCACAGCGACATATTCATACGCTCCCTGGGGTTTTGATACGACGAAAAAGCTTTACGTGTGGGGAAATACCGGACTGGACAGTGCTCATTTCCATCATAGAGGGCGTGCGAAGATGTACCCGAATTGGCAGGAGCCATGGTGCGAAGTGACCAGCGGCCAACAAGGTTTTGGGATGCCGGGTGATACGTCGTTTACGCCAGGCATTGAACACAAATATTTGAAGACCGTAACACTGCATACTTGGCAGTATGGAATCTGCGACGGAACTGGAACGATAACCTCCGTTACGCCGGATTCGGCTGACATAGGGTTGGGATTTACTGTTTTCGGAGTCCTACTTGGTTCCTCGGGAGTTCAACGGTATCAAGCGCAGAATGGCTCATTCGCCGTTTGGCCTAGCATCGCATCCAATCGAATTGAGATTGACGTGGAAAACTCAGTTAATCCCAGAAAGTTCGAGTTGATCGATTTGATAGGGAGGCCGGTCTTTGAGCAAATCCTCCAATCCGGGACGCGCTCCTTCGACGTTGCTACAAATAGGTTTAGCTCTGGATTCTACATCGGGAGGTTGACAACTGATGTCGGGATAGAAGAGGCCAGAATTATCGTTCACCATTGATAGCGATGAACCAAAGAGCAAGAAAAAATATTTGCCGTATGGTGTGGATGGCAAGCCTCTTTGGGCTTGCCATCTCGGGCCGTGGTCAAACCTTGACCCAAAGTGCTTGCCCTCCTCCGGTCGAGATTGATGGGAGTGATCGCATTCCTGCATTCGCAGACATGATGCAGAGAAATTCACCCGACGGCAAGAACCTTGTTTTCGTAAACAACCAAGGCGATGGCGGCGCTTATTTCGTAAACATGCAAACGCTCACTCGAAAGCAGATTGTCGTCGCTGGCGGATTGCCCAGTGAACGAGACATCTCCTGGCAGTACCTGACTTCGTGTCCTTACGATCCCGACTTGATTTCGCTGATGGTGGTTTCTTTTGTCGATAGTGATAGTAGCGGTCACGCATCTACCTATGTACAGAACCTATTCACCTACCGATTTTCGACTGGCGCGTTCCAGTTGATCACTCCAAAGATCTTAGGTCCGTTCGGCTCGGGGCAGATTGCAGGAGGATGGTATTCTGGCTCAACGCCAGGCAATGACACTTTCACAATAGGGTATGGCTCAACGAAGGGCAATTTTCATGGTCTATACGTACCAAAAACACAATCCTTAATAGCAACACCGCTTGTGTTTTCTAAAACGGTTCTAGCTACTTCTCGGGATGGTTTGCACACTATCTATCAAGACAGCACCATAAGATACTTCCTCGACTCTTCTCGAATAGAATTTCCATTTCCAATTATTGGCGTGAACTGGGCAAGTTTTTCGCCGAACCAGAAGTTGATTGCTCTGGGCGTGCAACCTACTGACGGATTCGAACACGTTTGTATCTATGGCTTCATCGACCCGACGAAGCCTATCGACACGATAAACTTTCAGGACTTGTATTGCACTTATTCCTTCAAGGGTATCTATCCTGAATTCATCACCGATTCAACAATTGCTGTCTCAATGCACAAGGACGGCGATGAATCATCACCGCTATGGGAGATTACCATTGACGGGCGCATTGTACGTCAGCTTACGTTCTTGCCTGAACTTGCTGTCAATACCAGTATCGAACCCTCGTTTACCATTTCGCAGAATTCCGATCACCTGAAAATCTCAGGTGAGCAGCAGGCTACCTCGTGCCGCATCTTCTCCCTCCTCGGCACCGAACTCCTCTCCCAGCGCGGCATCGGCACGCTCGACATCGATCTCTCGCACATCCCGGCGGGGATATACTTCGCGGTTGTGGAGACGGGTGAGCGACGGGAGGTGAGAAAAATCGCCGTTTTGCATTAATTTTTGTAACCGGAGCGGGTTTTTGCGTTCTTGTGTGGTACTAATTTACCACAGGGAGTTGCTATGCTGCGAATTCTGACTATTTTAGGCCTTTTGGCCGTTGCTGTCTCGGCGAATGCCCAGAGAATCACACTTGGGCCGCTGGCGAAGACCACCTATTGCTACGGCGACACGCTTTTTGTGCCCTATCACGCGAGTGGCTCCGTCATGCAAGGGAAAACCTTGTATCTCTACCTATCGGACGTGAAGGGGACGTTCGGTCCTGAGACAAGCGTTGGCTGGGACACAGGAATGGATGGTACATTTCGAGTTAAGATGATGTGGGCGGGTAATAACTTCCGATATCGAGTCGCATGCAACGGGGTTTGGTCCGATACAAGTAGCTCCGATATTGCTGTTCTTGATATTCCATCACCGACCGTCCAATTGCGCGACGCGGTGACGGGAAAGACACCCAAGCACATCTTCGTCGGTGAGCAATTGATTCTCAACGATACGAAAAAGGAAGCGGCTGGAACAACCTTCCTCTGGCAGTTCGATAGTAATGCAAATCCAAAGACATCAACCGACACTGCGGCCCTCGTCCGCTTCACTACGGATGGATTCAAGCACGTCGCACTTCGCGCAACGAACACGGACGGGTGCGACGGCGATGGGTTGAAATCATTTCCTGTGCTTGGCTGCAATCCCATCATTGGCAGAGGCGCGCGTATCATTACGCAGCTCGATTACGGTTCGGGATTGGACAGCGTGATCTGGGTAAAGGCCGGTGGCGATTACAACCCAATGTATGCTGCCGGACCAAAGCTCATCTTCGTCGAGCCAGGTGGGCAGTGCGAGGTCTGTGGCAACTATGCCGATTACCTCGGCACTCCGGATGTGTGCTATGTGCGCGCGGGTGGAACAGTCAGCACGCCGAACCCAGGCGGAGGCGCAAGGGCGGTTGTTGTTATGGCACCTTCGGTATCGTTGCCCGGAACAAGCGTCTATGGATACATCGACACCGTTTATTGCAGCGATCTCGCCTTCGATTATTCGCAAGTAACAACCGCCAGCGTTGACGCACCTGCTCCATCATCCATCCTCCTAACGCAGCGCGGCGACCGCTTGTCGGTTGCCGATGATGGCGAAGCGATCTCCGTGCGGATCATCGACATGCTTGGTGGTGTGGTGGTGTCTCAGCATGGCGTTGGTGCTCTCACGTTCGATCTCTGGCACATTCCGGCGGGGATATACTTCGCGGTTGTGGAAGTCGGTGAAAGGCGGGAGGTGCGGAAGATTGGGGTTGTGCATTGATAGTGGCCGCGTAACAAATAGCGAGCGCGGAGGTGTCAGAACTCGATTTCGAACTCGTTACACGTTACACTCTCTCCTGACAACACAAAGATAATCTCCTCATCGGAACGAGGCGGCCAGCGATTATCTTATGCCTGCGGTAAGATTTTTACTCGATCTTGCTATTCACACTAACCCCGAATTAGCGTGGAGGGCGCCTAAGTCGCAGTTTCGAGGCGTGGCATAATTCTACGCTACTAAAAGTCTCGACCCCGAAAACCTTTTCTTCGCACGTACATGACGCGACTCCATCGCAGAGGCCATTTGCGGCCCCTGCACTGTTGCATTGTTGTTCTCCTGTCAGTCTCCTCACTGGTACTGGACGCTTCCGGGCAGACCAGCTCAAGCGGAATATCCAGAGCCCGATTCCACGGAATCCGGTTCGATTCAGGATTTGCCAGTGGAAAAATGCTTGCCCACGGCGATACCAGCTGGACGGTCGAGTGCTGGGTGAGATCCGACCGTAGGAACCAGCTTGCTAATATCTTCGCATTCGCTGAGTCGGCGTCGAAGCTGTCCTATGGCTTCTACATGCATGATGGCTCTTCCAATCATCCCGGTGACCGCGTATCGTTGTGCATATTGCAGCCTGCGACCGTCTGGGCTCAGAACTCAGCGACAGGAAATTCAGCCCGCCTCATCCCGCATCGCTGGACGCATCTCGCACTAACACGCAAGGGCACAAATTGGCGATTGTATCAGAACGGGGAATTCATCGGCCACTATACCGGTGCACCAGCCGCAGCCGCGAACATCTTCATCATTGGTCGTCACTTCGTTGGTGAGATCGCAGAGCTTCGCGTCTGGAATGTGGCTCGTTCGGAAGACTCCATTCGGGCGCGCATGTACACGTATGGCACCTCGCAAGATTCGGGATTGGTCATTCATTACGACATGTCCACCTGCGTAGGCCATGACGGCGAGCGCCTCGTGAACCACTCACGACGCACCGGCCTGGATTCGATCGATGCTCCACTCAATGGGGTCTACGCACTTGACACGCTCACCAGTTTACCCATTTACGATGCACCCTTCCGTCCGCAGGTGATCATCCGGGCGTTCCCAAGGCCGATGCAATTCTTCGCCCGCAACGAACATGACTCCGCTCAGCTCCTCATACAAGGCTGTGTTACAGGCGGAACTCCAGAGGCGCGATTCGATAGCGCTATTGTTGAGATCGAACGGAATGACACAGTGATCCAGACGCTCCGCAGTGCGCTGGAGTACACCAAGATCTATGCGCCATTTCGGTTTACACCTTCCATTCATGCGGAGCTGTCTCAGTTCTCACTTCGCTTATTGCTGAAGCAAGGGGATTCAACATGGACGATTCGAGAAGTGAGCGATCTTGTTTGCGGTGATGCGTTTCTCATCTGCGGGCAATCCAATAGCCATCCTGCAGACACGGCGATCCAAGATGAATCACCATTCCTCCGGACCTTCGGCGTGCAAACGGCCAACTCGAATTTCGATACCTACGACGCGGCCGATACGGAATGGGGTCTTGCAAATGCGCACGGCTTCGGACAATACCTCAGCGGAAAGTACCTCACGGGAGTCTGGGGATATTATCTTCAGCAGCAACTCATGCAGAAGTATCATCTTCCCATATGTGTGATCAACGGTGGCGCAGGTGGCTCTACGATCGAATCCAATCTTCGAAACGACACCGATTCCACAGCGCTGGAGACCATCTACGGACGGACGCTCTACCGATCGCTCACGTGTGGCCTTGCGGACAAGTTCAAGGCGATCTTCTGGTATCAGGGCGAATCAAATACACGCACGAACTACTACGCGAATTTCAAGGCGCTGTATAAAAGCTGGCAGAAGGACTATCCGAATGCGCAGCGAATCTATCTCTTCCAGGTGCGACCAAGCCGCTGTGGCGCTGGCCCAACGAGCGCGCTCCGCGATCTGCAACGAACGCTTGCTGACAGCCTTCCTAACATCCGGTTAATGTCGACTGCTAGTGCCCCTGGCCATGACGGTTGCCACTTCAGCGCCGAAGGATATAACGCGATCGGCGCTGCCATCCTGCCGATGGTCGAGCAGGACTTCTATCATGGAACGGACACTGTCAATATTGAGCCTCCAGCGATCTGCACGGCTGCCTATACATCGGCGCTCCGGAATGAGATCGCTCTGGTCTTCAAAGGAAGACAACTTGGGCTACATATCATCGGCGATACGATCAAAGGCGCTGGGAAGGCATCGATGAATGAGTATTTTTATCATGACGGGGCAGACGCGGCGATCACCTCCGTCTCGATTTCGCATGACACGGTCTATCTGAAGCTTAGCGAACTCTCTAAAGCTCAGACGCTCACGTATTTGCCAGAGCAATATTTCAATGGCACCTCTACCGCGTACGAAGGACCAACGATAGTGAACAGCCGAGGTATTGGCGCGCTAACATTTCACAAGTTTCCGATCCAACCGTTCACTCAAACCATGAAGGAAAGCACGGCATCGCCGGCGGTAACGGACATACTGGCTTTCCCGAATCCCTTCTCAATGCGGACGACGATTCACTTCCGTCTGGATAGCTCGCCGACATCCGTGCGGCTTCGCTTGTTCGATGAGCGCGGTCAGACCGTACTCACGCCTTCCCTGAGCGAACTTCGAGCAGTCGGGGATAACACCGTGGAGTGTGTACTGAATCTTCCGCAACTTAGCTCCGTGAACCGGACCTTGTTCCTGCAGGTCGTAACTCCTGAATCCACAAGAGTACTTGAGTTGATACAAGAACCCACGGAGTAGCAGACTGCTCGCACGAGCGGCTCACTTCAGGCAAACAAGTATCACTGGTGCAACCCGGATAGCTGAGTTTTGAGATCGAAGCGTTCGGTCTAGAACGCCTCGTCGTATTTAGTATCCCCATAGTGTATTCGATGTAGCTCCAAAAGCCAACCCAATACACTGTCCAGTAATTTAGGGCAAGCCCAGCGAAGCACTTTGGTTAATCTCGAAATACAGGTCGCCAAATCGCTGATGGTACTGGGTTAGAATCCTCACCGTAGTTATGTCCGTCGTAGAATGCGATCGCAGTTGAAATTGTGAGAGTCAATTCTGTGATTCAAGCGACGCAGTTTGGAGAGCAAAAATAGCGGGAAACAACAGCGTCAGTACCGGCTGGTTTGGGACCTAGTGCACCGGCAGGGAGTCGAACCCCGAACCCTCAGCTTCGAAGGCTGATGCTCTATCCAGTTGAGCTACCGGTGCGTCAAAAAGTGGGGAAAAGTCGAGCAACAATTGTTATCCGTTTGTTACTCAGAATCACGGTCTGAAAATTAGAGCGTTGATTTACAACGACTTACAGGGACAAAGTGCACCCGCAGGGATTCGAACCCCAAACCTTCTGATTCGTAGTCAGATGCTCTATCCAATTGAGCTACGGGTGCTTGCCAACATAGAATGGAGAGTGAGGAATCAAGAATTCCCTGCTCCCATTGTCTTGGAGTGCCGTAAACCGTTCTCGAAGCACGGAAGTTCGCGCTAATGACCGGAGTTCAACCAAACACTTCTGTAATTTGGAAGTCCTGAAACGAATTCCGGATAACACCCTGCCTCCCGCCCCATGGAAAACCCACTGCCCAAAGGCATTTGAAGCCAGTTTGGGACATTCTCGCGCTTTTTCCTTCCTCCTTGCTGTTGTGCGATTTATGAAAATTTCTCATCTCGGTATTGCCGTTAAAGACCTCGCCAGCGCAGAGACTATATTCCGCAAGCTGCTAGGGGACGACAACATCCACCACGAAACCGTCGCCGATCAGAAGGTCCGCATCGCCTCGTTTCAACTTGGCGACGCCATGATCGAACTCACTGAGCCGACCAGTCCGGACTCACCAATCTCCAAATTCCTGGAGAAGCGCGGTGAAGGAATCCATCATCTTGCCTTTGAGGTCGGTGATGTCAATGCGGAATTGGCCCGGCTGAAGGGCGAGGGATTTCAATTACTCGACGAGAAGTCTCGCGCGGGTTCGCATGGGATGCAGATCGCCTTTCTGCATCCGAAGTCAACGAATGGCGTCTTAGTCGAGCTCTGCCAACTTCCGTCAGATGGATCCGATACTTCCCATTAATTCCGGCAGCGATGATTTCGATTTCGTCCCTTATCACGATGACGAACTCGAACAAGAGGAGGACGCCGTCGAGATCGCGTCGAACGGCGCGCACATACGCCTCACGATCAATGTCGATGATCTGACGCTCGAAGAGAAGCTCGACTCTTTGCCCAAAGACCCGGGCGTCTATCAATTCAAGAACGCGGCGGGGAAAGTGATCTATGTTGGCAAAGCGAAGATCCTGCGCAATCGTGTTCGGTCATATTTCCAGAATTACCGGCGCGGCGCGGGTGATGCGAAGCTGCGCGCGCTTGTGGAGAAGATCGCCGACGTCGAGGTGATGCTGACTGATAGTGATGTTGAGGCCCTGATACTTGAGAACACACTCATCAAGAAGCTGAAGCCGCGATATAATGTCAATCTCAAGGATGATAAGACGTATCCGTTCGTCGTCGTGACGAACGAACCCTATCCGCGCGTATTCGCCACGCGTCGGAAGATTCGCGATGGCTCAAAATACTATGGCCCTTATACCGAAGCGGGTTATCTTCGATATTTACTAAAGACGCTCCGCGATATTTTCCCAATCCGCACGTGTGAGTATCACATCGACGAGCAGCTTATCCTTCGTGGCAAGGTAAAGGTCTGTCTGCAGTTCCATATCAAGAAGTGCGAAGGCCCGTGTGAGGGATTGGTTAGTATGGAGCATTATCAGAACATGATAAAGCAAGTACGGAAGCTGCTCTCTGGCAGAACGCGCGATGTCGAGCAAGCTCTGAAGGCGCAGATACAAACGCTCGCGGAAGAGATGCGTTTCGAAGAAGCGGGCAGAGTTCGCGATCAACTTCGCATCCTCGAAGATTACGCGAACAAGCAAAAGGTCGTAACGGAAGAGGACATCGACCGCGACATCTTCGCGCTTGCTCATGAAGACGATGATGCGTGCGGTATTGTCTTCAAAGTCCGCGATGGCAAAGTTGTCGGGAAACAGCATTTCTTCTTCACAAACATTGAAGGCAAGCCCGATCAGGAGATTCTTGGCGCGTTGCTCGAACAGTATTATTCGGTCACCGACTACATCCCTGAGGAAGTGCTTCTCCCACTCGAACTCGAAGACGAGGACACGCTCTCCGCATGGCTTGCACGAAGGGTACGCGAGTTGGAGCATGACGAAGAAGCAGGTGCGATGAAGGCACCGAAGATCGTTGTGCCGAAGATCGGCGAGAAGGCGAAACTGATGGAGATGGTGCGGACGAACGCGCGCTTTCTGCTCAATGAGATCAAGCTTCAAAAGCTGAAGCAGACCGATCACATTCCGCATGTCCTCAAAGCGCTTGAACGCGATCTGCATCTTCGCAAGCCGCCGCGGCGCATTGAGTGCTTCGACAACTCCCATCTGCAAGGCACGGAGTATGTTAGCTCGATGGTCGTCTTTATGGACGGCAAGCCGAAGAAGTCGGAATACCGTAAGTATCGGATTCGATCCGTCGAAGGCAACGATGATTTCGCAGCGATGAAGGAAGTCGTGCGTCGGCGCTACACGCGCGCGCTTGCAGAGAAGAGTGAACTACCCGATCTCATCATTATCGATGGTGGTAAGGGACAACTATCGAGCGCATACGAAGTCATATCCGAGCTCGATCTGGCGAACACACCAATGATCGGCCTCGCAAAGCGACTGGAAGATGTCTATACGGTCAACTCGCTCGACCCACTGATTCTGCCGCGCTCCTCAAGCAGCTTGCGGCTCTTGCAGAATATTCGCGACGAAGCACACCGCTTCGCGATCACCTTCCATCGGCAACTTCGCGAGAAGCGGACGTTCCAAACAGAACTTACTGAAATTCCGGGAGTTGGGAAGAAGACTGCTATCAAGTTGCTTGAACACTTCGGCTCAGTCGAAGGCGTTAGAGCAGCGAGCGAGCCTGAATTGGTTAGCCTCGTGGGGTTGAAGGCGATGAAGGTTATCATCACTTTCTTCGCAGACAAAGCTCTGGCTGCTGCGGCGGACATTGACGCTAACGCTGAGAGCGAACCAATGGAAGCGGATGTGGAGGTGATCGGGTGAAGCTCGACATGCCGCTAACCGGGACGATCCTTGGCATCGAATCGTCCTGCGATGAAACAAGCGCCGCCATTCTTCGCGATGGCGAACTTGCATCAGTCGTCGTATCCTCGCAATTCTTCCACGAGAACTTCGGTGGAGTAGTGCCGGAGCTTGCGTCACGCGCGCATGTGCGGAGCATTCTGCCCATTGTTCGAGAAGCATACTCGCAAGCAGGGATCACGAACAAGGAGCTAACTGCTGTTGCTGTCACGTATGCGCCGGGCCTCATGGGTTCGCTGCTCGTTGGGCTGAACTTCGCGAAGGGATTGTCGCTTGGTCTGAACATTCCGCTCATCGGAGTGCATCACATTGAGGCGCACATCTTTAGCTCGCTGCTCGAAGAAGCGAAGCCGGAGTTGCCATTCATTACATTAGTCGTATCCGGTGGACACACGTTGCTGCTACTCGTTCGCGATGTCGGCAAGTACGAATTCCTTGGTGAAACGCTCGACGATGCAGCAGGAGAGGCCTTCGACAAGGTCGGCAAGATGCTTGGCCTTGGATATCCAGCAGGACCAGAAGTGGACCGACTCGCGAAAGATGGCAATCCGAATTTCATTCGCTTCCCACGAGCGATGATGAATGAGGATCATTTTGATTTTAGCTTTAGCGGGATCAAGACCTCTGTACTATATTGGCTGAAGAAGCAAACTGGTGTAGCCGTGGGCTTTAGCACACGGTCAATCGTTGAGGAAAGACACCGTGGGCTAAAGCCCACGGCTACAACGGCGGTGGCGGACGACCTGATTCGCGACATCGCGGCATCCTTCCAACGCGCGATGGTAGATGTCCTCGTTTCGAAAACGCTGCGCGCTGCCGAATCTCACGGGATTCGCGACATCGTCTGTGTCGGTGGCGTCAGCGCGAATTCGGAATTGCGAGCGCGATTCCGAACGGAGTGCGAGCGCCGCTCCATGCGCTTCTTTGTGCCGCGACCATTGTTCTCCACCGATAACGCCGCGATGATCGCCATGCTCGGCGCGTTGAAATTGGATAGAGGTGAAACCAGCGGGTTAGAACTCAAAGCGCTTCCGCGCGTCCCGCTGGCGCCTCGTCAATCATAGCCCACCATGTACCCATCGAGCTTGTTTGGTCATACAATAGAAGTCTATTCGGAATTTCGGGAGAATCCTGCGATTCCCGCTGACGCTATCATTCGCAAGTTCTTCCTGAACCGAAAATATCTCGGTGCGAAGGATCGCCGTTTCATTGCAGACGCATACTTTGGCACCATCAAAAATTGGCGGCGACTGGAATCGCTAGTGGTCGACTGTTTCGAGGACCAAACTATTACTGCAACCCGAACTCTTGCCGCGTACTCCATAGCATATCTGGATGAGTCTGCCGAGACTACCCGCGCCACGTTTGCTGAGATTCCCCGCAATGAGCCACTTGCGACTGACGCGCTCATTCGCTTAGCAGATCGTGAACGAGAGGAAGCGCGTCTCGCTTCATTACCACTCGATGAACAGCTTGGTAGTCGATATTCCTATCCAACTTGGTTCGTTTCTCGCGTTCGGGAAGAGTATGGCGAGGAAGTAGTAACACAACTGCTCCTTACGCTCAACGGCGAAGCACCCACGTCGCTCCGCGCAAACACACTCATCACCGACCGCGACGCACTCACGAAAGAGCTTCGCGGCGAAGGCTGCGAAACAGCCTTCTCCCAAATCGCGGAGAACGCGATCATCCTGGAAAAGCGGGTGAATGTTTTCGGGTTGGACTCCTTCCGTCGCGGAGCATTCGAGGTGCAGGACGAGGCAAGCCAACTCGTTGCACCACTCGCCGGAATCCGCAAGACCGCCATCAAAGCCCTCGATGCCTGCGCCGGAGCTGGCGGGAAGACGCTGCACCTTTCCGCGCTAATGAAAAACCACGGCGAGATCTTTGCCAGCGATGTCGATGACTGGAAGCTGGATGAACTCAAGCTTCGGTCTCGCAGGAGCGGTGCACAGAATATTCGAATCGTCAAACAAGCGGACAAGATCAAATTTCTCGGCGAAGACAAGTCCGGATGGTTCGACCTCGTTCTGCTCGATGTTCCCTGCACCGGCAGCGGCACCGTTCGCCGCAACCCCGGTATCAAGTGGCTGCTGACCGAGCAGATGCTCGACGAGCTTGTCCAAAAGCAGCGGACGATCCTTGAAGAGAACGCAAGCTTCGTAAAGCTAGGCGGAACATTGCTTTATGCGACGTGCTCTGTGCTGAAGGAGGAGGGCGAAGCGCAACTGAAGTGGTTTACCGGGCAACATCCCGAATTCCAGCTCGAGGAGACGCTTCGTACTCACCCCGAATTGGACGGTTGCGATGGCTTTTTTGCGGCCCGAATGAGGAAAGTATCTGCATCTGCCAGTGTTTGACTTGGGCGCCACTTATTCGAACAACAAACCACAGCCCTCGCCCCTTCATGAGAATACCGACACAGCTGACAGTCCTGAGGATCGTGCTTGCCGCGGTCTTCTTTGTGCTGTTCGCGCTCGTTACGCCGCCTAAGACGGAGTGGGCGATCGGTATCTTCATCGTGGCCTCCATCACAGATTGGTGGGACGGACACATCGCGCGCAAGATGAACCTCACTTCGGCGCTAGGTGCCTTTCTCGACCCACTCGCGGATAAACTGCTCACAGGGGCCGCGTTCATCGCCTTCGCCTGGCAGGATTATATTCCCTGGTGGATGGTGATCGTGGTACTCTTCCGCGACGCCTATCTCACGCTCTTCCGACTACTCGCTGATACACAAGGATTATCGGTGCAGACGAGCTTTATTGCGAAAGTGAAGACCGCAGTCCAGATGATCTTTATCTCTGTGATGCTCTTTGCGCTCGTCGCGGCTGACGGCGGATTGGGTTCTTGGTTGCAAGAAATTGGAAGGCAGCTCAAGAGTCCGGCGCTGTTGTTTTGGCCGATGGGTATTGTCACATTCCTTACAGCAGCTTCGGCGATCTTGTACAGTTACGATAACTGGCCAGCACTCCGAGCGGTGGTATCACGCTACCTGTTGCGCCACGCTTCACAGGAGATAATTTAAGACAACCGTGGGCAGCCCCAATTCTTCGTTCGAGTGGTTTACCAAAGCACGTTCTCGGCTTTGGGTTAAAGATCGCCGAGATCTTTCAGCAATTCCACGACTTCCCCTCATCGTCGGTACGTTCTTCTTCACGGGCCTTTCGCCCGTTAGTTCGGGGACGGTCGGTAGCTTTGCCGCAGCGATCGTTTATCTCGCGCTACCGAGTTTGCAGAATCCTGTCGCGCTCTTGATCGGCTGTGCTGTCGTGCTATTTGCTGGCATTTGGTCCGGCGGAATAATAGAGCGCATTCTTGGGATCCCCGACCCAGGGATCGTAGTGATCGATGAGGTGCTCGGACAGTGGGTCGCGTTACTCACGCTGAGCTACGCCGGGGATCTACGATTTGTCGCGCTGGCGTTCTTCTTCTTTCGGGCATTTGATATTCTAAAGCCACAACCCGCTCGCTATTTTGAGCGCAAGCCTGGAGGAACCGGGATCATGCTGGATGATGCTGTTGCCGGCATCTACGCAAACATCTTGGCGCACATTGTGATGCACTTTGTCGTCGCTTCTTAACAGTTGTTTTTTTTGTCACCCATGAAAGCTGAAATTATCTCCATCGGCGACGAATTGCTGATCGGACAAGTCGTCAACTCAAACGCATCCTGGATGAGCCGCGAGTTGAATGCGGCAGGAATTGCTGTAGAGCGTGTAACCACGATCGGCGACGATGTGAAAGCCATTCTGTCCACTTTCCGGAGAGCATGGAAAGAGAATGAGGTCGTGCTGGTAACCGGCGGGCTTGGCCCCACGCACGACGACATCTCCAAAGCTGCAGTGGCGAAATTCTTCCACAAATCACTTGTGCTCCACAAGCCAACACTTCGCGCAGTGCAGGAGCGATTCCGGTCGCTTGGATATGAGAAGATGCCAGAGATCAATGTGGGGCAAGCAATGGTCCCTGAAGGTTTCACCGCGCTTCGCAATGATCGCGGCACAGCACCGGGGCTGCTCTTTCATGAAGATGGCAAGACGTTTGTGATCTTACCCGGCGTCCCGGTAGAGATGGAATTCACGATGACGAATGGCGTGCTTCCCTTCCTTCGGAGAACGTACAGAAAGGATCTCGAAGCGATTCGGCACCGCACCCTATTAACCAGCGGGATCGGAGAATCTGTGCTCGCCGAAAGGATCGGCGACCCAACCACATTTCTTCGCCCCGGAACAACGCTCGCCTTTCTTCCACGGGCGGGCGCGGTGCGCCTTCGTATTAGTGCCAGAGGAAGTTCAAGCCGCCAAGTCAATGCCGACATTGATCGTGCGGAGAAGTTTATTCGTGAACGCGCGGGCAAGTACATCTATGGCTCCGATGACGAAACGCTTGAGGCGGCAATCGTCAAAGCACTAACCGCCGTTCACAAGACACTTGGAACCGCAGAAAGTTGTACCGGTGGACTGATCGCGGCGAAGCTGACTGAAGTGCCTGGGGCAAGCTCGGTATTCATGGGTAGCGTTGTAGCCTACGACAATACGATCAAGGAATCCCAGCTCGGAGTAAAGCACGACACGTTGGGGCGTTTTGGGGCCGTAAGCGAAGAGACCGCTATCGAGATGGCTGAGGGTGCGCTCAAGAAGCTTGGCTCTGATTTCGCGATAAGTGTTACCGGCATAGCTGGCCCCGATGGTGGAACAGCCGAAAAACCGGTCGGTACTATCTGGCTCGCACTCGCTGAACGAGGGGCAAAGACCGGTACAAAAAAACTTCAGCTGGATTTTGGCCGCTCGCTCAACCGCGAACGGGCGGTAATGGGAGCCTTGGAAATGCTGCGACGCCGCTTAGCAGACACTGTGTGACGATCACAAGATCCAGAGGCGTGGGTTATGACCTACCCAACAGTTGCCCCCTCAAACGACTGGCCCTCAGCGACGGCCTTCTGTTCTTTCACTCGTCTAAGCAGAAGTAATCCCATGATGAAGAAAGAACCCAGCGCCAATATCGCCGGCCGCTGGCTACCAAAGAGCTCGGATAGAATTCCGAAGGTGATCGGCCCTATCACCGCGCTTGCCTTGCCGCAGAAGCCATCATAAAAGCCGAAGAACTCTGCTGTATGTTCTGGTGGTGTGAGCAGTGCCATCAGGCTTCGCGAACAGGATTGACTTGAGCCAAGCGCAAGCCCGGCAATCGCTCCAACGAAATAGAATGCCGTCTTCGTGGTAGTAAAGTAGGCGAGCGTGACGACAAGGATCCAAATTAGGAGTGTAATCGAGATAGCCAATTTGGGCCCACTCGCATCTGCTATCCTGCCAAAGATGAGAGAGCCAATAACCGCCACGATCTGGATCATCGCAAACCATAGTGCAAGCTCGGTCATACCAAAATGCAGAGTGGCATTCGCATAGACCCCACTAAATGCTATGACGGTAAGAATAGCATCATTATATAGAAAATATGCGAGAAGGAATTTCGTCACATGTTCGTACTCCCGGATATGACCTATCGTCGTCCGCAACTGACCGAACCCTCTCCGGACAAGTGCTCTGAAGTTTATTCGTATCGGGTGCCGCTTCTCAGGGACGATCAGAAACAGCGGAAGCGAGAAGACGGTAATAAAGGCAGCGACAACTAAGAATGTCGTCTTTGGAGTGGTCTCAAAGAACGGTTGGTTGATGATGAGTATCGCAAGCGAGCCGATGTAGCCGCACGCAAAACCAAATCCGGATACTCTGCCATACGTCTGCGGTGTAGTGATCTCTGGAAGGAAAGCATCGTAGAACACAATGCCACCCTCAAACCCCGCATTTGCAAGTATGAACAAAAGCGCAGCAATGAGCACCATCCCAGGCTGCATGAAGTATAGCAACGCTGTCGTCGCGACCGTCACTGCGGTGAAAATGGCGAGATAGACTTTCTTGTTATTCAGCACGTCCGCCATCGCGCCCAGCAATGGTGTTAACAGTGCGACAAGCAGCATGGAGCTTGCAACGGTGGCGCTCCAATAGGCATCACCATGGCCATTGGTGACGATCACATTGCGGAAATAGATCGGGAAGACGAACGTCACCATGATCCCCGAAAACGAGGCCATAGCATAGTCAAAGCTGCCCCATGCAGCTACTACCTTCTTGGAAAAACCGGAGGTGACGCTCACACTCATCAATCAGATACTTCGGATACTATCTATGCCTTTCCATTGACTTGTTTATCTACGAGTCCGCGCCCGGTTTTGTTCAGCCCACCGTTGTCGCGTAAATGCGTAAGAACGGAGTGCAACAGCCCATTGATAAACTTCCCACTTTCTTCCGTCGAATAATCCTTGGCGATCTCGATGAGTTCGTTGATCGTGGCTTTCGGAGGGATCTCCGGGAAGTACATCAGCTCCGTGATCCCCATCTGAATGAGCAGCCTGTCGATCAAGGCGACGCGTGCAAAATCCCAACGCTGAAGTTTGTCCGTTATCAGGACATTGATCTCTTCCCTGTGAAGTGACACTTCCCTCGCAAGGTCACGAGCAAAACCCAGCGCCGCCTCATCCTCAGCCAGATCCCGCTGGACGAGATCAAAAAAGAGTCCGTCCAGATCCTCGCCGCTAAGATCGTGCGCATACAGCATTTGCATTACGCGCTCACGGGCTAAGCGTCTGCGCGGAAGCTTGCGATCGCGGGCTGGATCATTTTCAAATTGCTCGTCGGTTTCGATCTCGGGCCGTTCGAGCGGTGGGTGTTGGACGTGCGTCGAAGTAATCAAGCGGAGTTGGGGTGATGAGGTGCTAATACTTACGAGTCTGTGGGAGGCTGCATGTGGAGTCGATGACTGAGCATCCAGAACAACAGTTCATCGGTGAAGTTCAATAATATCCAAAGGCGGTTCGGCGGTCGACGATCCTGGAAGTGGCCATCGCCTTTCGAAGCCAGAGATCGAACAGCCGTATCCGCTCGGCGGGGGTATGGGCCTTGGCCGCAACGGTCTGGATGAGTCGATCTGTCTCAAGGCGGATCTTCTCCGCGCCCACGATCATCTCAACGATGCTATCGCTTGCTGGGTCAGCGAGTGCACGTTTGAGCACATCCTTTCGCAAAACACCGAGTGAGTCGGTGAATTGCGCGCGCAGATAATCCGGAGGATTGTCAAGAAGCGCGGATTTGATCGCTGTGTCGCTCATGGCGAGTTTACGCTTATGGATCTCCTGCTCTATGAGCACATCCGTAACGGCGCGGATCCAGGCGGAATCCACGATGACCGAGTACAAGCTATCGGTAACAAGATCATTGTGAGAACGCTCGACAAAGGTTCTGAGGTAGCCCGACATGATCGACTTGAAATCCCCATACGCTATCACCACCCCGTTGACGACACCTACGGTATCGGTCGGCGCATGGTTGCGAGGTGAACGTGATTGTGTTATCTTCTTTCGGACGGTGGGGGCCGAATTTTGGGAACGAGCTGACAACGGCCGGATGGTTAGGCCGATACCGATAAGAACCAGGCTGAGAAAGAGCGCTCGGTAGATCACGAAAAAAAATGCGTTCTGAGTGTGATTATTCCATTAACCGTCAGTGCCCGTGATTCGTTGCGAAAGTCAAGTGGTTCAGCACCAAATGCAGCTGCAAGCGCCTGGGCAGGAATGGCTTTAGAGTCCCGTAACTGTTTCCTCGCAAATGTAATCTACAACGGAGTTGATCTGGTTCGTCTTGCGGAAGACTTCTACCTGACGGTCGGCACCGGTTCCTCGGGCAAGGATCGTATGTACATATTCGCATTGCTTCCGGCTGCCCAATCCATCAACAACGTCATCAATGAATTCGAGCAATTCCAAGATAAGCGTGGGCTCATCCACCTCCACACCGCGGCCAAAATCCACAAGTTTGCCGCGGATGCCATAACGGGATGCGCGCCACTTGTTCTCCATGAGTAGTGCTCGACTATACTGCCGGAACCCAAGATTCTTCGCGCGAAGCTTATAGAGCTTCGCTGCGATCGCCTGAATCAGCGCCGCCAGACAGATCGTCTCATCTGCAAGCATTGGGATGTCGCACACACGTACCTCGAGCGTCGGGAAGACTGCGTGGGGACGGATGTCCCACCATATCTTCTTCCGGTTGTTAATGCAGTTGGTTTGGATAAGCAGATCCACAAAGTCTTCGAACTGACTATAGCTCTCGTATGAGTCAGGTATATTCGTTCGAGGATAGCGGTCGAACACCTTTGTGCGAAAACTCTTGAGCCCCGTGTCCGTCCCCAGCCAGAACGGGCTATTTGTGGAGAGCGCGAGCAAGTGAGGCAGGAAGTAGCGAAATTCGTTCATGATCTGGATCTGTAGATCCCGATCCTCGATGCCAATGTGGACGTGCAGACCGAAGATGAGGTTCGCGCGTGCGATGAGCTGCATCTCCTCGATAAGGCTGTCGTAGTGCGCGCTCGGAGTAATGAGCTGCTCTCTCCAGCTTGCGAAAGGATGCGTGCCGGCAGCGGCGATCTTGAGGCCCTTATCTGCGGCAATGTCTCTGAGGATGCGGCGCAAATTTCTCACCTCACCGTCGGCCTGTTGGATATTTTGGCATATCCCAGTGCCTACCTCAGCAACGGACTGGTGGATCTCGGACTTCACGTGCTCAGCGATCACGGTCTTGCCATCATCGAGAATTTCGAGGATGTGCGACTTAAGATCGCGCGAGATCGGGTCGATAAGCTGAAATTCCTCTTCGATACCGAGGGTGAGGCTTGGTGCGGAAGTCATGCGATTGGTTAGAATTTGATAGCGATCGGAGGAGTATTGGAGGTTAAACTGCTTGCTGGCAAAAGCGGTTCTAAGGCTTTGCCTTCTGGTTGTAGTATTTTTGCGTGGGAGGAAGATCCTCCGTCCCCCACGTTGTAGTCAACTCCTTAACGATTATCATTATGAGACAGCTTCTTTGGTTTTTGCTGAGCGTTGTTTTCGCGATCTCCGTCAATTCGGTTGCCTTTTCCCAATCTCACTCTGCAAACTCCATTCCACTCCACTTCCAAAGCCAGGGGACTCCAACCCCAGCATCATCGGATGCCGCGAATGATGTTGCGATAGCACCGATCACGGGACGCGCCTACTGGGGATTCGATTTGGGAATCACCAATTCGACCTACATGGGAAATCAAAATTTCTTCTGGCATCTGGAAGATCCTACCTTTGTGGATCCGGCAACAGAGAATCCAGCAAACGATGTACACGCATACGTCCCGTTTGAAAGTTTTGGCACTGGCCTTGGATTTCTCATCGGCGGCAAGGTCGCATTCCCACTCTCTTCCAGTCTGGATCTCGAAGGGAAGTTGCGTTACCTGACGAACTACACTTCACAGAGTTCCTCGCAGGATGTCGTCCTGGCGGTTGATCCGTCCACGCAACAGGCTACAGTCACTTCCGGTGCTTCCAATTCGTATTCGCTGCGATTAACGAACTTGAGTTTTGCCGCGCTCCTGAACCTGCGGCTTTCCGACCAGATTTACGGCATCGGTGGACTTGAATACTCTTCCCTTCTTGGAAACTCTGTTACCATCCATCAGGACTTGGCGAACGGGGCAACCTATTACTATTCAGGAACGGGAGACCGCAGCAACTCCGGTTCGATCGACCATCCCGCTTCCAGTGAGTCTTCTTATTTTACTAGCAGCCGCGCAGCATTGCAGCTCGGGGCAGGCACCGCCTTCGCTATCAGCAAAGGCTCTTCAACGATGATAGATGCCGAACTACTGCTTAGCTTCCCTCTTACCTCCTGGCTTACGAGCACGGGGCAGGATAATCTTAACGCTGCGGCCGCTGGCTTCTTCCTGCCTGCTGTTACCTACCCGAAGCTGCTCTATGCTTCTCTCACGGTCGGAATCCGATTCCCATTTCCATCCGGCAGTGCCTCCACGGAAACGACCAGTTCGAGCGAAGTTACACCGGCCGCAACCGAAGCACCTTCCAAGATCGGCGATGATGGAAAGGTCGCCCTTCAGGGGCGCGTGGCTGATGCAAAGACAGGTGATCCAGTTTCGGCGGACATCACTGTCATAGACTTGACGAATAACGAATCCGTGGCCACAGGTCACACGGATCCGGACGGCAAATACAACGTTCGTGTTCGTGCACCAGGAAAGTATTCCGTTACCGCCGAGTCGAATGGATACTTATTCGGCACCGCCTACTTTGAAGTGGACAATCAGGGGCGAATCCTCTCCTCGCATCCTGATATCAAGCTGAGCAAGGCGCAAGGTGGCAGAACAAGACTGCTGGTCTTCTTTGATTTCGGGAAGTCGGACCTCTCAGGTTCTTCCTATCCGGAGCTGGATCGAGCCGTACGCCTGATGAAAGCCGTCCCGACAATGAAGGTAGAGATCGCCGGCTACACCGATTCCATCGGCAGCGTTGAGTACAATCGCGATCTCTCGGAGCGCCGCGCGAATGCAGTCCGCACCTACCTCACCAAGAAGGGAATTCCAGGAACACGAGTTGTTGCCAAGGGATATGGCGAGCAATCACCAATCGCGGACAACTCAACGGAAGCCGGCAGAGCGGAAAACCGCCGTGTGGAATTTGTTGTGCTTAACGACTAACAGAATACGCGGGAAGGATCATGCGAGCAGCAGATCCTTCCACGTTTGCTTAGTGCTCGGCGGCTGCGGTTTCATCTTCGCAAGTGAGATGAGATACTCGGCCGCCGTCTGCACCACCCATTCAAAGTTCTCCTCACCGACACTCGTTCGCTCCGCGTCCGGTGCTGGGTTGGTGAAGTCGATCGCATAGGGCACCCCATCCTCCACAGCGAACTCCACTGTGTTGAACTCATAGCTAAGCGTATTGCAGATCGTTAAGCAATCCTTGGTAATTCGCTTGCGCATTTCGGCCGACGGCTCAAAGCCGGCTTGGTATCGAAGGTGATGCGGATTGCGCGGTTCATACGGCATGATTCTAACATGCTTCTTACCTATCACATAGCAGCGGTAGTACTCTGTAAAATGTACTGCGCTTTGAAGCGTCATTACAAGTGTATCTGTCTCATCATATGCCTTGAAGAAATCCTCCGGTGTATCGACCTTATACACGTTCTTCCAGCCCCCACCAGCGTGCGGTTTGAAGAACGCCGGAAATCCGATGTACTCGAATATCGCTTCCCAGTCCAATGGAAACTTCATGTTTCGGAACGAGTTTCCACTGGTGTCGGGCGGCATCTCCTTGCTTGGGACAAGGGCGGTGCGCGGAACTGCGATTCCCGCTTTGGCACACGCAGCGTAGGAGAAGAACTTCTCGTCGGCGCTTGACCAGAGCGGATTGTTGACCACGCGAGTACCTGCCAGGATCATGTTTTTCAGAACGGCTCGGTAGAACGGCACATCCTGCGAGATGCGATCAAGCACTACATCATAGTGTTTCGGCTCGTCCATCCGCCAATTGTCGAGTGAACACCATTCGCATGATACGCCGTCGCTCGCGCCGATAGTGTTGATCCGTTCGCGCAATGCTTCGGGGAACGTGCGCTCTTGTCCGAATAGGAGTCCAATAAGAAGGCGTTCTTTCATGTGCAATAACTAAGGTTGGTTTTGATCCGTGCTTTGTCGGTTGGGTCAAGATCGTACTGAGCCACCCGTTGAAAATATTCGCGCGCCTCCTCTTTCTTTCCGAGGTAAAAGGCTGCCAGCGCATGCTCTTCAAGTACGCGCCATTCTGCACTCGGCATAACGAATAGCGCGTCGCCCGGTGGAGAGACGCTACGAGCAGAGAGCTGGTAACTTTCCTGCCATCTCTTGTTCTGCCCTAAAATGCTGCAGAGCGATGCAAGCGCTTCAAATCGCGACGGCCTATACACATAGGCGGCAAATAGGGCTCCCGCCGTTTCCTGAAAAGGTCGTGAAAGGTAGCGTTTGCACTCGCCGATCTTCCACAACGAGTAGTACACTTCCTCTTCCCATCCTCCCATCGCCACGCGTTCGTCATACTTGGCAATCGCCTCTTCGTATCGTTCGAGCTCGAAGAGCGTACTTGCGTGATAGAAGACGTTTCGGGGGGTGGGGGCCTCGCCTTTGAGGATATCGAGGTAGTCGAGGTACTTATTTCCCACGATGTTCTGATGCGAGTCGTATAGTCCTCGGATCTGGATATTGTTCAACATCATCCCCTTCGAAACGCCATCGAAGACGAGCACCTCATGAACCATCCCCTGCCATCTCCAACCCTCCACGTTTCGGATGATTCTCCTCTGCCAGACGGAGAACCCGGTCGCTATCTGCATAATCTCGAAGTAGTCAACTTCCGCTGGTAATTCCAAAGGCCCGCCAGCGTTCACAAACACTTCATCCGCGTCGAGCCAAAGAATATGCGAACCTGAGGAGCGAGACAAAGCCACATTCCTGCTTGGGCCATAACCTAGCCAGGGATCGCACATCAAAACTCCCGGCAGGCCAGCAAGCTCTTCCCTGATCAAATCCAGCGTGTTGTCCGTGGAGCCCGTATCGCTGATCGAGTACGAATCAATGAACGGACGCACCGAACGAAGACAACGCTGAATAACGTGTGCCTCGTTCTTGACTATCATGTTCAGACATAGTGACATTTCCTTGGGATATGTTACGTCGAAAGTTCGTACCACCCCTTGCCTTTGAGTGTTGCGAGTCGCTTAAAGGAGTGGTCACTCTGGTGACGAACAACTTCCGAGGGGTAATTGCGGATGGCGTACTCTCGAATCGAATTACGATCAAGCTCACCGACCCGTTGAGCTGCATCTTCAAACTCGGCGAGCCTAACGCAACGGAATCCGGCAACACCTTGAAGAACAATCTCATTGAATGCACACCAATCGAACGCTGTGGTTGTCTCTGTGTGAACCAACCCAACGACGTGAAGCCTCATCGGCACACTCGATTTCGGCATGGCCGGCAGCGTTCGAATTGCTTCAGTCTGGTTTCGAGGCATATAGCTAGGAACAGTAAACTGCGAATGTACAGGGTAGCAGTGGTCCTAGGGGATCAACCCGATGAAAGAATCGAGACCTAACAGGCCTCTTAATCAGTGAGTCAGCCGCTACTATTGTACACTCACTGTCACCGCCTGGCTGCGCGCGGCCTCCGTTCCACCAAGCATGCAGACGACCTTCAGCGTTGCGGTGCCAGGCTGCAGATCAGGCGGAGCAACAAAGCTGAGCGTCATACCTTTCGCCTCCACGCCACATTCATCCACAAAACAACGCCAGGACTTGCCGGCTTGCTCGACGAGAAGATAGTCTCCAACCGGCAGTTTATCCCAATCCTTCATGATCCGATGGTTCAACGCGCCCCATTGATCCGCATTCGACATTTTGCTCAGTGCGATGTTTCCTTCGAGCTCATCTTTCAGCTTCTTATGATCGGAGAAGACCTCCGGTACAAACCCATCGCCGATCACCCGCACTACGCCCAGTGGAGCAACCGATGCACCAACAATGCCATTCAATTCCGACTGGAGTTTTGTCCCGACCTTGAGCTGCGATGGAACACTCGGGTCCGACCCATTGATTAGGAACACCGTGACGGATCCTGCGACGAGCGTAGAAGGCGCCACGAAGGTTGCGATGCAGGAATCGCCAATGGTCTGATAAGAGCAGAGCGGCATCCACACCTGCTTTCCGTTCTGTTCGAAGCGAAGGATAGGCATGTCCGACTTACTCCATCCCAGCAATTTCTCCACCGTGCATTTGGACTGCGATCTCACGAGCTCCGGGCTCGGGTTCTCGAAGATGATCAAGCCAAGTTGCCCGGCAACGACTTCCTTCGGAAGCCTGTAGATCTTGATCCGACGGGCGTGGGCCGTTTCGATCAGCGTGAGTGTGACAAGCAGAATTACCGTCCAAGCTATCAGGTAGCGTTTCATCATATGGGAGCCTCTTTGCTAAGAGTTAACGTCCTTCAAATTTCGGTGCGCGAAAGAACCGCACCTATAACAACAACCTCGAATCAAAGGAGTCCGGCTGACAAATGCAATGCGGAGCAGACAGGGGGTGAGACGCTAACCTCCGGACTCAAAATGCAGAAGGTCGGCAAGCACCGACCTTCTAAAGATTAGAACTCATCAAAATTACTTCCCAGGCATCGGGGAGTTATCCGGGTTCGTCTGACCTGTGCCAGGCTGCCCACCGGCAGGTTGTTGCGGGACAGCAGGAGCAGACTGCTGCTGTTGCGGCGCCTGCTGAGCCTTAGGAATAACCGCATTTCCGGTCTGGACGGCATTTGGCGCCTTGCTGCTCGTTGGCAGGAAGAACATGTTCGCGAGCATGCACAGTACCACGAAGGCCGCACCTAGGTAGATCGTACCCTTTTGAAGGAAATCCGACGCGCGACGCACCCCAAACACCGCTCCTACCGAACCTGGAGCACCCAGAGCGCCAGCCAGCCCGTCGCCTTTGGAAGATTGTGCCAATATGATCAGCGTCAGAGCGAGGCAGACCAAAAGAATCAGAATAACGAGTAGTGTAAACATGAATTGTTGCCCTTAATTTTACGGCTTGCTACGAACAATATGGCGGAGAAAGAATTCCGGCCCATTCCGGGAGTAACGAGTATCGGGTAAGGAGTAACGAGTGAAATCGCTTCAAACGCACTCGTTACTCATCCCTCACTACTCGTTACTTTTACCCCTTCGCCATCTTCACAATATCCAAAACCTCATTCAATTTCTCCTCTCCCATCAGCCCGCGCTCAAGCACAATAGCGCGAATGGACTTCCGGTACTTCAGCGATTCCTTCCCTATCTCCGCCGCGACGAGATACCCCAGCTCCGGCGCAAGCGCGGTAACGAGGCTTCCGCTCGTCTCCGCATAATGCTGCATCCGCTCGCGGTCGCAGACGATGCCATCGATGCACTTGCTTGCCATCACTTCCAGCGTGTTCGAGAATATCTCTATGGTGAAGGCGATATTGAACTGCACTACTGGCATCATCACATTCAGCTCAAGCTGTCCGCCTTGCGAGCAGTAGGAGACCGTCGTCTCCGCGCCCACAACTTGCATCGCAACTTGCGAGACCATCTCCAAAATAGACGGATTCACCTTACCCGGCATGATGCTGCTTCCTGGCTGAACGGCGGGCAGAGTGATCTCCGCAAAACCTGTCATCGGACCGGAGCACATCAGACGCAGATCGCTCGAAATCTTGATAATATCCAGAGCCAAATTTTTCAGACCAGACATCAGCGCCACAAACGGCGCGAGCGATTGCATCGCTTCGAAGAGATCGACACTCTCCTTCACATCCAGTCCTGTCAGCTTGCGAAGCTCCTCGACTACATACGTTCGATAACCAAGAGGAGTATTCAGTCCCGAACCAGCCGCACTGCCACCGATACCCAGAAACGACACGTCATGCACCGCACCGGCGAGGCGCTTCGAGTGACGCGTCATCATGCTGGCCCATGCGCCGAACTCCTGTCCCAGTGTGATCGGCACGGCATCCTGCAAATGCGTGCGGCCTGACTTCACCGCATCATCGAACTCGATCGCCTTCGCTTCGAACGCCTTCCGCAGCGTCTCGATCGCAGGGAACATCCGCTCCTGCATCATCAGCAGTGCGGAGAGGCGCATCGCCGTCGGATAGGTATCGTTTGTCGATTGCGACATGTTCACATGATCATTCGGCGAAACCTTGCTGAACTCCCCGCGCTTCTCGCCACTCTTCTCCAGCGCACGATTCGCAACAACCTCGTTGACATTCATATTCGTGCTCGTCCCGGCGCCGGCCTGGAAGACATCGACAACAAACTGATCGCGGAGCCCGCCATCGATGATCTCGGTGCAAACATCCTGAATCAGTTTCGACAGATCCGGCTTGAGCGCACCGGCCTTCTCATTCGCAGCGGCGCATGCCTTCTTCAGCAGCGCGTAAGCACGGATAAACGTTGGGTGCGGACGCAGCCCCGAAATCGGATAATTCTGTACGGCGCGGAGTGTCTGGATACCATAATACGCCTCATCGGGCAGTTCGAGGGTTCCGAGCGAATCTTTTTCTGTGCGCATGGGGAAGAGGGTTAGAGATTAGAGTTGTAGTGAGATTACCAATTGCGCGACCAAACAACCACCCGCCGCTCCGGGTGCCGTTCCAAACTTCTCTTCCAAAAACTTCATCTTCCTCCTCCAATTCTTAATTTTCAATTCCTAATTGAAATAGGTGCCCCTATTCTCTCAATTGTGTATTCATTTAATGAACACCTCCTTTTCCCGTGCGTAATCGCCAATCTTCTTAAGAGAAAACAGGTGCCCATACTGCATCCCACAAGATACTACATTCTACCGCCGATGTCAAGCCCTCCCGCGATTTCTTCGAAGAAGCTCTCGATCCTGAAATAGAATAGCCTTGGAGTAACCAATGTAGCCCGTTGGTCCAAAATGGAGTAACCTTGGAGTGACCGGATTTCACGGCTCATCCAATATTTTTGGATCCGAGTTTCAAGCACACCTCTGACGTGTAGCCCAGACTTTAGTCTGGGACCCAAAATGTGCGCAGACTAAAGTCCGCGCTACACAGGCGCTACTCCTGCACCAAAATCCTCCCCCGCTGCACACACGGCTCCTGAAGCAGCACGAGGAAATACTCCCCATTCGGCAGGCGCGGCAGATCGAGACTAAAGCTCTCCAGCGCGCCTGTCGTCGGACGCCGCTCATGAAAAACCTGACGACCCATCACGTCGTAAAGCTGCAACCCCACTGACCCCGAACACGACGACTCCCACGTAACCACTGTGTGATTCGAGCAGGGATTTGGAGCGATGCGAAGCGAATCGCCGGACTGAACGCTCGGCGGCACGACGGCGAAGCGAGGGTTGAGGCGAACGGGGATTTTGCGGGAGCCATGTAGAACCTCGATGGTACCCACATTCGTCTGTTTGCCCCCCTCGGTGCGGTAGTTAGGATTGCCCCCGATCATGTCTTCAAGGTTGTCCCCATCGGCGGTGATTGTATCTCCCACACCACCGCCCTGCGCTTGACCAAAGTACATGTCAACCAATGGGTCAGTCGCTTCACCCATCACGTAAAAAAAACTGTGGCTATAGCCCGGCTCACCACCGTCCATCGAGATCACCGGCTCACCCGTGCCTGTCATATCTCCACACAGGCCGAGTCCTCCGCCCCAACTGATGAACCACATCGGATCATAATATCCCGGTGATCGAAGGCAGAATGTAGTATCTTTGGCAGTCAGTCTCTTCGAGCCAAAGTTTGGCCCACCAGCGAAGATGTTTTCGCTGTAATTTCCATTCGGGTCGTCACTCCTAACCCAGGACATGTCCAAGTCTGCGGTAGCGTTATTTCCGAGACGGTGGAGAATGGGAAGGACAGTGACACGACCACCTCCGCCATTCGAATCGCTATGCACTTCTGGGTTCTGCCAGGATGCTATAAGTGTATCCTCATACATTGCGCGTGCAAATTGCGAAAGATCGAACGGTGGATCATTCTTGAAATGGAATACATTGCCATAAAGGTCAGTCGCTACATAGTCACTCCGCCCCGTGGATCGAAGG
>CAIUMP010000052.1 GCA_903900335.1 uncultured Ignavibacteriota bacterium | reverse complement strand
TGAATGAAGCCCGGCACACGGCGCTTGTGCTCCACTTTTATAGGGATGACAAAGCGACCATCCCGCTGAGTTATGATGTCATCCTGTGCATATTCGTCAAGCGTTAGCTTTCGAAGGATCGAGCTAATTTTCGCTCGAAGCTGATCCGCCGTTTGCATGATCTCCCGGCGAATGCGACTGAGATCCGATGAGGCAGTATCCTTTATGCTACCGCTATCGTCGAAGACCTGATCGAAGTGCATTTCGAGCAATCTGTCGTCGTAAAGCTGAACGGCGGATTTCCATAGCATGGGGGCATCCTTGGCGCGGCGGGAGAAGTATTCGCGAAGGGAGCGCATCGCCTTTAGCGTGTGCAGAACCTTCGCACCCTCCTCAATGTACATCGTGCTTCCGGAAATTTCCAGCTTTCTGAGCGTCCCAGAAATATCGGCAAGACCACCAAAGCTCGGGCTTTCGCCGGATGCGACATACAGCCGCAATTCGCGAACTTCCGTGAGCGAGCGATCGATTGCCAGGGGGTCCATCTTGGGACGAAGCTCCTCAATGAGGGCCTGTTTTCCAAGTTGTGTCGAGCATGTGCGGCAGTGCGCAAGAAATACTTTCTCGTATTCAAGCTCGCGGGCGGCGTAGCGGAAAGATTTCGGAATCTCGCGCAAGAATCGCTCGACCAAGCGTTCGTTCGCGAGTTTCGACTCTTCAATAAAGCGCTCGTCCTCGGTTAGTGGGCGGCGCTGTTCGGCTTCGTTTGTTGTGGATTCGACCAAGGTACAGTATTAAATCGAGATGGAGGAGTTTGGCTTATCCGTATGGATGTAAGGACGCAGCACGCCGACAAGGATAGTGGAGGTTCTTAACAGCACCGGATAAACGTGGGATCTTTCCGTTGTACGTTCAGGTGGGAGATGGAAGATGTTGAATATCCCGATCAGGAAACTAAGTACCAGGAACCCACGAATTAACCCGAGGGCCGCACCTGCTATGCCATCGAATCCACGCAAAATCCCCGTCTTGGGTGAGAAGAAATGCTTGATCCAACTTCCTGCGATCATGAGTACGAGAAAGCCGAACGCGAATCCGACAACGGGCCGCGCCCACGTCGGCCCGACGCCCAGAAAGCTACCCACTTGCCCAGCAAAAGAGGTTGCCAGTAGCACTGCAGCGATGAGAACGACGATAGCGAGCACCATAGCGATCGCACCTGATCGCCAACCATTGAAGGCCGCCAGCCCGAGCATAACTAAAAGTATCAGGTCTAAGATCACGCGATAGCAGAGAGTAATTCCTTGACAACTTCCTGAATCAGCTTTCCATCGGCCTTTCCTTTCATCTCCTTCATCACGACGGGAATCACCTTGTTCGTTTCCTGCGGACCCGCAGCCCCAACCGTTTCGATGACTTCCTTTACACGAGCGGCAATCTCGTCCCGTGTCATCTGCTGCGGCAAATAGCCTTGAATGACCTCGAGCTCCGCGCGCTCTTTGTCTGCAAGCTCTGGGCGGTTGTTCGTGTCATAGAGTTCGATGGACTCTTTACGTTTTTTTGCGGCGCTGGATAAGATCTTGATCTCATCGTCGGCGGTCATTTCGCGCTCGAGACCGCTCTTCTCGAACTCGATGATTGCCGCTCTAAGGCTGCGGATAGATTCCGTGCGAATCTTGTCTCCAGCCTTCATCGAGGTCTTCAGATCTTCGTTAATTCTTTCTTTTAAGCTCATGATAATTTTAGTAATACGATCGTATTCTCACATTTTCCCTGGCATTCTGATCACTGCCCCGTTGACAGCCTTCCCTGCTTCACTCGTCAGAAAGAAACACATCGACGCGATATCCGAAGGGCTCGTCCATTTCGAAATATCCTCCGTGCTCCCCCATTCCTCGTTCGACTTGGTCCGAATAATGGTTGGCACAATACAGTTTGCCGTGATGCGGTTCGCTTTGCCTTCTTCCGCTGCAACGCGTGTAAGGGCGATGACACCCGCCTTAGCCGCCACGTAACCACCCTTTTTTGCGGATGGCTCCAATGCAGGCTCCGCTCCGATAGAAATTATCGCTCCACCCATGGTCATCTGCTGCATTCCATGCTTGGCTGCTAGGAAGAAGCTGAGGAGATTTAGGTCAATTAGGGAGCGAAAATCCTCCATGGTAGTATCAGTGAGCATTTTCCACGGACGAACCCCACCCACCGTAGCGATCACAGAATCCGGCGGGCCGATCTCTTCTGCTGCACGTGCGAAACTCCGCTCTACGAATCCTTCCTCCGTCATATCCGTTGGATATGAATAGAAGAATGCACTACTAAATGAATCCCCTGTCCGACTAAATCCGACGACGGTCCAGCCTTCCTTGATGTACTTTTCCCGGATCTCCGAGGCCAGTTCTCCCGATGAGCCCGTTAACCATAGTATTCCCATTGCGCCCTAAACGAGAGAGCGTAGCTCATGGTTTGGATTTCTGACTTTTGTGCGGCGACTTTTTTCATCGAGTGTGATCTGGGCCCCGGACCATTCTGACGTTTGCTCAGAGCAAGACATGTCTCACAATTTTCGCCAAGTGATACTGAAATTCGAAGAAAACGAGTAGAATATCAGTCAAAAGCAGAACCCAACCGTTGTTTTGTGGGTTTCAGGCCCGCTATCTGCACTGGAGACAGTGTGGCAAGAAGTGTATTTTTATAAAAGAGCATGGCTAAACAACAGAGTTTCGGCGATAAGATGAAGAAGCAGTCCGCCGAGCGGGTCGAATTTGTACCGCAGCTTGGAAAGACGGCGAAGCTGTCTCCCATGCGGCTCATCGGCATTAACAAGGTGGCCAATGGATACCACTACGAGGATCGCATTGCACGTCTGGCCGAGCCAGAGGGCGGCGGAGAAGCGATCATCATCTAAGTTTTAAAGAATAGAGCATTACAATGGCACAACCAAGAAGTTCAGGTCCGGGCGGACGTCCGGGTCAAGGTGGAAGCGGCGGCTACCAGTCGCGCGATGGTCGCGGCGGCGCAGGCGGCGGAATGCAATATGGCCGTGGCGGTCAGCAGCAGAATCGCCGCGATCCGCTGAAAAAGAAGCCGGATCCGCTCAAGGTTCGCGAGATCACCTATCTCGATTACCGCGACATCCGTATCCTCGAGCGTTTCCTGAACGATCGTGGCAAACTGCTTCCGAACCGTATCACAGGCGTTACGGCCAAGGCCCAGCGCAATCTGGAAACGGCCGTCAAGCATGCGCGTCATCTCGCGTTGCTTCCGTTCGTTGCCGAAGGCATGAAGTAAGCTGCTATTCACAATACATCAATCATTTTTTTACGTTAAGACTATGGCACGAGTTTGTGAATTAACAGGTGCGCGACCAGTCGCCGGTAACACGGTGTCGCATGCGGTCAACCACCACAAGCGCCGCTTTCTGCCGAACCTCCAGACCAAGCGCGTATGGGATGGCGAGACGAATACCTTCGTCACGATCAAGGCCACCGCGCGTGCATTCCGCACCCTCGATAAGAAGGGTCTGCGCGCAATGCGTAAGGCGATGGCGTAACGAGTTCGTATGCGCCCTTGGGCGCGTGCATCACACGAAAGCCGCTCCACCTTGGAGCGGCTTTGTTGATTTCTGGGACTAAATTTCATCCTATTGGCTTCACGCCTCAAACCGCTCGAATTAGCCTTCCGCCGCTTGGTTCTCCTCGGACTCAAGCTCGTTGGCTCGATGCGTTCGAGCAAGCCCGCTGGTGACCAAGACCCCATCGCAGCCCTCGGCCCCTCCCCTTCCATCCTTCTCCTCCGCCAGGACCGCTTCGGTGATGTCCTCATGAGCAGCTTCATGCTGACAACACTCCGCGAGCGTTACCCCAACTCGAAAATCTCCATCCTCCTCGGCAAGAAAAACGCCGCAGCCGCGCCCATGCTGCCGATTCCATGCGATGTCTTCGTCTATCGCAAACAACCCGCCGAGGATTGGAAGATGCTCCGCGCTCTGCGCAAGCAGAAGATCGACATCGCGATTGATATGACGGACAAGGCCTCAGTAACCTCGTCTATCTTGCTTACGATGATCGGTGCCCGCGTCACCATTGGCGTGGAGAAGGAGAACAGCGTCGTGTATGATGTCACGGTCCCACGTCTAAATACGGAGACTGTGCATGTCGCGCGGAGGACAGCAGAATTGCTCCGTCCTTTCGGCATTGATCCCGACACTGTAAATCTTCAACCGCGAGCGAAGATTGCTATCAACCGCGTTGCTGGCCGCGTCGGATTTAACGTTTCCGCGCGCGTCCCGGAGCGATGCGCACCAGCCGGTGCATCTGCGGCCATAGTTGCAGGGCTGTTGAAGAGCGGAATTCGGGAAGTTGTTATTTACGCTGACCCCGATGATCGCACGCGCGGGGAGGAGATCGTCCGCACGGTGAATAACCCACGCGTTACGCTCGCTCCCAACGCACCGGGTTTCCCCGCATTCGCAGAGCAGATCGCAACCTGCGAGTACCTCATCACTACGGACACATCAGTCGTGCAAATCGCCGCCGCCGCCGGCATCCCAACGCTCGTGCTCTTCAACCCGACCCCCGGCTTGCATTTCTGGACTCCGCAAGGCGTGCCGTTCGAGGAGTATGTGCAGCATCCTCAACTTGCAGCCCTCGAACCCCAACCAGCACTCGCCCTGTTTAAGAAACTTACGGCCTCGCAACCGTAGTACAATTCTATGCTAGTTAAGCTCTACCGACGCCTCATCGTTTTCGCGCGTCCCTACCGGGGGAAGATGGTCCTGGCTTCCATTCTGAATATCATCGGCAACTTTGTGGGGGCGGTGAATTTGCTCGCGCTGTTGCCTGTCGTGAGTGTTGTGCTTGGTGAGTCGAAATCTATTGTCGGCGCTGGCGGAGCACCGCTACCCAGCAACCGTAATATCCTCGAAAAATTTAGCGACCTGTTTCTTGTTATGAGTCGCCCTGGCGAGCTCGATACCGAAGCCTCGCTCGTACGGATCTGCCTATTCATCTTTGGCACATACGCCCTCAAGAACATTCTGCAGTATCTCGGCGGCTACATCATGTCGCTCGTCGAGAATGGCATGGTTCGCGATCTCCGAGACACCGTCTTCGAGAAGCTCTCGAAGCTCTCGCTCGATTATTACTACGACCGTAAGTCTGGGCAGCTCCTCAGCCGCTTGACCAACGATGTCAACCAGGTCAACGGAATACTCACGTCGAGCATCATGACCATCGTTGGGCAGCCTGTGCAGATGGCCGTGATTCTCTCAGCAATGGTAGTCGCGAGCGTAAAGATGACGCTTATCGCTTTGACTATTGCGGGACTCAGCGTCTATCTCGTCAAGCTCTTCGGCACCACATTCAAACGCATGGCTCACCGCCTCCAAAGCTTGCAAGGAGATATTCTATCGGTTGCGCAAGAGATGATCTCTGGCGTGAAGGTAGTAAAGTCCTTCGGGATGGAAGCCTATGAAGTGCGTCGGTTCAAAGCGGAGACGGAGAAACATTACACCGGCTCACGCCGCTTGACCCGAGTGCGCCTCATCACCAGCCCATTGAACGAAATGTTGGCAGTGCTTGGCTTCATTGGCATCCTGTACTTTGGCGCACAGGAGGTTTTTGCACATTCGATGCGCGGTGGTGAACTGCTCTTCTTCCTTGCCTCGCTCATCATGCTGATGCAGCCGATCAAGTCGCTGACAGAGCTGAACGGACGCCTTTACGAAGGATCGGCCTCAGCGGAAAACCTCTTCTCGATTCTCGACGCCGTGCCCAGCGTACTGCCCGGCCGCTCCGCCGCGCCGAGAACGATCGAGCAGCCCATCGTCTTCGACGATGTGCACTTCAATTATGGCTCCGCGACAGAGAATGCGATTGATGGCATCGATCTCGAAATCTTCCCGAATGAGATTCTCGCATTGGTTGGGCCAAGCGGTGGAGGCAAAACTACGCTCGTTGATTTGCTCGTTCGCTTTTACGATCCAACGTCTGGTAGCATCTCGCTCGGCGGTCACTCGCTGAAAGATTATGATCTCGAAAGTCTTCGCAAACTCTTCGGCATTGTAACGCAGGACACCGTCCTCTTCCACGACACGATCTTCAACAACATCGCCTACGGCAACCGGGAAGCCTCCGCCGAGATGCTCTACGAAGCCGCGAAAGCTGCGAATGCGCACGAGTTCATCCTCCAAATGCCGAATGGCTACGACACGATGGTCGGCGACCGCGGCGTTCGTCTCTCCGGTGGACAGCGCCAACGCATCGCCATCGCCCGAGCACTTCTGAAAGACCCTCCCCTCCTCATCTTCGACGAAGCCACCAGCGCGCTCGATACGCAGAACGAAATGCTCGTTCAAGAAGCGATCCAGAATCTCCTCCATCATCGAACGGCCGTTGTCATCGCTCACCGACTATCGACAATTCAGCAGGCAGACCGCATCGTCGTTATGGATAAGGGGAAGATCGTGGAGATCGGCAATCATACTACGCTTCTCTCGAACACGGATGGGCTCTATCATCGGCTCTATACGATTCAGTCCAGGGCGGGGACAGAGGCCGTGATCACCCTGGATTAACAGCATTTTTCGGAAGCCTAACCCCCCTCTTCGCTGTTACCCTCGCCAATCATGTGGGCTACCTCCATTTCGTCAATTACTGAGATCGTGCTGCGAAGCGCGGTGGTCTATCTCGTCATCCTCGTCGGATTTCGGCTGGCCGGCAAGCGCCATATCTCGCAGCTTTCGCTGCTGGATTTCGCGCTCGTTCTGCTCGTATCAAACGCCGTGCAGAATGCGATGGTGGGGACAGATTCAACACTTCCCGGCGGTATCGCCGCTGCGCTGACGCTCATTTTGATCAACATTATCCTAACGAAGGTCTTCTTCAAGGATGACAAGCTAGCTCGGCTCATCGGCGGTGAACCGCGCTTGCTCGTTCGCAACGGCCGCTTTGTGATGACGAATCTCATGCACGAGGAGATTCGCCCCGAAGAGGTCGAGGAGCAGATACGCGAACACGGCTTCGCCAGCATCGCCGATGTACGCACCGCCATTCTTGAAATGGACGGCTCCATTTCCGTCATCCCGTATAGCTCCGATGGTCAGCATGTCGAGCATCACATGCCATTCGTTCGTCGGCGTCATCGCTCGCGCCGAGGACTTCAGCCATAACACAATCACATCAACAGGCTGAAATCCTGTTTTACTAATGATCGCACTCGAACATATTGATATGCAGTTCGGAGGAGATTATCTCTTCCGCGATGTAACCTTTACCGTCCGCCCCGGCGACCGCGTTGGACTCGTCGGCCCGAATGGCGCGGGAAAGACGACGCTCCTCCGCATCATTGCCGGAGTGTATCAACCGGAAGATGGGAACATCAACACACCCACCGGATATAAAGTCGGCTATCTGCCACAGGAGCCAACGCTTGATAGCGAAGCCCAAAAGCGCACGCTCATCGCAGAAGCGCTTCGCGCGCGCGAGGACTTGATCGAGATCGAAGAAGCGCTTGCGGAGATCCAGATCAAGCTGGAAGATCCAAATCAGGATCATATGGGTCCCGAGTTTATGAATATCCTCGAACGCTTTGGGACACTGCACCATCAATACGAGGATCTCGGTGGATTTGAATTAGAGAGCGCGGCGAAAAAGATCCTTGTAGGCCTTGGATTTGAGGACAAGGACTTCAATCGCCCTATCTGGGAGTTCTCTGGTGGTTGGCAAATGCGCTTGCTTCTTGCGAAGCTCCTCATCGCAAGCCCCGACGCGCTGCTTCTCGATGAACCAACGAACCATCTCGATCTCGAAAGCTTATTGTGGCTCGAAGACTTTCTTCGCGCCTACGAAGGCCTCATTATCATGGTCTCGCATGATCGCTCCTTCTTGAACGCGATCACAAATCGTACAGCAGAGATCAACCGCTCGAAGATCGAGGTCTATCCCGGCAACTACGAATACTACGAACGCACAAAGGCCGAGCGCGAGGCACAGCTCGTGGCTCGCGCAGCAAATCTCGATGCACATCGAAAAGAGTTAGAGAGCTTCGTCGAGCGATTCCGATACAAAGCGACGAAAGCGAAGCAAGCGCAATCCCGCGTGAAGATGCTGGAGCGAATGGAGCGCATCGAGCTTTCCGGCACCGGCCCAAGCGTTCACTTCAGCTTCCCTCCGGCTCAGCCGTCAGGCCGTATGGTTTTCGAGATCGAGAATGGTGCCAAGTCTTACGATGGCGTGCGCGATATTTTTAACGGCGTTGATCTTCGCATTGAGCGCGGCGACCGCGTCGCATTCCTTGGCAAGAATGGCCAGGGCAAAACGACGATGGGTAAGATACTTGCGGGTCAGGAGAAGCTGACTGGCGGTACACTTACGCTTGGACACAACGTGCTCCTCGGCTATTACGCTCAGCATCAAGCAGAAGCACTCGATCAAGACATGACCGTGCTCGAAACGGTCGAGAGCATCTCCCGCGCACAGTTCTTCAATCAAACATCAACAAGTGGCACGCCGAAGACCATGGCGCAGATTCGCACGCTGCTTGGAGCATTCCTTTTCCGTGGCGATGATGTTCATAAGCCGGTTCGAGTGCTCTCCGGTGGAGAGAAGTCCCGCCTCGCGATGGCGAAAATGCTGCTCGAACCATCGAACACACTCATCCTCGACGAACCAACGAATCACTTGGACATGCAATCTAAGGAAGTCGTGAAGGAGGCGCTGCTACAATTCGACGGCACCGTGATTGTCGTCTCGCATGATCGCGACTTCCTCGAAGACCTGACCGACAAGCTCATCACCTTCCAGGACGGCATCGTAAAGGAGTACACGAAGCCGATGGAAGAATACCTCACCGAGTTACGCTCGGCGGAGCTTTCCACCATCCAAAGCAAGAAGAGCGCCGCGCGACAACTCAAGGCCGAGAAAGCACAAGCCGAGAAGATCGCCGCTGCGCAGCCTATCGCCCCTACCGTTGACGAGAAAGAGCGTAAGCGCCTCGAAGCGGCCGACCGCAACGCGCGCCATCAAAAAGAGAAGCCGATCCGAAATAAGATTAACGAGATCGAGAAGAAGATCGAGACTCTCGAAAAAGAGAAGGGCACCATCGAGGACGCGATGTATGCAGCTGACTACTACTCGAGTGCGGAGCGTGTAAAGAAGGACAGTGAGCGACTTGCGGCAATAAAGACGGCTCTCGAAGAGCACTTCTTCAAGTGGTCGGGATTCAGTGAAGAATTAGAAAAGCTAAAATAACGAAACAATCGATGTACGACGTCTTTGCGAGAAGGCCGAAGGCCGACGAAGCAATCCGTTATTGAGGATGAGTACATTCCGCCACCAAGGATTGCTTCGTCACCGCTTCGCGGTTCCTCGCAATGGCATGCTGTGTGGGCTTCCTCTATATGGGCTTCTTCCCATCCCACTCCACATCATCAACGCCAGAGAGCTGATTGGCGCGGCGCGCCAAGACAAATAGCAAATCTGACAAGCGATTCAAGAAAACAATATCGGAGGAGCCAATCTCCTGTTCACGCGAGAGTGCAACGATAAGTCGCTCGGCGCGTCGGCAGACAGTTCGAGCCAAATGCAAATTCGCAGCAGCTTGGGAGCCGCCGGGCAGGATGAATCGCTTTAGTGGTGTGAGATGTGCTTCGTTCTCGTCAATCGCGATTTCCAATTCGCGAACATCTTTTTCATCAATGCGAGGAATTGCATAATTCGAACGCGCATCAAGCGGGGTTGCGAGATCGGCGCCAAGCACGAACAAGTTTTGCTGGATGCGTTCGAGAAGATTGGTGAGCGCAGTATCCGAGATCGTTGCACGAGCAACGCCGATCACACTGTTCAACTCATCGACAGTACCATACGCCTCTATCCGCGATGAATCCTTCGCAACTCTACCACCCCCAAAGAGTCCTGTCGTCCCGTCGTCACCTGTCTTCGTGTAGATCTTCATGCCAGCACAATAATTATTTCACAACAAGGATCGGAATATCCAGATCGTGCCGAACGCGAGAGATCGTCGCCCCGAATAGCAGATCTTTCAGACCTCTATGGCCGTGCGCACTCATGATAAGCACATCGAGATCTGACTCGCGAGCTATGCGGACTAACTCCCGCGGAATATCGCCAAAGCCAATTCTCGCGTGGATGTGAATGTTCGCAAGCGGTTGAATCTCCCGCTCAATGGACTTCAAGTATTCTTCCCCAAGCCTTGTGTTTGAGTCTGATGCCTCCTCGCCGTAGATTTGCGCACCAACACTCACAACAATATGGATCAGTACTATCTCCACTTGACTGTTCGACTCACGCGCCAACGTCAACGCTCGTTTAACCGCGGCTCTGTCAAAGAGCGAGCGTTCGATAGCGATTCCAATTCGTTTGAAGCTCACCGCTTCCGGTGACGCTTTGCCATCAAAAGAACCAAAGTCCGTTATCCTAGAGGGCTCTGCACGACGTTGTATCAGAGGTGCTATGCTGATGTAAAGGAGGAAAAGACCGAGGGATACCATTACGGGCAATGCGATCAGTCCGATCAAGTGCCCCCCCCCGCTTGATTGAAGTGCTTCCTGTTCGGTAGTGATAAGATATTGAAAGTTCAGACCAATAACAATTGCCGCAGCGACCCACGCCAAGACCTTCACCCAAAGCTTGTTTACAAAGTCCCCCATTATTCTTCTGTCACTCGTGAAGTGGATGAGCGGAATAATGGCAAATGCCAGTTGCATACTCAATATCACCTGGCTCACCAGCAGGAGCGTGTAGGTCGAGGAATCACCCATGAACCAGATGGTTAACACTGCTGGAACAATCGCGAGGCCCCGGGTGAACAGACGGCGGAACACCGGCCGAATGCGAAGATTAACAAAACCTTCCATGACGATCTGCCCCGCCAGCGTCCCTGTCATCGTGGAAGATTGGCCGCTTGCCAGAAGTGCGATGGCGAAGAGCAGGCTCCCGAGAGAGGTACCCACAAGCGGTGATAACAGTTCGTGCGCCTGCTCAATACCGGTGACGACGATACCCCTGGCGTAGAACACCGATGCCGCCAGAATGAGGATCGCAGCATTTATGAAGAAGGCGCCATTCAGCGCGATTGCAGAATCCCACAAATTATACTTACACGCTTCCCTTCTACCGGCATCCGTTGCTTCGAAATGGCGGGTCTGAACGAGAGCTGAATGCAAATAGAGATTATGCGGCATCACCGTGGCACCCATAATACCGATCGCAACGAAGAGGCTGGCGTTTGTCAAATGCGGTACAAAACCCATTACGATAGATTGGGTGTTTGGTTGGACGAGGAACATCTCTACCAGGAAAGCCCCTCCGACCACGACCACCAGACTTACAACTACGGCCTCCAACTTGCGGATGCCGAGTCGCTGTAACCCAAGCAAGACCAGCACATCCAGAGCTGTCAGAATCACGCCATAAATGATCTTCAACCCGAACAATAAATTCAGCGCGATCGCCGTTCCAAGTACTTCGGCGAGATCGCAGGCAGCAATTGCAACCTCGCAAAGCAGCCACAATGCAACGGTTACGGGCCTTGAATAATGATCGCGACAGGCTTGAGCAAGATCCTTTCCTCCAACAATTCCAAGGCGAGCAGAGAGCGTCTGCAGAAGGATGGCCATGAGATTGGCGAGCATCAGCACCCATAGCAGATCATAGCCAAACTGTGAACCCCCGGCGAGATCCGTTGCCCAGTTTCCCGGATCGACATACCCCACACTAATCAAGTACGCTGGACCGCCAAAGGCAAACAGCCTGCGCCAAACACTACCTCCCTTCGCGGGGATTGGTACGCTCTGGTGCACTTCTGATAGGGAGACCTGTTCCCGCCCGGACTTTCGGTACGACTCCTTATTCCTTTCCATGCTCCCGCTCTATCCTCATGGAAGTATGAAGCAGATTCTTGACAGTTTCAACCTTATCGCGCAATGTCGATATCTCCTTAGGTGAGACCGCCTTCGTACCCGGCTTCTGATAGTAGATGTCCAGGGCGTTAAGTTCGATGAGCATATCGGTGAGCACCGTCAGAGCGGTCCGCAGACTCCCGGCCTCCGGGCCATTCTTAAACGACTCATCTTCTAATAACTGACGGTACTCTTCCATGATCACGATGAGAGCGGTAGGTAGTAACTTGAAAAAGGGTCGATGCCATAACGCCGATAGAGTGCACGATTGCGGGAGCGCCTCGTATAGACTTGCACGATAGCCGTTCGATTCAACTCCCGCCGCTCGATCTGGGACATGGCATAGACGGCAGGGAGGGCAGTCATCAGAAACAGGAATAGTGCGACTTCAGCCAGTCGCTTCCGCAGTCTTAACAATGACTCCAAGTTCGGCAATTTCACGTGAGCCCAGAACGCCCTCTCGAAGCAGAACAATCCGATCTTCGCTTTCAACGCGCACCATCGTTGAAGGAAGTCCGCTTGGACGATGCTCTGCTTCGATCACATAGTCCACCCTCTCCAGTATCTGCTCGGAGATTTCTTCCACTGAGGAAGGAAATGGGGAGCCAAGGCTGCCCTCTCCCACCTCCCCAAGTGAATATCCCGCACTGATGTTTGTAAGAGGCTCGGCCACCCGTTGCGTGAGGAAGCGGGTCAGTTCTGTCGTCGCCAGGCGCACACCAAGTGTTGGGCCACCTCCCCGCGGCTCTGAAGCGACCCAGGAGTTCGCGTCGAGCACAACAGTAACTCCTCGATGGCCAAATGCTGCGAGCAGTCTGGCCTCCAAGTCAAAGCGAATATTCGCGAAAGCCTCGACCTGACGAATATCATACACGATGGAGTTCAGTGCATCATGCGAATCTCGTCGCTTAAGGTTGAATACGCTCTCTGTAGCTCTACGTGAACTCAGTGCTCCGCCCAAACTATAGATAGTCTCCGTTGGGTAAATAATGACGCCGCCATTGCGCAAGCAGCGCAGCAGATCTTCCATTCTTGACTCATCTCTCAAAAGAATTCTTTCGCTCGTTATCATCGGATCGTACTCATCATCTTATCTACCCGCTTAACAACCATATCCACTGTAATTTGTGCCATACACTCATGCGTATAGATCGGGCACGTATCGCTCCCGTGAGATGCACATGGCCGACACCACGTATCTTCCACCTCGATCACTTCACCCGCTCCGGGTGGTGGCGCAAATCCGAATGCTGGCAGCGTTGGCCCAAAGATGGTTAGAACCGGCGTCCCGACCGCGACCGCAATGTGTGTGGGAGCACTATCGTTGGCAACCAGGATCGTTGAGGCAGCGATAACGCCGGCGGACTCAGCGAGCGAAGTACGCCCGGTGAGTTCCAAGACAGTGTGCTTGCCACAAGTATCTTCGATCTGCTTCCCCACTTCCGTGGATTTAGCATCGCCAATGACGACGATCCCCATACCCTCACCACTCAGCTTCGATGCTAACTGGACGAACCGATCGCTACCCCATTCCTTCGTGTGCCAAACACTTCCCGGTGCAAGTGCTACGGTTCTGTCAAATCGTTGAATAAATGTGTCCACGTCGCTCCTAACGGTAACCTCAATTCTCGGAGATGAATCGATGTCGGCCGAGGGGAAGATCGCCCGAGCGAGAAGCGCGGCTCGCTGGTAGCGGTTGACCCAGCCTGAGTCGGCTATCTGGTGAGTCAGCGAACGAGACGCAGATTCAAATCCGATCTTGATCTGAATATTGAGCATTGAAGCAAGCCGCTGGCTGCGAGCTGAACTGTGCAGTAGGAAGAGCGAATCGAAGCTTTTGAGATTCAGTTCGACTGCCTTTTTCCGGAGTCCACTCAGTCCACTTTCCGCCCCACGCTTATCGAATGGGACCACCTCGTCCACATCTGGAGAGCATCGCATCAACTCCGCTGCTTCCGGTCGAACAAGGTAGGTAATGGAACACAACGGATCCAGACGTTTCAATTCACGCGCCAGAGAGAGAGAAACGATGGCGTCTCCAAGGAATGCGGTCTCGACAATTAGTGCCTTCACTGACAGGGCCCTTCACTCATCATGTTTCCAACGGCGATGCTGCCAAAGCCACATCGAAGGACAATGACGAATAGCGTCCTCCAACATTGCTGCGTGACGGGCCGTCAGAATGCGTATGTTCTCATCCGTCGGACCAACGAGATCATTATACGGAATTGGAACAAGGCGCACCCGGTAGCCCTTCCGTGTACGTTCGAGTGGGTAGAAGAAGATGATCGGAGCCCTCGTGCGAAGAGCGATCCGGGCGGTACCCTCAAAGGTCGGGACAAGCTCCCCGAAAAAAGGGACTCTAACGCTATCTGGAAACGGCGCCTGATCACCAAGGATTGCAAGTGGCTCGCCATCGGAGAGTGCGCGAAAGACTTTGCGCATGTCTGCCACATCTACCATCTTGTTGCCAAATCGCGAGCGCATTGCCTCCAGAAATCGAACGATCATATTCGATCGCTGGGTTTTTTTCAACACTCGTATCGGGATAACCTGGGCGCCGATGCTCAACGCGATCCACTCCCAATCCGCATTATGGCCAGAAAGCAGGATGGTGCCGGTGCCGTCCAAAAGAACTGCTCTGCATTCCTCCAGATTCTCGAAGACCACGCCACGTTCGATCAGGTGGCGCGGTGCGAATCGAAGATAGATAAACTCGAGGAATACCTGACCGATGTTCGCATAGGTGCGAAGCACAAGATTCCGTTGGGCGGACTTGGAGAATTCCGGAAGCGCACGAGCAATATTCCGTCGGGTTACTTCGCTCCGAACTCCCAAATAATAGGCGACAATGCCTAAGAATCCTCCGACCGACCGTAAGAGAAACAGCATACTCAGTGGGATAACCGTAGCGCCTCTCGATTGTACCAGTCCGGCTCGCTGGTTTCACCAACTACGTTGGAGTGAACCAGGAAATAGTTACCTCCACCCTGCCGATCCAAAAAGACGAACAGCGGCTTCTGGCCATCCGTTGTGCGAATGGACTGCGTTGGATCGTATTCCCACGTAATGTACGGTTTCGACTCCGAGACGAACTCCTTGTTGGTGATTCCGCGTGGTGGCGGGGGGCCAAAAATGATATGGATCCTACCACGAGCCGACTTCCAACCCGGAGTCTTCTGGTACACAAACATCTTATTCGCCTCGGCCACCCTTTTCATAAACTCTTGGTACGCAGCAAGCGGCGCAGATTTAGGTACTGCTGCATCCTTCCGACGCCAATAGTTGAAAAGGAAGTGCTGTTTTTCTGCGAGCGATCCCAGTTTCTTCGCCGCCTTCCGGTCGACCTCGCCTGCAGTGTACAATGATTGAGCAAGACGTTCATCTGCCTCTGTCTCGGAGAGTTTTCCAAAGTCGGATGCTGCGAATAACGCATCCTCGCTTACGTCGGGTGCAGCGGTATGTTCTTCTTCCGAGAGTTTCATCCCCGAAGTAAAAAAGAAGGGCTTTACCGACTCCGCCTGAAGCGCATCTTCCAATTTCACCATGATGTCCAATTTATAGGAGTCATCTGGAAGTCCATCCACATCGAGCGCAGCAATGACCGGCATTGTCGCTCCAAGCAACTTCACCTTTTGGGTACTTGATAGAACTTCCTTTCCCGCGGGGTCCAGAACGCGAGTCACCACTTCCGCAGGCTCCGCCGAACCGATCAGAGTTTGCGGGACGTAGAGTTCTGTGTAGTAGTACAGCTTGGAGTAGTTCTCACCGAAGATCGAAGAGGGATTCGGTGAGATCTTGTAGCCGGCTTTATCAAACGACCCTTGTTGTCCAGAGGACTTCTCGATTGCGGAAGCCAACTCTATCCCGCCGAGAGTCAGGTGCGAAGAGGTCCGATCCGGAAGCGTCATTGGAATGACGATCGTGTCGGCCTTTGTGACATTGTCACCTCGCTGCCAGATGAACGCCGCAGTGGTGTTATTGCCATATGGAACACTGGCGGCGGCAATTCCCATCAATTTATTCGCACCAAGGGCGTCTACCTGCTCTCGTGTACCGTGCACACGAATCGTGTCGCGAATGTCTTCCTTAACGATCGCCACATGGTCCTGCCACACCTCGGCGCGTGCGGAAACAACGGCCGAGAAATCACCAGCACCAACGGGCGCGAACGCGAGCGCGCGCTCAAGTACGCCGTAGTACAGTTCTAACTGGACATGTGTGCTGTCGTAGCGGAAGCACGCTGCGTCCGCTTCCAATGCACTTTGGGCCATCAACGAACGAAAGGAGCCGCACACAAAAAGCAGTGCGGCCAAGGCGAGCAGCGTAGATGTTTTCAGGTGTTTCATAACAACTTCGTAGACAATGCTTTGGTGTACGAGAGCCCCACAATAGGTTTCAGGCGCACAACCTCGCCGCCTCTTCACCCCACATCCGTAAATGAACAGAGCGTCCCCCCAAGTGTGGCGGACGCTCTCGAATCCAGTGGGCACAGCTATTCGTGCTTACTGGAACGCGGCGCTGATCGAGATCCTATGGATCGCGCCAAAGTTCTTTGTAAGATTCAGCGCGTAATCAACCACGCCGGTGAAGTCTTCCGTCTTGTAGTGGAATCCAGCACCCGTGCCAAGACCGAGTTGATCTTGGTTGAATGCGTAGCCGGCGCGTATAGCCACCATATCATTCCAAACGTACTCACCACCAAGATTGAACTGCTCTGGGCCATCAGAGTGCGTCGAAAAATCGAGGTCAAGATTGAGCTTCTGGTTTTCCACTTTACCCTGGAATACGTCCGCCCCCAAACCAATTCGGAAGATAAGCGGAAGCGGGAAGTTGCTCGTGTTAAGCATCGTGGAAAGCGGGCTTCCAACGGCGTTCGTCCCAGGATTTGTGGCTAAGAGCGAAAGCGAATTGCCCGTGAAGTTTCTATCCGACCCGAGATTGGATAGATCCATCGAGATCTTAATATTGTTGAAATCCGTCTGATACAGAGAGCCCGCATCAAAGGCGATTCCTTCTGCACTCATATCACTGATCGAGCTGCGAAGGTACTTTACCGTCGCGCCGTAGGAAAAGCGATCCGTCAAGGCACCAGCGATAGAGACACCAAAGCTCAGATCGTTCGCATTGAACGTTCCGGCATTGGCATCTTTCGCGATCGAGGCGGCCTCAATACCGCCATAATCGACCATCGTTAGTGCTACTCCGAGCCGATATTTATCGCTAATCGGAAGCGTGGCACCGATAAAGTTATGCGCGATCCCACCAAACCAGCGCGTATAGCTCGCCCCGACATTTACACCTGGAAGCCGAGCGATGCCCGCCGGATTCCAATATAGTGCCGTGACGTCGTCTGACAATGCACTGTATCCGCCGCCCATGGCGGCCGACCGTGCACCTACCCAAATTTTCGTAAACACAGAGCCGGAGGCGCCTGTGTTCGTGAAGTTTGCGCCAGTTGTACCAAGCGTCGATCCCCCCGTCTGTGCGACGGCAGACTGACGTCCGGAAAGTAACAGAAGGCACGCTACCGACACAATGACGGCTTTCGAACGCTTCTTGGTGGCCCGAAGACCGTGAGTGACATTCACCATAATATCTCGCTCAATATTTCAAACTTGATGATTTTCTATCTCGTCCTCTTAAAGGACCACCTTACTTCGATAATCCGACCACGATCGCGAATTTTTTCGTCGTCTCGCCGATCGTTGCATTCGTGATCGGGTCTTTCGAGATGATGTGTGCGATGAGCACCTGGCTACCAACGCGCTGCTTGCCGCTGGTAAGGAGGTTCCACTCCTCTACCGACGAGCGATCGCCCAATTGGCTATAATCATACGTTGTGATCAACTGTGCCGGATTACTCGGGTTCTGCGCAGTGCTGTAGGCGTACCCAACGTGTTCAAGCGTATTGATCAGGGTACCATCCAGTGCATAGATCTCGATCGTTGCACGTGGTGGTAGGCGCGTGAAATACAGCTTGGCATTATCGGTAGACGTCTGTCCTTGATGGGTGACCACATACGGATTCGGGACTACCTGAATCTCATCCATGATGGAACCCGTCGTGTACAGGCTGGTATTCGCAAAGTCCACGCCGGAGCCTGCACGCGTGATGACGCGGAACTCCTGCTGCGGGAATGGAAGGTTCTTCGCGATACCGGTAAAACCAATAGTGATAACATCGCCGGGCTGGAAGTCACGCAAGTGAGGTGTCTGGTTGCCAGGGATTCCGCGAGCTGGATCGCCAGGATAGATACCGCCGAGTGTGTCACCCGTAGTGGTCAGCGAATTGATCTCAGGAGCATTAAAGATGAACTCCGCGCCACCGAGTTTCAGACGGTGTACCACCAAATGATATAACTTTGCTGAATCCGTCCCAACATTCGGATCGCCATCATTCTGCCCGATCGGCCAATAGTACGATCCGCGCGTCGTCGCAAACGGCGAGGTTGAAGCACCACTGTGAATCTGGTCAAATCCGACCCGATCCGTGTAGTGATACGCATCCATTTCGTACCAGCCCGGATTCGGCACCATCATGGTGTCTGGATCTTCAAATTTCGGAATTGTCACTGGTGGTGTTGCGCCATTTGGCCCGACGTGACTATAGTATCGTGGCTCGTTCTCGCGTGTATAGTTCTGTACGCTGTCGGCAACGTGCTTAAGTACCCCACCGCAACCGGCCATTGTTACAGTTATCGGCAGAACATTCGGCGTGATTGTTCCGGCCTTCCCCGGAAGAGTGATCGAGGTCGGGGTCGGATTTCCGAAGGTCACGTTGTAGGTGGCTTCACCAAGTCCTCCTTGGAAGGTCGGACGTGTTGCATTCGCAATGATGGTGTCGCGTTGCTCAACGAGGCTCGTCTGGAAGGTCGTGTCGCCGCTTGTCGCTGTGGTGTTCGTTGAGATCAAACGATCCACGTAGGAGATCGTCGAAGCCTTGGAGTTATCCGTGTATGCCAACTTACGTGAGAAGTTGGAGTCCGAGTAATACTCCTCTGGTGTACGATCCGTGCTCCCGCCGCTGCCGCGGATCAATGTGTAAGGACGCACTTGCTTGTGTGACGTGCTGCCACCGCTTGCAACGATCGTATCATAGTATGTCATTGTAGCCACGTGCGTGATCGTGTCCCACAAGTGGTAAATGTTGTTTGTCCTTTGGTTTGTTGTGTCCGCACCACTTGAGCCGTTGGCATTCAATGCGCCGGAATAGACGAACGGACGCGCCGTGCGCTGGGAAAGACGCAAGATCGCCGGATCCGTGTTCTTTGAGCTCTGAAGATTTACGGAGTTCAGTACATACGGTGTGCTCAACTGTTCAAGGTTCAGATCCACGAGTACACGGAATGTCTGATCGACTGTCTGATTCGGCGCGTAGTTTGCGTTGTCCGTCGTGAACTGCGTGAGAAACGTCGAGTCCGGAGTGACAGTACCCTTGACATGGCGCACGATGGTACCCGGAAGTGTTAGTGGGAATTGATAGGCAGACGATCCGGTCAGGGCGATCCCATTCCGAGAATCTCGCACGGAAATCATTTCAACAAGCGGGCTTCCATCATGGAACTGCTGCCCGTACTCTATCCACTTTGGCTGGAAGCCAACATACACGGTATCATTGGTAAACAGCTGCGCGAAGCGACCTGTATCCACGATATCCAAACGAATGCTCTTCAATCCACCCGAGCAATTCGTACCAAGATCGGTGCTGGAATTGTCGGTGAACGGTGTCAGGATCACCGGGTTGGCTGGCGACTCCTGCATGAAATTCTTTGGAGGAACGACAGCAGTAAAGAGCGGTCCTACCTGGTTAACAGAATCGTACTCATCGTAGGCAACGAGGTAGTAGTAGTACTTCACGTTGTTCGAAAGCCCTTCTGAGCCCGTAAGGATTCCGTCGTGGTTGTCATCGCCAACATCCAAATATGAATGTGGAATCGCATGGGGATGCCCGTCATTTGTCCTTCTGCGGATGAAACGATTCAGGTGACCTTTGGCGTCAAAAACGCTATCGCTGCGGAAATCATACAACTGCCACTGGCCTAGCATCACATCCGGATTATTACCATCCGGGCGAATGGTGCTGTCATGGTCGCTACGAGTTGAGCGCCACAACTGATAACCGAGGAACGCGAGACAGGTATCCTTGCGCTTCACAATGTGGCCTAACCCAGGCACGAAGTACGACGTCGTGTCACCGATGTTGTGCAGCCCGCTCACGAAATCGAAGCTGCGCTCAGCAGAGCTATCCCATGTAACAAGGACAGCATGATCGAGCGCCTGCGTCTTCATCAATGGAATGTTCGGAGGTACTGGGGATAGGAAGTGATCAAAGGAGTACGCCGTATCCTCAACGATCGAGCCGTCCTGAAGTGTGTCGCGCTTGAAATTAGGCACGGTATCTGCTGTGGCAAAAACCTCGTGCGCAAAATCCGTCAGAAGCAGCAAATTAAAAAGTGCTGTCTGAGCATCCTTACCTTGCGCAAAAGTCACACCAACGGTGGTTTCCACCGAGCGCCCTGGGGGAAGCGTAAAGGGTCCGGTCGCCATGAGGAGGCGAACGTCCGCATATCCGCTACCTGCTCCATCACGTGTACCTGACGACGCGAAATCGTATCGAAGATCCTGTGTTGAAGGATCGTTGTCGATCGTCCACTTTCTAAAAGTTACGAGGCCGTGGTTGTATTGCGGATTGGCAAACGAGCTTTTGCTGCCGCCGTATCCTCCGAGCCCTACGCTATCATCATTCGGGATGATATTACCATGATTATCGATAACTGTACCTTCTAAGAAGGAGAAGCCCACATTACCATACTGACCACTCGATGCCATCGCTGCCTTGTGGTATTGGTAGCCCATGTTCATCTTGTACACGCTATCGACGTGTAGCTGCGGATACAACTTCTGATATCCAACAACGGGATCCGTCTTAAGAACGGCATGGACAAGGCTGTCCGAGACGTAGGAATTTGCGTCGTTCGATGCGCCGCTGCTGCTCTCGAGATCCGGGTCGAAGGCAGGAGCGAACCAGCAATCGAGTAAGGAATCGTTCGTGGAATTCGTCACCTTCTGGCGGAGGAACATCATGTCACGATAGCGGCCGAAGCTCCACGTGTAGATGACTTCCTGGAAATTCAGTCCGAACGGATACCCTGTCCCTTCTTTGAATTCTGGGTTATTCGTATGATCCGCATCGGTATAGATATTGACGATATCCTCTTCCGAGATGATCGCTGGTTTCGCAGTCTTTCTTACGGAGCTCAAGCTCGCCACATTGCGCTTGTTGACGTCGAAGATATAGTCACCAAAATAGAAGTTATGCATGAACTTCGTCACCGGCTTGGACATATTGCCAGTGTCGGCGTCCCATAGCGGCCACGAAGCTGCCGGTGATGGCACCACCGTTGACGTTCCAGGAATGAACTTTCCTGTTGTACGATCATAGCGCGGGCTCACGTAACTGATGTACTTAACAGCTGGGTTTGCCCCATCGTGGCCCGTTACCATACCGACTTCGCTGGAATCCCCTTCCATGTACCAGCCAGCACCAGAGTTCGGGTTGTAACCCAATTCGCAGAGTTTGCGACGGCGTCCGCCTACTTCCTTCTTTGTAGCGAACCACGGTCCTTCGCCAAAAATATAGCTGATCTTCGAACCGCGCGGCCAGAAGAGACCTTCACCAGAAGAACCGCTATTAAAGAGTACACCGCGGTTGGTAAAGTAGAACTCGATGTTGCTATAGGTATTGACCTGCCGGAGAAAGTTCTGGACACTCTCCGAACCCTTTTTGTTTTTCGGCGCAGGACGAGCACTTACGCTCCCGACGATCGCCGCTGAAAAAAGCAGCACCGCTAAGAAGAGCATTCCCGCCTTTGCCGGAGTGGGCGCGCTCACTGAAGATGGACGCAATTTCAAAAACTTCATACGCATTAATTCAGATTCTAAAATCGTAGATAATCGATCTCGTGGTGCTAGCAATTAGAAACGAATGGTAAAGTTCATATACACGCGACGTGGTATCTGATACCGCGTATGACGTGCAAAACCATCGCTTCGTAAACGAGTGTAGGCAATCTGCTGCTCAGCTACGCTGACTCGTCCATCGTGGTTGAGGTCAAGACGCGGGTTGTAGAGTAACCTGCCAAAATCGTCGATTTGTCCTTGGTGTAGGTTGGTTGGATCGTTGTAGAAATCCTGTGTCGCACCGTAGGTACCGGTGCCTCCGTCGTCATCGCCCTGACCGGTAGTAGCATACACATAGAGCGGTGTCGTCCTGTTGAAGACGTTGGTGACCTCCAACTGGAGATCCAAGAAGAGACTCTTCATGCTCTCACCTAGGAAATCCTCAAATGGAATTGATCGGGTGAGCGTCGCATCCGTCTGGAAGTAATCCGGCTCGCGATCACCATTCGTTGCGCCAAGCTGACCGCCCTTGAGATCCACGCGGGTGTAGGGAACGCCACTGGAGTACTCTGTGGAAGTCGCAAGTGAGAACAATTGGAAGAGCTTCGTGCCGAAGAGCGTCGGGCCCTCTCCCCTGTTGTAGTTCAAGTTCAAGAGCAACTCAGCCACGTGCGGCTTATCGTAGCTCAGATAGAACGGCTGCAGAGGAAGCACAGCTTGCTCTGAGTTCGGATCGGAGTTGATAAGAGCCGCATACGCCTCAGTAGCCGAGGACGACGTGCCCTTGGCTACCTGATAGGTATAGGTAAATTTCGCTGAGTAATTGTCCGACATACGTTTCTCCATGATAACCTCGATGGAGCGATCGTTGCCGTATTGGTCATCCGAGTAGATCGTGTACCCGATCGGAAGCAACGGACTGGAGACGAGCTGCAAGCCAGACTGATTGCGCAGATCCTTGTAGACACCATGAACACTGACCGCGAAAACATCCGAAAGCTGTGTCTGGAATCCCACGCCAACTTCTCGAGTGCGAGAAGCGAGTAAGCCACCATTACCGATCGAGACATTACCTCTGATGAGCGACAATCTGATCGATTCGGGATTGCCACCGGCAGTGTTCGTCAGAACATCGAGCAAGCTGGGTTGCTTAAAGTACCAGTTGTACCCAAAGTCAAACGTTGTCTGATCCGTCACGGCGTAGGTGATAGAAAGTCTTGGCGAGACCTGCGTCTGAAGCGCACTCGCAGAGACACCACCGACGCCCTTGCCCGTCTTTGGATCGACCGTAACTGGCTGATAGATGTTGTCGATCTTTGAGGCGTCGGATTGGAACATGTCAAAACGGAGACCCGGCGCGAACGTGATGTCGCTGAACTCCATCTTGTCGGTGAGGAAGACGGCTGCTGTGTACGGATGCACTTGGAAGGAATCCTTAAACGGATTCGCATCCCACGGCAGCCCGTTGTTATACTCATACACCGTCATGAAGCTTCCACTAACACCTCCGTTCAGGAAATGGGAGCCGATCTGAATAGAGTAATTCGCGTCGATCTGCTTATTACCGGAATTCTGTTGCTCAAAACCACTGGGATTACCCGCAGCAATGAATGCATGATTCAGGCCGTACGCATTGTTGGTTGAAACGGCGCTTGGCGGACCTTCGATATGACCAGTGAACGGATTGGGAGCCTGAAGCGCCGTTCCGTACGGTCGGGTAGGGTCAGCAGGATCGGGGATCTGCTTCGTGACTGGAGTGTAAATGTCGATGATGCCGTCGGCTTTTGCAGTGACGCTGTGATCGTCCTCGTTGTAGGTGTAATTATCAGCCACAGAAAGGAAATTTGGCAGATGTGTCGCGTCGATCGGCTTGCTGTTATCGTACTTGCCAGATTGCACGTTGTAGACGCTATAGCCAGCCGTCAACTGGAGAATACCTTCGCCGATCTGACCGCGCGCCGCAAGTGAATACGCATTGTTGGTCTGCTCCGTTGCTGGTAGGTAGTAGGGATCCATGTACATCAATCCCAATTGGCCGGCCTGATCCGTTTCACTCGAGAGGTTAGCGTCCGCAGAAATGTTGAATCCAAGCGCGTTGAAGGTTAGCTTAGCCGAAGCCGCACGGCGCCAGCGACCTGTGTTCGCGATCTGTCCGAGATTATTACCAAGTGGGTCAAGAACACCTAGTCCCTGATTAGAGAAACCAGGGTCGGAGAAGGTGTTGTAATACTTAAAGGAGTTGAGCTTCGCCGTGATGGCGTACTTAATATCATCAACGAAGAGCGGACCGCTTACAGCCAATTCATAAATATTATCCCCTGCTCCCATCTGCTGGTACCCATTGGAGGAGTACCCAAATAGCGCAGGAATCTCCGTGCGATAATGGAGTGTCACATCAAGCGTGCTACCTCCCTGACGAGTCTGGGTATTGATCTGTCCACCCGTGAATCCGCCCTTTGAAGCGTCGGCTGAACCGGTAACAACGTCCACCTCTGAGATCGAGAGACGAGACATGGCATTCTGAAGGCTGCCTGCGCGTCCCGTTAAGGGGTTCGTAATTTCAATTCCGTTGACCTTTGTAGAGTTGTCTGTTCCACGGCTGCCGTGGAAGCTGATACCACCGTTTGCGTTATCTTGAACGGCGCCTGGGGTCAGGCGGATGATCTCATCAATACGCTGACGTCCCGGCATCGACGCAATGCTCGAAGGAGCGAATTTCGTACTAAGCTCCGTCTTCGACTTTTGGACCAACGGCTCAGCATCTGCGGTAATGACGATCTGCACATTCTTCGCGCCGAGTTTGTACTTGAGCGAAGTGGTAACATCAGATTCGACCTTGACATGGCGGATCGTATCCGGCACGTATTCAGCGTACTTTGCGATCACGGTGTAATTCTCACTCGGGGCAACGTTAATGATCGTCGCCACACCGTTCTCCTTCGTGTACGCACCCTGGCGCGTCTCAACGATTTGGACCGCTGCTTTCAGGATCGGCTCACCGGTCTTCGCATCTATAACCTTCGCGCTGATCTTACCAGATTGCGCTTGAGCCTGAGGTGTGAATATGATGGTGGAAAGCGCGAGCAGGCCACTCACGATGAGCAGGGATCGCAATGGGGAGGCATACCATTCGTTTCGATTACGTCTCATGGTCGATCGGGAAAATTCCATCGTTAACACTGAAAGATACACTCTATTCTGATAACTCCTGATGAACGCGCTCTCTTCGGCTTACACTTGGACGCACCCCATTCAATTCCGGTGCAGGAACACACGAAGCATGGAAGAGTCGCAGGCTTTGATCCGGTATGTTGGCTCGAAGCTCGCTAACGCGGACGGACAGGCAGTTGTCATGCCCGTCCGGCCGCGATAAATCTGATTACTTGAGAATGGACATACTCTTTGTCACGCTCTCCGTCCCAACACGCAACGTGTAGCGGTAGATACCTGCGGACAATTCGGAGGCGTTGAATACCACCTGATGCTCACCGGCACCAACACGGCCGTTGACGAGTGTGGCAACCGGACGACCAAGCATATCCTCAATCGTCAGGAGAGCATTCGACTCGCTGGCGACAGAATACGTGATCGTGGTTGAGGAGGCACTCGGATTCGGGTAATTCTGAATGCTTAGCGACGAAGTAGCAGCGCCACCACGCACAGCACCAGCGCCTGGTGCATAGGTTGCGTGACCATAGGAAATGACGGAGAAAGTAGGATCGCCCCCTGCGCCTGTTGTCCCAAGTTGACCTGGGGCGGAATCGGCAGAGAAGAGCACATGATAGACCGGCTTGTTGCCCGTGATCGGATTCCAGTCCGAGATCTGTGGATAACGGTAGTCGATCTTGTTCTTCAGCGCAACCCCTGCATTCGACAAGAATGGCGAAGAAAGGCTCCAACTCAGACCGGCATCGTTCGTCTCCATTTTGTAGATGCTTCCGAACATGTACTGTGTGTCGGTCTTGACCATAACGCTATCGTCATTCGCGAAAGTCTGAAAGAAGAGTGCGAAATGATTCGAATCAGAGGTGCGACCGATGGTCGCCTGGTTCAGAGGTGGACCCTGTTGATCAATATATGGAGTCTCGTTAAGTGCATGCACCACATACTTCATGGAGTCCAACGTTCCCGTCAGGCCAGTAGAGGCGATGTCAAGCGCGTTTGCGCTGACACTTGGGTTCCAGAAGAAGAAAGTCGAGGTAGATGGGAAGTACGTAACCGACTTAGGATCATTGCTTGAGTAATCCTCGAAATACGCCATCCAATAGAATTTCGGACTGCTTCCATCATACCAGAAGTCGGCACAGGTGGTCGGTGCTAACGTGGCTTGCGTTGTACCGATCGTTTGCGGTGTGCCGAGCGGAACGATCGCTTGAAGCGTTGTTGGCCATGTCTTTCCGCCATCCGTTGATTCGGCGAAATATAGACCTTCATCAGCAACACCAGTACCGCTTGCTCCACCAATGTCCGTGTTCTTCCAGAGAATACCGACGTTGCCATTCGCGGCTACTCGAATGCGATAATCGCCACCAGTCGCCCAACCGGCATTCGCGTTGTTCGGATCGCCGGCTCCCGGGAGCGCAGTCCACCCGTTCCAAGTTGCGGTGTCGTATGCGGTTGAAAACGAGAAACTTCCGAACTCCAATTGTCCGGTATCTGACTGTATCGAGGCTACCATGTAGACCTTCTTGTTGTCAGATGAGATCGCGATGACCGGCCAAAGCAGGTCAATTGTCGGATCCTTTGGATTCTGGTCGTAGGCCGGATGACGTCCTGCTTTGCATTCGGCAAATTTTCCGTCGCCAGGAGCGCCCTTCTCAAGCCAGATAAGGCACGAGAGATTTGCAGAATTCGCTGCCAACAGCTCGTGCGCCGCAATTACCGGCACATACGTACCATTGCGATTCAGCAGTTGGAGATCCGCATAGCCGGACTTCACAGTACCGAGTGTTACTGGAGCCTTCCAGGTCACGCCACCATCGCTGCTGAAGGTGTAAAACACTCTGCGCGAACCCCAAATCACACGACCGCCAGAAGTGACGGTGTCTGCCTTGGTAAGATCCAGATTGCCGGTCACGACCGCGTGAACATTCATCGGGTTCGAGGGATCCACCTGGATGTTGTGGAGCGGACGACCGTTGCCCTGTTGTGGAAACGTGCCTTTTGTCGGAAGGAGATTGCCGGTAGGCAATGTGATCGATGCTGGCAATTGCACACCGTGCTCGAACGAATACACTTTGTCGGCAGTACCAGCGCCGGCACCTCGTAGCAGCTCGGTGTTCAAAGAACGCAGCTGTTTCACTGGGTATTGGGCCTGAGCATTACGCAGAGACTGCGCATGACCCGAGCCGATACTAAAGAGTGAAAAGCACGCAAGCAGTAATACAAACTTCTTCATATCAAGTCTCAAAAGTAAACTAATTTTCCAGTCGTCGGGAAAGCCGCCCCTGCGAATACAACCTTACTACGCAATTTACGGCTTTTTTTTGAACAAGGCTTGAATTTCAAACCGGGGCGGAAAGTCGAGATTCGATTTCACACCCCCTTCATGACCCCAAAACACTTAGAGAACACTCTGGTTGCTCGAAAATGCAAGATTTGAAATAAAATCTCGCAATTCACGGATTCCCTTACCCTTTTCACTCGAAGTTGTGCATATCTTCATGGCGGTCGGGATTTCGGTAGCCAGAATCTTTTCATGAAGCGCCACTTCCGATTGCCGGCACTTATCCGTTTTCGTGAGGACGACGAAAAATGGAAGATTATTCTCCTCGAACCAATGGAGCACCAACCCGTCACTTTCCAGAAGTGGATGACGCGAATCGATCAACACCCCTGTCGCAACTAACTCGTGCCGCTCCAGGAAGTAGCGCTCTGCTATTTTCGCCCAGTCGATCCGTTTGGATTTCGAGTTCTTCGCATAACCGTAGCCGGGCATATCAACAAGATGGAACGCCTTGTTGACGAGGAAGTAATTGAGAAGCTGCGTCTTCCCAGGTGTAGAACTAGTCTTCGCCAATTGCTTTCGCTCTGTTAGCGCATTGATCAGCGAGGATTTCCCCACATTCGAGCGACCGATAAGAGCGATCTCGGGCAGCCCCGCCGTCGGCAGTGTATCAACAGAGGCATGGCTTGCTACAAAACTTGCGTCGAATTTCATGTATGCCGATCTGGTAAAAAAAGAGAGCGGACACTTTCGCGCCCGCCCCCAGGAGAAAAGATCCTTATGTAGGCTTACTCCGAGATCACATTGACCCGGAACTTGCCCGTGACGCCGTGCTTGAAATGCACCGTCACATCGTGAGCGCCCAACGTGCGGATCGGCTCGTCGAGCACGATCGTACGGCGGTCGATCTCAAAGCCCTGATTGCCGAGGCCGTCGGAGAGCATCTGTGCTGTGACAGAGCCGTACAAACGGTTCTCTTCGCCGACCTTCATCGGGACGGTAACCGTGACATTCTCAAGGCGTTTCGCGTATTCTTCGGCGGAGAGTCTCTCACGCTCGATGATTTTGGCGCGCTTCTTCATCTCGTGCTCGATCTTTCGGAGCGCACCTTCGGTAGCCACGTAGGCAAGCCCACGCGGCACAAGGAAATTGCGGCCGAAACCGTCGCGGACCGTCACGGCCTCGCCAGCGTTTCCGAGCTTTGCAACATCCTCGCGGAGTATTACTTTCATTGGTTGATTCCTAAATTAATATCAAAAACACTTTGTGTTGCCGCTATTCGCACTGCCCATTCCTCGGCTTAAGCTTTAGCTCGATTCCCGAAGTCAGAACCTCCACCCTTTCACCAAAGAGCATATCCTTGGCACCGGCGTCTTCAAATCCCACGGAGTAGTGAGCCTCGGAGAACTGATAGTCTTCAACGATTCCCTGACACTCCGCTATTGGCTCTGTCATTCCGTTCTCATAGCCACTCAATTCCTGATATTCTTGCTTGTTCAGAAATTGAATACGGTGCGCTTTGATCTCGACGACGGTTCGTGCCGATGTATCCTCGGCATGCCACGTCCGCGATTGCAGTTCGCCATCGACTAGCACGGCGCTCCCCTTTCGGAGCTTTGCCATGCAGCTATCTGCGAGCTTACTCCACGCGACCACGCCAACATAGCAGACATCTTCCGCCCATTGGTTGCTGGCGTCGCGATACTTGTGGTTTGAGGCGAGGCAGAAGTTAATCACCGAAATCCCGTTCGCGGTCTTTCGGACAACGGGGTCTTTTGTCAAATTGCCGGCAATCAATACGTGATTGACTTCCGGCATCTTGAGGCAAGCCATAACTTCTCCTACAAATTGAAACTCTTAGTCAGTCAGCCCAGGAATGGCATTGTTCGCGGCATTCAACGCAAAGGCCGCTTCGCGCTTCGGAGTCACTTCCTCGGTGCGCTTCTTCATCGCCGCGCGGGCAACAACGTTCGCCTCTGGATGCGACAATGTCAGCCAGCGTATGATGTTATCATCGAGGTGGTACATGCGCTCCAGCTTCTGGATGACCGCACCGGGTGCCGTGAAATGCGCGCTTACATAGAAGCCCTGCGTCTCGCGGACTATGTCGTACGCAAGCTTGCGGCGTCCCCAACGCTCCATCTCGATGACGTTCCCGCCATTCTTCGTGATGAAATCCTGCGTTTTGGTGATGACCGCATCAATCTCGGGATCCTGTAGGGTGCCCTTGATGATAATTGTTGATTCGTATCTATTGTCTGCCATTAACTGTCGTTTTTCCTATGGATACTCCTTCCGTCGAAACGGAAAGACTTGGTAGCCCCACGCCCAATAAGCCATTTTGGCCCGCATGGAGCAGGAAGCCCAGAGAAAGTCTCCGGGTTAGGGGACGCTAAACAATATTTGGGGGAAGAGGTTTCACGTTTCTCAGGGCACTAGCCCAACCCGTGCTGGAGTCTAAGCTGACTCTTTCCCTACCCGGAACGCACGAGAGAGTGAACTTTGCAGTCCACTCTCTCGAAAATACAGCTATTCTCTATCCCTAGGTCACTCCGTTCCAATACGCATACGATAGAAGGAACGCCACACGAACGTCGCCGAGATGACGAAGAACACTGCGGCAAGGATCATGCTGACATTTGAACCGGCATCCGCCGTGAGCTTGACTGCAAGTTCGACTGCGAGAAGTCCGAAGAGCGTGGTGAACTTGATGACCGGGTTGAGCGCAACCGACGACGTATCCTTGAATGGATCGCCAACGGTGTCGCCAACGACCGTTGCATCGTGCAGCGGTGTGCCCTTCATCTTCAGGTTCACTTCGACGATCTTCTTCGCATTGTCCCAGGCACCACCGGCGTTCGCCATGAAGATTGCCTGATAGAGACCGAAGATAGCGATCGAGATCAAGTAGCCAATAAAGAAGTATGGCTCGACGAAGGCGAAGGCGAGAGTCGCGAAGAACACCGCAAGGAAGATATTGAACATACCCTTCTGCGCGTACTTCGTACAGATCTCCACGACCTTCTTGCTGTCCGATACCGATGCCTTCGTGTTACCGTCAAGCTTGATGTTCTCCTTGATGAACTGCACAGCGCGGTAAGCGCCAGTGGTCACAGCTTGCATCGAGGCGCCCGTGAACCAATAGATCATCGCGCCGCCGGTGATGAGACCGAGCACGAACGGAGCGTGCAGCAGCGAGAGATTTGCCGTGTTTGTCGTCAGGCCATTCGTCAGCGCCATGATGATCGAGAAGATCATCGTTGTTGCGCCAACGACCGCCGTACCGATGAGCACCGGTTTCGCACTCGCCTTGAAGGTATTACCAGCGCCGTCGTTCTCTTCAAGCAAGTGCTTTGCCTCTTCGAACTTCACGTCGATGTTGAAATCCTTCTTCAGCTCTGCTGCGATGTTCGGAACATCCTCGATCAGCGACAGCTCATAAACGGACTGCGCATTGTCGGTTACGGGTCCGTACGAATCGACAGCGATGGTGACAGGTCCCATTCCGAGGAACCCGAACGCGACGAGACCAAATGCGAACACCGCTGGTGCAAGCATCAGCGGGGTCATCGTGTTCGGCAGCATCGAACCAAGTCCGTGCAAGCTGATCATGTAACCGACCGCCATGAGAGCGACCATCGTAAGTCCCAGCCAGTAGGCGGAGAAGTTACCAGCAACAAGTCCCGAAAGAATGTTGAGCGACGGCCCACCCTCACGTGAGGACGTTACGACTTCCTTGACGTGCGTCGAGTTCACAGAAGTGAAAATCTTTACCATTTCAGGAATGACCGCACCAGCAAGCGTACCGCAGGAGATGATACTCGCCAGTTTCCACCAGAGTGTGGAGTTGCCACCAAGCACTGGGATCATCAGGTACGACACGAGGTACGTAAGTCCGATTGAGATGATTGACGTGATCCACACGAGCGAGGTAAGCGGCGTCTCGAAGTTCATTTCCTTCGCGTTGCCGTACTTGGCCTTGGCCCACAAGCCATTGATGAAGTACGCACCGGCACTGGAAACGAGCATCATGATACGCATGACGAAGATCCATACGAGAAGCTGTACCTGAACCGTCGGGTCTTTCACCGCGAGCAGGATGAAGGTGATGAGCGCAACGCCCGTCACACCATACGTCTCGAAACCATCGGCAGATGGTCCGACGGAATCGCCCGCATTGTCACCGACGCAATCGGCGATAACGCCGGGGTTACGCGCATCGTCTTCCTTGATCTTGAAGACGATCTTCATAAGGTCAGCACCGATGTCGGCGATCTTCGTGAAGATACCGCCGGCAATACGAAGCGCCGCAGCACCGAGTGACTCGCCGATCGCGAATCCGATGAAGCATGAACCCGCATAATAAGACGGCACGAAGAGTAAGATGCAGAGCATGATGAGCAGCTCAACGGAGATGAGCAACATGCCGATGGACATACCTGCCTCCAGCGGAATGGCACATACCGGATAGGGCTTGCCAGCAAGACCAGCGAATGCCGTGCGCGAATTCGCGAACGTGTTGACGCGGATACCAAACCACGCAACGCCGTAGCTTCCCAAAATACCGATGACGCTGAAAGCGAGGATGATCGACACCGAAAGCACAACGGGGTGTCCCGGAGTCGGCGCAAGTACGCCGAAATAGAGGCCGATGATGATCGCGATGAAGACCCAGAGCACGGCAATAAACTTGCCCTGTGTCGTGAGATAGGTCTTGCACGTCTCGTAAATGAGTTCGGAGATCTCCTTCATTGAGCGATGGACCGGCAGATTCTTCAAGTGCATGAAGATCATCAGTCCAAAGGCAAGACCCGCAGCGCAGAAGAGCAGGCCGATAAGCAAAAGGGCATGGCCGCTCATCCCTAAGAACTGGATCTTCACCGTATCATTGGAGAGATCGGGAAGAATGAGGCTGGCTTCACCACCAGCTTCTGTGGCCGGGGCCGCTGCTGGAGCAGGCGCTGTCATCACCGGAGCTGGTGGCGGCGGAATTGGTGTCGCCACAGCAGGATGAGCTGTATCCGAGCCTGCCGGAACGGCCACGCTTTGGACCGTAGTATTCTGCGCCAATATCGGAGCAGAACCGGCGAACATCCACGCCAAAAGGGCGAAAGAGGCCACGGTTTTGGCAATTGTCGTTAGGAACGTTGGTTTCGATCGTAGTTTCATGCGGTCGTTTTTGACTGTGTGTCGTGTTAGGCGTTTTCCAACCTGGAAGAATATACTATCTGCAAAAATACGGAAATATCAGAGCAAGATTTTGAAACCACGGTTTTGGCAGGAATTTGTACATTATTTGTGTGAAGTACCCTAGAATTCCTGGGAAGGAGAAATCAAGCATACTGCCTCTCACTTGCGCGTCGGGAATGCCTTTCCATTAACGTTGTTTCCTTTTCTGGAGTTATCCGTACAAACAGGTACGGCATAACGTTTGATTGCTATGAGAAAGTATTGATGTTTCGAGAGCAGTTCGTGCCAGCCAGTTGGCTCCAAAGCCTGTTAGGCAAGACCCGTTACCCGTTACACAGTACTCGTTACTAACGACAGAATGGACAGAGTTCAGGTAGAAATTCTCGGAATCTCCACAAGCCCTTCGACGAGCGGCGCGTATGCGCTTATCCTCCGTGAGACGGCGGGTTTGCGGCGAATACCCATCATTATTGGTGGTTTTGAGGCTCAGGCAATTGCTCTTGAAATGGAAGGCATCAAGCCGCCGCGTCCACTCACTCACGATCTGCTGAAAACTGCCGTCGAGGCGCTCGGCGGGACCATCACAGAGGTCTCTATCAACGAATTGCGTGACGGCACATTCTTCGCCAGCGTCCGACTCTCGGATGATCAGGACATCGACGCACGTCCAAGTGACGCTATCGCGTTAGCTATCCGGTTTGGCGTAAGTATTTTTGTCTCCGAATCCATCATGACCGAAGCCGGTTTCCTTCCAGAGGAAGGCGAAGACGACATGGAAGGCGATGACGAGGACGATAACCTTGGCCTTGATGCCAAGTTATCCCCTCCCGAAGAGAAGACCGCCAAGCCAAGCAAGCCCCTCACCTATCTCGATCAACTCAATCAGCAGCTAGACGAGGCGATTCGAAAAGAAGAATACGAGCGCGCCGCTAAGATTCGGGATGATATTCAGAAGTTGGCACAAAAGACGGCGTAGCGGATTTGCTCGTTTTCTTCTTTGTCATTCCAGCTAATGCGGGAATCCAGGTTCGGTATGATGCAATAGAAGCGGTCTGGATGCTCGGTTCCGCGGGAATGATATACTGCTTAGCAGAGGAAATAACTACGCCGCTGGTTTCGGAGCCGGCGCGGGAAGATTGAATGCTGTTGGGGTGTGCTCGAAGCCATGATGTTTATGGCTTGCATCGCAGAAAGGCTTGTTTTGGGAGTGACCACATCGACATAGCGTAACGGCGGTGCGTCCGGCTAATCCGTATTCGACGCCCTCGGCATCGACGATAGTAAAATCCCCTTCGACGCGATACGATCCGTTGCGATTGACTTTAATAACTGTTGGCATGATTCGATTTTTGTTGAGAGCTTAATGCAATTGGCGTGAGGTAAAGAGCTTTTGCGAGGTTTCGGTTCAGTCCGTCCGTCAATCTCATCAGGGCGCAAAGTGAAATAACTTTAGGGTGTCCCTGAAACTCTAGTTACGAGACCAGCATCGCTGCACCAATAATCCCTGCGCGATTCCCAAAGACCGCCGGACGTATCTCGACGACCGGCTTGAGATTTTCGAAAACATTTGCATGGAGCGATGCCGCTGCAGCATCGAACAGAACAGTACCAGCCTCCGCTACCCCACCCCCAATAATGAAAAGATGCATATCCAACAGCTTTGCGACGTTGGCGAGTGCTACGCCAAGAAACATTCCTGCCTCTTCAAAGACACCGCGCGCGAACGCATCTCCACCATTCATCGCAGAGGCAATCAGCTTTGGTGTTAGCTCATTTTCTTCTGCGCGAAGTGGCGAATCGATCGTATTGTCAGCGATTAGTTTTTCGCGTGTCCGCTCCGAAAGGTAGTGCTGCCCGAGATATGCTTCGATGCAACCGCGCGAGCCGCACTTGCATTGCGGACCGTTCAGATCAATGGAAACATGCCCAAACTCCCCTGCCCCGCCGGATGAACCACGATAGATGCCGGCGAAAGCTCCCTCGGTTGAATAGATACCGCCTCCAACGCCAGTGCCCAAGGTAACCAGCAAGAAATGCGATGCGCCTTTTCCCGCACCGAGTCTTGCTTCAGCGAGGGTGGCAACTTTCGCGTCATTATCTACCTCAATTTGTTGGAAGTCAGGCAGCGCCTCTTTGAAATATTGTTGAAGTGGCTCTTCCTTCCAACCGAATAGATTTGGGGGGTAGCGAACAAGCGAACGATCCGCATTCATCGCTCCGGGTACTCCCACGCCGATACGCCCAATCTCCGGGTATGCACTCCGGATATCGTGAACGCGCTGCGCTGTTTCCATGGCAACATTTCGAGCGCCCGATTGCGGCGTTGGAAAAGAAGATTCTGCGACTACAGAGCCTGTAGAGGTGTCCACAACTCCAAGTTTGATCGTGGTGCCGCCGATGTCAATTCCGAGGACGAACATTGCGTTGATCCAGAAGTAAAATTATGGCAAGGGAGAAAGTGATTCGTGACTACTCAAGCACGCTCTTGCCAGAAGCTAGTTTGCCTCGATGCGATAGATAGTCTCTCCGGGGCGTTTCATGTTATAGCGCTCGCGAGCAATGCGCTCGATCGTGCTAACATCCTCAAGCCGCAACAACCCAACCTGCCGTTCAATACTGGCTTGCTCTGACTCAAGCTTAACCAGCACTGCCTCGCGCTGCCCGATCTCGTGCTTGAGCGTTGCATGACGCCAAATACCCTTGTTCGCAAAGAGCAAGGTGGTAGTAAGAACAAATAGGATCCCCGTGATGAGTAAATTGCGTGGAGAGCGCAATAGACGCTTCGCACGCTTCTTGATAGAAGATCGAGCCATGACAGAAAGATATCTCGTTCGCGGAGTAAACCTGGGGCGGGTCAACTCGTAGGCCATGCCGGCCGCAAATGCTGCACACGCTACAGATGGAAATGGGCGTCACCATCTGCTGCTTGGTCAAAGTACAAAATTTCCAGCGAGTGAGTTCACTTTCTCATCGCGCCCTCGTGCTTCGCACATCACTGATTGCGCTATCTCGCCAACTGAAATCGCGTGACAGCTCGACGTGAACCGTCTATTAAGATTACCAAGTACTCTCCGTTAGGCATCGAGCGCTCGCCGAAAGTGACCTGTGACAAGCCAGATGAGCCACCGCTCTCCAAGACTGTCCTTCCAAGCAGATCAACTATTCGAAGCACTGCATTACTGTTTTGGATCGGCACAAAGTTTACTCGCACGGTACTGCCGTCGGAAGATACTCGGATCTGCTCGTTGACATTTGGGTTGACCGCAACGGAGAGCGCATCGTTTCTGACCACAGAGAATTTCGCTATTGGGATCGCGGTCGTATCGAAGACGAGCGATTCGATCGGGTGGTCCAGTTGCGCGGTAAAGCTCTGAGTTCTGATATTATTGATGAAGGTGAGGTTGGTTGTATCGCTTCCCGTGAGTGCCAGGAATCGCAGCGGCATGGTGAAGTGGTCCGCTTTTTCTTGCGTTTGCTGCACATGCACATAGAGCTTATTCAAATTATCCTGCGACCACGTGATCGAATAGATCGGAAAGGCCGGCCCGATGATCCATTGATCTACGTAATCGAAGAGATCAATAGGTGAGCGCGTCCCTGCTCGCTCCTGAAGGTAATTTCGAAATTGGAAGGTGTTCGCTGAGGTGTAGGCATACGCAGCAGAATAATCCCGAAGCGTATTATAGAACAACGTATCGTCGTCGAGTACACGCCTCAGCATGGCGAGCACACAGCCGCCCTTGTAGTAGGTGTTCGCGACGTAGTCCGTCGCCCAGGCATCCTGATACGTCGGCGGCCCGTAGATCGGTGCAAACATGAACGTCGGTGAGCTATTCATGTAACGGTCCGCGAGCATTCTCAGATAGGAAAGGTATCCGCTATGTCCAAAGCTATGCTCCGCCCAGAACATCTCACCGAAGGTTGCAAAACTCTCGTTTAGCCACACGTCCGCCCAGGTTTCGCAAGTGGTCTTATCACCAAACCATTGGTGGAACAACTCGTGCGCTATGGTGAATTGATCCGGATACATGCTGTCCATCACCGAGCGGGAATTCGCTGTCATGGACTGGTGCTCCATTCCGCCCCAGGCAAACGGCTCAAGCTGAATCTGACCGTATTGCTTGAATGGATATTCACCGAAGGCGCGGGAATCTGCGTCCATCATCTTCCAGGTGTTCTGATACGCTTTCTTGCCATTGTAGCCCGTTCCTCCGGTTCCATCGTAATCTTGCGGCCATGCGAAGAAAACCAAAGGAACACTGTCATTTGGTACACTCACCCGATGGTAGTAGTCCTTCCACTCTGTCCACTTGCTTGCGCTGGCGCACATTAGATACGTCGAGATCGGACGGTCGCTCTTCCAATGGTAGGTGCGTGAACCATCGCTATTGCTGTCCACTGATTGCAGCGTCCCATTCGACTGAGCACTGTATGGGCTCGGGACGATTATCGCGATCTCGGAATTCGCTTTGTCGTATGGCTCGTCATTGCACGGCATCCATCGGCGAGCGTCCAGAGATTCACTCATGGTGTACGCAAGATCCTCCTGCACAAACTCAGTGTCCCGATGGAAATTGCCTACGGAATCCCACCGGTTACGAAGCGCACCCACCGTGCCTTTTGGATAATAGAGAAAGCCCGCTGTCAAACCGCTTGGATTGACCGGATTTGTATGAGTGTAGCAGATTCGCATCACGATGTTCGTACCCTTAGGCCGAAGATGTGCAGGAAGTGGAATATGCAAAATGCTGTCACCCGCCATTTGTACCGGCAGGGCGGTCACGACACCATTGAGATACAGCGTATCAACGCGCAGATCGATAGCATCCAGCACGATCTCTGTAATGCTGTCACTGCTGCTTGTGACGGTGATCTCACTTACGCCCTGGTATACACTCGTCTTGTTTTTGAAGACAGGTCTCCAATCGAGCAAGATCTTGTAGCCAATCACATCATACGGCCTCTTAATCGCTGTCGAAGTATCAAGCGGCAGTGAAAGTGGCCGATGCTGAGCCCAAACCGACTCATGGAATGTGAGGATAGTCAGTAGGGCGACAAGTATTCGAATCATACTGGATAAAGAAATTGGTCGTACAGTCCAAACAACCAAAGAACTGGCCTGTTACTTCCCGGTTTCGAACTTTATTGTGTGGCTACCATCGACAAGTGAGTCCCCTCGTGGGCAGCTGCGTCAGAGTTCTGCGTTCAAGCGAAGAAACCAATCAGGCGGCCCATAATCGCTGCTATGGAAACCAGCATGGAGCATCTCCCACCCGACGCCTGCCCCAAGTGATAGATCAAATCCTACTTCAGAACGGAGTTCGATGCCAATACTCTTGAGCCATTCGGTGCTGCCCGTTGAAATAACAGGTACAGCTTGATTATTCCCCGGAGCGTTTGCATACCAGGCCGAACCCATATCGAAAAACTCAACAAGTTGTGGTTCAAATGCCTTGATGATAGGCACAAGATTGCTGAAGAATTGATCGCGCTGACGTAGCTCAACCGAGCCAAGCACAAGTCTATTTCCATACGAGGCCCGCCGAATGCCGCGCAGTCGGTCACGTGGGTGAACGGTGGTAAAGTCGAAGCCACCTTCAAACACATCATAATTGTAGAAGCCAAGATGATCCTGCGGAAGCTCGTCGCCAAAATCCGCCGCGCCGTGAGCGATGAATGCAAGTTGATCATGATCATCCTCACCCATCGGCAGCTCCCAGTGAACGAACGCTCGAAAACGGGTTCGCGTGAGATCGCTGCCAAGCTTATGGTCAAAGTGTGTCACGCCGATGCCGCTCTGTAAGAGCTTTGAAAGGTACGCATAGGTAATACTCAATGTAGCTAACTTTGCGGCGATGGGACGGTGACTGACTTGGATAGAGTCAAATGCTGAGAGATTCCATGGCTCTCGATCCGTGTATTCTCCACCTATGCTAAGGCTATGAATGTTGGTCAGAGAGTTAGGTGTATGGAAGATGTAGCTTACTCCCAGATTATAGGAGTGCGAGTGCTCATAGTATGCCACGTCATCAAGGACATCCTTGAATCCAATAATGTGCGAGGCCCCTGCGCTGATAGTCGGACGAAGCTGGTTATTCTGGTATTGCACCCCGTAGGTGAAAGAATGGCTCACGTCACCATAGAACCCGAACGCCTCAATGAGATGCTTTTGCATTTCATCTGAAAAGATACTTACTGCGCCCCACTGGACGCCCGGATCTCCCGAGCGCGTCAAGTCTGTGCCGACAAGCGGCAGAATCGCTAACGAATGAATATGAGCAAGCGAGTTGTAGCTAAGCGGACCAGTGATTTCTGTTGCAGGAATGGAATCCTGCGTGCGGGTGACAAGGGGCCAGTGTATGTTGCGCCATTCTGTGTACTTAGGCGCAAGTGCTGGCATTGGCGTTGAAGTGGCGTTGCGCGTCGCAGGCAGCCAGTACATCTGGACGGAATTTCTCGATTCAAATGAAGTGACTAGGATCGAGTCTGTGTGTTTCGACCAATCCCACGCGAGAATATTCGAGGCGACGTTCGTCAGCGCACGTCGCTTGTCTGGTGTGCCATCGGCAACGGCGGGCATAGCATACAGATTTGGCAGGCCATCCTGAAATGACAGAAACAAGACAGAATCACCTCGCGGAGACCAGACGGGATAGCGATCATTGATCGAGTCGTTTGTGAAATAACGAACAGCACCCGAAGCGACATCGACGGTCGCAACATCGCGCATTCCATTCTTGCGAAAGATGCTGAAGGCTACCTGCTTCCCATCCGGGGACCAGCGAGGAGCATACACCTCGACGTTGCCTTCGTTGAAGTTGGTCAACCGACTTAAATGCAAACCTTCCGCGTCGAGCACGACGAGGTCAGATCCGGACTGGCTAAATTGTGCCGCAACGATCTGCTTGCCATCCGGTGACCAATCGGGATACTCCAGCCGCGCATCAGTGGATAACCTCGTCAATTCCCCGGTTGACACGTCGCACTTATACAGGTCATATACAAGACTCGCGCTGCTGCCAAATCGCACTTTCGAGAATAGTAGGTACTTCCCATCCGGCGACCAAGAAAGATAGGGTTCAATACCCGGTTCGTCGATTACAAGTTCAATGTGAGAGCCGGTGTCATTGGCGACAATAAATAATTTCGATCCCTCCTCGATGGTCTTCTTCCCAAGTAACGCAATATCTTTTTCGTCCGGCGAAAGGCGTGCTGCGCCAACGACAGCGAGTCCGGTCGGTATCTTCCGAGCAATGTCCTCAACATCTTCCTTCTGTCCGTACTCGGTGTTGTAATACACGTTGAGTGTCTTGTGCCAATCATCGTACAGTTCTCGAAACGGATGCTTCGTGGTTTCCTTTATGGCTTCTTCAAAATTGTAGGCGCTGATCCCTCCTTCGCGATGCTTGATGATCTTTACCAGCGTGCTGTCCCCATACTTCGAGGCAATATACCTGACCAATGATTGTCCGCCCTCGTACATGAATGTCCCAGCAAGCAGGTCTTCCCCACCCAGATTCAGCTTGCTGGAAACGGCACCAACGCGCAGTGGAATGTCCAGATCATTTGTCCAACCATCGGGCTCCATATAACGCGCCATCCCCTCGTTGAACCAACGCGGTACCCCACCCAGCGGCAGGATGTCGTCAAACCAAGTATGCGTTGCATGGGCAATGACGATATGGGTAAACTCATGTGTCAGCACTGAGCGCAGCCACTTTGATGTCCCGCTTGCTCGCAGGGAGAAGAGATTATCATCGAGGATTCCGCGCATCCAGATGAAGATATAGTTATCGGAGAATGCGAATGCGTTGCGCTCCTCATCGTTATCGGAGAAGTATATGCGGATCTTCTTATTGAGTGGCGTCTCCAGATTTGTTGTCACCACACGATACACTTCCTCGGCAATTGGTGCTGCGACGCGAGCGATGGAGTCCAACCCCTGATGATAGACCAGTGTGAAATGTCGCGTCTCTATCTGATTCCAATCCAGCTCAGGGTGGTTTGCGCCAGTTACGCCAAGTAGCTGGGCATGCGACTGACTCGATAGGATCAACGCCAGCAGCACTGCCACTGCTATACGTGTGCGGCGCCAATTGGCTAGCGTTGTCCCAGTCGACGCGCGTCTGAGAGACCGTAACCCAAAGTCCACGGTCTCTCCGTTGTGATATACCATTCTTACGAAATTGTTGTCAGATCTACGATCTCATTAAGCTTCGGCATGGCGACGTTCCATCCGAGTTCTTTCTCCACCAATTCCTTCAGCACCTTTCGCGGTCCGTCTTCACCATGGGTTAGGAACAGGCGCTTTGGTGGTGCGGGAATCTGTTTCAACCAATCCATGATCTCCCGCTGATCGGAATGTGCGCTGAAATTAGTGAGGGTTTGAATTCGGGCCGCCACTTTAATATTTTCTCCAAAAATACTCACCGAATGTGCGCCTTCCATGAGTAGTCTGCCAAGCGTCTCTTCCGCTTGATACCCCGTGAAGAGCACGATGGTGTTTGGATCAGGCAACCGATTGATGAGATGGTGCATGATGCGCCCACCAGTGGCCATACCGCTAGCGCTGATGATGACGGCGGGGCCCTTAAGTTCATTCAAATGTTTCGAGTCCTCTGGCGTCTGCGTAAACTTGAGCGATGGAAATGAAAGAGGATTCTCACCTGGCTGTTGCATAAGATCACAGGGAATGCAGTGCTCGTCCGGATACTTCTCATACAATGCGGTTACGCCTGTTGCCATTGGGCTATCTACGAAGACAGGAACGGATGGAATTTGATTATCACGAAAGAGCTCATGTAAGCAAAAGATCAACTCCTGGGCGCGATCAACCGCAAACGCCGGAATTACGAGTACGGACTTACTTGCGATCGCCTCCTTCATGATGCCGAGCAGTTCGTCCGATGGTGCAACCGGGTGGTGGAGCTTATCTCCGTACGTGGATTCGCAGATGACAATATCGGCCGCTGGTGGTGCTTCGCGATGAACGAGATAGATCGGCTTCTCGCGGCCAAGGTCGCCGGAGAACAACACTCTAATCGGGGCGTGGCCACCTTCGGACTCCGCGAATCGTTTTTCCATTAATATGGAGCAAGAGCCAAGAATATGACCGGCATTAGAATACTCAAAGCTCAGGTCATCTGGTAGAATTTTCTTCTTGTGACGATCCTGAACGTGAAAAAGCCCGAGCACCGCTTCCGTATCCTCTGGAGTATAGAGTGGCAGCGCGGGCTTGTGACGAGAGAAATGATGGTGATTCGCGTGCAACGCATCCTCCTGTTGAAGATGCGCGGAGTCGCGAAGAATGAACTGTGCGACATCGTATGTCGATGACGTGCACCATATCTGACCCTTGAACCCGCTCTTCATCAGGCGCGGCAGGTAACCCGTGTGATCCAAGTGGGCGTGGGTCAGGACGACATTCGCGACGTCCGAGATCTGGATCGGCAGTGGATTCCAATTCATCTCGCGCAATTCTCGCCCACCCTGAAAGAGACCGCAATCAACCATTACACCACGATGGGTAGCGGTCCGAAGAAAATACTTGGAGCCTGTCACCTGACCGGCTGCACCGAGGAATTGTAGCGAAAGCATGGTATCTTTACGTAGATGTTTGGAATCCGGGATTCGACTGGTTATTAAAGGAACCGAGAATCTTGGAGTGGCATTCCTATTGGTGCAAATCTTGTGTGAATCTTCACCGAAGAATCTGTCTCCATGGATGTAGCGTCATCCATCGTCCACATTCTAGTTACCAACAAATAATGGACCGCCGCGATATCCGAGTATTCGTCTCCTCCACCTTTCGTGATCTTCACGCGGAGCGAAGCCATCTCATGAAGCAGATCTTCCCTAAGGTTCGCGCTGCCTGCCGTGAGCGTGGGATAGAGTTTACAGAGATCGATCTTCGCTGGGGCCTCACGGATGAAGATACCTCGCTGGGACGCGTCATTCGCACGTGCCTCGAAGAGATAGACCATTGCCGCCCCTACTTTCTCGGGCTTCTTGGCGACCGGTACGGCTGGATGCCGCCTCTCGCTGAGGTACAAAAGGATTATCAACTCCTCAATCGCTATCCCTGGATCGAAGATGCGGTCATTGGCGGCGCGAGTTTGGTGGAATTGGAATTTATGTCGGGCTTCCTCCTCGATCCGAGTACGGCCACCGGCGCATTTGTCTATTCGCGTCCATCGGAGGGGACTTCTGAAGACCGCAAAAAACTCGACACCTTACAAGAGAGGATCATCGCTAGCGGGCGTCCGCTCCGCACATTTACTTCGCTGGACGAATTCGGTGAGATGGTCTTTCAGGATCTCCTGAGCGTCCTTGACCGCGACTTCCCGAGTCTCGGGACGGATTCCCCGCTTGCCATCGAGCGTCGGTTGCATGAGGTCTTCGCCTCAACTCGACGCAAAGCGTACATTGCCAATCAGACAAATTATCAAGCGCTGCAACAGTTCATAGCGAGTGACAGCGGGCCACTTGTGGTGCACGGAGTATCGGGCGCGGGAAAGAGCGCGCTGATGGCCTACTTCTCCTCCTACCATCAGCGCACACATCCTAAGGCCTTCACTATCGCACACTTTGTGGGGGCGTCGCCATCTGGCAGCGACGCACAGACGATATTGCGCCATGTGCTTGGGGAGATCAAAGAACGCTACGCAATTGCCGAGGACATTCCGGACACCAAGGAGCAACTCGAGCAGCTTCTCCCCACCTGGCTGGCGCGCGTGCAGGATGAGAATCTGCTCCTGGTCATTGATGCGGTGAATCAACTTCCGGAGCCAGATAATCTTCTCGGATGGCTCCCGGAGTATGTGCCGCCGAATATCCGACTGATCGTCACAACTACTCCCGGCAACTCACTCGACAATCTGCAAAAGAGCGGCTGGCAACAACTTGCGCTCAAACCGCTCGACAACATGGAGCGCGAGGCGCTTATTGTCCGGTTTTTAGGCGAGTATCACAAGGGGCTGAGTTCTGAGCAACTCCGCAAGATCGCCCGCGATCCGAAAGCCGCCTCTCCACTCTTTTTGCGCACACTGCTGGAAGAACTGCGGCTCACTGCAGACTACGGTCTCCTCGACGAACTGATCAATCACTATCTCCGCTCGAACGACCTCGCCGAGCTGTTCCAGCTTGTACTTGAACGCATGGAGAACGACTACGGTCGCGACCTTGTCGTCAACGTGCTTTCGTACATCGCACAGTCGAGGCACGGACTGTCGGAGTCCGAACTGATGGAGCTAATTCCGCCGCCATCGAAGGGGGACTCAGAAGGAAACCGCGTGCATCTGTCGATCCTCCTCCTCGCGCTCGACTACCACCTGATGAAGCCCAACGGTCGGTTCACCTTCTTCCACGACTATCTCCGCCGCGCCGTGGAAAAGCGCTACCTCGGAAACCCCGCTATCGCCCGTGCCCGCCACCGCGCACTTGCCCAGTACTTCTCCACCCAGCCTGTCTCAGCGAGGAGAATTGACGAGGAGCCGTGGCATTGGAAGGAGGCGGGGGAAGAGCAGGCATTAGTGAAATTCCTGAGTCGGCTCGACGTGCTGCGTGCGTTTTCCAAACGTGACGCCGAATACCAACTGCTACAAGAGTGGGTTGCCACGAAGATTGAGTTCGACAATGCCTACGATTCTGAGTTGGAGAAATTGAAGATGTCGCGTCCAGAAACGGAAGAGTATCTTTCTGGTCTTCTCGCCGTGGCAGACTTCTATCAAACTGCTGGACGTTTCAATCGTGCTCGACCGCTTTTCGAAGAACTTCTCACGCGCGTCAGAACTATCCCTGGTAGAGAGGAAACTCGATTGAAGGCCTTGAACGCGCTTGGACAAATCAGCACTGACCGTGGCGAGTATATCGAGAGCGCGAAGCTCCTTAATGAGGCACTGGCGCTGGGCGAAACATGCTTCGGTGCTCACAGCCCAAAGATAGTAGATAATCTAATCAACCTAGCCTCTCTCCGTTACGCACTCCGAAACTTGGATCAAGCAGAATCACTCTTCGAACGTGCACTGGCCAATTGCCAGAAGACCGAAGGTCTTATCAATTCAAAGCAGATTGAAATTCTACGAAGCATGGCGGCTGTTTCGTATCAGAAGGGAGATCTCGAGAAGGCACAGAAGACGTTAGAAGAAGCTCTCGCGGGATGCAAACGTGTCAATGGAGATCAACACCCTGAAGTTGCTGAAATCATGTACAGCCTTGGTGCGATTTTGATTACACGTAAGCGGCCTGATGAAGCGATTCCTCTTATTGAGGGAGCAGTTGCAATAAATCGCAGGATGCTTGGCCCGAATCATGCCAATACGCTTTCGGCTGTGATGAATCTCGGTGCGGCGGCGTATGCAAAGCAAGACTTCGTTCAGGCTGAAAAGACTTGGCGAGAACTTTTGCCGCAGATCTCCGCCCAACAAGGCGAAACGAATTCAAATACACTTAAGCTTAAGATTAACATCGGCATCGCTCTTAGCGGTCAACACCGCTTTGAGGAGGCAGAAATTCTTTTGAAGGAGGTGCTCACTTTCCATCAACGAACAAGCGGCGAAGATCATGCGGAAACCCTGCTTTGCTATTTAACGCTTGCGAAGCATTATGCTCTCGCTGGAAATTACGCAACCTCGAAGCAACTATTCGAACACTATTTGCCAAAGTACTCCAGTGTTGTAGGCGAAGGCCATTACTCTTTCCAGAGATCAAGAGAGGATTACGAAAGTCTTTTGGATGTCATGCCGAAGCGAATCATTTCTGCTAAGGAATAATCATAGGGAAAGTATTCAGGGAGCAAATGCTCCCTGAATCACAAGAAGTTAAATTTCCGTACGGTCACGGCTGTATCATCACTTGTATCTGGATTCCACCCAGGCCGTCACCACTCCAAATAACATTTGCAGTACTGTTATCTGAAAGCGTCACCGGGCCATTTTGCCAGGCATTTAGTGTCTGATTATTGATTGTGATTGAGTTCACGGTGGCAACGCTCATTTGCGCTGAACTCTACGCCGGTATGCTCATTTGATGCACTCCGTCCGCACAATTTACGGAGACAGTGATCATTATACCGGACTGATTTTGGCCAGTGAAGTTTTGCTGATCAGCGTAAGCCTTCAGTACGAATGTAGCGATGATTAGGAGGACAACTGCCCCCCCCCCCCAGAGTTTTGTTCTTGAGTTCTTCATGGATTTGATTAGTAGGGTGTAGATGCGAGCCGACACAAAAAAAACAATAAATCAGTTTTCACTGAACTTGAACAGTAATCGAAATTCCATGGGGAGCACCATTCCCATCCGAATAAGAACCAACAAAAACTGAATTTCCAGGAGCAGGGTCTTTCAATTCAAAGTATCTCCACGTGTTCGATTCTGGATCGAGAAACTGAGGAAACATTCGATATTGGCTAGCTTTTGGAATCGTATACGCGACTCCCGACTGCACAATACCCGGGGTTTGAGTCCCTACACCACCTACTGCAGCACCAGTTGATTGATCAACAACATGAATTCGACACCTCACCCCCGCTGGTGCTTGGAAATTAACGATGGAAGGATTTACTGAGGATGACTGCCCGTCTACAAAACCATACGGGTGATTACTGCTCTTACCTCCCATAACAATAGCGATGATTGCCGCCACCAAAGCGATGATTGAAATCCCATGCCGCTTTATGAGTTCCATTTCAGCTTATCTCCTTGTTTTATTAGATTATTGTACTTGAACCGTAATTGAAATCCCACTCGGATTCGCCGGGGTCGGGCTTGTCTTGCAGATCCAGCTTTGCGTGGCCTCATCCCAGTTGATAGTGTCGAACGGCAAATTGCCGGGTAGCATGGGGACGAGCGAGACATCGTCGTTAATGTTGGGGCCGGAAAGAATTGCGGTGAACGGTGTCGTCGAGCCAGCGGTCCCGAGTGGAGCCAAATTTTCATAAGACCTGCTGGCATCATACGCATTCAGCATCACACCAGGAGCGGAAGTACTCCACTTAATGCTTGTTCGCGGCAGACACGCACTAACCGTAATTGAAGGGTACGCGTGTTGCCCCACGGGCGTGAATTGCAGGATCGCAATATCCTGGCACCCCGGCGGTGGGTCAATGGTCATCCAGCCAGCTCCTACCGAGTCCATCCACCAAGAGATCAGCTTTTGGCCGCTATCTACATGAATGGAGTATTTCGAAAATCCGGAAGGCTTACAATATTTATCGAATTTGATGGTGGTTACCATCCTCTTCGGCACAGGGGGATGTGGCGGCGGCCCTGGGGGAGGAAGCGTGCCTGGTCCTTTAACTGCGATGTATGTTGCCGCTGCCGCGACAATCATCCCGGCTGCAACATAGGTAACGAGTCTATTCCTCGAAGTCATTGGGGTGTTGCAAAATCGTGAACACAACGGAACACTGACACAAAGTAGCGAGTACGAATATACTACATCAAAATCCGAAAAGCAAGAAAATCCAAAATATTTTTTCTATTGCTCCATGTGCTCGCCCCGGAGCGCCCGGAGTTTTGGTGCGGCGAGAGCTACAAATCCAACCGTCAATAGCGTCATTGCGCCGCCAAACAGCACGGAGGGCACCAGCCCCATCAGCTTTGCCGCCGCGCCGGACTCGAATGCGCCGATCTCATTCGAGGTGATTATAAACATGGAGTTGATGGCCGCCACCCTGCCGCGCATCGCGTCTGGCGTCATCATTTGCACAACGGTCGAGCGGATAATAACGCTCACGCTATCCGTTGCGCCGTATAGAACGAGCAGTGCCAATGCAACATAGATATTTCGAGAGATCGCAAACAACACGATCGTTATACCAAATGCCGCAACGGTAAGAAGTATCTGGCGTCCAACATTGCCGCGCAGTCTGTAATGCGTGAAGAGAACCGAGACGATCACAGCGCCAACCGACGGTGCTGCTTGCAATAGTCCGAGTCCTTCCGGGCCAACATGGAATATGTCCTGCGCATAGACGGGCAGCATCGCCACTGCCCCGCCAAAGAGCACCGCGAAAAGATCTAGGGAGATCGCACCGAGAATAGGCTGATGCTTGAAGACGAATTTCCAACCCGCGATGATACTCTGCACACCGGACTCCTCTTTCACCCTGCGCTCGAATGGCCGCGCAGGTATAAGGAACACCGAGAACGCGGCAACTGCCGTCAGCACAACATCAACAGTGTATGCAGTGGAGATACCGGCGAATCCCGCGATAAGTCCACCGATGGTCGGGCCAAGGATCGCGCCGGTCTGCCAGGTGGAGCTATTCCATGCTGCGCCGTTGGCGTACAACTCCTTCGGGAGCACCTCTGAGTTATAAGCAAATGAAGCCGGGCTAAGTAACCCTGAGGCCGCGCCCGCAATGAATATCATAGCATAGATCGGCCAAATACCCGTGGTGGGATAAAGGGTGGGCATCACATTCGCCAGTGCCAGGAGGCCGCCCGCTGAGAAGATGAGCACGGCACGGGAAAAGATCACCAGCTTTCGGCGATCCATTCTGTCAGCGACATGACCTGCGAAGAGAGCGATGATAAGCGCGGGGATTGCCTCGACCAAACCCGCAATACCGATCGGCAGCGGGTCATGTGTCAGACCGTAGACCTGGTATCGGACGACGACGACCTCCATCTGGCTCGCGATCGTGATCGCGAGCCGCGTCAGGACGAGAATGCGAAAATCGCGAACACGTAAGGCCGCGTATGGATCGTGGCGCTTGGATGAAGCATCATCCGCCTCAGGGGGGCGACTCCCCGAGTGCGAGACCTTGCTATCTGGCATTAATGACTTTGCTCTAATAGATAGTCCGCAATGGCGTCCTGCCCCTTCTTACGGTAGTACTGAACCGGTGTAAGTCCATCCTTGTCCGTGACCTTCATGTCGGCCTTGTACTCAAGTAGCTTGCTGGCAACGAACATGAAGTCGCCAGGAGCGATGTAGTAGAGTGCAGTGCGTCCATCCTTGTCTTTGATCGAGATGTCTGCACCGTTGTGAAGCTCCTCGTTAATGACTTGAAGGTAGTTGCCACCCACGGCCAGCATCAGCGGCGTTTGACCCGATGAGTTGCGGGCATTGATCTTAGCGCCATGTGTGAGCAACAGACCCGTTAGCTCCGCGCGGCCAGCATGGGAGGTGAGATGAAGCGGACTGTCCTGCGCGCTATCGGAGATATTCACATCTGCATTAAGATTGAAGAGCGCGTTGATCGTCATCGCCTTCGCTTCCCAGACTGCGAGGATCAATGGAGTCTGGTGAAATTTGTTAAGGGCATTGATAGAAGCACCGTGATCCACCATGATCTTGAGAATGGAATCGTTACCGTGATACGTGGCGGCGAGATGGATCGGCAGATTACCATTCGCGCCGCGAATTGTGATCTTGGCACCATGATCGAGCAGATTCTGCACGACATCCACATGCCCGCCCTCAGCGGCAAAGTGAAGCGGTGTGTAGCCGTTGACGATAGATCCTTCGGCATGTACTTGCGCATTGATCGCTGCCTTGTTCTTGAGAAGCAAGGTAACGACATCGTTGTATCCACCCGAAGATGCCACATCCAATGGGGTAAGACCAGCGTCGCTGGCCTTGTTCACGTTTGCCTTCGCTTCGAGCAGTGCGGCGACACAATCCAGTTTACCACTCGCGGAAGCTTCATAAAGCGGGGTCTCCCCTCCCTCGTTTGTCGTATTCGGATTCGATTTTGCCTTCAACAGTAAGCGCACGACCGCTGCATGGCCGTTCGAGGCCGCCAGACTGAGCGGGCGTTCGCCATCGCCATCCTTGGCATCAATAGGTGCATGGCCATCTATTAGCGCCGACACAGCACCTGCTTTACCCCAGAACGCAGCGACATGCAGAGGCGTCCAGCCGTCCTCGTTCGCTTTCGTAGCGAGTGTAGGTGCTTGCTTCACCAAGGCTGCAACGCCAGAGCCGTCATCTTTCTTGATGGCATCCGCAAGTTGGTCAGCGGTTTGGGCCGAGGCCGTGGAGATTAAGACGCACAGGAGACATAGGATGCGAAAGAAAACAGTCGTATGTTTCATCGGATGTTCTATTTTTCAGGAGGATACTACGAAAGTGCGGCTTCCATAGTTCGGGAATAGAACACGATTTAGTGCAATAAAATCTTCTTAAGCTATCAGTTACGAAGCGATCAACGGCCTAATTATAGCAAACGGCGAGCCAGGCACCTTGATGGTACTAGACACGCCGTTCAGTCGACCAAATATTCTCCTTTAGAAAATCACGCCAATGGAGCCTTTGCACAACGGTTACTCGTTGCAAAGTGGTGCTTGTGACGCCGGTGGCGGATAACTTGCACATGATTTTTCGACCAGTCGTTATTATCACAGTTATTATACCAGATGTTGCCCTGGTCATCATTCCAAACACTAAACTTGTCCTTAAACGCTGGCGCATCTACGTTGGGAAAATAATGATCCCCCTTGTACGTCGTAAAATGCTTGAAGTCAGGGTCCGCCGACGCCAGGTTTGGAATCCAAATGCTATTGACAACAATGGTAGCAACGATAAATAGTTGAGCGAGTCTGCCGTTAGTATTCATAATTGTTAAAATTTGATGGGAAGTCAGTAACTTCAAACTCAGAATTGGAATTTTGCACTGACGGTGGATGTGGTCGAAAAAATCCGAATAATATAGCTGCCATGCAATATGTTCGCAGTTGAGATGTAGAACTTGTTCGTTCCCGGAGTCACACCTTCCTGGGATGAAAAGACCTTCTTCCCAACCAGATCCACAATTTCAATCGTGAGATCTCCTGTACTAGTCGAGTTCGTGGAGATCTCAATACCGTTGTCGGACACTTCCCTTACATTGATAGTACCGAGTATTAACTTGACCTGAACTGGCTCCGAAACCCCAACGGCGCGTTTGAGCGCTGGATAACCTTCCAAATAATCGGAGTACGACTCCCTCTTGAGGTTAATTTCGGAGCTATTCTGAAAACCTGTTACACCTGAGTAGGAGAGGCTTACTCCTGCTGGCAGGCCAAGCACCGTACGTACAGCAAGGTAACAAGTGCCTCCTGCACAAGTGATTGGTGGCACAATAAACTTCCGCTCAAATGACGAGGGGAAGTTTGCGTATCTCAAATTACCGGCAGAGTTCTTGTAGCACCGGACAGTGTCGGCAGACCATAACACTGCGTTGTCGCTAGCCCGCCTAATTTCGAGTATATAGCTCACGGTCGATGTCGCACTGAAAAGAGAAGTATCCAATGTGAACTCTTTCCCGGCGTATGCTGCTCGCCAATAACTTAGTGCTGAATCCATCGTTGACATCGCTTGCGCAGCTGCAGCCGTTGAACCTTGGAGGGATGATTCATCAAAGCACAGCCAGCGCATCAGCCAGATCGTGTCCTCTGCATCAATTCGGAACGGTATGGATTTAAGAAAGTGGTTGGGAAACGCGTCGAGCGTATCATTCGAAAAGGCAATAAATGTCCTATGGCCGGAATCACTATGTAGGATGGGCCCCATAATATAGCGGAGAATCGTCCCATTGCTAAATTGAGAAAACAGCTCTCGGCTTTGTGTCGTATCACCGTTCTGTCCTCGGGCGGAGGGAAGGAGTAGAAGGTATGCGAACAGAAGGAATGCGGCACGTTTCATCATGGCTACCTCACGCTGGAGAAGTTATGAAAATAGGTTCGGTTGAGCGACTGCGGTCAAAATTAAGAGCCACATCCACCCAAAAATTTCCTACCCCTAACTGAAAAACCTTTAGGCTTCGTTTACCGTGTGAATTTCATTCGGTTTCTTGTTCTGCGAACTACGTTTCCGTGGGGGGGGGGGGGGGGGCCAACTTCACCGCCTGC
>CAIUMP010000051.1 GCA_903900335.1 uncultured Ignavibacteriota bacterium | reverse complement strand
CTTGGCCACGAACAAACCGAATAGACGTATCTTTGCACCATGACCTACACGATAACCCAAACAGAAGCCGGAAATAAATGGAACATCCTACGTGGTAACGAGGTAGTCGGTGACGTAGAGCGGCTGATGACCGGATATATGATCACCATGCACGAACCGCCCCTGAAGGTAAAGCGCTACCGGATGATAGATGCCTTGCAAGAGGCCCTGGGGGAGGATGCGGAGATTCAAACAACTGAATGATGTTTGGCGCAAAGCGCATAAGCTTATGTGGATCGTGCTCAAACGCAAGGCCGGTTCAGTCCCAACGGGGGAGCGAATTTATTCTCTGTAAGCTCTCTCAGGACGATCCCGATTACGACAAATATCCGTGGCAGCCAGTGCTTTATTGCAGAGGCTTCGCTGCCTCCGTTGCTCTGCCAGGCAGTAATCCCACGGCCAATCCCAGTGAGAATTGATAACTTTGCTGACCGGATCCAAGGAGTACCCTGCCGCCAGCGTGGAGACCAAATCCGTCGAACAGATGGAGTGACGCCTCGATCCCCAGAGGAACCTGAACGTTGGAAGCGGTGCTCGTTGCAATGTCCGAATAGTGCCAGGTTTCAGCATACATGAAGCCCGCGCTGGAGCTATCACGGACGTTCGTCTCCGTTCGATGAATTGTGTTCGTAACCGCTATCCCTGCACAGACCCCAAGACCTAAGCCACCACGCTTAAAGGAATATCTATAAAGCAATGAGTAGGTGGAAGCTTCGTCCTGGCTCTTTGAAGTGCTCTCGAGGATCGGGACGATGAGGATGAGGCCATAGTGACTGTACGAGGTGACCGTGCCATTTGAACCAGAAGCATATCGAAATTCTACCGAATGCGCATCGAATCCGAGGCCAAAACCGAACTCGAACATGTTGGAGACCGGAAGATCTGTCCAGATCGTACCTACACTTGCGTAGCAAACGACGGGATTCGGGGCGCTTGCTAGTTGACGTTCCGAATCATCCTGCCAGATCGCCTTGGATTGATCCGTTACCATAGGGTATGCTTTCTGGACATCATCCAGCGATACTCGGACAGAGGCCACCAACTCCTGCTTCACAACGGGTGCCGCTGACGCTGTGTGCGAAATATGTATGATCTTGCCAGCGCCATAGCAGACACTATGTGCGGTATCGACTGACCATGACGTGAGATCATAGTGGGTTCCGCCCTTCGTGATCAGGACGAGAGTATTCCCATCATGCCAAAGTGGGATCGAGGTTGTGGTCGTTCGTGCGTTCGCTGTGCCGTCAGAGTAGAGGGCAGCATTAGCCAGAATTGCAATTGTAAGGCAGATAACCGAAGTAGCTGTTTTCATGGTCGTGGCTGGTTCTAATTTCTGCCACAAATATAGAATTCAGCCCTCCACGAAATGTCATAGAAATGTCAAACCTCCATCGGAAATCAAGATCCCTAATCCCACCAGGCCAAATCTATCTCATCGAACGGCCTGTCCTTGACCAGCGCCTCCTGAAGCATGGAAGAGTCCTCTTCGGTAATACCCTGTTCGGCCTCGAAGGCATCAGCCATGTCGAGCAGGTTGGTGAGGAAGAGGCGGTGCTCTTCAAATCGCTCCTTCGAGTATTCAATGGCGCCCTGGGTGGAGATGACGAACTGCCAGTCGCTGGATTCGAGAAGGAGCAACTCGCGGGCAGCTTGCTGCATGATTGCAAGCAGCGTGTCGCTCTCTTCAAGATCGTCGGTTGCGCGGAGTTTGCGGAGCGTCGTGAGGAATCGCTCTTCGAGCGGGTAGATGGCGTCCCACATCCAGGCCACGGCGCTGTTGGTCCAAACAAAATGCTGGCCGCCTTCTCCCCACGAGCCTTCGGGAAGGGCAATGATGGTGTGGGGCGCTTCGTAGTCGTCAAGCGCATCTGCACAATCGGTGAGACGAATCTCGGTATCGGCTCGCATCCGCCGCATGACTTTTTCCAGGAAGCGTGGGCCTTCGAACCACCAATGTCCGAACAGCTCCGTGTCGAACGGCGCAGCGAGTATGCCGGGATAACCCTTCTGCATGGCATGCTCCCGAAGCGAGTGGCGGACGAGCGAAACGAAATCATCCGCATCGCGGTCCAGCTGCCACTCCGTGTGTCGAGGCTCGTATTGCTGCTTCGCGCCAAGATCGACGTGCGGGCTGGTGACACACCAGTACCGCAAGCCGGAGTTATGATGCTTCTTGTGAAAATCGAGATAGACACCGGCACCGGGATAGCCCATATCTGCTGCCCAGACCCGCGCGGCGCTGCGCGGATCGCGAGAAAAGACAGCGGGGATACGTCCTGCGAGATCGCGCTCGGTGGATTTCACCCAATAGATATCAGACAGCGAGCGTCGTGGATCGACTTCGAAGCCTGAGTTCTGGTTGCCCCCCATTTCCTGCATGTATCGCTCGTGCAGCGGCTTTCCGAAAGGTTGATAGGCGGGAAGGGTCACTCCGCCTTTGGTGAGTGAGCCATCGACGACGAAATACTCAATGCCTTCTTCCGAGAGTAATTCTTCGACACCCGCACGTTCTTCGTTTCTCTGACGATATTCCGCAGGGCCAACTGGAGGTGCCCAATTGTAGCGTGGACGGTAGCCGCACTCGGGCAGCCATATTCCACGTGGCTTGACACCGAAGTGCTTTTCGTGCATTGCAATGCCCCCGCGAATCTGAGCGCGGACGTTGGTGTCGGTAAGCAAAAGTGGAAAGTACCCGTGCGTTATACCACAGGTCATTGCGTCGAGAACGCCTTCGTCGGACAGAGCACGGAATGCGCCGACAACATCGCCGCTATAGGTTTCCAGAAACTGTTGCTTGGCATCGGTGTAGAAATCGCGCCAGTAGATCGCAAGCGGCTGGAGGTGTTGCTCCTTGTTCTTCGCGAAGTAGGTGTAGTCTTTATTTGCTGCGGCAATTTTTTCATCGCAGTAATCGGAGAATACATTGATGAACGCTGGGTCTGCGAGCTGTTCAAGATTGATGGGGGAGAAGTCCATCGAGATGCGAGGCGAGAGACCGTCCGCACTCATGCGTTCGAGCGAGCTGAGAATTGGCAGATAGCACTCCGCGACAGCCTCGCTGAGCCAGTCGGAGCCGTGCGGCCACTTGCCGTGATGCAGCACGTAGGGGAGATGCGTATGAAGAATGAAGGTGAAGGAGCCGAGCATGATAGACGATGAGTGGTTTACAATTGGGCAAATCTACGGAAGGTAAAGAGGGTCAGGCTGTTTTGAGTTATCGGCTTCAGCGGTCAGAAAATTTCAACGAGTGATTCCCCTTTTTCCAGCATTAGAATTGCGGCGGGAAGAGCTTGGAGCAATATTCCACAGAGATGGTCATTCGAGGTATTACCGCAGGTAATCCAAATCACGCGTGGGGGTGGGCCGTATCGTTGCAACAGATAGGGGAAGTCCTGATCTTTCGTCATTACGACGGCATCTGCATCGCGCGCTTCGGCGAAGATCTGCTCATCCTTTGCGTCGCGAAGTCCTATTTCACGCAATGCCAGAGCATCTATTGGGAATTCCCGTCTGAGGAATTTCGCGATATCTGGCGAAAGTTGTGCATCAACCCAGATAGTCATGCGCCGCTACGCCGTCAGCATCGGATGGTCTATGCGGCTGCTGGCGAATGCCAGACATGCCTGAAGGTCCTCCGCAACGAGGTCAGGCATTTCCGCGAGGAGTTGTTGCGCGGAGAGGCCAGCAGCAAAAAGATCGAGTACGTCGCTGACGCGGATGCGCATACCGCGAACGCAGGGACGCCCACCGCATTGCTCCGGGTCAATGGTAATTCTTCTGAGAAAGGTCGTCATAGCAAGGGAAGAAGGAATCGGACAGAATAATAGTGCCCAGCGTTGATGGCAGAACAGGGAGGGTGGCGGCGTGCTTTACGCCTCCCGAACAGAACCGTCGTATATTTGAAGCCCTAAGCACACCACTGTGAAACACCTCCTTCCGTTCGTAGCCTTTCTCTGCTCGCTCGCCCAAAGCGGGCAAGCGCAAGTTTACCAGCAAATTGATTCCACGCCGCCACCACAGGGGTGGGTGCAGCTCAACAGTGGGACCTTTTCTGGTTTGGGAGTATTTGCCCAAAATAAGGACACAATTTGGGCTGAAGGGCTTCCATTACTCCGGTCAACGGATGGAGGGATCACATGGGATTCCAGTACGACAACCCCGGTCTATGCTGGAGACGGATTAGGGGGTCTCGTTGGCTTCAGCGATCTTCGTTTTACCGACGATTCAACCGCATTTCTTTTGCCTGGTGGGCAGTTGTTCAACGGTATTAAGGTACTCCGCACGACGAATAGCGGACAATCCTGGGATTCAATCCCGACTGGGAGTCAAAGCCTCTTGCAGGCCTCATTTCCAACCCACGATTCAGGCTGGATAGTTGGGAAATCAAGCATCACACGTACGACAGACGGCGGTAAAACGTGGAATAATCAGTTACTTCAATTCGTAGCGAACACGCTGACCTTTTCGGATTCAAAGCATGGAGTTATTCTTGGCAATTCAATTGTCATTGCTCATAAACCACCCGCCGCAGCACTTGCTGTGACAACGGATGGCGGCGTAACATGGACAACCACATTTAGTGGAATACCTAACGATGTCTGGGGTGTCACTGCTGCGTCTCCGCGTCGGCTTTTTGCGGTTGGCACCTATGGGACCATTGCACGGTCTGTTACTGCCGGGATTACATGGGATACCCTGAAATCAGGAACGACCGGGTTCTTATTTGCAGTCTCATTCCCAGATACATTACATGGCACGGCTGTTGGCTCGGGAGGGTTGATCGTCCATACCACAGACGGAGGCAACACATGGACTCAACAATCCAGCGGAGTAAATGTTTTTCTTGAATCGGTTTCGTTCATCGACTCCCTTCAGGGGTTCGCAGCCGGTGCTGGAGGAACAATTCTGAAGACCCTTAACGGTGGCTTGAGTTGGGTTAACATTTCTCCCAAGATCACTCAGGAGTTCCAAATCCAACTCTACCCGCTCCCCGCAAACAGCACAACAACCATCTCCTACTCCCTCCCAAAGCCTCAGCACATTCATCTTTCGCTCCATCAGATCACGGGAGTGAAGATCAGCGATATTTTGACGGGCGAGTTTCAATCGGCGGGGCCGCAGCGGGTGGCGTTCGATGTGAGCAATTTACCGAGCGGGACATACATCCTGCAATTAACGGGGGAGAGTGTCTCTGCTTCTGGGAAGTTGGAGGTCGTGCATCAGGTGCCGTAAGGTAAGGAAGCAACGAATCGCGGATTAATTTGTGGATGAATTGCTGAAAAGAGCCCGTTTTCCATGGCTTCCATAATGCAAACTATTTAATGTACCCAGGGACTTGCTTTTTGTTCTCTGATGTTGTATATTTGAAGCAAGACCAAGTGTCTGTTTAGTTTAGTACCGCCGAAGCCGCTTTGCCGCATGCTTCGGAATGTCAGGGTTCGTTGCCGCAGCGTCCTTTGCCGGGCTCTGCAAGCGGTGAAGAAGGGGACTCGTTTGATCTCCGATTCGCTGTGGGAGGCCACCCCTCAATTAGTTTGCCATCTTAAGGAGAAGTACCATGTTCGGACGCCCAGAAGTCTCTACACAACAGCTGTTTGTAGAAATTACCTCGTTGCTTACCGTGATTCTCGTGCTTTCGACGATCGTCCTGCGATAAGCGCTCGGGAGGATGCCCCCATCATCCTCGGACAAAAGCCTCGACGCTCGGATCGAGGAGTTCTCCCCCACTCAATACTTTTTGAAGAACCCCGTTTCCAATGGGCGATTCAACGCCCATTACATGCTTGCTTAGACGGCAGGAGTTTTTAGCACGTCCCAGATCTTGCGGACGAGCAGGTCGAGGTTTGTACCCGAAACCGCGCTGATAACGAGAGGATGCTGCTTCGCGATTGTGAGGCGGCTGGCGGCTTTGCGCTCGTCATCGCCCATTGCGTCGGCTTTCGTGATGGCGATGATGATCGGCTTCGTCAGCAGCACGGGATTGTACTGCTTCAGCTCGCGGTGAAGGACTTTGTACGCCTCCTTCGGTGTGAGATCGGCAAGTTCAGTGCCGTCGAGCAGGAAGAGCAGTACACGGCTGCGCTCAATGTGCCGCAAAAATTGAAGCCCCAAACCTTTACCCTCGCTCGCGCCTTCGATAAGGCCGGGCACGTCCGCGACCACAAAGGAGCGATGCTCCTCGGGTGCCTGCACGATCCCGAGATTCGGGACGAGCGTGGTAAAAGGATAATCCGCGATCTTCGGCTTGGCGGCAGAGATGCGCGATATCAATGTGGACTTGCCGGCATTTGGGAAGCCCACAAGTGCGACGTCGGCCAGAAGTTTGAGTTCAAGTTCGAGATCAAAGGATTCGCCGGGTTTGCCGTTGGTTTGCTTGCGCGGGGCCTGGTTTGTCGCTGTCGCGAATTCCCAATTGCCCAGTCCACCTTTGCCGCCTTTTGCAACGACGATCCGCTGGAATGGCTCGGTGAGATCGGCGAGGACGTTGCCCGTTAGGGCCTCACGGATGATCGTCCCCGGTGGTACGCGGATGATAATGTCTGCGCCGTTGTGACCGGTGCAGTTCTTACCGCCACCCTTGTCGCCATCGTCGGCTTTGTGGACCTTCTTGTAGCGGAAGTCCAGCAGTGTGGAAAGCTGCGGGTCGGCTTCGAAGATCACATCTCCGCCTTTTCCACCATTGCCACCATCCGGACCGCCCTTTGGGACGTATTTCTCTCTGCGCCAGGAAATTACTCCGTCGCCGCCTTTTCCCGCTTCAATGCGGATCTCTGATTGATCTAAGAATTGCATTCAGGGGAGAACACCGGGAGGGGGGGATGTGTCTCTGATACCTTTGAGCGCAGCTACAAAGCGACCCTGTGTGGCTCGAAGTGTTACTTCGTCCCGCGAGTCGCGGTCAGCGAAACAATGGGATGAAACCGGCTTGCTCAAAATGCTTGTCGCCAGTAAGCGCATCTGTGATCCCTCTCTCACGCATAACGATGAAAGATGTGCAATCGGTGAGGGACCAATCCTTATCCGGGCGTTGATTATACAGCTTTAGTGCGTGGTCGAACAATTCTCTGTCAGCTTCAATAATATTCCAATTTGGAAGGGTTCGCAAATAACTAATATACTCCTGGATGCGAGCCCGAATTTGGGAAGAGGCGAAAGCATCGGCGACTTCCATCAACACCCAATCCGTGGTGACAATGCGACCACGAAAGAGCTTGTTAAAAGCTCGAATCTCTTCGGCGAATTGATCAAGATGATTCAAGAGGCCAAGAAAATAGAAGGTGTCGGCGAAGAGGACTCTCATTTCTTCGGTGCGCCATGAAGATAATGATCGTGGTTTAGCGCGAGATCGGATGGCATATCAGTCGCGATTCCATCCCAATCCTTGAAAAGCTCTGCAAGGGTTGGCAACTCATCGTCGATAGGCTCAACGCGAAGCCTAATTCCATCGGGCCAGTCCACATCAAGCGGCAGAACCACTTTGCCTTTTTCGAATGTCGTCGTTATTGGTTCGTAAGTCATAGTATAATCTCCTCCTAAGTATAACCCCGAATCTCCGAAGGAAATTCAAGGCGCCAGCTTCACCAGCTTCCCGCTTCGCTCCCACTCGCCGCCGTGGAGGAGGTACCAGTAGCAGCCGGGCGGCAAGTCGCGAGTGTCGATTTCGATCTCGTTTGTGCCGGAGTTGCATTCGCGCTCGGTCTCGCGGAGTCTGCGGCCAGTGATGTCGAAGAGTTGGAGCTTTACGGCCTCGGGTTTCGAAAGCGTGAAGCCGATGGTGGTGTGGGTGGTGAAGGGGTTGGGGAGGGCGAAGTCTTGTCCTAAGGTTTTTGATTGAGACACTCCCAGAGGCGCAACCCAAGTGACGAGCAGCGGGTAGCTGATAAATGAATCAATATCTCCATGCCGCATCCGCGAGGAGAAGATGATCGTATCGAACGACTTGTAGTTCGATGAGTAGAACGTGAGATTCAATGGATGCTTGCGACGGAAGGGCATTGCCCAGTATTCACTAATAAGAGCAGTGCTATCGAAGACTTGAAGAGTGCAGACGTTCCCATTCGGTGGGTGCGCAGTAAAGTCGGAGAAGACCGTGGTATCTGGGATTGGATTATCGAAGGTCGGAGTGGAGTGGTTCGCCCAGAATTTGCCGGAGGAATCGGGCTCCATCGAAATTGACCAACCACCACCATATGTACTAACGGGATCACGAGTGAAAGGAAGTGGACGAATCTTTGGGAATGAATCACTGATGCCGAATGCCGTGTCGTAGAGGGTCATGAGTGTATCGTTGCACTGGCGGCCGCGCGTAACGCAACTCATCTTCACCTGGTAGGTCAATATGGATAGACCAATACGAGCGGGGGCGAAAAAAATAGGTTGAGCAACTATGTTTCGATCCGGTCCCAGACTCCATTCATTTAGAGTCTGGTCTAACGTCAGGTTCGGAGGACAAGGACAGCCTGTGATTGGGTAAACGCCATTCTCAGCGACTACTTGAGTGTCTCCGACAACGACATGGTTCTTCCCGACCATGACATAAGCGCCATAGAGTGGTTGGGCTTCAGCATCGCTCACGATGCAAACCAGCAGGAGAAGAAGAAATGCGGTTTTGATCTTCATAATTATCCGCAAAATACAAAACTTTCAACCGCTGCGCAAGGTCACAAATTCGTCCCTATCCACATGGACGGGCGGAAGTTGCTCGGAGCGCATTAGTCTTCACGCGCTGACCGGGTTAAAACCCGGTCCACACGGCACTGATAATCATTCAAATCACTGCCTACCGTTTCAGCTTCGGATCGAACGCATCCCTTAACCCATCGCCAAAAAGATTAAACGCGAAGACGGCGATCATGATGGCGAGCGCGGGATAGAGTGTCAGTCCCCAGTTCGAGCCGGCAGCGATGAAGCCGTAGCCATCGTGGATCATCTGGCCCCAGGTGGAGGTCGGCGGTTGAACGCCAAGACCTAAGAAGGAGAGCGAGGCTTCGTAGATGATGGCATTCGCGAATCCTGCGGTGGCGATGACGATGATGGGGCCGAGAGAATTCGGGAGAATGTGCCGGAAGATCGTCCGCTTGTTGGAAAGCCCAAGTGCTTTCGTCGCCTCCACGTATTCAGTCTCACGAAGCGTGAAAAATTGCCCGCGCACGATGCGCGCCATATCCACCCACTCTGTGATGCCGATGGCAAAAATCGTTTGCCACATACCAAGCCCCAGCGCGATGGAAATTGCAATAATAAGTAGCAGCGAAGGAATGGACCACACGACATTCGTGAACCACATGAAGACATCATCTGTCACGCCGCGATAGAAGCCAGCGATGGAGCCAATGAGAACGCCGATGAACAAGCTGCACAATTCCGCGAAGAATGCGACAGTGAGGGAGATGCGAGCACCATACATCAGGCGCGAAAGGACATCGCGTCCGTAGCGATCTGTACCGAGATAATAGGTCGGAGTCTTGTGCCAATCCTTCTCGGAGTTGCCTGCAAGGCGGGAGAGGGCGATGGATTTATCGCGCCCTTCAGAGGTAGTGTAGATCACGCGATTACCCTGCACGCGGCATTCTGCAATCGGTATCGGAATGGTCTGATTCGGATTGGCTTCGCTCTTCGAGATGAGGATGTTGCCGTGAAAGCCGGATGGCTCAGTGGAATACTCGAGTACTTGAGAGTTCGGATCGAATGGGGCGAGGAATGAGGCACCGGCTGCGATCAGGATGAGCGCGAATGTGATGCCAAGCCCCAGCATCGCCAGCTTGTTGCGCTTCATCCGCCGCCAGGAGTAATACCACAGCGAGCGCGGCGTTTGTTTGAGGACGCTCTCGTTCTCGTGGCGACGGCGGTCAATTTCGTCTTTGCCGAGACGATGGGGAACGTCTGAACCTTGATTTATGGGATTCATCAGATTGGGAAGATTGGGTGCGGTGTTCAAGGATTAATCGCTATCAAGGTAATCTCAAAAATCTCATAAAATCAAGGTTCAGACTTAACCCAGTTTGACACGCGGATCCATCCGCGAATAGAGAATATCGACGAAGAAATTAACTGTCACGAAGATGACGGCGGAGAAGATAACGGTGCCCTGGATGATCGGGAAATCGCTGCGGGTGATTGCATCCACCGCCTGCAATCCGATGCCCGGCCAGTTGAAAATGTACTCGATGAAGTAGGTACCGACGAGCAAACCTGCAAGCCATGCGCTGACTGTGGTAACCACCGGATTCAGAGCATTACGCAAAGCATGGCGATACACGACCGATTTCCACGTCACTCCTTTCGCCTTCGCGGTTCGAACATAGTCGCTTGCGAGAGTTTCTAACATACTCGATCTCGTTACGCGCGCAATGATGGATATGGGACGCAGCGCGAGCACACACATTGGCAGGATGAGGTACTCAAGATGCAGTTCATCGCCTTGGTACATATAGCCCGACACCGGAAACCAGTCAAGGACGGAGCCGAAGAGGAGCATCGCCAGAAGCCCCATGACGAACGCGGGGACGGAAATTCCGACGAGCGCGAAGAGCATCGTCCCATTATCGAAGATGGTGTAGGATTTGACCGCGCTGAGAATTCCGATGCCGATACCCAGAATTGTCGCAATGGTCATCGCACCAATTGCAAGTGTAGCCGTTGCACCGAACCGCTCCATGATGCTGCCAAGCACGGGACGATTGGACGACCAGGAGCGCCCGAGATCGCCCTGCGCGACATCGCCGATGAAACGGAGATACCGCTGCAGCGGCGGCAGATCAAGCCCCAGTTGGTGCCGGATGGCAGCCTGCGTGGCGAGATCGGCCCGCTGGCCCTGCATCATGCGGGCCGGGTCAGGCAAGAGATTCATGATGAAGAAGACGACGGTCACGACCCCGAAAATAACGAGGACGGAATAAAATAATCTTCGAAGCGAGAAAGATAGCATTGCCTATGGTAACATATTGTCCCGGCGGGGATTCCATCAAACTGCCGATTTGTAAGGGCCAGGCTGCAACTCGACGACTGTGTGGCGGAGCCGACCGACTTGAAAGCGAGTCTCACCATGGACCGTATTTCAGAGTTCATCGGCGCAGAACCGACGCAATTGAAAACTATCGGGAATAAATAGGTTCATTTGCTGTTGTACTGAAATCGGAATGGTAGCAAATGTAGCATCTGGCAGTATTCGTCCTGTGGGAGAGCGTAGCAGCTTCCTTTATTCTTTCTCGCTCCTGCCGAAAGATGAGCGCGATGCGATGCAGCGCATTTACGATTTCTGCCGCTACACCGATGATCTGGTGGACGAGGACATCGTCATACCGGAGTATGAGGCAGAAATCCGAAAAAGTGTTGGCGCTGAGAAGAAACGACTTCGCCTGGAGTGGTGGCGCAAGGAGGTAGCTCGTTGCTACGAGGGCAGTTCTTCCCATCCCGTTCTGAAGAACCTCTACAAGGTGCTCATCCGCTTTAAGATCCCCCAGGAGTATTTGCTTACGCTCATCGACGGGGTTGAAATGGATCTCGTGAAGAGCCGGTACAGCACATTCGAAGAGCTCAAGGAGTATTGCTACGGAGTTGCGAGCATTATTGGACTTATCTGCATTGAGGTCTTCGGATACAAGCATGACGAGACTCGGGAATATGCCGTGAATCTTGGCTATGCATTGCAACTCACCAACATCTTGAGGGACGTACAAACGGATGCAGCCAAGGGCCGTATCTATTTGCCACAGGAGGACTTGCGACGTTTTGGCTACTCGGAGGAGGATCTTCTTGCTGGTCGCCACACGGCGCAGTTTGTAGAGCTCATGAAGTTCGAAACTGCGCGCGCTCGTGAGTATTATCAGTCTGCACGGGCACAACTTCGGAAGGATGAGCGATTCACAATGTTCGCGGCCGAGATCATGGATGCGATCTACTTCCGTTTGCTGCGTAAGATCGAGCTTTCGGAGTTCGCGGTCTTTGAACGACGGATTAAGGTATCGACTCCGCACAAGCTCCTCATTGTTGCGAAGTTTTGGCTCAATAGGTTCTTCTGATCAGTGTGATCATTCTCGGAATCGACCCAGGCACGCTCGTTACGGGGTATGGCGTCATTGAGACCGCGAAAGGCGGCAAGATGACGTTGGTCGAGTATGGCACCATCGAATCAAAACGGATCGCCTCACTGCCACTGCGTTTGCGTGCGATCTTCACCCGGCTCTCCGCGGTTATCGAGCGCTCCTGCCCGGACGAACTTGCTATCGAGTCGGCGTTTTATCACAAGAATGTTCAATCTACTCTGAAGATCGGTCATGCCCGCGGGGTTGCAATCCTGGCTGGGGTAATGAAGGAATTGCCAACTTCCGAGTACGCGCCGAGGGAGGTAAAGAAGGCGGTGACCGGGAGTGGGGCCGCCTCGAAGGATCAAGTGGAGTACATGGTCAGAACGATACTCAATCTGAAGGCGAGCGATAAGAAGCTGCCCGATGCTTACGATGCATTGGCTGTTGCTATCACACACGCTGGCCGGACCGGATCGTCTGGGAAAAAGGTCGTCAATAGCTGGAAGCAGTTTATTCAGGAAAATCCGGAAAGAGTTAAGAAACAATAGGTTACGAGCGATGACTTGGTCAGGTCGGATGGGAATAATAAGTATCTTTGGTCAGTGCTTGCACCTGGGCTACCAGGGTCTTAGCGCGAAGCTCTTTGGGCTTGTGGCCGGGGTCTGGTTGGTGTGCTTTGCTGCCGATACCAAAGCGCAGCTCCGCCCGGAGGAGCTAACCCCGGATAGCTACGTCAAGCTGGTGCTCAACGATTCGTCACAGTTTTATGTGGTCGTGCTCGGGCGCCCACTTCCAGATCGCATTCTTGTCGAGACGCGTCACGGCCACCTCGAAGTACCGCTGGCATCGATTTCATACGCCTTGGATTATCGGTATAATTGGGTTCAGAAGGACGACCTGAAGAAGGTGGCACTGAAGAACTCCGTTGACGCTCAGAAGTTTGAGGTCACGCAGTACCTTTCGCGACCGAAACTGCCGGATGTCTCGCTGGTTGCCACGAAAGATCACGATCTCTTTTCCGGGCATCGCATCCTTTTCAATGATAGCGCACATGTGGTACTTTCCACCACATTTGGTAACCTATTCTTCAAATACCCGGATCTGGATTATGTTGACAACTGGACCGGGCAGAACGATCGCCGAGAGAACTTCGAGACCTCCACTTATCTCACTTCGAAGGACCCACTCTCTTCTCAGGAATTTCTCATGCCGACGGCTAGAGCATACGGTGGCGGCAACGTCTTCCTCATGGACTACATGCTTGGGGGATTGCAAGCGAATTACGGTGCGTCAGACTGGCTGAGCATCAATGGGGGTGGCGTGTTTGCACCCTTCCTACCGACGACGGTGACGACAGCGACTGCGGGCGTGAAAATTACCCCAGTATCTACCGAATTGTTTGGGCTCGCAGCAGGATTTCAGGGTGTCTATTCCGACGTGAAGAAGATCACCCGTATCGGCTTCCCTTATATCGTCGGGACGTATGGTACATGGGAGTCGGAGTTGTCCATTCTTGGAGGAGTTTCGTATCAGAGCACCACGACAATTGATACGGTAACGAATCTCAGCAAGCCGTATTATCCCATCAATTCTGTCATTGGCATAGCAGGAGACATGCGAGTGGGAGAGAATCTGAAGGCCGCGGTGGAAATGTACTTCATTGGCGACTTTGGAATTGTCCCGACCGTCTTTTCTATTCGATACTTTGAGAACAACCTAACCATCGATGTGGCTGTGGTGTTCTCATTGTACAAGGCCGGGAGCCGCGGAATGCTGACGCTAGGGGAGTATGTCTTTAATACCCCATTCGATGTTGTGCCGTTGGTAAGCGGATCCTACCACTTCTGAACTCCGACGCAGTTGAGTGCTCCTTTCGTCAGCTAAGGAGCACTCACCATGAAGGGGAGCATGATGCAAAAATTACGGATAGAAGCGAATTCCAATCGCTGCGTCTAATGCCACATAAGAGTACGGTGTAAAAGAGATTAGCGGGCCGGCCTCAAGGAATATCTCAAGCGGTGTGCGTGGTGGTACGATGTTGAGCCCGAAGATCACCCGAGCCCCGACGGCCGTCCGTGAATCGCTGACAATGACCTCGTCGTGGTTGTGAAAGAAGTAGTATCTTGGTTGTCCAAATCCGACAGCGAGACCTGGTCCAGCGTACATTTTAACGACTCGGCTTCTGAAGGCATCGAAGTGCCAGAGATAGTCGCCGTCGATTCTCGGGGAGCCAAAGTAATCTGCGCCGATATCTCCAACAAACGCATTTTCTGGACTCGTCCAAATTTTCACCGTTGCACCTAACGGGTCGCCTAAAATTAGACCGAACCCAAAGGACTTGCCTTGCGGCGACTGAGCGCTAGCGCTTGGAGGAATCACGCTTGTTCCGAGCAATGTGAAAAGAAGGAGCAGGAATATATTCAATTTTCGTGAGTACATAGGGAGTTGGAATAAGTAGGCAAAAGGCGACGTGGGCGTTCCATGCCGACAGTTTGGTTGTCGATTGGTTGAGTGCAGTGCACATATCGTGCCGAGTAGTCGCTGTTGCTTGCGTCGGTACAACTTGGATGCAGATTTCCAGGCGGAGGATCCTCGAACGGTTAATGGGTCACGATCAATAATTTGAGAATCCAAAAGGGGCGTCGATTGGTTAGACGTCCCGCGCGGATGCATACCCATCAACAACGGAGGAGCGATCCTCCTGGCGCAAACTGTAACCGAATTTCATGTCCCGACGACGAAGCGTTCTCGCCCACCACCCCACGGTGGAGAATCCGGACGAAATGCCGAGGACTACGTCCAACGTGTGCACATTATGAATGTGCCATGAAGTTGCACCAGAACTAACGAATGTCAAAGATACTCGCCGGCCTTAACCCGGCGCAAATGGAAGCGGTCCGCAATGCCAACGGACCAACAATGATCGTTGCCGGAGCAGGCTCCGGGAAGACGCGCGTACTCACGCACCGAATCGCTTATCTACTCGAAACAGGCGTTCGCCCGTGGGAGATTCTGTCTCTAACCTTCACCAACAAAGCGGCGAAGGAAATGAAGGAGCGCATCAGCAAAATGGTTGATCCCGAGGTAGCGAAGGATCTGTGGATGGGGACGTTCCACTCTGTCTTTTCGCGAATCTTGCGGAGACACGCCACTGAGATCGGCTACACCTCCAGCTTTACGATCTATGACAGTGATGACTCGCTGAGCGCCATCAAGCAGGTGATGAATGCGCTCTCGATCTCCAAAGATCAGTATAATCCGAACGCGGTTCGATCTCGGATTTCGAATGCGAAGAACCAACTCGTCTATCCCGATGAGTATGCCAAACTTGCCAGGGATTTGTTCTCCTCGCAAGTGGCTCGAATCTACCCCGATTACGTTCGAGCACTCACGATGTCGAACGCAATGGACTTCGATGATCTACTTCTTAAGACCATCGACCTTTTCGACCATCGCAGCAACCCCAATAACCCCGGCCCAGGAGAAGTGCTCGCGTACTACCAAAACAAGTTCAAGTTCATACTGGTCGATGAGTATCAGGATACAAATCGTGCGCAGTACGCGATCATTAAGCGGCTGGCCGGGAAGTTGAAGAACCTGACTGTGGTAGGTGACGACGCTCAATCCATCTATGCCTTCCGTGGCGCAGACATCGCCAACATTCTCGATTTTCAGAAAGATTATCCCGAAGCAAAGGTCTTCCGACTCGAACAGAATTACCGCTCGACCAAAAACATCCTTGCGGTTGCGGGCGAACTGATCAAGAACAACAAAGATCAGATCGAGAAGAACCTCTTTACCGAGAACATGGCTGGCGACCCTGTCCGCATCATCGAGTGCGTGGATGAGCGAGACGAAGCCAGCGCCATTGTTCGGATGATAGAGGACGAAACGCGCAAGGAGAAGCTCGATCTACGTGATTTCGCGATTCTCTACCGCACAAATGCCCAGAGCAGAGCGATAGAAGATGCGCTGCGTCGGCAGGGCATGGCCTACACTATTGTCGGCGGAACGGCATTCTATCGGCGCAAAGAGATCAAGGATGTCCTTGCGTACGTCCGGCTTCTGGTGAACTCCAGCGACACGGAGAGCTTGTTGCGCGTCATTAATTATCCAGCGCGGGGTATCGGCTCGACGACCATGGAGCACGTCGCAGCATACGCCCGCGAGCATCAAATTGGGATGATGAGCGCGCTCGAAGGGATCGACTTCATCACGGGGGTCCAGGCGCGGACCGCTGCCAAGATCAAGGAGTTTGCGAAGCTGATCGGGAAGTACGCGAAGCTCAAGGAGATGATGTCCCCCAGCGAATTGCTGCGTGCGATGATCGACGAGACCGGTATTTTGCAAGAGCTAAAACTGGAAAACACCATGGAGTCCCTCGCTCGACGCGAGAACATCCAGGAATTCCTCTCCGCCGTCACGGATTACTTCCACGAGACCACGGATGCAACGCTCGAATCCTTCCTGGAGGAAGTCTCACTCGTCAGTGAGGTGGATCAGGTGGATGGGACAAAAAACGCCGTAACACTGATGACGCTGCACGCTGCAAAGGGTTTGGAGTTTCAGGTGGTATGCATCGCAGGGCTCGAAGATGGACTCTTCCCGAGCCAGCCTGCCGGCCAAGAGCCGCGCGACCTGGAGGAGGAACGACGCCTCTTCTACGTTGGCATCACGCGTGCGATGAAGAAGTGCTACGTCTTCTATGCATTGCAGCGACTGCGCTTCGGTGAGACCGTGCGAATGAGGCCGTCACGTTTTATTGAAGAGATCGAGGCATCTGGCTCCACGGAGCGCATTACTAGTTTTGGTACAAAACCAAAGGCACGTGATCCTTTCGCTGACCGCGCTAACGAATACTCCCACTTACTTGCTGGAACCCCCGTTGTCAACGGACGCACATTCACTTCTAAGCGACGTGAGCACGCTGCTGGGCGCGGACGCTCGATCGACACTGAATTTCCTTCTAGCTACTCACAGATCGAGGAATCCGAGATGGGTGTGAGGAAAGGGATGCGCGTCGTACACGAGACGTTCGGCGAGGGGCGCGTGCTCGAAGTAGCCGGGCGCGGCGAAAAAGCCAAGGCCACCGTCGAGTTTGCCAAGTTCGGAAGAAAGAACCTTATGCTTAAGTTCGCTAATCTCCGGGCGCTTTAAGGTGTTGGCATCAAGGCGAACGCGTGCATTGGAAATGGGTTGAATGCAAATAATGCTACTGTAGAACGAACCGCCTGGATAGCGATCGGTCGCCGAAAGAAATTTGGAAGACGTACGCGCCGGCGGGGAGATGGGTGAGATCCCACGATAGCGGGGAGCGATCGTTGTTCCTATCGTCCGAAATCGTTCGTCGACCAACGGTTTGTCCGAGCACATTGATGATCTCCGCGAAGGCGTTTCCGCTGCCTTCGTGGGTGAAGGATAACAGTTTATGGTCAAGCCGAAAGAGTGTAAGCGCCGGTTGCTCCTGTTCTACGGTTGCAGTTGTTGTATCCTGGTTGCATCGTTTGTCAGGCAGTGCGACAAGGTGCAACTTGAGCAGCGTATCAATGGGTATGTTACTTGGAGCTAGCACTCCAGTCATGTGAATGTTATAGGAGCGATCCTCAGGAATACCATGGGGCTTATATTTGAACCAAATTGTATCCAGTTCACCAGGTGAGAACCGATGGCGGCTCATTGGCAGAATCGAGAGCCGGTGTTGTGAGTCATTGAGCATTTGCGTTGATGTCAAGGCGAAGGAATCGCACAGCATAGACTGAATCGCGATCGGTAGAATCGTTGAGTCGCAGGCGAGAATCGAAGTGGTCGAAGCGCCGATTATGCCGAAAGCCGACGACGAGATCGTGTCCACAAAGGTGGTATCCCAATCGAGCGGAAAGCAATTGTCTCCGATGTGGGAGTGAATGCGGAGGCTTGTGGCACCATGAATGTCCGGGGGCGTAATATGGAAGCGGAACACCACGCCATCGTGACCTGGGGTGAGGATCGTGGTGTCGTTCGGAAGGAGGAGGTGGGTGCTATCGCCTTCGGTGAGGAAGTGTAGCTTGTGGCGAATTCCTGTGGGACGAATGAGAACGGGCACTACATCGGTAGGGTAGCACTCGTGAAGTGTCGAATCTGCCACGGAGATGGGGCTGGCTGGTCTTGAGTTGAAGTTCGCGCCCGTGACGTACCATACATCGTGCGCGGAAAAGCAGACGAACTCTGAGCCATAAGAACCTACTGGAAAGATGCGTGTGTCCTCGACAGAACTCTTCGGACTAAGGCGAATCCACTGCCAACTTGTCCCGCCATCGACGGATTGAAAGATGCCAGAACTGACAGTTTGCTTATACATCGTCCCGTTCGCACCATTGAGCACATCCATATCTCCAGCACCTGCGTCGAGCTGGCCAGTGCAGCGTTGCCAGGTGACCCCGCTGTCAATGGAAAAATAGACCGAACCCCATTCAGCGGCTGTAAAGAACACATGTTGGCATGTGTCAGCGAAGCAGCCAAAACCGCCCATCTCGTTCATACCCGTAGAGCGGTTCCAGGTAGTGCCGCCATCGCGGGAGTAGTACGGCACGCCCATATCGGTCACCTTCATGCCGGTATCAGTGTAAGAAATGACGCAGTGCTGATCGTCAATTCTTGCGAAAGTGCCACCGGCGAGAAACAGCCCGGAGGAATTCTGTACGTAGCGTCCGGGGACAACGTGGATGGTACCATCAGCGGCGAGATAGATGTCCTGGGCGGGGACGAACGAAACTCCGAACTGTGTAGGTGGCCACTGTACTCCGCAATGCACACCGGAGGTATCCCATGTTTTTCCACTATCTGTCGAGACCCATGCCTGCGTTACCCCCTGTGTTGCGTAGAGATGCCCGGGAGAGAGCATTCGGATCGAGCTGATCGCGCTGGGTGCTTCGGGATATTTACTCTTTGTCCAGATGCCGTTATCGTAGGTGTAGATACCCGCGTTCAGGATCTTCCCAAAGTAGCTATCGTAAATGCCGACGACACCATGATTGAAGTCCCAGAAGTAGCCGCAATGCACATTCGCCGGAAGTGTGCCGAGCTTCGTCCAATCTTGTGCAATGGCCTTGCTCGCTCCGGTGAGAAGCGCGATGACAACCAGCAAATATCGCAGTACAGGTCTAGAAATTCGCATCAGTCCCCGAGGATAAATCGCTTCGTTACAATCGTCCCTTCACACGAAACACGCAGGAAATATACTCCCGAAGGAAGAGTATTCAAATCCCATCCAACCATCGTCTGCTCCGGCCGTGTTCGACGTAAAACAACACCACCGAGGACGTTGACGATCCCAGCTGATTCAGCAACGTGCGGACTTTCAATAGAAAACGAAAGAGACTTCCCTGTGATTCGAAATTCCATCGGGGCCGAGGGTGATAGCCCCACCATGGCTTTCGTCGTGTCCTGGTTGCACCGTTTGTCGGGCAATGCGGTGACGTGGAGTTTCAGAACCGTGTCGATCGGGATGTTGCTCGGGGCGAGCGTGCCAGAAAGTCGGACGGAATACATTCGATCGTCAGGGACTCCATGTGGGATGTACTTGAGCCAAACCGTATCCATCTCACCCGGAGCCAGTGGATGACGACTCACTGGCGAAAGTGAAATTCGGTGCTCTGAGTCACCGAGGATCTGAATCGAAGTGAGTGCAAAGGAATCGCAAAGTGAAGAGTAGATCGCGATCGGTAGCTTGGCAGAGTCACAGGCAAGTAGGGACGTAGTCGAAGGTGCTGAAATTGCGAAGGCCGAAGACGCGATGGTGTCCACGAAGGTGGTATCCCAATCCAGGGGGAAACAATTATCGCCAATATGGGAGTGGATGCGGAGGCTGGTTGCTCCATGCACATCAGGGGGTGTGATGTGGAAGAGGAACACAATGCTATCGTGTGCCGGGGTGAGGATCGTGGTGTCGTTCGGAAGTAGGAGGTGGGTGCTGTCGCCTTCGGTCAGGAAGTGCATCTTGTGGCGAATGCCCGTTGGGCGAATGAGCACAGGCACTGCGGCGGTGGGATAACACTCGTGCAAGGTAGAATCGGCAACGGAAATTGGACTTGCCGGTCGCGAGTTGAAGTTGGCACCCGTGACGTACCAAACATTGTGACCGGAAAAGACAACCATTTCCGACCCATACGACCCAACGGGAAGAATATGGGTATCCTCCACTATCCCTTTGGGACTCCTCGCGATCCACTGCCAGCTTGCTCCACCATCCACGGATTGAAATACTCCTGCGCTGACGGTCTGTTTGTATAACGTTCCGTTCGCTCCATCCAGCACATCCATGTCTCCTGCTCCGCCATCGAGTTGCGACCCACAGAGTTGCCATGTGACTCCACTATCGGCTGAGAAATATGCCGACCCATTTTCGGCAGCGGTGAAGTAGATGTGTTGACACGTGTCCGCGAAGCAGCCAAAACCGCCCATCTCGTTCATTCCTTTGGAGCGATTCCACGTGAGTCCTCCATCTTTGGAGTAATAGGGGACGCCGGTGTCCTTAATGACGGTGCCGGTATCCCTGTAGGAGATCACGAGGTGGTTTTGGTCAAGTTGTGCGAAAGAGCCACCATGGATCTGAAGCGATCTATCTTCGGCAGGGACTTGGATGGTGAACAGTCGCCCAGGCACCGTCTTTATCTTGCCATCGCTTGTCATGTACACGTCTTGTGCCCCAGCAAATACGGCATATTTCTGATTGGGAGGGGGAGGCGTTGCACTTGCGGTCCAGGTGTAGAAATCTGCATATCGCCAATACTGGCCTGAATCGGGATAGACATTGAACCACCATTGTCCAGCATGGACGCCGGTGGTATCCCAGCTCTTTCCGCTATCAACAGAAACCCACACTTGAGTAGCGCCCTGCGTTGCATAAAGCTTTCCGGGCGAGAGCTGACGGACTGCGGTGAACAGTCCCGGAGACTCTGGGTACTTGCTCTTGGTCCAGGTGCCGTTGTTGTACCAATACATGCCATACTCTCCGGCAACAACACCATGATAAAAATCCCAAAAGTAACCGCATCGGACATTGAAGGGAAGTGTGCCCAGTTTGGTCCAGTCCTGGGCATGAGCTTTCTCCCCGAGGCATAAGAGCACCAGGGTGAGGAGGATAAAAGGGACATTGAAGAACGACTTTTGCGACATTCAGGCGAAAATGGGCTAATTTCACTAAAGCAATCCCCTGCAGATACAAGAACGCAAAAAGTCTCTCCGGTTACAAAAATTAATGGAAAAAAATGAATCTGCCTGCTCCCAATAGTAGTGCTTACTTGTGACTAATACTTGGCGAGGAGCGTCTGCAAGCTGTCAGTCGGCGTCAACCCAAGCTTTTTTCGAATGCGGTAGCGGTGGTTTTCGATATTGCGAGCCGAGAGGAAGAGAAGTCGTGCAATTTCTTCCGAGGTGAGGTTGAGCCGCAGCAGAGTGCAGAGTTTGCGCTCCATCGCTGTAAGCTCCGGGAAGGCCTCAGTGATATTTTGCGTGAATTGCGGGTGGACGGACTTGAACTGTGCCTCGAAATCCTCCCAGGTAAGCTGTGGCTTCGGCATTTCCTGCAGTCGAGTACGGATCGACCTGACGAGGGGGTCGTCGGCGGGGGAGCGGCGGAGCATCGCCTGTAGATCCTCCCGGAACTGCGCGAGCGACTCCGCTTGCTGGATCAAGTGCTTTGTCTTTTCGGTGAGTTCGCGCTCTTTGTGTTCGAGTTCGAGCCGGAGCACCTCAGCGGCGCGCTTCCCCTCCTCGGCTTTGGTGCGTTCGGTTTCGAAATCAAGTCGTAATTCGTGGAATTCGAGCCTGCTGCTTAGGAGGTCTCGGTCGCTCTTGGCGACGAGCGCATTGTACTCTTCGAGATATTTATATGCCTGTTTGTATTCCTTCAGCGCTTTGTGGCAGTTGTGCAGCGTTCGGAGTGCATCTTTTGTAACGGATTCGTGCATCGACTTCGCTGCATCCTCCAGAGCTTTCTTGCCCTCCGTGATTGCCTTACGATAGAGCTTTTGCTGAAAATAGAGTTCGGCAAGATGGATGTGGATATTCGAGCGTACTCGCTCTGCGTAGGGATACGTGGCGGATCTGAGCGATTTGCGGAGTTCAGCTTCGGCTTCTTTCCACTTGCGTTTGGCTTCGAATACTTTGCCGCGCAGTGCGTGGATCTGCGTCCACAGCGATCGTTCGCTTTTTGGCAGCGGATAGTTATCTTCCTCGATCAATGCCAAAACCTTCTCCAGATTTCCCAACTCCAATTCGGCGAGCGCGAGCCGGATCTTTGCCTTGTACCTCTCGAATGGAGTGCCGGTGCGCTGCACTAAGGCCAGATAGTTTTGGTAATACTTCTGCGCTTTGGGGAAGTCATTTGAGAACATACTAAGCTCGGCGAGCTTATTGAGGATCAGAATTTCAAGCTTAATGAGCTGATTCCTTCGCGCGATGTCAAGTGCTTGGCGGAGATTCTTGAGGGTGCTCTCGTGCAGCCCGAAGATCGCCGAAATCAGACTCAGTGCGAAGTAGGAGTTGCTCACGCGAACCGGATAGTCGATGCGGAGGGCGATCTGCAATGCCTCTTCCTGAAGCCTGGTACTGGTTTTGAAATCGCCCTTGCGGAATGCCAGCATTGCCAAGCCGTGCAGGGAGTCCGCGCGGAGGTGCTCATCCTTCAGCTTCTTTGCGATAGGTACCATTTCCTGGAAAAAAGGTCGGGCAGCTTCATCTGCGGCGCGATCATACTGGATGGCACCCATGAGGAAAGCGCATCGCGCACGGTCCCGCGTGCCGGGCTTCGATTCGGCGTAGAGACGCTCGACATCCTGAGCAAGCCGGGCGATCGTGGTGGTATGATTGTGCAAATGCTCGACTTCGTCGAGTGACAGCGGGAGTGCTTTTTCCATCAATGCTTGCTAAACAGAGTGACTAAGACCGCCGCAGCGGGCTAAACAAACGAATGCGGTACGTGTCGGAGAGTTTCTAAATCCAGAGAAGTGCTACAAAAATACGACGCATTCATTCGCGACTTATATTTGTAGTGATTTCGTCATGCTTTCGATGGTGGCTCTCGTGGTAACTCTCACACGATGGGCCACATTATTTTTTCACGATCAGTCAATTCGACCATCATGAGTTCAAACCAAGGCAGGGTTGTTTTTCTGGGATATAACGATCCTTACATCGCGATGTACAAGATCGGTGTCGAGTACCTGGATGTATTCTCGGCACCGCAGAGCGCATCGAGCTCCGCGTTCACCCAGTCCCCTGGGTTTATTATGTCCATCGCCGATTTCAACGCAGCAACAGCCGTGAAAGTCCGTAGCGCAGTGACGGGCGCACTGCTCGCTCAGTATTCCGGCTTCCCGGCAAGCTGCGGCGAGTGCTGGCCCACGGCTCAGATGGTCGATGAGGGCAACGATCCCGTTCCGTTCTGGGTCGCGTGGGATCCGACGGCAAAGGTCATCATCATAGCCGATGATGAGTCCGTGATTGGCCCGACTCCACGCGTGTAGAATCCTTGCGATCATGGGTGCTTAAGAGATCGCTCGTCCGCTGGAAGGAAGTGGACGAGCGATCGCTAAGTGCTTCGCTAATGGCCCACGGTATTGATTGAGAGTTATACGTGAAGCTTCTCGTCTGATTGTGCGATGACCCACAGGCCTGGCATGAGCCAGCGAACAGTGGCACCAGGATGACGGGCCGCCAGCCGCGCCGCGCCGGTCTTCGCGCCGGGATGCGACGGAGCATAGACACCGGGAATGCCGTGGCGCACCCTGCGGGGAGCCAGTAGTTTCTTGCCGATCCGAGACTTGTGATTTTGAATGTTGCCGAGTGTGCAGCCCCAAAGATCGGCGATCTGCTGAGCGGTGCGGCCGCTCACGAGCATGGCCTGGATGATGAGTTCGGTCTCGGTCAGGCTGGGGTAGGTTGCACGGTAGGATTTGGCAGCGGTTGTTTCCATTGGAGTCATTAGTTGAGTACGGTTGTGCATGAAAAATTGTAAGTCATTTAACTGTTACAAAAATGCACGGCGGGAGGGGGGTGTCCGTTACTCTAAAGGTACTCTATTTGATTTGTGGCCAATTGGCGAAAACGGGCTGTTTTCGAGGGGTGGCTCGAAAACGGTAGAAAAAAGGAGGGACTTTTGCCTCGATTTTAATCGCACGGCATCGCCGTTGCAGGGAGAGAAGGAAAAGCTTGCCTGCCTGAGTGGAATTTTGAGGAAGGGAGGGGCAATTTTTAGAGGGGCGCGGCGAGCGCATTCTTAAAAAGCAAAGGGCGGGATGTTCCCGCCCTTTTGCTCGAAGTCTCTATTTCTTCACCAGCCTAATCGTGCGCACCTCATTGTTCGCCGTGGAGATGTGAACGTAGTAGGTGCCGGAGGGAAGCGAATGGAGATCTAGCTCCACATTGCGCTCTCCCGACTCAAAGACTCCCTCATAGCCAACGCCGCGCAGTTTGTTGCCGAGCAGATCATACACCTCAATATGCACATACGCCTCGCGCCCAACAGAGAGCGAAAGCGAGGTGCGCTCCGTAACAGGATTAGGTGAGAGCACCGCACTGAGAAGTATTTGCGAGCCGAGAGCTTCGTAATGAACGCTTGCCCCTGCGGCAATCTTGAGCACCGAATCCAACCCAATATCGTGCATAGAGGGAAGAGTTGAATCGAAATATCTCAGGTCGGGGTTCGAGGCGGTGTCCTGCCAGACG
>CAIUMP010000050.1 GCA_903900335.1 uncultured Ignavibacteriota bacterium | reverse complement strand
GGGAGGTTTCCGGCCAGAGGGCGGCGCTGGAGGTCTCCTCCTTGCCGGATGGGGTGTATTATCTGCGTGTGAGTTCGGGCGGTTTTGTTGAGACGCGGCGGGTTGTGGTGGGGAGATGATGGTAGTGACGTGTAGCGCGGACTTCAGTCTGCGCATAGGGGGTCACAGACTAAAGTCTGTGCTACACGGGGAGTCGGGGAGAAATTCTGCGCTTTCTACCGAATTCCTGGTCGGTTCGGGAACCGCAAAAAATTTATGGAAAGCGCTTTCTGTCATATAGACAAAACGCTGTAAGTTGTTGATTTATATGAGAAGTTCATGAATCGCGAATTAACATCACACAACAATGGCCGCTCGCGCTGGTCCGGGTCTGTCGGCGGAGGGAGGTTTTGGTATTCACTCTGACAGCTAAGAAACGTCCGAGGAGTGCTGGAGGACGGGGAGGTTGTCTGGTAGATTTTCGGACATCTCCCTTTTTCGGAACTTTCAGGGGCCATGTCTGCTTATTGAGCCGCCGAAAAGGAGTCCGCCATGGCGGATTGCTATTTATTACCCAAAATTAGTCGAAAAAGGTTACGCCGTGGCAACGAAGAAATACGAGAACGTCCTCCGGACGCGAGCAACAAAGCAAGAAGAAGTGGTGCGCAAGTGGCACTTAGTGGATGCAACGGATAAGACCGTCGGCCGCCTGGCTACCCGCGTGGCCTCGATCCTTCGCGGTAAGCATAAGCCTACTTTTTCGCCGAACGTTGATACCGGCGATTTTGTGGTTGTCGTCAATGTTGAGAAAATCAAGATGACCGGCAAGCGTATGGAGCAGAAGGAGTATTACCATAATACGCTCTATCCAGGTGGCGCGCGTCATGAGAAGTTCAAGGACCTGCTTGCAAAGCATCCGGATCGCATCCTCACCGAGGCGGTGAAGGGTATGCTCCCGAAGAATTCGCTTGGCCGCACGACGATCAAGAAGCTCAAGGTCTACGCTGGTCCGAACCACGAGCATGAGGCACAGAATCCAGTCGCGATCGATCTCGCATAATAACAATTTTACGAATTTAGCATAAGCACTTCCCGAATGGCAAAGCAAGCAGAAATTTACGTAGGTCGTCGCAAGGAATCGGTAGCGCGCGTTTATCTCACACCTGTGACTTCCGGTCAGGAAGCGACCATTACCATTAATGGTCGTACATTCGAAAACTTCTTCCCGAACCAATTGCATCGCGACGACGTGAATCGCCCGTTCAAAATCACGAATACGCTTGGCAGCTTTGTCGTATCAGCTCGCGTTGCTGGCGGCGGTACCACGGGTCAGGCCGGCGCAGTCCGGTTGGGTATTGCTCGTGCGCTCGCAGATATGAACGAAGAGAATCGCCCGCTTCTCCGAGGTGATGATTTGATGACACGCGACCCAAGAATGGTCGAGCGCAAGAAATCTGGTCAGCCAAAGGCACGTAAGCGCTTCCAGTTCTCGAAGAGATAATTTTAAGCCCCTCTCCCAGTGGGAGAGGGGTTGGGGAGAGGCAGAGCCGCGACGTTGTTCGAATGGCTGCCTCTCCTCCCCAGCCCCCTCTCCCTTTGGGAGAGAGGGAGCAAGATTTCAAAACAGATACGGGCTCCGCCATTTCTGCATGGTGTTCGCCACGGCGAATTGCAGCAAAGGCTCCGTAGAGACATCAACCAAAACAATCGCGTGCCATTGGTGCGCACAATTGATATGAGACTCAGCTTAGAAGACCTCCTCGCCTCAGGTGCTCACTTTGGGCATCTTACCCGCCGCTGGAATCCGAAGATGAAACCGTACATCTTCATGGAACGCAACGGCATCCACATCATCGATCTTAAGAAGACGCAGGCTCTCGCCGAAGATGCATTGGAAGCCGCTGAAAAGATGGCCGCCGAAGGGAAGAAATTCCTCTTCGTCGCCACGAAGAAGCAGCTGCGTGCAATGGTGAAAGAAGAAGCCGAGCGTTCGGGTCAGTTCTTCGCTATCGATCGCTGGCCGGGCGGAATGCTCACCAATTTTGCCACGATCCGCAAGTCGCTCAAGCGTTTGCAGCAGATCGAGAAGATGGAAGAAGATGGCTCCATCGACAACTTCACCAAGAAGGAGCGTCTCGAGTTCTCCCGCGAGAAGATCAAGCTCACAAGCGTACTCGGTGGTATCGTCGAGATGCGCGGTCTGCCTTCAGCGATGATCATTATTGACATCAAGAAGGAGCACATCGCCGTCAAGGAGGCACGTGTGCTGGGTATTCCGATCTTCGCGCTCGTTGATACCAACGTTGATCCGGATGTTGTGGACTACCCGATCCCAGCAAATGATGATGCATTGCGTTCAGTGCAGCTTTTCGTGCACGCGTTCGCCGATGCGATCAACAACGGCCGCGCTGCAGCGCGCTCACGTCGCCTCGACGAAGGCGCGATGGAAGGAAGAGAAGAGCGTGCGACAGAGGGCACAAACCTCGTCCGCCGTGGACGTCGCGTGGAGATCTCTTCCGCCGACTTCGAGGCCGCTGGCCAGCAGCCAGTTCTAGCGAACACCGCTGCACAATAACCTCCCCAGCCTCTCTTCCTTTTTGTGGAGAGAGGTGTAGTATTGGTAAGAATTAGCATTTAGTATTTTAGTTATGGCAATTTCAGCAGAGCAAGTACGTCAACTGCGCGACAAGACTGGCGCAGGTATGGGAGATTGTAAGAAGGCACTCGAAGAAGCGGGTGGCGATGAGCAGAAGGCCATTGATATTCTTCGCAAGAAGGGTGCTGCCTCGGCTGCAAAGCGCTCCGATCGTGAGGCCAAGGAAGGCGCCATCGTCGCAAGCGTAGCTATTGACAACAAGCACGCGGTCATCGCAGAAGTCAATTCGGAGACCGACTTCGTTGCGCGCAATGAGTCATTCATTCGTTTTGCGCAGGACATTGCAGACGCAGCGCTCACAGCTCGTCCGAACTCCCACGAGGAATTCCTCATGTCTAAGCTTTCCAATGGTGCGACGATCTCGGAAGAGGTCGGTGCGCAGACGGGTCGCATGGGCGAGAAGCTTGATGCGCGCCGCTTCGAGATGCTCTCGGAGCCGAACGGTTTTGTGACCAGCTACATCCATCCAGGTGCAAAGCTGGGAGTGCTTGTTGCCGTATCCGGTACCGACGCTCATCCGTCGCTCGGACGCGACATCGCCATGCAGATCGCCGCGATGAACCCCATCGCGCTCAGCCGCGACTCTACGCCGCCAGATCAGATCGAGCGTGAACTCGACATCTATCGCACGCAGCTCCGCAACGAGGGCAAGAAGGAAGAGATGATCGACAATATTGCCAAGGGCAAGCTGAACAAGTACTTCCAGGAGAATTGCCTGCTCGAACAGAGCTTCGTAAAGGACGCCTCGAAGACGATCACCGATCTTCTGAAGGAAGTCGGCGCGGGCGTGACGGTGACCGGGTTTGTCAGGATGCAGTTGGGGGAATCGAAGTAAGAACGCAACGAGACCTTTCGTCTGAATAATTTGAAAGCGGTGCTATTGTTCATAGCGCCGCTTTTTTTTTTGCGGAGCTGATTCGTTAGTCCCATGGCATCGTACACTGCTTCGGGACACAATAGAATTTCAAGGAACGAGATATGTTATGTCTCCAAAGGAATGGCCTAGGACGGCTCAACACGCCGAACGGACTCGGGCCTGACAATGCTTCAATAAGCGGTGTGCCCTTGGGCTTTTAACGTTATCATCTCGACCTTCCGCGTCTTACAGGCAGGGATATGGCAGTTCGTGTACTCCAGAGGCCATTATGCCGCCACATACAAGTCGAGAGCAAAAGCAACATAAAAGAACACAATAATAGGCTCAGAAGTTCCAGGTGGCGCAAATAATGTAATTAATAATAACTAATGTGGCTGGAACTGCCAACTATTGTCGATTTAGGAATGCCGCGTTGCTCGCGCCTCGAAGACGATTACCGATCTCCTCAAGGAAGCCGGCGCGGGCGTGACGGTGACCGGGTTTGTGCGGATGCAGTTGGGGGAATCGAAGTAGGAATGTAGTGTAACCGGGGCGGCGATTGAACTGCCCCGAAGACCATCAACGATCTTCTGAAGGAAGTTGGTGCGGGCGTGACCCTCTCCGGATTTGTGAGGATGCAGTTGAGGAAGGAAAAAACGAGAGAATGCCTTGAAGTAGCTACTCCCTTGGGACGAGAGCCACTTTCCCCACTGGGAGCAACTTTCCGTCGTGGTCGAGTAGGACAGCGTAAATCCCGCGTGCAAGCGCCGAGACATTTAGGCTCAGTTCACCGCGTTCATTGAGTTTGTAAGTAGACAGGGCGCGATTGATCGACCGATCGGATGGTTATCCGGTCTGTCGTTGGATTCGGGTACATGCGCGTGTTCCAAGCAATTTGCTCGTAAGACTCCACACCCAGCTTTAGCGGTTCTCCACGTGCAAGAATCCCCTTTTCTAGGACCGCGACTGCATAGCCGTGGCTGGAAGTTGCAAGTGCGGGTATCTTGTAAAATGGTACTGCTGTGTCGATCGCGAGTGAGTCGAGCGTCCAACTCATCCCGTGATCTTCGCTGCGTAATATGCTTCGACCACCGGCCACTCCTCCTCCCATGAAAGTCGGGGTGTTATTAGGCGATGAAAGCGCCAACTGATACGCTCCCGGACTAACGACACTATCAATGGACAAATGTATTTCGTCCCAGACGGTGCCACCATCGAGGCTCCTAAATAGGCGTGTAACAACCTTGGAACCCTCCTGACGTGAGGTGTAGCTGAATAATGTATCCTCACCTTTATACCCAAAATATCCGAGGATCACGCTTGGTTCGTGACTAAGTATCTCTGGCGTGGAGTCGACCGATGCCCAGGTATCGGAGGTCTTGTAAACCGGCCCGGAAGCGTAGGAGATGACCCAAAATTTACCACCGCCCAATGAACGGCACGAGAGTGCAAATGTTTGTGGCTAGAACGCCGCCTGTTTCCAATTGTGGCCACCATCGGTCGTAGTGAGAATCCGACATGCCCTCATGGTACTGTCAGAAATCACACGATCCGTAATGGCAATTCCTGTTAATGGATCAGAAAAATTGACGTCATCAACATATTCGAGTGTATGCAGGTCCTGACGCACCCAGTTAAGTCCACCATCGAAGGTGCGCAGGACGAGACCTGAATCAGAGAATGCAACAGCATTCAATGAATCGATCTGCTGAACAAGATTGATGATGCGATCTTTGTCCCCCCTCCCGGGTGGTAACTGTGGATCTTGCTCAACCCAACTTCTACCCTGATCGGAACTTCGAAAAAACATTACACGGCTACGACCAATTGCATGAATGGAGGTATCAAGAACTACCCCAGCAGCAGTACAGACATCGCCTGAGCAATCAACAGCGGTGAATAGATATTCGTATTGTGCCTTCCCGTTGTTGATCAACTGAGCATCGTGGGTGACATGCCAATGATATTGCGCTCTTGCGCCTGACACGAAGGTCAGGCACAAGAGCACACAAATAGTTGTGAAAGTGACTATGGTTTGCATCCCTATATCAGAACCTAATTACACATTACTGAATAGCACTGCCCATCTATCCAAACTCCGCCATCCTGGTGCGTTGGCATCACGGTGACAGGGGCGCAGGGATAAGACCGTTGTTCAGTGCGATCTCAAAATATTTTGGACTTGCGACCAATCGATTAGGTCATTCGTTCCCGCACTAACGGTGCCTGCCAAATGATGGTCGCTGCCATAGACAGCAACCCGGGTATTCTTGGGCAGTAACAGTTTTGCGCGGAGAGAAGCAGAACTATCGAGAATGGCCTCCTCATCCCATCCGTAGGTTCGTTTAAAGATGTGCAAAGCTACTTCTCGATCCCCTTGGACTGCGGCAACAAGACGAATTCTGGTAGACTTATAGCCTTCAGCCCTTAGTAGCGCTGCAGTCCCACACTCACGACTTGTGCATGCTGAGCATGTGCCCGGATTCACAAAGAGTATGAGGGCACGTTCGCCATGCCTAAGATGCATTGATTGTTCGATATTCAATGGCAGACGGGGAGGAGGATACTGAGCAAAGGCAGTATCTATCCCGGTTTGAAGAAGCAATCGGCACAGCACCAGAAAAGGAAGTGTTAGGTAGTTCTTAGTCATGTTAGCTCCACCGAAAAATGCTCATTATCAGCTTACCTTCTCTTGAAATTGACAAACAGAGGAATCCCTTTAGAGAAGCATGATAAGAAATATGCCTGATCGAACCGAGAGTGGTTAAATCTGGAAAGGCAGCTTCGCGAACAAGGTCACCGCTGGGAGAAAACTCAATCGCTTCCCTTTTTGCCTCGTCTCCAGTTCCATGTTGAACAATGAATGAAAAGTATCCTCGCTCCGTCACCTCCACACTTCGAATACAGGAGCTATTGGTAAGATCTACATCGAATTGTTTTACGCCTCCTTTGGATTTGCTAGTAACGGAAGAAAAAAATGCCTTGTTAGAACTAGTGATCGCTGGAATCTCAATGGTCTTTGCAGATTTCAACTCAGTGAATTTCGACGTCAGTGCATAACCAATTACGATCTCGCCTGAGCTGTCGACAGCTCCGACAGGCTGAAGGTAGTTGTATCCTAGGGATGAACGCTGAAATTCTTCAGGGATAAAAGAAAGATTTGATTTCCTCTTGCCGGTAAAATCATACAGCGCAATAGTGGGAGCGGAATCAGAGCGTCCTCGCGACACTGCATCTTGATTTCCAACGCTAACGATATAGCCCCCATCCCTTCCATCGAGAAGGAGGATTCCCCTGCGTGCGAACGTCGTTTCTGGCCTTTTCTCATCTGGGAAGATCACACGCGAAGGTTGCCCACTAAGATTCATTCGTTCAATGAACATCCTGTGAGCAATATAGCATGATAGGTCACCTTGGAGACCTTGAGGCAAAAACAATGCACGCACATCGCCGAGTATTGCTAGCGTCGAGTCTGACTCAAAGACAGCTTGAGCGTAGCTATTGCGCAACTCTTTTAGCGCCTGGGGGTTATTCCGTCTGGTATCCGCTAAGCTCGAATAGCTACCTGTTGCCCAACTGGAAACACCTGAGAATGCAAGGCTGTCTGTAATGGCTGAACTAGTTGATATGAAATTCCTGAGAGTACCCTCGCTCACTCTGAAAACAGCTACATTCCCTGCGTGAGAATCCGTGATAACTAAGAAGTTTCCGTTCGGAGAAATTGCCGCTGATGAGACGACGGATATTGCAGAATCTCCTTCTTCTTTCAGAGTGATCTGTTGTGTCTTGCTCAGTCGCATTACCTGATTTCTCTCGGGTGCGTGCTGACTGCCACAGCCCACCATTACTAATCCGATTAGAAATGTTACTCCAATTCTAAGTCCCATACTATTGCTAAGAAAATAACAACCTGATTGTAGAGGGCTGCTCAAAGAGTGACCAGCCCCCTCATTGAATTAGGGAACAGGTGTCGCCGTTACCTGCGCGAAATATGGGTCGCCAGAACCCGGTCCCGTAGGTCCTCCGCTCGTGGACTCATCCCCGAGCCAGAGATTTCCATTACAGTCGATGTACTGGCACCAAATGGTTGGATTTGGGTTACAATCCGTTATCTTGTCCCCGTTACCACCGTCGTCTGTTGTTTGCACACGATTACCTGTGGCGTTTGGTCCCGACCATTTGCCAGGTTCCCAATGACTTGAAACCGGCTTGGGAACACAGAATACGGCTACAGAGAATGTAGCTAATGCGAACAAAAATGTCTTCATCGTAGTTGAGAAATAATGATACTACCCTCAGTCGGTTTAAGTCCCGATCTGAGGGCTTAGGAATCTGCGGAGAGCCTGATCTTATCCATCGGGCTTCCGCGTTTTAAAGACCCTCCACAGATGAGCTTCAGGCCTCTAATACAATAGCCATCTTCTCCGCCCCTTTCCGACAAGCATTTCTCATTTTTACTTAATTATTTTCTTGGCTGGTGTTTTCGAGGCCTTTTGGGTGGTTTTCGTTGCCCCCCCCCCCCCCAGGTTTCCCACTCAATCATTGGTATCTTTCGGCGGAGCTTATCGAGCTCCCGAAGAACTTGCCGTTCCAACGCGTCGGCAGACTTTCCAAATTGTTCAACGAGTTCCTCATACTTCATCCCTTCAATGTAATGTGCTTCGACGATAGGTCGCACGTTTAGGGGGAGTAAAAGCAGTAGTGTTTCCAGCGCATTTTGTCTCTCAAAGGAGTTAGAGCCGCCATCATTCACAGGCAGTTTATCTTTGGTCTCGTCGAGCGTGTGGTGTTTCCGAGCTAACCGTGTCTCACGGCGTAGATAGTTCAAACCCTGTCGAACCCCAGCGCTTAAAATCTCGCTCGCGGGTGTCTGATCGATTGAAATGTGCAGTAGCAACCATTCGTACGCAAATTGAGCGGCATCGCGAACGCGGGAGTCATCCGTGTTCGGGCTTTCTGCTTTAATTGCATCCATGAGCGAGGCAAGCTCAAATATTCGTACTTCCTGGGGCATTTCAATCGATCGAACGAGAAGGCAGTTGCAAATATACAACAATCCGTAACTTATCCGCTTTGCGCAATAAACCCCGCAGCGGCGTTCGATGCGCTAGATTTTTCACGTGTTTCCCTTACATTTGTGGTCCCGTTGCGGCTCGAAAGAAGTTTGGAGTTCGTTCACCCCCCAAGCTATCCACAGAATTGGAGATTTGGCTTCTTGCAACATGAAATATAAACGCATTCTCCTAAAACTCTCCGGCGAAGCCCTCATGGGCGAGCGCGAGTATGGCATTGACCCAAAAATGCTGGAGCAATTTGCCCTCGACGTAGTCGCGAGCGCGGCGCTTGGCGTGGAGATCGGCATTGTCGTCGGTGGCGGCAATATCTATCGGGGCGTCTCCGGCAGCATCGATGGTATCAGCCGCATCCAGGGCGACCAAATGGGGATGCTCGCAACGATGATCAATGCGTTGGCGCTCCAGAATGCGATCGAGGCGAAGGGGTTGTACACGCGGCTGATGTCTGCTGTCACGATGAGCGAGTTTGCGGAGCCGTTCATTGGTCGTAAGGCAGTCCGGCATCTGGAGAAGGGGAGAGTGGTCATTTTCGGCTGCGGAACGGGCAATCCGTTCTTCACTACGGACACCGCGGCGGCTCTTCGCGCCGTTGAGATTGACGCTGATGCCGTCTTCAAAGGCACTCGCGTTGACGGCATTTATGATTCCGACCCCGAGAAGAACCTTAATGCCATTCGCATTCCTGCGATAAGCTATATGGAGGTTCTCCAGAAGAACTTGCGTGTGATGGATCTTACCGCGATCACACTGTGTCAGGAAAATCAGCTCCCGATCGTGGTCTTCAATATGAATCAGAAGGGAAATCTTCAACGCGTCTTGACGGAAGATGGCGTTGGCAGCGTGGTTCACTGAACCAGGAGATTGTTCTGAATTGTTAGGGGCCCACTATGATGAAATGGTCCCTTTGGGGCCGATCAGCGTCTTTTCGTTCTCCTATAACCCAAAGTATCGAGTATCATGAATAGTACCAAGGAAATCCTCCACGATTGCGAAACGCGCATGAACAAGGCGCTCGAGAATCTTCGCAACGAAATGACCAAGATCCGTACCGGCCGCGCAACGACTGGCCTGCTCGACACAGTGCGAGTTGAGGCCTACGGCTCAGAGACACCGATTACCCAGGTGGGAAACCTCAGTGTTGCAGATGCGCACACTATTGCGATCCAGGTGTGGGACAAGAGCTTGCTTGGTGCTGTGGAAAAGGCGATTCGCAACGCAAATCTGGGACTCAATCCAATGAACGATGGCCAAGTAATCCGTGTCCCCATGCCACCGTTGACGGAGGAGCGCCGTAAGGAGATCGTCAAGTTGGTGAAGAAGTTTGGCGAAGAGTCGAAGATCTCGGTTCGTAATGTTCGCCGAGATGCGATGGAGCATCTCAAGAAGGCCGAAAAGGCCGAGCACTTCTCCGAAGACGATCGCAAACGCGGCGAGGATGACGTTCAAAAGCGGACGGATCATCACATCAAGGATATTGATGCGATCGTCGCGCAAAAAGAGAAGGAAGTGATGGCGGTGTAGTGATGCTTCGAAGTGATTCGCCCGCCTCCGTGTTGGCGAACCTATTCCAAATAACTTATCAATCCTACCGATTCCAATCCTCTCTTCTTCGCCATTAACCATGGCTGGAAGTGTGCGTTTAATGATATCTGGCTGGGGTATGCAACCTGGCTGGGTAATGGCTGGATCACGTTCCCGATAGCGATACTTGCGATTGTACTGATTGACCGGCAGCGAATTAAGATAAATCTCCTATCACTCGTTCTGTCAGCGATTGTAGGCGGGCTTTTGCTCAATTGGCTGAAGAGCTCTTTCCATACACCAAGGCCCCTAGAGTTCTACGCGGACGACATTGCTGCCGGCCGGGTGTATGTCAACGTGATGTTCGAGCGACTGTTTCAGAATTCCATGCCTTCGGGACACACTCAGACAGCGTTCACAGTGGCGACGGTACTCCTTTGGGCTTACAAGCGTGCGGGCAAACTGACGTTCTGGAATGGTTGCTTCGTTTGTGCACTGGCATGTGCGGTGGGGCTCTCACGTGTCTATGTTGGCGCACATTTCCCAGTTGATGTGCTAGCGGGAGCTGGCTTGGGTGTGGTGACGGCGCTACCTAGTTGCTGGATTATTGCGTACTACTTGAAGGGTAGGGATTGAAACTGAAGAAGGGACGTGCCTCCCAGCAAGTCCCTTCTTACACTCTGCGACATCATCACTTAGGCCGTCGCAGTCTCGCTCTTGTCTCCCATCGGCTCCGCTTCATGATGTTCCTCATCGGGAGCCGGTGTGATCCCCACCTCTTTCATTACGTCATCAATAGATGATGTAGGGCTGGGAAGCTCGCCAATCTTAGATTCGATCGCGAAGATTAACTCGGCATTGTTCGCAGCGAGCCCAACCTTAACGATCGAGCCTTCTTTGACTGTCCCCTTGAGGATTTCCTCAGCGATAGGATCCTCGACGTACTTCTGCATCGCACGCTTCAGTGGGCGTGCTCCGAAGGCCTTGTCGTAACCCTTATCAGAAAGGAAGTCGAGAGATGCATCCGAGAGCTCTACCTCCACGCCCATCTCATGTACGCGCTTGAGAAGCTTGGAGAATGTGATCTTGATGATCTCCTTGATGTCGGATTTCTCCAAATGTCTGAAGACGATGGTGTCGTCGATACGATTGAGGAATTCCGGGTTAAAGAGTCGCTTCATAGACTCGTCAACCTGATCTTTCATCTTCGTGTGTTCATCGCCAGCCGCAGATTCACCGAAACCGATACGTGCCTGCTTCTTGATGTCCTTCGTGCCAACGTTGGACGTCATGATGATGATCGTGTTCTTGAAGTCCACTCGGCGGCCGAGAGAATCAGTGAGCTGACCATCATCAAGTACTTGCAGCAGAATGTTGAACACGTCCGGATGAGCTTTCTCGATCTCATCCAGTAGGACGACCGAATATGGTTTGCGGCGTACTTTCTCGGTGAGTTGTCCGCCCTCTTCGTAGCCGACATAGCCAGGAGGCGCTCCGACGAGTCTGCTAACGGAGAACTTCTCCATGTACTCCGACATGTCAATACGAATGAGTGCCTCGTCGCTATCAAATAGATAGCGCGCTAGTGACTTAGCCAACTCGGTTTTACCGACACCCGTCGGGCCTAAGAAGATAAAGCTTCCAATCGGACGATTCGGATCCTTGAGTCCAGCACGAGCTCGGCGGATGGCCTTTGTAAGCTTTTCGATCGCCTCGTCCTGACCCACAACGGAGCCACGCAGCGCATCCATCATGTTCAACAACTTCGCTGATTCACTTTCAGCCACTTTGTTGACTGGAATACCCGTCATCATCGCAACGACATCTGCGATGTCATCTTCGACGACGTTATAGATCTGCGCGCCTGTTTCTGCTTCCCAAAGTTGGAGAGCAGTTTCAAGATCCTGCTGATACTTCTTTTCCAGATCGCGAAGACGCGCGGCCTCCTCGAAGTTCTGTGTCTTAACGACGAGGTTCTTCTCGCCCTTGACATCTTCGATCTTCTTCTCTAACTCCTCGATGTTCTTTGGAGCGTGGACGTTCGCAAGATGGACACGTGAGCCAGCCTCGTCGAGTACATCGATAGCTTTATCCGGCAAGAATCGATCGGTGATGTAACGATCGGAGAGCCTCACTGCAAGCTCGATCGCCTTCTGGGAATAGCTTACGCTGTGATGCGCCTCGTACTTTGGTTTGATGTTGTTAAGAATCGTGATCGTTTGCTCCACACTCGGTGGCTCCACCAGAATCTTTTGGAAACGACGGTCGAGTGCACCATCTTTCTCGATGTACTGACGGTACTCATCGAGCGTTGTAGCACCGATGCACTGAATATCTCCGCGTGCAAGAGCGGGCTTGAACATATTGGAGGCGTCAAGCGAACCCGAGGCTCCGCCAGCTCCAACGATGGTGTGGAGCTCATCAATGAAGAGGATAACATCCTTAGCTTTCTCCAGCTCGTTCATCACGGCCTTCATGCGCTCTTCGAATTGGCCGCGATATTTTGTCCCAGCTACCAGCGCAGCTAGATCCAGCGTGACGACGCGCTTCTCGTAGAGAATGCGTGGCACTTTCTTCTGTACGATTCGAAGCGCCAAACCTTCGGCGATAGCAGTTTTGCCAACGCCAGGCTCACCAATAAGGACAGGGTTGTTCTTCTTGCGCCGGGAGAGCACTTGCGATACGCGCTCGATCTCTTTCTCACGTCCGACGATCGGGTCGAGCTTATCCTCTGCGGCCATCTTTGTAAGGTCGCGCCCAAAGTTGTCCAGGACCGGAGTCTTTGTCCGTTCGGGTTTCTTCTCGGTCTGCGCCTGTTTGGGTGGTGAAGTAGGGCGTCCAGAGATGATGTTGTCCAGTTCGGAACGGACAGCATCGTACGTTACGCTAAACTGATTCAGTATTTGCGCCGCGATGTTGTCTTCGTCGCGCAACAGCGAGAGCATGAGATGCTCCGTACCGATCACATCGCTCTTGTAAAGCTTGGCTTCGAGATAGGTAATCTTCAGCACCTTCTCTGCCTGCTTTGTCAGCGGTATGTTGCCGATCGTCAGCGTCGCTCCCGAAGATCGGACCGTGTCTTCGATCGCCTTCTTGATCTTATAGAGATCCGCGCCGAGATTGCGGAGGATCTTGACCGCGATGCCTTCGCCCTCGCGAATAATGCCGAGGAGCAGATGCTCCGTGCCGATGTAATCATGACCCAGGCGAATCGCCTCTTCACGAGAAAGGCGGATGACATCCTGAACTCGGTTTGAAAAATTACCTTCCATTGTAGTGTTGTGCCGTTTTGAGCGGCGATTTTCTAAGCCAAATATAGCCGGTTGTTACAGCTTTCCGGAGCTTTAGGGCGGATCCGAGGATGCCGTCCACCTTTCTCCCGGTTAACATTTTCAACGATTGTGCCACTTGAATGTTACAACAAGCAACAATTGGGAAAAAGTACGTTCTAACCTCATCTTTGTAACACCTGAGTCTCTGCCACCTTGACCGGAATCGTACGAATTATCTCAAAATCGTCACAATTTGAGGTTCAGACCGTTTTAAACACGCAAAGTCACGGAGACCCGACATGCCAATGAGAATTGGATTCGAGCTTGACCATCACCCGCTAAAATTCCAATGGTACTACCTTTTCCTGCCAATACGTCAGTGCTCGATGGCACTGATTCCATTTTGGCAGTGGAGATTACACTCCAAATACGTGCAAGTAGAAGTAGGTAATTGGCGCGACGAACAGGATTGAGTCCAGTCGGTCGAGGACACCACCGTGTCCCGGGATCAAGTTGGATGAGTCCTTTACGCCCGCGTCGCGCTTCAGCATCGATTCTGCGAAGTCTCCAATTTGCCCGAGAACACCAACAATAACTCCCATTGCAAGCACGGTTGTGATTGAGATCCCGGCCATCTCGGGTATGAACTGCCGAACTGCCCACCACGTGAGCATTGCACCAATAATGCCTGCGATTCCGCCTTCCCAGGATTTGTTCGGACTGACGCTTACCGCGATCTTGTGCTTTCCCAACTTTCGTCCGACAAAGAATGCAGCACTATCACACATCCAAATTGACACGAGCATTGTAATGGTGAAGTAGCCGGCCTGAAGCGATATGTTTGCGCCAGACGGAGTGGCTGCTCCAAGAGCAGCGCGGATAAAGAAGAACTCATGAACTCCGAAAAATCCACCAAGACCCACCCCGACATAAACAGCTCCCGCGATCGTTGCCGACATCTGGGCCAGCGGGTTCGGGTATCCTCGGAACAACTCTGCTGTCATTGTTGCAACCACTCCGGCGATCAACAGAAGTGGCATAAGGTCACTCGTTTCGGAGTGAATGTGTAGGCGAAACGGAGCGAATCCCAATACGATGGCCGCGCAGAGCGTCATCCCGATCCAGACTTGGGGTACGAAGCCCTTCGCCTTCGCAAGTCCGTAGAACTCATGCACTGCGAGCAGTGCCATGATGAGAGAAAGCCCGAGCAGGCTATAGGATTGAAAGCAGACGTAGATCACGATCGGTATTCCGATCGCAGCGACAAGAATGCGTTGTGTGAGGTTGCTCATTGTGTTTTGTGAGTGCTAGTCTGCTTCGTCATGGTGCAAATCGTAGGCCGATTCGAAGGCGCTCAGGCCCGTTCGTTGAGCGATCAGTTTCTGTAGCTCTTCCTCTGCGTTATGCCTGGCCGTTAGGGATTCTGTGGCTCTTTTAAAAGCGAACAGCGTCCCAAACAATAGCGGCAGCGAGACAGCAAGGGCCAACAGCGCCTGCATGGGTTGAAGCTCCCCTGAAACAAGACCGGATGTAGAATTGGTCACGGAAGGAGAAGCAAAAAGGGCGATGACGATTGCTCCATTATTAATGGCGTGCCCAAAGCCGCCAACAAAGAGATTATTCGTTCGAAAGGTCATCCAACCGAGCGCCAGACCAAGCGCAAACAGGCCGGGGAATTTGAAAACACTCGCATGAACGCCTGCGAACATAATCGATGCGACGATGAGCGCAAAGATGGGACGTGTATGCAAGCGTCCGCTGCGCTCGATGTTGGTTTGAGCAAACCCTCGGAACAGTGCTTCCTCTGCGAGGGCCGGGGTCAGTGCGACAAATGCAAGAATGAAGATCAACTGCTCCCAGGAAGTGGCCGTTACCATACGTTCCACTCCCTGATTGCTCATCGTCTCGTAGTGGTCGAGCCAGTGGTAGAGTAATGGCCACTCCTGGATCGCCCTCACCCACAGCGTGGAGATCGCGCTGCCTGCGATCTGCGCCATGAAGATGATCGGTACTGCAAGGAAGTACGCTGAGATAGGTGTCTCTCGAAGTCCTTCTAATCGAAATATCGCAAGTACATGTTGACGCGCGCCATGCGTGAGCGCATACGCTCCGGCGAGTAGTACCGTAATTTCCGCGAGCCCATTAACCGCAAGCGCGATAAACCGATGTTCTTCGATGTGTCCGCCAGTAAGCTGGATCGTGATAGCGCTGCCGACAGCCTGGAACGTTAGGAAAAAGAATGCGACTGCGAGCATCGTCGCGATGGTCGAGAAGTAGCCATTGCGCGTCCAGCCACGGCGCACGCCGAAGAGGATGAGCGCGCCGAAGAAGAAAAGCATTACTAACGCAACGATGGCCACTGCGGCGTTTTGCGATAGGAGGATCGTACTCATTCCGTAAGATTGGGAAGTTCGATTGTTGTCGGCAAGTTGGATCATCGCGGTCTAGCATTGAGTAGCGGGCTGGTTAGTTTCGTCACTCATTTGCGGGATTCATCAACGATGAAATCGTTCGCAGCGAATGAAGGGTTCTGCTTGCGGGAAGCGATTGGTTTTGCAGCTCAAGAGTCTGTGCTAGGTATCAGCGGTCTCCCGAAGCTTCGAAGACTTTGAATGCGAAAATCACTTTGCCTCTTGTACCGGCGTCGTATGATAGTATCCCTTGTCTTGACCTCGAAGGGGCGGAACGCCATTTTTGCAGAACAGTGGAAGTTCAATTTGTTCAAAGTCCTTGAATTCCGGATCAGGAGAGACTCCTGGGCCACAATTGCAGGCGATGAGAGGGTATTGCTCGGCATTCTCAGCCGGCACCATGAGGTTCCAGCCGAGCCCTTCTTCCCACACGGCTAATCTGGTTGCGGGGTCCACGATGAAGATGGTCTTGGTATGGCGACGAACGGAGACAGGCCGCTTATCCTGACTCGATGACTTAGCAGGGAGTTGTGCGATCAAAGAATCCCCGGGAGAATTCGCGCCTGCCTGACAATTTGTGCAGGTATAGAGTGATTTAATGCGCACGATCGAGTCACCACTCAGCGTGATAGCCTCCAGCAACGCCGGGGTTGATTCCATGCTATAATCAACGATCGTGCTGTCTGTGATAAAGGTGTGAAGATCAGAGCCATTGCACGGTTGATAGCGATACAGTTTGCCTTGATACTGATTGAGCGCTACCCATCGTCTCGGCACGTTGTGGCCAGAAAGGTGCTTCACCCGAATTCCCGCGGAGTGCATTTCGGAGATCAGATCGGGAAGATCTTGCTCGAGGATCCTGGGTACCTTCGCGCCGCGGATAACATCGGGCTCTTTACCAGGAGCAATGAATATGGTATGGTGTTGCTCACCTAGCGACTCCTTCACCAGGAACACTGTGTCACCCTTTGCGGTCTGAGCGTGAAGCTTTTCGGCACAGATACCGAATGCTACGAGAGCCAGAATGCGGACTACGATTACTACTTTCATTCCCGATGATAAGAATCTACTTGAGTGCTCCTACGGCAAGAAATCCATTCTACTAATTCCTAACTGAATGACAATTTGGGCGCTTCTCGTTCCTACGAAAAGCGAAGCGGCGGCCACCTGCTGGTGGCCGCCGCTCAATTCAGCAGATTCTTCGCAAGCTACGATTTTTTCAATCTGTAGCAGAAGAGGAGACCGTCATCACGGTTTAATACCACGACGTCATCGTTCGGGGTGTGCAAAATGCTTGCGTAGCCGAAGCTGATCTTATGTTTTCCGAGCTCGGTTCCCGTGCAGTCATTCGCAAGGATAGTGCAGTAACTCCCGCAGTCATAGACGAGGCCCTTGCCATATGCGGTTACCCCCAGTACTTTCTTCTCGGCATCAGGATCCCATTTGTCTGCCCAGCGGCACTGGTCGCTAATGACAGCCTTGCCGATCCTGTCCGTGCCAAGAAGGTAGACCTCGTTGCCATCAACCCGGATTCCCTGAAGGTCGTCGGTGTTGTTCTTGTTCTTCGTCAGATTACCGACATCAAGCTTGTCCAAGTCCTTCTCGGTAAGTTGCCATGTCGGGTTTTTGAACTCCGGCTTTGATGCTGCATCCCCCGACATTAGTGGGAATGCCTGTAGGTTGTCCTTGTCAAAGTAGAGTGTCGAATTGAATTGTGCGGTACCGTCGAAAACAAAGTTGTTCTTCAATGAACGCGCTAGTAACGTCTTCTTCGAAGGCGTGACGGTTGGATCAATGCTCCAATAGTCCCAGTAGTCACCATCGTGGTCGCAGACGAATTCAACCTGCTTGTCATCTGCTCCAATATAGGTAATATCCTCTTCACCGAAACTGAATGATTCAAGCGCTTCACCGCGCAGAACTTGCACGTCATGAGAACCTACGACGACGAATGAGGTTCCAATCAGATCGTACTTCAAGTCCTTGGCAGCATTCAGCTTTTTGCTGGGCTTCGAAATGATCGCAGCGGGCAAGTTCTTCACGATGCTGCCATCAGCAAGATTGAGGATGATAAATCCTTCACCATCGTATTTATCGCGAGAGGTCTTTGACAATTCCGTCCACATCTTCCCTCCAAGAAGCAGGGTGGCTTTTCCGTTGTTCATGTCTATCACCTTCACGAATCCATCGCTCTCTTGATTGCGATTGGTGGAATTTGCGACGCCAGCCCAATTGATGTGCGATGTCGCGTACGGGCTGGCGGACATCCCGCCACCACCACCCGCACCCCATCCCGAGCGAGAGTTATATCCACCCGCGTGATTCATCCCACGATTCACTGCAGCGGTAGCAATTTGAAGAGCGACTGCACTAAGCACTGCGAGAGTCGAGCTTGACTTGTGATGCCCCGGCGTATAGGAGCCATCCTGCTCAGCAAGGATCTTCGACCACACGATCGCGCCCGTCTTCATGTTGACTCGATGGAATCCAATCTTGCCATCCTTTTGGTAGGTCGCCAGTAGTCCGTCGCCCGTGCCTTCGATCTGGGTGAACTGCTCTGCTACGCCAGGAATTGTGCCTTCCTTTGTCTGCCACATCTGAGCGCCGGATTTGCCGTCGTACATGGTTTGCAGATTCTTGTCGCTCGTCAGAAGGTAGGTTGCATCCTTCGTGAGCACCGGCAGATAGACATCCGGATCATCTGGATCAACGGGCAGGATCGCGTCAATGTGCTGCGTTGGAAGATTGACACTAAGTACATTTTTCTCCGTCATCACGAACATCTGGTCGTTGTTGACGACAAAATGTTGATATACCGATGCATTGATATTATTCGAACCTGTATAGAGCTGGTACGCAAGCTTGTTGTTCTTTGTATCGATGAAGTAGGCGGTGTCAGCACCACTGCGGGCCCAGATCAGAGCATAGTCACCACTCGTCTCGTACTTCATTGCTTTGATCGGCTCGGGGGAGGAATGGATGACGACTCCCTTGTCGAAGTCGATGAGCTGGAAGCCGTCATCCCAATAAAATGCTCCGAGGTTGCCCCAGAAGTGGGGTCCCATCGTATCGAGATCAGGTTTAGCGACTGGATCCCAGCGAAGGTTCTTCCAGGATTCACCGATGATCGGAAGCGACTTCTGTACTGTGCCAGTGGCAACATCCACGATTTCGAAGTGGTCGCCATTCCCCAAGACGAACGTGGAGTTGTTCACGAAATGTCCGCCAAAACCAGGGATCAACTTTTCCATGTCACGCGACCAACGCACGGCACCCGTCGCAACATCATAGCACTTGATCCCTTTCTTGGTGTAGATCATCAGTGTGTTGCCGTCATCCGACATCGGCATGTAATAAATAGTCGCATCCAGATTGGCCTGCCAGGCCAGAGGGCTTTGGGCGGCAGCAGTAGGAGGGAGATGGATGAACGAACCAAGAAGCAAGAACAGGAAAACGAGCTTACGAAGCATAGGGGTAAGGTTAAGTAAGTACTTCAAGTGATGAATGCGTGCAAAAAGTTTGTAACGGCTCAATAGTTATAGGTGATACCAACATAGATACTGCCGCCCTGATCGACGGTCTGCGAGCTCGTCGAAGTGACAGAACTATAGCCTGAGCCAATGGCGCCGATATAACGAATCTTGAGGATGCCGATGCTTGAATGCCGCTCGCCGAAATTGAGCTCGGCCATCCAACAGGGGTTGCCAAAATTATGGCTGTCATCGTATCCTCCCCAAGCCCAGAAGAGGTGGTAGCTATATCCGATGCCGGCCGCGGCACCGATCTGAAATCCCTCGCCGCCTTTCCATGTAGCATCGTTGTTGTATTTGAAGGTCGCAAACCACGGGAGTGACAGGTCGGCGCTTTGCGGAGTGTCGCCAAAGTCGGACTGGGAAGTTGGAGAAATCCCCAACGCGACACCGGGCATGAATCCTACCGAAGCACGCTGGGAGAGCTCATAGAATGGGATGTTAAAGTTGAACATTGCTCCATAGTGCGCGTAACCATCGTGGCTTTGATAATCAATACCAGGTGTATGGCCACTGGCGGTGGTATTGTAGGCGCTGATCCCAACAGTCAGATCGGGACGGGACATGTATTTCCAGACGCTCTGGGCAGAAGCCGCCTGGGCAACCGAGAGCAGAATGATGGCAATAGCAAATATTCTACAGAACCGGAACATAGAATTCTCAGGGTTATTTTAAGATGAACAGGACGACAACACCTCCTCAGAGATCTGTCAACGCAAAAAAATCCATGACATTAGACGAACGAGCCAACCCCAGCCTGACATCCTCATAAAATAAAAGTTGATAGATACGGAAGTTGGCGGATGTTCAACACTCCTATTCGTTAGCGCTCGATTCTAACTGCTCAGCTGGCGGGGAACCGGCTGCGTTGCGTCGCTGCATCCTGTCTTAATGGCTGCTACCAGGAGATAGGTGTTATCGCTCCCGGGTTCCCACGCCTTCGCGATTCCCCAATATTCACCACCTTCCCGCACCGCTCCCACTCGCCGCCGTGGAGTTCGATCTCGTTTGTGCCGGAGGTGCATTCTTGCGAGGCTTCGCGGAGGGTGGGGCCGGTGATATCGAAGAGTTGCCGATTATTTGAACAACGGAATAAATCCGGCTTGGTCGAAATGCTTATCGCCGGTCAATGCTTCGGTGATGCCTCGGTCGCGCATTACAATGAAAGATGTGCAATCGGTGAGCGACCAGCCTTTGTCCGAATGCCGATCATAGAGAGCCAGCGCTCGATCCAGTAGGTCGCGAGACGATTCGACTATTTCACAACTTGAATTGTCGCGGAGGTCAAGCATAAAATCCCGAATACGAGAATGAATCTTCGAACTTGCAAGTGCATCAGCAACTTCCATTAAAATCCAATCGGTCGTGAGGATGTCACCTTCAAACAATTCTACGAACTGAGAGACCTGATCGTGATGCTGGTCGCGCGGGTTAAGCCGGGCGACAAAATAAAAAGCATCCGCAAAGAGGGGTTTCACTTCTTCGGATGTCCGTGCAAGTAATGATCGAGATTCTCTGCGAGATCTTCCGGAAGATCATCCGCGATCCCATCGTACTTCTTGAACAACTCAGCCAAGGTCATGCCGCTCTTCTTCGAAGGTTCTATATCAACCTTCATTCCATCCGGCCAATCCACACCCGGCGGGAGGGCGATGGAATGCTGCTTAACGGTCGCGGTTATTCGGTCGTGTGCCATAGTATTTTCTCCTCCAAAGCATAACCACAATTCCTGTACAGAAATTCAAGGCTCGATCTTCACCACCTTCCCGCTGCGCTCCCACTCGCCGCCGTGGAGGAGGTACCAGTAGCAACCGGGCGGAAGGTCGCGGGTGTCGAGTTCGATCTCGTTTGTGCCGACGGTGCATTCACGATCGGCTTCGCGGAGGGTGCGGCCGGTGATGTCGAAGAGTTGGAGCTTGACGGCCTCGGGTTTCGTGAGTGTGAAGCCGATGGTGGTGTGGGTGGTGAAGGGGTTGGGGAAACCTGTGCCCATCAAGTTAGCGCCCTCCTTGCTCGGAATGAATACGGATGATGAGATTATCGGGTAAAAGATAATATCAGAGTACTCACGTAAAATTTGCCAATGCCAGTTATCATTTAGGGAGCCAGCTATGATGTTTGATTTAACGGCGACAACGCCAGAGTCACTGAAGCGAATAAGAATGTCCCCACCAGGTAACGTTGCGGTACCAATCATGTTGGGTAGATAACTAATGATTTGAAGATTCGAATCTAGTCGAACAACATAAAAGAAATAATTATGCTTTGAGGAAGGAATTATCAAATGTGTCTGACTATCGGTGAAAATTAAAGTCCATGCCGGGAGCGGTAACGTATCGTTAAACCAAAAGACCAGACCGCTCCCGTGGAACTGCGTGTCACCTTCTGGATCAATTTCCATGAAGCAACCTCTTTTTGCTTTATCCGGATGAATTGAGATCGAGTTTCCTGCCTTCAAAGCATTAGTAACCTCAACAGAGTCGTAGGTGAATTCCAAAGAATCAAATTCTTGCAGGGGTGTGCCTCTCATCCTGCTAAACTCGAAATAGATAACAGTGCTGATTAGATACTGTATCTTCTTGGTTGTGGGTTTTGCACACGCCGAATTGCTAATCGAAGAGAAAAGAATGATCGCGAGCAGCCCAATGACGATGGTATGGTTGATGAAATACTTCATGGTTACAAACTTAGCACAATTCGACGCCATTTCCTAATTTCGGATAGCTCACAAATTTATCCCCCCTCAAAAAAAACGGCGGCAACCCCTTCGGATTACCGCCGCTTTCAAAGAACGAACCGTGTCAATTCACGGTCATCGTGTACTTACTCCATCCCGGCTAACTCTTCGCCGGGTGCGGGAGGTGCTGGCTCCATCATCTCCTCGGGGAGATCGAAGTGACCAAGCTCCTTCGGGCTTGGCGCTTGCTCGACGAGCTTCGCGAGATCGACTTCGCCCTCGGCAGTTACCGGAGCTGCAGTCTTCTTGCCGCGTCCGCGACCGCCACGCGGTCCGCGAGCTTCACCGCCGCCATCTTCGCGACGCTTCTGCATCTCTTCGAGCGTCTCCTTCGGGATCGGATGCTTCGCGTTGAACTCTTCGAGCGCGCTGCGGTCCTGCGACTTCAGCCACTCGGTCGCCGATAGGACGACCTTCTTGTTCTCCGCGTCGAACTCGATCACGCGCACGTTCAGGGTGTCGTCAATATGGAACGAGTCCTGAATGTTCTTGATCGGGAAGAAGGCAAGCTGCGAGATCGGCACGAAACCATCGACGCCCAACGGCAGCTCGACGATAACGCCCTTCTCGATGATGCGGACGATCTTACCCTCGGTGTCCTTGCCCTCACCGTAGAGGTTCTCAAGGTTATCCCACGGGTTGTCGAGCACCTGCTTGTGACCGAGTGAAATGCGACGGCCATCCAAGTCGATGCCGAGGATCATCACGTCGATCTCTTCGCCCTTCTTCAGCACTTCGCCTGGATGACGTACTTTCTTCGTCCAGGAAAGATCGCTGATGTGAACGAGTCCGTCAACACCCGGTTCGAGCTCGACAAACGCGCCGAAGTTCGTGAGGTTGCGGACGATACCGCGATGCTTCGAACCCATCGGATACTTCTCGAGGAACATCGTCCACGGATCGGGCTCCAACTGCTTGACACCAAGCGAGATCTTCTTCGAATCCTGATCGATGTTGAGGATGATGGCCTCGGTCTCGCCGCCCATCTGCATGATCTGTGATGGATGCTTGATGTGCTGCGTCCACGACATTTCGCTGACGTGGATAAGCCCCTCGATGCCCTTCTCCAGCTCGATAAACGCGCCGTAGTCGGTCATCGAAACGACCTTACCCTTAACGCGATCGCCAACCTTGTAACGCTCGGAAATCTCCGACCACGGATGCGGCGTGAGCTGCTTCATACCAAGCGAGATGCGCTTCTTGTTGTCGTCGTAATCGAGCACGACAACAGTTACGACCTGATCGAGCTTGATAACTTCCGTCGGGTGCGATACGCGGCCCCACGAGAGATCGGTGATGTGAACGAGTCCATCGACTCCGCCAAGATCCACGAACGCGCCGAAATCGGCGATGGCCTTGACGGTGCCTTCGAGCACCTGACCGCGTTCGAGCTTCTCGACGATCTCCTTACGCTGATCCTGCAAATGCTCCTCGAGCAATACCTTGTGCGAAACGACGACGTTCTCGTTCGGGAAGTTGATCTTCACGACGCGGACATCGAGCGAGCGGCCAATGAATGCATCGAAATCGCGGACGGGCTTCGTGTCGATCTGCGAACCCGGAAGGAACGCCTCGACTCCCAACACGTCAACGACCATACCGCCCTTGATGCGGCGGAGACACTTCGCGGAAAGGACTTCGCCTGTCTTCTGCACTTCAACGATCTTCTGCCATGTGCGCGTGAACTCGGCACGCTTGCGGCTGAGCACGAGGCGACCTTCTTTATCTTCCATCGCCTCAAGATAGACCTCGACTTCATCGCCAGCCTTCACGTCCGGCGTAAGCGCGAACTCGCTCTTCGGGATCAAGCCCTCGGACTTGAAACCAATATCGACAACGACCTCACCCGAAGTGACCGTGACCACACGGCCCTTAATGATCTCGCCATCCTTTAGTGTGGAAAGCGCGGTGCCATAGAGCATTTCCAACTCGCGGCGCTCTGCGTCGGAGTAACCACCACCCAACTTAACATTCGGATCGATGATGGTGAGATTGGAGCGCTTGGTTGCCGCTGCTTGTGCAACAGTTTTCTGCTTCTTCGGCTTGGTTTCTGGTGCCGGTTGAAGAGAGTCGGGTGAGCTTACTTCTGCAACAGGTGCAGCAGCTTCTTGTGCAATGACCGGAGCTTCATTGGTAACGGCCGCGACGTGGTTTGTCGCGCCATTCGTTGCAACGTCCGCCGTTGCAGGCGATGATGCATGATCGCTCATGCTAGCATGGTCGTTCATGGTTGCTGTTTCGACCATGCTTGGTTGTTCGAGTATATCTGACATGTATAAGTTAAAATGCGGGCTGTAATTAGTTAGTACAACGGCATTCCCCGCTGCCCGCATTGCAAGGTTACCGACATTGATTTACCCCCGTTTTCAGGGGCACGGCATAACGGAAAAAGGGGGGAAGTAGTGCCACCAAAAACCGCTTGCTGAGCACCTTCCGAACTACCGTGATTCCCTCCCAAAATAGACATTCAATTGCTCAATGAAACAGGTGCCCCTATTCTCTCAATTGAGTGTTCATTTAATGAACGGACATTCCTGCCCAACAAGATGGTGCAGTTTTCCCTTTGATGGATTTGTATATAATAACTAAATGCGTGTGTCTGGAAAATATTCATGAATGGATGACCCGTTCCTAAAACCCTTAATATTTCATTCTCAATTGCTTATTGAAAACAGGTGCCTGTTTCGTTACCTATAACATAACACATGCAAGACTCAATGTCAAGAGCTTTCCTGAATATTCTTAAGAAAAATTTCTCGCGTAGAGCCTGCCCTGAGCATGTTGAAGGGCCGGGCATCTCTGCCCGACAGTACCCAGTGCCGTAGGCACGCCATATTTGTAGCCCCGGGTGGAGCGTAGCGGAACCCGGGGTGCGCGGTTGGTTCATAATGTGGGAGTCCCATAGGGACGCCATATTCCCACGACCCCCGGATATGATGTCGTCCCTACGGGACTCCGAACGCTACGATGATTCACCACCCCCGGCGCACGCCGGGGGCTACAAATATGCCGCTCCTATCGGAGCTCGGGAAGTCGGGCAAGTATGCCCGACATACGCACTGAGTTAATTATCCAACTGCTTCCAGGTCGTACCGTTGTAACCGTAGAAGTGGTTGTCCCCTGTATTGAAGTAGAAGTCGCCGGGCTGTGGTGAGGCTGGGGCTGTAGAGGTATTGGGCGCGTGTGATACTTTTGTCCAACTAAGAGTGCCTGCACCGTCCGTTGTTAGTGCCTGCCCCGAAGCGCCATCGGCGAGCGGGAGCGTCCAGATGACCGAAGTTGTAACCACGCCCGCTTTGAAGCCGACGTACATATCACCATTCGGGAATGCACCGGCAGCGTTGTAGGGTGCGAAGAAATAAAGCGCACTCGCTGTGTTCTTGTTATTGGCAAGCCAGAGATCGGTATTGCCAAAGACAGAGGTGTTGTTCGCGTAGATTGTCATGGCATTACCGGCACCATGATTATTTGACAAAAAACCAAAGTCCTCGAAACCGGCGAGCGTTAGGTTTTCGCCGCCCGGAATTGCAGAATAATTGCCGCTTGCCGAGTTACTGCCACCACCGCCGACCGTTGCAGCGGTGCCGCTTGCCGTGTTGTTGTCGCCGCCGCCAACCGTTGCACCGCCGCCACCTGCATGGTTGTCTTGCCCGCCGCCGACGGTTGCTATGGGGCCACTTGCCGTATTGCCAAAGCCGCCGCCAACCCTTGCAAGTTGTCCGCCTGCCGTGTTGTCATCGCCGCCGCCGACCGTTGCATAATCACCACTTGCCCAGTTAGCGCTGCCGCCAGCAACTGTTGCATCGGCTCCGCTTGACGTATTGCCATAGCCGCCACCGACTGTCGTAAAGTCGTTACTTGCGGTGTTGTACTGCCCACCACTGACAGTTGCCACTGTGCCGCTCGCGACTTGTGTGTTCTCTCCTCTGATCCTTTGCCAATCGACCGCATAAACGCCTCGCTTGTTTCCAGCAGCCGTACCACCATCGGCAACCTGCGCTTCGACCGCGCCTGTGCCCTTCGGGGAGAGCGCAACGTCGATGTTTGTAGCCGTGACATTCGTTGCCGTAAGCCCCGACGCAGCGTTAGAAGTGTTGTATTGGCCGGTGGTGGTCAGCGATTCGGTGAAGTTCGTGAGGCCGCCTCCCGTCCCATTCGCCGCCGCTGTCAGCCGCCCCTGCGCATCCACGGTAATATTCGCATTGGTATAGGAGCCGGGTGTAACCGCTGTATTCGCAAGCGTAATCGTCCTATCCGCGCTGAGATCGCCGCCGCCGGAGAGGCCGGTGCCGGTGGAGATTGTGCGCGAGTCCGTGAGGAGTCTGCCGCTGGCGTTCGGTAGTGTCACCGTTGCATCCGAACTCATGCTGCTTGAAGGCGTTTGCAATGTCACCATGTGTCCGCCGGATGTCCCTTGCTGAAGCGCGAGGATGCCGGGATTGGATGCGCTGTTGCTTCCGAGTGTCGTCGTCCCATCATGCGTATTGAGATTGGCGGAAGAAGTGACGGTCAGCGTCCCAGTGATCGTAGAATTTCCCTGCGCTGTGCTACCCTTCGTCCCGGCCGCGGAATTAGCCGCGCCGCCTCGCAAAATAACCGAGTTCGACGTAGGATCGACCGTCGCGTCGATGCCATCCGTTACGATGTTGACATCGCCGCCTTTGTTCGAGACCTTCTGCCCATTTACCGAAACAGAACCAACATATTCCGTCCCTATTTTTTCTGCAGTGACAGCATTGTCTGCGATCTTGGTCGTTGTTATCGCACCGTTCGGAACGGTGAGCGCATACGGGGCAGCAGTGAACTGCGAAAGTGGAAGCTCTTCACTTCCATTGATCCGCAGTCCAAGCCAAACAGGTCCCACGGACGATATATCCGGAAACGGAATTGCTCCTGAACCAAGCGCAAGATTTACGATACCTCGTGCGACATGCACGCGGTAGTTATCATGCCAGATAGCATGAGCGCCGCTTTCTGTATAGAGCGCAGCGCCGAGGATGTAATCGCCATCAGGCAGAGGTTTGCCAGAAGCATCCGAGAGGGCGGCCTGGTAGCCTATGACACGCGGAACATCGCCGATGGCACTAGGGCTTCCTACCGTCGATTGCGCCATCGCGGTTATCGGAAAGAGGGAAGCGAGCGCGAGCAGTCCAGCACACAGCGTGAGAAGCATCTTCTTCATGGTGTAGGTAGGCGATTAACCTGCAATGAATTTCGCAGGCGGATATAGAACAGGGTACAGTAAAACCGCAACGATCCTTTCGTTACGATCTATTCGAAAAACAGGCGAGGATGAGGGACTTCCTACAGTCTGGAATCATCCACGTGTCAAGGACTGAGACTCAAAGGAGAGAGCGACTCTCCTACAAACCACATTACAAACTTACTACAAGTTCGTTCAGGTAATCTTGAAAGGTTTGGAGAATTCATAATCGATGGACACACGGTGGTCACAACGACCCCCTCGCTCACCGGGGTCGTCGTCAGTTGCTCATAATGAACTATTCGCTTGCGTGGATGGATTACGTGACAACTTAGAAACGATCTATCCTCCAGTTTCTAAGACATTCATTACTCGTAATAAGAGTCTCCCCATGAACCTACGAGTCACGCAAGAATCGATTGCCGACGGAACGCGCCGAACAACCTACCTAACGGATCTTCGAGATGGTCAGAGAGAATCGCTGGAGATCTTTTATGATCTGGTTGGCGACTACGATATTCCAGCACCCACACTGCTCGATGGGTTCGTCCTCGCTATTATCTTCTACGCAATGCGAACGGGGCAGGATATCTGCGTGGAGGGACCGATGAGCCGCGAGGCCGTGCGAAACATCTTCGAGTTTCAGGAAGCATGGGCGCAATTAGTGCCGAAGCGTTACAGGAGGATCAAGGTCTTTCCGCAGAGCATTGTGGAGTCGGTAGAACCGTTGCCAGAACGACTTGTGACAGCGGCATTTTCAGGCGGGATCGATTCCACCTTTACGCTGCTCCGTCATGCAACGGGAATGCTTGGGGATGCAGAGTATCCGCTCAAGAAGGACGTTATCTTTATCCATGGCTTCGATGTTCCGTTAGACCGGCCAGATCATGTCGAAAAGTTGAAGCAGCGCACCAGCGCCCTACTGGCGGAATTGAAATTGAACCTCAAGATCATTCGCTCCAATCTGAAGGATCTGGTCCTGCAGGATTGGGAGGATAGCCACATGGCTCAGATAGCCTCGTGCCTGCACAATTACTCCCACATTTATAGCTACGCGCTCGTTGCCAGTTCCAACCCGTATGACTTGCCTTCAGCCGATCATGGTTCTAACCCGGTAACGGATCCACTGTTGTCGGGAGCAGGGCTCCGTTTGATCCATGATGGTGCTGCATATGTTCGGTTGCCGAAGATCATGGAAATTGCAAAAAATCCAACGGCAACCGCCGCCGTCAAGGTATGCTGGGAGGGTAGCGAGACGTACGAGAACTGCGGCGTCTGTCTCAAATGTCAGCAGTCGATTCTCTATTTTATGGTGGCAGGGGTCGATCACCCGGCCTCCTTCGATCGCACGATCACGGTTGCCGATATCAGGACGATGGAGATTGGCAACATGTTCCAATGTGCGATCATGGAAAAGGCGATTCGATCCGCGCGAGCGCGTGGTATGCAGGAAGAGTGGGTGTCCGCCGTCGAGGCTATGGTTCGCAGATTCCGAGCTTCCGAGTGGTTGCAAAAGAGCTATGAGCAGTATATGATTGGGGAGTATGGGATGTGCATTGCACTTGCAACCTGCGCGCTTGAGCTACGCCCGGACTATGAAGCAGCATGGAATAATATCTGTGTGGCAAAGATTCAGCTTGGTCGCTATGAAGAGGCGATCGAAGCAGCAGACAGAGCGCTCGCGCTCCAAACCGGATACCCGTTGGCAGCAGCAAACCGTGATTGGGCCCTGCGAGAGATGCAAGAGCAAAAGCGCGGAATGCAGCAGACGTAAGGAGCAGTATCCTCGCATGGATAATTGCGACCCAACACATCCACAAGTAGTTGTTAGATTTGCGGTAGACGCATCTCTCAGTTGCAGAGATTCCCGTCCTGATCGACTTTGATGAGGATGAGGTCATGGCCGGTACGGATGTGCGGGCCGAAACTCTGTGTTGTACCGAGAAGAATGTAGCCGCCGTCATTGGTTTGTTTGACGGAGATTCCCTGATCGATACGTGGCCCGCCGAAGGTGTGAACCCATTGGGGCACGGAGCTCACGGAAGCGTCTTCCTTCATGATGACGATGTCATTACTACCGTTGGCAGTGGTTGTGCCGATCGCGATCGTTCCGCCATCGCGTGTCCTACAGCCGGAGTTGAATTGGCTGGCGAAGCCACTGTTCGTCGCCGTCGTAGCCGGGGCTGCTGAAAACTTATAGTCATTGCTGACATAGATCGTGCTTGCACCGGAGGAAACGGTGTATCCATAGACGACATATCCGCCCGGATCCAGGTCGATCCCGAATCCTTCCCCAGGTGTGGTGGGCAACGTCGCGTCCTTGATCTTCTTGCCAGTCGCATCAACTTGAAGAAAGTAGATCGAGATCTGTCCGGTTGCGCGAACAAGTTGGCTGCCAACTGCGACGAATCCTCCGTCGGGCGTTTGTACGATCCCATTGATCTTTCTGTCGAGCGTGCCGGTCGTGTCTGGATATAGTCGAGACCACAGGATGCGCCCAGTATCATCGATCGCCATCAGGCAGGGTGTCCGATAACTGGTATCCTTCACCCACGACCAACCCGCCAGCAGATATCCTCCGTTGGCAAGAGCAAGCATCGCGCTCGACTGATTCGAGCGATTCGCTGTTGTGTCACTCTTGAAATGCTTCTCCCAGAGCTGATTTCCATTAAGATCTGCTTTGACCAAGTACACTCCTTGAGCGAAGTAGCCGTACCCGGTCGTGGTGCCGTACATCAGATAACCGTCTGCGACTCCTGTTGTCGTTGGATGTGTTGTTAGAAGAGCCGTAGCGGTTTCGATCGCGTTCGTCCCGTACTCTTGCTCCCAGACTTCCAGCCCCGTCGGATCGAACCGAGCGAGGTAGAAATCCTGGCTACCATGACCATATGTGGAAGTCGTTCCGAGAGCGACATACCCACCATCGCTTGTCTGGCTAACGGCAGTGGCAGCTTCATCGAATGTCCCGCCGTACGTTCTCATAAAACAGGCGATGTTACTAGGCTTGCCCGCATCGAGCGTGGTTGTGCACGAAGCGAGCCCGAGGGCAACGAGCATGGTGAGCAAAAGAAGAATAGAGCTACGAGTCTTCATTCTGCGCTCCCCCTTTTGTACGACCTAAAGTTCAGCGAATACGAGGCGGTCAACGAGAACTCGAAATTGCGAAGTGAGAAGTCATCGTCGATATAGTAGTACTGGTTGGTGAGGTCGCTTTGGGAGTAGCGTTGGGAGCCATCGACGATATCCGTCAGATCGTGGGAATATCGCAGCGCCGCACCAAATTGGAATGACCCGCTCTCTATGGAAGCACCAGTACCGATGAGCAATCCAAAACTGGAAGGCTTCCGTCTGTTCGCAGAAAGTATCGCGGATATCGAGGGAGATTGCGCGAGGATCTCATCCGTTGCGCTCACGGAACTCGTTGCCCCGGATAGCAGTGCAGCGTACGCGCCACCTTCAAGGTACGGGGCAATCGTCCCCAATCGAAATGGAAGTTCAAGACGCGCTACGATAGGGAAGACGTAATGCGAAAGATTTTCGTGATAGGTCGTGAGGAATTTGTACCCCGTCTCCGAAACCCGCGAGAACGCCAATGACCGTAACGATGCCTCCACATCAAGCGACAACACTTTCGAGAGGTGGTACGAGAGTCCGAGTCCGAAGGTAACCCCGACCGAACCACTATACTCAACTTGACGATCAGAAAGTGATACAGGGGTTATCTGAAGCGTATACGGTCGGATAACATTCGGCAACGCTCGGTTAACACCGAACCGAGTAGTAATGGACCATTCTGGGTACCAGTCATAGGGGCTCATCGCTTCGACCAATTCGTAATAATCGCGCGCAGTGTCCCGAGGGTATTTAGGGTCGAGAAGCAACACGGCATTGATTGCAGAGTCAGCTGCTTGGTGCTCGTTGCGAAAAAGATGCGCTAACGCAAGCAATCGGTACGCTTGTTCTTGCTCGACCAAGTTCATACTCTGCACGCATGGCGTGAGGATCTCGATCACCTCATGAAGCGCACCCGCATCAAGGCTTCGAGCCGCGCGCGCGAGCGAAGTCGCACAGTCCTGCGCCGAACCTTGCTGGGGTCGGAATAGGATGAGCGAGAACAGGAAGACAACAAGCAGGCTTCTCAGGGTCACAGCGCTGAAGGGTCGAAAGTAGCAGGCACCAATGTGCCATTATGGGTCATCCTCGCAAAGGAACGGAGGGGTCGCACGGGCACGTCTGCGCCGAGCGCCCAAGGTAATCCGGCCATGTTATGAACGGCCGGATTACGTGAATCTTCGAGTTTGATCATCATCATTGCACACAGAACATCAAAGTCTGGAAGAATATCATTGCACTGTGATGCGATAGTAAATATTTGTCAGCTCTTTCTGCGATGTCTTCCGGACGTGGAACGTATGGTTGCCAGAAGAAAGACCATCGATAAAGAGGTAGATGCCTGCATGGGCGATTCGGAACGTGCGGCCTGCGTAGCTCGGCGGTCCCGGTGGATACAGGTTCGAATCGGCTACGGTGATCGAGGAAAGCGTTGGGGTGGTCCAGTAGCCATCAATATTGGAGACCGGCGCACCATCAATATCTGCCGAGACGATCTGGTTGAGCGTGTCCTTGCGGTTTTGAACTGTCGATAAGAGACTGGGGATCAACAACGTGTCCTGAGGTGGATCACCCCCGGTCGTATCCCAGGCTATCTTATCCAACGCAAAGAGAAACACTGTGCCATGCGGTACTACCGCAGTGCGGGTGGTATCAACGCGAAAACCCAAACCTGGGATAGGGGCTGTGAAATTGTACACGATGCCGTCAATGAACCAAATCCCATCGTGCCCGTATCCGGTCTGGTGCTCTGAGACAGGGGCGGTCCCGAGGAGCGGATGACGGTTGGGAGGCATATTGAGAAACCAGCGACAGAACATTGCCGACCATTCTTCCATGCTGTGGCCGTATGGCAAAGTAGTGCTGGGAGGGACGATATGGTACGTGGATGCTACCGTCGGTGCCGATGTGCTAGATGCGCAGGAACTCAGCAAAGCCGCAGCGATGAACAGGTAACCCGCTAACGCGAAAGTACGAAGTCGGTTCATAATGATTTGTGGAGTTTGATAAAACAAAAAATCCAGAATCCGATGAAGGTACGACAGGAGAATCAGCGAGACGGAGGGAAGAGGAGGGCGTAGAAGACCAGATGGCAAGCTCCGCGCGCGTTAGAACGCAGCAATGCTTCGCGCCGCGATGGCGGTGGCCGGAGGGTCGGAATGAGCTGAGATCAGGACTCAGAGACAGCATTCAGCAGGGAGACAGAGGAATGGAAGCCAAAAGTATTCACTGCAAAGTTAATACCTTTTTGGCGGACCGCATAGAAATCCAATCGGACCACGCGCATCGGCCTCCCCAGCACAACACCAAAGAAAGGCTCAAAAAGGTGTGCGTTGGAGCGCGCACGACCTACAATACTTCGGACGCTAATGCAACACGCATCACTGCACGTTGATCTTGTATGTCAGGGAGCCACTGCCAAAACTTGTTTCACCCTGGGCATGAATGATGTGTATTCCTTTCGAAAGACTATCGATGAAAAAATAAATACCGCACGTCGCGGCGGGGCTCACACACTTCTTCGATGGTGCACCTCCGCGAAAGCGCGGGTCACTCGTGAGGCTGCTGTCCGGAAGATTCAACATACACATGGATGTATCCACGAAGAAGCTCGGTACGTTGGGCACGTTGTTACCATCGACGGTGAGCGAACCGGAAATGAATTTGATATAGTCCCATCCCGCACGGCAATCATAGGCAAGCGTAGTGCCAGCGAACGGGTATTGGCCATTAGCTGTATCCAGCTCGACGCCTGCCACGTAGAAGAGCATTGCCGTTCCAAATGGCACGTTACCCTCTGTAAATGCTGCCGCATTTCGATGCAAGGCAGTGTCGACGCCCGCCAGACCGCCAATGAACCAGACGTTACCGGACTGAAGCGTATCCAGAGGGCCGTAGCCAAAGCTGGGATGGTGATCGGGTGGCATCTGCACGGCCCATTGCCACCATGCCGAAGACCATTGCTCCCAGCTCTTACCGTATGGTTTTGCTTCACTACGCGAAACAATATGATATGTACCGGTGGATGCTGGGGCTGTGGTGCTTGTGGAACTGCATGATCCGATGAATGCGCACAGAATGGCCGTCCCGAGGACAAGAAAATGGTGCTTCATTGTTGAGTAATTTGGAGACGAGGTAGCGACGCCCTAAGAGCCTTTTGTGGAGCTGAATCGTTCCGCACGGCTCCCTTTCGATGAGATCTCCTGCCCCTAACGCACGGTGAATTTGTAATTGATGCTGGCATGGAAAGCCGTAGTACCGCCCTGCAAGTGAATCGTGTGCTCACCCTTGGACAGGCTGTCGATCATGACAAAGTAACCCATGGTACACGCGGCCAACTTGCCGGGTGGGTAGCCAAAGAGATTACTATCGGGGAGGACCAGAACGCATCGCGACGTATCAATGAGATAGCTGTACAGATTGGGTATGTCGTTTCCGTCAACGGCAATTGTTCCAGTCGGTGGATAAGCCGTCCAATCAGCGAGTGTAAATAGTGCAAGCGAATCCAAAGAGGTGACCCCGAATGCCGTATCCTGCTCCTCAAGCTGTGGATTAACAAGGAGAGCCGTGCCGTAGGGGACAGTTGCCGTTCGCGTCGGCACACTTATCGAATTAGCCCCTCCCAGAAACCAAACAGGGGATGATTGACAAGTATCAACAGGTGCGGTGTCCCACAACGGATGATGGCTCGGGGGCAAACCCACGGCCCACTGCAGCCATCGCGAAGACCACTCGGGCCACGTGTGCCCATAAGGTGCGGGCACACTCAGTGGTACAATGTGGTACGTCACGCTACCCGGGGCACTTGATACAGATGAACAGGCTGCCATTAGCGGCAGCGCCAAACATGCGACAAAATGATAATATCGGTACCTCAATCGGTCACTCCTTTCTCCACAAATTTACGGTACTTTGTCGACCGCATGCCCAATTTGAATCCGGAGCCGCTTTTTGAATCCGGAGCCGCTAAGTGAAGTAACTAAGCAACAAGTCATTTCTTTATCAGTTAGGAGTTGCTTATATACAGGATGAATTCCTGTCATCCGATAGCGCGTGTGGTACGATTCTTGGGATTATGCTCGTATGGAACACGATAGGGGACGAATACTCCAGGAAGCTTAAGAGAGATTCATCCAATCGTTAGGAATAAGACGTGATACGAAAGGCAAGGTAAGGAGACACGAACCATGAAAGCAGCCACAAAACGAACAATTACGCTCCTCTTCGGAGCGCTGACGATGGGGATTATTCCCGCACTTACACAAGCGCAATACTTCGAGGCGTTGCCAACGAACGTCCAGCATATCACCGTGAAATCGAGCGGACGGGATTCCGTTCTTGTTGATCGAGCCACACCATTCGAACTGCAAGCAACAAATGACACGATCCAGCTCATGTACCACGAGCCGATGCCGGACTCCATCATGCCGCGAAGCGCTGTGGTGATCGGGACGATCACACTTCAATTCGAAGACGCCGAGGACATTGCTCCAGCTCTCGAAAAGTATGCGCGCAAGGCAGGTGCAGATTGGATCGTTTCCTTTTCCGAGCCTCGCGCTGTACTAACAAAAGACCGTTGGAAGGTGTATCGTTCAACCGCTATATTGCTCCACGTTCTGGATGCTCACTTCATTCAGCAATCGGACATTGCTTACTCATACTACGAGCAGAACAAGATGCGTAGCTTCGCGGCGCTAAGTGACTGGTTCGAAGTCTATGGCAAGCATTACGGTTCTGACCTTCCGCAGCCAGAACCGCCAGCGCGGTCGGATCAGGATGAGGCAAATCCGGACGTGGTGAAATAATGGCTCAGGCCTCAATCACGGAGAAGATGCATTCGGGCCGATGAAACAATCCGATGTCAAGGAGATTGCGCCTTGCTATCGGATTGTCCCGCCGCTGCCACTCTGGTGTGTCAAGCTCACATCTTAATTGGGCATCGCAGCATCCTTCGTGATGACACCTCCGCGCCAGCGCACGATGGAATCCCCAAGCATTGCTGAGATCTTCTTGGCGCCACTTGGAGTGAGGTGATAATTATCCTGGAAGTCTTCTTGAACGAAGAGTCCCGCCCTATCAAAATTCCAGATGGGCAACTGTTGCGTCTGAGCAAGCGCGAGAATCCGTTCGTACGCCTCGGCCCGATGGCGATACGGTTCATCCTGCTCCTTCAGCGTTCGCGGTCTCATCGGCGCATTGTATATGGCGACGCTAATTTTGTAAGCTTTGCATAAATTCACGATCTCATTCAGGTCATCTAAATACCGTGGCTCGAAACGATACGAGCTATCCTGCGGCGGCATATTCTCACCAAACATCACCCGCTGGAAGACGTTGAGATTCGGCACATCGCGGAAGGCGTTGTTGGCTGCGAAGAGATATTGATGAAGATGATCCGCGTTGACCAGCGGTGCGAGCGCGGTAGGGCCATAGCGGATGATGTTAAAAAAGGTTTTGCGGCGCAACTTGATCGCGCTTGTATCGCTAGCACCCAGGAATGCGTGGACGCTCGACTCTCTGTTCAACTCCTGTATGCCCATCCCATACACCACGTACTTTGGTCGCAGACCATCCTCCAACATTGCACGGAGCATCGGCAGATTTGCTTCTGCGCAGAAGCCACCAGTACCTGCGTTCATCGCAACCACTGGTGTGTTGTTTCGTTCGAAGACGGTATCCATCGCTCGCTCGGAGAGCCCGCGCTCCACAACAGAACTTCCGAGGAAGAGGACCATTTCGCGTTTTTGTTCGGGTAACTTCTCATCTTCATCTACGGCCATTTGTGCACGCAATAGCGCGTAAAACGTGCGCTTATTCGCAAGCGGGAGGTGTGGCACGGCGAAGACAAGTCCAGCGATCACCGCATACGCCACACTGCCAATGAGCAGAGCATTGACGAGTAGCGTAAGATATGGTGGACGTTGGCTTTTCATGCGCATACTCCGTTTCTAAAATTGAAAATAGATGAACGGAATGCTGTTGTCCGAACCAGCGATGAGGACAAGTGCAAAAAGAACGCCGTATGCAATTGCTCGCGTCCCGAGATTCAAGCGCCCGAGCAATCGGACACCAACGCCTGTGTATTGCATCACATCGAGCAGGATCGTTAGTGCGACGAACGGTAGCACAAAGAGCGATGTCCCTGTGTGAATGCCCGGTACGAACGAGCACATTCGCGTGACGTATCTGCCGAACGTTGGGAAATCGGGCGTCCGGAAGAGGAGTAAGGAGAAGGAGTAGAGATTGAACGTCGCGAGAATCTTCAGCGGCGACCACCATCCCCACTTCGGGGTGCCATATCCTTTCGGGATGGTACGATGTGTGACTTGCAGCCATGCCTTATGCACCGCGAGCCCAACACCATTGACAACGCCGAATCCCACGAACGTCCAATTCGCACCGTGCCATAGGCCGCTCACGATCATCGTGAGGAAGTTGTTGAAGTAGGTGCGCGCTTGTCCTTTGCGGCTGCCGCCGAGTGGAATATAGACGTAATCTCTCAGCCAACTTGAGAGTGAGATATGCCAGCGTCGCCATAGCTCCGTGATATTTTGCGAGAGAAATGGCGTTGCAAAATTCAGGTGCAATTCAATTCCAAACAGCTTGCTCACCCCGCGTGCGATGTCGCTATAGCCAGCGAAGTCGCCATAGATCTGGATTGTGAAGAGCCACATGCGTAGCAGAAGATCCATGCTCGTCATGGAAGCGACGCCACGAAAGGCCTCATCAACATATGCGGCGACAATATCCGCAATCAGCACTTTGCGGACGAGCCCGATCAGTATCAGCGCCAATCCATCCAGGATTTGTCGCTTCTCGACACGCCGAGGTTTGATGAGTTGCGGCAGTAGCTGATGTGCTCGGAGAATCGGTCCGGCAACGAGATGTGGAAAGTAGGAAACAAAGAGCGCGAAATCCCAGAAGCTATCGGCGGCTTCGAACTTGCCCCAATACACATCAATGACATACGCCATGGACATGAACGTGTAGAAGCTAATGCCGATAGGCAACGCGAGTTGGAGCGTGCTCGTGTGAACTTGGAAGCCAACGCTCGTTAGCATTGACTCGAACGACTGGATGAAAAAGTTACTATACTTGAAGATGCCAAGAACCGTGAGATTGAGGCCGAGCGACAGCCGCAACCACCGCAGCCTCAACTTATGCGTAGCAGCATTCTTGATAGCATGAGAGGCGTAAAAATCAACGACGATGGTGAGGCCGAGGAGGCCGAGAAAGCGCCAATCCCACCAGGCATAGAAGACGAGAGACGCCAGCAGGAGCAAGCGGTTCTGTCCCCGAAAGGGGAGCAGGTAATAGCCGATCAGAATGATCGGCAGGAAGATGGCGAAGGCAAGGCTATTGAATACCACGCGGAATTGTTAAGCGGAAAACAGCTTCGGGTCGGGGCACAACAACTCAACAGGCGGGGGAGTTGTGCCGGAGATAGATGGGGAATAATTTTTGACCACTGCTGATGCCATCGCGCCAACCTCGCATGATACGGCGAGGTAGTCAATGCGAACTAATTCGAGAACATCTTGTTATCCCCGCGGCCCAAATTTAGGGTAGAAAAACGTGCGAAGTTCTCTAACGAGAACTCGGCTTTTTTTTTTACCCATGCCAAACACCGTTGTACTCGGCTCCCAGTGGGGCGATGAGGGTAAGGGAAAGATCGTCGATCTCCTTGCCAAGAATGTTGATATTGTTGCTCGCTACCAGGGCGGCGCAAATGCTGGCCACACCATCCAGCTTCCGGACGGACGCTCTTTCGTCCTCCACCTTATCCCAAGCGGAATTTTCCATAATGATGTGACGTGCGTCATCGGCAACGGCGTGGTCATTGATCCCGTCGCGCTGCTTGAGGAAATTCGCATGATCGAGGCGGAGGGCATTACGGTCAAGGGCCGACTCTTTATCTCGCACAACGCGCATCTCATCATGCCGTATCACAAACTGCTGGACAAAGCAGCCGAGGCGCGCTTGATGAAGAACGACGGCGGTTCTGTCGGCACAACGGGACGCGGTATCGGCCCGGCATACGAAGACAAATTCGCTCGCAAAGGCATCCGCATTGTTGATCTGCTCGACCGCGAATCGCTGCGCGAGAAACTCCGCCGCAACATCGCGGAGAAGAACGAACTCCTCGAAAAATTCTATGGCTCTGTGGAGCACTGCGATGTCGATGCGATCATTGCGGAGTATGAGGTCTTCGATCAGGAGATGGATACGTATATTACTGACACTGCCTTGCTGCTGAACCGTGCGATCAAGGATGGTAAGTCTCTCTTGCTCGAAGGCGCGCAGGCCGCGCTGCTCGATATTGATTTCGGCACGTATCCCTTCGTGACATCGAGCAACCCAACGGCTGGCGGCGCTTGCACGGGACTCGGCATTCCGCCGATGGCAATTGACCGCGTCATTGCAGTCGCGAAAGCATACACCACCCGCGTTGGCAACGGGCCATTCCCGACGGAGCTGTTGGACGAGACAGGGGAGACGCTTCGCAGAGTTGGCCGCGAGTTCGGCGCAACGACTGGTCGCCCACGCCGGTGCGGATGGTTCGATGCCGTGGCTGTTCGTTATACCAACATGATCAACGGTGTGACGAGCCTCGCGCTGACGAAGCTCGATGTCCTCTCCGACATGGACGAGGTGAAACTCTGCACCAAGTACGAGCGCCTCTCCGATGGCAAAGAACTCGAACACTTCACGACCGATCTGAAGCAGCTTGCGAATATCCGTCCGATATACGAATCCTTTGAAGGATGGAAAGCCGCGGATATGAAGGGCGCTGGATGCCGCGAGGAGTTGCCACAGCCAGTGCAGAAATACCTCGCCGCAATTGAGCGCGAAGTGGAGCAGCCGCTGGAGATCATCTCCATTGGGGCCGGGCGCGATGAGACGCTGGGGGCGCGGGAGGTAGCCTAAGCCGGAGGGACAAACCACTCCAAAATAGAAAGGCCGCTTCTCTCGAAGTGGCCTTTTCTCGTTACACCCAACGTTTCTGTAAGATGAGGTTGTATAAATAAACTTGATGTGTGTGTCCGGAAAATGTTCATGAACGGACGTCCCCTCCCCGAAATTCTTAATTCTTAACTCTAAATTTCTAATTGACATAGGTGCCCCTATTCTCTCAATTGAGTGTTCATTTAATGAACGCCCTCTCCATACCCTCATTCCCGCAGATAGCCTGCCCTCGACCCGATCGGGGGCGGGAATCCAGATCTCCGGAGGATGTGTGCCGAATTGAAAAGGTGCCCGTCTCATTACCTGTAACATAACACATCCAAAACTCAAAGTCAAGAGCTTCCCGAATATTTTTGAGAAAAAATTCTCGCATAGGGCCTGCCCTGAGCTTATCGAAGGAGCGGGCATCCTTGCCCGACTTCCCTTTGGGTTTGTCGGGCAAGGATGTCCAATCTACGGGCCACTCGCGCCATTCACGATCTGGATTCCAATGATTCGAACTCCCGCCTGAGCTTTTTGGGAACAAGTCTCCAGTTCTCCATAATAAGGTATGACACAAGAATGACTACGATTGCTCCCGGGTACTCTGATAGTTCAGCGGCAGTCTGGTCGCTCGTATACTTGGCGCCTCCCAGACTCACCAGGATGAAATAGATCACGAGGTTAATCGCGTAGCAACCAATAAAAACCACGATTGCACCAATGGCAGTAAAGACAGCACCAAGTAATTTGGAACGCCTCATCAGAATCTCCCGAGGCCGATTGCCATCAATCAAGCAACCGATGAGTTTAGGTTCGCATAACAGTTCTCCTGATTGCTCAACTTCTATAATACAACCGTCACCCTTCTCTAACTGGTCGAAAGCGACGAGGATAGAGTGGTCGGAAGGAGACTCAATCCTGAATTTTGAATTCTCGTTTTTTGAATACAGCAGCGAATACCGCACAATACTTTCCGGTACTACTATCCTGATGGGGTTCATCGGGGACAAGTCAGAACCGTGAATCGCTGATGAGCCGGAGTTCCAGAGGCACACATATCCGACGTTTTGTCGGTATGTATTACTAAGAGAGCTAAAGCGGAGGTTCGGTGGTCTGCGCTGCTTAATCAGGACGACAATAATTACCAACACTATCAACACTGCAGCCAGCGTCAATGGGCTGTCGATAATCGGATCACTGGTGCGCAAGTGTCGGATCAGATGGTTCATCACGCATCGCCAAATTCATAGTAGTAGAGGCCGGGAAGTCCGACGCCGCATATTCCCGGCACATCGACTTTCCCTTAATTCGTCGTCGCCAACGTCTTCACATCCGTCAACTTATACTCCCCATGCGAGTGCGACTCGAAGCGGAAGACGCGCTTGACGTTATTGGTGTATGTCCACGTTTCGACGGGTGACTCACCGGGAAGGAAGCTGCGATCCGTTTTGGTTGGTGGTCCGTAGAGAAGATATACTTTGCCGCGGTCGGTCATCACGCCATCGAGGAGATGTGTGTTGGCAAAGTTGAAATCGGCATAGTCCACGCGTGCATAGAACGCGGCCATGCGCTCGTTGTATGCCGTGCCTGGTGTTGGGTCCTTTGTTCGCCAGTATGCAAAGAGCTTCTTGAACATCTCCTGCCGCGAGCCGGAGTTCATCGTGCTGTATTCATCTGGCGACAGGATATGCTGCATTGGTTGTATTGCTGCGATGGGGTCGCCGAGCGTGAGCGGCTGGTTCTGCCAAATGATCTGGAATTCGTTCTTCTGTGTGCGCTCAAAACTGCCAGCCTTCACCCGAACAAAAAACACATACTTGCCTTGTTCGAACGTTGCGCCGGGAACAGTGAAGATGGCAGTCCAGGTGCTCTTGTCACTGGTTGGTGCCAGGGTATAACTCAGGATGTGATCGGCTCGTTGAAATGCGAACTCCATGCCTGTGTTCAGATCGGACGACGAGAGCGCCTTCAGGCCTCGGTCGCCCGTATCCGCGGGATCGAAGAGGTTCGTTATCTGCCGAACGCGAACGTCCACATTCGGATTGGTGGTGAGCGAATCGGTGAGTTTGAACGTGATAGCACCGATGACATCGCGGCTGAACATATAGGTGTTGCCACGCCCACCCATGTATGCCATACCGTCCTTCAGGCTATCGATCAACATGATGTCGCCGAATGCGATGCCGCAGGAATCGGCCTTGAGACTACATACTGTTCGGCGGAGCGGCGTGACGACCGGTCGCATGACAAGGCGGTCAATGCCGTCGCGAACTTCAATGCGAAGAGAGTATTGCTTGCCTGTGTCGAGCGTCGGAAGATTGATATTTTCGCTCAAGGCGTGCCAGTCGTCCTTTGCGGTGGACAGTTCAAACGTTGCCACGAAGATGGTGTCGAGCCGCGTGCGTGTCATGAGTGGTTGTGTGCTGCCATCCTCGCTCACCTCGATCGTGACATCACGAATGGCAAAGTACGCACCTCTCGGGGAGTTCTTCGCGCGCTGAAACGAGAACATGGCGCTTGCGGTGTTCACGCGAACGTCGGCAGTCTTCCCGTCGGCAGATTGGATGACGCTCGTCATCATCGGGTCACCATAGTCGAAGTACCCACGCGAATCATGCGCGTGGCGCTGGGCGCCCGCACGGGTGACGCTTCCGAAGAGCAGCGCCGAAATGATAAGCACCGTCATACGTGGTTTCATTGCAAGCCATAGGCTCACCGGAAGGCATGGTTTCATCGCAATGCATTTCATGGTCATTCCTCGCCTCAACATGCGATCTAGATTAATTATCTTGTGCACCTTCTAACACCCATACCTTTATTCCGTTGCGCTGATTCTCGTTAGAGCGGAATTGACCGGAGTGCGCATAGCGTGCGTACAGTACGCCGACCAGTGGCGAGTTCGTGTCCTTGGGTGTGGTCACGTTGTTTGATAGAACGCCGATCCTGGAGGTAAGGTCGATCCCCAAATTAGCGGAGCGCGCGGCATCGTGGCACCCCGTGATGTTGCACGATAGCTGCAGATAGGGAGCAACGTGAAGCCGATAGCTCACCTTCGAGGCAGGGAATACGATCTGGTCCGGATTCGTGATGTCACTCGACGAGCATCCGGTGAGCGAGGCACATAGCACGATAATTGCACCAATTCTCATCCGTGCTAAAGCAACCCATCGTTGCTACCAGTCATTCCTGGAAATTCCCGAATGATTGATTATTCAGGGTATGACACCGCCGTAATATAGTGTTGAGCCTGGCCCAAATCAATGTAAGGGCAGTCCTTCACATTGACAAGGGGTCGAGCGGACTAGCTCGACAAATTGCAGGTGAGCCCCTACCAGGCTATCAGCGCGACCTTCCCAATTGGAAGCATCACTCCTCCGTGATCCAGCATCAAGGAATAAATGCCGCGAGGAAGCGTAGAAACATCCAGCCTGAGCTCGCCGCCCTCATTAAGGATGCCGGAGCGGACTGTTTGACCGAGGAGATCGAAGACGTGAACGGTGCCTGACTCTGCTGGTGATTTTATGATTACGACATCCGTCGCTGGATTTGGATACAGTTGGATACCGGATGAGGATATGATTCGACGCTCGGCAACGTCGGCCTCGCCGAAATGCGCGCGCGCGAGGAAGCAATCGTCATGAAAAGGGTCTTCAGCGAACACTGCGGAGAAGTCTCCATCGGGAAGACGTGCGATTCCTAAGAGTGCATTTGGCTTGGCACCCCAACGAAAATGCATGGAATCTAAATGCCACGTCTGTCCTCTATTGGTACTTACAGCCAACTTACCAAAAGTGGCAAAATTGGAGCCCGCAATCATCGAATCTCCTCCGGCGTAGATTAAGGACGAGAAGCCGGAGACCGTACTATCGGCAACGATGGGGTCGAGCCAACTTTTGCCCCGGTCGGTAGAGACGGCAATCATGGCTGTCGTTGGGCCGGGAGTCAGGAGTGCACCGTATGCAATCACGCTATCACCCGAAAACAAACAGTGCTTTAAATTCACCAGATGATGTTGTACAGAATCCGGCAAGGCCTGACCGGAATCCACCGTTGCCCAGTTATCATGCGTAGTGTATATCTTTGCTGCAGCCCCATACCCAAAAGCTCGGAATGCGCCGTTGCCATCGGAGATGCACGAGGCAAGAGTCGTCCAAGCTTGGAAAGGCACCAAATTCCAGTGGCTACCTCCGTCCGATGTTGTTACGATCAGTCGCCCCATGATACCGATCCCGGTGTCGGGACTCGAGAAATGGAATGCACTTGGGCCATACAAATGAACGTACTTCTCCGGCAGATATTGGCGGCGCCATGTAGCGCCGCCATCGTCGGTCCGAACGATAAAGCCGCTGTCAATTTGAGTAAAGGTCGAGTCTTTCAAGTATCCGGAAGCGATTGCCCGGAGCGCGTCGATTTGATAGATTGTTAAGATCCTATGACCGTTGTCGGCATGCGCGTTCGGAAGTCCGACATTCTGTTCTGCCCACGGTGCGCCGCCAGTCGAAGAATGATAGACTACGAGATCGTGATCGGCGTTCGTCCCGCAGGCCGAACAGCTATATCCCGAACACGAGAACGACCAGAGTGTCGGTGGGCCGTAACCATCCGACTCTCTGGTGACATCCCATATCCATTGTGCCTGTGCGTGGCTTACGGCAATGCTCGTAAGGAGGAAGCAAGCGAGGAGTGGCGCGATTCGTTTCAAGGATGGTCCCATCGTCACCATCCTCCACAATGTCCAATACTGTAACAGATGCCTGGCAACCACGAAAACAAATCCTGAGGCGCCTCCGCGCATGGAATTGCACCATAGCCCATAAAGATATTGTAATGACAGTCCGACCATTGTACGGTCGGGGGTATCGTTGTGTTATCGCAACAGACTTTACACTGTTTGTAGCACGCTTGTGTTTGAGTGCAAGGTCGAAACCGGTAATGGTCGTAATGCCCATTTGGCTGCGGAAATCCGAGGCCTACCATGTTCCAGCAGTTCGTAAGTATGAGGTCGAACGATGTAGTGGTCCCCTCCGAACATTTCGGGACTGCTGGAAAGGCACATATCACGTCAGGATCGGCCATGACATCTTGCGCCGCATACTTTATCAATTGATCTGGGGGAAATGCGTTGCAGGGACTCGTGCCATCTTGTGTTACGTATTCTATAATGACTTGGACGGTTCCGTCTGCTAAAGTTCGCGAACACCACCCAACCTCGCAATTACAGCCGCTAATGGAATAGGTTTTCACGAATAGCCCATTCCAAAGAATGCCAGTGCCGAGCGGGGGCCAATCATCAGGTCCAGGACACTGTGCTCTTGATGAGGACACAAAACTAAGCAAACCAAGTAGGACTACAAGCCCCCCCCAAGTACGAACTTACGAAGATCTTTCATAGCACACTTCACTTTTAGAATTTCAACTCTCCCGCGCACGGGCAAATCTCGTCGCGGACTGGTAGTCGAAGAAAAGTCTAGAAGCTTTGGTTCCGTTTCGCTTCTTCGCTCGGCTTGTCGCTTTATTCGCTCACCCAATCCGATGTGGTATCTTTGTATGGATAAATACGGCTTATGACAAATTCACGCAGCATCACCATTCCCATCATTCTCATCGCCCTCATCATCGGGGGCGCCGCGCTGCACACGATGCAGCCAGTGCTTCTTCCGTTCGTGGTGGCACTCTTTCTGGCGAATATCTTTCGCCCGGTTGTCGGCTACTTGCGTCATCGGCACATTCCGATGGGTGTGGCGCTTGTAGTCGTGATGATCATTGTGGGTGCTTTTTTGGTCGGGGTGGGAGCCGTTGCGGTTTCCAGCGTGCAATCGCTCCTGAAAGCAATGCCACGTTATGAGCTTCGTTGGAACAACACGATCTTGCCCGGACTATCCCACCTATTGGAAAGTGCACCGCAGGTCATACAAGATCAGGTCAATACACTGAAATGGTCTAATCTCGTGCAGGTTTCCTCGATCATTACGATGATCTACGCAGGAGCTGGAGGGTTTGTGAATGTGTTAAGCGGCACCGCCCTAATTCTTCTCTTTATGTTGTTCATTCTCGGTGGACATGGGCTGTTTGAGAAGAAGATTCGTATGGCCTATCCCGAACATGCGGACAATCTCGCCGACCTTATTCAGCGAATCGATGCGAAGACCGAAAAGTACTTTCAGACGGTGACCGTGGTCAATTTGGCGAGCGGAATCATCACTGCCGGAATTCTAATGGTCTTTGGGGTCGATCTTGCTTTGCTATGGGGACTCTTCACATTCCTGATCAACTTCATTCCTACGATCGGTTCGATCATCGCACTGGTTCTCCCAATCTCAGTTGCGTTGTTGCAGTTCGATGGCCTTGGAACACCGCTCGCCGTAGCTTGTACATTAGTGCCAATTCAATTCCTGTGGAGTAGCGTAGTTACACCACGTATAATGGGGTACAGTCTGGATCTCAGTCCATTGCTTGTTCTGCTCTCACTTATATTTTGGGGTTGGGTGTGGGGCCCTTGGGGGATGATCTTCTCCGTACCAATGACATCTATGATCAAGATCGCTCTGGAGTCCGTGGATGCGACAAAGCCGGTAGCCGTGCTGATGAGTTCGGGAGGGACGAAAAAATCCGGGATGCACTAACTATTTCTTATTTCGCTTCCTCAGCCACGCGACTCCCAACACGACAATCATCGCAACAGCGGCCATCATCCGTGGAAAAACGCGAATGGCGTATTCTGAATTCATGCCGCGATAACACGAATCCGGCAGAATTGAATCTTTTCCGTTGCTGGTTGCGTAGTGCTGGATATGGGAGCTGTTATCTTTTGGGGGATTCTTCGATTCGCGTTAGTCATCGCCGCCTCATGGGCGGTGTACGGCCTCGTGCCAGAGCACAACGACTGGTGGATGATGTTCTTTATCGCTATAGTGGTTGTCGTCTTGTATCCGGCGAGCCTCGGATGGAAAAAGCACGCTGCGACGATCAGCCCGGAGAATCAGAATCCGCTCTGCGCGACGTGCAAGCACCTTGCAGCGCGGGAGGCGTTATGCAAGATCACGGATGAGCATGTGGGGAAGGATTACACCCCGTGCGAGGGAATGCGCTGGGAACCGAACACCTAAAAGTTACAGGAACTCCTTTGTTTCTCGGATTGTGAATTAGCTATGAGATTTCAGGTCAATATCTATCAGGATGAGGACGGCAAGTTCATAGCAGATTGCCCGATCATTCCTGGCTGTATGAGCCAGGGAGATACGTTCGAGGAAGCAGAGATGAATATCCAGGACGCTATCCGCGAATGCCTTGAGCTACGAGCCGAGCTTGGGATGCCTCCAATTGTTAGCGCTCGTCAGATTGAAGTGACTGTCTAACATGCCTTCGGTTCCAGTCCTAACTCCACGTTAAGTGTTACGTGTATTCGAATCATTCGGATGGATCGTTCAGCGCACCCGAGGGAGCCACCTAATGCTGACCTGTCCCGGCAAAATCCACACTCTCGCAATCCCGAATCACAAAGAGGTAGGGCGCGGACTGCTTCGCGACCAGATTCAAAAGGCCGGTCTCACAATTGATGAGTTTAATACAAGATGTGCGGAGATCCTCTAATTCGCCCTACATGGGGGACTAGTCGCCGACACAATCGTCGAGAAGTAACTATGCGGTCTTAGCAAACTGACTCAAATACTTTTCCAATGCCTCTCGCACATCCGGCCTGACGCGTGCAACGTCATGAATGTTCGCGAGCGCGAAAACCGGTAACCCTGTCTCTTTCTCGAAGCTCTCGCGTGCGGAGAGCGCCGAGCCTTCCGTGGGCTCGGCCCGGTCGAAGGCGATGATGAGCCCGACAGGAATAGCGCCAGCCTCTTTCAGTTTCTCAATGGCCTCCATCTTTGTGCCGCCTGTGGTGATAACGTCATCAACGATCGCGACTTTGTCTTTCGCATTCAGCACGCCCAGGAATCCACCCTTGTCGCCATGGGTCTTAGCTTCCTTGCGATCGGAGACAGCCCGGATGTCAGAGCGAACGGAATTGGCGAGTGCCACAGCCGTGGAAACTGCGATTGGAATGCCCTTGTATGCTGAGCCGAAGATAACACCAGCATCATTGAACACACTTTCGGCTTGCAGCTTGCGAGCATACAATTCGCCGAGCTTCGATAGCTGGCGTGCAGTGCAGAGAGAGCCGGTGTTGAAGAAGTAGGGAGATTTGCGTCCGCTCTTCAGTGTGAAATCACCAAAGGTCAGGACGTTCTCTCGGAGGAAAAATTCGATGGCTTCTTGTTCTAACGTCATAGAAAGATCCGTAGGGAGTGCGAGTTGTGCGTGTGTTAATTCTCGAGTTCGTCTTCTAATTCTGCAAGCGCGCTTTGCAGTTCGCTGGAAGCGTGATGATCTCCCGAAGCATGGGCGACGTGAATTCCTGCCTGATAAATCGTTTGTGCCATTTCCTTCTGGCCGATCTCTCGGTAGTATCCTCCCAGCATGTAGTACGTCGGCACATACTTCGGGTCGCGCTCGCGGAGGTACTCCAGCGTGGCTATTGCCTCTGGCAGATTTTGCACCTTCGCGTACTCCAGCCCCAGCGCATAGCGCGTAAAGCTATCGTCCGGCTCAGATGCGAGAAATTCTTTAAGTTTGTTAAGACGACTCACGTTCGGAGAGTTGATTTGTAACGAGTAACGAGAAGAAGGTAACGAGCAACGGTAGAGTAGTGGAATAACGTAAGTGGTGATGGTGAAGGAGCCCCACTCGTTACCCGTTACTCATCCATCATTACAAAAAGAAGAGTCTGCCATCTGTAAGCCGAATTCTGTCTGCTCTCAACAACGAACTGAATCGCCGATGAAGAGGAGGCAACCATTACTCTGATGCGACCTACCCGGGACCGAGCTTCGGGCAGAAGCGTTTCCATTCTGCTACGTTTGACCGTAGTTCGAAGGATTAGTCCCTTACGTGGTCTTGCTCCGCGCGAGGTTTATCGTGACCCCGAAGATCACTCTTCGGGCGGTGGTCTCTTACACCGCCATTTCACCCTTACCGTGCGCCGAAGCACACGGCGGTATTATTTCTGTGACACTGCGCTGTTAACAGTCCTTCGTCCGCCAAAGCTGACTTATCAACTGTTACCCGGACTTGCTGTAAGGCTCGGCCGGCACGCTGCCCTACGGAGTTCGGACTTTCCTCCCTTTTTACAAAGAGCGGTTGCCCGATGGCAGACTCGAAACTCTTAATCTTCTTCCGCTACCGCAACAGGAGCGGCAACGGGTTCACCATCGACAGCGATGGCGATCGGCTCGCCGACGATAATACGACCGCAGTATTCGCAGACGGTATGCTTCTCGCCTTTGCGCAGTTCAAGGGCAAGCTGGCGTGGAACAGCATTGTAGCAGCCACCACAGACACCGTTCTTGATCGCGACAACCGCTACGCCATTCTTTGCCGGACGCACTCGGTTGTAGATCGTCAAATGGAATGGCTGAATCTTCTTTTCGAGCGTGTTCCGGCGGGAGATCAGCTTCTTCTCATCCTGCTGTGTCGCAGCCAAAACTTCGCCGAGTGCAGCTTCTGCCTCAGCGAGTTCGGCCTCGACCTCCGCGAAGTCCTGTGTCATTTGAACTTCGTCGATCTTCATGCCCTCGAGCTCCACACCCATGCGGCCCATGGACTCCACGTTGTTATGCAGTCTGCGCTGTCCATCCTCAAGTTGGAATGTGATGGCGTCGTACTCGCGTGTGGTCTTTACATCGAACTGCTGCGCTTTGTAGCGATCTACCTTTTCGCGCAGATCCACGGTCTCATCGGAAAGTTGCTTCGATCGTGTGTCGATCTCCGCAATGTCCTTTCGGATCTGCTCAAGATTGTAGCGTTGCTCCGCCACCGTTCGCCGCATGTCCTGGACGCGATCCGGCAGTTCGCCACGGCTCTCGATAAGGTCGTCGAGCTGGCTGTCGATCTTCTGTAATTCGTAGAGATGCAAAAGTGATTCGTTCACGTATTTATCTATTAAAGTCTGTCGGGTCGGCTCCAGTCTGGTGTCCATTCCCGAATGTTCGGGCTGCGGAAGCCGGTCAGTCCTGGCAGTAATAACGCACGCTGTTCGGCTCAGTTCGGGCGGGGAGTAAGCTCGAAAATGGAAGGTCATTTTCCATGTTCGAGAGTTCCAATGCCCTCCGAGCCGCTTGGACCATCCCCCCCGTAACAAATCTTTCGGTCTCCGCGTGTCCGGCATCCACTAGGAGAATTTTATCGTGGCTTGCCCGGTGGAAATCATGGTAACGCACATCGGCAGTAATAAATGCGTCCGCACCGAGGTCCTTGGCAGCGGAGTAATATTCCATTCCGGCGCCACCCAGCATCGCAACCGTCTTGATCTTGCTTGGGCCATCGGCATTTGTACGGATCGCGGGTGTCCCAAAAGTCTGCTGCACCAGCTGAAGAAATCCATCTCGGGTCTTAGATCCTTCCCAGCTACCGATCGCACCCATTCCGAAATCCAAGCCTCCCGCGCTTTCCCGCGCACGTGTTAATGGTTGGATGTTCTGAAGCTTGAGGGCCTCTGCCATGAGTCTGCTGGTACCGAATTCGATCTGCGCGTCGAAGGCCGTGTGCTGCACGTACAGCGCGATGTCTGCTTTGAGCAGTTCACGCAGCAGCGCGCCAGTGCGGTGTGTATCCGTGACAGAAGTGATATTCGGAAAGATCAGCGGATGGAATGCGACGATGAGATTGGCGTCGCGATCGCGCGCCTCGGCGATCACCTCCGTTGTCACTTCGTATGCGAAGAGCACCTTGGAAAGCAACGTCTCAGACGGAAGCCCAACTTGCATTCCAACTCTATCGCCATCGAAAGCAATGCTGGATAACGGGACGATGCGTTCGAGTGCGCGGGTGAAGTCGGTGATGAGCATTGGTGCAAAAATACGGCAAGCGACGCTGCACAACGTGAAGCGTAGTAAAAGAGGAGTGGCGAAAGACCTTACGGCCCCTTCGGAATACGGGGCCGACGACGAATGACTTTCGTTCGAGCTGCTAATGGATCACAAACTTCCCGCTGGTCGAACCGGTATTGGAGCTCACCCGGAACAAGTACACACCGGGAAGCAAAGAACTACCATCTACCTGGTAATCATCGTGGATTGCCGACGATAGTAAGTTGTTGCCAAGTACATTCATTAACTCGATATGCAAAGGCCCTGTCATGGTTCCAGGAATGTCGAGCCACACGCGTCTTCCCGCAGAGGTGACCGAGAGCTTAAGTACGGTGGCGGTCTCATTGGTCGCAACCCCCGCCGCTGGATCAGCCACTCCCATTAGAATACCTGTGCTCGAACCTGCCTCGTTCGAAGCGACACGAATGAGAGAGGAGATCGGTCCGGGATATGCAGGCCTGAAGCGAATATCGAGGGCATGCGTTTGGCCGGGAGGTATCTTGAAGGGGAAAGTATTATTCCCGGTCGGGTCCAGCGTGAATTCTGAGCTGTCAATCTCCGCGCTGACGATAGTTACCGGAACCTGGTTCGATGTGTTCGTAATAATAAGTTTTGAGTTCACAGCCACCGCGCCCACCTTAAGTCGAGGAAACGTATCGTTTGATACAGCAAAGCTTGCCTTCGGTGCGCTTACGGCGAGCGTGGACATCACAATTCCACTATCGCCACAGATGAGAATGTGATCCATCGAGGGAACAGCGACACCGTAGAAATTGGCGGTCGTCCCGGTTTCGACGGGCGTCCAACTTGTCGCGTTGCTTGTTTGCAACATCTGACCCGAAAATCCAACGGCATACGCGTGAAGGCTGTCATAGCCAACGACCTGTTGCAGCAGTGCGGATGTTCCCACATCCGTCCAGGTTGTACCACCATCGGTTGTGTAGAAGAGCACACCGTCTCCGGCGATCCAACCGTTGTTGCTTGCGTCAGGGAAGGAGACCGAATGAAGATCGTGATTGGTGTTCAGATTGATGCGCTGCCACGTGGTGCCAGCGTCCTCTGTGTACAGCACAATTCCTCCGTGGCCGACGATCCAATACGTACTGTCGTCCCAATAGTCCACGCCATAGAAATCCCGGCTTGCGACGGCAGGTGGAGGGGCGATCTTCTTCCACGTTTTACCGCTATCGTTACTCTTATAGATCAATCCTCCACCACCAACTGCGATGACGGTATCGTAGGATGGATAGGTGATCCCGTAAATTGTCCCGAATTCGGGCAGTTGCACATTGTGAAGGGATTGGCCGGCAAAGACCATCATTCGCCCATTGTCGCCACCGACTGCCCCGCTTGTTTGATCGTTGAAAAAAGCAGCGTAAAGCGGATCGGTGCTAAAGAGAGGAATGCGGTTCCAGGACGCTCCGGCATCAGTGGTCCCGACTGCGACGGCGGCACTTACTAACGGTACGGAAGTATCTGTGTCTCCGACGGCTACACCAAGACTATCCGTTGGGAAGGAGAGGGCAAGGAACGTGGCACCACGGCCTGTATTGAGGCGATGAAGTGTTTGGGCGGCGCTCCATTTAAAACAGGTCAAGCTCAGGACAAGCAGCAGTGCAACGCGACTAAGGTTGTGGCAAGCTTTCATATGCATTCCGATTTGTTGGATAAGGCAATCGTCCTTTCAGGACACGACTGGGCCGGGCGTGGGGGAATAGCCGCGGCCGTTTTGACAACACCAGCTGTCTAGGGTTTAATCCAGCATTCTACTGCCCAGAGCCGCCGACAGAGTGCACATCGTAAACCGGTTCTGGTTGGCGAATCCATCGCCAGGCCTCTCCGAACCGAGATCCAAAATCCAGAGGCATTTCGTGGGACATCTTCTCTTCGAGCTCTAGGTGGAATGGAATGCCGTGTTTCGTGCACCTGCGTTGAATATCCCCGAGGCTTCGGAGAAAATCCTTGCTATCCCACTCACCAGAGAGAGCGTAAAACCGCACGTGTTGTTGGCTCGCTTGAGAAAGCGCGGATTCGTCCAAACTATCAAGTAGGAAGCCGGAAAATGAAAGAGCACCTACGAATAGGGTGGGGTGAAGCAAGGTGAGGCCGATTGCAGCCTGCCCCCCTTGCGAAAAGCCGGCGAGATACACCTGAGTTGGATCCGCTTTGTATTTTCGAATGCACTCGGTACGTAAACTCTCAACCGAAGGGAATATAGCCGCCAAATCAAATTCCCAGGAGTTTTGCACTTCCGAGTTTCGAATGATACCGGGTGGTACAACAACTGTGGCCTTTGCGCTATCGGCTACATTTGTCCAATAATCCGCGAAACCTCGATAATTGCCATTGCCTCCATGGAGGCAGATGATTAGCGGTTCGCCGGGTTGGGCGTCGTGGGGGCGGAAGACCATGGGCTCTTGCTGAATCCACTCGGACCTATTTAGCATTCGAATATGGGACCAGAAGGCATTGAGGGAGTCGATGAAATTGATCCCAACTAAGGGGCCAAAAAAGGTGTCCTGTTCGAGAAGTGCAGCGTTGGCAAACGAGTGGCTGAATGATGTTGCCAAAGCTCTTCGCGCTCCGCACGTATCGCCAAGCCGAGCTTTGGACCGCGAAATGCCCAACCAACCTATTCCCTGATACCACTCTCGCGAGACCAGCGGTAGGTACTTCGCGTTTTCGACGACCTCCTTGAAGTAGCCGAGCGCACTGCCATAATCTGAGGCAGCTTCCGAAACTCCGGCCAGATGCCAATCTACCCGGACCTCTTCCAGAGAGGCGCTTGTCTGGGCTCGAAGCGTCGAGAACTGGATCGTGGCGAAGAAGATAGGTATCGAAACAATTCTTAATAGCTTATTCACGTACTACTGCTCTATGCATTTGCCAATAAGCGTGCTTGGCACACCTACCGGACGTTGACTGATGAACCGATTGACTCCGGTTCGGGCAAAGGTTGTTGGTAATTACTCCCTAATCACCAATGCTGAATTCACGATCGAATTCGACGCGCAACACATCTCTGTGCGTTACGTTCGGCCGTATAACACATCTTCGTGAGAGATGTCACACGTAGCGGTGAATTTTCACATAGTTATCCATTCATTAATTTGAACGGATCGAATTAGTGTTGCCTGTGGGGGAGGAGTAGGCTGTGACGGATACAGGAAACTTACTAAGTCACCGCTCGTTCAAGTCCACGAATTCCAACAAGACATAAAGAATATGAAGTCTCGCTTTGTACTGATCTTTGCTACAGCACTATCCTTGGCCTCGTGTGCCGAACGGGGGCAAATGCCCGGTAAGGCATTTGAGGGAACAATCACCGAGGTAATTCAGGTGCCGGGAATTGCGGACATGATGAACGCGCAATCTAATGATTCGGAGGAAGCACCCCACGGCATGGCTATGCTCGGTGCCGCCGCGAACATGACACTCAAAATGTATGTACGTGAGAACAAGGTGGCCTATGACGTCTCGCTTCTTGGCGGGCTCATCTCCATGCGCTCCATCATCGACCGCGATGCACGAACCCTCACGGTGCTGCTGCCTACACACACCGCGATGGTGATGGATCTGCGTTCTATCGACTCCAATCGAGCGAAGATCGACGACTCCCTTCGAGGTCACATGGGTATCTTCGATTCGCTTGAAGCGATGATGCCGACGCCCACGGGAGTCAAAAAGGAAATGCATGGTCTCGAGGCGGAGGAATATCACGCATCCAAAGGGGATATGGAAACCGACCTCTGGCTTAGTTCGAATGAGAAGATCAAAGCATTCGAAGTCATTCGCGATGCGTTCTTAGGACGTGCCCAGACCGGCGGCGGTGGGCTCGATCAGATCTTCGGTATGATGCGACCCGTAGCAGGAAAGATACCGGTCAAGTTCGAGACCAAGTTCAAAGGCAAGACCTTCGCCAAAGGCGAGATGACCGATATTGTTGAAGAGAAGCTCGACGACGCGATCTTCCAAATCCCGAAGGACTACCGGATTGAGAACGGCGACTCGATGCGCCATGAACGCTCGCACCACACAGATGATAGTGTGAAACCCGAGCGGCACTACACCGCGCCGTAAATAGGATCAGAGTTCGGACTCGGAGGCTCGTGTTTCAGCGTTGGATCACGAGCTTCTTTCGTATGCTCTGACTCCCATCGGAGATCTCGACGATGTAACTCCCTTCGCCAAGGGTTCCCAAGTCCAAGGCCACATTGTTGTGGCCCGAGTGTACCGAACGATCCATACTGAACAGTCCCGCTCCAAGGAGGTTATAGACACCAATATGAACTGTAAGTGAATTCGAAGCGCTGATCCCGAGTTGGAACTCGCCGGTGCCCGGGTTGGGCTCGATACTTTCGAAGTTTAACGGAAGTGAGCCTGAAGCCATGTAGGTTCGGAGCGCAATTGCCGAACAGAGATCGCGCGGTTTGAAGCTGGATGATTGTTGTGAAACATCCACGCAAAATGTGTCCTGCATTGTTGCGTCAAAGAATTGGACATCAAGGATGTCGAGTGAAGTCTCGGTGTCAAGCGAAAGCATCACTTCGAACTGCAGACGAGCAAGTTCTGCCGCATTGAAGCCGGTAGAAGATGACAACAAGAGCGTCAGCAGCTCATTGCCGTTGCCATCGGCCGCAACCGTCTGATTCTCTATTTTATAGGATGAGGAGACAGCACCAAACGCAAAGAGATCGCGGCGATAGCGAAGCGTGAGTTTTGCCCGTTGAGCATTCAGGCCTGCGGGCGGGGGCTGGGTCAGATCGACCGGGACGTAGATCATGTTGGATGGCACACCATTTCCGGTTACACTCGGAGCGGCCACCTGCAGAGCTGCCGATGCGGATTGCGCTACCGTAGTGAGCGGGGCATTGCTCATTACCTGATAGATCGAGCTATCCCACGCGAAGGCGAGACTTCCATTTGAGATGCCCTGTGTTGTCGGCGCACTTGTGATAGTGAGAGTGATCGAACTGTCCGGAGCAAGCCTTTTGCGAAGCAGCAGATACTGGGAGCCATCCGCAAACGAGAAGGCATTGCTCCCGGTGATCGTTGCATGATCGACTGTGATCGTGTCAGTGCCCGTATTTGTAAAAGTGGCTGGCCCACTGCGGTGAGAGCAGAGAAACGTTAGGGGGAATCCAACGCCAGTGGAGGTCGCACTCACAGAGCCTTTGGAGTATGCGAGGAACGTGACGGGAAGTGTAATGGGATTCGCACACGAAGGCCCGGCGGTGATCGTAAGCTGCGTGTTGATAGAATCGGCTTGCAGCAATGTGCCATCAAGCGTGATCGTTCGACTTTCTCCCGGCCGTATCGTATCGCCAGACAGGATCCCGCTCGCGGTGATCCTGCTATCGCCGATTGTCACCGCCGAAATACTGACTGTGGCGCTGCCCGTATCACGGATCACGACGGCGGCATGACCACTTCCACCTACCAGAACAACGCCAAGATCAGCCGAAGACTGATCGCTGGAAAGTGTAGGTTGGAGGATATGCGCCGTCAATTCGACCTCGGGGTCATTGTGCAACAGGTTCGTCGCGACGAGTTTTGCATGACGGTCGGCCCAGCGATCAGGTTCTGGTTTGTTCATGTCAGGGTGGAACGCCACGTCAACCCATATCTTCTGTCCGGCGTCCATCGGGAAATTCACGAGTGGATCATATCCGAGTTCGTTGCCGACGATCGAGAATTCCGAAACATCGGCTCCTTGCAGCGTGACAGCCTCCACATCCTCTTGTCCATCTTTGAGGTTGTCGTTCACCAGCCAGAGCCGCACGGTGTCGGGCTTCCCGCAGATCAGCGAATCCTCGGCAGAGGGTGCTGTCCAGTTGACGCGCGGGGAGATTGTCGCAAGCGTGAGCGCAATTGGTATGCTGTTGCACGAGGTGGCAAGAGCAAGCGTATCCTGATAGGTGGTGTCCGGGCTATGGCCGGCCGCGCAGAGATGGAAGTGCATCAGCGCGTGAGGCTTCAGCCTTGTCGGAAGTGCCGAATCGCAACTGGTCAGCCGGAAGGCGCGCAGGTTTGACTGTGATCCAACGGTGTCGATCAGGACCGTCGTTGAATCGAGCGGGTTCGTGATCGTAATCGTGGTGCACGTATCATAGCCAACATTCATGCGACCAATGTTGCGAATGCCGCTGACGATCCACTTCGGTGGCTCGTAATGGAAGTGACTGATGATATGCAATCCGAAGAGGTCTTGCATGTAGATCGTCACATCCGATTGCTTGAACGGATCCGTGACGGATGCGTGAAAGGTCCAGACAGAGTCATTGAGACGTTCAGTATCCAGCAGCGCATTTGTGGTAACTCGAAGACCGGCCCGAACGGCCAATGGATCGGTCACGATGAGAATGGCCTGCGGACGCAAGATCTTCGTTCTGCCATCGCGGATGATGCCGGACCAGGTAGTACACCCGGTATCGATCGCCAGGCCAATGGGAGGAATGTTCTCCTGCGTGGTCAGCGTACCACAGGGGGCGGCGTAGGCCATCGTCGCCTTGGCGTTGTACTCCGAGCGGCCGTAACTATAGACGACGAACGAGGAATCGCTCACGGCGTGATACGTACCGGCAGCAAGCCGGTAATTTTCCCCGACCAATTCGGGGTGCCCCGGTATTTGAAAGGTCGGCCCGCTGGGTGGGAACGCCACGAGTGTCTTGCCTTTGTACAGCCTCGGAGGCGCCGCGACGTGGTAGATCATCATGGAATATTGCCCGCCGTTGAAGCCACTGCGCTGAGGCACCATCCACAGATAGTCGTATTTCCAGAGTGCGTACGGGATCACGGACATCATTACCGGCGCGGCGACAGAAGAAGTTACGTTGCGATCGTCGAATCCCTGATAGTAGTCATACTGCATGACACCGATCGGGCTGGAATCCACGCTTGTAATGGACGCTCCACTGTCGAGTTGATTGATCGCAAACGGTGTGCTGCTTGCTGTTCCAGTGCCGGTCGCCTTGCCAATTCGGATCTTGAGATTGCTGTTCAGTCCCGGTCCACTGAAGACACGGATGAGGTCGCCGGTGTCAGCGCGAAGAAGTCTGGTTGATGGAATGGGATCCTGAAACGGTATGACGTAATAGCCGCTGCTTTCCCAATCCTTTAGAGGAAGCAGCTCTTCTATCAACATATTTTGGAGATTGTCCCAACGGGTCGGCCAGAGCGTGTCAATGTCCGGCAACTCCGCACCTTCGTGCCCGGTGAGCACCACCACAGGAAGGCTGGATTGCACAAGGCTTCCGGAAAGATCGCACTTCAAGGGATCTCTGGCGCGGACACGCAAGACCTGCCCCGGTTGCAGGACAATGGTGTCCGGGAGCGGGCTTCTGGTATTGACACTCGATTTGATATGCACCTTTGTGTTCGGTGCAGTACCAATGACCATGAACGTGGAAAGCGTTGGCGAGAACTGCTCAATGGATGTTCCATTCTTGGTGCTGTTGGTGTAGGAAGCCACCGAATAGGCCGTGCCCAACATACTTGTCGGCAGTGCGAGGTACATCTCCGTGGTTCCATATCCAGAGCCATACATCTGCACCGTTATGGGCTTGTCGGAGACAATATGGATGGAGCTATAACTCTTGGTGGAATCCGTAAAGGTGAGATATTTGGTGTTGAGATAAATGGATGCGCACGTCATCGGATCCAGGAGGAACGCAGTATCGAGACTTTCGCGACCCGAAGTGTCGAAGTAGTACAACTTAACAAGGGAGCTTTGGAAGGCGCAGATCTGGGCTGTGACGGTCGGGAGATAGGTCTGCCCGGAAAAAAAGGTGACATAGAACTCCGTGCCATCCGAAGAGGCGGAGGTCTGCGACAAGGCTCGGTCAGCGGAACACGTGAACAGGGTGATCCCGACAAGGAAAGCGGCTAGAAAACACTTCATTGGACAATCCGTAACAATGGTCTACCTATATTAAGACCAACGAAGAGGAAAAAGGTTACAGTTTTTCCACCAACTATTTTCGTGGCGGAGCGCGGTATGGGTTCGGCCGGGCGAAATCTGGCCCGCCAGAATGCAAGAAGTCCGCCGTAGCGGACTTCTTTTTGAAGCAGCATGATGGTGGTTATTTCTTCACCAGCCTAATCGTCCTCACCTCATTGTTCGCCGTGGAGATGTGAACGTAGTACGTGCCAGAGGGAAGTGAATGGAGATCAAGCTCGACATTGCGCGAGCCGGACTCGAAGACGCCCTCATAGCCAACGCCGCGCAGTTTGTTGCCGAGCAGATCATAGACCTCAATATGCACATACGCCTCGCGCCCAACCGAGATCGCAAGCGAGGTGCGCTCCGTAACGGGATTCGGTGAGAGCGCCGCACTGAGAAGAATTTGCGAGCCGAGAGCTTCGTAATGAACGCTTGCCCCTGCGGCAATCTTGAGCACCGAATCCAACCCAATATCGTGCATAGAGGGAAGAGTTGAATCGAAATATCTCAGGTCGGGGTTCGAGGCGGTGTCCTGCCAGACG
>CAIUMP010000049.1 GCA_903900335.1 uncultured Ignavibacteriota bacterium | reverse complement strand
CCCCCCCCCCCCCCCCCCCCCCCCCCCCCCCCCCCCCACAACGCCTCCGCCTGCTCTTTCGGCATCATTCCGAGCTCTACAGCTTCTTCCCTTGCTCTGGCGATTGCCCTCTCGTAAAGATGATGGATCGTCATAACACTCTTACCTCGCTCGGCGGCAATCTCTTTCACAGTTCGTCCATTCATCTCGACTTCGACAAGAATTTTTCGATACGAGAGTGGCTTCACCCTCTGCATTACTGCGATGAGATCTTCACGCGCTTCGAATCTTTCCGCAAGGCGCACTTTGGTGTCGGCATGTCTTTTCTCGCTGCCATCAAACCTTCCCTCCATCTTTCTTCGCCGAAGGATCTTGAAAATCGCACGGCTTGCCATCGTAATCATGTATGGAAGAGCGGCTTCCTCAGTCTTTAGCCTGTGACGTTTCAGTGCGTCGCAATATGCAGTCAGCGCGTCTTCGGCAACGGCATCAAGCTCCTTTGGCTCGAACTCTTTCGACCATTTCTTCAAATAAATCCCCAGCTTCGGCAATTGCCGAAGAGCTTCTTGAACGAGGGCTTCGTTGGACATTTCTCTGACGTCAGGAGCCAAAACTAGCCGTCTTTAGAATGCAAACATACACAATTATGGAATCTTGAACTCGAAAATTGGCTTGTTGGCTTTCGATGAAATCCTCGAAACTACAAATGGTGCTCCCACGGCTCTTTGTCCTCGCGCTCTTCCTGCTTAGCACTGCGGCGGAAGCGCAGATCACGTCCTTTAATTGGGTCGCCAAACAAGGCGCTGCTAATTCGGATGGCACCTACGCCGTCGCTGCTGACGGCAACGGTTACACCTACTTCGCCGGGACGTTCTCCGGCCTTGTCAACTTCGGCGGCACGACGCTCACGAGCACCGGTGCCTCCGATGCCTTTGTTGGGAAGTGTACTCCGCTGGGTGTGCTGGTGTGGGCCAAGAAGCTTGGCGGGCTAAATACCGCCCAAGCCAATGCGGTCGCAATTGATCAGAACCGGAATGTGTATGTCACAGGCTTCACGAACGATACGGCCATCTCCCCTCCTTCAAACACGAATGTCAACCGACTCTTTGTTGCGAAGTATGACAGCAGCGGCAACCTTCAGTGGCTGCTCAAGTGCAAGGATCGGGGCAATGCGAGTGGCAACGCTATATCAGTGAGTCCTTCAGGAGCTGCGGTCTATGTCACTGGCTCCTTCATAGATAGTATAAATATTGCAGGAATCGGACTCACCGCTTCAGCGTATTCTTCTGTTTTTATTGCCCGCATAGATCCCTCCGGCCAGGTCGTATGGCTTCGTCGATCGAATTCTGGTTCGTACTCGGCAACCACAGACGCCGGGCGTGGCATTTGTATCGATGGCAAGGAAAATGTGTATGTCGCAGGCACCTATCTCGACACTATCAATTTTGCAGGAACCCGTCTGTCCGGAACTCGAACTGCTCCTGGCACGGCATTAATGGTGAGCTATGACAGCGCAGGACGATTTCGTTGGGTGAGAAATTACTCCACTCTAGGCTCGGCAGCGAATGCGGTCTGCTATGCACAAGGAGCGCTCTTTACTACAGGCCCGCAACTCATAGCGATGCGCTTCGAACCTGACGCGAGCGTGGACAAGTCGCTAACGAACAACGGCGGCGTCCTTTCAGGCCAAAGCATCGTGACAGACGGGACAGGCGGAATATTCGTCGCTGGGCCGCTCACCTCGTCAATGGACATCGGCAGTGTGAAACTGGTAAATTTCTCTGCCTCACTCTATTTACTCAAACTCGACACAGGTCTGACTGGTCAATGGGTAACGAATACCACGCAGGGGAACATCTCGACAATGGCCATAGCGGCCGATTCAATTGGTCAGCGTTTTATTGCAGGCACCTTCGTTGATTCGGTACGCCTTGGTGGACTTGTCTTGGGCAGTAATGGAAAGAAGACTGATGGTTTCCTAACGATGCTAACGGAGCGCAGCCTCACCTTCAATATGCCTCCACCTCCGCCACTATGCCCGGGTGATACGATGACGATTCAAGTCCAGGCTACTGGGCAGTTCTTTCCTTCGAATTCGTTTCGTGTGGAGCTATCGGATTCCCTCGGAAGCTTTGCGAAGCCAACGCAACTTGCCTCCGTCAATTACACGACTAGCTGCCTTATCCCTTGCGCTGTTCCTCTGACGATCCACTCTGGTTCAAAGTACCGTGTACGCGTTACGTCCACCTCGCCAAGCTTTACAACGCTGAATAATGGCTACGACATTCGGATCAACCCTGTGCCGCCTGCTAAGGTAGTCCCGAGTGGGGCCATTGATCTCTGCGAGCAGGATTCGCTGATCGTTCGGGCATCGGGTGGTTCTATCTATCGGTGGTCTGATGGAGATACCACCTCCACTAAGGTCATCAAACAGTCCGGCAATTATTCGGTGTTCGTTTCTACAGGATCTGGCTGCGGTGTGCTGCTTGGCGGGGTGAAGGTTACGACTCGACTTCTGCCTCCGGTACCAGGTATCATGCGCAAGGGCGATCTGCTAACCTCGAGCGCGCCAGCCAATAACCAATGGAGCAGAAATGGTAGCCCGATCGCCGGAGCAACCGGTACCACCTACACAGTGACACAAAGTGGAACATACACCGTCACTGTCTCCGATCAGTATCATTGCCAATCCACTTCGGATGATTTTGTGGTGAATTTCGGAGGGGTCCGTGAGTCCCTCAATGGTCAATTGCCCCTCCACGTTCAACTCCATGAGGGGAACATGTTGGAAATTCATGGCCGCTCCGGTAGTGTTGCCAGCGTTGAACTACTTGATCTGCTAGGTAATAAGCGCACGAGTGAGATGCGGCCACTTTCCGATGGGACCGCCAGTATTGATCTACGAAGCATTCTTGCGACATTCCCTGCCGGGGCGTATTACCTTCGTGTCCAATCCGGTGATGAGGTTTCCACAGTCAAATTGATATACTCTCGATGAGATCCATTCGCCCACTTCCAATCATCGTTTTTTCGCTCTTCACGCTGAGCCTTCTGAGCGCAGTCATTTTGGATTCTCACTTTCTTGCGAAGGTGAACAGAACTTCCGCTGGCAAGCAAGCTCTGGAGGTGGAGAACGTCGCGGCGAAGCGCTACTGGGAATATCTCCGGCTTCGTGATCCTGCGACCGGCGAGATTCCGAGAGGAATTCATGCGCGAGAACTTGCATTCGCCAGGACGATTGGGATGAGCGCGACAGCCATGAAAGCTGCCCCGACCATCCAATCAACCGGATGGGCGTCCGCAGGGCCGAATAACACCGGTGGGAGGACGCAAGCAATCGGCATCGACATCGTCAACGAAGCAAACGTGATGATCGCAACGGCACAAGGCGGCATCTTCCGCAGCACCGATAGTGGACAAACGTGGAACCGTACCTCATCTCCCGATGGCCTGAAGGACTTGATGTGCCTTACGCAAGACCACCGCGCTGGCAAAACCGGCACCTGGTACTGCGGATCTGGTGAACTTCTCAGTACCACCGACCGAAAGACTACCATCGTCGGTGCACCTCGATGGCGCACCACAGACATTGGTGACGGAATCTATAAATCGCAGGACAATGGCAAGTCGTGGTTTCTTCTTCCCTCAACTCACGATGCAACCGAGACAACCCTCGACAGTGCCTTTGACGGTGTGTGGAACATGGTAGTGGATAATTCGAAAGCGACTCAGGACGTCGTTTACGCGGCTGGTTTTGGGGCGATCATGCGATCGTCGGACGGAGGCTCAAGTTGGGCCAAGGTGCTCGGCGACCCGAGTCATAAGTCGTTTTGCACCGATGTGCAGATAACCTCAAAGGGGATCGTCTATGCGTACTTGAGTCAGTTCGTTCAGAACGGCTCATCCTCGCCCATTGCCGGAGTATGGCGATCGATCGACGGAATTAACTGGACGAACATCACTCCCGCAAGCTGGCCGAAGAAGACGCAGCGATTGAAGATCGCTATCGCACCGTCCGATGAGAATACACTTTACGTCGGCGGCTCTGATGATGGCGCTGGTCAATTCCCGATTCTGTTCAAATACACGTATGTGTCTGGTGACGGAAGTGGTTCGGGCGGCACGTGGGAGAACCGTTCGTCGAATCTTCCAACGGTGACGGACGCACAAGTTTCAGGGGCTAGCACGCTCGGCGGCTACGCTGTCGTACTTCGGGTGTTCCCAACGGATCCTAACACTGTATTCTTTGGCGGCACAAACCTCTTTCGCTCTTCGGACGGTTTTGCGTCGAAGGGCAGCGAAGATTGGATCAGCGGGTATGACCCCGATCCAAGCGGTCCGCAGTCCTATCCCCATCAGCATCCCGACAACCATGACCTGGTCTTCTCCCCTTCCTCTCCGAATCGCACCTACTCTGCTGATGACGGCGGAATGTATGAGACCTATGACATTCTCGGCAATGATTTCAGCAGTTCCAATTACACTCCTGTGACATGGCAGACAATGAATACGAATGATGTGGCGAGCATCATCTACGTCGTCGGCATAGACCACGCAACACCGGGTGATTCTACGATCGTCGGTGGTTTCCAGGATCAGGGCAGTTGGATAACGAGTGGCTCGCGTGACTGGAATCAATACGATGGCGGCGACGGCGGTTTCTGTGCTATCGCAGACAAGCAAACGGCATTCTATATGTGTTCGCAGTATGCGAGCCTTCGCCGATGGGTCTATGACAGCATCAAGGGCTGGGACGTGACCGGCATTCGTCCTTCCGGCATTTCCGATCCGCAATTTGTGTCGCCCTGGATGCTCGATCCCTCAAACACCAATCGCATGTTCCTTGCTGCGAATGACTCCCTCTGGAGAAACGACGACCTCAACGGAATACCTAGCGGACCCGTTTATGGGGAGACAATGATCAACTGGACGCGCATGGATAACTGTGCCTTACACAATGGCGCGTATATTACTGCACTCGGAGTTTCGGTGCAGCCCTTGCATCGTCTATACTACGGCACCAGCGATGGGCATTTGTATCGAGTGAACAATTGCACTGCTGTTGCGCCTTCCCCAACGGAAATAACCAGTGCCTCCTTCCCGAAGAACTCCTTCATCTCGTGCGTTGCGGTGGATCCCAACAATGCCGATAGCATCGTGGTCTGCTTCTCGAATTATCACATAATAAGTGTTTTCGCCTCAAATGATGGCGGCGTAACGTGGAGAAATGCGAGTGGCAATCTCGAACAAAACCCGGATGGCTCCGGCGATGGACCTTCGACGCGATGGGTGTCCATCATTCACAAGAATGGTCAAACGCTTTACCTGATCGGCACCAGCGTTGGCCTCTTTTCGACAACAGATATTTCCGGACCGAACGTGACTTGGATGCCCGAAGGGCTGCAGACCATTGGCCGAACGATCGTGGAGAATATCGATGTGCGGCAGAGTGATGGTTTTATCGCCATTGCCACGCAAGGCTCTGGGGTTTATACCGCTACCGTTATTGCACCCCAACAGCAGCAGGGCGTCCAGAGCGCCGTGGGAGGACAGGACGCTGTCACCCTTTCACCGAATCCCGCCTCAGACCGATCCATTGTGTCAGTTCAATCACAAAGCACAGGGCATCTACAAATTAGTGTGTCCGATCTAACTGGTCGACAACTAACTCGGATATACGATGGCGCTAGCACACGTGGATTATCGAATTATTCTTTCGATTGCTCGCGGCTCCCAAGTGGCACCTATTTTGTTCAGGTGCGCACAGACGAAGCAGTGGAATCGAAGCGATTGGTAATTAAGCGATAAAATCATGGCCGAGCAAGCAGTGGTGACAAATCCCGAAGCAGCAAACGCAGGACAAACCGCCGGGCACGAAGAGCGTGTGCAAAAAGCCTTCGGCTCCCTCAGCGACACACTCTCCGAGCGCGCCAGCAAAAGCGACGAGGAGCGTGTCTCCGGTATCCGCGAAGCCATCGCGACCGGTAATGTAGCAAAAGCAGAGGAACACCTGAGCGCCGTTAAGCAGGAATCGAGTTGGCTTTACGAAGAGTTAATGAAGCACCCCGAGGTTTCGGCGATCTTGCAGGAGTTGTCCATTATGGGGTTTTAGGGAAGTGGATGAGTGATGGGTAACGAGTAACGAGAAGTTGACTTCGGATCACCAATTATAGCGCGACCTTACTCCCCAATGACCTTCACCAACACTCGCTTCCTCCGCCGCCCATCGTACTCCCCATAAAATATCTGCTCCCACGGGCCGAAGTCGAGCTTGCCGTTGGTGATGGCGACGACGACTTCGCGGCCCATGAGCTGGCGCTTTAGGTGCGCATCGGCGTTGTCCTCGCCGGTCTTGTTGTGATCGTATTGTGAGATGGGCGCGTGCGGCGCGAGTTTCTCCAGCCACTTCTCGAAATCGCGGTGCAGACCCCGCTCGTCATCGTTGATAAAGCACGAGGCGGTGATGTGCATCGGATTGACGAGCACAAGTCCCTCTTTCACGCCGCTCTCATCAATAGCATCTTGTACTTCAGGCGAGATGTTGACGTAGCCCCACTCGGTCGGTAGGTGCATCCAAAGTTCTTTGCGGTAGGATTTCATCTTACACGGAAATTATTGCTTGTATCACTGAAAGCGCTTCTCTAGTTTCCCGCACATCATGCGTCCGAATGATCTTCGCACCATGCTCATATCCATAGCACGCAGCCGCAACGCTACCGATCACGCGCTCTTTCGGCGGCACCTTCTCCCCTATCGCTCGGCCTATTGTTGATTTGCGGGATACACCGAGGACGAGTGGGACTTGTAACGACTTCAGTCCGTCGTGATCTCTGAGTAATCGAAGGTTGTCCTCGTAGGTCTTTGCAAATCCAATCCCTGGGTCTGCGAGCACCGTCTCGATACCGGATTTTCTGGCAACTTCAATTCGCTTGGTAAGATAGGAGCACACTTCACCAGCTACATCGCCATAGGCATAATCCTCAATGCGCGCCTTCTTAAAAAAGGAACCATGCCCGTGCATCAATATTATGGGCACACCGAGTTTGGCCGCTACTCCAAACATGCGATCATCTGTTGAACCAGCGCTCACATCATTGATAATGTCCGCGCCTGTTGCGATGGCGGCACTGGCGATCTCGGACTTTTGGGTATCGATCGAGATTAGCGTCGTTGGATCGGTACGACGAATTGCCTCGATGATGGGAATGACTCGCTCAAACTCCTGCTGAACAGACACCGCAGAAGCACCAGAGCCATACGCGGAGCCCGGAGGGCGTGTGGACTCACCGCCAATGTCGATAATCTCCGCACCATCAAGAACCATGGCGCGAATATGTTCAAGTGCTACCTCGAGCGAAGGATAATCTCCACCATCGCTAAAGGAATCGGGCGTGACGTTGAGTATGCCCATAATGATTGGGCCGCGCCGTGCTAGGAGGTCGGGAAGAGATCGCATTATCGGCAAAACACAACAAAAAATAACGGGCGGCAACGTGGATGACCGATCATCCACGCCGGGCCGCCCGCTTAAGCTCTGATTAGAATTCTGCCGAAATTACTCAGCGGAAGCTACCGGGGCGACCTTCTTCGCGGCTACGCGCGGGGCCTTCTTCGTAGTTTTTGCGGCCAACTTAGACTCGCGAATCTTGCGTTTTACGCGATCCACGGCCTTTTTATGCTTTTTCTGGACTTTCTTTGTCTTCTTGTTCATTCGAAACTGTTAACGCTTAAATTCAAAACACTCATGTACTGGCGGCGTCTGTATCCCCAGAAGGCCCCTTTTTGTTCCACGTAACTATATATCCGTCGTTTCGGATGAGATCTTGAATGGTCTCGAACTCCTTGACTTTGGGTAAAAGCTGCGTTAGAAACTTGTGCAGCATCGTCAGCCGCTCGTTCTCGCTTGTGACCGACAATAATGCCTGACGCTGCGGCGCCTCCAGCCCAGACTTCTGCGCTATCTTGAACGAGGGAAACTTGTCCTCGGCATTCCACATGGATTCATCCAGTGGGTCGATTGTGCCTTTGTAGGCAATCTCAGCAAGCTCGTTGAATAGCTCGATGGTCTCGCCAGCAAGCGAGCGGTCGCGCTCTTCGGGTTCGTCGTCAAGCCAGCGGACGGTGGCGAAGGAGATCTGGTCGGGGCCGTTCTGTTCGAGATCGATGACCTCGTACCGGCGCTCCCCTTCCGTGATGATATCCATCTCGCCATCAGGCAGGCGCTCCACCTTCAAAACCCGTGCAGAGCAACCCACCGCATGAAGCCTGTCATCCTCGACATAATTGATCCCAAACTCCGCGCCTTCCTTCACTACCTCGTTGATCAGCTTCTTATACCGATCTTCAAAAATATGCAGGGGCACCTGGCTCTCTGGGAAGAGAACAATACCAAGCGGGAAAACAGGGATGCGGGATTTTTCTGCCATTAAATTAAGAACTGCTGAGGTAGTGGTATGCTAACGAGTAACGGGTGCCGGGAAGTTGCCGAAATCGTTACTGTTCGTCCTGCCACAGTTCGTACCACGCCATCTGGGCGGCTTCGAGCTTCTTCTCGTTCGAGGAGTGAATGTCATCCTCGAACTCCGGGAGCGCGGCGATCCATTCCCGCAAGTCCGTGAAGCGAACGGTGAGCGGATCGACGCCGGGATGCGCAGCTTGGAGGGCTTCTGCGATGTCTTCGAGATCGGACCAATGCATAACTTCTAATTCTTAATTCCTAATTCCCAATTGTTAATGCGCGCCTTCATGGAATAACTTCGCTATCGCCGGATTAAGCTGCGGGATCTCCACGATGTAGTCCGCGTCCTCCTCCATCTTGCATTGACAGCCCAGTCGCGAATCGAGCGCGAGGCCTTCGGCCTCGTCGAGTTGATCGCCCTCGTCGTCCTCCATTTCCGGGAGTAGCTCCATCCCCTGCTTGACCTTCACATGGCAGGTCGAGCACGCGCAGACGCCGCCGCAGTTATGTTGCAGGTCAATATTATGCGCAAGCGCGACGTCAAGGAAGCTCTCTCCGATGAGAGCTTCGCAGGTGACGTTCATGGGGAGGAAGGTTACTCTTGGCAACGAAGAAGATAGATTAGATTAGACTATCCAAAGCCCCCCTCTCCCAACGGGAGAGGGGGGTTGGGGGGAGAGGCAGCCCGAAAAAGGACTACCTCTGTGTGTACTTCAAAAAGCGATCATTCACCCGCCCCCAATGCAGCCCATTGATGAAATTATCAATATACGCAGCGCGCTTGGGACCGTCCTTGTGGTAATAGGCGTGCTCGAAGACATCGCAGGCCACGAGCGGAATCGCGCCCCAGACAGCACCGTAATGATGCTCGTCGACGAGCACGTTCTTGAGCTGACCCGAGCCGAGTGTATCGAACACGAGCAGTCCCCAGCCGGAGAGCTTCGCAGAGAGCGCGGTGGCCTTGAAGTCAGCCTTCCACTCATCGAACGAGCCGAAGTCGGCGTCGATCGCGGCTGCGATGTCAACCGCGTGCTGCACATCACCGTCACCACCGAGATTGTCCCAATAGACATCATGCAGGATTGTGCCGGAGTGATTCCATGTCCAGCGGCGCTTGAGCTCGCCGATCTGCGAGTAATTGCCGTTGGCCTTCGTCGTGTCGGCGTCGATGAGCGCCTTCTCGATCTCATTGAGCTTATCAACATAGCCCTTGTGGTGCGTGTTGTAGTGCCAGTCTGATGTCTCGGCGTCCATAACTTTGGCGAGAAGCGTTTTGGCTTCGTCGTCGGAGTAGGGTCGCTGTTTGAGTGTGAATTCTGTTGCCTTCATGTGAGTCAAAGTAATTGTGAAAAACTGGATGCGCAGACTAAAGTCCGCGCTACACTTGTTCTACTGTCTTCCCTGTCAGCGCCTCCGAAATAGAGGCGTTCATAATTTCTTTCGCAAGCGGTTCGGTCGCGGATTCGAGCAGATTCTGCTGCTTTGTGATCTCCACCGGATCCTCTGAATTTACCGCTCGACGCAAAGCATAGAGCGCGTCAATAACCGCACCAACATTGATCTGCTTCAGTTTCGCGGCTGTGATGTTTAGCTGCCCACGCCGCAACTGCCCGAGCACCTTCTCCGTCGCGCCAAGGATGCGCTGCGCCTCGGTCTTCGCTTCGACCAAACGCCGTGCCGCGATGTCCGCCGGAGCATTCGTGATAGAATCACGCAGCATCCGCTCGACTTCCTCGTCTGTCAGACCATACGAAGGCTTCACTGCCACTGTCTGCTCAATTCCCGTGTGTGTCTCTATCGCGCGGACATGCAGAATGCCGTCAGCGTCAATCAGGAATGTAACGGACACCTTCGCCGCACCAGCCGGAAGCGGTGGAATGCCTTTTAGCGTGAAAGATGCGAGATGCCGATTGTCTTTCACAAAATCGCGCTCGCCCTGGAAGACGTTAATCTCGACACCAGTCTGATCATCCACGAACGTGGTGTAATTGTCGGTGGCCGTGGTCGGGATCGTCGTGTTGCGGGGGATGATCGTGCTCATCATGCCGCCCATTGTTTCGATGCCGAGCGAGAGCGCGGTTACGTCGAGCAAGAGTACGTCCTTCGTGTCACCGGCGAGGATGTCTGCTTGGATAGCCGCACCGAGCGCGACAGTTTCGTCAGGGTTTAGCTCGTCATGCGGCTTGCGTTTGAAGATATCCTTGACTAGCTCTTTGACCATCGGCATGCGCGTCGAGCCGCCGACGAGCACGACCTCATCCAGGTCGTCAACGTCGAGCTTGGCATCGCGGATGGCGTCCTCGCATGGCTTGCGGGTGCGGTCGATGACCGACTTTGCGACGCGCTTGAATTCCTCGTTCGTCAGATTGCGGCGATAGGCGATTCCCGCCTCAGGAATGTCGATCTCGATCATCACTTTCATGTGCGTCGAGAGGTCGATCTTGGCCTTTTCTGCAACGGTGCGGATCCGCTGAATCTGCTCCGGCGTTGGTACGAAGCCGGGATTGATATGCTGAATTTGGGTGATGAAGAGATCCATCAATCGACGGTCGATGTCGTCACCGCCGAGATACGTATCTCCGTTCGTGGAAAGGACTTCGAAGATTCCGTTCTTGATCTTTAGAATGGAAATATCGAACGTGCCGCCACCGAAATCATAGACAGCAACAGTGCCGTCATTCTTGCGATCAAGTCCGTATGCAAGCGCCGCAGCCGTTGGCTCGCTGATGATGCGGAGAACGTCAAGGCCCGCGAGGCGGCCAGCGTCTTTCGTGGCATGGCGCTGTGCGTCGTTGAAGTAGGCCGGGACCGTGATGACTGCCCGCGTTACCGGTTCTCCGAAAAACTCTTCCGCGCGCTGCTTAAGCTCAAGCAGCACGAAGCTCGAAAGCTCGATCGGCGTGTAAAGCTTGTTGCCGATTTGAATGCGCACGAGTCCCTCGTCGGCCTGTAGGAGTTTGTACGAGAGCATCCCCGCTTCCTTCTTCACATCCTGATAGGACTTCCCCATCAGCCGCTTGACGGAATAGACCGTATGCGCGGCATCCATCATCGAACGCTGGCGCGCCTTCACCCCGACCGCAACTACCCCGCCGTAATCATCGAGCGTGACGACAGACGGCACGAGCTTGCCATCCGCACCCTCGATGATCTTCGCCTTGCCGTTCTCGACATACGCGACGAGCGAGTTCGTCGTGCCCAGGTCGATTCCCACGACGCGGCCCGCCGGTGCCTGGCTCTCGTTCGATTGTCCGGGAAGGGTGATGTTAATCGGCATTAAGCTAAAATCTGAGAATTACGTGCGTTCGTGTCTGTCCCAAATGCTACCTAACAAACTGTCATTGCGAGGAAACCCCGTAGGGGTGACGAAGCAAT
>CAIUMP010000048.1 GCA_903900335.1 uncultured Ignavibacteriota bacterium | reverse complement strand
AAGATCGAACGGTGGATCATTCTTGAAATGGAATACATTGCCATAAAGGTCAGTCGCTACATAGTCACTCCGCCCCGTGGATCGAAGGTCACCCGACCCACCATTGCGATTCAGATAGGATCGATTATGATCGTATGGAAAGTATGCCGCATCGTCGTTAAGGACAGTGTCGCCTGGTTTGTAGAGTGCTGCCCCTCCAGTGTAATGCACGACAAAGAGGCTGTCGAGCCCTCCCTGCATTTTTGTCCGACAACACAATACAATGTCGCTTACGCTATCGCTGGTCAAGTACCCAATGTAGGGTGAAAAAATGTCGTAATTGAACGCATTATTCGGTGGCCCAGGTCTTGTCCGATACCTAAGAACCGTTCGCCGAGAACTGTCGAAATTTCCGTTTGAATCAGCCCAATAGATTTGCGGAATCAGCCCAGTTGTAAACAGGATGTCATTGAATTTCGACGAATGGAAATGACCCGTGTACATGCCCGGTGATAACTTGAGTGAAGACTTAGGGGGATCGAGGTTTTGCAAGTTGAACCCTGGCCCTCCTACGAGGATGTCAGACCCGTTTAGATTATTCACATACCCTGTAAAGAAGACCCGATTGTACCCGTTCGGCCCCGGCCCCGGCGAGAACTGGTTGCCGCCGAGCTGCTGCCCGGAGTACGAACCATAAATCGTATCGATCTCTCCCGGCACACCGATTCGCGGCTGGTAGCAGTTGGGGTCGAAGGCAGAACTTGAGATTTGCGCGCGGAGAAGAGTCGGGTTGGAAGCACCAACCAACGCGAAGAGCATCAGAAACAGACACGCACGTTTCATGCTGCTACTAACTCAGGAATAGCAGAATAATTGCAGGGGGGAGGGGCAATTTCCTTTCTTGCAGTAAAGTGCAATCGTTGTAACCGTGACCTGTAGAGCCTGCCCTGAATTTGCCGAAGGGTCTCGGTCTCGCGCGGGGAATGCCTGAACTGTGATCCTGCTCGCGCCCGTGTAGCGCGGACTTCAGTCTGTGCACAAATTGGAGTCCAGACTAAAGTCTGGGCTACACGGGGGAAATTGTCGGGAGTGTCGGGCGAGAACACCCGCCCTACGCGAGGCGGGGGAATCAAACCAGAAGGAGAATCTCGTCCCTGCAACGAACCAAACGGCTCGTCTGTTTAGTGCGGCTATCCCGTGAAAACGGGCAATTATCGCAAGAAACCAGGCCGGTGTGGCGAAATTGGCAGACGCGCGAGACTTAGGATCTCGTATCGAAAGATGTACAGGTTCAAGTCCTGCCACCGGCACTTTACGGGCGGGGTATGGGGTACGGGGTTTAGGGTGTGAATGCCCTCCCTACACCCCATACCCTACACCCCAAACGCTATACCCTATTTTGAAGACTACAATACACGAACGTTCGCAGGTCCAGCGCGAACTAGAGATTTTTGTTGACGAGGCCGAACTGCAAGAGGCCTTTGACGAGGCATACAAGACCATGCGTCCGAAGCTCGCGCTTCCGGGGTTCCGTCCCGGCAAAGCGCCGATGGGCATGCTCAAGAAAATGCACGGCGATGCCATCGAAGGCGAGGCGCTCGAAAAGTTAGCGCAGGAGAAATTCCGCGAGGCACTCGAAGAGAACAAGATCGAGCCGATCGGCCAGCCCGTCATGACCGACCTGCATCGCCACAAAGGCGAGGGCGCGCACTTCAAGGTCGTCTATGAAATTCCTCCGGTCATCGAGCTGAAGGATATGTCCGAGGTCGAAGTGGAGAAGCGCATCATCCCCGTCACCGACGAGGATGTTGATCGCACCATCGAGCGTATGCGCTTCCGCCGCGCCGTGCGCGAGCCTATCACGAAAATTGAAGACGATCAAACCGTCGTCAAACTCAGCTTCAAGGAAGTGGGCGTTGAGGATGGCCGTGAACCAGGGCACTCGGAGGAGGAAGTCTTCTTGGGTGATCCCGACATGCTTCCCAATCTCAAAGAAGCGATCATTGGTCACTCTGTTGGCGATGTGATCGAGCTCGCGCTGCCAACGCGCCGCAAGCGTGGTGCTGAGGAATCCGAAGAGAAATCGGAGCCGGCAGAGATCACGATCGTCGAAGCAGAGAAAGCAACGCTTCCAGAGCTTTCTGAAGAGCTTATCAAGGAGCTATCCTCCGACAAGGTCACGACTCGCGAGGAATTTGGCGAGATGGTTCGCACGGAGCTGATCGAAGCGCGCGCCAAAGCGGCCGAGGAAGATCTGGAAGAGCACATCGTTGCAAAGCTTCTGGAGATGCACGATTTCGAAGTGCCGCACTCCATCGTTCACGCCATCACTCATCAGATGATGGAAGAAGCACAGCAGGAGAACACCCGCCATGGCTTCCCGGCAAATTACGGCATTGATGAAGAGGAATTCCACGAGCGCTCCATGCCCGCCGCACAAGCGCGCGGAAAGTGGATGCTCATCCGCGAGAAGCTCATCGAGCTTGACAACATCGAGGCCACCGATGAAGACCTGGAGAAGCTCGCAGAGGCAGAATCCCTGAAGTACGGTGTACCGAAAGAGGGCTTGCTCAAGTATTACAGTAAGTACGATACGGTCAAGCACCGCATTGTCAACGAGAAGCTCGGTGCGCGGCTGAAGGAGATGGTCAAGGTCGTGGAGAAGGTCATTAATTAGGAATTGCTGCGACAGAGGCAATTCCTGGCACAGGTACTGCAGCGTACGGTCGAAACACGCGGGATGTAATATTCGTACTTCTAATACGTCATCCCTTTTCGTGATACATTAGGAATACTATGAATACGAATATACCGAATTTCAACAACTTTCCGATGAGTCAATCTGTGCGTTCGGCGCTGGTGCCGATGGTCGTCGAGCAGACCTCCCGTGGCGAGCGCGCGTATGACATTTACTCGCGTTTGCTCAAGGAGCGCATCGTCTTTATCGGCACACCGATCGACGATAACGTGTCGTCGCTGCTTATCGCGCAGTTGCTCTTTTTGGAGTCGGAAGACCCGGACCGCGATATCAATATCTACATCAACTCGCCCGGCGGATCGGTCTCGGCGGGGCTTGCGGTCTATGACACGATGCAATACATCAAGCCGGACTGCGCGACGATCTGTCTCGGCATGGCGGCCTCAATGGCATCGCTGCTGCTTGCGGGCGGAGCAGCGGGCAAACGTACATCGCTGCCGCACTCGCGCATCATGATCCACCAGCCGCTCGGCGGAACGCAGGGTCAGGCGACGGACATCGAAATCTACACGAAGGAGATGCTTCGAATCCGCGAAGACCTCTACAAGATCTACTCCGAGCACACCGGCAAGGCCGTCGAGCAAATTGCAAAGGACGCCGAACGCGATAATTACATGTCGCCAACGCAAGCGCAGGAGTATCACCTCATCGACAACATCATGACGAAGAGCGCGCTGAAAGAACTCGGCTCCGGTGTCCGCTTGCCGCTGACGGGCGCGGTCGAGCGCCTGAATGAGAATGTTGATTCCGGTATTGCGCCGTCACCCAGCCCAACGCCTGGGAGCGGGGGGAGTTCGTCGAGATAACCGCGAAAGGATTAGAGGTTTCTGTGTGGGGCGATGTGGTACATCGCCTCTTTTTTTTGGGGGAGAGTGAAGCAACACTTCGCGCCACACGGGATCTTCAGTAACGTCATTCTGAGCGGAGCAAATCGAAGCGGAGCGTAGATTTGCGGAGTCTAAGAATCTCTTCTCATTGAAGAAAGATCCTTGGACTTCGTTCTTGCTCTCGGGTCGCACGAATGGGTGTTGCTCCTGTGGTCGCAACTTTCGCTCCGCGGGTGCTCAGGATGACCAGTCTGAATGAGATGGAGGATGAAGAAGGTGTAACAAACGACCGTGAGCGAAGTTATTACCCACGTGGATGATTGGTCATCCACGCCGGGACGCGCTGACTGCAAGCGGCGTTTCGCGGCACTTCAAATAAGGCTCGCCGCCTGCGACTGGGTTCACATGTTGGTTAGGGATCGTCATACCACGTCCCGAATGAGCAATCGTTCGTGTTACTACAAACCACACCGGCGCAGGCGGCTTTTCTTATATTTGTACGCTATGAGACACATTTGGTTGGGTATCACACTGCTCCTCCTCGCGCCGCGCTTCCTCGCGGCGCAGACCATCACGCTTGGGCCGATTGCGAAGACTGTGTATTGCGTGGGGGATACGATTGTGGTGCCGTATCAGGCGAGTGGGACGTTTGGCACGGATAACTTCTTCACCGCGCAGCTCTCTGATGATACCAGCTCATTCATCGGATTTTCGAATCTGGGTCACGATTCATTGGTGAGTTCTTCGTTTAAAATCCGGCTGAGCAATGTGGGAGCAAAGTATAGAGTTCGGGTTTCTTCAACCGATCCCTATATCATTTCCCCACCTTTCGATTCCGATATAGCTGTGCTACCTCACCCACACGCGTCACCTCGCTGGAATGTTGATCGAGGTATGGCAATCTTCGGAGATTATGCTATTGTAATCTCGGATGTAAACAGAAAAGATGCGATCTGGCCAATCGGCTTTGTTAGCGACCCTATTGGACTCAATGGTGGAATTAGTGAGCCAGCTGGTTCTACGTTCCTTTGGTTCTTCGACCAAGATGCAAGCCCCTCCAAAGCAAGCTCCGATTCCGTGCGTGTTTCCTATTCAACACCTGGAATTAAGACAGGAAAACTCGTAGTGTCAAACCGCGCGGGATGTTCAGACACTACAGGTTTCTTGTTCCGTGTGCTGACCTGTTCTCCCATAATTCCGCGGAATGTGCACATCGTAACTGGTTCTGAGGGTGGCGGCGATTCTGCGGTCTGGGTAAAAGCCGGAGCTAATTACACGGCTGGGGCAGGTTATCAATTAATATTTGTCGAGCCTGGTGGCGCGGCATTCGTTGGCGGTAGCCACTATTGCGTCTTTTACCTAAAGCCGGGGGCTTCTTTCGCAAGGCACGATGTCGGTTTCAACACCGTAGTTATGCTGCGTGGGCAGCCTTTCGATGCTAACCAAGATGGAGTGGATTCCTTCAATTGTACTGGCTTAGCATTCGATTACTCTCAAGTATCCGGAAGCGTCAACGACATACCTCAACCATCAATCACAATTTCCCAAAACTCCAACCACCTCCGCATCACCGACGACCAACCCGCCACCACCTGCCGCATCTTCTTCCTCTTGGGCACCGAACTCCTCTCGCAGCGCGGGGAGGGCAAGCTCGATGTTGATCTCACGCTACTTCCGGCGGGGATGTATTTTGCTATTGTGCAGGCAGGGGATGAGCGGGTGGTGAGGAAGATTGTGGTGGCGTATTAGGATATTTAGATGAATTCTTGTAACCGGAGGCGGTTTTTGCGTTTCTATAGTATGAAACTACTACAGCCCATTCTATTTCTGCTTCTTACCGCCGCCTCGGCCGAGGCGCAGACGATCACCCTTGGGCCGATTACGAAGACGGTGTATTGCGTGGGGGATACGATGGTGGTGCCGTACACGGCGAGTGGGACGTTTAAGCCAGGCAATTTCTTTACTGCTCAAATGTCTGACGACACAGGGTCCTTTGCTGGATTCACGAATGTTGGTCATGCTTTACTTAACAGCGGAGCGATTGCAGTACCATTGCCGAAGCTTGGAAGCCGTTTCAGAGTGAGAGTGAGCTCTACTGATCCGTACATGGCCTCGGCTGATAATGGCGTGGACCTTTCGGTTTCGCCTTACCCATCTCCAATACTTTCCGAAACCAGGGGTCACGAGTATCTCTTTATTTTCGGTGAACGCCGTGTATTCGGGCTTGCTGGTGAGCCAATCACATTTACGGCTGGAGGCGGACGCTCCGGTGACACCTATCAATGGGTGTTCCATGAGGATGCAGTACCAATAATGTCCACAGACCCTAAGCCAACCGTAGTGTATTCGTCTGATGGGGTTAAGACCGCAACCTTAACTGTCACGAATAGCGCCGGTTGTAGTACCTCTCAGGGCGTGGCGTATCTTGTCGCTTCTTGTAATCCCCAGATTCCGGCAAACACGTATGTGGTTCGCGGGAACGAGGGGCCGTTGGGTTATACAAACGTCCTAGTTAAGGCTGGGGCGAATTATGTTGCGAGGAGCAACCAAACTATTTTTGTTGAAGCGGGCGGTGCGCTCAATCTTGGGAATCAATCGTTCGACATCATCTATATGCTCAAAGGTGCGTCCCTCAACTTTGGCAAGGATGGTGGATCGGCTCAGTTCATCTTGGCTTCGAATTCTGGATATACGAATGGGGATTTCGGCGACCTTTATGACACGGTGTGTTGCAGTGCTTTGAGTTTCGACTATTCGCTGCTGGGGGTGGACGGGGAGTCGTTGTGTCTTCCCAAAATCCAAATTGATGAGAGGCAGAATGATTTTCAAGTAAGAGCAACGGGTGCTACCACCTGCCGCATCTTCTCGCTCTTGGGCACTCCACTCCTCTCGCAGCGCGGGGATGGCTCGCTCGATGTCGATCTCACTCAGCTTCCGGCGGGGATGTATTTTGCTATCGTGCAGGCTGGGGAAGAGCGGGTGGTGAGGAAGATTGTGGTGGCGTATTAGGATATTTAGATGAATTCTTGTAACCGGGGGCGGTTTTTGCGTTTCTATAGTATGAAACTACTACAGCCCATTCTATTTCTGCTTCTTACCGCCGCCTCGGCCGAGGCGCAGACGATCACCCTCGGGCCGATTACGAAGTATGCCTACTGCGTCGGTGATACGCTCATCATCGCGTATCAGTCCGGCGGCTCGTTTGCGGGGGACAATCATTTCACGCTCCAGGTCTCCGGTCCGAAGGGTTCGTTCGCCAATTTCACGAACTTCGGTCACGACAGCACCGCTGCGGGTGAGTTTCGCTTTCCTCTCATCTATGAGGGCAACTACTATCGGTTCAGGGTCGCCTCCTCCGATCCATATCTATTCTCGGCACCATGCGACAGTGATGTAATCTCTTCCGCCTATCCTACTCCCGAACCAGTTGAAGTGGAGACGATGAAGCATGCTCCGGTTGAACCAGCGGGGCTTATCAACAGTACAATTAATCTCCAAGACTGGAAAGTCGAATCCGCAGGTTCCACCTATCAATGGACTTGTGCGCAAGACGCCACGCCTTCCCTTTCAACGCTTGCCGCTCCAACCGTAACCTATCCCACGGCAGGCGCGAAGCCTGCCTCCCTCACCGTTACGAACGTTGGGGGATGCAGTTCAACCGTCAATTTCCATATTCACGTCTTCAACTGTAACCCTACAATTCCACACGGAGCGCATGTGGTGACTGGTACCGAGACCGGTGGCGATCTATTCGTCTGGGTTCAAGCTGGAGGGGCGTACACCACCACGGGGCGAGACCAGACGGTCTTCGTTGAACCGGGAGGGTATGTTGATGCAGCGAGTAATTGGGTAGGGACTTTTTACCTGCGAAATGGATCCTCCTTTGCAAGCCAATCCGGTTATTCAATCCTAATTATTGATTCCGGAATGAAGATTGATGGTAACAGTGCGCGCTCGTTCAAAGAAACCTTCCAGTGTGACGGTCTTACTTTTGACTATTCTTTGGTGAGTCCCTCCGGCTGCCGTCCAGTCCTGCCACTTGCTATTCGCAGGGTAACCGGCACAGCACAAGGAAACGACGGAGCGGTATGGGTCAAATCAGGTGGTAACTATACAGCCACCGGTGGGGTCGGCAATCCACAGACGATCTTCGTGGAGGATGGTGGAACGGTGACGGCCACATCCGCCCCAGAGGGGATCTATTACCTAAAGCGCGGGGCAAATTTTTCAAATCAAGGCAAGAACGGTGATTTGAAAGTCATTATGGCAGCAGGCCGCAAAATTGCGTTTAGTCCGGGCGTTCAGCAAATGGATACAATGACTTGTGGCGATCTCTCCTTCGACTACTCCCAAGTCAATGCGAGTATAGAGGCCACGCAAGCACCAGCAATTACCATCTCCCAAAACTCCGACCACCTCCGAATCACCGGCGACCAACCCACTACCACCTGCCGCATCTTCTCCCTCTTGGGCACCGAACTTCTCTCGCAGCGCGGGGAGGGCAAGCTCGATGTTGATCTCACGCTACTTCCGGCGGGGATGTATTTTGCTCTTGTGCAGGCTGGGGATGAGCGGGTGGTACGGAAGGTGCTCGTTACGCACTAAGCGCGAACGGGCACTGGCCTTTAAGCCATCACAGTCTCGAAGTACCGGGCATGCCAGGACTCAACAGCGGGCAACTCCCATTTCCCCGCGCGCAGATCGGCCAGCGAAGTTAGGGCGTTATCGAAAACTACGGTCTCTGGTGTGATATCGCCCGCAATCGCGAGCGCCTTGAATCCCGCGCGGTCGGTTGTGCGGATGGTGCCATCGCTCGCGCGATAATAGACCCTCATCGCAACGAAGAAATCCACATGGAATTGCGCGCCGAGCGTCTTGACGGTGCGCGTCATATCATCAATGGAACAGCCACCGGGCGAGGCAACCTCCGGGTCTGCGGCGATAATGAGAAACTGGTTGTGGCGAGTTTCCAGCGCGGCCTGCACTGGCGCGCCATGGGCTTTCCATCCGGCAAGATATGTGTTTAGCGTCGAGGAAAGATCCTGTGTTTCAGCGGAGGAGAGCTGTCGGTCTGCTGCGTAGATCCAGATGCGAGAGGAGTCCGGGAGGGTGTTAATCGGAGCGATCATTGGGTGTGTAATTATTCTGGTTGCACGAACAAGGTCTGTACAGTCGGTGTTCCAAAGTGGTCGAGCCTTGCTCTCTAACCGCTTGCAGCATTCATCACAACAGAAACCACGCCGTATGCCAGAAACAGCCCAAATTCTTAACAGCTTAGCAGAACAATTCCTGGACGTCCATACGACGAAAGAGAATTTGTTTTGGGAGACCAAAATGGGCCTTGGCTCCGATCCCCATGCTACGCAGCATGAACTCTCCTTGGCGGAGATCGGCGTGCAGCAATTCTTGCAGAATGCAGAGATCCTGCAAAAACTGTCAGAGCTCGACTCAGCGGATAGCGACGAAGAGAAAGTGCTTCAGGGTTGGATCCGACTATTCCAGGCAAACGCCATTGAAGACCCCAGAGGGCGGGAGCTCTCTGAAGAGATCATTGGTCTTGAAGGCAAACTGCAGGCCGTTCGAGGTGCAATGCACTTGGGTTACACGGATCCCAAGAGCGGAGAGTTCGTCGCTGCCGGAGCGAATGTGCTCTCCAACATGGTGCTGATCGAGGGTGATGAGGCTCTTCGCAAAGCCGCCTTCGAAGGACGGCGCTCCATCGAGCCTTTCGCGATCGAGCATGGATTTTTGGAGATCGTCAAGAAGCGCAACGAGCTCGGAAGGTTGCTCGGCTTCGAAGATTACTACGACATGAAGGTGCAGCGAACGGAAGGCTTTACGAAAGCCGAGTTGTTCCGGTTGCTCGATGATCTGGAAGAGCGCACTCGTGACGTTGCTCGTGCATCAATCGAGAACTTTGCGAAGGAGAAAGGGGCCTCGGCTATCGAGCCGTGGAACTTCGCTCATTACCGCATGGGCTCGCTTGCGGAAGAACGCGATCAGTATTTCCCTTTCGAGAGCTCGCTCGCGGACTGGGTTCATTCCTTCGCCGCATTGGGAATTCGCTATCGTGGCGCTACGCTGACACTTGACCTCATCGATCGCAAAGGCAAGTACGAGAACGGCTTCATGCACGGTCCCGTACCAAGCTTCTATAACAATGGGAAGTGGAACGCCGCCCGAATTAACTTTACGGCCAACGCCATGCCGGATCGCATTGGATCCGGCCCGCAGGCGTTGCGCACACTGTTCCATGAAGGCGGTCACGCGGCCCACTTCTCGAATGTCTTACAGCACGCACCGTGCTTCGGTCAGGAGTTTGCGCCAACATCCGTTGCCTATGCCGAGACCCAATCTATGTTCCTGGACTCGATCATCTCCGATGCAGATTGGGAGACCCGCTATTTGCGGAGTCGTTCTGGCGAGAAGATGCCGTTCTCGTTGATCGAAAAATCGATCCGGTTGTCACAGCCATTCGAAGCAGTTGGCGTTCGCAATATGCTGACGGTCTGCTATGTAGAGAAGGCACTGTATGAGATGTCCGATGCCGAACTCACAGAGGACAACGTGCTCCGAATGATTCGCGAGACGGAGAACCGGCTTGAATTTATGGACTCTGTGCGACCCGTCTTATCCGTGCCGCATCTTCTGGCTGGCGAATCGAGTGCATACTATCATGGCTATGTGTTAGCGAAAATGGCGGTGCATCAAACGCGCCAGTACTTCCAGGAGAAGTATGGCTATATCATGGATAATCCGCATGTTGGGCCAGAGTTGGCAGCGGGATATTGGGCGAGTGGGAACTCGGAAAGGTTCTTTGATCTGGTACAACGCGTGACGGGCAAGCCTTTCTCCGCTGACGCGATCGTTCACTCCGCAAATGAAACAGCGGATCAGGCAGTCAGCGATGCAAAAGCGCAGATCGAACGGCTTGCAACGACACCGGAGTATTCCGGGCCGCTGGACCTGGATGCGCATATCCGCGTCATGCACGGTCACGAATTGATCACGGAATTTTCAAATGGCGAGTTCGCGCGGGCAGATGAAGAATTCAAATCATGGGTGCGCGCGCGATATCCGAAGGTAAATGGCTAATACAAAACGACAAAACGAACATCCTCCCGTTTGTAACTTCTGCGGCCGCTCGGCCGATGAAGTTCTCACGCTGATCAGCGCGCCGTTTGGTGGCGCGATGATCTGCGATATCTGCACTTCCGGTCACGTGGATCTGCTCCGCGCGCACTTGCCGCAGTATGCGACAAAGGCGTCCGCCCGGCAGGCAGGTATCACGAACTTTACACCACGCTCCATTGAAAAGTCACTTTCCGAATTTGTGATCGATCAGGATCGTGCAAAGCGAACGCTTGCAGTCTCCGTCTATAATCACTATAAGCGTATCGATGCCGAGACGCTGATCGGCGTGGAAGGTTTTGAGGATACGGAGATCGAGAAGTCGAATGTGCTTTTGCTTGGACCCACGGGTACTGGCAAGACGCTGCTCGCGCAGACGCTCGCGCGCACGCTCGACGTGCCGTTGGCCATTGCTGACGCAACAACGCTCACCGAAGCGGGATATGTTGGTGATGATGTCGAGGCAGTGCTCAGTGCACTTTTACAGGCGGCTGACTTTGATGTTGCCCGTGCAGAGCGTGGCATTGTCTATCTTGATGAAGTAGATAAGATCGCACGGAAATCTGACAGTGCGTCAATCACGCGCGATGTTTCCGGCGAGGGCGTTCAGCAAGGATTATTGAAGCTATTGGAAGGCACCATCGCTGGTGTGCCGCCGCATGGTGGCCGCAAGCACCCGGAGCAGCCGCTCGTGCATATCAATACCAAGCATATTCTCTTTATTGCGGGCGGTGCGTTCGATGGACTCGACAAGATCATTCTGCGAAGGCTCCATCAAACTCCAATAGGATTTGGAGCGAAGATCCCATCTAGACTCGATGAGAAGGCCGTCGATCTCTTCCAGTATGTGCAACCCGAGGATCTCCTGAAGTTTGGATTTATTCCCGAATTGATAGGTCGTTTCCCGGTGCTTGCACCGCTCAATGGACTTTCGAAGGAAGCGCTCTACCGAGTACTTACTGAGCCACGCAATGCGCTGGTCAAGCAATATCGCAAGCTCTTCGCAATGGAAGGTGTCGATTTGGAGTTCGACCGTCGTGCGCTCGATGCCATCATCGCGCTGGCTGTCGAACGCGGCTCAGGGGCTCGCTCACTGCGAGCTATCATGGAAGATACCCTGCGCGAGACGATGTATGACATGCCGGATAAGACAAATCTCACGAAGGTTGTCATAACCGAAGAGACGGTTTCTGGTGCCCCGCCACTCTACATTAGTGCAGAGCGGAAGGCCGCGTAGGGGAATTGTAACGATGAAAGAAGAATTATGACGTGCTGGATCGGGGACTGTGCACCCGATCCCTAACTGCCAATTCTTATGAAGGCAAAACTCTCTTCAATCGTATTTGCGTCAGTGCTATCACTACTGCTGTTCTCCTCTTCAGCAGTTGAAGCACAAGGATGGGCTATCGAAGTTGGCCCAGCATACAATATTCAAAAGGGCACCTTCGTTGCGCCGTGCGGCTGCACATTTGCGGATGGGTACGGCCTCGGGTTGATCGGTTCTGTTTCGGCTTCCTTCTTTTCGTTGGGTGGTTTTTCCGTTGGGCTTGGCACAGGTGTCGATGTTCAGAAATTCACTTCGCACGAAGTGGATCCGGCCACGCTGCTTCAATACGCGAATGGAGATCAAGAAGAGATCAAGTTAGCATACGTGAATATCGACCCCTATATCCGTTATCAAATTCCGGGCACTGGACTGTTCTTTCAGGTCTCACCGGGAATTGACTATCTCGTTTCGAGCAGTTTCAATCATATCGCCGGAGCGGTGGCAGTGGAAGATACCACGATCTCCTTCAATCCCACCGACGCCGTGGACATCCACAAAGCGAGCTATCATGCGAAGGTGTCGGTTGGTTATAGCTTTGGCCTGCTCGGCATGGCGCTCGAACCAAGCATCTACGCAAAGCAGCCTTTATCAAATCTCAGTGCCGCCGCCACCGATGAGTGGCACGTAACAACCTTATATGCAGCCTTAGCTATTCGATTTGGATTGTGAGCACATCATGGAGAGAGTTAAGCGTGTCTTCGTCCCAGTTCCTATTGCCGGGATATCTCACCGGGCATTAGCAATCGTGCTGTTATCCGTCACGGTTGCATCCGTTGGCAACGCCCAGATGAAGCGGCCCGCGGATGAAGATCAATCCTTCAAGTTCGGCATCGAAGCTGGGAATGGGTGGCATAAGCAACTGGGAGAATTCAGCGGACCGTGTGGATGCGCGCTTGAGGAAGGCGCAACAGGATCAGGATTTGTTGGATCACTCCTTGTTGAGCTGCCAAGTGTAAGTAGCTTCACGTTCGGCTTAAAGGCAGGTATTGACTATAAGAATGCCACGGGATCACGCCAACAAGCGGAGTCGGTCGTCATCATTAATCCATCGACGATTGATACTGGCTATGTACTAGCGGGTATCCCAATAGCGGAAGTTGGGACGTATAAGCTAACGTACCTCTTCGCCGCACCATATGTTCAATACAGGATAATATCGGAAGGGGCCTTTATCCAAATTGGTCCATCTCTCTCGATACTTGCCGCAAGTCACTTTGTTCAAACTCGCGAAATGCCCGCGACGGTATCCGTGCAAGGTCAGACAATTTATAACCCCAGATTCGGAAACAGTGGTACATCTTCCGAAGTCGTCGAAGATGGTGCGATTCCAAATGTCAGTTCCCTTCGCGTCTCAGCCCTGCTGTCAACGGGTTGGAACATCCCCCTCTGGGGCATCACCCTCGCCCCAATGGTGACCTACGACCTACCACTCACCACCGTTCGCGACCAGAACGCATCGGGTTGGAAGGTCTCTTCGCTTTATGCGACGGTTGCGCTGAAATTTGGACTGTAGGCGGGGAAAGGATGATGGGCGATCGGCAGCGAAACCGTCCGCGCCTTGCGGCTGTTAGCACCGTCCCAGACAGAAATGTCTGTAAATGATTGCCTCGTGGCCTAATGGTATGGCGGCTGCCTCTGGAGCAGTAGGTTCTAGGTTCGAATCCTAGCGAGGCAGCGGAAGACAGCGTGTAAGCCTCTAAGTCTAAAAGACTTAGAGGCTTTTGCTTTTGTGTGTTGAGTTTATGGGTGGCTATCAGTGGACAGTGAGTTGATCCAACTAGTAGGCCTGGGATCCTTCGTCAAGAGCCAGGTAGATCACTTCCCGGCGAAGAGCCAGTGGCTCATGAGAGCGTGTTGGCATGTAACTTCCACGTTACGGCCATCGTACGGATGAATGTAGAGTAATTTAGACGGAGGTACGCATGGCGACTCGATACAGTATTCCCACAGTAGGGAAACAGGTGGCTCCCCAGACAGGAGAGCACTATCGAAACACGTTATCACCTCACGCCAATGAGACATCATCTCGGCACACCCCTCTTCTTCGGCACCACACTCACACTTGCCGCACTCGGGCCGTCCTGCGATAGCCCAACCCAACGTGCGATCACCGATGACTTTCGCGACCGCGTTGACGCAATACTCATTGAAGCGGAAACGCACCGAAGTGACTCGGACTTCCGCCACACGGATTACACCACCCGTGATGACAATGCAAACGCTCGATCCGGTTACGCGCACGAAGCGCACTACGCGGAAGAATCACTGCCGCATCTCGACGATACAACGCTGCTTCGACAGTCAGTCTTGCGCGACATAGCGGATCAATATTTCGAAGCGGTCCACGTTGACACCACGCTGCCGATCGACACCATCATTTCACGTCTCGACCCCTTCAGTCATCACTTCACGGAGGCCGAGTATGCGGCATTCATGCGAAGCTGCAATGATGAAGCGCGACGATATGGTGTTCAGCTGCAGTCCGCCGATGGGAAGGTTATTCTGACACACGTGGCGAAGGGCAGCGCGGCAGAGTTTGCGGGAATTCTGCCTGGTGACGAAGTGCGGAGCATTAATGGTCACCTGCTCCATGGCAATGACAGCGTTGGCGTTGCACTGCTTGGTGCAGACTACGTTAAGTTGTTGCTCTTCCGATCATCCGCCAACGAGACGTATGAGCGCGGGCTCTCCAAGGCCAATTGTCCGGAGTCCAGCGTGCCTCTTGCGGCAATGATCGACACACGAATCGGTTACGTAAAGGTCACCGGATTCCACAGAGGTACGAGCGAGAAGCTGCACGATGCGATAGAGGATCTTCTACTCCGTGGCATGACCTCGCTTGTACTGGATCTTCGTGGTAACCCTGGCGGATATCTAGACGAAGCGATAGACATGGCGAACCTCTTCGTGCATGATGCGGGACGCGCGCTCGTTACAGACTCACGTGTGCCGATCCACAGATCTGAGTACACCCTGAGTAAACCAGCCGATTTTCCCAAACTGCCGCTCGCTGTACTTGTAGATAACGGCTCATGCAGCGCCTCGGAGATCTTCGCCGGCATCGTACAGGATCTGGATCGAGCCGTGATCGTCGGTCAGCCAACAATCGGCAAAAGCCTGGTGATGAATTTCTTCAGACTCCCGAAGTTGGAATGGCTGTACCTTACCGTGGCGGCGTACAAGCTTCCGACCGGGCGCTGTGTACAGCGTCCGTACACGAACGGTGTGCTCGTCGGCGGCGGCTACCGCGAATTCGGAAGCGCCGATAACCACGGTCATGGTATCGACAGCAACATTGCGGAAGGTGAGTGCCCAGTCTACAAGACGGTATCTGGCCGGAGCCTGTATGGCAATACCGGCATCGTACCAGAATACCTTGTTGCACAGGACTGCTTTGCAGCTGACTGGATTCGGGATGTCGTTTGGCAGGCGGCAGCAAGTTATCTTTGGCAGAACGCCGGGTGGCTGCTTCACACAACGCTTGACAGCTTCTCCCGTTTTTGCGAGATGCCACAGGCGCTCGTTGACACAGTTCTTGATCAATTGTATTTGCACGACACCACAAAGACGAAACACCTGTCACTACAACAGGCAAGCCTGGTGCCGAAGATAGTGATGGCCTACGTAGCCTGGTGCATTTGGAGTGACGCGGGCTTCTTCAATCTGTGGGGGAAGAACAATGCTACGGTTCGACGCGCAGTAGGTTTGCTGAGTTCGAATCCATTGCCGCTGGCCATCCACGGCACGGAGTAGGCGCGGGAAGGGATGTGGACGAGGAGCGCCTCGTTCACGAATAATCTAATGACAAAAGAGGGCGGCGAGCTAAGCTCACCGCCCTCTTCTTTGTAGGCAATGCCCAATTATTTCATCAGCACGATGCTCGTCTCAGCGCGGTCACCATTGCCGGTCTCAACGGCGACATGATAGACGCCCCGTGCAAGATCGTCAGAGCTAACTGGGATCTCGTGTGGTCCTTCGGAGAGCAGGCCATCATAAACTTCGGAGACTGTGCGCCCGAGAACATCCTGCAATCGGATCCTGACATGATCTTCCTTCGCAAGGGAGAAATAGAGCGTGGTCGATGTCGCAAATGGATTTGGGGAGTTGGAAAGCACAAGTCCGTTCGCTGAAGTAGAGATTTCCTTAGCAGGCTGAACCGCTGCTGTTCCGACCGTATAATCCACGATACCAGAGTTTTCGGAGACAGCGCTGATCGTGTAGTTGCTCGCAGAGCCAGCTGCACTGATCACGCTGTTGTTCGACTCCCACGAAGATGGATAGCCCTGGAATTGCAGGGAGTCGGTCGGACTCTTAAGCTGGAAAATTCCGAAATTCGAGGTGATCACCGCGGTGGTCGTGCCGGGTATGAAAGCGATAGAGAATGGAATAAAGCCAACGGGTGCCTTTAGGTATTTCGACCACGATGTTCCATTGGACTGCGAATAGAAGAGTCCTGCGCTATCCGGATTCGGACCGTAATCCCTAACAGCAGCATACCCGTTCTTGTCATCGTCTGCAAAACCGACAGCCATGACATTCTTCTGCTTTGCCGTACCACTAATGCTGATCGGATTCCATGATTGCCCACCGTTGGTGGTTAGGTACACGCGCCCTTGGCTTGAGCCGAACCAGCCTCTGAGGCCGTGGAAGAATCCTGCATTATTGAACGTGGTGTCGTTCGAAAGCGGAGACGAAGCTCCTGCAGACCAGTTCGTTCCTCCATCAAGTGTAACTTGCGTTTGCCAACGATCTCCTGCTTTGCCAATGAATATACCATGATTGGCGTCTGCGAAGTGGATGATGCGTGGAGTGGAGCTAACATTCGTCTCGGAGAAGGTCCCGCCGTCGGTCGTCGAGAAGATCGAAGCTTGCCCAGTTGGGTCGGCACCGCCGAACCACGCTGTGTTAGCATCAATGGCATCGCAAGTGGAGATCGGCTTGTCACCGGTCGCAATGTCCTGCGGGGCGCTCCATGTGCCGTCGGGATCACGCTTGGAGAATTGGCTGACCTGCACAACTTGTGTCTGTCGCTTTTCCGGATCGTAGTAACTAAGGAAATATCCATAGCCAGCCCAGCCGATCTTGGCATCCACTTGCTTCACGGTCGTTGCATGGCCGGAGAGAAGTTTGTGCTTCATCCCGACCTTCTTTGTTAGCGGTACCTGCACTGTCAGTGTGTCATTGTATCCACTACCATCATAGACAGCAAAGCGAAGAGGTGCGAAGCCTTCGGAGAATTGCCCCGAACGTTCAACATTCTGCACACCAAGCGTGATGGTCAACTGGCTGTCGAGATTACCAATATTTGCCTTTGGCCAGAGTCCATGAAAATTAGGATCGAATTGATCCCACGTGTAGCCGGAACCAGGTTGCAGTTCGGCTGTCAGGTTCACGCCGGGATCGCCGCCATTTTGGAAGGTGACACTGAGCGTTGTACGCTTTCCTACAATGTCCAGTGAGTCTTGTCCAGCCGCCTGTAGCGCCTTGACAACAATGGACGGATGACCCGGGGCATTCAACGCAGTAAAGGCATTGATGCGGCCATGGAAGAGATAGGAATTACCGAGTGCCGCACCCTTCATCGGATCGCAGGTCGAGATAATGCGTGCTTTAACAGCGTCCGGCGAAAGCTTCGGGAATTTCGACATCACCAACCCAACAAGGCCTGCCGTGATCGGCGAGGAGAAGCTGGTGCCAGCGATCAGATCGCCGATCGGAGTATAAAGATTGTTGCTCAGAGTGTCGCCAGCATTCTTGCTGATGTCCGTCGTCATGATGTTGATACCAGGCGCAAAGACGGAAACGATATGGCCCCAATGGGTGAATGATGTTGGATTATCGTTTTCATCGCTAGCACCAACCGAAAGCACTCCCGGAATACATGCGGGCACAAAGGGGGTCTTATCATTATTCATATGATAATTGCCAGCCGCGGCAACCATCACCTCACCACGTGCAGTAACTTCCTGTGGGAAGATGTACGCAAAAGGAAGTGCCGCCGGGTCGGCTCTTCCGCCCCACGAACAGTTGATCACCTTCGCGCCAGCTACTGCCGCATAGTGTACGCCTTCATAGCCAGCAATGAGCTGTCCGTTGGCGTTACCAATTTTCACGCACAGGATCTTGCACTTCGGTGCTACGCCAGAACCACCGGTGCGATTGTTGATCACCATGCCGAAGCAACCGGTGGTGTTCGTGCCGTGTGATGACTCTCCGGCAATGCCACCGAGCGTCATGGAGGGGTAGGGATTGTTATCCGGTATTGGGTTACCGCCTGTGCCATCGCCAGCCGCGTCCCAGCCGCGATAGTCATTCGGGAAGCCGGGATGGTCGTGACCCGTGAAATACTTGATGTTATCTTTGAGGTCCTCGTGATTGTAATTCACGCCTTCATCGACATCGGCGATGATCACGCTGGTATCTCCCATGGTGATATTCCACGCGTCCGGCATGCCGATGATCTTCGCATAATATTCGGTGTCGTAGTAGGTATCGTTTGGCACGATGCCCTGCACCTTGAAAATGTATCGCGGCGAAGCGGTCTGCACGAGACCGGTTTGCAGCAGCTTGATCGTGACATCAAGCGGGGCAGCATCCGTGGAATAATTCACGACGTAAATTCTGTCAATACCAAGACTATGCGAGATCGAGTCCTTCCACGCCATGCGATCGAACGGCTGGATCGACGTGACGCCGATGCGGTTGAAGATCTTCTGCACTGGGTCGGTATTGCGTCGCGGCGCGGAGCTCTTCTTTGCTCCCTCCGGCACATAACCTTCGCGAAATTGCACATAGACCGTGCCTGGTACTCGCTGGGCATAGGATTCGTCCGATCCAACGTCGGTGCCGCTGACTTCTTGAGCGCGAAGGGCACCACCCGTAAGAGCGAGGATTGCGCAGAGTATTGCCGCACACGCAGTGCGTAGAAAGGTTTTGTGCTTAGATGAGCGCACATCCACTGTGGATGTATGAGCGATCATCCACGAAGGACGGGAAACAGAAATGTGGATCATGGTATCTTGAATCGTAAAGGGATTGAGACTGTGACGCCGAGTGGATCACCAAAGCTGCACGGGAAGTTCGGTAATTCACCCGGATTGAACGCTTCTCGGGTCGGCTTTGGCTCCCAGAGAAGGGGTCTGCGTGCCGGATTGACAATGAGGACCTAACTACATCTCGAATTCTTCCCGTGCCAACGTCCGCCGAATCCTCAGACGAACGACCTGTTCCATTATGACGGAAAGCGTAACGAGGAGCGCCACGCTCAGCCAAAATCGGGTGAAATCACCATACGCATAAAACATCTCCAAACCAAGCAGAAGCGCACCAAAACCAGCAAGAATAGGGATACCCATGACGTTGCCAAGATTGCCGCGATTCGGCCGACGCTGTTGTGCGAATGGCATTCGGGGTGCGATCATCACGAATCCCTGAAAGATGAAGCCAGAGATCGCGGAAAGCACGATGATGTGGGGGACAGCGTGGGAAACCGGCATGAAGAAAGTAAAGACGATCGTCAGGCCGAGCATGTAGGGTAGGATCATCGTGATGAGAAGCGTATTGCGAACGGCGAGTAAGAGCTTCGAGCGGTCGATCGGTGAGACAAAGAAGATCCACGCCGCTTTGAAATTCTCCGTCTGCGAGATAGTCTGCATGACAATGATCGGCATGAGCAGCGCCACAAAGTACAACGCATACGCATTGAGCCCAGATTTCCAACCTTCCGTGAATGGATCGTGGATCCCGCCCTGGAACAGCGCGAGTAAAAGGTAAATGAAGCTTAGGGGCAAGGTGGCAAGAAGCGACATTCGGAATTTCGTATCATAGCGGAATTGCGCACGAATAAGCATTAGGACCGCACGCGTTTCGAACGACCGAGTTACGCCGAGAAGAATTCTAAATAGAACTCCATCGCGCTTCCGCTTTGCCTGTTTTGCAAATGTTGCTGTGCTCTGAGCAAGTTCGCCGACTTCTGTTGTGTAGTGTTTTCCCAGAAGCGAATAGGACGTTACCGCAAGCCCGATCACAGATACCAGAGCAAGCCCGGCAAGGAGATACCCAAACCAGGTGTTGCCATCCAGCGCAAGGCCAGCGATAGAGCCGAACCAGAAGGAAGGCAGCAGCGCCAGCGCGGGTTTCGCCGCCAGTGTCCAGTCCGTAAAGTTGATGCTTTGCTGAACGCGTGGCAGGATCACGAGACTTGTCGCAGTAACAAGCGAGGCAGTCAGCTGTACATAGCCCATCGCTTTAGTGAGCGTTTGCTTGGGGAGCTTCTTGAGAACGAGACCGTACATCACCACGACCGTCATCGCGGCTGCTGTGTTGGATGCCAGCGCGGCAACAAGAAGGGAAAGGGAGAGCCACGGGCTGGTGTGGTAAAGAACCGGAAGGCCAATAGTGGTGCCAGCGATAAAGAGGAGCGTGATCACCCAACTGTAGGTAAGCAGCACTACGAGCCGGGACGCAAAGAAGGTCTCGCTGGATATGGGCATTGGCGAGATGATCTGTAGTTCGTCGGGAGCGAGGAAGCCAGAACCGAAGGAGAGCAAGATATTGCTCGCGGTAACGACGGCAAGCATTAACAGCTCGAAACTTGCGGCGGTTACGAACGTCGGGCCGTATGCATTGCCGCGATAGAGCTTCAATAAGAGGAGACCTGCGAAGAGATAGAGCAGGAAATTCCAGTAAGCGCCCCACGAGGAAGACTTGCTCCGTTTACCGATAGCCCGCTTATTCATTTGACGCCACTCACTTTTGAGGGCGTACCGCGCGAGGATGCGAACTTGCTGGAAGTCGATAGTAACGAACATGATGTGTGAATGCAACACATCGATGGCGGGTCTGAGTCCGGCCTGAGGAACGCCTATCGAGGCTTCGCGAGGAGCGGAGGAGCCTACCAGAGTGCCCTTGCGCCAGCAATTCGAATGAACCTTTAGACCTTAGCCTGATTTTAATAGCTGGTCGCCGGTTCCAGTTAGGGCGACCACGATCATGATACAGAATGTGCGTGTTGAGATTACTGAAAGATGCCATCCAAAAAGCAGAAGATCAAACAGGCGGCTCCAGTGTCCACAGCGGGCTACTCCCTCCGATCCTTACGGGATAAGCTCGGAATGAAGGAAGGAATGGTCGCAGCGGTAATCGAAGCCCCGCCGGGCTACGCAGGGCTGCTCGGAACAGATGCGTTCGACACCGAGCTTGATCTTTCGGCCTACACCTTCCTGCACTTTTTCACGCCGAGCATGATCGCCCTGCGAGACATCTTTCCGATTCTCGTTTCGCGACTCGAAAAGAATGGCACCCTATGGATCTCCTGGCCCAAAAAGACTGCCAAAGTAGCGACCGATCTCAACGAGAATATCATTCGGGAGATCGGCCTGGCAAACGGTCTTGTGGATGTGAAAGTCTGTGCGATTGATGAAACCTGGAGTGGGCTGAAGTTCGTCTACCGTCTCTCAGATCGATAGAGCCGCAAACGCACTTTACTCGATCACCAGATTTCCCGACCGCGTACCTTCCGGCCAGTTCAACACATAGTGGTAAGCACCCGCGGCCAAGTCCCCGCGTAATAGGGTAAGCGAGTGGTGACCAACAGTACCGGAAGCGTCGCGCAACATCCGAACCTGATGCCCCATGACATCATATAGGGTAAAAAATGCTTCGCCGGAAATATTCTGATCGAAAGTAATGCAGGTGGTTTCAGAGACAGGATTGGGATAAACAAAGGCAGCATTCTTGGTCGAGCTCGATGGGGCCCGAACCGTGGCATTCGGAGAATAGATCTGGTTTACGATGGCTCGCGCAAAGTTACTGCAATTCATGTCGGTCGAATCCATATCTGAGTTCATATAGAGCGCAACGGTTATGCTGTCGCTCGGATTGGATATCAGCATGGTGTGAAAGCCTGGCAGCGATCCTTCGTGACCGTAAAACGCTTTGGTGCTGAAGCCGATCCGAGCTGCCCCTAGGCCATAGTAAGAGCCGTCCGTCCACTTGTTGAAAGCTAACATCTCTGCGAGTGCCTGATGACTTAGGAATTTCCAACTATACAATGCGTCGGCCCACTTCGCCAGATCCGATGGTGTGGAAACCATGCCGGCCGCGGCGTTTGCCATTGTCAGTTGGGCGCTCTTGTCGGTACCGAAGTAATCGTTGGATGGGGTGAACTCATCTGGTGCAGCGGTGTAGTTATGAGCGAAGCCGGTAGGAAGCGAATCACTCCAGCAGCATAAGGTATGGGTCAGTCCAAGCGGTGCAAGGAATCGACGGTGAATTTCAGCCGAGAGTGCATTCCCCGTTACCTTCTCTGCTATGAGACCGAGCAGGAGATAATCGGTGTTGGAGAATTTGTAATCAGCTCCGGCGGTGAAGACGCGTGTTTTGACGTAATTTTGTAGGATCTCGTCCACCGTCCAGCGTTTGGATTGGTTGGCGAAGTAGGCATCGATCAGCAACGTGTTGGCGGGATCATCATGAATGTAATCGTACGTGCCGCTGGAGTGCTCCAATAATTGCTTGATCGTGATGCCGGGATCAACATTTGGATAGCTGGGCAAATACTTGTAGATCGGGTCTCGAATGGAAAGCTTGCCAGAATCCTCGAGCTGGAGGATGAGCGTAGCCACGAACGTCTTCGTACACTCGCCGATCTCGAAGTAGTAGTCCGGTGCCATCGGATTCGCATCGTCTTCTGTGCCGACGGCTCCGTTCCATTGCGGAAGCCCGGGCACGATCACACTCGCCACGACGCCATGCTGCTCGTATGTAAACGTTTTGTTGTAGATCGCCAGCATTGCGGCGTGAATGCGGGAGCCGAGTGTCGTATCGTAATTGCCGAACGGATCTATGGGGCTCCATTGCGCAACAACTGGCCCGGAGATGAGAAGGAACAGGACGACCAAACCAACTTTTGATCTCATAAGGATAACGAGAATTAGACAACCTCAGGTGGTACGTCGAAGCAACGCATTGCCGCATAGCATAATTCTCATCCCGGTCAATACTAAGCGTGTGCGCTCGTCACACGCTTCTCATCGGGCTCAGAACAAGAACGCGATCCCAAACCCGATCAGAACTCCCAAAATTGCGAGGATATTGAAATTCCGAAGTTTTGGTTGGATGCCGGCCTCGCTCAGAATAGCGAAGACGCTCCAGCGTTGCAGATCGGGATAGTGGTCGTCCATGGACCAACGTAGGATGATATAGCGAAGTCGCAACGTGGTAGTGAAGAACCACATTACGAAACAGGCGATCGTCGCGGAAGCCCCGCAACTCGTCGCGACAACGAACAATAGCGCTGCCTTCGTCATGCTCAACAACATTCGATATCGCAGCCAATCTCGTTCGAAATCTTCCGTGCGGTAAAAGCCGTGTTTGTTCTGATGGAAGGAGAGTCGAACGACGAAGATGGAGAGGATCGCGTCGATCTCGGCCATTGCGACGAGGAAGAACAGCACGCCGATCGGGCCATAGCCGGTGTCCTTCATCAGGGTAAAAGTCGCCATCGTGATCACAAAGCCGATAATGCTGTAATCGCTTTGCCAGATCTGGAGGAGGAGGCGCGGTGTCTTCTTACTCTTCCCAATTTCTACCCATCGTCGGACCCGCTGTCTTCCCTTGCCGACTTTTGGAAGCGGATCGCCCTGGCTTTCGGGCTTCGGTATGGAAGCTTGTGCTTCTGCGGCCAGCGCCTCAAGCGCCGCTTCTTCTTCCACGACCCTTAACCTGATCGCTTCTTCACGCTCATGTTGTCTCGCGGCCTCACGAGGCAACCGCTCGGCAGCGATCTCTTCCGGAGAAGCGTCATCTAAGTCAGGTATCCTGGATACGAGGGCATCCTCCGCCGCCTGAGCATTGAGCTCGGCGGCGCGTTCTTGACTTCCTGAAAACGAAGCATTGTTCGACACGCGTGAAATGAAATGTGAATTAGGCGTCACCGAACGACCACGATATCGGTGCACCAATAACAACTAAGCAATAATCTCCAACTGTCGTGCCAGCCTCTGGAACGGGTATTATCGGGGAATGCAGAAAGCTCCGCTCCGATCAGTTCGGGGCCATGCGAGTCCAGGCAAACCTTTTTCTCGTGAATGCACTTATATCTCTTCGAAATAGGTCGAACTCTCCAGGTCAGGGAAGATAGGATGTGGTTATCCGATTGTCCTTACGGAAGGTTGTGTTTATGAAAATACTCGCGTACATTCTTGTCATCCTAGCTCTCGGGAATTTCGTCTCCCCGAAGAATGCGTGCGCGCAGAGTTGGGTACAGATCGCGAAGTTCGACTCCGAGGTGGTGTGTGTCCATTTTCTGGACAAGCAAGGGCAGCCCGGTATCGGTGTGGCTGGCACTCAGGACGGAAAAGTGTATCACACGGTAGATTTTGGCAGAAGCTGGCAGGCATCGAACGTTGTGCTTCCGATCAAAGGGCCCGTAACCTCCTTCGTCTTCAAGGATGCAACAAATGGTTGGCTGACGTGTCGGCAACTCAACAAGCCGGGCTGCTACGAGACGCACGACGGCGGCAACACGTGGACCCAACTCGGTGTCAACACCTGGGGCAACCGCTTCGACATTGCCTACAATCCGGCGAATAATCGTCTCTTCATGTCCAGCCCCGATGATTACTTTCGCTATTCACCAGACAACGGTGCGACATGGACGAAGGCCGGACCAATCTACTTAAATGGCATCGTCTTTAGTACAGGGCTGGTCGGCGTGATCAGCTGCTTCAACGGCGGGATGTTCTACACGCACGATGGTGGCCTCACATGGCTTCCAAGCCCGACGGCAGTGGAGTGCTGGAATCCTATGGCCGCTGGGCCTTCTATCTTCTTCATGGTTAGCGAAGCGAGCTGGCAGGTCTTCTGCTCGACCGATGGCGGCAATGTGTGGAAGACGCGCGGAAGCCTGCCGCGTCGGCCAACGGGGGACATTCGTGGTGTTTGTGGGCAGCTCTATGCGCAGTCGGATTCCGGACTCTACTATTCGAATGATGAAGGCTATACCTGGCACTCACTCGGAGGCCCCGGCAATCAATCCGACACACGGTTCTACTCTGTTGGGACGACTGTCTATGCTGGAGGTGCTGATGGCGGCGTTTATAAGCTGGTGGACATTGACCGTCCGCCGGAGGGTCGTATTGCCGTCAAGGGACCGCTGCCCAGCATTCTCACCATTGGATGCAGCGGACTCGACACGACCATCATGATTACCGGAGTAACCACGTGCCAGACCACTAAGCTGCTAGGGTATGATTTCGACAGCATACGGAGCACGAAGGGATTACGGGTGTTTCAGCCCGCTGGTCCGTTCCAATTCTATGACACGGCATGGTTCCACGATCGGAAGTATCACGATCTTGAACATGCGGCACTGCCCTACACATTCACGTTCGATGATACCAGTTTTGTCCCGTTGCATGTGATCTATCGGCCTTCTGCCGCGAAGGACTCAGCTGTTGTCACATTGCATTATCAGATTGGCGTTACGCTCTTCGACACGACGATCACTCTCTATGCCTCGCGCGACCGGCGCATAAGTGTGCTTTTCGACCACTCTCCGCTGATCATGAATGCAAAATCGGCTTGCAAGCCGGAAGTTGGGATCTTCACCGCTCTCAACGGAAAATGTGATTCCGTCACGATCCTCGCGGTGCATCCGCTGGATTCCGTTCACTTCCATGTGATGACGAAGCTGCCAACAACGCTGCTTCCGTTTGGCAGTCTGCCCATCGCGATTTCCGCTTCGGGTGAAACACGAGACACCTTCCTCACGATGATCGATGTGGTAACGGAGGTAGCGGGTGTCGTTACACACCTACAGATGCCAGCAGCCCTTTATGTGCCGCGCGATGGCCCGGTCACACCGGGGCTTCCCCGGCTCGCAGTCGTCGCGCCGACAAACATTTGCGCAAAGAGGAAGTACACAATCCCGATTCACAACCTCGGTTGCTTTCGTATGATCTGCGAGTCACCGCACTGGATCATACCGATACCAGAGCTTAGGATACTTTCGCAGCCCAGCTACCCGGATACGATAAATCCCGGTGAGAGTGATTCGATCATAATGGAGTATGCTCCCGATCTGCCACTGAGCAAGACGGCGATACTTGGGATAAATATGCACTCTGCTTCATCGAACATCGACACCTCGATCCAGATACATACGAGTGCCTACGATCTTTCAAAGGCCACGCTCTCGGCCGATGCGATGGAGTTCGATTCCTTGTTGATCTGTAACGAGTCAGAACGATCTGTATTCATTCGGAATGAATCCTGCAAGCCAACGAGGGTCACTGAAATCGTGGCATCAAGTTACCTCGATTTTATCTCTGCGAGCCCGTCAGTTGGCGATGCGCTGGGACCAGGCGACAGTGTGGAAGTTCGCGTACGCTTCAAACCGCGCACCCCTGGTGATAAACTGGATTCGCTCACGCTCTTCTTCTTGGATTCCAGCAATACGCCCCAGGCTCTCACCGTTGCGCTCCATGGCTATGTGATACCAGATGTTCCACACGTCACCATGAGCATTGCCTCCGTCTCGATGACAGATCTCGACCCGTGTTCGGATCATGACACGTCGGTAACGATCACTAACGTCTCGCTCTGTGATACGATCACGATCGCACGTGCGGACTTATCTGGTACATCGTGGTTTACGGCAGATGTCTCATCGCTTCCAACGCGACTTGCCCCCGGACATTCGGCACAGGTGCACATCCATATCCAGACGAACAGTGATTCTGCTTCTGATGCTTCGCTCCATTTAACTGGTGCCGGAATAGATACTACACTCCCACTCCGTGCCATTACTGCACCGATCAAAGGCGATGAGGTTCTGGCGTCATATACGGATACTGTCTTTCACGCAAAACTCTGCTCCAGCGATGTCAAGAAGTTTGTGCTGCGTAACAGGACATGCGGGCCGCTGGAAGTAAATGATCTGCACCTTACGGACTCGACAGCATTTGGCATCATCTCTCCGAGGGCTGTACCGTTCGTTATTCCAGCAAATAGCAGTGTCGCATTTGATGTCCTCTTCAATGCAGATGACACTACGTCGCGAACAGCGGCGATCCATTACACTACTTCGGATGGGAGGATCGTTCGAGATATTCCTATTTCCAGTATGACGACAACACGGCCACTACTCGCCCGGCTCACGTTGCGAGCTCTGGACGGATCAACCGTGGTGTCACGGTTGCCGGGCGATACGCTCTCGATCGCGCTCATGTCGCTGGATGATATACCGGATTCTTCCGGTCCTGTCAAGATAGCAGCGCGCCTCGGTTACGATCACGATCTGCTCGACCTCCAGGGCATTAGGAGTAATGCAAATTGGACGACAGCTCCGCAACCCACGGATGATGTTCGGCTCGTCAGCTCTACTTCCCACGCGTTGGATACCCGCACTCCGCTTGCGGTAGTATCATTCACAACCCATTTCGCCGAGCCGCACTCCACGAACGTTCAACTTACGAGTTCTTCGTTCAATGACGGCGATACCACCTTCGCAAGCTGCGTCTTGTCATCAATGGTCATCGGTGGCGTCGCGTGTTCCATCGCTCCGTTCTGTGGAGACTCGTTGTATGGTGATGCCTTACTGAATTTACCCGTGTCGCTGAATCGTGTTGAAGCTGTGGAGACTGCTGGATTAACGGCTCTCCATTTGAGAATAACGGCGCAGACTTCGACTCCCCTCCATTTCAGTGTTACCGATATGCGCGGAGTTGTCGTGAGTGATCTGGGCGCGTATGCACCGCACGTCGGTGATCAGGAGATTACCTATCCGTTCAGGGCAAGCAGCGGAGTGTACGTGCTTGTTCTTGAATCGGAAGGACGCAGACTCGGGCGGCGATTCTCGATCACAAAGTAGTGTTTGCTTCCGGAGCTTGCGTCGGATAGAGCCGGAAATAGATCTCCTCCCGTCGTTTGCGGCTCCAGGTGCCGTGGATCCAACTGACGACGCCAATAAGCGAATAGGAGATGCCTGCCAGCGATCTCCAGTCTCCTTCCAGTACATTCGCTAACGTGAGCGAAATGACGCCCACGCCGCAATACATAAGCATCTCCCGCATGACAACCTTCGTATCCCAGATCTCGAGTTCAGTCAATTGAAGCGAATGTCGTGACTGATACGCATGCAGATGCATGAAATAGAAAACCCCAAAGACAGCGATATAGCCCAGCGCATATACGGTGAAGAGCTGCGCGAGCTCATCGTAGTTGTGAAGCATGTAGTTCTCACCATCCCGCGATAATCCCATCGATGCGAACAGAGACATGAACACGAATTTGAGAGGATACGTATAAACAAGCACAACAAACAGCAGGACCATCGTAAGGACAATGGACTTGAAGTCCTCTAGCCCATACCGCCGATAGTAGAGATAGTGGATGTACCACACACTCATTATCTGCGCGAAGCACGCCGCAAAGGGAATAAACGCCCGAAGCACAACCACGAGTTGATCGAACGTCTTCGGTACTTCGCCGGAGACAATAAGTAGCGTGACAGAAAAAGCGAAGACGGCATCGCTGAGTCCTTCGAGCCGTGAGATTTCCTCTCCCCGCCACCGAAAGCCTTCCTTCTGTCCGATGTTCTTCGATGATATTAGGCGACTTAGCATCACTTACAGACGCATGGCTCGCCGGTTCGGTTTCTCGTGGATATTTGCTTCTTCAGCACAACCAAGCGAAAGCCGCGGTTGTTTTGCGATCCGTTACCGACTCACATCATCGAACTCATCACCCATACATGAAGATCGCAATTATCGGCGGCGGCCCGGCGGGCCTTTACCTTGCACTGCTCGTCAAAAAATGGCGGCCCGAAACCACCATCGACCTCTTCGAGCGCAACGGCCCGGACGATACGTTCGGCTGGGGCGTCGTCTTCTCCGACAAGACGCTCGGTTATCTCAAAGCAGAAGACGAACCTTCCTACGAGGCAATCTTACGCAGCTTCGAGACGTGGGATAATGTCGATATCGTCTATCGAGGTGAGAAGATCACCGTTGGTGGTAACAAGTTTTCCGGCATCGCACGCATCGAGATCTTGCACATCCTCCAAGAACGATGCAAAGAGCTTGGCGTCAACTTGAACTTCCGCACCAACATTACAGACGTTGCTTCGCTGACAGGTTACGATCTCATCGTCGGTGCAGATGGCATCAACAGCGAGGTTCGTTCGCGTTATAAGGACGCGTTCGGGCCGAACATCAGCACGCGCCCCAACCGCTATATTTGGTATGGCACACCCCACCTCTTCCATGGACTGACACTGACGTTTCGCGAGAATGGGGACGGTGTCTTTGCAGCCCATTCCTACAAGTTCAACAAGGATCTCAGCACGTTCATCGTCGAGTGCGATGAGGAGACCTGGGACACTGCGGGGTTCGCCAATATGGATGAGACTGCTACGCGTCTCTATCTTCAAGATGTGTTTAAGGACGATCTGCAAGGGGCGGACTTGCTTTCGAACAATTCGAAGTGGATTAATTTCCTCTTCGTCAAGAATCAACATCGCTATCACGAGAATGTCGTGCTGCTTGGGGATTCGGTCGCAACGGTTCACTTCTCTATCGGCTCCGGCACGAAGCTCGCGCTTGAAGATGCGATCGCGCTTTTTCTTGCTATGCGTGATAACGATAAGCTCGGCATTCCTGCCACCCTCGCGGCATTTGATAAGGCACGAAGCCCTGTTGTGAATGAGTATCAGGAGGCTGCATACGAAAGTCTTGTCTTCTTCGAAACACTCAAGGACTATATGCATCTCGACCCTATTCCATTCGCGTATAAGTTGATGATGCGCTCCGGAAAGGTCGATCATGAGAATTTGCGGAAGCGCGATCCAGGGTTTGTGGAGAGATATGAGAAGTACGTTAAGTAAAGAATGAGCAGCTCCACCATTCCCATGTCTCGCGCGATTGCGCTCGCATTACGCGATTGCAACGTCGGCATTGCCACGCACGTCCCTGGTCACGGTGCAACGCAGACGTTCAATGCGTTTAGGGGAGTAATGGAGCAGGACTTCCCCGTCTCCTTCCACGAAGAGCCAGCTTACGCAATTGCACATGGTGCGGCGCTTACTGGTATGCGCTCCGCTTGCATCATCAAATCGCACGGACTCACGAAGGCGATGAACGCGGTGATGGACTCGCTCTCGTGTGGCGTCACGGCGGGTATGGTGAATATCATCTTCGAGGATAAGGGGGGCAGCCATTCGGATAACATTATCGAGATTCTGCCCATCATCTATGGGGCGGAGATGCCGTATGCCATTGGCACTGCTGCGACTATCTATCGCGATGTGAAGGATGCGTATAAGAAATCGGAGATGTTGAGTCTTCCTTATACATTGGTGATCGACTCAGCAGAAATAGACACCGAGGTCGAATCACCGCCAGCTCCAGAATCCGCTTTGAAGGGGACGGGAATTCCGAAATCGGTTCTAGATAATGCCCCGCACCAAAGAATGCGCCAGTGGTATCAACGCGATATTCAACGTCATCTTGTCTGCCCGATCTTCGCACCCTACCAGCGGGAAGTGTTGCTGAGCAAAATTCGTCCATCCGAGATCTACGAGTTCGTTAAGCGCCCACCGATGCCGCGCATCCCGGATGATCTTCCGGCGGATTATCAAAAGGCAGTCGCACCGTATCTTCCACTCTTCGAAGTCTTCAAAACAATGGAAGTAGATTTCGTGTGTGGCGATGCCGGTGTTTCAACGCTCTCCGCACTTCCGCCGTATGACATCGCACACGCAGCGCTCTACATGGGTGGTAGTATCCCGACGGTGATCGGTGCAAACTTGGCGGGCATGAAACGCTCGTGGGCTTTCATCGGGGATTTCTCTTTTATCTCGGCAGGACACTATGGACTCATAGAAGCACTGCTTCGCAATGCACCGATCAAAGTTCTGATATATGCCAATGGCAAAGCGCAGACGACGGGCGGTCAGTCGCTCGATCTTGCTTTGCTCGAAACGCTTCTGGCAGGATACGAAAGGTACATCCTTCGCATCAATAATCCTTTCGATCCTGCTGAACTTCTCTCTGTGCTGGACGAGGCGAACAATGCGGATGAGTTACGCATTGTGGTGGCAAAATATACTTAAAGAGTCGCAGCATCTGGGGATGGAACTTTTGAGTTCTGTTCTACTGTAGTTTCGATCGTATATCGTTGTGTCGGACGGTGCCCACCTCACACGCCGCTCTGAACAAGCTCTGTTATGTATTTCTACTCTTTTTTTGTCTATGAAAAACAATCATGGTTTTGCCCGAATGCTCTATTCCACCCGCTTTGGCCTTGGCCTTTCTTCCATAGCGCTTCTGGTGTTGCTGGCGGTTGCGATATGGGGCTGCAACACACCGAACGCACCCTCGGGAAGCGCACCGTCTTCTGGACCGCTGTCGATCGGACCAGATGCGAATTATCATGCCGACTGGTCGAACCAGCCTGCTTTCGTTCAACACGCCATCAAAATTCAGGATGCAAACACGACCAGTTTGATGGCCATCCCGGGTGTCATCGGTACCGGCACTGGATTGGATAAGTCGGACCCGAAACAGGCCGTGATACTTGTCTTCACGAGCCTTGCCGGTGTGCGGGGAATCCCTGCTACTGTTGGAGGTCTGAAGACCCGTGTGGAGTTTGTCGGTACAGCAAGGGCTTTCTCGGGATACACAGGGACCTATCGCACACCGCTTCCTGCTGGTGTGAGTGTTGGCGACAACGATCAATGTGCCTCGGGCTCCATCGGTGCACTCGTCACAACTTCGAGGTTAACAAGCGCCGGCACATACTCCGGGACGTATGAGGCGAGCGGTTCCAGCAGGGATGTCATCCGTGTCTATAGCTCGGGGTATTCAACCACCTCGCACAAGTTCATGCTTAGCTGTAATCATGTCTTCGCAAATGAGAATACCGCAACGGGGGCCGATCAGCAGGATCAGCCGGGCCGCTATGATGTAAGCTGTGGCACATCTGGGGCGGTCGGCAAGCTCTACGCATGGAATTACATCGACAACCGTCATAACAATTACTACGACGCCGCCATCGCTGAATGTAATCCTTCGCTCTCCGGCGGCTGGTCGCCAGCGATGTCACCAGATAATTGGTACACGCCTTCGACGACAGTGGTCTCTCCAAGCCTCAATCTCGGTGTGCAGAAAGTTGGACGCACAACGGGCCACACGACGGGGACTATCGCCGGGATCAACGTTACGATCACGGTGAGTTACTCCCGCTTCACGGCAACGTTTGTTGATCAGATCTACGTGAGTGGTCAGTTCATTCAAGCAGGCGATTCTGGCTCGATGATGGTGACCAACGATGGAAGCAACAATCCCGTCGGGCTCAACTTCGCGGGTTCGAGCACGGCATCGTTCGCGAATCGAATGGATCACATCGCGCATGACTTCGGTCTGGGCTTTGTGACCTCCTCTTTTTGATCTTTGCTATGTTTAAACCTTCAGCCCCTGTGTTCTTTGAGTGATTACAGGGGCTATTCTTATAAGGCAACAATGAAGGTAGTTACTCCTCTGCTTTCACTGATGCTCTTCTCGTGTGCGCCGCATCCTATGAAATCGAACACAGAGGTTGCAATGGATACCGCAGCGTTTTCGAAGGGTCACCGCACGATAGCGCAGATCCTTGCCGATAGTACGCCTAGATGGATGAAACTAGAGGGGGTGATCGGCACCGGAGAAAGTCGCAAGGATGGCAAGCCAGCCGTTGTGATCTTTGTAGATCATTCTGCTAACCTGGCGCGGCTTCCGGGAGAAATTGATGGCTATGCCATCACAATAGAACGGACAGGCAGCGTGCGTGCTGACTGAGACGCTTATCCTGCGGCCTCTCCCTCTTTGATCAAATGCCGCGCGATCACCATGCGCTGCACCTCGCTCGTGCCCTCGCCAATGGTGAGCAGCTTCGAATCCCGCCAGAATTTCTCGACGGGATATTCCTTGATGTAGCCGTAGCCGCCGTGTATCTGCACGGACTCTTCAGAGACTTGAACCGCTGTCTCGCTCGCGAATAACTTCGCCATGCTCGCGGCCTTGCCGAAGGGCTGACCCATGTCGCGCAGCCACGCTGATTTGTAGGTGAGTGAGCGGGCAGCCTCGATCTTCATTGCCATCTCGGCAAGTTTGAATTGTGTGGCCTGCTGCTGTGCGATCGGCTTGCCAAACTGTTCACGTTCTTGCGCATACTTGATCGCTGCTTCGAACGCGCCCTGCGCGCAACCAACAGATAGCGCGGCGATAGAGATACGACCGCCGTCCAAAATTTGCAGCGCTTGTAGGAAGCCATCGCCTTCCTCACCAATCCGATGCGACACCGGCACGCGGACATTCTCCATCACAAGGCTGGAAGTATCCGAGCAGCGCATACCGACTTTGTTCTCCTTCTTTGAGGCATAAAATCCCTGCATGGACTTTTCAAGAACAAATGCTGAAATTCCGCGCGCGCCCTTGCCCGGTTCGGTCACGGCCATGATGACCGTGGTGTCACCGACGGTGCCATGCGTGATAAAATTCTTTGCGCCATTGATGATGTAATGATCGCCATCACGAACGGCGACGGTGCGCGTGCCGCCTGCGTCGGAGCCTGCCGATGGCTCCGTGAGTCCCCATGCGCCGAGGATCTCTCCCTTCGCAAGCGCGGGCATGTACTTCTGGCGAAGCTCCTCGGAAGCAAACTTATTGATATGGCTCGAACACAATCCGTTATGCGCTGCGACCGAGAGTGCAACGGATGGATCCACACGGGCGATCTCCTCGATGATGATCGTGTTTTCCATTGCCCCAAGCCCAGCTCCGCCAAGCTCTGTTTGGACGAGCGTGCCCAGGAAACCCAGCTGACCCATCTTCTTGAATGCTTCCATCGGGAAGTGCTGGGACTCATCCCACTCCATGCGGTGTGGCTTGAGTTCGGTCTCGGCGAAATCGCGCGCGAGATCGCGGATGGCCTGTTGGTCTTCGGTCAGTTTGAAGCTGAGTGCGTCGGCGGTCGTGTCGGTCATGCGAAGTTGAATCTTTTTGTCGGGCGGAGAACAGCGGGGACGGGTATAGGGTTTAGGGGTTGGGGTATAGGGGTGAAGAAAAAAAATCACCCCAAGCAGGTTTAACTAACTTATCTATGGTAATTGAAACGGCTGAAGCATCATTGTTCTATAATGTCCGCAATGTCCCCGGCACCGAGCCGATACTGTACCTCCCCTCGGCCCTCGGAAGCATTGAAGAAATGCTCCCCATCGCAGCGCGATTTCCGGAGCGGACGGCCATCTTCCTCGATTTCCCCGGACATGGAAAGAGCTCCGCACCGCGCGTTCCGATGACCAGCGCCCTGCTCGGACAGTGCGCCGGTGAACTGCTGGCGCACTTGGATCTACCCAAGCTGGACATCATCGGATACAGCCTCGGTGGTTATGCTGCGCTCGAACTTGCCGCTGCTGAGCCCAACCGGGTGCGAAGCGTAGCAAGCCACGCGATGAAATTCTTCTGGACGCCGGAAGGCAAGCAGGACGCGATCGCGACGTTCGCCAAAGCTAAGGGGCAGGATGAAGCGGTGCGCGTGATTTCCTCGGTCATTCGCGATTTCGCTCGGCGGGAGCTTACACCCACAGATATTCGCAATTCAGGTGTGCCGGTTTTTCTATCGACAGGAGCGAACGATGAATTTGTTGTGCCTGCTGAAGTGATCCGGCTCGCGCAGGAGATCGGCGGCACCGCTTCCTCAATGATCTTTGCTGGAGCAGGGCACTCGCTCAGAAAGCTCTCGATGGAGGAGTACGAGGGGGCGGTGAGGGAGTTTTGGGGGAGATAAGCGCTGCGGCACGGCATGTTCGAAGCCCCTGTTACCTTTCATCATCTCAATGTGTCTATCCGATATGAAGCGTGTAATTCATCCTGCTCTGAGATTGGTGCTGGTTCTGGTGTGGGCTGGTGCTGCTTGCCCTGCGCTGCTGTGTGCCCAAATCTCCAGCAGCGCCTTCGACCCCAACTGCTACCAGCCGCGAATCGGTGTGCCGGGAGAGATCGATACGATTTATGGTTCGTACTCCGGGCAGCAGCTCGGCGGCAACCAGTTCTCGCCGGGGCCGGGGCCGAATGGGTACAACCGCGTTTTCTTTAGTGGCTACCCGAATAATCCGAATGGATGGGATATTATGGCTGGCGGAGCCAACTTTAATCTCAACGATCTCGATAAACCAAAGTCGAAGTTTTTGCTCTCGGGCTACGGACAGGCTCTCGGCCATTTCCACTCCCGGAAATTCTGTGACATATTGCACTTTGCTTCGGGCTTCGTACGAATCTACTGGGCTGACTCAAGTGGTGACTACGATTCATCCAGACGAACGATTCTTGAATATCGCATGAGACCAGGTCCGCCGAATGGTGCCTACAAATACAACATTTTCTCCCCCTATATTGCACACATGACAAGCGACACTGTCGATGACTTGATTCTTTGTTGTGCAACCTCAAACGATAATAATGCGGATAGTCTATTCGTACTACGGTACTCCGGCGGCGCAACCTTGTATAAGCCGGGAGATACGGTGCTCAATGATGATGCCGCGTATTTTCCATACGATCATAATCGATCCTATCTGAATCGCAATGGTGGGTCGGGTGACCTTCGATCCACGGGGCGGAGTGACTATGTAGCGACTGACCTTTATGGCAATGTATTCCATTTCAAGAATGATCCACCGTTCGATCTT
>CAIUMP010000047.1 GCA_903900335.1 uncultured Ignavibacteriota bacterium | reverse complement strand
GATGGTCGGCTGGTAGCAGTTGGGATCGAAGGCGGCGGAGTGAATTTGGGCGCGTGAAACGGTAACACCTAATATCAGAAGCAACGCAATAAGAATGTTCTTCATACAACAAAGTTACTGCTGAATGAGTAGGCGTCCATGCTGCACACACGGCTCCTGAAGCAGCACGAGGAAATACTCCCCATTCGGCAACTTGGGCAGATCGAGACTAAAGCTCTCCAGCGCGCCTGTCGTCGGGCGCCGCTCCTGAAAAACCTGACGACCCATCACATCGTACAACTGCAATCCTACCGACCCCGAACACGACGACTCCCAAGTAACCACCGTGTGCGTCGAGCAGGGATTCGGCGCGATGCGGAGGCTGTCGCCGGATTGAACGCTTGGTGGCACAACCGCGAAGCGGGGGTTGAGACGGACGGGAATTTTGGAGGAGCCATGAAGAACCTGAATTGTACCCACGTTAGTCTGGCTTCCTCCATCGGTTCGGTATGTGAAATTACTTCCGATGGCGTCCTCCAATAGGTCTGGATCCACCGTGATCGAATCCCCAAACCCACCTCCTTGAGACTCACCGAAGTACATATCGACCCTGGGATCAATCGCGTTTCCAACGACATAAAAGAAATTGTGACTGTAACCCGGCTCGCCTCCTCCCATCCCGATTACTCGATTGCCGGTCCCGGTCATGTCCCCGAAATCTGTACAAACACCACCGAAATTCATGTTCCATGAAGGATCATAATATTGTGGGCTCCGAATGCAAAACGTGGTATCCTTCGCAGTTAGTCTATGCGAGCCAAAGTTCGCTCCACCCCGAAAGAAATTCGCACTCGAATTTCCGTCTGGATCGTCCTTTCGCTGCGTAAAGCCAAGCAAGTCCAAGCTACGATCCGCCTTGGATCGCGGAAATGCCTTAACCGCAAACAGACGCCAGTACCAATCTCCCGATGGCCCCGTTACCTCCGGGTTCTCCCAGCGGGTGTAAAGAGTATCGTTAACCATCGCGTTGGCGAACTGTGTCAGACTGAACGGAGAGTCGTTCTTGAAATAGAACAGGGTTGCATCGCCACCGAATGATGCGATGTAATCCTCGCGGCCAATTCCACGGAAATCGGCGGAGACTCCGTACCGAAGGGAGTAATTCTTCCCGCTGGGATCGTCCAAGTACACTGCATCATCGTTGAGCACCGTGTCGCCGGGCCTGTACAGGCTTGAGCCGCCTGAATAATGCACGACAAAGTCGCTATCTGCTTGTGGACGACTGGGCATCGCAGTAGCGTAGCACCAAGTCGTCAACGGTATCTGCGGTCATGTGCGCGACGTAAGGAGTGAAGATGGCATAATTGTAGGCACCATTTCCGGGACCTGGCCGTGAACGGTAGGTCAGAACAGTCCGTCGTGCGCTATCATAGTCACCATTGGAGTCGGCCCAATAGATGCGTGCGAAACTGGAGTAGATGTGCAGAATGTCGAGCAGCTTTGGCGAATGAAAGTGGCCGACCACCTGAGTGTATCCTGACAGGAACACCTTCGACTTGGGCTTATCGAGATCGTGGAGATTGAAGTTTGCACCTCCCGCCATAATATCCCATCCATTCGGGTTGTTCTGATAGCCACTGAAGAAGACTCGATTGTACCCGTTCGGCCCCGGCCCTGGCGAGAACTGGTTGCCGCCAAGCTGCTGCCCAGAGTACGAACCATAAATCGTATCGATCTCCCCCGGCACGCCAATGCGCGGCTGGTAGCAGTTGGGGTCGAACGCAGAGCTGGAGATTTGGGCACGCAGCAGCGCCGGGCTGGTAGCACCGGCGCACGCGAGAAGAATCAGAAACAGACACGCACGTTTCATTCTGCTACTAACTCAGGAATAGCAGAATAATTGCAGGGGAAGCGGGAGCAATTCTGCGTCCCTCGAATATACCGGCAAGGCAAATCGAAGTTGACAGCGCCAGCGGCGCGGCCCGTTTGCAGAATGCCGATCATTTTTTTGAGAATCAAGCTCCAGCTGTCCGGCCCGTGTTTCCCTGACAGATTCGCGGGCCGCTCCGATGGAGCTTGAATTTCAAAATACAATCATACCTTCTACAAACGGGCAGCGCCTCCGGCGCTGTCAGCAGCAATGAGCAGCCTCAGCAGCAGTCGGTTCCGCAGGCACACGCCGCGGCATCCGGCTTCTCGGCATAGACGGTGATGCTGAAGATACCAGAATCCCGCGAACCGAATGCCTTCGCCGCTTCCGGGCTAAGGTAGTTATTCAGAATATCGTTTGGAATAACGATCGCCTTCTCCTTTTGTATGGTCACATTCTGGAATCCATTTTTTGCAATGAGCGCCAGATAGTCCTCCTTTTGGATCGCTCCGGACACGCAACCAGCATACATCTCCGCATCCTTGCGCAGCGCCTCCGGTAACTCCCCGAGAAGTACGACATCCGAAATGCTGAAGTGTCCGCCGGGCTTGAGCACGCGGAAGATCTCAGAAAAGACCGCGTCCTTATTCGGCACAAGATTCAACACGCAGTTGCTCACCACGACATTCGCCACGCTCGGCCCCACCGGCATGTGTTCGATATCCCCTTGCCGGAACTCGACGTTGACAAAGCCAAGCCGATCTGCATTCGCACGAGCTTTGTCGAGCATTGCTGGTGTGAAGTCAATACCGATCACCTTGCCGCTTGCGCCCGTTTCTGCGCGTGCGACGAAGCAATCGTTGCCAGCTCCAGAGCCAAGATCTATTACTGTGTCCCCCTGCTTGATCTTCGCGAATTGCGTTGGCAGGCCACAGCCTAATCCCAGATCGGCATCCGGCGCATAGCCTTCGATGGTGGAGTAATCGTCGCTCATGATCGTCGCAACCTCAGTGGTGCAACCTCCAGATCCGCAGCAGGAGGATTCATTCGTGGCTTTGTCCTGCAATGCGATCTCACTGTACGTCTGTCGGACGATGGCCTTCAATGCCTCGTCTGTTCTCGTGATCTGCTCTGTAGTTTCCATAGTGATTGATGTCTAAATCCAAAAAAGTAATCATTATCTCACGATAGGCTGTTCACACTAACAGCACTTGTCGGCCACTGGCACATGCAGTTGGAAAAACTCTGCGAGCGCCTTTTGCGCACCGTTCCACTCTGCCTCGTTGATGCAGTAGCATACACGCGGCCCGTCGATCTCTCCTTGAATGAGTCCAGCGGCTTTCAGCTCCTTGAGGTGCTGCGAAACGGTGCTCTGTGCAATTGGCAGCACCTCAACGATATCCCCACACACGCAGGAACGTCGGTCGGCAAGCAACCGCAGAATCGCTACCCGCGCCGGGTGGGCGAGTGCCTTGGCATATTTGGCGAGTCGGTTATCTCGCACGGTGAATTCATCCGATTTTGTTAGTCCCATGAGGAATTATACATCGCAATATTACGATTAGTTTCAAGGGGCGGCATTTATTCCGCTTCTTCCTCTTCAAGTTGCCTAATCAATCTTCCTGAAGGGCTCGTACTGCTCTCTATACCGCCATTGCGACGGTATATACGCCAGCCAAGAGCACCAGTCCGCCGGCCACACGCTTCGAGTACGTAGCTCCCTTCGAGTTCTCAGTCCAGTTCAGATACCGCTGAACCGTTCCTGCTGCTCCTCCTGCGAAAGAGATTACTCCCGCGTGCCCAACACCGAAAACGGCGACAAGCATGATGGCACGAATCGGGCTCGAACCTGCAATACTGAACACGGCCGTCAGAACAGGCGCCATGAATGCAAAGGTACAGGGCCCCAGCCCAATTCCAAAGAATAATCCAAGGATAAGAGCACCCCTCCAACCCCGCGCGACTCCTGTTTTCGGAAGGATTCGGCCCCATGCCAGAGGAAGAATATCCAACAAGTAAAGTCCAACCACAACGAACACGGCACCAACCAGGTAGTTGCCGCCTTTGCCGATGTCGCCGATCATGCGACCGAGCAGTGCGGTGACCACACCAATCACCGCGACGGTTGTGAGTATTCCCACCGCGAACAACGTAGAAAGGCGATAGGGGTGCCGCGTGCCTTCTTCCCCCTGGTTCGTGAGATACCCGATTACCAATGGAATACTGGAAAGATGGCAGGGACTCAGAACAACGCTGATTACTCCCCAACCCAGCGCAGCCAGTAGAGCGATTCCAAATCGATCACTCATCGCCTGCGTTAGCCCAGTGAAAATTTGCTCAATCATGACCGGCCTCCACCGACTGCGCCTTTAGCCCATGCGCTTGCAAAAGCCTGTCGAGCTCCGCTTCGGGATAAAAACCCTCGTGACGCGAGAACTCCTTACCGCTGCTGTCCAAAAACACCTGCGTCGGAATGAGGCGCACTCCATATTTGTCCGACTGCTCTTCGTCGCCTTTCAGGACATTATAGAAGACCACTTTGATCTGGCTGCCGTACTTTTTCTCCACAGACTTCATCACAAGTTGCATTTGCTTGCAGGGAATACAACTCACCGAACCGAGTTCGATAAACGTGACTGCGGCCTTGACCGGCACAGCGGCGGCCTTGACCGGCACAGCAGCGGCCTTGACCGGCACAGCAGCGGGATTCACCGGCACAGCAGCGGGATTCACCGGCACAGCTGCGGGATTCACCGGCACGGCGGCGGGAGCAACCGCAACAGTCGGCGTTTCAACACGCTGATTGCGGCAATGAATGTTCACCAAAGCGACTACAAACGCCAGCAGGGTCAGCGTCCTTATGCGGAGATTCTTTCCGAATTTCATGATGATAACTTAATAAGTGCTTGATCGGTCGTGAAATTTGGGTGCCTGCTGTGGATCAGAACAACCAGTTGAAAACGTATCCGACTATCATGATACCCACAGCCACTACGCCGACGAAAGTGAAGATCAGCGGAAGCCGAAGAACCTTGCGGAGAATAATTGTTTCTGGCAGCGACAGCCCGATCACGGCCATCATGAACGCGAGCACTGTGCCTAACGAAGCTCCCTTTTCGAGGAGGACCTGCACAATCGGTATGATACCTGCTGCATTTGAGTAGAGCGGTATTCCCATAGCGACTGCCAACGGTACACTCCACCACGAGGACTTACCCATGATCCCCGCCATGAAGTCCTGCGGCACCCAGCCATGAATACCTGCCCCAACAGCGATACCCGCCAGCAAATACGGCCATACCTTCCCCACGATCTCAACGACGGCACTCATCCCGCTCTGGATTCGCTCGCTCCATGAAAGAGGTGCTTCGACGGTTCCGGTAGCATAATTTACCTCATACACCCATGGTTGAACGTATCGCTCGAGACGTAGTCGGCCAATGATATATCCCGACACAATCGCAATTGTGAGACCAGTTACAACGTAGATCAGCGCCGTCTTCCAACCAAATAAGCCAAACAGAAGCACGACCGCGACTTCGTTAATCATCGGGGCGGCGATCAGGAAGGAAAACGTTACCCCGAGCGGAACTCCGGCTTCCACAAAGCCAATAAAAAATGGAACCGCAGAGCAAGAACAAAAGGGAGTCACAATTCCAAGCATGCTCGCCAGAGTGTTGCCCGCGAGCAGTGAGCGGTGCCCCAGAATCATGCGTGTCCTTTCTGGCGCAAAGTATGTGCGTACCACTCCGACCCCGAATACAACGAGTATCAAGAGCAGCAAGACTTTCGGAGTCTCGAAGAGAAAGAATCGTAACGCCTCCGTCCAAGTGCTACCGGCGGGTAAGACGAGTACCCGGTCAACCAGCGAATCAACACCAGGCTGCAAAAACCAGTAGAATGCCACCCAGATTGGAAGCAGAACAAGAGGAAGGTAGATGAGCTTCCGCTGTGTCATCCCGAATGAGCGTTGTTCGATTCAAGGAGAATTTCCTTCAACTTGCTCACAGTCTGCACTCGTCCCTGACTAATCACCTTTTCGTCGATCACCAGCCCGGGTGTGGCCATGATACCATAGGAGATGATCCGCTGAATATCCTCCACCTTTTCGAGTGTTGCGCCAATAGCGAGATCGCGGAGAGCCTCCTCCACCCTCGCATACATCGTTTTGCAGTTTGCGCAGCTTGAACCAAGAATTTTGATGTTCATTCGATTATCCGACTAACTAATTGCGGTTTCGAATGCCAGTTTGGTGCCGAGAATAAGTTCACATGAATATCGTAAGATTACGATAGGTCAAGGTCCAACTTTCGTAAACAATGCTTACGGTTGTAAGAATATTTGCCAGTTGTGGACATCATCAACTCCGCTGCGGTGAGGCCACAGTGCCGACTGCTAAGCCAGAGGAAGGGAAGAACTTTCGCATGTTCAGGGAAACCCGAACAAGTGCAATCATCACCGGCACCTCAATGAGTGGACCGACGACAGCAGCGAATGCTGCCCCTGAATTCACCCCAAAGATGGCTACAGACACGGCAATCGCAAGTTCGAAATTATTGCTTGCGGCAGTGAAAGCAAGCGTTGTCGTCTTCGGGTAATCTGTGCCAATCTTCTTGCTCATGTAGAACGAAAGGAAAAACATCACGACAAAATAGATCACCAGTGGCACAGCAATTCGAAATACGTCCAGTGGAAGCCCGATGATCGTGGAGGCTCGGAGGGAGAACATCACCACGATCGTAAAAAGAAGGGCCACGAGTGTAAGTGGACTGATGCTCGGAATGAAGCGTCGCTCATACCAGTCGAGCCCCTTCTTCTTTACAAGGACAAATCGAGTAAGCATCCCCCCAAAGAATGGGATTCCCAAATAGACCAGCACGCTCTTTCCAATCGCGCTGATGGTGATCCCCGACAGATCAATGCTGCCGAAGTTCGCGCCCACGAGTGGAGGCAGCACCTTGACGAATAACCAAGCATAACCGGAGAAAAACAGAATTTGGAAGACAGAGTTGAACGCAACGAGTCCGGCGGCATATTCTGTATCGCCCTTTGCAAGGTCATTCCAGACAATCACCATCGCAATACACCGTGCGAGTCCGATCATGATGAGCCCAACGGCATACTCTGGCTGGCTGCCAAGGAATAGAATCGCCAACACAAACATAAGCAGCGGCCCGACGACCCAATTCTGGATGAGCGATAGTACAAGTACACGGACGTTTCGAAGGATCGCAGGGAGCTTCTCGTACCGTACCTTCGCAAGTGGTGGATACATCATCACGATAAGGCCGATTGCGACCGGGATCGAGGTCGTACCGACAGATAGGTTGGTGATACCTCCCACCACTCCGGGCACGAAATATCCGAGAGCGATGCCCCCGATCATAGCGAGAAAGATCCAAAGTGTAAGGTAGCGGTCGAGAAAAGAAAGTCTCCGTGGGGTGATGGATGCTGTTTCCATAGTATTAGATCTTCCTTCATGACTGTTGCGAGGAACCATACATCGTAATATTACGATTAGTTCTTTCTCATCACTATTTGTCATTTATCATGCAAAAACGAGTTCTTTTCATCTGCATTCATAACAGCGCCAGAAGCCAGATCGCCGAAGCATTAGTACGCCGACAGTGTGGCGACGATGTTCATGTCGAGAGTGCTGGTCTTTCACCTGGGACATTGAACCCCCTCGCTGTGGAAGTGCTTCGCGAGATAGGCCTTGACATTTCCGGTAAGGCAACACGCGATGTGTTCGATGTCTATAAATCAGGCGCACTCTTTTCCGATGTCATCACCGTCTGCGACCAGGCAAGCGCAGAACGCTGCCCTATCTTTCCTGGCGCAGCCAGACGGTTGCATTGGAGCTTCGCGGATCCATCCTCCTTTGATGGAACCTGGGAAGAGAAGCTTGCGCTGACCAGGCAGGTTCGGGATGCAATTCAGAAACGTGTCGAAGAGTGGTGCGAATCATATTGTGAACTTTCCCTGACAACATGAGCTGCTCGGGCAATTCAGTCATGGGCTCTCTCATGCTTAGACACGAACCATTCCCGTTCGAGCAAGCTTGGTTTGCAGTGTGAAGACAAACCTATCCATCTTCCTTCTGCTGTTTTCGATGCTCCTTCCATCCTCCTCTTCTGCCTGGGGGAGTAAGGGGCACGAAAGCGTCGTCCACTTGGCGCTCCAAATGATGAAGCCGAAGGAGCGCAAGGCCGCATTCGATCTGATCGGTTCGGACGATCCCTGCTTCATCGGCAACTGGGCGGACCATCAGCGAGAGGCTCACCCCGAAACACGCAACTGGCATTACGTGAACATTCCCGCGACCGTCAAGAGCTACAAGGCTTCCCGCGATTGCCAAGGCACGTGCATTATTTCTCAACTCGAATGGGCGAGGGCAACTGTCGGCGATCATCACAAAAGCAAGGTGGAGCGGCGAGAGGCATTGCTGTGGTGGTTTCATCTTACCGGCGATCTCTATCAACCGTTCCATTGCTTCGGTAAGAAGGAGGGAGGCAACGACTCCCACTCTACTTCAAAGGCAACCGGACGAACTTGCACGCTTTGTGGGACGACAAGATCATCAAGTCACAACATTTCACAGTCGCCAGTCTCGATTCCGCGCCATTCAATTCATTCAAATCGCCGGAATCACTTCCAACCTTGATTGAGGCTGCCAACCTGAGTCATGAGCGAGCAGTCGATGCTGCATTACCGAACAACTCTACTGTCTATGCTACGTACGTTCGACGCTGGTGGCGAGTTATTCAACGCTGCTTTTGGGAAGCCGCGTGTATGTCTGCTGCGATCGGGCCTTCGCTGTAGTTCTTAAGAACATTCTCGAACAGCTTCAATGTGGCAAACGCGGTTTCAGTACACCATAGACATACGTTCCGAGCACTGCGCTTGCAAGTGTTAAGATCATCACACTGATACCAGCACCGATGGAGGCATAGATCGGACCCGGGCAAATTCCAGCCATTCCCCAGCCAAGACCAAAGATCAGACCTCCATAGATATTTGCTCGCTCGAACGGCCGCGTCACCATGCGAATCGTCTCACCGCTGATCGAGCGGATCTGGAATCGCTTTATCAGCCATACGCCGATCCATGCGGTAGCAAGCGCAGTTGCAAACATACCGAAGTAGTAGAAGGACTCGAAGCGAAACATCTCTTGCATCTTCACCCATGAAACTGCCTGCGCCTTAATGAGCACAAAGCCAAAGTAGACGCCGAGCAATAGAAATCTTGCGTAGCCCAAAATTCCGCGTGGAGACGACGGTACCGATGTGGGTGGCTGTTGCGAAGCAAGTGGAGTAGGCATATTCTACATTCGTAAGATGAATGGCAAAAGCACGTTGGCCGCAAAGATCCCGCCAGCATAGAAGGCAATCACTGCCGCCAGCGATGCTTTGCTTTCGAGCGAAAGCCCCATCAAGCCATGCCCCGAGGTGCAACCATTACCATAGCGGGTGCCAAATCCAACAAGGAACCCACCACCAAGAATAATGATGATGCCGCGTACGGTCATCAGTGCGTGCCAGCTATAAAGATCCGCTGGTTGCAAATGCGTCAGATCCCGAATGTTTAGGCTGCGAAGATGCGCTGCTGTCGCGGGATTTACCTGGACCGGCTCGGCCGGCATGAAATAATGAGCGGCGATAAAGCCACCGATCATGACTCCGAGCGCGATGACGAGATTCCATACGTCCTTCTTCCATTCATAGTGAAAGTATGCCGCCTTCGTCGGGAGCAGTGCAGCGCAGACATGTCGTAGTGAGGAGGATATTCCGAACTGCCGATTACACGTTATCAGCAGAAGCGGGATCATGAGGCCAACCAATGGACCGGTCAGGTACCACGGCCATGGCTCACGAAGTGCGTTAATTAGGGATTCCATCCAGATTGGAAAAAGGGTGCGTGGAACGTTAAGACCGCCGCGCGGACAAAGTAAATGGTTGGTGCGTTAATAAAGAGAATTCTCACCTAGGAATATCAGTTCCACCATGGCTCGGGCGTTCGTTTGGGGACAACTTGTTAATTCGAAATGGAATACTCCGAGCCTCTCGGAAGTTGTGTCATTCCTTAATTCGAAATCCGCCATTCGTCATTCGCAATTGCATTGAGCCTCGAACCCATTCCGCAGAAGGTTAGTCCTGGTTACAGGAACAGCCGTAATTATCTTAAGTCGTTCAGCGAGCTCTATGAGAAGCTGAGCCCGACCGGGCTTGTGCCGCCGCAAGCGGTGCAGTTCGAGCAGTCCCTGCTGGGTGCGATGATGATCGATAAGTCTTCGGCGAACAAAGCGCTGGAGGTGCTCGGTGATCGGGGTCACGACAACTCGCCGTTCTATCAGGACAAGCACACCAGCATCTATCGGGCGATGATTACGCTTGATAACCGGAATGAGCCGATCGATCTTCTTACGGTCACCAACCAGCTCCGCTTTGATGGCAAGCTTGATGAGATCGGTGGGCCGTCCTATTTGGTCGAACTGACCACGCAGGTCGTCACGACAGTCAACATCGAGAGCCACGCCCGCGTCATCCTCGAAAAGCACATCGCTCGGGAGATGATTCGAATTTGTGAGGAGATCAAACTGCGAGCCTTCACCGGGGAGTTCGACACGTTCAATCTGCTCGACCAGGCGGAGGGTCTGTTGTTCGAACTTTCCGAAACACGCCATCGACGAAGTTTCCGAGGCATGAAGCAGCTTGCCTTCGACACCATGAAGATGCTGGATAAGATCAAAGGCCAGCACAATGGGCTCACCGGCGTTACCACCGGCCTGGCAGATCTGGACACCCTAACAAGTGGCTGGCAGAAATCAGACCTGATTATTCTGGCGGCTCGCCCTTCTCAGGGAAAGACGGCGCTTGCGCTGAACTTTGCCAGAATGTGTGCACTCAACCCCGATCCATCGCTGAAAACCCCGGTAGCTATTTTCTCCCTGGAAATGGGTGCGATGCAGCTCGTGCTTCGTTTGCTCTGCGCCGAGGCGAAAGTGGATATGCAGCGTGCAAGAACTGGAAGGATGGATGATGAAGAGTGGCGTCGAATGTCGTATGCTATAGGGCACCTATCCGAGGCTCCCATATTTATAGATGACACTCCGGCCATCACTCCGCTTGAAATCCGTGCAAAATGCCGCCGTTTGAAGGCCCAGCACAATATCGGACTGGTTATTATCGATTACTTGCAGCTAATGAGCGGTGGAGGCAATATCGAATCCCGCGAACGGGAGATATCGATGATATCCCGCTCCATGAAGGCGCTTGCGAAGGAGCTGGATATTCCTGTTATGGCACTCTCTCAGCTCAACCGTGGCGTGGAGTCCCGCAATGATAAGCGCCCAATGCTGAGCGATTTGCGCGAATCTGGTGCTATCGAACAGGATGCGGACATCGTGATGTTCATCTATAGAGCCGAGACCTATGGCTTGGAGAAAACGATCATTCGGGGGGATACAGTGGATTCAGCCGGTATCGCCGAAATTATTGTTGGGAAGCAGCGAAATGGACCAATAGGCGAAGTTGCCGCCAGCTTCCTAAAGCACTACGGGCGATTCGAGAATTACGCCAATTGGCCGCAGTTCGAAGCGAATCCTGAGGCGGCAGAGGGGGCTGGAGGCGCGGCCCTACCCCAGTGGAATCAGCCATCCATGAATGCGTTCAATCCTGCACCAGCGCACGCCTTCCAATCCGGTTTTGGGAACGGTGATGGAGAACCCGCCTTCTGACAATAATGTCCACGGAAACGAGAAAGACCCTCATTGTGCTCAGTGCGCCCTCTGGCGCAGGTAAGACGACGATCACGAAACGGATTCTTGAGCGGCATCCCGCCGAGGTCATGTTCAGCATTTCAGCCACCACGCGATCCCAGAGGCCCGGGGAGCGGGATGGGGTGGACTACTATTTCGTAACCAGAGAGAAATTTGAGGAGCTGATACGCCAGGGTGCGCTGATTGAGTACGAGGAGATCTTCGGCAACTATTACGGCACGCCCGTCACTGAGATCGACCGCGCAAACCAGATGGGAAAGCGGTTGCTATTTGATATTGATGTGAAGGGCGGAATTTCTATTCGAAAGCGGTACCCTGCGCAGAGCTTACTCATCTTCATTTCCCCACCCGACCTTGCGACACTCGAACGCCGCCTGCGGGATCGTCAGACGGAACAGGATGAAACAGTCCGCAGACGATTGGAGCGCGCTGGGATGGAAATGGCCATGTCCGATCAATACGATAGGGTTGTGGTAAATGACGATCTGGAGCGTGCGGTAGCAGAAGTCGAGAAGCACATATTCGCGTCTAGGGACTAAATATCCGAACCAGCTAGGGAAGATTTGCGTTTGATGCCGGTTCGCAAAAGCACCATAATTTTAGAAGTTATCGGAAAATGGCCATCAAGACAGAAAAACAAGTAGATAAGCGTCACGTCAGCATTACACCTGTCGATCTCGAAGGTATGGCCATCCGCGGTCAGTCAATTTACCAGGCGATTGCGATTACTGCTCGCCGTGCTCGTCAGATCAATGACGAGATCAAGACCGAGTATCAGGCGAGGATCTCCACGCTCGTTCCGGTCGAATTGGACGAGGATGAGGAATTCGAGGCGCCGAATTTTGACCAGCTCAAGATCTCACTGGAAATCGACAAGCTCGGCAAGCCGACGCTGGAGGCACTCGAGGAATTCACTGCCGACAAGCTCGAGTTCCGCTTCCGCGACCGCGATTGATCACTATCCTCTTCACTCAGCCGGAGTCTCTTTCACGGCTGATTTTTGAGCTGGTTTTGCAGCAAAGTTCTTGCGGTTAGCGACCGTTGACGCACCCTCACCCCTGCGTCATCCCGGCCTTGGTATTATTAGCAATTTGTGATTAATTTACCGATTCTTGCGCTCGCCTTCCAGAATGTATTATATTTGAATGGAGAGTTTCCGCAGAGGGGACTCAAGATGTCTGGTTTCGCCGAAATTACGTAGGTAATGGAGGCGATCGATGAATGCTGTGAGTTAGCCCCCACCGCCGTGTTCATTTTCGTAGGTTCGTATTTACGCTAGTTGATTTCACTATCGAAACATCGTCTTTTCGTTGCCCTTCAATTTAGCAGTGCAACTGATAATGGCACCCATCTTTTGAATGGGCAGAGGGGGAACAGTCGGTCCGATGTTTGATACCCAATGGGTCTCAGCGTGCCGGATGGAATGCCAGAGAAATAACGGATCAACCGGCTACGCGATAACGGCTTCTACTACTTTTATTCTATGAAACGATTTTTTGCTCTCCTTGCAATTGGCGCTCTTGCCTTCGGAACTTCATCCAGTGCTCAAGCTCAGGTTGTACGCGCAATCAGCGGCGGAGCGCTTATCCTCGACGATAATCTCGGTAACAAGATAACGATCCAAACTCCGCAGCCCGGATCGCAGGCATACACCGACTGGAGCAACGCGGGTTTCCCGGCCTTGCAATGGAGCGTACCGGTGCCCCCTGTGCTCGGAGCGCAATCGGGCTTTATCTACCCAGGGCCGCAGAGCGTAGGGAGCGGTCCCCTTCAGTTGCCGTACTGGATCTATCCGAACCAAACAAGCAATGTCAATGGGTCGTCCGTTCTTGGCGGTTCTACCGGAACTTGGAATTATGCTACTACCGCCCAGCTCGGTATTGTCACTGTCGGCGTCGCAGGGACTCAGAATACAATAGCTAAGTTTGATGCCACAGGTACGGGGCTGATCAATTCTGCTTTGACAGATGACGGCGCTACCTTCCTCAATTACCACGCTGGCAAGTTCACTGTTGCCTACGCATCTGGCAACACGGTTGTTGCTGGTACGCTAAACGCGGGTGCATCCACGCTCGGCGCGACCACTGCGTCAAGTCTCAATAGTACTCCTATTGGGAATACAACACCGAGCTCCGGCGCATTCACCACCCTCAACTCCAGTGGCGCAACAACTTTCACTGGAATCGGTGGACTCGGTATCGTGCACTCAAATGCGGGTGGTGCCCTTTCGTCGAGCCTGATCGTTGATGCAGATGTATCTGCAACCGCGGCAATCGCTGGGACAAAGGTCAGCCCAAATTTTGGCGCACAGGCCGTAACGACCTCTGGCAATATCAGCGCGACAGGCACGGGCACGGTTACCTCGGCTGGCCTATTGACGGCGAGCAATGGATTGACTGTCACTGCTGGTGCAACGACACTCACCCCACTTAACACTGTTGGTATTGTTCATAATAGCGCCGCCGGTCTTCTCTCTACGAGCTTGATCGCCGCGGCGGACATCGGAACCGGAGCT
>CAIUMP010000046.1 GCA_903900335.1 uncultured Ignavibacteriota bacterium | reverse complement strand
TTCGTAGGGAGTTCTTCGTGACCGCTCGCCCGGGGCAACCCAGGAGCGTGAACAAAGGGCTTTAAAATGACGAAGCCGGAGATTGTAGCTCCGGCTTCGTAGATTCCAAAACCCTCGGACGGGAATTACACCGGCCGGGATTCCTTAGCGATTAATTTAACACGAATATGAAAAAGAGAATTCTCTCTATGGCTATTTTAGGCTTAACATGCCTAATGATGATGCAAACGAGCAACGGTTTCGCCGCTTGCGGTCACATCAATGTGACAGTAAATACGTGTACCATCGGAATTGATTACTGTATAGACTGCACTACGCATGTCCTAACAATCAATAGCGTTGCCCAGATGGACTGTACTCGACCACCGTCCTACTACGAACTCACCACCGCGTTATACAAGTTCATTCACGACATAAATACCTATAACACTCTGTGCCCAGGGATGGTGCTGCCGTGTGGCTATCCAGATACGCCGCTAACCAAGGTTATCGTCGCTGAGTGCTGGAAGTACGATAACAAGGGTCCATCGACTGACACGTTAGCGTACATTCCCTGCACCGAGGTCAATGGGAACTGCACGATTGTTTACAAGATGTGCTATGATCCGCCGATCCCACCCAATCCTCCAGTTGTTCATGTCACAATCATAAGTTCATCCCACGACGACGTTGACTGCCCAACAACGCCAGATCCTAGCCCATGGGTTCTGGGCCAGTGCTACAACATAGAGCCGTGTTATTCGTTTTTCAATTAATGGCGAACATCACCGTCGAAATACCCATGAACCACACGATCCACTCAATCTTGGCACAAGCAAGCAGGCAATTCCTCGGAATTGCCTGCCTCGAGCTGCTATCGGTGTTATGTGTAGCGAATTGTCAGGCTCAGATTTCATGGAACATTGTGTGGCCCGACTCCTCTGCCAACTATGTATTTGACGATCTATCCTGCTCGGGGAATACCTGCAGCGCGTTTGGGCATCGATGGCATCCCGAGTCCGGATTGAATAAGGCGATCTTTTGGAGAAGTGACGACGCAGGACGTAGTTGGCGAGTACAGGACCCCAATCTGCCGTCGAACTACTTTCCTCCTTCTGCTTATCCTTGGTCAATAGCATGGAACAGCATAAGCGTTGATCAAATCGATTCGCTGCACACAGTCTCTGTTGGACTTGACGGCCTGATTCTTTCGACATCTAATGGAGGAGCAACGTGGGTGAAGGAGAACTCACCGGTGTCCTCGGGTTTCGCGAACGCAGACTGCTACTCCCCACGTGAAGGAATGATAGTAGGCTCCGGCCCGCCAGTCATTCTTATTCGAGGTTTGGAGGGTCCGTGGACGATAGCCCCCTTCGCACCACAGAGAGGAATACCTGCCGTACGCATTTGGGGCCATTCTTATGGTCACGGCAAATATTGTGTTCTTTGTAGCCCCTATGTTTCTAATGCTGCCAAACCAGATCCGATTTGGCTTTACAGCACGTCCAATTCATGGCAATCCGTGGATTCTGTCGAGGTGCCCTTCTGGCCAAAAGATAGTTTGATTACCGGTCTTTATTACGCAAACTTCAATTTCGGAAGTGGCGATACCATGATCGTTTCAGGTGTCAATCGTCAACTCAACTCGGATGCGTATATCGTTTTCTGTCGGAGCTTCGATGGGGGCAAGAACTGGCAACGCACTCTCTATAATCCTACGCAAGGCTACGTCTATATCCGGACAGCACGTATCTCTAATGAGATTATACTCTCATCGCGTACCCTTCAAACCACGGTCTGGAGCACCGATGTGGGTTCCACATGGCAGACGGATACGATGCTTTTTGATAAAGATTTTCTCGACTTCTCGAGAGTATGGTTTAAATTTGCTACCACTTCCGATGGTTCAATCGTCGGTGCGTTTGGCGGTGGGGTTGGAACTAATATCCTTACCGCACTCGGTCGCGCGAAATTGCCCACCCATTCAGACGTGAAGGGCCATGCACAGACAGTGGGCGTGGCTTGCATTTATCCCAACCCCACCACCGGCTATTTTCACGTCGGTTCACTTCACGATCCGGTAACCATTCTCGATCCCCTCGGGCGCCTGTACCGTGTTCCTGTGAACGAAAACGCGCTCGATGTATCGCGCCTTCCTAACGGCGTGTATTTTATCACCGATGGCCGCAACCGCACGAAATTTGTGAAGGAGTAGAACGACACGGGGAGGCGTTACCCTCTGGCAATGCGGCACTTCAGCTTCTTCCTCCTTTTCACAGCTCTGCTCCTAACCAGCTCCGCACGCTCGCAGCGGTGGGAAACGGTTGGCGGTGAATCCTACGAAGCCATCGCTGGTCTTAGCGATGGCTCGCTGGTGATGCTACGTTATCCCGGTGACATTCTCCGCAGCACAGACGGCGCACTTACCTGGCATATTGTGTATCATCGTCTCCTGCCACTCACTGCTATTCAGGCGCTCCCGACCGAAGAGGTGATCGCTCGCGGCAATGGCGACCTGCTTCTCTCTCGCGATAGCGGGCGTAACTGGGTGGGAGTGGATTCTTCGGATGATCCCCACGCCTACAACGCGCTCATCACCGCCGGCGGTGAGCGCGGGCCTTCCCCGCGTCGAGCACCACACGAACTCGTGACTCCGAACGGAGCACATCTCATGCTCGACGACTCCTCCAACATCCTTCTCAGCCACGACAATGGCGCTTCGTGGCGGCGGGTGTTTCAGCTAAAGAATGAATATCCGTGCAAACTTCATGGTGTCGCTCTGGCGGGCGGCGTCTGCTATTCTGTCGGTGAGCCGGGATTGATCTATGCCTCGGACTCGATGTGCACACATTGGCGGCAACTCCACACAGCGCCGTTCCAGGTGGACACGGCAGCGCATCGTAACTACTCATGCATAGATTTCTTCTCCGCCGCAAGCGGTGCAATCGCTGCCGGTAACAGAATGTATATCACACGCGACTCAGGCACAACCTGGAGCGAGACTACCTTAGCCGATACGGATTCGGTTTCATCGGTAGTGATGCTTTCGGACACAACCGTGCTTGCAGGTGGGCCGAGGGGTCTTCATCAATTCGGCGTCCTAAATCCGATCTCCTTTGCTGGTAATGCTCCCGTCCTTCAAATGGGTTGGGTGAACAAGGACGCCGGTAGTCTCTTCATTCTTACCGACTCCTCAATCTATTTCAGCGATCCATCTCTTGAACAGCCAGTTCAGCAGCTTCTATCACTTACACCGGGTGAACACGCACGCGCCGCTAGCTTCCCGAATAAATACATTGGATATCTGTTGACCGATTCCGCCACGCGCAGTATTGACTCAACCGCGGATAGCGTAATTCTTCGGGATACGTGCAGTGTCTATCGCACCACCGATGGAGGCGGGACGTGGTCACAAATTCTGCACGGAGCGCCAGGTCTAAGGAAGATATTCTTCTCAAGCCCGGAGCATGGTTTTGTGTGCGGTGAGTCCGCAGGCAGACACGGCAACATGCATTATACGGAGGACTCGGGTTCAACGTGGCCCTGGATGGTGTTCCCTTCCCGGCATACGCTGCACGACGTTCGCTTCATCAACGACAGCATGGGATACGCTGTCGGCGATAGTGGGACCGTCGTCGCTGCTCGTTCGCGCGGCAGGTGGTGGCGAGCTGTTCCACCGGAGCCAAGCTTTCGCAAGCCATTGCCTGCATACACCAGCATCGCGTTTGCCGATTCCAAAACGGTCTATGTGTTGGGACAAAACCGTCTATTTCGTCAGCACATCCCGGATCCGATGGCTCCGTGGCGATTCAGAAGACGTTCAAGCCCGAAGATCACCCTTCGTGTGGCGGTCATTCCTAATCCATCCGCTGGGTCCGTTCGAATAACCGTGACCTCCGGAAATTCTCAGCCAACTGCGATTACCCAACCCACGCTCTCTATCTGCGATCTCTCAGGACGCGTCATACTGCATGAGGTAGAAATCTCTACTGAGGGTTCAAACACCTGGTCAGGGAGAGCGGAGTTATCCGATTTTCCACATGGAGTTTACGTGGCCATCGCCTCCGCTGGTGGAGCCTCAGCGCGATGCAATTTCGTCGTGGCCAGGTAACGTCCTCAAATAACCTCTCCCAAAAGCAAAACGAGGCAGTATCGCTACTGCCTCGTTCGTTAAAAGTGCGTTAACACTTGTTGGTTGGCTTACCAGCGCTTTCCGCCGCCGCCGCCGGAACCGCCGCGACCACCGCCGCCGCCGTATCCACCGCCGCCGCCACGGCTACCGCCGCCACCGCCGCCGCCACGGTATCCACCGCCGCCGCCACCCGAACGCGCTTCCATCGGACGCGCTTCGTTGACTGTGATCGTGCGTCCGCCGAGTTCTGCCTCGTGGAGCTCCGCAATGGCCTTCTTGGCCGCTGCGTCGTCATTCATTTCGACGAATCCGAAGCCTTTGCTGCGTCCGGTATCGCGATCGGTGATAACGCGCGAGCTTGCGACTTCGCCGTAGGTCGAGAACATCTGGGTAAGCTGATCCTCGTCCGTCTGGTACGGAAGACCACCAATGTAGATTTTTGTCATTAAGTTACTATAAGAGATGAGGTCCCCTTCAAAGGGGTACCCGCTAAAACGAAATGCTTTACGATGCGCTCTAGGGAATGTCGAGTAAGGCAGGCAGTGAGAGCCGAACGAGAGATGCAGAGCCCGGGAGGGCAGAGCGCAATCGAAGCTTAAAGGAATCCTTTGAAGGGGATTCCCCCCGGCTCCCCTCTTCAGGGGACCGGCCTGGATGCAAAACCAAAAATCTCAGAAACACGAAACCGAAAGCGTTATCAATGTGGAGACCCGTTCTGATACCCCTTTGCAAAGGCATCGGTTCTGGACTCCGGGGTGCTAAACATACTCCTGCCGGATACGTTCAGGGTGCCGACAGGAAAAATTCATCATGATTCGTTAATAATCCTTCGGGACGGATAACCACCAAGATCCTCGAACCCTCGGCTTTCTGCGCCCCGTCAGCCACGCGGACGTGCTTGCTATCCTTCTACTGCTTTATATGTACTTCCAATCGTGCCACAACTCGGATTTCGGGAATCGTAGATTGGGCATTAATCGCCTGTTTTCTGCTACCGGACGTGAACTGCTTACTAATTGATACCCGTCACACACCTCAGATCCAACGACATTTAGCGGGGTGAGAGTCAGCAGGAACACCGAAAAAACTTGAAATACAAGGTTTGCCTCACCGCAGAGGATTATGAATATGCAGCAAACTCTTGAACACAAGGCAATAAGCGCTTGCCCGTGGAAACGCAACGGAATGCTCCGATGTCGGATTGAGTGGAAAACACAGACAGGATGAGAATTGGGGCGGTATCGCTGCTCCTATCGTAATTGTTCGCACTTTTCCCGGTGGGGAGAATGTTCACGGTGATTCTGTGCCCGGGACTTTGACCTCTCGGCACCGGTCAACAGTGTGGCCGATCATTACGGATAATCGAGTATCCGTGATGGCGGATCATCCAATTTTTTTGAGAACGTACAAAACTTAGAGTCCATAGCCTATGCCAGTAATGACAAAGATGCGCGATTCGATGCCGGTGGTCTTCGCCGTGCTCGCGGGCATCTTCCTCTTAATGATCATTTTCGAGTGGGGTGGTCAAGGAAGCCTGTTCAATAGCCACGGTGACGCCGAGTCGATGGGAACTGTCAATGGTGTGAAGATCACCAAGAAGCTCTACGACCGGATGTTGATGAATGTCACGGAGAAGATGAAGAAGGACTCGAAGAAGAGCGCCCTCTCCGACGTGGAAGAGGATCAGGCCGCGGACAAGGCATGGGATGAGTCTGTGAGGGAGGCGATCCTTCAGGAGAGCATGGATAAGATGAATATCGTCGTAACGGACCAGGAAGTTCGCGACGCGTTATTCGAGACACCTCCCGGTGAAATTCAGCGTGCCTTTAGCGATTCGACGGGCTACTTCCACCAGAAGGAGTACTTCCAGTGGCTACGCGATCCGAAGAACGACACGATCGTCCGTCAGCTTGATCAGGATGTTCGCGATCAACTTCGTCACATTAAGTGGCAGGAAGTCATGATCTCGACGATCCGCGTTACCGACGCGGAAGCTAAGGAGCGTTACATGGTGGATAGCGCAAAGGTGCTGGTGCAGGTCGTGAAGATCCCGGCTCCGCCTGTTCCTCAGGACGCAACGAAAGTCGTTTCCGACAAAGAACTTCAGGACTACTACGACGCTCATTCCTGGCAGTACAAGCAGGAGGAATCACGGAAATTCAAGTTCGTGGTATTCCGCCAAATGCCAAACGCGAGAGATACGGCTACGGCGGTTGAAACCGCACGTTCCATTGCCGCACGCCTTTCAGAAGCGCCGCTCAACACGATCGACTCCGCGGCCAAGGATCTATCTATGGATTACAGTGACGACCCCTTCCACGGGCGTCAGACGATCACTCAGCGTGACTTAGGCAATGACACTTCATTCCTCAGCAAGAAGGCTGGGGACGTGGCGGTGGCATCGATCGGTGGAAGGCTGAGCGCCGTACGCATCCTTGAACGTGGCGACACGACTCATACGCTCTATCACACCCGGCATATTGTCATTTCCGTAGCACCGCCGAAGCCCGGCGCTCCGAAGCCACCTGCTGGAGTCGATGCTCCAGAAGTTGACAGCGCGAAGAAGATTGCCAATGTGATCGCGGAGCAGCTCCGAGCCGGTGCGGATTTTGTAGAATTGGCACGCACGAAGTCTCAGGATCCGAAGTCGGCGCTTCGTGGGGGTGATATCGGTTGGAATGAGGCTCCGCCGAACGCTGAGCGTAGCGATCCCCTCGCAGGAGCACCAATCAATGGAATTGTTGGGCCAATTCCAGGTCTTTCCGGATTTGAGATCATTCAGGTGCTTGGCAAATCAAATACGCATTGGACGGTGGTCGGTGTCAGCCTATCCATCAAGCCAAGCCATCAAACACTGCTCATGCAGCAACAGATGGCGAACGTCTTTCGCGAGCAAGCTGTAAAGCTTGGATTCGACGAGGCAGCAAAGGCTTCAAATTACCACATTCTCTCCGATGCACCGGCGGCCCATCGGAAGGGATCACCGATCTTTTCGAGCCCTGCTTTTGTGAGCTGGATCTTCGATGCTTCGAAGGGAGATATTTCTCAGCCGATGAAGATGACGCAGCAGAAGTTTCTCCTCGTTGCGCAATTAACGGAGATCATCCCTGCTGGCCCACAGCCGCTTGCAGAGGTGAAAGAGCGCGTTGCCGGAGAGGTTGCCAAACGTAAGGCAGTAGCTTCAGTAGCAGCGCGAGCTGCGCAGTTACATACCATCGCCGCCGCAAACAACGACATTGATGCGATCGCGGCCCAAACCGGGGATTCCACACTTCGTCGAGTTGAAGTCATGATGGGACCAGCGGAATCGGTAAATGGACTTCCATACGCAGAGTATGTCATCAACAACTGGGCGTTCTCCGCAAAGCCTGGAGAGCTCAGCCCCGCGCTAAAGGGTAACAGCGGTTATTACATCGCCAAGCTTATCGAGCGCCACGTTCCGACGGACGAACAGTTCAAAGCCTCTAAGCGGGCGATGCAGCTGAAGCTGTTCCAGGAGCGTGAGCAGCGCCTCATGATGGAATGGGTTGACAACCAGAAGTCCAATGCGAAGATCGTTGACTTCCGTTTGAAGCGGTAGGCAAGCGCAACTGATTAAGGAAGGGGCAGCGGACCCCAAAGTCCACTGCCCCTTCCTTTTGAAGTCGATTTGATCCTCGATCAACACCTCGCCATTTTCTTTTTCTTTCCCAATTTCCCTGCCTTCTCGATCTTCTCGATATAGGCAATCGCGTCTGCAACTTTGCACGCCGTCCCTCCTGTCTCTACCTCGATCATGCCCATACCCTTCGCCGTCTCCTTCGCCTTTGCTGTAAGAGCGGGAACATACGAGCCAACGGCAATGATAAATCCATTCATCGTATGCCGAACGCGATTTGGTGATGCGTGAATCTTCTTCGCGATGCGGTCGAGCAGTTTGCCGAGCGCGGAGATGTCCAGCTTGTCATCGGGGGTGATGCTGACGTGGCTTGAAAGCGCAGACCAACCAGCGGCGGCGTGGATCTCTTTAGAGGAGTCGATCCACTGTAGGCCGAGCTTCATTCCGAGTCCAGCGTCCGCCGCAACCCACGGCACGGTGTACTCGCTCAGCATGTACCAGTAAGCAGACTCCACCCATTTGTTCAGATCGGCCTCGGTGATCTCCTTTTCGTCGGCGATGAGTCCGGCCAGATACATGGCGTCGGTGATGCCAGTATCATAAAGCTGAAGCGAAAGCTCGTGATCTTTCTTGATCTTCTTGACGAGCACCTTCATATCCCCGACCTTTACGCCGAAGAACGGCTCCTTAGCGCCGTGGTTCGTCAGGACTTTTTTGATGGATGGGCTTCCCATGGAGGAAAGCTCTTTGATGACTTGGTCTTGTGTCATGGTATGACAAGATAAAGTTGGTGGATTCCGGTTGAAAAATTGGTCAGCCCAACGCCCGTGTCGTCATTGGTCGGAATTTCTTCCGTATTTTCGTACTTCTCGAAAGCGGCTTTGGATGATGGTTCATCCGAATCGGATGAACCATCATCCACTTTCCACTACCTTTTTTGAACGGAGCCGCCTCATCTGAGGTTCAACCTGAATGCTAATTCGACCGGAGCTTATCGAACGACTGGCGGACACCCTCGAAGGGATCCCCATGAACCATGCTGGCGGCACAACCGCGAGCGAGGCAAGTATTCTTGTCTATCATTCCGGGCAGTCCGGCAATGGCGCGGGGCCGGTGGCTGGCGAGAGTCCGCTGATGGAGATCAACCTGACGGAGTCGGGCGCGGGCACATCCGTACTGGTCAACTCTGCGCTGGGGATGGTGGAGCTTCACGGCGTCGAGGAAATCCGGCTGCTGGATGCGACGGAAGAGGCTGCGTTTTATTCGCGTCCTGGTCCGGGCAAGCTCTCGTTTCTGACGATCAGCTCACGAGGCGTTCTGCAAGCCTACATGAACATCGACGAATCGCTGCGCGACGCGGAGCTTTCCGACATTGCGGATTCCGATCTGCGGGCCGCAGTGGCGCTGAAGATCTTTGGAGAGAATTCGGAAGTATTTAGTAGTGAAGGGTAGTCCCGCTGCCGTTCTGCCGAAGGCTCGCGGCAAGCTCCGCCTTGATTTTGCTCTCACGCCGACGAAGCTGGCTCGGAAGAGTTATGGCGCTGTTGGCGGACTCAAGGCTGAAATGAAGCGTGCGGCACAGTTGGTTGCCGAGTTGGAGATGTCCAGTATCTCATCTTTCTCCCTTTCAGTCATCCTCATGTCGGATGATGAATTGCTTGAAGTCAACCGCGAATCGCTTGGTCACGATTTCTACACCGACATCATCACCTTCGAGATAGATCGCAATGAGCAGGAGTTGGAAGCGGAGCTGTACATCAGTGTTGATAGGGCGCGGGAGAACGCGAAGAAAGCAAAGGTAACGCTCGATGTAGAATTGGTGCATTTGGTGATTCATGGCGTGCTCCACCTCGCTGGTTACGACGACAAGACACCCGCTGGCAAGAAACAAATGCGTTCGAAGGAGCGTTGGTACCTCGCTAAATTGTAGTGGATTGCGAATGACAATGGTCGTCGTTCAAATTGTCGTATTTTTGCCCGGATACGCGTACGCTGCAACTCAAAAAAGCCCCGTGGGCAGTGCGTTAGCGAACATCTTAAGCTGTGAGGACGTAGGAGAATTATGGTAACTAGAGACGATATGCCCGATATGCTGAAAGCGCCCCGTGCCGGACGCGAACGCATCATGGAGATACTCGTCTTTCTTCTGGCGGAGATGCGCTCCCACAAGTCTCTGACCGAAATCGATCTCAAGCCGCTCTCCCAGCGCGGATTCAGCGAGAACGAAATTTCCACAGCATTCTCCTGGCTCTTCGATAAGATCGCACTCACTGGCGGTTTCGATGACAGCCCACTTCTCTTCGCAACACCATTCGGCAATCCCCGTTCGATCGACACCTCACGCCCTCTTCTCGATGGCTCTGTTCGCATTTATCATGATGTCGAAAGCTCTGTCATTGGCAAGGATGCGCATGGGTACTTGCTACAAGTACACGCTCTTGGGCTGCTCAGTGACACCGACATGGAGTTCATCATCGACCGCATCATGATGGCTGGCGTGACGGACGCCCCGCTCAACGAAGTGAAAGAACTCGTCGCCAGCACCGTCTTCGATTTCGATGACTCTGGCCGCGCGCATAGCCGATTGATGCTGAATGCGAGTGATCGGGTGCAGTAGAGGAATTGAAGTACCACTTCGATCCACACAAATTATTTCTTTTGTATAGCTTTCTCCAATTTGGCAACAGGTTGTTGCACAATTGGAATCTTGAACGTTGTCATTGCGAGGATGTCCCGGAGGGACGACGAAGCAATCCCTGTTTAGGGAGCGAGTGTGTCATCGACAACGGATTGCTTCGCTCCACTGCGTTACGCTCGCAATGACGTGTTTGTGAGGGATTGTCCTCTCCTTGGCGGTCGTTCCATTCCCCTCCCGGAACCCCCTTCTGTTCTCCCCCAAGTGAACTGCCTTCCTTATATCGTATGTTTGCCGCTCTTCGGTCATTGCGGCAAGCCTGAGGGCAGAGCCAACATCGGAGCACCATAGTCGCGGATTTTTAATCAATAATGGCAAAATCGTTAGTAATTGTAGAATCGCCGGCAAAGGCGAAGACGATCAATAAGTACCTGGGTCCCGGGTACATCGTCGAGGCCTCCGTCGGTCACGTCAAGGATCTGCCGAAGTCCAAGCTCGGCGTCGATCTCGATAACGGCTTTTTGCCGCAGTACACGACGGTCAAGGGCAAGAAGGATATTATCGACAAGCTGAAGAAGCTCGCCGGGACATCGAAAGAGGTCTTCCTCGCAACCGATCCTGACCGCGAGGGCGAGGCCATCGCCTATCATTTGGCGAAGGAAGTCGCTACCAAAAACACAAATATCAAGCGCGTGCTCTTCAATGAGATCACGAAGAGCGGTGTGAAGGAAGCGATGTTGCATCCGCGGGAGGTGGATTCGGCCCTTTTCGAAGCTCAGCAGGCGCGGCGCGTAATGGACCGTATAATCGGTTATCAGGTGTCGCCAGTTCTGTGGAAGGCATTCGTTGGAAAGACGAGCGAGGCGCTTTCGGCGGGCCGTGTGCAGTCCGTTGCGCTTCGGTTGATTTGCGAGCGCGAGGAAGCCATCACCAGGTTCCAACCCATCGAATATTGGAATTTGTGGGCTGACTTTTCGACACAATCCACCGAGTTTCCGATCAAGGCGAAGCTCGTCACAGTAGATGGTCAGGAGATTCGCAACCCCGAAGGCAGCGCGCAGGATCTGCCAGAAGGCGACAAGAAGAGCTTCATCGCCGATGAGCGAACCGCGCGTGGATATGCGACGGATGCGCGTAGCAAGACGTATGAGATCGCATCCGTAACGAAGCGCGAAGTTCGCAAGAATTCACCGCCTCCGTTCATTACAAGCTCGTTGCAGGCGGCGGCAAGTTCGAAGCTTCGCATGAATCCACGTCGGACAATGCAACTTGCTCAGAAGCTGTACGAAGGCGTAGAGCTTGGTGAAGAGGGATTGACGGGTCTCATCACGTACATGAGAACCGACTCGACCCGTATCTCCGACGATGCACGTAACGAGGCACTCACATACATCGAGAAAAATTTTGGACAGCAGTACGTCGGTGCAGAGCGTAAAGTAAAGCAGGCCAAGGGCGCGCAGGATGCTCACGAAGCGATTCGTCCGACATCCGCGATGAACGATCCGAAGACCGTTCGCCGCTTCTTGGAAACCGAAGACAAGCAACTCTTCGCACTCTACGAACTCATCTGGAAGCGCTTCATTGCGAGCCAGATGGCACCGGCGCTCATCGATCAGACGACTGTAGAGATCGAGTCGCAAGAAAAGACAGGTTCGGCGTATCGCTTCCGTGCGTCCGGCTCGGTTATCACCTTCAACGGCTACATGCAGGTGATGTCGGATGACATCGACGAAGCTCCTACGAAGTCTCCCGATGAGCAGGAGTCCAAGCGCCTGCCGAATGGCATCGTGCAGGGACACTCTGCAAACATTGAGGATCTCGATCTGCAAAACAGCCAGACGAAACCGCCGCCGCGATTTAGCGAGAGCACGCTTGTCAAAGAACTGGAATCGCTCGGCATTGGGCGACCATCGACATACGCGTCCATTGTTGGGACCGTGCAAGAGCGGGCGTACGTCGAGCAGGAGGATCGTCGTTTGTATCCCACGACTCTTGGCATTGACGTCAATCGCATCTTGGTGAAGTCCTTCCCCGAAATCTTCAACGTGGATTTCACAGCGCGAATGGAGCTTGAGCTTGATACGATCGCGACGAACGAGCGGACGTACGAATCGGTCATGTCCGATTTTTACATTCCGTTTAAGAATGTGCTCGCGCTTGTTGAAGAGCGATTGGCGGAAGAGCTTCCGGTGCGCGCGTGCCCGAAGTGCGAGTCGATGAACACGGAGGTGAAGCCGGGGTGGTGGGGCATGTATCTCGAGTGCAAAGACTGCGGCACGAAGACATCGCTCAAGAACGAAGGCAAAGCTCCGCCGGAGAAGACAGGCGAGATCTGTCCCGAGTGTAAAGAAGGCGAGTTGCTTATTCGCTCAAGCCGATTTGGTAAGTTCATTGGATGCAGCCGGTATCCCGCGTGTAAGTTTACTAGGCAGACACCGACGGGTATCAAGTGTCCGAAGTGCCTCATTGGTGACATTCAGGAGCGACGCGGCGGCAAAGGTAAGCGCAAGTTCTGGGGTTGCGGACGCTATCCCGAGTGCGACTTCATCTCCAACAACAAGCCCGTTAACAAGCCTTGCCCGATGTGCAACAACAACTGGCTTGCGACAAACTGGACCCGCGACCGTGGCGAATTCCTCAAGTGCCCGAATTGCAAACGGGAGTATGACGAGGCAATGAATGAGTTGGCCATCGAAGTAAATGAGAAGCCGGCGGGACGGGGCAGGAAGAAGTAGGTAACCAATTCCACCACCGTCAAACCCAGGGTTCCGCTACGCTACACCCTGGGCTAATCACCAAAACTAATTTGAATTCCTCGGTATGTAGCCTAGGGTGTAGCGTAGCGGAACCCTGGGGCGGGTGTTGAATAATCGAGAACGCCAATGATCGGATTCGGGTATGATGTCCATAAATTAGCTCCGGGTGAGTCTCTCATCCTCGGCGGCATCACGCTCGAATCGCGGCTCGGTACTGTCGCGCATTCCGATGGCGACGTGCTGCTTCACGCTATCATGGATGCGCTGCTTGGCGCGTTATCGCTGGGCGATATTGGTTTGCACTTCCCCGATACGAAAGACGAGTGGCGCGGCGCGGATTCTATTGCGATGTTGAAGCAAGTGATGCGCTTAGTGAGTGCGGAGGGAGCGCATGTGGTCAATATTGATTCGACTGTTGTGCTGGAAGCACCGCGACTTCGTCCGCATATTGAATCGATGCGGGAGCGCATTGCGGATGCGATAGGTCTCGACGTGAAACGCGTCAGTATTAAGGCGACGACAAGTGAGCGATTGGGATTTGTCGGGCGCGAAGAGGGCGTTGCCGCGTATGCGGTTGTGCAGGTGGAGTATGATTAACGTAGCCCCGTTAGGTTAACTTCAATCCGTGTATCGAAACTCGGAATGAGAGAGCGACGCCTATCGCTGCCATCGCTGCGCCGACATATCCAATATAATCCGGATGCAAACCGCCGATGATCCATCCACCCAAGATTGGTGCTATGGAGCGGGAGAAGCTTTCGAGTGATGATGAAACGCCGAGCGCGCCACCCTTTCGTCGCTCAGGTGCTATCTGCGTAATAAGGCTCGATAATGTTGGCCGCGTGATCGCCGTACCGAAGGAGAAGATGACCGCGACGATGGCGAGCGCGGTAACGGTTTGAACGAGCGCGAGCCCGAGTAGCCCCAGCAGCAATGCGACCATGCCCATTCTGAGCGCCGCTAAGTCTCCTATGCGTCGAACAAGTGGACGAATAACACCACCTTGCCACACGACCCCGAGTAAGCCGACGTACATGAGGAAAAGCCCGATGTCCTGAGTAGAGAAATTGAATTTGATCATCCCATAAAGAGAGAACATCGAGATGAAGAGCGAGAACGGCAGCGCGAAAAAGAGGAAGATGAGATAGAACGGACGCAAGTTCGCCTCGCGCATGTAATCGAAGACGCGAGCATAATACGAGAGGCCGGTCTTCATATTCTCATCGCGGACGTGCTGGTGTTCCTTCAAGTAGAAGAGCGTAAGTGATGTACTGCACAGTGCGAAGAACGCGGCAAGGAGCGCGGGCGCTTCATATCCAAAGTGCGTTGCAAGTAATCCGCCGATGGGAGGGCCAACGACGAAGCCTAGTCCGAACGCGATGCCGATGACGCCCATCGCTCCGGCTCGTTCTTTGGGTGGAGTTACATCCGCGATGTATGCCTGCGCGATAGTCAGATTACCACCGCTGATACCATCAATGATACGCGAGAGAAAAAGCAGTGGCAGAGAGTTTGCAAAACCGAGAAGGATAAACCCCGCGAACGACCCGAGCTGCGAATAGATGAGGAGCGGACGTCTGCCGAACTTGTCGCTCATCCCGCCCAAGATCGGTGCCGCGATGAACTGACAGATGGAATAACTCGCAACCAGATATCCGATCATCACCGGCGAGGCATTGAAGGTGCTCGCGTAATAGGGCAGCAGCGGCAGGATGATCGAAAAGCCGAGCAGATCGACGAAGACGACGATCGAGATCGCGAGAAGCGCTTTGTTCTTGAACATTTAGCGTGAGGGAGGTGAGTACAATTAGATACGTAGAACAACATGGTACTACCCATTTGCTCCAACCATCTGGTCAGATCCTCATTGCTCTGAGCTTCTGGAACGCTATGCGGTCGAGGCTTCAGATGCAGATAAGACGGCCTTCCCGTTCTCGATCGCAATGTGGTAAATCTCTAGCAGCCTATACATCGTGGAGCGACTGATCTCAAGTTTCTGGGAGGCTTCCGTAATGTTGCCATCAGAGGCGTGGAGCGCGTGATAAACGGCAAGTTCCTTAAGTTTCTCGAGTGGAAGGATCGTACGATTCTTTTGTGGATCGAAGAAATCCTTCATACTATGCATCGCACCAACATCGTCCTGGACGGTAGCATATTCTCGAACAGGGATCGGGAGATCTGTTAGGCCAATAGTGTCCCCGTCTGCCAGCAGCACCGCGCGCTCGATAGTGCTTTCGATCTCGCGAATGTTGCCAGGCCAGGGGTAGCCCAGCATCGCTTGAACCGCCCCCTCCGAGATCGTAGTAACAGAACGTCCCTGACGTTCGCTGAACCGCTTTAGAAATGCCTCCGCGAGCAACAGGATATCGCCCTTGCGGTCGCGTAGGGGCGGAAGCATGATTGGGAACGCGGAGATTCGGTAGTAGAGATCTTCCCGGAATCTCTTTGTAGCTATCGCATCATGAAGATCGGTATTCGTCGCACAAATGATCCGTACATCCACGCGAACCGATTCGGTCCCTCCGACACGCTCAAACTCTCGCTCCTGAATTGCTCGGAGCAACTTAGCCTGGAGCGTTAAGTCCATGTCCCCGATCTCATCAAGAAAGAGCGTACCTCCATTTGCCGCTTCAAACTTGCCGAGTTTTCGTCCTGTCGCGCCCGTGAAGCTCCCCTTCTCATGTCCAAAAAGCTCGGACTCGAGCAGCTCGTGAGGAATCGCGGCACAATTCACGACCTGAAAGGGCTTGTCGTTACGTGGTCCATTTGCATGAAGGGCCCGTGCAACGAGTTCTTTACCGGTTCCCGACTCACCAAGAATGCACACAGTAATGTCGCTATTGCAGGCCTTGCGCATGAGCTTGAAGACATCATGCATGTGCGGATCAGCCGAGATCATCGTCGAAAAATCATACCGACTGTTCAGCTCGGTCTGGAGGACACGCAGCTTCTGGTGGAATCCGTAAGTATTTAGCGCGTTCCGAATGATGACTTGAAGCCGTTCTGTGTCGATCGGCTTCGTAAGGTAATCGTAAGCACCAGCTTTTATCGCCTCCACTGCAATTGAAACACTCTCCTGTGCACTGATCATCACGATTGGAAGAAAATCGTCCGCACTTTTGAGCGCACGCAGGACATCGATGCCATTCATGTCTGGCAGATTGATATCAAGTAGCACAAGCCGCGGATGTTGCTCACGCATGGCGATGATAGCGCTCTCCCCGTCATTGGCAATGATTGCTGGGTAATCCCAGACAGTGTGAACCCAGTGAAAGATCAGATCCGCAACGAACGGCTCATCGTCGACAATCAAGATCGGGGAGCGCTTCCCATCATTCAACATTGAATCGATCTCATCATTGGGTGCGCTTGGCGCAGATCCAGAAGTAACAGCGGCGGTGCTTATGCCTGAACCGGATTTGGACGAAAGTACCCCAACCGCTGGAACGGCACTGCGACCAAAACGTGATGGTGTTGATGTTTTCATTCGAACGTGCAACTTGCGATCTTCGCCCTGATCTAAATCGCTAGGGCTTTCCCATAGATAGGCCCTGGCCCATTTATGTCTGTGATGATCAATTCAAATCTACTAAACTAGCCTCCAAGTCAGCCTAAGGATTTACCTCAGATTTATCGGACAAATACGACACCCTCATAATGTCCCATTTTAAGACAAAGGTTTCATTTTTTCGTCCAACATTGGGACGGGGATTACATTAAATCTTCGTTCCTAAACGTTTAGGCAGTCCTAAAATAGGACGCACACGAACACTGCTGTGCGTATCCTGCGATTTAACATAAGCCGGTTCGGCCAAGAATAGCAAGGTGGCTGGCAACCCAAGGAGGCTGAAATCCCCCAATTTCGTTAATTTCTTAGATCCAAAAAAAAATGAGTAGGGGGGTGTAATTTTTTCTCGCGAGCGAAGTTATTTAAGACGTTGGTTTGGGGTTCTACAGTTGGAGAGGAGCTCTTGCGATGAAACCCATTCCGATTCCAGCATCCAGCTTAAGAGTTGGCTTCTACAGAAGATACTCTTTGCGGAAGGTGAAATACGTAATAGTGGCGAGCGGTACACACACCGATCGACGACAGCAAGATATCCCCTAGATTTCGTTGGCCTTCTAAAGAAGGACCAAACTGTATGAGACGCATGATCGCACTTTGAAGTCAGAAACTGATCATGCAGTCCACTCTGAGCCAGATGCACGAAGAGCGCTTGACCGAACAGGAATCGTCGGGTGAGCCTTCCCCAGTGGGAGGGCTCGCTGATGATTTGCGGTCCAGTACGAATGATCGCGTTAACCCGTCGGGTCAAGAGGACGGGCTGGATCCGTGGCTGAACGCAGCCAGCAAGGCAGTCGCTCAGAGGCAAGCTTCGAAGGAGTTCATTGATAAACGATCTCGCGCTCAGTATCCGCCGAACGGTTCGGCCGTACCACATGAGCACAGCGATGAATTGCTCTTCTCACGTTATCAACAGGGTGACGACGCGGCCTTTCTCGCGCTCTATGAACGGTACAAAGCGAATATCTACGCCTATTGCGCGCAGGTCATTCTGAGTGTGGGACTTCCGAGGGAGATCGTGGATGATACCTTTCAGGATGTTTTTTTGCGACTTACACAGTACAAAGAAACTTTCACAGGCGGTGAGTTCAACAAATGGATCTTCACCGTAACGCGACACTCCTGTTTGAGCGCTAAGAAGAAGGCATTTCGCCATCGATCGACGACCGAGACTATTGGTGACGGAGAAAATTTTGATGATGCCACGTCGAACGAAGTCCGCTCTGCATTCTCGCACTCGGATGATCCGCTCGAACGCATGTCAAAGGTAGAACAGACGGACTTGCTACTGAAGGCCATCGCAAAGCTCCCGGATGAATTTCGGGAGGCACTGCTAATGAGCGAGTACGAAGGACTTACATACGAAGAGATCGGCAGAATAACGGGAACATCGCTATCTACGATTCGTATTCGAATCTTTAGAGCAAAGGCACGGCTACGAAAGATGCTCCTGCCGATCATCGGTGATGATGCGGGACTTCTTTACGAGGGACCGAACTCGGAAGGCTAAGAAATTTACATTTGAATGACTCTGCAGTACGGAGACAATACATGAACACGAAACACCCCACCGAAGGGATCGGTCAACCGACCACAACGGAAGAGCTGATCGTTCAGTACCTTGACGGCGAACTGGTGCGCAAAGAGCTGGAAACAGTACTCTTTGAACGGCTCGCACACTCGACCGAAGCACGAGCACTTCTTCGAGAATATCTCACCGTCCGCGGAGCGATCCGCGTTTCTCTCGACGACTCTCGGTTCCTGCTCTCCCAAGATCTGGATGCTAAGACTCGCGCAAGAATTGAACAGTTGCTCGCGGAAGGCATCGCGATCGACGAGACCGCCGGTATCGGCTCTTATGCTGCCGATGCACCGCCCGTTGTTGCACGACCAACCACGACGCGGTTGAAGCGCTGGTCGCTTCGTCCGAGCATTGCACTGCTGGCCTTACTCTTCGCCGTTGGGACCACGTGGTTTGTAACAAGAACATCTGCACCTGCCGGCACTGCGAGCCTCGCCCCTGCAACTCCTGCCTTGCCTTCAGTAAATCAACCAGCAGTTGAGCGCTCAGAGAGCCGCATTGCGGCCGCCCAGCCACAGGAGATACTTACCCCCGTCCTGACGCAAAAAAGCGCGACACCACGTGTTATTCGCGCCACAATGAAGAGCCCTGCTACTGCCTCGGTCGATCTCGCACAGACTTCAACGGCCGTTGCGCAAACGCATGATGCACCAACTCCAGAAGTTCAGGAGCCTAACGACATCATGCTCTCCCATCGCTATGCTAAAATGCTGAATGCGACGGAGAAGCGCGAGATCGTTGTTACGAGCCGCGACAGGCTCTAATTAATTACACTTTGTTCTCGCTTCGGACCAAAACGCTGAAAAGGCTTCGTCGATCTGCCGTCGCATTTGCGATGGCAGTTCTGCTATTCCCACAACCGGGACATTCACAGCAGATGCGTGTCCCTGCGGCAGTCCCAGAGCGATTTCAGGAGATAGAATCCTCCGACGACGCAACGATCGACGCACTTATTCGTCAACGCATCGAGCAAGCACGGCAAACGCTTGGGGGTTCATTCAAGCCGGTTCTTGTCAAGACCGAAGCAAATTACGCACGGCTCAGTGCTTCCTCGCGCGATGTCCTATACGAAGCGAGCTTCCATCTTCAGCCTGGTTACTACACCCACACCGCTACAGGCGCGGACACTTCCAGACACCGAGTCAGTGCTGATCAGCCGATAATGTACTATACTGGCTCGGCGCGCACACCGCTCGCGCTCCCGGTGATAAGCAATCTCGCACAAGCTCTATCCGGTGGTGAAGCACTGTACACCATCAATCTTGGATTGTTGCCACTCCCCGTTCCCGGTTCTGCAGATTCCATTCGATACTACGTAATAATCGAGCGTGCACTGGAGTCCACCCGTAATGGCGACATAAAGCGGTTCGAAAGATTTCACAAAGAGTTCACCGCAAAAGCCGACGAACCCATTCCGCTTCGTTTGGCGAACGAACCGCTCGCCAAAGGAATGTACATCGTGAAACTGGAGAATAGTCAAGTGCTCGATTTTTACGAGGACTTCTCTCGCTTCATTGACGAGCATATCATCCTCTCCAGTGAGCGCCTGAAATTCGGGCTTGGCAAGCAAACGATTTCCGATGTTTCCTCGCGGCTTTCCATTCCATTCTCCATCGCGCAGACATGCGTTGCAAAGGTGGAATTGCTCAGTGTTGTTGACACGGCGAATCCGATGGTCATCCTGGACACGATACGGCAACCGGCGGATTATCTCGCGGAGGTGGATATGTCACACTTCGCCGATGGACCCTACCGCTATCGGTTCTCAGCAAGAGAGTTGGGTACGAACAAGGAGATCTTCAGCGAGACGCATTCCTTTCAGAAGGCGACGCCAGTCACGATGGTATCGAGCAGCCGAATCCTTCCATCGGACACGATCGAAGTGGGTGGAAAGAAGAAAGACTGGGCCGCATACGTACGTGAACTTAACGGTGAACTCACCGCAGAGCGCGTAACGAAGGATCGCCTTACGGCCTCACTGGGAGCCAGCGAGGATGCAAAGCACCAACTTGAGTCTATCGTCAAGGCGAATGCGAAGAGTACGATCGCTGATGTCCATGGCCGAGTGGGTGTTGGGGTCGGCACGGTTGCTGGGGATCACATCATGATCGGTATCGAAGCAAACAAGCCGGCGATCTCCTTCGACGTTACGTTTGGTTATCTCTACGCGAGCGCACCGTATCTGAGTTATGTAGCGCCGACAATTTTTTCGCAAATCACCTCCTCGCCAAAATCACTCGGCGTTCAGCTCACGTGGATTCCGGTGAAGTTTTTCGATGGCATCATCGAGCCGTTGGTGAGCCTGGGATATTACGGCATTTGGTCGCAGCCTGCGTTCGCTGGTGGACTTGGCTCGGCCACTTTGCTCTCGGGACAAATTGGTGTTGCCAGCGAGCCGCTCGGCGAAGTACACGGCCTCGGCTTTAGCCTCTCCTATGGCGCTTCCAGCGGTCTGGGGCTCAATCAGGCCGCAGTGATGGATTTGACGTTTAAGACGTACGTGCGGTTTTGATGAGGAGGAGTTACTTCCGCTGCCCGACCAACACCCAACTGCTTCCATTCTTTACTCCCGCGAAACAAACGGTATTTCCCTTGATACTCATTTGTGCGAAGGCTGCGTCACTCCCAGGCGCATAGAACTGGTCATAGCGATGCCACGACAATCCGTTCCAATGAGTAAAGAAACCGAAGCTACCGCCAGTGAAAATGTCATTTGCGGAATTGCCTTGAAGAACATCTAATCCCACAAAGCCCCCGGAATAGTCATTGGTAACACCTCCGCTGTCCGAGAACCACGGTCTGAATTCACTCTTGCGCCAGACATGAGAACCGCTCGCGACGACAATACTCCGCCCCATACTGTCAACACACCAGACGGCGTTCAAGCCATCATTTCCAGGCCCGATATTCCCAATCGTTTGAGGATCAATTGAAGTCCAGGAATTGCCATCATAGTGCAGCAAAGCCGATTCTGCCGTTGCGTCGTTGAAGCCTGCTGCCCATACATCGTTGCTCGCCGTTCCCCATACGCTATGAAGTTCTTTCCCAGTCACCGCAGGAAACTTGGTCCAGTTCGTGCCATCGAAGTGAACGATCGTACCGTAGTTACCCACAAAGTACATGTCGTTAGATGATGTGCCCCATGCAGAGTGTAGAGGGCTTGCTCCGCCTGACACAAGTCTGTTAACACGATACTCTTCCGTGTAAGAGCCATTCCAATGGAATGCAATTGTGCCTGTGGTTAGCCAGAAATCTTTCGAAGTAAATCCGAAGAACGAAGATCCGCTCAGACCCTCCGCAGGCATTCCGTTCAGCGATGTTTTATTCCAATTAGTGCCGTCAAAATGATAGAGTGCATCGTTGACAGAATAAATATCATCGGGCGCGAAGACCCAGCACCCGGTCATATTGTTCTGGCCTTGCAGGTTGGTGAACTCCTGCCACGTAAAATTGTGGCTTGTCGTGTCATTGGGGTCGGCGGGTTTTGGCAGTGCGTTGACCGAGACAGAGTCAATGGCTCTCGTCTTGCCTGTCGAATCCAGGTACGTCACGCATACTTTATGCTTCCCGGATGTATTGAACATCACTGACAGAGTATCGGTATTCGAACGCGCCATCGCCGCAGTATCCAATTGCCACAGAAGTGTGTAAGGCTTAGGAAGCGGGCCAGGTGTTGCTACGGCTTTGAACGTGATGGAGGTTAGCATCTGTGTGCTGCCTGAGTCCGGTGTGATCTTCAGAACGCGGCGGGTGGTGTCACCCTTGGTGCTGTCAATCTTATGCGTCGTATCGGGCGGGTTTGGCGGAGGCGTGACGGGATCATGTTGGCACGCGCTGAACATGCCGGCAAGCATCACGGCTGCGAGAACGAACGGAGGGATGAACGGAAGCTTCTTTAACACAGGGAATTGGAGCAATTCGTGCAAGAAGAAACGCGCGGGGATGGTATTGCGGTTCGGAATTCCTGAGTGAAGTAGTGGCGCGGTTCCCGCGCCTGCGGGTGGTAATTGCTTCTACCACTGCCTCTCCAGGGCGCGGGGAGGCGGGGGGATCCCGCCACTACTCAATCAGGGAGCGGTGATGGATCTGACGTTTAAGACGTATGTGCGGTTTTAGCTCGTACTGACAGCGCCATAGGCGCGGCCCGTTTGTAGAACGCGCGCTCCCACCCAGTATATTGTCAAGCTCCGTTAGGAGCGGCCCGTGCAACCGTGTCACG
>CAIUMP010000045.1 GCA_903900335.1 uncultured Ignavibacteriota bacterium | reverse complement strand
TTGGCGTTGTGCATGAGAAGATCATGGTGCAGGATTCTGTCAAGTCCAATCCAATGCTGAGCGTCCCGCTCGACATCCTGATGACCAAGAATGGACCGATCGTCACGATGCACCCGGACAGCCTCCTTCACGTCTTTGAATCCAATGTACACGCGGGAGGCATCCCTGACAGCAATATCTTCCATCGTCCGAGCAAGCAAGTGGCGATGATGTGGAATGGATATTTTGCTCTGACTGACGAGCTTGGAGGATGGGTCAATATGATGCACGCGAAGTCCATCTCCGATGCGCGTGCAGGGATGTCGGGATTTGCATCACCGTGTCTCAATCTTTGCCTTGCCGATACAAAGGGTAACATCGCCTATCAATACATTGGAAGAATGCCGCGTCGCACGGGAAGTGAACGAAGTATTCTTCTTCCGCGTGATGCCACCAACGCGGCGGATGCGTGGAGCGGCTTCGTCTATATGCAGGATCTTCCCTCTTCCATCAACCCAGGTCGCGGTTATCTTGTATCAGCCAATAATCCTCCGGAGAAGAATCGCCCGTTCCCGTTCAGCAACAACTGGGAGCCATCATCACGCGCTGACCGAATTTCGGAGCTCCTCGAGTTGCATCCGAAGTTGAATGCGAGCAATGTTGCACTGATACAGAATGATGTGGTAAGTGCGTACGATCTGCGCCGCGTCCTTCCCTACCTTCTTCGTCTCTATCCCGATCCACACCCACCGCGCACTACCGCCGACAGCACCGCGCGCTTTCGCGTGGACTCCATGCACGTCTTTTGGAAGGAGGACTCGGTTCGTAAGCACGGCAACAACGTGAGCGATAGCACGATGCACTCGTTGCTCCTGAAAGACTCGCTCTACTTCGCCTCACGTCACATGCCGGAGGACACGATCAAGACACCGAAGGTCGATCGCTTCACTGCGCAAGTGCTGGACTACCTGCGGAACTGGGACGGTGGACTCCGCGCCAACGAGATCGCCCCCGCGATCTACTCTGTCTTCCTCAATCGTCTCTTGGAGCACACCTTCCGCGATGAGCTGGGGGCGGAGCGATACAGCGAGTTCATCTATATGGGGAACATTGCGTTGCAATCGCTCGCGCGAATCATGCCGGACTCCGGAAATATCTGGTGGGACGACGTAACGACCAGCGGGCCCGCCGAGCATCGTGACTCCATCATTCAACTCTCCTTTCACGAAACGCTGCGCCTCATGGCAAAGGCATTTGGCCCGGACATCCGGCAATGGCAGTGGGGACGAATGCACACGCTTACCTACCGCCATCCATTCGGCAAGGAGGGCCGTATCATCTCGCAGTTAGTGAATATCGAGGCCGGTGCGATGTCCGGTGGACCGACAACCGTTATGCAAGGCAGCTACGATCTCTGGAAACCATACGAAATGCGCGTTGGCCCTTCCATGCGCATGATCGCGGACATGAAATCCAACGACCTCCTCGCCTCGCTTCCAACCGGCAACACGGAAGCCGTCTTCGGCGATAACTATCACGATATGGTCGAGATGTTCAAGCATGGTGGGCTCGTGCACGTCCCGCTCTTCGAGCGCAATGCCGCATGGAAGCGGTTTGAGTTGCGGCCGGAGTGATTCTGCTGCGTTTGAAATTCATAAAGGCACCACTTTCCAGAAAACGAGGGCCCGTCTTCTCTCAATTAAGTGTTCATTTCATTATTGCAAAATTCTTTGCTGTTCCCGAATTTCTGAAGTAGCAGATAATACTAAACTAGTTGGATTGGGCATCCAGATCGACAGAGTCCCGCAGAAACGTAATAGGACTACTACTCCAGAATCGACACCTTCCGAAACGCCCGTTCCCCCCCGCTGATTAGCGAGCTTGTAGGTAGGGCATCCTTGCCCGACTGAGCCCACACGTGACAACCTGACCCATTAATGCGAAACCATTACTTTCGCCGCCAATCTGGTTGCCACACCGGTAGAACAAATCTCATATATCCCGGAAGGAAGATCGCAAATCTCAAACGCAACCCGGAGAGTAGAGCGATCCGCACGTTCGCGTCGCCATTCATGTCCCATAATGTCGCAAAGGGTAAAGTAGCCATCCAAAGTTGTTGGATAACTTACGCTTAGTGTCTGATTCGCCGGATTAGGAAATACTCGCAAAGGTGTTCCATGCTCCTCCTCGACTATGCCAGAGCTGATCAGGGAATTTGTGCTCCGGAATAACCCCATGTTCCATGTCCCGGCATAAACATAATTATTCGCGTACCAGATGTTTGTTACCTTCGCGGTATCAACGAAATTCTGGCGCTTGAGGCCATACGTAATATCCCGCCAAGAAGATTTAGATGGTTCATATTCGAACGTAAAGGTTTCGCCGGTCTTCCGATTGGAGTCGATCGCGAAAAGATAACCAGCGGGACCTGCGGTGAGATGTTGGACAGGATCAATACTATCGGTTGCAGGGGAAGGAAATGACGACCAGGAATTTGCGCCGTCCTTCGTTACGAAGAGCTTGCCGTCGCTCGTTGCGACGTAAATTGCTCCGGTAGAATCTTTTGCAATTGCTCCTGTCGGAGGGTGTATGCTCTGCTGTGGAGAGACATCGACGAATGGAAAGAAGGCATCGTAACCCTTCATGAGACTCGAAGAAGAAACAGCCAATACCGTATCGTTCGACGTTTCCAGCACACGCAAGACCGGAGTCAAAGAAATCGTATCCCATGTAGAATACGAACAGCCTGTATCTAGGCTTTCTGCGATCAACCGTTGCGACTGGCAGACCCATACGTGAAAGCCCGATGTGATGCAACCAATTCCGGCAGTCGGATTATAAGCGGCGGAGCACAGGTATATAAAGCCATTGGAACCGATCAATCTCTCGGTCGTATTGATCATCAGATAACCACTGTCCGGTCTTCTACTGAGTGGACCTTCGCTATAAGGTCCCGGATTTGCAAGATAATAGAAGCTTTTCCAATCGATGCCATTATTTACTGTGCGAAAGATGCTGTCGCTTGTGCTCAATGCAGAGGCATCTCCCATTGCGAGCATATCAAAAGGGACGCACGCGATGCCAGCATAACGCAGCGTGTCCCATGTATCGCCGTGATCGAAGGAGCGCAGTCCGTTTCCATATATGGTACCATCAGGTGCAATGTAATTGATTCCAACAAGACCTAAACCTTTAATAGTAGTCCATGTTTTTCCCAGATCGCCAGTTCGATATGTCGAATCAAACCGAACGAAGATACGGTCATCCTTATCGATGTGACTTAACCCAGGAAAACGATTATCAACAGGGCTATACATAGGGACCCAGGTCGCGCCTCGATCTAACGAGTATCCTAGAAAAACATCCGTGTCGGAATAGGGAAATACCGTACTAAGCAGGCATCCTGTAAGTAACCACAATGCATTTTTCCGGTCAAGGACGAGGTGATAATTTCCCGTTGTATCGCCGTGATTAAATAAGAGTACCCAGTGCTTTCCAAAATCGATGCTTCGAAGGAGTTTGCCGTGGTTCGTCGTAATATAGAGAGTGTCACCGTCATTACTCAAACCATTGCGTGCCGGATCGGGCAAATATTCCGTATCGATGGTCTTGAATATGTCGTGTGTGACAAAGAGCGCATTTGCATCATTGAGAAGCACCGTATTCCCAGACGGAGTCTCTACAAGACCCCGAATGCGTGTCTTACCCGGTGCCCCAAATGTTCCGACAACTGTCCAATGTGCACCGAAGTCGGAAGAAAAGTAAAGCGTGTCTTGATAACTCGCATAACGGCCTAAGATCAATGGAACTGCGGGATGCGGAGTCCTGCCCGGTTGTACCAAGGCTTTTCGTTCCAAGGTAGAAGCTGGCCTCCAGCTATTCGTACCGGGAATGTAGACGTAGGCCGCTCCCCCTACTTGGGTAGCAATTTGAGAATCTGGCAAGATTGTAAAATATGCTCCTGCCGCCGGGGGCCCAGTAAGCGGCTTCCAAAATTGGGACGGCCCTTGTGCATCGCACTCGCTTGCCCAGATTCCAACGAGCACCGCAACGCAAGCCACAAGTCTCATACAACTCAATCGGTTAATAGCACTCATCTCCCCTCAACCATCACCTTCCTCACCACGCGCTCGCGGCCGGAGGCGACCTCGGCGAAGTAGGTGCCTTCGGTGGCGTGCGGAAGAACGAGATGCAGCGTGTTTGTACCCTTTTGGTAGCTCGCCGTGGTGCGGGTCACTTCGCGCCCAAGCATATCGCGCACGAGCACCGTCATGTCGGCAGCGGCATCAAGTGAGAAGGTTAGGTCTGCATGGGCTGCGCCATCAGCGAGCGAAATGGGGTTCGGGCGAATGGAGATGTTCGTTAGCTGCAAACGGTCGTCGAGGTAGTCGCGGAGCAGCGTGTTGTTGCAAATATCAATGGCGGAGAAATGCACGGTATCCGATACCAAAACGGATTGTAACATGCAGCGCGCGTAGTTCGGGTCGCCGCTGTTAAACTGCAAGTTCTGTATTGAGATGGTGCAGTACGTGCTATCGCCAATGGATGCATCGAAGTAGCATGTGGCCAGTAGTGTTGCCGCCGGAACAGCCCCACCCGCATCATGCTTGAGCTTGATGGTAAGCACTCCGTTAGTATGTTCCGTTGAATCCAGCACGCTCCATCCTGCCGGAACGAGCACGGCCCGCTTCGTCAGCAAATTCCAATTGTAATGCACCTCGAACGACACG